>NZ_SJJR01000013.1 GCF_004331455.1 Micromonospora zingiberis
CTTGACCGCCGCGACCGCCCGACGACGCAGATCCTCTTGTGCCTGCGGGGAAAGCCGCCGTGCATCCCGTACCGTAACACCCATACAAGGACAACGATCACAACCTGTTTGAATTACGGCTCAATAATAGGGGGCCCTTCCTATACCGGAGGCGTTAAGAAGGTGCCCTTCCTTCAGAGGGTGTGGGCGAAGGAGAGGCAGCCGGGCGCGTCGGCGTAGTAGCCGAAGTTGGGGATCGGCTCGTAGCCGGCCGCGGTGTACATGGCGACCGCCTCGGGCTGCCGGTCACCGCACTCCAGGATGATCCGCTTGCGGCCGTGTTCACGGGCCGAGCGTTCGATGGCGGCCAGCACGGTGCGGGCCACCCCGCGTCCGCGCGCCTGCGGTGCGGTGTACATCCGCTTCAACTCGGCCGTGTCGCCCGCGCTGCCGTGGCTGCGCCAGCCACCGCAGCCGACCGGCTGCCCGTCGAGGTGGGCGACCAGGAAGGCGCCGTGCGGCGGCGTGAACTCGCTGGCAGCTACCGGTGTCTCGTCGCCGTTGCCGCCGTACCGGGCGCCCAGGTCGGCCAGCGCGGCGGTGATCAACCGCTGCGCCACCGGCGAGTCGAACGGCACCAGGTGGATCTCGATTCCCTGCACAGGTAAAGGGTACGACCGGGTCGACCCCTTACCGTGAGCGACCCGGTACGACTCAGCGGAAGTGGTCCCAACCGGCCGGGCCGTCGAACGGCTGGCCGTCCACCGTCACCCCGTGCCCCTCGGCGACCCGGCCGATCGTCCGCCAGCCGTCGGGCAGCACCGTCGCCGGTGCGAAGGTCGCGGCCAGCGCGTGGTCGTCGCCACCGGCCAGCAGCCAGGCGTACGGGTCCACGCCGAGCGCCTGGGCCGCGTCGCGCATCTGCGGCGGCACCTCGAAGGCGTCCCGGCTGATGTCGACGGCCACCCCGCTGGCCTTCGCCACGTGTCCGAGGTCGGCGAGCAGCCCGTCCGAGACGTCGATCATGGCGGTGGCGCCGAGCCGGGCGGCCAGCGGGCCGGCCGGGTAGGGCACCTCCGGCCGCCGGTACGCCTCGACCAGCAGCCGGGGAGTGCGGAATCCCCGGGAGAGCACGGTGAATCCGGCCGCCGCGTAGCCGGTGCGACCGGCGAGGGCCACCAGGTCACCCGGTCGGGCGCCGGCTCGGGTGACCGGCGCCCGGCCAGCCAGGTCACCCAGGGCGGTGACCGCGATGGTCAGGGTGGGGCTGGCCGACATGTCCCCACCGACCACGCTGGCCCCGACGCCGGCCGACTCGGCGCCGAGCCCGTCGGCCAACTGCTCGACCCAGCCGGTCTCGACGTCGGCCGGCACGCAGAGCGCCACCAGCAGGGCGGTCGGGTCGGCGCCCATCGCCACCACGTCGGCGAGGTTGGCCGCCGCCGCCCGGCGGCCGATGTCGTACGCCCCGGACCAGTCCCGGCGGAAGTGCCGCCCGTCCACCAGTACGTCGGTCGAGGCCACCACCCGGGCGTCCGGCGCGGCGACCACCGCCGCGTCGTCGCCGGGGCCGAGCAGCACCGTGGATCCGTACGACAGTCGGGCGGTCACCCGGTCGATCAGGCCGAACTCCCCCACACCCGCGACGCTCACGCCCCCGCTCCGCTTCGTTCGCTCACTGCTTCTCCTTGACCACCGATAGGGATCACGCCTGGTCCGTAAGGTACTTTCTCCCTTCGGGCCGCCTGGCAGGCGGCGACGGAGGGAGGTCGAGTCGTGGTACAGGCGTACATCCTCATCCAGACAGAGGTCGGCCGGGCGCGTGACGTGGCCGGTCTCATCGCGGACCTCGCCGGTGTGGTCCGGGTCGACGCGGTGACCGGGCCCTACGACGTGGTCGTGCTCACCGAGGCGAACACCGTAGACGAGCTTGGCAAACTCATCGTCAGCAACGTGCAGATGGTGCCCGGCATCACCCGTACCCTGACGTGTTCGGTGGTGCGGCTGTAGATGGGCAAGATCTCCGAGTCCGCTGCCGTCGAGACCGAGCGAGAGCAGGCCGCGCCGGCACCTGATCGGACCAACCGCAGCGCGGCGCTGGTCGCCACGGCGGTGGCCCTGCCGGTGGCCCTGCTGGCGGGCTTCCTGGCCTTCGTCCAGCTCGCCCCGGACAATTCGACCGCCGCGCCGGATTCCTCACCGACCTCGGTGCAGCCGCAGTCCACCGCGCCGGTCGAGATGGCCGCCCCGGCGCTGGCCCAGCGACCGGCGACCGTCTGCCGCGCCCTGCTGTCGCAGTTGCCCACCTCGATCCGCGACCTGTCGCAGCGGCCGGTGACCGCCGGGCCGGAACAGAACGCCGCGTACGGCGATCCGGCAGTGACGGTGGCCTGCGGCGGCGACGAGCCCGAGGTGCAGCCCACCGCCCACCTCACCCTGGTCAATTCGGTCTGCTGGTACGCCGAGGAGCGGGCCGACGTCACGGAGTTGACCACGGTCGACCGGGAGACGGCGGTGACCCTCCGGGTGCCGCACTTCTACGGCGAGGCGTTGCAGTGGGCGTCCCCGATCTCCAGCACCATCGTGGCCTCGGTCCCCCGGGCCGAGACCGCTCCGTCCGGCTGCACCGCCTGACCCGGGCCGGTCGGGCCCACCGGCCGGGCCGGGTCAGTACTGCCCCGGGCCTCGGGTCAGGGCGGTACGGATGAGCCGGTCGACCAGCTTCGGGTAGTCCAGTCCGGCGGCCGCCCACATCTGGGGGAACATCGACGTCGGGGTGAAACCGGGCATCGTGTTGATCTCGTTGAGATAGACGTCCAGTTCCGGGGTGACGAAGAAGTCGGCCCGGGCCAGCCCGGCGCAGTCCAGCGCGGTGAAGGCCCGCACGGCGTAGTCGCGTACCTGCCGGGTGACCCGGTCGGGCAGGTCGGCCGGAATGTCGTACTCGCAGGCCGACTCCGCGTCGATGTACTTGGCCTCGAAGTCGTAGAACTCGTAGTCGCCGACCAGCCGCACCTCGGCGACCACGGACGCCTCGGGCACGCCACCGGCCTCGCCCTCCAGCACGCCGCACTCGACCTCCCGGCCGACGATGGCGCCCTCGACCAGCACCTTGCTGTCGATCTCCCGGGCGGTGGCGATCGCCGCCTCCAGGTCCGCCCAGTCGTTGACCTTGCTGACGCCGAAGGAGGACCCGGCCCGCGAGGGCTTGACGAAGACCGGCAGGCCGAGCCGCTGCTTGTCCGCCTCGCTCAGCGTCATCCCGCTGCGCAGCACCGCGTACGGGCCGACCGGAATGCCCTCGGCGGCGCAGAGCTTCTTGGTGAACTCCTTGTCCATCGCGGCGGCGGAGGCGAACACCTTCGCCCCCACGTACGGGATGCCGGCCATCTCCAGCATCCCCTGGATGGTGCCGTCCTCGCCGTAGGCGCCGTGCAGCACCGGGAACACCACGTCCACATCGGCCAGTGCGCGGGGCCCCTCGGCCGGGTCGAGGACCAGCAGACCCTTGCCGGTCGGGTCGGCCCGCAACACGATGTCCATGCCGGACTCGGCGGTGATCTCCGGCAGCTGGCGCGAATTGATCGCCAGTTGGTCCGGGTCGCCGCTGGTGAGTACCCACTGCCCGGCGCGGGTGATACCGACCGGCACCACCTCGAACTCGTCCGGGTCGAGGGCGCCGAGCACGCTGCCGGCGCTCACACAGGAGATGCCGTGTTCCGGGCTACGGCCGCCGAAGACGATCGCCACGCGGGTCTTGCCTGGGGTGGTCACTGCGGTCACCTTTCCGGGACGCACTGCTGGCGCTCTCCCAGATGACCTTACTGTGCGTGGCGGGAGCAGGTAGCCGATACCCTGCGAGAACGCGCCTCAGCCGCATTCGGTCAACAAGCCCTATACGGTGTGTAATCAGGCGTGCTGAGCTAGCCCGCCAGCTCCCGTTCCCCGAATGCGTGTCGGCGCCCGATCGCGATCACCTTGACCCGCTGCCGCCCGGCCCGCACCATGCCCAACGCCATGAAGGCGCCGGCGATCCGCTCGGCCGCCTCCCGGCTGCTCGCGCCCACCACCTGACGACGCCGTTCGGGCGCGATGCGTTCGTTGCGACCGCCACCCTCGCACGGGCGGACGTCGGTCAGCACGACCAGGAAACGGGTCATCGCCGCGCGCCACCGGTCACCGGCCGGGCCCGCCGCGAGGTTTCCCGACAGTCTCTGCGCACGTCGTTTCCCTTCCGGTGCCCGACAAATGGCGTGGCACGCGGCGGCCGGGTACGGGGGAATAACCCGACCGCCGCGCGCCCCATCCCCTCCGGTCGCTCACCACCACCGTCGCCACGACAACCGGCGGTGAGGACGCGCTAACAGATTGACAGCTTCACGGGCATGAATGCAACTCTCACCGACGTTTTCTCATGTACAGAGTCCCAAATACGTGCGACCATCGATGCATGGCTCCGAAGACCGCCCGCGCCCGACGGCTGGGCATCGCCCTGCGCCACCACCGTGAGGCCGCCGGCCTCACCCTCGAAGTCGCGGCCGACGAGATCAACAGCACCCGCAGCACGCTGTCCCGCTACGAGAACGCGCAGACGCTGGTCAATCCGGCCACCGTCCGCGCGCTGCTCACCCTCTACGGGGTCGGCACGGACGAGGTCGCGGCGGCCGTCGCACTGGCCAAGGACGCCCGCAAGCCCGGCTGGTGGGTGTCCTACTCGTACCTGCTCGACCGGCGCACCATCGACTTCATCGCCCTTGAGGCCGAGGCCACCGGCATCGCCAACTTCGAGCCGTCGGTGGTGCCGGGACTGTTGCAGACCGCCGACTACGTCCGGGGCGTGATGCGCGGTGGCCCGCACACCCTCAGCGACAACGACGTCGAGGAGCGCGTCCACCTGCGACTGGACCGGCAGCAACGGCTCACCGGCGACGATCCACCGATCTTCGACGCGATCCTCGACGAGGCCGCGTTGCTGCGCCCGGTCGGCGACGAGTCGGCGATGCAGGGGCAGCTACGGCACCTGCTCAAGATGAGCGAACTGCCCAACATCACCGTCCAGTTGATCCCGTTGGTGGCCGGTTACCACCGGGGCACCCGGGGCTCACTGCACATTCTCGAGTTCGCCGACCCGGAGGACCCGATCATCGCCTCGGTGGAGACGGTCGCCGGGCAGATGGTCCTCGACCGGCCCGGCGACCTGCGTACCTGCACCAAGATCATGGAACACCTGCGGACCGTCGCGCTCAGCCCGGCGGCCAGCCGCGACGAACTCGTCAAGATCCTGAAGGGACGGTAGTTGACATGACACCGACGATCAACGGCACCCGGGCCGGGGCCGGATGGCGCAAGAGCAGCCACAGCGGCGACGAGGGTGCCTGCGTGGAGATGGCGGTCGTGCCCGGCACGGTGGCCGTACGCGACTCCAAGGACCCGGACGGCCCGCTGCTGCTCTTCGCGCCGACCGCCTGGACCGCCTTCGCCGCGGCACCCCCGACCCGCTGAACCACCCAGGTCCCCCACGCCCCTGGAGCCGCACCACCGCGAGGTAGCCCACCCAGAACCGCTGACCGGGCCGGTAAGGGCACCGCCGGCCCGGTCAGCCCTCGCTCGCCGGCGCCGACCGGCTTTCCCCCCGGTGCTACCTTCACGGCCGACGTTGCCGCCCAGCAGCCGGGAGTCCGTGTGCAGAGAAGGTACGGCGTCCTGATCGCCGTCGTCGTGTCGACGGCCGGTCTCGCCCTCGTCGGCTCCCTCGCCGGCTACTACCTGGCCGCTCGGGACGGATCACCGTCCACTCAGGCGCGGACGGACCGCAGCCCGGAGACCGGGGCGGACACCAGTCCCGTCAGTGGCGGGGACGACGCCCAGCAGACCCCGTCGAGCACCGAGCGGCAGACCTACCGACTCGACCGGCAGATCTACCAGCAGTCGTCGTTCAACCTCACGCTGACCAGCGCCGAGACCGCCGACGGCGCGGTACGGCTCACCTTCAGGTACCGCAACGACTCGCCGCTGCCGTGGCCGTTGGCCTGCCCGACCCGCGAGGACGACCTGGCCCTCTCCGCGCTGACCCTGGCCGACGGCCGCACCGTGCGCCCGACGGACACCTGGTGTGCCGCGGAACGGCCCGGCGAGACCGTCAGCGTCGCCCCGGGACAGTCGATCGACACGTGGGGCGTCTTCCCGGCGTCCCCGGCCCCCACCGAGCCCTTCTCGGTGAGCTGGTACGACTTCCCCGTCCTGGAGGATGTCCAGCTGCGCTGACCGCCGGCCGCCGTCAGTCGCCGACCAGCGGCGGCGGGGTCGGCAGCGCGCGTACCCGCTCCAGCGCGGCGAGCGCGACGCCCCGCGCGCCGGCCATGTCGCGGTCCGGGACCAGCGCGAAGGTGGCCAGGGCGGCCTGCTCCGCGCGGAGCGCGCTGTGCTCGCGTACCGCCGCCAGGAACCAGTCGCGGAACTCCGGGGCCGTCTCCACCACCCCACCGCCGATGAAGTACGCGTGCGGGTCGGTGAAGTTCGCCGCGATGGTGAACAGTGCGCCGAGCGCCCTCGCCTGCTGGGCGAAGATCTCCCGGGCCAGTTCGTCGCCCCGCTCGCCGTAGCCCCGCACCAGCTTCGCCGCCCGCGCCGATGGCTCACCGGCCAGCGGGTGCTCCGGAAACCGGGTGAGCCAGTACGGCAGCAGGTTGCGTTCGATCGCGGTCAGCGAGGCGACGCTCTCCACGTCACCGGCGAAGCCACAGGCGCAGGTCGGCACCGGCTGCCCCGGCGCCAGCACGTTCGCCAGCGGGATGTGTACGTGTCCCAGCTCGCCGGCCATGCCCGCCGCACCGGCGATCACCCGGCCGTTCTCGACCACGCCGCCACCCAGCCCGGTGCCGACGATCGCGGACACCGACGAGCGCCGCATCGCGTCGGCGCCGAAGTGGACGTGGTGGGCGTAGAGCGCGGCGGCGTTGCCGTCGTTGTGGTAGACCACCGGCAGCCCGAGCCGGTGTTCCAGGGCGCCCCGGATGTCGTGACCGCGCCAGGCCGGTTGCGAGAAGTTCGTCGACCCCTTCGACGAGATCACCCCGGTGGCGCTGGCCGGCCCCGGGGTGTCCAGCCCGACCGCGCGGACCTGGTCACGGGGCACCCCGGTCAGGGCCAGCACGCCGTCGAAGGAGCGGGCCATCGCCTCGACGGCGGCCTGCGGCCCGGCGCGCACCTCGCTGGGGGTCTCCACGAGCTGATCGACCAGGAATCGTCCGTCGATCGTGAGCACGGTGGCGTTGTTGCTCGTACCGCCGTTGTCGATCCCCACGACCACCGGCACCGTTGTGCTACCCACCCGTCAACCGCCTCCCACCATCCCTGAACTTGACGTGAGGCTAGTTCTCGTTCCCCCGGCCCGCCATGCCGACCGGCCGCTGGGCGGTCATCGCCGTGGCCCCCAGGGACCCGTCGCGGACCGTCGTCGGCACCAGCCCGGCCTCCGTCAACGCCGCGCCAAGCAGGTCGACCTGCGTCTCGCCGACCTCCACCACCAGGTGTCCGCCCGGGGCGAGCCAGCTCGTCGCGTCCACGGCGAGCCGGCGCAACACCGCCAACCCGTCCGGCCCACCGTCGAGCGCCACCGGCGCCTCGTACCGGCGCGACTCGGGCGGCAGCAGGCCCAACGCCGCCGTCGGCACGTACGGCGCGTTCGCCACCACCAGGTCCAGACCGCCGCGCCAGGCCGCCGGCAGCGCGTCGAACAGGTCACCGGCGAAGACCGGCACACCCAGCGCGGCGAGGTTGCCGCGGGCACAGGCCACCGCGGTCGGGTCCAGGTCCACCGCGGCCAGCAGCCGCGGCGCGCGGAGTCGACGCGCCAGGGCGCGGGTGAGCGCACCGGAGCCGCAACACAGCTCGACCACCGTCGCCGCCGGCCCGGTCACCGCCGCAGCCGCCGCCACCAGCAGAGCGGTCCGCGTCCGGGGCACGAACACCCCGGGTACGACGCTGATCCGCTCGCCGCAGAACTCCGCCCAGCCGAGCAGGTACTCCAGTGGCTCCCCGGCGACCCGCCGGTCTACCAGACCGGCCAGCGAATCCGGGCCATCGGCCGCCTCGACGAGCAGTCTGCCCTCGTCCTCGGCCCAGACACAGCCGGCCCGTCGCAACCGGTCGACCGTGGCGGCCCGAAGCGCCGGGGAGACGGCCACCATCAAGCCGTGGCGTCCAGCGCGGCCGTGACGTCGGCAACCAGGTCGACGGTGTCCTCCACGCCGCAGGAGAGCCGGACGAAGCCGGCAGCGGTGTCGTCGCCCCACTGCGCCCGCCGGTCGGCGGTGGTGTGCAACCCACCGAAGGAGGTGGCCGCCGCGACCAGCCGGGCCGCGTCGAGGAACCGGGCCACCCGCTCGGCGCTGCCGAGGTCGAAGGAGAGCACGCCCGGCATCCGGCGCAGTTGCCGCGACGCCACCGGGTAGGCCGGGTCGTCCGGCAGGCCCGGCCAGCGCACCCCGGACACGTCTGCTCGTGCCGCGAGCAGCCGGGCGAGCGCCTCGGCGTTCGCCGTCTGCCGGGCCAGGCGCAGGTCGAGGGTGGCCAGCGAGCGGTGGGCCAGCCAGGCGTCGAACGCCCCGGGCACCGCCCCGGTGGCGGTGCGCCAGGCGGTCAGCCGGTCCAGCAGTTCCGGTGACCGGGTGGCGAGATAGCCCAGCAGCAGGTCGGAGTGGCCGGTCAACGCCTTGGTGCCGGAGGCGACCACCAGGTCCGCGCCGAGATCCAAGGGACGCTGCCCGAGCGGGGTGGCGGTGGTGTTGTCCACCGCCAGCAGGGCGCCGGCCGCGTGCACCCGCTCCGCGAGCGCCCGCAGGTCGACCACGTCCAGCCCTGGGTTGGCCGGCGTCTCGACCAGCACCAGGCGCACCCCGTCGAAGGACGGGTACGGCCCGGCGGTCGGCGCGAACAGCACCCGTACGCCGTTGCCGGCGAGCGTGTCGGTGGCGAACGCGCGTACCGGGAAGTAGCCGTCGGCGGGCAGCAGCACGGTGTCGCCGGCCCGCAGCACCGCCAGCAACAGCCCGGTGATGGCCGCCTGCCCGCTCGCGAAGACCCGGCAGTCGCCGCCCTCCAGCTCGCCGATCGCCGCCTCCAACAGCCGGCGGGTCGGGTTGTCCGGGCGCCCGTACCCGTTCGGCGCCGTCGCCGGCCCCTGCCACGGATCCAGGTGGTACGGCGCGGCGAAGACCGGCCCGGGCAGGAACGGCGCGCCCGGTACGGGTGCCGGCAGGCCGGCGTGCACGCACCGGGTGCCGTCACCACCCGTCGGGTGCAGCTGGTCGTACTGCTCCGGGGAGCGGAACCGGTACTCGTCCATCCCCGCTCACTCCGGCTTCGTCGTACGGCTCATCAGGGCGCGTACCGCGAACCGTGGGTCGACGCCCTCGTGGCAGACCAGCTCGACCTGCTCGGTGATCGGCATCTCCACCCCGTGCGCGCGGGCCAGGTCACGGATGGCCAACGCGCTCTTGACGCCCTCGGCGGTCTGCCGGGTCGCCACCCGCGCCTCCTCCAGCGTGGCGCCCCGACCCAGGTGCTCGCCGAAGGTGCGGTTGCGCGCCGACGGCGACGAGCAGGAGGCGACCAGGTCACCCATGCCGGCGAGGCCGGCGAAGGTGAGCGGGTCCGCGCCGAGGGCCACCCCGAGTCGGGCGGTCTCGGCGAGCCCCCGGGTGACCAGCATCGCCCGGGTGTTGTGGCCGAAGCCCATCGCGGTGGCGATCCCGTACGCCAGGGCGATCACGTTCTTCACCGCGCCGCCCAGCTCACAGCCGATCACGTCGTCATTGGTGTACGGCCGGAAGTACGGCGTGGTGATCGACCGCTGCACCAGCGTGGCCCGGTCGGAGTCGGTGCAGGCGACCACCGTGGCGGCCGGCTGCTCGGCGGCGATCTCCGGCGCCAGGTTGGGCCCGGAGACGATCACCACCCGATCCGCCGCCACCTGGGCGGTCTCCACGATCACCTCGCTCATCCGCTTGGTGGTGCCGAGTTCGATGCCCTTCATCAGCGAGACCAACGTGGCATCAGGGTGCAGGTGCCCGGTCCACTCGGCGAGGTTGCCGCGCAGCGTCTGCGACGGCACCGCGAGCACCACCATCTCGGCACCCTTGATCGCCTCGGCGGCGTCACCGGTGCCGGTCACCCGCTCCGGCAGCACCACGTCGGGCAGGTACTCCGGGTTGCGCCGCTCGGTGCGGATGAGGTCGGCGATCGGCTGGCGCCGAGCCCAGATGGTCACGTCCCGCCCGGCGTCGGCCAGGATCTTCGCGAACGCCGTACCCCAGGAGCCGGCGCCCAGCACCGCCACGTGCCCACTCACGCCGTCGCCTCCCCGGGCGCGGCGGCGCCGTGAGCCGCCACCGCACCGCATCGCTGATTCGCTCGCCGCCGTCCGCTCATGCCGTCGCCTCCGGGCGCGGCCGTTCGGCGTTGGTACGACCGCCGCGCTGCCACAGCGGTGGCGGTGTGCCGCCCCGGATCTCGGCGAGCATGTCCCGCAGCCGCAGCATGATCACTTCGGTCATCTCCTCGAGCACCTGCCGGCTCGGGGCGGCGCCGGCCCACCGGCTCAGGTCGATCGGCGGCCCCGCCACCACGGTCACCGGGATCCGGGGCCGGGGGTTGAGCCGGGCCCGGCGCGGGTCGAAGATGCGTTCCGGTCCCCACATCGCCAGCGGCACCACCGGGGCGCCGGTCGCCAACGCCAGACGGGCGGCCCCGGTCTTGCCCTTCATCGGCCACAGGTCGGGTTCACGGCTGGTGGTGCCCTCCGGGTAGATCACCACGGCGCCGCCCTCGTCGAGGGCCTTGACCAGGGCGTCCAGCGACTTGACCGCGTCGACCGACCCCCGCTCGACGGGGATCTGCTTGCACCGGTGCAGGATCCAGCCGACCACCGGCACCTTGAACACGCTCGCCTTGCCGAGAAACTGCGGCCACCGCCCGGCGTCGTAGATGAAATGTGCCGAGACCAGCGGGTCGGCGTGTGAGATGTGGTTCGCCACGATGATCAGCGGGCCGTCGTGACCAAGGTGTTCCAGGCCCCGCCAGGTACGCCGAGTCCAGACCGTCATCACCGGCTTGACCAGCACCACGGCCAACCATTGCCAGAACCCCAGCCTGCGCTGACCCACCGTGCCTCCTCGTGCCCGCCCCGTCCACCGGAGAAACCGGTGACGCCCGCAGCCGAAATCATGCCTGCTCGCCCCTGGTACGGCCAGTGAGGGTACCGGTGCCGGGCTGGCAGGATGGCAGATGTGAGTCAGCCATGGACCGTGGTGGTGCCGGTCAAGCGCCTGACCGCCGCGAAGTCCCGGCTGCGCGGCGGGGTGCCGGGCGTACCGCATGAGGAGCTGGCGTTGGCGCTGGCCGCCGACACCCTGGACGCGGTGCGCGCCTGTCCCGGGGTGGCCGAGGTCCGGGTGGTCACCGACGACCCCCGGGTTCGCGCGATGGCCCGGTTGGCCGGCGCCCGGGTGCTGCCCGACCCGCCGCAGGCCGGGCTGAACGCCGCGTTCCGGCAGGGTGCGGCCGGTGCCGGCGGATGGGTGGCGGGACTCACCGCCGACCTGCCCGCCCTGCGGGTGGCCGAGCTGGCCGCCGCGCTGGACGCGGTCCGGGCCGGCCCGGCGGGCGTACGCCGATTCGTCAGCGACGCCCCGGGTACCGGCACGGTGCTGCTGGCGGCGCCGCCCGGCGTACCGCTGGACCCTCGGTTCGGGCCCGACTCGGCCGTGGCGCACGCGGCGAGCGGCGCGCGACCGTTGGCCGGTGACTGGCCCAGCCTGCGTCGGGATGTCGACACCGCCGACGACCTGGTGGCGGCCGCCCGGCTGGGGCTCGGCCCGCGCACCGCGGCGCTGGCCGCCGGCTGTCTGACCGGGTGAGCCACCCGGTGTACGGTGCTGGGCATGCAGGGCACGGTGGCGACCTTCGACGCGGCGACCCGCAGCGGACTGCTGCTGCTCGACGACGGCACCGAGCTGCCCTTTCCCGCCCGGGCCTTCGACGCTTCCGGGCTGCGGCTGCTCCGCCTCGGTCAGCGGGTCCGGGTGGAAACCGACGCCGCGGGTGGCGTCGTCCGGGTGACACTGCCGACGATGTCCTGACGTCCCAGCTCAAGTTCATTTTGCGTTAACCCGAATCGGGTGATTATGAGCGGGTGAGCACCCCTCGCGAACACCCGGACAGTCCCGCTGGTACCGACGACCCGACCAGCCGCAACGGAGGCCGCCCACGGGGGGCCGACGGACGGTTCCGTACCACCCGACCCACGCCCGACGACGTGGCCGGCACCGACCCGGCCGCCTCCTCCGCCGGCCTGGAGGAGGTGCTGGACCCGGTCGCCGGGCCGGGCCTGCCGGACCGCCCCGGGCCGGTCTCCGCGACCGACCGCCCGTTGCCGGAGGACCGCTTTCTCAACCGGGAGCTGTCCTGGCTCGATTTCAACGCCCGGGTGCTCGCGCTGGCCGAGGACCAGCGCACGCCACTGCTGGAACGGGCCAAGTTCCTGGCCATCTTCGCCAGCAACCTGGACGAGTTCTACATGGTGCGGGTCGCCGGGCTCAAGCGGCGCCTCTCCGCCGGCCTGCCGGTACGCGGCGGCGACGGGTTGCCGCTGCGCACCCAACTGGAGCTGGTCGCCGGTAAGGCCGCCACCCTGGTCGCCCGGCACGCCGCCTGCTTCGTCGACGACGTGCTGCCCGGGCTGGCCGCCGAGGGCATCCGGCTGCTGCGCTGGTCCGACCTCGGCGACGCCGAGCGGGAGCGGCTGCGCGCCTACTTCCGTGAACAGATCTTCCCGGTGCTCACCCCGCTCGCTGTCGACCCGGCCCACCCCTTCCCGTACATTTCGGGCCGATCGCTCAACCTGGCCGTGTCGGTACGCGACCCGGACGGCGGGCCGGAGCTGTTCGCCCGGGTCAAGGTGCCCAACAACGTGCCCCGCTTCGTCCGCGTCGACCGGGACCAGCCGGGGGTACGGATGCTGCCGGTGGAGGACCTCATCTCGGTCCACCTCGGCCAACTCTTCTCCGGCATGCAGGTGGTGGAGTGCCACCTGTTCCGGGTCACCCGCAACGCCGAGGTGGAGGTCGACGAGGACCGCGACGAGGACCTGCTCCAGGCCCTCGAACGGGAGTTGGCCCGGCGCCGGTTCGGGCCGCCGGTCCGGCTGGAGGTCGCCGCCTCCATCTCCGACCACATGTTGGAACTGCTGATCCGCGAGTTGGACATGGACACCCAGGACGTGCTGCGGGTCCGGGGTCTGCTCGACCTCTCCGCGCTCTGGCAGCTCTACGGCGAGGCGGACCGCCCCGACCTGAAGGACCCGCCGTTCGTCCCGGCCACCCACCCCCGGCTCACCGAGGGCGAGGTGCCGCGCAGCGTCTTCGCCACCCTGCGCGACGGGGACGTGCTGGTACATCACCCGTACCACTCGTTCGCCACCAGCGTGCAACGCTTCGTCGAGCAGGCCGCCGCCGACCCGAACGTGCTGGCCATCAAGCAGACCCTCTACCGCACCAGCGGCGACTCCCCGATCGTGGACGCCCTGGTCGACGCGGCCGCCGCCGGCAAGCAGGTGGTGGTGCTGGTCGAGTTGAAGGCGCGCTTCGACGAGGTGGCCAACATCGGCTGGGCCCGCACCCTGGAGCGGGCCGGCTGCCACGTGGTCTACGGCCTGGTCGGGCTCAAGACCCACTGCAAGACCGCCCTGGTGGTACGCCAGGAGGGCAACCAGATCCGCCGCTACTGCCACATCGGCACCGGCAACTACCACCCGAAGACCGCGCGGCTCTACGAGGACTTCGGCATGCTCACCGCCGACCCGGAGATCGGTGCCGACCTGACCGACCTGTTCAACGTGCTCACCGGCTACAGCCGGCAGACCGCGTACCGGCGGCTGCTGGTGGCGCCGCAGGGCATCCGCAGCGGCCTGATCGAGCGGATCGAACGCGAGATCACCCACGTCCGGCTCGGCATGCCCGGGCTGGTGCAGTTCAAGGTGAACGCGCTGGTGGACGAGGAGATCACCGATGCGCTGTACCGGGCCTCCCAGGCCGGCGTGCACGTCGACCTGATCATCCGAGGGATGTGCACGCTGCGGCCGGGGGCACCCGGGTTCTCGGAGAACATCCGGGTCCGCTCGATCCTCGGCCGCTTCCTGGAACACTCCCGAGTGTTCCGGTTCGGCAACAATGGCGACGCCGAGTTCTGGATCGGCTCGGCCGACCTGATGCACCGCAACCTCGATCGCCGGGTCGAGGCGCTGGTCCAGGTCAGCGACCCGGTGGCCCGAGCCGAGCTGGACCACGTGCTGCAAGCGGCGATGAGCCCCGACGTCGACGCCTTCGAGCTGGGCGCCGACGGCAGTTGGACCCGACGCAGCGGCACCCCCGGGGCACCGCTGGTCCATCTCCAGGATCTGTTGCTGCGTCGCGTCGGCAGCACCGCCGGGTGACGCGCGCGGGCATAGGCTGAGCAGATGGTCGAGGAGGAGGACCTGGCGGTCGCTGGCCGCCGGCCAGCCCCGTACCCGGACGTCGACGTCGCGGTGATCCGGGCGGCCGGTGGCGTGGTGTGGCGGCCGGCACCCGACGGCGGCGTCCAGGTCTGCCTGGTGCACCGCCCTCGGTACGGGGACTGGACGTTGCCGAAGGGCAAACTGGAACCGGGCGAGCATCCACTGCTCGCCGCCGCCCGGGAGGTCGCCGAGGAGGCCGACGCCCAGGCCGTGCCGCAGGTGCGCCTGCCCAGCGTGCAGTACCGCAGCGAGGGCCTGCTCAAGACCGTCGACTACTGGTCCATGCGGGCGGTGGGCACCGGCGGGTTCCAGCCCGGCACCGAGGTCGACGAGGTGCGTTGGCTGGGGGTGGACGACGCGATCCCGATGGTCAGCTACCCGCACGACGCGGAGGTGCTCGCCGCGTTCGCCGCGCTGCCCCCGGTCACCGCGGCGATGCTGCTGGTCCGGCACGGCCACGCCGGTAAGCGGCTGAGCTGGTCCGGCCCGGACGCGGGCCGGCCGCTGGACGCCCGTGGCTGGTCGGAGGCGCACGCGTTGGCGCCGCTGATCGCGCTGGTCCGTCCCACCCGACTGCTCTCCGCCTCGCCCCGGCGCTGTGTGCAGACCCTCGATCCGGCCGCCGCGTTGCTCGATCTGCCGATCGAGGTCAGTGGTGACCTGGACGAGCCGCTCGCCGGCCAACAGCCCGACGAGTGCGTGCTGGCCGCTGCGGGGGCGCTGAGCGCGCTGGCAACGGCCGGCGAGCCGGTGGCGGTGTGCAGTCAGGGCAAGGTGATCCCCGGCGCGCTGGAACGGCTCACCGGGCAGGGCGGCGACTACGCCACCGGCAAGGGCGTCGGCTGGCTGCTCGCCTTCACCGGCGACCGGCTGCTCGCCGCCGACCGGCTCTGAGGTCCCCGCCCGCGCGGGTCGGGTGCGGTCACTGGGGCGCGGCGGGCGGCAACCTGAGGGTCACGGCGACCGGCAGGTGGTCGCTGGCCGTGCTCGGGACCGCGACCGGATCGGTGGCCACCAGGTCCGGCGAAACGAAGATGTGGTCGATCTGCTCGCGCGGATCGTCGGCCGGGCTGGTGGGCAGCGGACGTACGGCCGCGAACGCGTCGAGCAGCCCGGCCCCGGTGAGGGCCGCGAACGCCGGATCGCCCGGCTCGGTGTTGAAGTCACCGGCGACCACCAGCGGCCCGCCGTCGGCGTATCCGGTGGCGAACTCGGCGACGGCACGGGCCTGCACCACCGGATCCGTACCGGGTGGGGGTTGCAGGTGGGTGCTCACCACGGCCAGCCGCACGCCCTCGCTGAAGTCGACGGTGACGCCGAGGGCTTGGGCCCCGGTGGGCGCACCCACGGCGGGTAGCGCACGGGTCTGCACCTGCCGGACCGGCCAGCGGCTGAGCACCGCGTCGCCCCAGAGCGCCCCGGCGGCCGGCGCGAAGACGTACGGCATCTCCAGTCGGGTCGCCAACAGGTGCAGCGTGTCGTGGCCGCCGTTGAGCAACCAGCCCCGGTCGACCTCGCTGAGCACCACCACGTCGGCCGGCCCGATCGCGCGGTCGAGGGCGGCCAGGTCGAGCCGCCCGTCCAGGCCGAAGCCCATCCGGATGTTGTACGCCACCAGCCGTACCTGCTCAGGTGGCCCGTCCCGATTGGTCGCCACCAGCCACGGCCCGTGCACCCAGGCGGCGCCGAAGGCGACCAGGGCGGCCAAGGCCGCCGCCAACCACGCCGGCCGACCGTCAGCGGTGGACCCGGCGGTGGTTGATCCGGCGGCGGCCGGGGAGGGCACCGTGCCGGCCGCTGCGGGCCGCAGACGTCCACCGAGCGCGACGAGGCCCACCAGGACCGCGACCCCGGCGGGCAACGAGCCGTTGGGATAGCCGATGTCGTAGGCGGCGTAGTAGAGCACCGCCGCGACGGCGAAGACCAGCATGCCGCCGACCGCCGCGTACCCGCGCCGGGCGGCAGTCGACGGGCCCTGCTCGACGGTGGTCAGGGCGAGGCAGCCGCCCAGACCCGCCGCGCCGAGCAGCATCGCGGGACTGAGCGCCGTTGGCGGCCCGTACCCGAACAGCAGCGCCCCCGCCGACAGCAGCACCGGGGGCAGCGGACGCCATCGGCCAGCCGGCGGGGTCAGCGTGCAGAACACGAACAGCGCCACCGCGCCACCGAGGGGCGCCAGCGCGAACAGCGGCGGTAGGGCGGTGCCGGCCGCGCCGTACCAGAACGACATCGCGGTGCTCGCGACCGCCGGTGACAGGGCGACCATGCCACCCAGCAGCAGTGCCGGCCCGGCGAGCAACCAGCTTCGGGCGGGTGGCGCGACGGGCTGCTCACTGACGGCCGGGGAGGCGTCCGCCGGTCGGGCGGACGCGACCGCCGCGCCGAGCAACAACGCCACCAGCGCGACGCTGAGCAGCCACGACTCCCACCGCCCCCACCACACCAGGTCGTGCGTGCCGAGCAGCGCGTGGCCGAGCGTCCCGGCGGTCAGCCCGAACGCCAGGCCGGGCACCGGATGCGTGACCTGGGCCGCGGTCGCGGCCAGCCACACCAGCCCGGCCAGCAGGCCCGCGCTGGCCAACCAGAGCTGCGTACGGCCGCCGGGCGCGGCGGTGAGGGCCAGTCGGGTGGCGCCCAGCACCAGCACCGCCGCGAGGCCGACAGGGCGGGCACCGACCCGTACGACGAGGGCCGGTGCGGCGAGAGCGAGCACGAACCAGCCGAGCGCGAACGCCCCGAGCAACTCGGCCGGCGTCGACGCGGCCTGCCCGAAGATGGTGATGACCGACGGCAGGAAGACCCGGAGCACGTCGGTCAGCACGACGAGACCCAGCGCCAGGGTGGCGGTACCGAGATGACGGTGACGCAGCACGGTTCTCATTTCGCCGAGGGGTGTGCGGCGATTCTGGTGCCGTGCGGCGCTTCGGTCAACGTCGTGGCGGCGGCCCGCGTACCGCCCGGACACGGCGAGGGCGCCCACCACCATGGCGGGCGCCCTCGTCGTACGACCGGCTCAGCGCCGGGTCGCTGCCTTCCTGGCCGGCGCCTTCTTCGCCGGTGCCTTCTTGGCGGCCGCCGTCTTCTTGGCCGTGGTGGCCTTGGTCGCGGCGGTCTTCTTCGCCGGGGCGGCCTTCTTCGTGGTGGTCTTCTTGGCCGCCGCGGTCTTGGCCGTGGTGGTCTTCTTGGCCGCCGCCGTCTTCGTGGCGGTGGTCTTCTTGGCCGCCGCGGTCTTCGTGGCGGTCGCCTTCGCGGCGGTCGTCTTCTTCGCGGTGGTCGCCTTCGCGCCAGTCGCCTTCGTACCGGTCGCCTTCGCGCCAGTGGTCTTGGCGGTGGCCGCGGCGACCTTCTTCGCCGCCGCCGTGGCCTTCGGCACCTTGCCGCTGGCCACCATCTCCTTGAACCCGGCGCCCGGGCGGAACGTCGGCACGGAGGTCTTCTTGACCTTCACCGCCTCCCCCGTACGCGGGTTGCGGGCTGTTCGAGCGCCCCGAACACGCTTTTCGAACGCTCCGAATCCGGTGATCGCCACCTTCTCGCCCTTGGTAACCGCCGCCTGGACCTCAGCGAGGACCGCGTCGAGCGCGGCCGTCGCCGTCTTCCGGTCCCCCAGGCGAACGGCGAGCGCCTCGATGAGCTCGGCCTTGTTCACGACTTCCTCCTGATTGTGCAACTGACTCGACGCGAGCCATTCTGCGCGCACGGTATGCCCTGTGCTGCCGGGACACAAACATTCGGTGGAAAAAAGCCCTTGTGTCGTAACGGATTCGCCCCCACCGGTGGCACCGGTGGGGGCGAAATCGGCGGCGCGATGCGGCGAACGGCTACGCGACCCGGGGCAGGAAGGGGGGTCGGGTGGCCTCGAAGGCGCCGATCTGCGCCTCGTGCCGAAGGGTGAGTCCAATGTCGTCCAAGCCCTCCAGCAGCCGCCAGCGGCTGAAATCGTCGAGCGGGAACGACCAGGTGGAGGTGCCGGCCTGGACCTGGCGGGCGGTCAGGTCGACGGTGATCGGGGTGGCCGGGTCGGACTCGACCAGACCCCAGATCTCCTCGACCGCTGTCAATTCCAGCTCCACCGGAAGCAACCCTTCCTTGAGGGCGTTGCCCCGGAAGATGTCACCGAAGCGAGGAGAGATCACGACTCGGAAGCCGTAGTCACGCAACGCCCACACGGCATGCTCGCGAGACGACCCGGTGCCGAACTCCGGCCCGGCCACGAGAATCGACGCCCCGGAATATGATTGATCGTTGAGTACGAATCCAGGGTCCTCACGCCACGCGCTGAACAACCCGTCGGCGAAACCGGTACGGGTCACCCGCTTCAGGTAGACGGCCGGAATGATCTGGTCCGTGTCCACGTCGGACCGACGCAGCGGCACGGCGGTGCCGGTGTGCACGGTGAACTTGTCCATCTGTCGCAGCCCTTCTACAGATCGGCGGGGGCGGCCAGCCGGCCGGTCACGGCGGTCGCGGCGGCGACCGGCGGGCTCACCAGGTGGGTACGTCCACCCCGGCCCTGGCGACCCTCGAAGTTCCGGTTGGAGGTCGAGGCGGAGCGCTGCCCCGGCGAGAGCGTGTCCGGGTTCATGCCCAGACACATCGAGCAGCCGGCGAAGCGCCACTCCGCACCGGCGTCGGTGAAGACCTTGTCCAGCCCTTCGGCCTCGGCCGCCTCCCGAACGGCGGCGGAACCGGGCACCACCAGCATGCGTACGCCGTCGGCGACCCGATGGCCGCGCAGCACGTCGGCGGCGGCCCGCAGGTCCTCCAGCCGGCCGTTGGTGCAGGAACCGACGAAGACCACGTCGACCGCGAGGTCCCGCAGCGGCGTGCCCGCCCGCAGGTCCATGTACTCCAACGCGCGGCGCGCGGCGGCCCGCTCCGGTTCGGTGCCGAAGGAGTCCGGGTCCGGCACGCTGGCGGCCAGCGGGGCGCCCTGCCCGGGGTTGGTGCCCCAGGTGACGAACGGCGTGATCTCGGCGGCGTCCAGGGTCACCTCGGCGTCGAAGGTCGCGCCCTCGTCGGTGGGCAGCGTCCGCCAGTAGGCGACCGCCGCGTCCCAGTCGGCGCCGGCCGGCGCGTTGGGCCGCCCCTTCAGGTACGCGAAGGTGGTCTCGTCCGGCGCGATCATGCCGGCCTTGGCGCCCCACTCGATCGACATGTTGGCGATGGTCATCCGGCCTTCCATGGACAGCGCCCGGATCGCCTCGCCGCGATACTCGACGATGTGCCCGCGCCCGCCACCGGTGCCGACCTTGGCGATCAGCGCGAGCACCAGGTCCTTCGCGGTGACGCCGGGGCCAAGCTCGCCGTCGACGGTGACCGCCATGGTCTTCGGCCGGGCCTGCGGCAGCGTCTGGGTGGCCAGCACGTGCTCGACCTCGCTGGTGCCGATACCGAAGGCCAGGGCACCGAACGCGCCGTGGGTGGCGGTGTGCGAGTCGCCGCAGACGATGGTCATGCCGGGCTGGGTGAGCCCGAGTTGCGGGCCGATGACGTGCACGATGCCCTGGTTCTCGTCGCCCAGCGGGTGCAGCTTCACGCCGAACTCGGCACAGTTGCGGCGCAGCGTCTCGATCTGCGTACGCGAGGTGGGGTCGGCGATGGTGAGCAGGTCACCACGGCGCAGCCGGAACGAGGGATCCGCGTACCCGGTCGGGGTGTTGTGATCCTCGGTCGCGAGCGTGAGGTCGGTACGGCGCACCGGGCGGCCGGCCAGGCGCAGCCCGTCGAAGGCCTGCGGGCTGGTCACCTCGTGCAGCAGGTGCAGGTCGATGAAGAGCAGATCGGGCTCTCCCTCGGCGGACCGGACGACGTGTGCGTCCCAGACCTTCTCGGCCAGGGTCCTCGGCTCAGGAGTGACTCCCACCATCTGGACATCCTAAATTCTGGGAGGTAAATTTCGGCTTGTGGGACACAGTATGAGCGGTGTCGGCGTTCTCGACAAGGCGGTGGTCATCCTGGCCGCCTGCGTCGACGGCGCCAGCCTGGCCGAACTCGTTGAACGCACCAAGCTGCCCCGGGCCACCGCGCACCGGCTGGCACAGGCGCTGGAGATCCACCGGATGCTGGTCCGGGACACGCAGGGCCGCTGGCGCCCCGGCCCCCGGCTGGGCGAGCTGGCCAACGCCGCGCCGGACGTACTGCTGACCGCGGCCGAGCCACTGCTGGCCGCGCTACGCGACGCCACCGGCGAAAGCGCCCAGCTCTACCTGCGCCGGGCCGACGAACGGATCTGCGTGGCCGCCGCCGAACGGGCCAGCGGCCTGCGGGACACCGTCCCGGTCGGCTCGGTGCTGCCAATGACCGCCGGCTCGGCGGCGCAGATCCTGCTCGCCTGGGAACCGCCCGAGGCGGTGATGCCACTGCTGCCCCGGTCCAAGTTCACCGGCCGCACCCTCGCCGAGGTACGCCGACGCGGCTGGGCGCAGAGCGTCGCCGAACGCGAAGCCGGTGTGGCCAGCGTCTCCGCCCCCATCCGCGACCGCACCGGCCGCGTCATCGCCGCCATCAGCATCTCCGGCCCCATCGAACGCCTCGGCCGCCGCCCCGGCGAACGCCACGCCATGGCCGTAGTAAGAGCCGGCCAACGCCTCTCCGGCCTCTAACCCACCCCCACCCCCACCCCCCACCCCCCTCTCCCCCTCCGACCCGGCTCGGCCCGGTTGATCAAGAGGTTTTGGTCTCCACCAGGCCAGACCCCGACGCAAACCTCTTGATCAACTCGCGCACAGGCGGGTGGGGTGGGCGGTTGCGGGGTGGGATGGGAGAAGCCCGTCTCGCGAGGGCGAGACGGGCTTCGGTGTGGTAGCCCCGACCGGATTCGAACCGGCGCTACCGCCTTGAGAGGGCGGCGTCCTGGGCCGCTAGACGACGGGGCCAGAACTTTCCTGGTTCACCGCCCCTGCGGGCGGTGCGGCAGTAGTCTAGCGGCGTCTTTCGCGACTGCGATATCTGGGGTCGGCCGGTACCGTTCGTCCAGGCCGGAGCGGTTTCACCCGATCGGGTGTCGCACCGGCCAGCCGTAAACGAAACGGCTCGTCCCGCCGAGCGGAACGAGCCGTGCACTGAAACTGTAGCCCCGACCGGATTCGAACCGGCGCTACCGCCTTGAGAGGGCGGCGTCCTGGGCCGCTAGACGACGGGGCCAGAACAACAATGCGACACCACCTCTACGGTGGTGCCGCCGAACTCTACCAGACCTCTTGACCGAGCCCCTTGCGGAGCATCGGTGCTGAACTCCACCAGAATCCAGCGACCTCGGTTCTTTCGAACCTCGGCTGCGCTGGGGTACCAGGACTCGAACCTAGACTAACTGAACCAGAATCAGTCGGGCTGCCAATTACCCCATACCCCATCGGCCCCTTGCGGCGCCGGGATCAAACTCTACCCTCCCGGCACCGACAGGCCAAATCGACTTCCCCAAACCGGCCCTGAGCTGCCGAAACAGGGTCAGGACGCGGACATCACCGGATTGCTCAGGTCGCCGATCCCCTCGATCCGGACGGTCACCGTATCCCCGTCCGTGAGCGGGCTAACCCCCTCCGGGGTACCGGTCAGCACGACGTCGCCCGGCAACAGCGTCATCACGTGCGAGATGTACGACACCAGGGCGGGCACGTCGAAGACCATGTCCCGGGTCCGGCCCAGTTGGCGGACCTCCATCTCCTCCGGGTCGCGCCCCACCTCGCACCGGACTTCCAGGTCCCTGACGTCGAGGCCGGTGGTGATCCAGGGCCCGATCGGGCAGAACGAGTCGAACCCCTTGGCCCGGGTCCACTGGCTGTCGGAGCGCTGGAGGTCCCGGGCGGTGACGTCGTTGGCGCAGGTGTACCCGAAGATGGCCCGCTGCGCCGCGGCCCGGTCGGCCCGGCGTGCGCCGGGGGCACCGATCACCACCGCCAGCTCCGCCTCGTGCTCGACCTGCTTGCTGAGCTCGGGCAGCCGGATCGCGTCCCGGGGGCCGATGACGGAGGTGGAGGGCTTGAGGAACAGCAGCGGCTCGCTCGGCACCTCGTTCCCGTGCTCGGCGGCGTGCTCGGCGTAGTTGCGGCCGACGCAGACCACCTTGCTGGGCAGGATCGGCGAGAGCAGCCGGACGTCGGACAGCGCCCAACGGACGCCACTGAACGTTATCTGGCCGAACGGGTGACCCGAGATCTCGGCGATGGTGAGCCCTTGCGGGCCCGCCTCCGGCTCTCCCTCGACGACTCCGAACGACATTCCCTTGGCATGAGCGAAACGAGCGATACGCACCAGGCCAATCTAGTCCCGCCCGCCGAGCAGGTGCGGCACTTTACCCCGGACGATCATCCTCGGCGCCGGATTCACCGCTTCGTACCCGCGCGATGTCACCGCCCACCTAGCGTCGGCTGCGGAGGTTCGTTCGTATGCCTGCATCGACACGACACCACAGGGCCCTCGCGGCGCTCGTGCACTGCGTCGGGTTTCTCACCGCCGCCCTGCCGGCGCTGCCGGCGCTCGCCACCGCGGACGCCGCAGCGGCCGGTCGGCCGTACCCGGCGGCCGCGACGGCCGAGCCCACGATGCCCGCAGCGCCACCGGCGGTGCCCACCCCGACGAGGGTCGCCTCGCCGGCCCCCGCGCCCAAGGTCAGCGTGGCGGTCGCACCGTCGAGCACCGCCCAGCCGGGCTACCGCATCGAGGTCCGCAACGCGGGCAACGCCCCGGTGGACACGACGGTGCGCCAGGAACTGCCCCAGGGTGTCTCGGCGACCGCGATCAGTGCCGGCGGCCGGGAGGTACGCCCCGGCGGGTCGACGGCGACGGAGGTGACCTGGCGGCTGAAGTTGCCACCGCGCAGCACCACCAAACTGGACACCACGCTGACCGTCGGCGCGGCGCAGCAGCCGGTGACCGCTCCGGCGTGCGCCTTCGCCGTCGATGGCCGCCAGCCGTACGACTGCGCGACCGCCACCTGGACGGCCCCGGATGCCGCCGCGGCGCAGCCGGAGCCCTCGGGGTGGCGTTCCCAGGCGCCCGCCCTGCTGGCCGGTGCGGCCGTGCTGCTGGTGCTCGGTCTGGTGGCGTTCGTCACCTGGCGGCGGCGACGGCCGCCGGTCGCGGCGGCGCTGGCCTCGGACGGGCCGGGGCGGGTCTACCCCCGACCGGCCGCACCTCGGCCACCTGCGCGCCGCCGTACCCCGCCGGTCTGGTTGGTCGTGCCGGTGGCCGCGACAGTGCTGGCGGCCACGGTCGGCACCGCCGCCTGGACCGCGACCCGGCGGGTCGCCGCGATCGACACCGACAGCCAGCCGACCAACGGAGCCTGGAAGGGCACCGGGGTCAGCGGTGGACTGGGCGTACCGCTGCGGGAGGACGCGTTCGAGTTCACCGTCTATCGGATGGTCTGCGATCCGGGCCGGGGCGCCCGGCAGTGCCAGGCCACCGTCGGGGTCCGGAACCTGACCCCGGAACACCAGAACTGGCACGGCAAGCTGCAACGGGCGTACCTGGCCGACGGCAACTGGGTGACCACCGACGAGCAGGCCACCCGGCGGGCGAACCAGGGCCGGGACGTCTTCGCCGAGCCGATGGCCGCGGGCAGCCGCCTGGTGCTGCCGTTGGTCTTCACCGTCAACGGCGGCGAGGCACCGCAGCGGCTGGAGTTGCGCAGCGGGGTCTTCTCCGCCGGGGTGCGGGTGGACGTGCCCTGACCAGCGGGCAGGCGACGGTCGTACCCTTGGACGGTGACCAGCCTGCCGGCTACCGCCTGGCTGCCCCGGGTGCGGGCGCACGAGGAGCGTGCCGACTCCCTCACCGCCGGGCACCGCAGCCGCAAGGCGGCGAAGCAACGCCATGCGATCGACGATTTTCTCTACGACTACTACGGCACCAGGCCGGCGGTGTTACGACGCTGGCACCCCGGGGTGGGGGTCCGGCTGGAGCCGGGACCGCACGGCCCGGCGCCCCATGGCCGGTGGCGTTGGTACGCCAGCGATCCCGACGGCACGGTCGGCTTCGACGCGGCGGCGTTCCTGGTCGACCGCGCCGACTCGGTACGCTTCATCCGGCGGCTGCTGTCCTCGATCTCGACGCGACCGGCCTTCACCGGCTGCTTCGGTCTGCACGAGTGGGCGATGGTGTACCGCCAACGTGAGCACCGGCATCCCCTCCCGCTGCGGCTTGGCCAGCAGGGCACCGACGCGGTCGTCGAGGCACACCAGATCCGCTGCTCGCACTTTGACGCGTTCCGGTTCTTCACTCCCGACGCCGTCGACCTCAACCGCCTGCGCCCCACCCGGGCCAGCCAGGTCGACCTCGACCAGCCGGGCTGCCTGCACGCCGCGATGGACTGCCACAAGTGGGCGACCAAGCTCGGCCCGGCGGTCCCCGGTGAACTGGCTCTCGACTGTTTCGAGCTGGCCCGGGACATCCGGCTGCTCGACATGCAGGCGTCGCCGTACGACCTCTCCGCGTACGGGGAACCGGCGGTGGCCATCGAGACGCCCGAGGGCAAGGCCGAGTACGTGGCGCGGCAACGCGAGTTCTCGCAGCGCTCCGGTCACCTTCGGGCTCGGCTGATCGACGTCTGCACGGCGCTGCTCGACGCCGCTGAGCCACCCGCGATGGCGCGGGTGTGACCGAGGTCCGGGGCCGCCCACCCTGGCGCGGCCCCGGTCCGGGGGTCACGCCCGGGAGCAGCGTGCTGTCGGGGCGGTGTTGGTGGCGCCGGCGGAGGCCAGGAACCCGAAGGTGGTCTGCGCACCGGGCGACAGCGCACCGTTCCAACTGGCGTTACGGGCAGTGACCGTTGGACCGCTTTGTGCTACCTCGGCGCTCCATGCCTGAGTGACCCGCTGACCGTCGGCGAAGTCGAGGCGGACCACCCAGCCGGCGAGCGACGTGCCACCGTCGTTACGTACGGTCACTTCCGCCTGGAACCCGCCCTGCCACTGACCGGCCAGCCGATAAACCGCGACACACTCGCCGGGCGCCGGCGTGGGCGTCGGGGTTGGGGTGGGCGTCGGGGTTGGGGTGGGCGTCGGGGTGGGCGTGGGAACGCCGGTCAGGGCCGCCACCAGGGGCGGATACCACCGGTCGGACATCTTGCGGTCGCCGGCGGCGTTGGGGTGCACCCCGTCGTAGGTGTCGGTGGTGGTGCTGAAGCCGGTCCACTGGTCCACCACGACGATCGGCGACTGCGCGGTGGTCTTGCCGGCCGCCCAGCCGTCGATGGCGCCGTTGAGCGCGACGACCCGCTGAGCGCAGTCCGGGCAGCTGCTCGGCGCCATCGGGATGATCTTCGCCACCAGGATGCGCATGGCGGGGTTGCTGGCCCGCATCTGGTCCACCAGCCGGCCGTACGCGGCGAGGATCGTGGCCGGCGCGATGTTGCTCCACACGTCGTTGGTGCCGAAGTGCATGAGCACGATGTCCGGCCGGGTCGCCGACAGCCAGCCCGGCAGCAGGTTCTGGTTGGCCACATTGGTGACCAGGTAGCCGCCGTGGCCCTCGTTGTCCCCGTCGTACGGCTGCCCGCAACCCTGCGGGCCGAGCGTCCCGACGAAATCGACGGCGGTGTGGCCGGTGGACTGGAGGCGGTTCCAGAGCAGGGCACGCCAACAACCCGGCGACCCGGTGATGGAGTCACCGAGCGGCATGATCCGTACCGGATCGGCCAGCGGTGCCGAGACGGCGGCCAGCGCCGGGCGGACCGACGTGGCGGGATTGGTGGGATCGGCGAGCGAGGTTGCCGGCACCGACCAGGCGGCGAGGGCGAGGAGGACGGCCGCGACCGGTGCGGCAGCGTTGCGGAATGGCCTACGGAGCATGGTGGAGGGACTCCTGTCACGTGTCGAGATGCGGTGTGACGGCCCTGACGCTCCCGCCGGAATTCAACCAAGGAGAACGAGAATCATCAATGGTTCGGGCTACTCGCCGTCCGCTCGACGATCGCGCTTGCGTTGGGACCGACGCTTCTTGTCGGCCAACCGGCGCTCTTTGGCCGCCCGGGACGGCCGGGTCGGCCGGCGCGGCGGCGGTGGCGGGGCGACCGCCTCGCGGAGCAGCGCGACCAGCCGCTCCCGGGCTGCCTCCCGGTTGGCCAACTGTGCCCGGTGCTCGCTGGCGGCGATGGTCAGCACACCGTCGACCAGCCGCCCGGCGAGCCGGTCCAGCGCCCGCGCCCGCAACGACTCCGGCAGGCTGGGCGAGCCGGCCAGGTCGAAGCTCAGCTCCACCCGGGAGTCGGCGGTGTTGACGCCCTGCCCGCCCGGCCCGGATGACCGGGAGAAGCGTTCCCGCAGCTCGGCGGCGGGAACGACCCACCTATCGGTCACCCGCAGTCCGTCGTCCACGCCCTGAGGCTAGCGCTCCGGGCGCTCGTCGGGAGTACTGCTCGGGTTCGGCGCCGAGGGCTCCGACCCGTCACTCCCACCGGCGGCGGCGTACGCGACCGCTCCGATCAACAACAACACGATCACCCCGATCTTGGTGGTGACCACCTTGATCATCAACCAGGCGGCGCGACGAGCGCCCGGCACGGTCTTCTTGGCGGCCTGGTAGTCGTTCCAGCCCCGCCGCGCACGGGCGTACGACGACCCGACGCCACTTCCGATGATGAGCCCCACCAGCAGGAGGGCCGCGATGAGAGGACGCTCCACCCACGCCAGTATCCATACTCAGCGTAATATTTCCATTCTCCGATCATCCAGCGCCAGTAATCCGACAGTTCGCCCGTTCTCTACGTAATCGGACAGTCACTCTCCGCTACATCAGCCGCCCTTGCCGATGATCGTGTCGGCGGTCTGCTGCACCTGCTCGATGGGAATGGCGAACCCGATGCCGATCGAACCGTTGCCGTCGATGGTGGCGATCGCGGTGTTCACCCCGACCACCTCGCCCCGGGCGTTGACCAGTGGTCCGCCCGAGTTACCCGGGTTGATCGAGGCGTCGGTCTGCACCGCACGGTGCTGGTTCCCACCGAGACGCACCTGACGGTCGAGCGCGCTGACGATGCCGGCGGTGACCGTGCCGGACAGCCCCAGCGGCGACCCGACGGCCAGCACCGGTTCACCGACCCGGGTCGACCCCGGCTTGGCCAGCGGCAGCGACGTCAGCCCGGCGGCGGCCGGCACCCTCAACACCGCGAGATCACTACCGGGTTCCCGGCCGACCACCTCCGCGGCGAACCGCCGGCCGTCCGGCAGTTCCACCGTCACCGGGCCACCACGCCCCTTGGCCAGGATGTGGTCGTTGGTGATGATGTGCTGCTCGGAGTCGACGGCGAAGCCGGAACCGCTGGCCGCCGCTCCGCCGGCCCCACCCACCAGCACCGAGACCACGCCGGGCACGGTCTTCTCGGCCGCGGTGACCAGTTCCGCCGGCACCGGCGCGGCCGACGCGGCGGCCGGACCGGGAGCACCGCGACTGGCCACCCAGCCGCCGGCCACCGCGCCCGAGCCGGTCGACAGCGCCATCACCGCCAACCCGGCCAGCAGTCGGCGGCGCCAACTCCACCCCGCCCCGTCGCGCGCCCCCACGGCTGCGCCCGCCCCGCCCCGCCCATCCGGGTCGAGATCCGGCGAGACGAACCAGGGCCCACGGGGCTCACCCAGTCCGGTCTGCACTGCCATCCGTACGCTCCTCCCATGTGCGGCCGCTGCTGCTGCGGGTCGGACCAGGCCTGGGCTGAGCCAGGCCGGTAGCGGGGTCAGGGCAGGCGGGAGAACCAGCGCATCGAGCCGAACGCCGCGCCCATCGCGAACACCAACCCGAGCCCGATGAACCGGGCCGAGACGTCCTGCCGTACGTTGCGCCAGCCCACCGAACTGCCGATGTCGTCGTAGACGGCGCGCAGCTCGTCGCTCGTACCGGCCTGGTGGAAGCCGCCCCCGGTCTCCTCGGCCACCGCCTGCAACGTCTCCCCGTCCACCGGCACCTGGATCGGCCGCCCGCCCCGGTCCACGAAGCCGTTCGGCGTACCGAACGAGATCGTGTGCACCGGCACCTCGAAGGCGACCGCGTCCGCGGCGGCCTCCATCGGGTCCATGCCCGAGGTGTTCGCCCCGTCGGAGAGCACGATGATCCGGGCCGGCGGCGGTTGCGTGCTGGCCTGCGCGTCCAACGCCTTCACCGCACCCAGTGAGGTACTGATCGCCTCGCCGATCGCCGTGCCCTGCACCCCGGTGACCCCCTCCGCGAGGCGCTGGATCCCGTCGTGCAGCGCCTCCCGGTCGGTGCTCGGTGGCACCAGCACCGCCGCGCTACCGGCGAAGGCCACCAGCCCGACGTTGAACTCCCCGGGCAGGCCGTCGACGAACTGCCGGGCGGCGTGCTTGGCCGCACTGAGCCGATCCGGGTCGACGTCGGTGGCGAGCATCGAGGTGGACACGTCCACGGCGACCATCACGGTGGCCCGTTCCCGTGGCACCCGGACCTCCGCCGTGGGCCGGGCGAAACCGACCACGAGCAGCGCCAGCATGGCCAGGAAGAGGCCGGCCGGCAGGTGCCGGCGCCAGGTCGGACGCTTGGGCGCCACCCGGTCGAGCAGCCGCAGATTGGTGAACCGGACGGCGTACCGGCTGCGCCGTCGCTGCGCCACCAGGTAGGCCACGGCCAGCGCGGCCACCCCGAGCAACAGCCAGAGCCGGACGGGCGACTGCCAGATCATGCGGCACCTCCCCGCTGCGCGGCGGCCGGCGCCAGGGCCAGCCGACGCTGGGCGTGCACGTGCCGCACGATGTCGGTCGCCCAGTCCCGGTCGGTACGCAACGCCAGGTGGGTGGCGCCGGCTCGGCGCAGCGCCTGCCGAAGCTGGTCACGCTGGGCGGCGGCAGCCGCCGCGTACCGCTCGCGCAGGCCCGGGTCGCCGGTCCAGACCTCGCGGTGCTCGCCGGTCTCGGGATCGGCGAGCGTGATCAGCCCGACGTCCGGCAGCTCCAGTTCACGCGGATCGACGACCTCCACCGCGAGCAGCTGATGCCGGGCGGCCAGCCGCCGCAGCGGACGTTCCCAGGCAGCCGGTGACCGTGAATCGTCGGGCAGTCCGTCCAGGAAGTCCGAGACGACCATCACCAGACCTCGCCGGTTCGCCATCCGATGTACCGCCCCCAACGCCTCGGACAGGTCCACCTCGGCGGGCTTCGGCCCGACGCCCGGGTCGTGGCCACCCAGTCGGGGCGCCGCCAGCAACCCGCGCAGCAACCCGATCAGATGGCTCCGCCCGCCCCGGGCCGGCACCCGGTGCAGCCCGTACGGCGTGAGCACCTGCGCGCCGAGGCGGTTGCCCGGCCCGGCGGTGAGGAAGCCGATGGTGGCCACCGCCGCCACGGCCAGCTCGCGCTTGTCCAGCGCGGCGGTGCCGTACTCCATGCTGGGGCTGGCGTCGACCAGCAGCCAGGTGGTCAGCTCCCGGTCGGCGTCCACCTCACGAATGTGCGGAACGGTGGTACGTGCGGTCACCGACCAGTCCATCCGGCGTACCTCGTCCTCGCCGGGCCGGTATTCGCGGCTGCCGGCGGGTTCACTGCCCGGACCGGGCAGCAGACCGCGACGCTCGCCGTGCAGCAGTCCGTCCAGGCGCCGGGTGACGGTGAGTTCGAGCCGGCGCAGCCGCTGGTCGGGAGTGAGGTCGGTGAGCACCGGGTCCGCCGGTCCGGGCACCGGGACGCGACCGCGTCCCATCACGCGGCCGCCAGATCGGCGGCGTACTCCGGTTGACCGGTGGCCACCATCGGCGGCGGCACCACCTCGACCAGTCGGCGTACCACCGCCTCCGCGCTCACCCCGTCGGCGACCGCGTCGAAGGAGAGCACCAGCCGGTGTGCCAGCACACTCACGGCCAACTCCCGGACGTCGTCCGGCAGTACGTACTCCCGACCACGGAGCAGGGCCTGGGCCCGTGCGGCGGCGACCATCCCGAGCGTGGCACGCGGGCTGGCACCGTACGCGAGCAGTGGCGCGACCTCCGGCAGGCCGAACAGTGCCGGATCGCGGGTGGCCAGGATGAGTCGGACCACGTACTCGGCGATGGCGTGGTGGACGAAGACCTGCGTGGCGCGGAGCTGGAGTTGCCGCAACCGGTCCGGCCGCAGCACCTGGTGGGCCCGGGGACGGTCGGCGCTCATCCGGTAGAGGATGGCCAGTTCGTCGGCGCCGTCCGGATAGTCGACGACGATCTTCATCAGGAAGCGGTCCCGCTGCGCCTCGGGCAGCTGGTAGACCCCTTCCGACTCGATGGGGTTCTGGGTGGCCAGCACGAGAAAGGGTTCCGGCACCGGATAGCTGCGCCCGCCGATCGAGACCTGCCGCTCGGCCATCGCCTCCAGCAGCGCCGACTGCACCTTCGCGGGCGCCCGGTTGATCTCGTCGGCCAACACCAGGTTGGCCATGATCGGACCGAGTTCGACGTCGAAGCTCTCCTTGGACGCCCGGTAGATGCGGGTACCGACGATGTCGGAGGGCACCAGGTCGGGGGTGAACTGGATCCGCGAGAAGGTGCCGCCCACCACCGTCGCGAGGGTCTGCGCGGCCAGCGTCTTGGCCACCCCGGGAACGCCTTCCAGCAGGCAGTGACCGTCCGCGAGCAGCGCGGTGAGCAGTCGTTCGACGAGCCGATCCTGCCCGACGATCACCCGTCTGACCTCGTTGAGCGTCTGGTCCAACTCCGCCGCCGTCGCGTCCGGATCGGCCGGGCTGGGCAGGCTGGCCATGGTGTCCGAGATGTCCGTCACGGTGCTTGCTTCCCGAGGCGGCCATCGGACAAACGTCGGAATTTCCGGCCCTCCGGCACCCAGACGGTACGGCGAGACCCGTTACGACCCGGACCGTACGCGAATACGCAGAGCCCGCCGGGCGGCGCCGGCGGGGGCATAACCGGGCAGGCGACCGTCGCCGGCCCTCAGTCGTGCAGGGCCGGCGACGGTGGCGGGGTCAGCGGTGCACGACGAGATGGAATGGCCGATCGGCAGGACTGCCGGTGGAGTTGCGGGTCTGGATGAAGACCCCGTTCGAGGTCAACAGCCGAGGTGCCACCGAGATCTCGCCACCCGGCGGGATGCAGCACGAGTCCGGTCGACCGATCGTCGCGACCACGATGGCGCTGGTCACGTTGGAACCGAACTGCACCTCGTACTGCCCGACCCCGTACTTGATGACCAGGCCGTCACCCCGCGACTTGGTGCCGTTGGCGTTCACCACCGTGGCGTAGAAGCCCACCGCCTGGGTGCCGAGCGAATCACCCTTGGCCAGTGCGGCCCGGGCACTCTTCAACGAGGCGGCGGTGACCGCCGGCTGCTGGCCGCTGGCTGCGGTCTCGGCGACCCCGCCCGTGGGCTTGGCCGCAGCGATTCCACCGCCGGCGAGCGCCAGCGCTAGGGCTGCGATCGACACCGCAGCTGCCTTACGTCGGAAAAAACCGGTCATAACAGATCTCCCTTGTGACCGTGGGAATGCGGCCGACCCCGCCCTGCGGGGGTCGGATGCTGCTTATTCAAGGCGGGCGACAATGGGCGGCAGAACTCGATTGGGATCGCACCGCCAGGCGGCCACCATCGGTGGCTCACATAGGCCCTGAGCTGGGATTTCCGACTCCATATACGCCACCCGGCCAGCAGAAACGTAACACCGGAAAACGCCACAGGTCAACAGCAGAATTGACCTGTCGAGCAGGACAATAATTGTGAAAAGTGAAGCGCGAACCATTCACGAAAACAACAGCCGAAGTTCGGTGGTCGCGTTTCCGCCGACCTGCCGAGCCGCTGCACACGCCAGCCGACCGCTAGCCTCCAGGCTGTGCAGATCACCGTTGCCGGACGCTGTCGGGCCTCCCTCGTAGGCACCGCGGTCGGCTGGCTCGCCGTGGCACCAGGTGCTGCCTGGGCGCTCGCCCGGCTGGTGGGCCTGGACCGCGGGCCGCTGGTGCAGGCGCTCGCGTTCACGCCGTACGCGGCGGTCGCAAGCCTGGTGCCGCTGCTGCTCGCGCTCGCCCTGCGGCGCCGGTGGCCGGCGGTGGTGGCGGCGGTGACCACCGCGACGCTGCTCGCGGTGGTGGCGCCCCGCGCGCTGCCCACGGCACAACCGGCGGTCGCCGGGCCGACGGTACGGTTGCTCACCGCCAACCTGCTGGCCGGCGCCGCCGACGCGGCGACGGTGGTCGAGGTGGTCCGCACCGAGGGTGTCGACGTGCTCGTCGTGCAGGAGTTCACCCCGACGGCCGAGGCCGAACTCGACCGGCTCGGTCTCGACCAGCTGATGCCGTACCGGCAGCTCAACCCGGTGGTCGGCACGCCCGGTTCGGGGCTGTACGCCCGGCATCCGATCAGTGCCGGCGGCATCCGGTCGCTGCGCGGCGCCTGGGGCTTCACCCAGGCGTACGCGACGGTGCGGGTGCCGGGCGCACCCGAGGTACGCGTCGAGTCGGCGCACCCGGCGGCACCGTACGCGGTGAACCAGGTGGGCTACTGGCGCGACGACCTGGCGGCCCAGCCACCGGCCACCCCCGACGGGCCCCTGAGCATCCTCGCCGGTGACTTCAACGCCACCCTCGACCACGGGCCACTGCGCGCCCTACTGCGCACCGGCTACGTCGACGCCGCGGCGGCGGTCGGCGCGGGGCTCGCCGGCACCTGGGGACCGTACGACGGTGACCTCATCCCGCCGGTCGTGATCGACCATGTGCTGGTCGACCGCCGCATCGCGGTACGCGACCTGACCGTACGCCCGCTGCCCGGCAGCGACCACCGGATGCTCCTGGCCGAACTGCGGCTCCCCGCAACCGACAGCTAGGCCCCGCTCCCCCGTGATTGGCCGTTAACAAGGGGCCCTTCCGCTACCGCAGGCGTTAACAAGGTGCCCTTCCTTACCGCCGGCCGAGGCCGTAGGTGAGGGCGTCGACCAGGGCGTGCCAGCTCGCCTCGACCACGTTGGGGTGCACGCCGACGGTGGTCCAGCCGTCACCACGACCGTTGGCGGTCTCGACCAGCACCCGGGTCACCGCGCCGGTGCCGTGGCTGCCCTCCAGGATGCGCACCTTGTAGTCGGCCAGCTCGAAGTCGCGCAGCTCCGGGTAGTGCCGGCCGAGGCCGACCCGCAGCGCCTCGTCGAGCGCGTTGACCGGGCCGTTGCCCTCCGCCGTGGCGATCACCCGCTCGCCGCCTACCCAGATCTTCACCGTCGCCTCGGAGATCACCGCCCCGTCCTCCCGGTGCTCGACCAGTACCCGGTACGACTCCAGGGTGAACGGCCGCACCGGCGCCGCGTCCGGCAGCTCGGAGCGGACCAGCAGCTCGAACGAGGCGTCGGCGGCCTCGAACGACCAGCCGCCGGCCTCCAGTTCCTTGACCCGGTTGGTGACCCGGGACAGCGTCTCCGGATGGCCGGCCAGATCCAGCCCCAGCTCGCGGCTCTTGAGCTCGATGCTGGCCCGGCCGGCCATCTCGGTGACCAGGATCCGCATGTCGTTGCCCACCACCTCGGGTTCGACGTGGTTGTAGAGCAGCGGATCCACCTTGATCGCGCTCGCGTGCAGCCCCGCCTTGTGGGCGAAGGCGGCGGCCCCGGCGTACGCCTGGTGGGTGTCGGGGGCGATGTTGGCGATCTCGGCGATGGCGTGGGAGACCCGCACCATCTGCTCCAGGCAGCCCTCCGGTAGGACCGGCAGCCCGAGCTTGAGCTGGAGGTTCGCGACGACCGCGAAGATGTCGGCGTTGCCCGGCCGCTCGCCGTACCCGTTGGCGGTGCCCTGCACGTGACGGACGCCGGCCTCCACGGCGGCGATGGTGTTGGCCACCGCGCAGGCGGTGTCGTTCTGCGCGTGCATGCCGAGCAGGTCCGCCGCGACGCCGATCCGGTCGGTGAGGTCGGCGATGGCGGCGGTCACCTGCGACGGCAGCATGCCGCCGTTGGTGTCGCAGAGCACGAACCGTTCGGCGCCGCCGGCCAGGGCGGTCTCCACCACCGACGCGGTGTACGCCGGGTCGTGGCGGTAGCCGTCGTAGAAGTGCTCGCCGTCGACGAAGACCCGACGCCCCTCGGCGACCAGGTGGGTCACCGTGTCGTGGATCATCGCCAGGTTCTCCTTGGCGGTGGTGCGCAGCGCCCGCTCGACGTGTCGCAGGTCGGCCTTGGCGACCAGGGCGATCGCCGGGGTCTGCGCGTCCAGCAGCCCCCGCACCTGCGGGTCGTCGGCGGCCACCGCGCCCGCCCGGCGGGTCGCGCCGAAGGCGACCAGCACCGCGTGCCGCAGGTCGAGTTCGGTACGCGCCCGGCGGAAGAACTCCGTGTCCTTGGGCACCGCGCCCGGCCACCCACCCTCGATGAACCCGACGCCGAACTCGTCGAGCAGCCGGGCCACGGCGAGCTTGTCGACCACCGAGTAGCTGAGCCCTTCGCGCTGGGCGCCGTCGCGCAGCGTGGTGTCGTAGACCTGGAACGTCATGGTGATCCCTTCATCAGGCACCGGCCGGCGCAACAAAAAGACCCCCCGCGGCTGCGGGAGGTCTGCGCGCTCGGCGGAGGGGAGGCCGGCGCGCTAGTTGCCAATAATGCGGGCGGTGCTGGTCACGCTCAGCACTCTGCCACTCGACAGCGGTGTCTGGGAGGCGGAATCCACATATCGGGACGGTGGCGTCGCTGGCCCGGCCTGCGGTGACGCGCCCCAGTTCGTGATCCCAGCAGCCTGGCAACCCACGAGGGTCGGGCGTGGTGGTGCCTCGTGGGTGTAGGGCGCAGCGCACGGGGTAGGAGTTTTCGGGACAACGAACCACGTACCTCCGAGACGACTATCCAGTCGAGGCAGGAGAGATCCCATGGACAGGCTCGACCAGAACGCCACCCATGCCACGCCGGATCCGGCGCTGCGCGCCGTCGATCAGGACGTTGTCGTCGGCGGCAGCCCCGCCGGTGCCTTCAACCCGTGGAGCTACCGCGACGACGCCGGGGTCGCCGGCACCAACCTGATCGGCTACAAGGTCGAGGCCAGTGACGGCTCGATCGGCAAGATCGACGGCGACAGCAGCGAGGTCAACGCCAGTTACCTGGTCGTCGACACCGGCCCGTGGATCTTCGGCAAGAAGGTCATGCTGCCGGCCGGCACCGTCAATCACGTCGACCACGACGAGCAGAAGGTCTACGTCGACCGCAGCAAGGACCAGATCAAGGCGGCACCGGAGTACGACGAGACGGCCAGCGACCCGGCGTACCGGGACAAGCTCGGCGGGTACTACAACGACACCTACGCCGCGACCCCGCCCGGCGGTCTCCGGTAAAGGCACCCTGACACACGGCCTCGGTGTGAACGGCCGGTGGGAGTCCGTCCCGCCGGCCGTTACCGTGTCCGAATGGACGCGATCGAGGACAAGCGCAGGATTCCCTTCACCGCGATGTTCAACTTCCGGGACGTCGGCGGCTACCGCGGCCTGGACGGGCGAACCGTCCGCTCCAGCCGGCTGTACCGCTCCGACTCGCTGCACCGGATGGACGCCGCGGACCAGGACGCGTTCCGGGCGCTCGGCGTACGCACCGTCATCGATCTGCGCCGTCCGCAGGAGGTCGAACGGTACGGCCGCGTCCCCGAGTTCCCCGGCCTCGCCTACCGGCACATCCACCCGGAACACGCGGCGTGGGAGGAGCAGCCGTACCAGCAGGGCCGCGATCTGGCCCGCTACCTCGCCGACCGGTACGCCGACCTGGCCCGCACCGGCACCGCCGGGCTCGCCGAGGCGATCGGCCTGATCGCCGACAGCGCCAACGCGCCGGTGGTGGTGCACTGCGTCGCGGGCAAGGACCGCACCGGCATCGTCTGCGGCCTCACCCTCGCGGTGCTCGGCGTGGACGATGCCGAGATCGCCGCGGACTACGCGTTGAGCACCGAGGCGTCGCAACGGTTCGCCGCCTGGGTCGCCACCGCCCATCCCGAGGTGCCGGAGCTGCCCGCCCCGTACCTGTCCTCACCGGCCGAGACGATGCGGCTGTTCCTGGCCGAGATCCGCGAGGGGCACGGCTCGGTCGACGACTACCTGCGGCACGCCGGGGTCACCGACGACCAACTCGCCGCCCTGCGCACCCACCTGCTCGACTAGGTTCTATCTCGCGGATCTTGGTGCGAAACGACCCCCATGAAGGCCGTTTCGTACCAAGATCCGCGGCTACGACATCTCAGAGCACGCGGTGGACCCAGTTGTGGGGGTCGGCGGCCTTGCCGCGTTGCAGGTCGGCCAACTGCTGGCGCAACGCCATCGTGACCGTGCCGGGTGCGCCGCCGCCGATGGTGAACTCGCCCTCGGGGAACCGCACCCGACCGATGGGGGTGATCACCGCGGCGGTGCCGCAGGCGAAGACCTCCCGCAGCCGGCCGCTGGCGGCGTCCGCCTGCCAGTCGGCGAAACTCACCGGCCGCTCCTGCACCGCGTGCCCGGCCGCCGCGGCCAGGGTGAGCACCGACTCCCGGGTGATGCCGGGCAGGATCGTGCCGGTCAGCGGCGGGGTCGCCACCGAGCCGTCGTCGTAGACGAAGAAGACGTTCATGCCGCCCAACTCGTCGACGTACCGGCGCTCCACGGCGTCGAGGAAGACCACCTGCTCGCAGCCGTGCTCGGCGGCCTCGGCCTGCGCGGCCAGCGAGGCCGCGTAGTTACCGCCGCACTTCGCCGCGCCGGTGCCCCCGGGCGCGGCCCGGGTGTAGTCGGGCGAGACCCAGACCGTCACCGGCTTGACCCCACCGGCGAAGTACGCGCCCACCGGCGAGGCGATCACCACGTAGAGGTACTCGTTGGCCGGCCGGACGCCGAGGAAGACCTCGCTGGCGAACATGAACGGCCGCAGGTAGAGGCTGCCCTCCGCACCCTCCGGAATCCACTCACGGTCGATCTCGATCAGCCGCTGCAACGAGTCGACGAAGGTCTGCTCGGGCAGCGCCGGCATGGCCATCCGGGCCGCCGAGGTGTTGAACCGGGCCGCGTTGGCGTACGGCCGGAACATCGTCACCCCGCCGTCGGCCGTGCGGTACGCCTTCATCCCCTCGAAGATCTCCTGCGCGTAGTGCAGCACCGCGCTGGCCGGGTCCATCGGGATCGGCCCACGGGCCTCGACCCGGGCGTCGTACCAGCCCTTGCCGTCGGCGTAGCGGATGGTGACCATGTGGTCGGTGAACACCCGGCCGAACCCGGGGTTGGCCAGCAGCGCGGCCCGGTCGGCGGCGGATACCGGCGCGGGATTCGGACGGGTCTCGAAGTCGAGCTTGTCACCACCGCTCATCGCGCTGACCTCCCTGAGGGATGACGGCATGCGCCGACCGCACGCCGGAAACAGTTTTGTGCCAGAAAACTTACCCCGAACGCCCGTTCAGCGGGTAGGTCGACCGGTGGGTGGCGCTGGACGACGCCGGGGTCGGGGCCGGCTGGTCAACGTGGGTCGCCGCGACCGGGACCCGTGGGCTCCCGGTACGCCGTCTTGCCCCCGATGGCCTGCGGCGATCGACTCAGGCGGCTACCTGGGCCGCGATCCGGTCGCCCACCTCGGCGGTGCGTACGGCTCCGCCCGGCGTACGGCTGGCCAGTTCCGCGCCGACCGCGGCGGTGATCCGGGCCGCCGCGTCGGCGTGCCCGAGCTGGTCGAGCAGCAGCGCGCCGGAGAGCACGGCGGCGACCGGGTCGGCCACCCCACGCCCGGCGATGTCCGGTGCGGAGCCGTGCACCGGCTCGAACATCGACGGGTACGTCCCGTCGGGGTTGATGCTGCCGCTGGCGGCCAGGCCGATTCCGCCGGTCACCGCGGCGGCGATGTCGGTGAGGATGTCACCGAAGAGGTTGTCGGTGACCACCACGTCGTAGCGCTGGGGCTGGGTGACCAGGAACATCGCGGCGGCGTCGACGTGCTGGTACTCGGTGGTCACGTCCGGGTGTTCGGCGGCGACCGCCGCGAAGGTGCGGGCCCACAGCGAGCCGGCGTGGGTGAGCACATTGGTCTTGTGCACCAGGGTCACCTTGCGCCGCTCCCGACGCCGGGCCCGGGCGAAGGCGTCACGGACCACCCGTTCCACGCCGTGCCGGGTGTTCAGGCTCTCCTCGGTGGCGACCTCGGCCGGGGTGTCGCGGTGCAGCGTGCCACCGGCGCCGGCGTACAGCCCCTCGGTGCCCTCGCGGACGACCACCAGGTCCACCTCGCCGGGCTTCACCGTGGCCAGCGGACTGGTCACCGCGGGCCAGAGCCGCGACGGGCGCAGGTTGACGTACTGGTCGAAGGAGAAACGCAGCTTGAGCAGCAGGCCCCGCTCCAGCACACCGGGCGGGACGGTGGGATCGCCGACCGCGCCGAGCAGGATGGCGTCGTGCCCGGCCAGCTCGGTCAAAACCGAGTCGGGCAGCACCTCGCCGGTGCGGTGGTAACGTGCCGCGCCGAGGTCGTACTCGGTCGCCTCGACCCCGGGCAGCACCGCATCGATGACCTTGCGGGCCTCCGCGACCACCTCGGGTCCGATCCCGTCCCCGGCCACCACCGCGATCCGTGCCACGTCCGTCAGCTCCTTCGCTCGTATCGGCTCGACGGTACGCCGCCGTCTCGCCCCCCGGTACGAGTGTTCCACTTTTCGGGAATTGGAACGCACAGCAGCTTCTCAGCCTCCGCTCATGCTGCCGTCATCTGCACTGCTTAACGTGAGCGCCGACGGGCCGGCCAGGCCCGGACGACCAGCACCAGGGCGCGGCTGGACGTCGAGGAAGGGCGGACGCGATGTGGGCCGACGAGCAGCCACGTACCCGCTGGGTCGACCCGGCGACCTTCCGCTACCGCCGGCCAGACCTGCGGTTGGGCACCCGCGATCCGCGTCCTGACCGGGCCGGCCTGGTGGCCGGCGACCGGCTCGCCGTGCGGCACACCGTACGCACCTCGACCGCCGAGTACACCCTGCTGCTGAACGCGCCGCCCTGGCTCGGCCGACGCGGCGCCGGCGAGGCCCTGCGGGACGCGGTGGCCGAACTCCGGGCGATCGACCTCACCTACGGTCCGAACCGCCCGGAGAGCCTGGTGTCCCGGCTACGCCGGGGCGAGATCAGCCCGGAGTTCTATCCGCCACTGGCGGATCTGGTGGACCGGTGCAGCGCGATGCGGGCCGCCACCGACGGCTGGTTCGACGCCTGGGCGGTGCCCGGCGGGTTCGATCCCGGTGGCCTGCTCGGCGGGTGGGCGGTCGAGCGGGCGGCGGCCCGGCTGCGCGCCGCCGGCATCCACGACTACGCCGTGCTCACCGGCGCCGACCTGGTGGTACGCGGTCACGCCGGGCACGGTGGCCCGTGGCGGGTCGCCGTGCACCACCCGACCGACCGGCGCCGGCCGCCCCTGGTGCTGGAGATGACGGCGGGCGCGATCGGCACGTCGGGGGTCACCGGGCGGCGGGGACACGTGGTGGACCCGAAAACCGGTGAACCGGCCGAGCAGATGGTCGCCGCCACTGTGGTGGGACCGGACCTCGCCATCGCCGACGCCTACGCCACCGCGCTGTACGCCGCGGGCCCGACCGGGCTGAGCTGGTTCCGTTCCGGATCGGACTACCGCGCCCTCATCGCCACCGACCGCTGAACCCGCCCACGCACCCGAGGCGAGCCTGTTCGGTCGCGGGCGGCGCTCCACCGTCGGGATCGCCGCGACGCGACGACCGGCCGCCGTCAGAGTGGAATCTCCATCGTGGAGGGACAGCGATCGGCCTCCACAGTCGCGGCAACGACCGTGGAGGCCGGTCGACGACGAGTGCGCATGGCTCGCGCAATCGAGGGGTGCGGGCCGGTCGGTCGGACGTCGACCTCGTCACCCGAAGACGGGCCGGCGTCACAGGCTCGGCCAGAAACCGCATACGTACGCTATCGAATCGACGCGATTCGCGGCAAGGGTTCCACAGAGGACCATCCGTCCCGGTCCGGCCGACTCACCGGCTGCCCTGTGGTAGGGCCATTTTCGACAAGGTGAACCGCAGATGGCACGCTGTCGGCCGTGAGTTTCGATCTGAGCGTGTGGGCCCTGGCGGACGGGGCGACGCCTGAGGACGTGCGAGCGGCGGTGCTGCGGTGCCGGGAGGGCCAGCACGGCAAGCGCCAACCGGATCCACGGGTGGTGGCCTTCTACCGGGCGATCACCGCCAGCTATCCCGACCGGCCGGCGGTCCCCGGGACGCCCTGGGCAGTGACGCCGCTGCACGCGGCAGCCGACCACGTCGAGCTGAACCTGGATCCTGGCTGCGCCGACCAGGTGCTGCTCGACATCGAACGGCTGGCCGGAGAGCACCGGCTGATGCTCTTCGACGCCCAGGACGGCTCGGTCTACCCGCCGCCGGCAGCTCGGCTGCCCGGCTGACCCACCGGCCTCGGCACAACTGAAACGGGACGACGAGGGGCCCGGCCAAAGGCCGGGCCCCGTCGCCGTGTGCCTGGACTACTACTCGTCGCGCAGGTCCGCCGCGCTGGCCGCGGTCGCGCCGATCGAGTCGGCCGCCGAGGTGAGCAGGTCGGCGCCGAGCGCCTGGTCGACGGTGAGGGTCATCAGCGTCTCGCCGCCGGCCTCCCGGCGGGCCACCTGCATCGCCGCGATGTTGATGCCGGCCTCGCCGAGCAGCGTACCGACGGTGCCGACCACGCCCGGCCGGTCGACGTAGCGGAGGAAGAGCAGGATGCCCTCCGCCCCGATCTCCACGTCGAAGCCGTCCACCTCGGTCAGCTTGAGGATGTCCCGGGTGCCGGCCTGGGTCACGGTGCCGGAGACGCTGACGGTACGACCGTCGGGCAGCGCCCCCCGTACGGTGACCAGGACCGGGTGCTCCACGGTCTCGGTCTGGGTGGTCAGCGACACCTCGACACCACGCTGGGCGGCCAGGTGCGGCGCGTTGACGTAGGTCACCTGCTCCTCCACCACCGAGCTGAACAGGCCCTTGGTGGCGGCGAGCTTGAGCACCGAGACGTCGTGGTCGACGATCTCGCCGCGTACCTCGACGGTGACGCTGGCCGCGACGCCGCCGGCGACGGCGGTGAAGGCCCGGCCGAGCTTCTCGGCCAGCGGCAGCAACGGCCGCACGTCCTCGGCGACCACGCCGCCGGCCTGCACGTTGACCGCGTCCGGCACGAACTCGCCCTGCAACGCCAGCTTGACGCTCTTGGCCACGGCCAGGCCGGCCTTGTCCTGCGCCTCGGCGGTGGAGGCGCCCAGGTGCGGGGTGGCCACCACGTTGTCGAAGGCGAACAGCGGCGAGGAGGTGCACGGCTCCTTGGCGTAGACGTCCACCCCGGCGCCGCCGACCCGGCCCTCGGCCAGCGCGTCGGCCAGCGCCTGCTCGTCGATCAGCCCGCCCCGGGCGGCGTTGACGATCCGTACGCCCGGCTTGACGATGGACAGTTCCTTCTCACCGATCAGGCCCACGGTCTCCGGGGTCTTCGGCAGGTGGATGGAGATGAAGTCGCTCTCCCGCAGCAACTCCTCCAGGCCGACCAGCCGCACCCCGAGCTGCGCGGCGCGGGCCGGCTGGATGTACGGGTCGTACGCGATCAACCGGGTGCCGAAGGCGGCGATGCGGGACGCGAACAGGACACCGATGCGACCGAGGCCGACCACGCCGACGGTCTTGCCCTGGATCTCCACACCGGTGTACTTCGACCGCTTCCACTCCCCCGCCTTGAGCGCGGCGCTGGCGCTGGCGGTGTTGCGGGCGACCGCGAGCAACAGCGCCACGGCCTGCTCGGCCGCGGAGACGATGTTGGAGGTCGGAGCGTTGACGACCATGACGCCCCGCGCGGTGGCGGCCGGCACCTCGACGTTGTCCAGACCCACACCCGCCCGGGCCACGACCTTGAGCCGGGGTGCGGCGGCGATCGCCTCGGCGTCGATCTGGGTGGCGCTGCGGACGATGACGGCGTTGGCCTCGGCGAGTGCGGAGAGCAGAGCCGGGCGGTCGGTGCCGTCGACGTGCCGGACGTCGAAGTCGTGGGCGAGCACCTCGATGGCGGCAGGGGCGAGTTCTTCGGCGATCAGTACGACAGGAGTCATTGGTCCTCGTAGATGTCGTCAGAGCAGTCGGCCGGTGCGGTGGACGCTGCGCTGCGCCCGGCGCGTGCATGGGCCATGGCCGTCAGGTGCCGCCTGGAGCACCTACCCGCGATCGTAGGGGCCTGGCCGCCCGACGTGCCCCGGAGTACGGGGTGAGTGCCCTCACAAACCGGACGTGACGTGCGTGTTAACGATCGGTTAGCCAGCCCCGGACAGCACGGCACCCGCACCCGACGTCGGGGAGAACGTCGGGTGCGGGTGCCGTTGGTGAAACTGCTCTCAGGCCGCCGAGGAAACCTCAGGCGGTCTCGGTGATCGGGCGGTCCACCCAGCTCATCATGCCGCGCAGCTTGGCGCCGGTCTCCTCGATCGGGTGCGCCGCGCCCTCGGCCTGCCACTTGCTGAAGTTGGGACGGCCGGCCTCGTCCTCGGCCACCCACTCGCGGGCGAACTCACCGTTCTGGATCTCGCCGAGGATCTTGCGCATCTCCTCCTTGACCCGGCCGTCGATGACGCGCGGGCCGCGCGACAGGTCGCCGTACTCGGCCGTGTCGGAGACGCTGTAGCGCATCCGGGCGATGCCGCCCTCGTACATCAGGTCCACGATCAGCTTCAGCTCGTGCAGGCACTCGAAGTACGCCACCTCGGGGGCGTAGCCGGCCTCGGTGAGCACCTCGAAACCGGTCTGCACCAGTGCCGCCGCGCCGCCGCAGAGCACCGCCTGCTCACCGAAGAGGTCGGTCTCGGTCTCCTCGGTGAAGGTGGTCTTGATCGCGCCGGCCCGGGTGCCGCCGATGCCCTTGGCGTACGACAGGGCCAGCGCGAGGGCGGTGCCGCTGGCGTCCTGCTCGACGGCGACCAGGCAGGGCACGCCCTTGCCGTCGACGTACTGCCGGCGGACCAGGTGACCGGGGCCCTTCGGGGCGACCATCGCCACGTCCACGTCGGCTGGCGGCTTGATCAGGCCGTAGCGGATGTTGAAGCCGTGGCCGAAGAACAGCGCCTTGCCCGCGCTGAGGTTCGGTGCGATCGACTCGGCGTAGATGTGCCGCTGCGCGGTGTCCGGGGCGAGGATCATGATCACGTCGGCCTCGGCCGCCGCGTCGGCCGGGGTGAGCACCCGCAGCCCCTGCTCCTCGGCCTTCGGCCGGCTCTTCGAACCCTCCGGCAGACCGATCACCACGTCGACGCCCGAGTCGCGCAGCGACAGCGCGTGGGCGTGGCCCTGGCTGCCGTACCCGATCACGGCGACCTTCTTCGCCTGGATCACGCCCAGGTCGGCGTCGTCGTCGTAGTACACCTCAACGCTCATGACTTCCCTTTCGTACGGCGGCCGTTGCGGTCCGTCGTGGCTGTGGTCTCACCCGGCCCGCAGGCCGGCCGGGGCGGTGTGGGTCAGGCGGCCCGCAGGGCCGGACCGGCGGTGATCGCACGCGGACCGCGTCCGATCGCCACCAGGCCCGACTGGACCATTTCCTTGATGCCGAAGGGCTCAAGGTCGCGCAGCAGCGCGTCGAGCTTGTCGGGGGTGCCGGTGGCCTCGACGGTGAGGGTGTCCGGGGCCACGTCCACCACCCGGGCGCGGAACAGGCTGACCGTCTCCAGGACCTGGCCCCGGGCGTTGCGGTCGGCACGGACCTTCACCAGCAGCAACTCCCGGGCGACCGAGGTCGACGGGTCCAGTTCGACGATCTTTAGCACGTTGACCAACTTGTTGAGCTGCTTGGTGACCTGCTCCAGCGGGGAGGACTCGGCGTTGACCACGATCGTGATCCGGGAGACGTCCGGATTCTCGGTCTCGCCGACGGCGAGACTGTCGATGTTGAAGCCGCGCCGGGAGAACAGCCCGGAGACCCGGGCCAGCACACCCGGCTTGTTCTCCACCAACACCGAAAGCGTATGCATCGTCATTAAATATCGTCCTCGTCGAAGACCGGGCGGACGCCGCGGGCGAACATGATCTCGTCGTTGCTGGTGCCGGCGGCGACCATCGGCCAGACCATCGCGTCCTTGCCGACCACGAAGTCGATGACCACCGGCGCGTCGTTGATGGACATCGCCGCCTCGATCGTCTTGTCCACGTCCTCGGCGTTCTCGCAGCGCAGCCCGACGCAGCCGAGCGCCTCGGCCAGCTTGACGAAGTCCGGAATGCGGTGCTTGTGGGTACCGAGATCGGTGTTGGAGTAGCGCTCGCCGTAGAACAGGGTCTGCCACTGGCGGACCATCCCGAGGTTGCCGTTGTTGATCACGGCGATCTTGACCGGGATCCCTTCCAGCGCGCAGGTGGCCAGCTCCTGGTTGGTCATCTGGAAGCAGCCGTCGCCGTCGATCGCCCAGACCACCGTGTCGGGCTTGCCGACCTTGGCGCCCATCGCCGCCGGCACCGCGTAGCCCATGGTGCCGAGACCGCCGGAGTTGAGCCAGGTCTGCGGCTTCTCGTACGAGATGAACTGGGAGGCCCACATCTGGTGCTGGCCGACACCGGCGACGTAGATCGCGTCCGGCCCGGCGATCTCGCCCAGCCGCTTGATCACGTACTGCGGGGAGAGGGTGCCGTCGGAGGGCTCCTCGTAGCCCAGCGGATAGCGCTCGCGCAGGTCGTCGAGCTGCGTCCACCAGTCGGCGAGGTCGGCGACCCGCCCGGCCGCCCGCTCGGCGGTGACCGCCGCGAGCAACTCGTCGATGACGTGCCGGGCGTCACCGACGATCGGCACGTCCGCGTGCCGGTTCTTGCCGATCTCGGCCGGGTCGATGTCGGCGTGCACCACCGTGGCGTCCGGCGCGAACGAGTCCAGCTTGCCGGTGACCCGGTCGTCGAAGCGAGCGCCGAGCGCCACGATCAGGTCGGCCTTCTGCAACCCGTACACCGCGGCGACCGTGCCGTGCATGCCGGGCATGCCCAGGTGCTGCTGGTGCGAGTCGGGGAAGGCGCCCAGGGCCATCAGCGTGGTCACCACCGGGATGCCGGTCAGCTCGGCCAGCCGGCGCAGCCCCTCGGTGGCACCGGCCTTGAGCACGCCACCGCCGACGTAGAGCACCGGCCGGCGGGCGTTGGTCATCAGCCGGGCCGCCTCGCGGATCTGCTTGCCGTGCGGGTGCATCGTCGGCCGGTAGCCGGGCAGGTCCAGGGTGGGCGGCCAGGCGAAGGTGGTCGGCGCCTGGAGAACGTCCTTGGGAATGTCCACCAGGACCGGGCCGGGTCGACCGGTCGAGGCCAGGTGGAACGCCTCGGCCAGCACGCGGGGAATCTCGCTGGCGTTCTGCACCAGGAAGTTGTGCTTGGTGATCGGCAGCGTGATGCCCTGGATGTCCGCCTCCTGGAAGGCGTCGGTGCCGATCGCGGGACGGGCCACCTGGCCGGTGATCGCCACCAGCGGCACCGAGTCCATGTACGCGTCGGCGATCGGCGTCACCAGGTTGGTCGCGCCCGGGCCGGAGGTGGCGATGCAGACCCCGACCCGGCCGGTGGCCTGGGCGTAGCCGGTGGCCGCGTGCCCGGCGCCCTGCTCGTGGCGAACCAGGATGTGCCGGACGGTCGAGTCGTACAGCGGGTCGTACGCCGGCAGGATCGCCCCGCCGGGAATGCCGAAGACGACGTCGACGCCGAGCGCCTCCAGGGAGCGCACCAGCGAGCCGGCTCCGGAGACCTGAGCGGGGCGTACCGCCAGGGCCGGCGTGGCGGCGGCGCGGGCGTGGTCGGCGTCGCCCGTGGTCTCGGCGGCGTTACGGGCTCGCCGGACGGAGTGGGCGAGCGTCTCGGGCGTGGGTCTCGTCATGGCGGTTGGCCTTCGGCTGGAGTGGGTTGGGCTGCTCACACTGTGTACGCGGGCGAGCCGCGTCCGATGGGTTCGACGGCAAGAAAAAAGCCCTCGTGCCAGATGCACGGGGCCAGCGCACTCTCAGTCAGGGAGAGTGCGCTCAGATAAGTACTCGCAGCGACCGGTACGACGACATGGGCTCAAGCCTGACGCATCTCACGCGATGAGTCAACTGATCCCACATTTTGGTTAACGGAACCCGGCGTGGCGCCTCCGGGCAGCCCGGCAGCACCAGGCGTGACGTGCTCGGGAGCGCCATTTCCGGCCCTCGGAGCGGGCGGCGGCGCGGCCGGCCTGGGCGGGTCCACCGGGCGCGCCGGCCGGGCTCCCGGCGAGGTGGCCGCCTCCAGCATCGCCTCCAGGTGCTCGGCAGGTACGCCCCAACCGAACAGCGCGCCCTGACCGAAGCGGCAGCCGGCGGCCACCACGGCGGCCAGCTCGGTGGGCGTGGTGACCCCCTCGGCGATGACCTCCAGACCGAACTGGTGGCCCAGCCGCATGACGATGTCGACCATCGGCGCGAAGGCCGGACCGTCCCGCCCGACCGGACGGACCGGCTCGTGCTCGGCCACCAGGCCATGGTCGATCTTGAGGATGTCGATCGGGAGCCGGCGCAGCTGCCCCAACGAGGAGTAGCCGGCGCCGAAGTCGTCCAGGGCGATCCGCACCCCGGTCAGCCGCAGCGCGGTCAGCCGCCGGATCAGCTCGTCCAGGTCCGTGGCGACGGCGTGCTCGGTGACCTCCAGCACCAACCGCTGCGGCGGGACGTGGTGGGCGCGCAGCGCCTCGGCCACCTGGACGACGTACTCGGGGGCGTGCAGCTCACGGGGTGAGACGTTCACCGACACCCAGACGTCGTGCCCCTCGGCCAGCCAGCGGGACAGCTGACGACAAGCCTGGTGCAGCACCCAGGCACCGAGTTCGGCGATCATCCCGCACTCCTCGGCCAGCGGGATGAACTCGTCCGGACGGACGCTGCCCAGCTCGGGGTGGGTCCAGCGGAGCAGCGCCTCCGCGCCGACCGGACGCACCGACGGCAACGAGGCCACCGGCTGGAAGACCAGCCGCAGTTCGTCGCGCCCGATCGCGCCACGCAGTTCGTGCTCCAGCGTGGTCCGCCGGCGCAGCAGCCGGTCGTACGCGCCGTCGTACCGCTCGATCCGGTTCTTGCCACGCTGTTTGGCGTAGCGCAGCGCGAGATCCGCGTGCCGCAGCAGCAGTTCGACGTCCGGGGTGTCGGCCCAGGTCGCCAGACCGATGCTGACCGAGAGGAAAACCGGCCCCTCGGGCTGCTGGTAGGCCCCGCCGAGCACCCCCAGCAGCCGCTCGGCGACCACCCCCGCCTCGGCCGGACCACCGTGCATGAGCACCGCGAACTCGTCCCCGCCGAGGCGGGCGGCGAGATCACCGGGGCGAAGGTTGCCGCGCAGCCGCTGACCCACCTCGGCCAGCACCGCGTCACCGACGTCGTGGCCGCGCATGTCGTTGACGTTCTTGAACCCGTCCAGGTCCAGGCTGAGCAGGATGCACGGGTTGCCCGCCTCGGCGCACCGGTGCAGCGCTCGCAGCAGCCCGCGCCGGTTGGCCAGGCCGGTGAGCGCGTCGGTGTGGGCGAGTTGCCGGAAGTGCGCCTCCCGATCCGCGAGCCGCCGGGCGTAGGCCCGCACCTGGTGCAGGGTGAGGTACTGCCGGGCGACCAGGGCGAAGCCCTCCACGCTGCCCGCGATGATGCCGAGCGCGTCGAACCGGCCGTCCTGGAGGAGGTGGTACATCGCCGAGCCGGCCATCGCGGCCATCGGGATGAAGGCGTACTCGCCGTCGTGGTGGATCACGTCGGTGGTGAGCTGCCCCGGCGGGTCGATGCGGTGCGCCGCCACGGCTGTGGTCAGCAGGCCCACGGCGAGCACGACGACGCTGACCGAGGTCACGGTCGGACCGGCCTGGCAGAGCCCGGCGGCGACGCCGAGGCCGCCACAGGTCGCCATGGTGATGCCGGCACCCAACCCGGCGAGCCCACGACGCGGCGGCGTGGCCCGCAGCACCAGGATGACGGCGAGGCCGCAGCACAGCGCCGCGCTGACGGAGGCGAGCAGGATCGCCGGGCAGGCCGTCGGGGTGGCGTCGCCGAGCAGCCGGGTCGGTTCGGAGAGCAGCACCCAGCCGACGAACCACAGCGCGGCGCCCACGACCACGCCGTCCAGGGCGAGCCGCGCGGCCGGGCCCACCGAACCGGCCACCCCGGGCATCCGGAGCAGGCCGGCACAGAAGAGCAGTCCACTCACCGCGGTACCGATCGCGACCGCACTCGCCCAGTTGCTGCCCGGTTCGTACGCCGCCTGCTCGCTGGCGCTCAGCGCCCCGGCCACGGCGAACAGTCCGGTGACCAGGGACACCGCCGCGGCGACGGTGAGCAGCACGTACGCCGGCCGGTGCGGGGCGGCACGGCGCCGGGCGGCGGCGGCCAGCAGCACGCCGGCCGCGAGGGCAGCCAGCGCGCTCAGCACCGCGGCGACGATCATGCCCGGGGGTGTGTGCACGGCGTCAACTCTGCCGGATGGCCGCTCGGCGTGGGGATCGGGTGTGCATCTGTTGGGACACGTCCCGCTCGCCTGTCCGTTGCCGCCTTGGCGGTGCCAGACTGGTGGGCATGCCTGAGCTGCGGTCGAAGACCTCCACGCACGGTCGGACGATGGCCGGTGCCCGGGCCCTGTGGCGGGCCACCGGGATGACCGACGACGATTTCGGCAAGCCGATCGTCGCCATCGCGAACAGTTTCACCCAGTTCGTCCCGGGCCACGTACACCTCAAGGACATGGGTGGCCTGGTCGCCGACGCGGTGGCCGAGGCCGGCGGGGTGGGCCGGGAGTTCAACACGATCGCGGTCGACGACGGCATCGCCATGGGGCACGGTGGCATGCTCTACTCCCTGCCCAGCCGCGAGTTGATCGCCGACGCGGTGGAGTACATGGTCAACGCGCACTGCGCCGACGCCCTGGTCTGCATCTCCAACTGCGACAAGATCACCCCAGGCATGCTGCTGGCCGCGCTGCGGCTGAACATCCCGACCGTCTTCGTCTCCGGCGGCCCGATGGAGGCCGGCAAGACGGTGGCGATCGAGGGCATCGTCCACTCGAAGATCGACCTGATCGACGCGATGATCGCCTCCTCGAACGAGGCGGTCACCGACGACCAGCTCGGCGCCATCGAGCGCTCCGCCTGCCCGACCTGCGGCTCCTGCTCCGGCATGTTCACCGCCAACTCGATGAACTGCCTCACCGAGGCGATCGGGCTGGCGCTGCCGGGCAACGGCTCGACGCTGGCCACCCACGCCGCGCGCCGGTCGCTCTTCGTCGAGGCCGGCCGCACCGTCGTGGAGATCGCCAAGCGGTGGTACAACCACGACGACGCCTCGGTGCTGCCCCGGACGGTGGCCTCCCGGGCCGCCTTCGAGAACGCCGTCGCGCTGGACGTGGCGATGGGCGGCTCGACCAACACGATCCTGCACCTGCTGGCCGCCGCCCGCGAGGCCGAGCTGGACTTCACCGTCGCCGACATCGACGCGATCTCCCGCCGGGTGCCCTGCCTGGCCAAGGTCGCCCCGAACTCGCCGCAGTACCACATGGAGGACGTGCACCGGGCCGGCGGCATCCCGGCCATCCTCGGCGAACTGGACCGCGCCGGCCTGCTGCACCGGGACGTGCACGCGGTGCACTCCCCCACGCTGGCGGGCTGGCTGGCCGACTGGGACGTGCGCGGCGGCTCGGCCACTCCCGAGGCGATCGAGCTGTTCCACGCCGCGCCGGGCGGGGTACGCACCACCGAACCGTTCTCCACCACCAACCGCTGGTCGAGCCTGGACACCGACGCCGCCAACGGCTGCATTCACGACCGGGAGCACGCGTACTCCGCCGACGGCGGGCTGGCCATCCTCTCCGGCAACCTCGCCCCGGACGGCTGCGTGGTGAAGACCGCCGGGGTGCCCGAGGAGTGCCTGACCTTCCGTGGCCCGGCAAAGGTCTACGAGTCGCAGGACGACGCGGTCACCGCCATCCTCGCCAAGGAAGTGGTCGCCGGCGACGTGGTGGTGATCCGCTACGAGGGCCCCAAGGGCGGCCCCGGCATGCAGGAGATGCTCTACCCCACCTCGTTCCTCAAGGGCCGAGGGCTGGGCCGGGCCTGCGCGCTGCTGACCGACGGCCGGTTCTCCGGTGGCACCTCCGGGCTCTCCATCGGGCACGTCTCCCCCGAGGCCGCCTCGGGCGGGCTGATCGCGCTGGTCGAGCCGGGCGACGAGATCGTCATCGACATTCCGGCGCGCACGATCGAGCTGAACGTGCCGGCCGACGTGTTGGACGCCCGCCGCGTCGCCCAGGAGAAGCGCGACCGCCCGTACACCCCCGTCGACCGGCAACGCCCGGTCTCCGCCGCCCTGCGCGCGTACGCCTCGATGGCCACCTCCGCCAGCGACGGCGCCTACCGCCGCGTACCCGAATGAAAGGAAGGGCACCTTGTTAACGCCTCGTGCATAGCAAGGGCCCCCTGTTAACGCCGGACCCGAGAGCACGGGTGTGTGTCGAGGTCCTCGGTCGAGCCGAGGACCTCGACACGCAGCTAGAAGCGGGCTCCGACGTTGGCACCGTTGGACGGGCGCAGGAAGTCCGAGGACGGGATCGAGCCGTCCGCCCGGCGGGCACCGGTGATCGTGCTCGGGTTGGTGCTGGCCAGCGGCCAACTGCCACCGAGATCCCAGGAGTTGCCGCTGCCGCTGGAGTTCGTACCGAGCGACACGTTCGCGCCGTTGGCGACGGCGAGGTTCCCGGTCAGGGTGCTGGCGGAGCGGTTGACGTTGAATCCGGTACCCGGGTTGCGCCAGGCGGTGCTCCGCTCGATCCGGTGCTGCCCCGGGTTGTTGTTGTCGATGAACCCGCCGACCGCGTTGTCCCAGGTCATGCTGTTGCGCACGGTGTGGTTGGCGGACACCCCGTTGCCGCCCAGCTTGAATCCGTTGCCGTCGCCGGTGTAGTCCGGCAGGTTCCAGCGGTTGAACCCGTTGCCCCAGGCCAGGCTGTTCTCGGTGAGGATGGGTGAGCTGAACATCCAGTAGTCCAGCCCGTCGTCGGAGTTGTTCCACAACCGGGCGCCGCGTACCACGTTGCCGCTGCCCGCGCCCTCCTTGATGGCCAGGCCGTCGGCGCTCTCCCCGTTCTTGCGCGGGTCCCGGTTGCCGTACGCGTCCAGGTTGACGATCTGGTTGTTGCTCGACGCCCCCTGAAGGTGGAAGCCCGACTCGTAGTTGTCCCTGGTCACCAGGCGCTCGAAGACACCGTTGTTGACGTCCAGCCCGAACACCCCGTACGGCCCGTTGATGATCTCCAAGCCGATCAGCCGCCACCAGTCGCCCTCGATGTGGATGGCGCCCCGCTCGGCCCGGGGGATACTGCCACCCACCGGGGCCGGTGTGTGCGGCATGTTCTCGCCGTCGATCACGACCCGCTCGTTGGCGTAGTTGCGCAACGTTATCGGCCGACTCGACGTGCCGTCCTTGAGTAGCTGGATGTTGCTGCTGGGCGCGTACGTCCCGCCGCGGAGGAAGATGGTGTGGCCGGGCTGGGCGAGGTCGACGGCCCGCTGGATGCTCGCCAACGGGGCGCTCAGGGTCCCGGGGTTGCTGTCGTTCCCGCTGGTGGCGACGTAGAGCAGGTCCGACGGTTCACCGCCGGCTTCGAGTTCGATGTAGTCGACATTGGGCAGGCCGTCGGCGACTGTCGGGGTGAGCCGGATGGTGTTGCCGCCGGAACGCAGGCTCACCGGCAGCACCTTCGTCACCCAGGCGTCCCAGGTGCCGGTGCTCTCGAACGGCACGTTCCGCACCGTCGCGCCGTTGACGATCAGATCCGCCGGGCGGGAGCCGCTCGTACCGTTGGCGAACCGGACCCGCAGTTCGGCCGGTGCGGCGCTCGCGGCGGTAACGGTGAACTCGGCGTACGCACCGACGGCGTTGTTGCCGTTGCAGAACCCGGTGCCGGAGTAACCGGACCAGTTGGCGTCGATGGTGCCGGTGCACCTCGCCGGGCTGTTCTCGGCCTCGTACCTGGTCGGTGCGGCCGAGGCCGGTCCGACCGTCGACACCGTGACGGCGCCGGCCGCGAGCAGGATCGCGGCGCCGAAGGACTTCCATCTCATGACGCTTCTCCAGGGTGAGCTGAGGATCGACGTTGGCGGCCATCCGTACGACCGACGTCTGCGCCCGGCCCGCCGAACCGCGTACGGCGATGTCGTCTCCGGCCATGCCCGCAGCACGCCCCTGCCCAGGGGGCCACGCAGTCACGACCTCCACCCGACATCGGGAAAGCGCTTTCCAGCCAACTCGAATGATAGCCATAGAGTAGAAAGTGGTCAATGTTCGGCGGTGCTGCGGCAAAGGGCAAACAGGTCTGCGACCTCGGCGAGATTCCCGGGGCCACGGACCGGACCGACACCCAGTCCGCGACGACCACAGCAGCGGCGCAGCTTCCGGAGTTCATCGCCGCGTCCACAACCGACCACCTGAAGCCGCCGGACTGCGGGCCACGCCCATCTCCGATAGTGTCCGCCCGACTACGTAAACATGATCCTCGTTCACGGACGGTAGACGGAGGACCCAATGGCCAGCATCGAAGAGGTCAAGGCGGCATTGATGCAGGCGGCAGAACAGGGAAATGTCACGATCAATCAGATTCGGGCCGCCGCCGAGAACAACGAGCGGATGCTGACCCGCCTGCGTGCCATCGCCGCCGGCACCGGCCATCCGGCGATCGCCGAGGCCATCGCCCGAGGCGAGCAGAGCAAGCAGCGCCTGGCCGAGGCGATGACGCTCGTACAGGGCAGCTCGGAGGCCGCCCGCCGTTACGTCGGCATCCTCGGCTGAGCGCACCGACGGTGAGTATCGGCGAGGTAAAAGCCGCGCTGAGCGCGGCTGTCAACGCTGCCCGTGCGGGCCAGGGCGTATTCGACCGAGCCGTGGCAAAAGCCGAGGCGGCTACCACCGCAGCCGAGGCGGTCTTCCACGGCAGTCGACACGAGGAAGTTGCGGCCACCCGGCAGGCTCTTGTGGCAGCGAGAGCCGAGGTCGAACCGACCCGACGACGCTTTGACGCCACCATGCACCGGACAGCCGAGTACCTCACCCGGCTCGGATGACAGCCAACATCGGCGACCTGGTCGCGCGACTCCTAGCGATACGCGCAGAGCTGGATGCCGCTGCCGTCACCGCACTTCGCGCACAGGCAGATGCCGAGCAGGCGGCTGCGCACCTGGACGGCGTAAGGCAGGGCAGCAACGACTACGGCCTACGTTCCGCTGCGGAGGATGCCAAAGTTGCCCGCGACAAGGCCGGTCGCTATGCCCGCCTCCTGGCCCAAGCGGCCCGTCACATCACCCGCTACATCAATACGATCGCCCCGAGCGCCGCGTCCACAGAGCCTGCCGCAGAGGATGCCTCGCCATCCGGCGAACGTGTCCTGACCGAGGCTGAGCGACGCGGACGGCGCGCCGACGTCGCCTGGCGTAAGCAGGTCAAGAAAGCCGACGACATCGAGGACGGCCTGAAGAACGCCGAGACCAGCGCTCGCGAAATATTCAAGTTCTTCAAGCAGCAGGGTGACGGGAACGGAGGTTCCACAAGCGGTACGACGAACCCCGAACCCGTGCCCGTGCAGGAGCGACCGCACGTCGACAACCCGGTGACCGCCGCAGTGATGGCAGCTGGCGCATTGGCGGTGACCGTGAAGGCGATATGGAACCATGGCAAAACGCGACGAGCACGAGAGCGGGACGAGAGTGATCAAGCCTGAGCTACCCGAGTACATCCGGACGATGGTTCGTGGCGACTACGCGGCGAACGACGCGGTCGAAGCCAAGCTTGACGCCGAGGGCTGGGACGGTCTCCCCCGTTACCTCGCGGCAGTCTTCTTCCTCGCCGTCGATCGCCGCTTCGGCGAAACGGGCAGCCACGCCGAGATCATCGCGTTCGTCGGCGAACTACGCGCCGGGCTCGCCGACGGCGGGCCGGAGATCAACGCCGAGGCGGCCGAGCAGCTCATCTCGTCGATCATCGACCCGTCGCTCGACTACTCGATGAGCCAGGAGATGATCGGCCGCATCCAGGCGGCCACCGTGCAAAAGATCCTCACCGAGGAGAACCTGTCCGACAGCGAGTTGGACTCCCTACTCGCCGAAGCCGCCAACCTGTCTTCCCGCCCTGATCGCTGAGGTTTCCTGATCGAGGCTCATCGCTGTCAGGGGTGGCCGGCTCCGGGGGCTGGTGCGGGGAAGGCGACCACCTGGCCGCTGGGTTGTGCGGGCTCCGGTCCGCCCCACGCCTGACCGACGACGAACAGGCGCGGATCCGGCTCGCGGCTGAGCACGCAGGCGAAAGCGCCCCGGTCGAGGTTGACGGTGGCCAGCACCGCACCGCCCTCGCGTACCCGGACACAGCGCTGGTTGCCGACGTCGGCGTACCAGACGGCACCCTCGGCATCCAGGCAGATGCCGTCGGGATGGTCGCCCGGGGTTTCCGCCCACACTCGCCGGCCGCCGAGGGCACCGTCGCTGCGGATGTCGTAGGCGGTGAGCCGGTTGGCGTACGACTCGGCGACGATCAGGGTCGCGCCGTCCGGGCTGATCGCCATTCCGTTGGGAAAGGCAAGGTCGTCGGCGGCCCGCTCGACGGTGCCGTCCGGGGTGACCAACGCGATCAGGCCGGGGGTGAAGTCACCGCCGGGAAAATCAAAGTTGATGTTGTTGACGTAGGCGTTGCCATGGTCGTCGACCACGATGTCGTTCCACGGCTTGTCCGACATCGTGGCGAGGTCGGCGTGCGGGACCAGTGTCCCGTCGGGTTCGCGGCGCAGCAGTCGGCGTCCGGCCGAGTCCACGATGAGCAGCCGCCCGTCGGGCAGGAAGTCGATGCACATCGGAAACGAGGGGACGGTGGCCACCACCTCGTGGCTGCCGTCGGCGGCCAGTGAGATCACCTGGTTGGCGCCCCAGTCGGAGAACCAGAGCCGCCCGTCATGCCAGCGCGGCGACTCGCCGAACACGACACCCTCCATCAGGATCTCAGGTTCACTCATCACACGTTCCTCCGTTCGCCGTCATCGCAGTAGACAGGACCGGACGCCGGATTCGGCGGCGTTCGCGCAGAGACGGGGCGTGGCGAGCCCTACGCGGGGCAGCGCCCGGTGGTCTCGGCTTGACATCATCGGCGGGTGAATTTCAACAGCCAGAGTTATCGACTGTCGTCCGGCTTCCGGCAGACCCGGGCCGGCCGGTTGACGGTACTGGTACTCCTCGGCGTACTCGGCATCGGCGCCGCCGGCTGCCTCGGCGCCATCCTCGGCATGTTCGTGCTCTGGGCGCTCAGTTCGAGCGGGGCAGACAGTCGGACGCTGTTCAACGTGGTGATGTTCGGCCTTCCGGTGCTGCTCGCCACGACCATGACCGGCTGGATGGTGCGTAACGTGCTCGTGGTGCTGCGGTCGGCCGCCTGGCTGGACGGGACGCGGCTGACCGTCCAGCGGATTCGACCCCGGACGGTGGACCTGGCCACCGCGCACAGCGTGGTGCTGCGGCCGAGCAGCCGGCGGTTCACGATGAGCGCTCCGGGCGTGACCAGGGTCAACGACGAACGGATCCCGGAGTTGCTGGTGGTCGGCCCGGAAGGCACGGTACGCCTCATGCTGGCCGTCGACACCGGTGCGCCGCTGCCCCAGGCCGACCTGTTCGCGCTGGCCAACGTGTTGTCCACGGTACGGCGGCCCGGTGCGGCCGAGGTGGCCCAGGAACTCCACGCCCTGGCCGCCCGGGCCCCGCAGAGCTGAACCCTGCGGGGCATCGCGATCACGCGAGTTCTGTTACTTTCGGCCGGCGACGAGACACGGGGGATCCAATGGTCGTCGAACGAAATCTGCTCGCCATGCGTGCTGCCGCGCAGCAGACGGCATGGCAACTGGACGGGTCGGACATCGTCGGTGAGGGCCGCGACGATGCCCGAGCGGTGCGTGCCCAGGTCGACCACGCCGACCAGGTGACCCACCTGGAGATCGCGCCACGCTGGTCGGCCATGGTGGGCGCGGGCGGCCTCCCCGCGGCGGTGCAAGACGCCATCGAGGCAGCCGTCGAGAGCCGGCGCACGGCGTGGGCGCAGCGGGTCGAGGCCCGAGCCGACGCATCGGCGCCCGCATCGCAGACCGATCCGGCGGTCGACCGGCCCCAGTTCGCCCCGGCCCCGGATCTCGCCGGCCAGGTCGAAGTGCTGCGCCGGACGCTGGCGGATCTGCGGCAGGTCCGATCGGATCTGCGCGGCTTTCGCGACACGCTTCGGGAGCAGGCCCGGCAGGAGGTGGTCGGTCGCGCGGGCGACCGGGTCACGGTACGCCTGACGGGCGGCAAGGTGACCGGCGTCGAGGTCAGCACCCGGTGGCTGCGTGAGCGGCCCGGCAGCCGCGAGTTGGCCGAGGAGATCCTGCGGGCCTGCCGCGAGGCGTACCGCAACGCCGCCGCCCGCGCGACCGAGGCGCTGGCCGCGTTTCCGGCGATAGCCGCCGCCCATCCGGCCGCCGCCGATCCGGTGGCCCTGTTGCGTCGACTCGGTCTGCTGGCCTGAGTCGGCATCCGCCCCAGCTGCGCGTCTGCGAGGAGTCCGATGTCGACACCCACGGGAGAAGAGGTCGTCGCCGCGTTCGAGGCGATCGCGACCGATGTCTCAGGCTGGCGCCGGTCGTCCCACCTGCTCCAGACCGCCGCCACCAACGCACGTTCCTTCGGCCTGACCGGCCTGCACTTCGGCTACCTGGCCGACGGCGCCGGGGTGACCGCCAAGTACGAGGAGATTCAGGACCTGGCGGTCCGGCTGCTGTCCGAAGGTGCGTCAGCCATGGACGAGATCGCCGAGGTACTGATCTCGGTGATCGAGGACTACCAGTACACCGACGCCGAGGCGGCGAGCGGCTTCACCACACTGAGGGAACCCAATTGAGCGCGGTCGGTGCCGGCGAGCTGGAGATCCTGTTCGAGGAGCTGCTGACGGAGGTCAACCAGCTGCTGGACGAGGTCCAGCAGGACATCAACGAGTTGGCCGCCGGGCTCACCGAGGTGATGCGCTGGCTGCCCGCCGTGGTCACCACCGGCATGCGGTGGGCCTGGGACAAGTTCCTCGTCCAGTCGAACAAGATCTTCGACGAGGTGCAGAAGTTCATCGCCCAGCCCGGACTTCCACCGGCGCTGTTCCGGCTCGGCGAATACTGGGATCTCCACGTCGGTACGCCGGTCAGCGGTCTGGAACAGGCGGTCTCGGCGTACGGGATGAAGGCCGACAACCGCTGGACCGGATCGGCCGCCTCGGCGTACGCGGATTCGGCGGACGCCCAGTCCCGGGCGGTGAAGGCGATCAAACCGATGGCGGAGCGGATTCAGAACGTTCTCAGCGATCTCGCCTGGGGACTCATCTCCTTCTGGGCCGGGATCGCGGCGGCCTTCGTCACCTTCGTGGTCGGCATCGCGGCAGCCACCGGTCTGTTGGCCTCGCTGATCGGCGCGCCCGCGGCGCCGGTGGAGGCGGGTGCCACCGCCGCCGTCGTGGTCGGCCTGATCACGAGTGTGGTGCTGGTGTCGATCGCCTACGTGGAGACGCGCAGCACCAACCTGACCACCATCCAGCAGGCCCTCAACGACAACGGCGGGCTGGTCCAGCAGGGCAGCCAGTGGGGCTGGCCCCGGGTCGACCCCACGGCCTCCGAAGGCCGTTGGCGCGTCGCGGACTGACCCGGCGCAGCAGCGACCAGCACCCGTCGGCAGCGCCCGACGTGGCGGTGCCGACGGGTGCGGACGTCAGGCCGATCCCTCCCCGGACAGGTCGTTGACGCAGCGCAGGACGGGTCGGGTGGTGAGGGCGGTCGGGTCGATCGGCGTCGCCGAGCGCACCGTGAAGGTCGCCGACTCACCGGGCAGCAGGGTCACCAGTGCCTCGTCGACCTGCGCGGTGGGGTCGAGCCGGTCGGGGAAGAGGGTGAGGTCACGCAGGACGGTGCGGGCGGTCACCCGGACCTGCTGGCCGCCGTCCACCGGTTGCACCGTCGCCTCGAAGTCCGCTGCGGGCCACCGCACGTCGCGGTCCTCGGCGAAGGCCCACCACGCCCGTGCGGCCGGGTCGCCCGCGTCGGCGACCAGCAGTTCGGTGTACGCGTCGTCGGGCCGGGCCAGCTCCGCCGGCAGCGCCAGCGTCACCGTGGCGTACGCGGGCACGTCCAGTTCCAGGGTGGCCTTGGCCCTGGGCTCCCCGGCCAGGGTGGATCGGGTGACCATGACCGGGGCCTGCCACGGCTGACCGCCGTCGTTGACCGCGACCAGGGCCAGCCCGCCGTCGCGGGGCTGCACGGTGAGCAGCCGGTCGGCGTACGCCCGGCGCAGCGCGTACCACAGGGGTTTGCGGTGGCCGTCGCCGTCGATCGCCGCCCAGGAGGTGACCGGCCAGCAGTCGTTGAGCTGCCAGACGATGGTGCCCATGCACAGGCCCCGGTGGGAGCGGAAGTGCTCGACACCGAGTTGGATGGCGCGGGCCTGGTTGAGCTGGGTCAGGTAGTGCCAGTCGTCGAAGTCACGCGGCTCGGGCAGGTGTGCGTCGAGTCCCCGGCGCAGTTTCAGGTCACCGTCGGCGGCCTTCTGGTGGTGCGCCATGCCGGGCGAGTCGTGCGCGAGGGGCTCGTCGGCCAGTGCCCGGCGCAGCGTCGCGTACGCCGGTGGTGCCTGGTAGCCGAACTCGGCGACGAATCGGGGCAGGTAGTCGCGGTACTTTGTGTAGTCGTCGGTGTTCCAGACGTCCCAGATGTGCGTGGTGCCGTACGCCGGGTCGTTGGGGTGGATCTGCTCGCTGCCCGACCAGGGACTGCCGGGCCAGTAGGGGCGGGTCGGGTCCAGTTCGGCGACGATGCGGGGCAGCAGGTCCAGGTAGTAGCCGTGACCCCAGCTCCGCCCGGCGAGTTGTTCCTGCCAGCCCCAGTCGTGCCAGCCCCAGATGTTCTCGTTGTTGCCGGTCCACAACACCAGTGCCGGATGGCCGGCCAGCCGGGTCACCTGCTCGGTGGCCTCGGCGGCGACCTCGCTGGCGAACGGCTCCTCCTCGGGGTACGCGGCGCAGGCGAAGAGGAAGTCCTGCTGCACCAGCAGGCCGCGCTCGTCGGCCAGGTCGTAGAAGTCCGCCGACTCGTACCGGCCGCCGCCCCAGACCCGCAGCAGGTTGATGTTGGCGTCGGTGGCCTGGTCGAACCGGTGGGCCAGCCGCTCCCGGGTGACCCGGGTGGGGAAGACGTCGTCGGGGATCCAGTTGACACCCCGGATGAACAGCGGCACCTCGTTGACCTGCAGGGTGAACGGGGCGCCGTGGGCGTCGGGGGTGGTGTCCAGGCGTACCGAACGGAAGCCGATCCGCCGGTGCCAGTCGTCGAGGGCGGCGCCGTCCGGCCCGTGCAGGGTGACCGACAGGTCGTAGCGGGTCTGGTCGCCGTAGCCGCGCGGCCACCACAGGGCGGGCCGGTCGACGGTGAGGATCAGCGTCGCCGAGCGGGCTCCCGCCGGGATGGTCGCCTCGGCGGTCTCCCCCGCCACCTGCGCCCGCACGGTGAGCGGCGACTCGACCGCCCGTTCCACCTCGACGTGCAGTTCCACCCGGCCGGCCCCGCCGTCGACCGTGACCAGCGGACGTACCGTCGCCAGCCGGGCCACCGACCAGCCGTGCAGGCCGATCTCCTGCCAGATGCCGGCGGTGACCAGGGTGGGTCCCCAGTCCCAGCCGAAGTTGCAGGCCATCTTGCGGACGAACTGGAACGGCTCCGGGTAGGCGTTGGGCCGGTCACCGAGGCGGTCGCGGTGCGCGTGGGCGTACCGGTAGACGGAGTCGAAGCGTACGGCCAGGGTGTTGTTCTCGGCGCGCAGCAGCGACGCGACGTCGAAGCGGTAGCCGCGGTGCATGTTCTCGGTGCGGCCGACCTCGACACCGTTGAGGGTCACCGTGGCGACCGTGTCCAGCCCGGCGCAGACCAGGTCGAGGCGCTGGTGGGCGCCGGGTGGCCGGTCGAAGGTGCTCTCGTACACCCAACCGGTCTGCCCGATCCAGGTCAGCGCGGTCTCGTTGTCGTCGAGGTACGGATCGGGAATCAGCCCGGCGGCCAGCAGGTCGGTGTGCACGCAGCCGGGGACGGTGGCCGGTACCGCCCGGCCGTCGACCTCGGGTGGCACCTGCGGGCCGGCGATCGCCCGTAGGGTCCAGCCGTCGTGCAGCGCCTGCCGGAGCGGACCGCTCCCCCGCGCGTCGCTCAAGACTTCACCGCGCCTTCCATGATTCCTCGGACGATCTGCCGACCACCGATGACGAGCATGATCAATAGTGGCACCGTGGCCACGAACGCACCGGCCAGCACCCGCCGGTAGATGACGTAGTTGCCGCTGGCCAGGTCGGAGATGGCCACCATCGAGGTGGGGTAGTCGGTGCCGTTGAGGGTGATCAGCGGCCACTGGAAGTCGTTCCAGGTGGCCACGAAGGTCAGCAGGCCGAGCACGGCGAGGGCGGGACGCACCGCGGGCAGCGCGATGTTCCAGTAGATCCGCATGGTGTTGGCGCCGTCCACCCGAGCCGACTCGACCAGTTCGTCGGGCACCGTGTTGACGATGAACTGTCGCATGTAGAACACCCCGAACGCGGTGACCATGCCGGGCACGATCACCGCCAGCAGGGTGCCGTTCCAGCCCAGCTTGCCCATCACGATGTAGAGCGCGACGACGCCGAGCTGGTTGGGCACGGTCAGGGTCAGGATCACGAAGAGCATCAGCGCCCGGCTGCCCTTGAAGCGCAGCTTGGCGAAGGCGAAGCCGGCCAGCGAGCAGAAGAACAGCACCGAGGCGGTCACCACGGTGGCGACGATGACGCTGTTCACCAGGGAGGCGGCGAAGTAGACGTCCTGTAGCGAGAAGACCTCGTCCAGGTTCGGCAGGAACCGGTCGCCCGGAATCACCACCGGCGGTAGCTGCGAGGTGGCCTCGTCGCTGCTGGTGGCGATGACGAACATCCAGTACAGCGGGAACGCCGCGAACAGCGCGGTCACCGCCAGGAACAGGTAGGTGCCGATCCCGGCCGGGGTGTCCTGCGGTGCCCGGCCCAGCAGCGCGGGCCGCCTACGCCTGGCGGGCGGTACGGATGCGGCGGCGCGACGCCGCTCCAGAAGGCTCACTTGCGTCCCCCCGAGATGCGGTTGGTCAGCAGGGTGTTCAGCGCGGCGACCACCAGGATGATGAGGAACAGCGCCCAGGACATCGCGGCGGCGTAACCAAGGTTGAGGTCCTTCCAGCCCACCTTGTAGATCAGCTGCGCGACGGTCTGCCACTCCCCGCCGGCGCCGCCGGTGGCGGCCTGGGCGTTGAGGTCGAAGAGCATCGGCTCGGTGAACAGTTGGAGCCCGCCGATGGTGGAGAGCACCACCGTGAAGATGACCACCGGCCGGATCATCGGCACCGTGATCCGCCAGAGCTGGCGCCACGGCCCGGCCCCGTCGAGCGCCGAGGCCTCGTACACGTCGCGCGGGATGGACTGCATCGCGGCCAGGTAGAGCAGGGCGTTGTAGCCGATCCACTTCCAGTTGACCATCGTGGCGATGGCGATCCAGGAGTGCAGCTTGTCGGCCCGCCAGTCGATCGGGTTCTCGGTGCCGATGCCGAGCAGGCCGAGCGCCCAGTTGGCCATCCCGAGGTCACGGGCGAAGAAGACGTTGAACACCAGCGTGGAGGCGGTGATCGGGGTGATGTACGGCAGCAGCGCGCTGACCCGCCACCAGGTCTGGGCCCGCAGCCGACGGTTCAGCATCGACGCGATGATCAACGCCAGCAGCAGTTGCGGGACGGTGGAGAGCAGGAAGATGCCGAAGGTGTTGTAGAGCGCGTTGCCGAAGTCGCCGTCGGTGAACAGCCGGCGGAAGTTCTCCACCCCGGCCCAGCCGGTCCGGTCCGGCTCGTCGAGGCGCCAGTGGCGCAGTGCCACCACCCCGTTGAAGATCATCGGGAACAGCCCGAAGACGAAGAAGAGCAGGAAGAACGGCGCGATCAACAGGTACGGCACGTACCGCACGTCGAAGCGGTGCAGCCGGTCACGCCAGGTCGTCGACCGGCCGGTGGGTGGCCGACGGCGGGTGCCCGGTTCGGGGGCCGCGCGCGTGGTGGGCATGGGGACACTCCAGGTACGACGGGACGAGGACCGGTGCCGGGGTGGCGCGGGCGTACCCGCGCCACCCCGGTCGCGTCACTTGTTGGCCTTGTCGGCTTCCTTGATCGCCTCGGCCCAGGCCGCGTCCGACTTGAGCGTGCCGTTCTGCACCCGGTTGATCACGTTCTCCACCGCGACCCGGGTGGGTCCGTTCTTCCGGCCCAGGTACTGCGGCGTCAGGCCCTCGGCCATCTTCGGGAAGATCTGCCCGACCGGCGCGGAGTTGAAGAACTCGTTCTTGAAGTCGGCGATCGCCGGGTCGGCGTAGAGGCCGGGCTGCGAGGGCAGGTTGCCGACCGTCTTGAAGATCTCGATCTGCTGCTCCGGCTGGATCAGCCACTCCAGGAACTTGTACGCCTCGTCGACGTTCTTGCCCTGCTTGGGGATGGTCAGGAAGGAGCCGCCCCAGTTGCCACCGCCGCCGGGCACCGCGGCGATGTCCCACTTGCCCTTGGTGCCGGGCGCGGTGTTCTGGATGTGTCCGAGCATCCACGCCGGGCAGGCGAGCACGGCGAACGAGCCGTTGGTGAAGCCCTTGTCCCAGTCGGCCTGGAAGCTGGTGAGGTTGGCCGACAGGCCGGCATCGGCGGCCTTGACCGCGAAGTCGAAGGCGACCTTCGGGCCGCCGTCCATCCGCAGTTGCTCACCCTCGTCGTAGAAGCCGACCTGCTGCTGACCGAGGATCGGGTTGAACAGGTTGGTCGCGTTGTCGACGAACTTCTTGTTCGTCTTGGCGACGTACTGCTGGCCGACGGCGAGGAAGTCGTCCCAGGTGGGCCAGAGCGCGGAGACCTGGTCGCGCTCGGTGGGCAGGCCGGCGGCCTCGAACAGGTCGGTGCGGTAGCACATGGCCAGGCCACCGACGTCGGTGCCGAGTCCGATCTGGGTGGCGCCGTCGGCGGACAGCGACTGCTTCCACTTCCACGGCAGGTAGTTGCTCTCGTACTTGCCCGCGCCGGAGTCGAGCAGGTTGACGAACTTGTCCGCCTGGCTGCGGAACTGGACGATGAAGCCCTCGTCGATGGCGGCGATGTCGGGGGCGCCCGAACCGGCGATCAGCTTCTTCTGCAGGTCCTCGTGCTGGGCGTTGTACTCGCCCGAGTTGAGGGCGATCTTGACGTTCGTGTGCTCCGCCTCGTACTTGGCCTTGAGGTCCTGTAGGCCGAAGTCGCCCCAGAAATTGATCGTCAGCGTGACCTCACCGCCACTGCCGGAGCCACCTGTGGTGCTGCGTCCGCTGCACGCGACGACGAGTGAGCCGACCGCCAGAGAAACGGCTGCGACCCGCAGCCAACGAGGCGTAGACCGCTTCATGACCCATCCTCCAAGACATCTGGGAACGCTCCCGAGATCGAGATACGTTGACTGAACCGGATAAGTGACGTCACCGTACGGGCGCGCTCCCAGAGTGTCAACGGCCGGTTAACGACGCGACCAACCCGTAACCTGGCGACCCTCCACGCGGGACTCGAACACCTGATGAACCCGCAGCTCCGGGCGGCCCGGACGGTCTCTGCCGCCGACCCGGCCACACCAGCTACGTACACTGAACCGAACAAGTTACGACGATCAGACCCGTACCTGGCCGCTGGTGGGCGACGGGTAGCGTGTCCAGCGCCGACGGGACCCGTACGGCGAGCGGACAGCGGACTGGTTCGGGAGGAAGTACGCCGGTGAAGCGGCCCACGATCGCGGATGTCGCCCGGCGGGCGGGGGTTTCCAAGGGCGCGGTGTCCTACGCGCTTAACGGCCAGCCGGGCGTCTCCGAGGCGACCCGGCAACGCATTCTCGCCATCGCCGCCGAGATCGGGTTCAGCCCGAGCAGCGCGGCCCGGGCACTGTCCGGCGCGACCGCCCGGGCGATCGGCCTGATCCTCGCCCGACCGGCCCAGACGCTCGGCATCGAACCGTTCTTCATGGAGCTGATCAGCGGCGTCGAGGCGGAACTGTCGGCCCGGTCGTACGCGCTGACCCTCCAGGTGGTCGCGGACGCCAGCGCCGAGATCGCGGTCTACCGCCGTTGGTGGGGCGAGCGGCGGGTCGACGGGGTGCTGGTCTGCGATCTGCGCACCGACGACCGGCGGGTGCCGGTGCTGGAGGAGTTGGGCCTGCCCGCCGTGGTGATCGGCGGGCCGGCCGGCACCGGCCGCCTGGCCAGCGTCTGGTCGGACGACGCGGCAGCGCTGGTGGAGACGGTGGAGTACCTGTACGCCCTGGGGCACCGCCGGATCGCCCGCGTCGCCGGACTGCCCGACCTGCTGCACACCGCCATCCGGACACAGACCTTCACCGAGGTGTGCCAGCGCCTCGGTCTCGCCGAGTCGGTCGTCGCCTCCACCGACTACACCGGCGAGGAGGGGGCGCGGGCGACCCGACGGCTACTGAGTTCGCGGATCCGCCCCACGGCGGTGGTCTACGACAACGACGTGATGGCCATCGCCGGGCTGTCGGTGGCCCAGGAGATGGGTCTCGCCGTACCCACCGATCTGTCCATCGTGGCCTGGGACGACTCGCCGCTGTGCCGGCTGGTGCACCCGCCGCTGACCGCGGTCGGGCGGGACATCCCCGCGTACGGCGCGCACGCCGCGCGGCAGTTGTTGCAGGTGATCGAGGGGGCTCCGGCGGTCGGCATCCAGGACGAGCAGGCGCATCTGACGCCACGCGGCAGCACCGCCCCGCCGGGCACGGAGAGTTAACCGGTTAAGTGATCTAGCGGGAGGCGGAGGGGAACTCCTCGAAGTACGCCTCGACCCGTTCGGCGGTGGCAGGGCGAGCCAGCTCGTACCCCTGGCCGTAGCGGCACCCGGCCCGGTAGGCGCCCTCTACCTGGTGGGCGGATTCCAACTCCTCGGCCACCACCTCCAGGCCCAGCCGGTCGGCGACGGTGACCACCACGTCCCACAGGGGACGGTCGTGGCTCGCCCCGGTCACCTCCGGCCCGACCTTGAGCAGGTCGATCGGCAGTCGCCGAAGCTGGGCGAGGGAGGCTTGCTCGGCCCGGAAGTCGTCCAGGGCGGTGCGGATGCCCATCGACCGCAGCCCCGCCAGCCGCGCCACGACCGTCGGCAGGTCGGCAGCCACCCTCGGCTCGGCGATCTCGACCACCAGTTGGTCCGGTCCCACCCCGTACGCCTCCAGGACCGCCGCCGTCCGGGGGACGAAGTCCGGCGAGATCAGCTCGCGGGGGGTCACGTTGACCGCCATCCACAACCGCCGGCCGCCGACGGACCAGTCCGCCACCTGCCGGCAGGCCCGGTCCAACACCCAGGCACCCAGCTCGCCGACGACGTCGAGGTCCTCGGCCACCGGCAGCAACTCGGCCGGGAAGACGGTGCCGAGCACCGGGCTGCGCCAGCGCAGCAACGCCTCCGTGCCGACCGGCAGCCGGTCGCCGAGCCCGATCACCGGCTGGTACACCAGGTCCAACTCACCTCGGGCGACCGCGCCCGGGAGTTCCCGTTCCAGGTCCAGCCGGCGGACCAGTTGCTCCTCCAGGTAGGCGTCGTACCACTCGACCCGGTCCCGACCGAGCTGCGCCGCACGTCGGCGGGCCAGGTCGGCCTGACGCCACACGTCCTCCGGGCGGCCGTGGGCCAGTTCGGCCAGCCCGATACTGGCCCGCGAACGCAGCACCGCCCCGGACACCTCGTACGGCCGGTCCAACGCGGCGAGCAACCGCGCGCCCAACGCGTACGCCAGCAGGGGTCCTGCCCGGGTGACCACCGCGAAGCCGCTGCCGGCCAGGTCGACCACCTCGTCGTCGGCGGCCGCCGCGGCCCGCGCCCGGCGGACCGCCTCGGCGGACACGTCGTCGCGCACGGCCACCCCGGGCAGCTCGGTGAGGTGCAGGTCGACCACCAGCAGCGTGCCGGTGGCGGCCTCCGAACGCGCCGCCAGGGCCCGCAGCAGGGCAGCCCGTCCGGCGGGTACGGGTTCCTCGACGGTGACCGGGCCCGGGGCCGCCAGCGGAGCGACCGGGGGCGGCCCGGTTTCCGGGCGGCCCGCGCCGAGCAGTTCGCGCGCCACCAGCGGCGGCACCACGGCGAGCGCGAGCACCACTGTGGTGCGGTCGGGCAGCAACCCGGTCTGCAGCTGGTGGAGGGTGGCCAGCACCACCCCGGCCGCCGGGACCACGACCCGTGGCCAGACCAACGCGGCGCCCGGTGCCGGCTCCGCTTCCCGCACCAACTGGCGCACCCCGGCGGCGGTCAGCAACACGCCGACCACCAGCGGCGGAGCCACCAGCAGGGCCGCCCGGCCGGCGGCGGGGCCGGCCGGCAGCGCGGCGAGCAGCGTCAACCCGAGCAGGGTCAGCCCCGCCCCGGCCTGACATCGGTTGCCGCCGCCGTTCCGGTTCGCCCCGGTCAGCACGGTGAGCACGGCAACGGCCAGCACGCCGATGGCCAGCGCGGCGACCAGTCGCGTCGGGGCGGGCACGTCGGCGTACGGCAGCAGGAGCCAGGCGGTGAGGACCAGGCAGGCGCCGGCCGCGGCGCCGTCGAGCAACTGGCGACGCCACAGCGGGGTCGATGGCCCCGGCCGGCGTGGCAGGCTGAACAGGCCGCCGCCGAGCAGCGCGGCGGTGCCGGCGAGCCCGGCGGCGGCTGCCGTCGGGCGGTGGCCGACCGACGCCAACGGCAGCACCGCCGTGGTCAGACCGGCGGTCACCACCGCCGCTTGGAGCAGGGCGGCGGCCCGACGCGGCCGGGCCGCCCGGCGGCGGGCGAGCCGCCCGCCGGCAGGATCGGCGGCCGGTACGTCGGGACCAGCGGCGAGCCGGGACAGCCGGACGCCGGCGAGCGTCGAACCGGCCGCGCCGGCGAGCGCCACCACCGCCAGCGTTGGCATCGCCCCGGCGGCACCGACGACGACGAGTACGGCCACCACCGCGAGCACGCAGGCTTCCGGCAGGGTGGGGCGTCGGATGGTGGCGCGGAGCACAGACGCGACAGGCACGACGTTCGCCTTCGTGAGGGGGCACTGGGGCGGTACGGCGGCGGACAGTTGGTCGGCCGCTCATCCTCGGAAAACGAGCCGGCGCGCCAATGGTGACGCTCCCCTGACAGTGAGCCAGAACACTGTCCGTGCCCGGTCCGCCACTCGAACCGGACCCGCTGGTGGCCGGGGCACACCGCCCGGTGCCGTCCGGACCGGCGCTGGTGGGATCATCTAGGGGTGACCCGCACCGACACCACCCGATTCCGACACCATCAGGCCACCCTGGTCGGGGCGATCGTCGGCACCCTCGGCGCCCTGCCGTTGGCCAGCGCCCGCACGTACCTGCTGCCCGTGCTGCTGGTCCCGCTGGCGGTGGCCGTCTGGGCGTGGCGGGCCGGCACCGACGCGGACCCGCACGGGCTGCGACTACGGGCACTGCTCGGCGACCGCCGGATCCGCTGGGACCAGGTGGTCGAGCTGGGCAGCGATCCACGCGGCCGGGCGGTCGCGCAACTCGACGACGGCCGTCGGCTCGTGCTGCCCGCAGTACGCCGCGCGGACCTGCCGCAGCTGGTGGCAGCGGCCGGTCGGGGCGACGTCGAGGCGGCTCAGTAGCCGTCCACCACCACGTTCTCGGGCTGCTCCCCCGCCACGAACCGCCGGATCTGCCGGCCCACCAAGCGGTACGCCCGGGGCAGCAGACCGCGCACCGAACCGGCCACGTGCGGGGTGATCAGCACGTTCGGCAGCTCCCACAGCGGATGGTCGACCGGTAGCGGCTCCGGGTCGGTGACGTCCAGGGCGGCGCGGAGCCGACCGGTGGCCAACTCGGCGACCAACGCCTCGGTACGGACCACCGGCCCTCGGGCGGCGTTCACCAGCAACGCGCCGTCGCGCATCGCGGCCAGGAACGACTCGTCGACCAGGCCCCGGGTCTGCTCGGTCAACGGCACCAGCAGCACCACCACGTCGGCCCGCGGCAGCAGCTCCGGCAGCGCGTCGACCCCGTGCACGCCCTGCTCGGCTCGGGCCGTGCGGGCAACCAGGTCGAACTCCACCTCGAACGGGGCGAGCCGGTTCCGCACGGCGGTACCGATCGAACCGGCACCGACGATCAGGATCCGTTTGCCGGCCAGTTCGTCGGTCGGTGCCACCTCGTCGTACACCCACCGGCGCTGCCCCTGCGCGCGGGCCATCGCCGGGAAGCCGCGCAGCTGGGACAGGATGGCGGCGACCACCCATTCGGCGGTGGACGGATCGTGTACGCCCCGGGCGTCGCAGAGCATTACCCCCGGTGGGATCCGGCCGATCCAGGGGTCCGCGCCAGCGGAGAGCAGCTGCACCACCGCCAGGTCGGGCAGTTCGCGCAGCAGGGCGGTGGCCGCCGCCGGGGCGAGGAAGGGTGGCACCCAGAAACGGACCCCGGAGGTCGGTGAGGGCAGCCTCGCCGGGTCGTCCATCGTCTCGACGGTGACCTCCGGCGGCAGCTCGCCCAGCAGGTCGTGGCCGGCCTCGTGCGGAATCCATACCTTCACGCCCGCTGACGATAGGCCCCCGCCACGGCTACCGCCGCCGGGGGGCGGCCGGCTCGGGCGGCGGCGCCGATGTCCCCGGCGGGCTACCCTGGGCCGGGTGAGCGCCCGTCCCCCACATCCCCGTGCCCGTCAGCTCCGCACGGCCCTCGCGGCGTCCTGCGTGACGCTGCTACTCGCCGCCACCGGTTGCAGCCTCGGCGAACCGGAGCCGGATCCGGCCGGCGAGCCGCCGAACCTGCCCAAACCGTCGGCCACCGTGGGCAGCGGCGGCCAGGAGATCGTCACCACCGTGCTCGCCCAGGGGCTGCGGGTGCCGTGGGGCATCGCGTTCCTGCCCGACGGCGGCGCCCTGGTCACCGAACGCGACAGCGGCCGGATCGTCCAGGTCGGCCCGGAGTCGACCCCGGACGGCCTGCGGGTCACCGAGGTGCAGACCATCGACGGCGTGGTCGCCTCCGGCGAGGGTGGCCTGCTGGGTATCGCGGTGTCACCGCAGTTCGCGCAGGACCGGACGGTCTTCGTCTACTACACCGCCGAGCGGGACAACCGGATCGCCCGGTTGCGGCTCGGCGAGGAACCCACCCCGATCCTCACCGGCATCCCCAAGGCGGGCATCCACAACGGCGGCGGCCTCGCCTTCGGCCCCGACGGGCTGCTCTACGCCAGCACCGGCGACGCCGGGGACACCGACCAGTCGCAGGACGTCAAGCAACTCGGCGGCAAGATCCTGCGGATCACCCCGGACGGCAAGCCGGCGCCCGACAACCCCTTCCCCAACTCGCCCGTCTGGTCCCTGGGCCACCGCAACGTGCAGGGCATCGCCTGGGACGGCGACCGGATGTACGCCGTCGAATTCGGCCAGAACACCTGGGACGAGATCAACCAGATCACCAAGGGCAAGAACTACGGCTGGCCCGAGGTGGAGGGCCGAGGCGGCGACGAGAAGTACGTCGACCCCATCGTGCAGTGGCCGACCGACGAGGCGTCCTGTTCCGGGCTGGCCGCCGTCGAGCGGATGCTGGCCACCGCGTGCCTGCGCGGCCAGCGACTCTGGCTGGTCGAGCTGACCGACACCGGCACGGTGCTCGGCCAGCCCCAGGCGCTGCTGACCGAGCAGTACGGGCGGCTGCGTGCCGTGGCCGCCGCCCCGGACGGCTCGATCTGGGTGAGCACCTCCAACCACGACGGGCGGGGCCGGCCCGCACCCGAGGACGACCGACTGTTGCGACTTGTTTTCGCAGGTGGCGGAGCTGGGCGAAGCTGAGGCACCCTCGAAACAACACACCTCAGGTTTGTCAAGATCCTTCGGCGGGCAGGTCAGAATCTCAACATGGGTGATCACGAAGACGAGCAGCCGCGCCACGGCGGGGACGGCGACCAGCCGGCGGGCCGCTCGCGCCGCTTTCCCGCGCTGCGGCGGGCCGCTGCCGCCCCGCGTCGCGCCGGGCGGCACACCGGCGTGCGCCGGATCGGAGTCACCCTGGCCGTACTGGTGGTCACGCTGGCCGGGGTGCTGCTCGGCGCCCTCGCCGGTGGGCAGGTCGGCACCGACATCGGCCCGTTCCACGCCAAACTGTCCGTTTCGCCGGCCGCCAGTGGTGGTACCACGATCCAGATCCCGCCGCTCGGGGCGCTCCTGCTCAACAGCCACGACGGGCCGACCCACCTGACCGTCGAGTTGGGCGCGCTGGACCAGAGCCGGGTCGAGGCGCTGCTGGACGATCCCGCCAGCCTGAACCGGGCCACCCAGTCGGCGGTCGACGAGGTCACCGACGGCGTACTGCGGCTCGGGCTGCGTACGCTCGGCGCCACCGTACTGGCCACCCTGCTGCTGGCCCTGCTGGTCTTCCGCAACACTCGCCGGGCCGCCTGGGCCGGCGGGCTGGCGCTGCTGATCACGGCGGGCAGCCTGGGCACCGCTGCGGCGACCATGCGCCCGCAGGCGATCGAGGAGCCGACGTACGAGGGGCTGCTGGTCAACGCCCCCGCGATCGTCGGTGACGTACGCAAGATCGCCAACGACTACACCCGGTACGCCGAGCAGCTCCAGCGCCTCATCGGCAACGTCACCCAGCTCTACACCACCGTGTCGGCGCTGCCGGTGTACGAGCAGCAGCCGGGCACCACCCGTGTCCTGCACATCTCCGACATGCACCTCAACCCGGCCGCCTGGCAGCTCATCCGGACCGTGGTGGAGCAGTTCGGCATCGACGTGATCATCGACACCGGCGACATCACCGACTGGGGCAGCGAGCCGGAAGCCTCGTACGTCGGCTCGATCAGCCTGCTCCGCAAGCCGTACGTCTACATCCGGGGCAACCACGACTCGGGGCGTACGGCGGCGGCGGTGGCCCGCCAGCCGAACGCGATCGTGCTGGACAACGCGACCACCACGGTTGCCGGGCTCACCATCGCCGGCATCGGCGACCCCCGGTTCACCCCGGACAAGAGCACCTCGCCGGCCGCTGGCGGGCTCAACCCACCCACCGCCGACGAGCTGATCACCACGGGCGACACGCTCGCCGCGACGATCCGCAGCTCACCCCAGCCGGTGAACATCGCGCTGGTGCACGACCCGGCCGCCGCCGGCCCGCTCTCCGGGACCTGCCCGCTCGTGCTCTCCGGGCACACCCACCGGCGACAGATCGAAAAGCTACCGGAGGTGCCGGGCCAGCAGCCCACCACGCTGATGGTGCAGGGCTCGACCGGCGGTGCCGGCCTGCGCGGCCTGGAGGGCGAGGAGCCGACCCCGCTGGCCATGACGGTGCTCTACTTCGACCAGGAGAAGCAGCTCCAGGCGTACGACAACATCACCGTGGGCGGCACCGGACAGGCCCAGGTGAACCTCGAACGCACCGTCATCAACCAACCCCTGACCACCCCCCCAACCCCCACCCCCACCCCCACCCGCTAACCCTCCCCACCCACGCCCCACACCCACACCCCGTCCACACCCCGCCCGCGCCCGGCGCCCCGCGCCCGGCGCCCCGCGCCCCGCGCCCCGCGCCCCGCGCCCCGCGCCCCGCGCCCCGCGCCCCGCGCCCCGCGCCCCGCGCCCCGCGCCCCGCGCCAGCGATCTTGCACTTTCGGTCGCCGGATTGCCTGGTTTGAGGGGTTATGCGGCGACCAAAAGTGCAAGATCGCCGAGGTCAGAGGTGAGGGGTTAGGGGCGTGAAGGGTTAGGGGCGTGAGGGGTGAGAGGGGTGAGGGGTTGGGGTTAGCGGAGGGAGAGGGCGGCTAGGGCGGCGTTGACGATGCTGCCGGGGAGCAGGTCGTGCAGCTCGTAGAGCTCGGGGATGGTGCCGGACTGGCCGAACTCGTCGACGCCGAGCGGGACGGCGGGGGCGGCGACGGCCGAGCCGAGCCAGGCCATGGCGTGCGAGGCGGCGTCGTGCACGGTGACCACGGGCACCCGGTCGGCGAAGGCCGACCGCAGGGCGCCCGGCACACTGGGCACGGTTGCCGTGCGTACGCCCTGACGCAGGGTGCGCTGCCAGGCCCGGTAGAGCCGGTCGAGGCTGGTGACGTCCACGACGTGGGCGGCGACTCCCTCGTCGGCCAGTTCCGCCGCAGCCGACAGCACCTCGGGTAGCACCGCGCCCGAGGCGGCCAACTGCACGGTCGGCGCGTCGGCCAGGTGCGGGTACGCCTGATGGGCGTCGACCAGCCGGTACGCCCCGGCGAGCACCTGCCGACGCAGCACCGCGTCACCGAGGCGGGACCGGGCGGCCTCGAACGGCGCCTGATCCACCGGGCGGGTGCTGAGCCGGAAGTAGTACGCCCCGTCCTCGGCCGGTGCGGCGGTCGCCGCCGGCTGGGGCGGGCCGGCGATCTGCCCGAACGCGTCGCAGAGCAGCCAGTCCAGGCTGGTCGCGTACGCGGGTTCGACGAAGGTCACGCCCGGCAGTTCCAGGCCCACGCTCGCGGTGATGGTGGACTGGTGGGCGCCGCCCTCGGGCGCCAGGGTGATGCCCGACGGGGTGCCCGCGACGACGAACCGCGAGCCGGAGTAGGTGCCGTAGAGGAAGGCGTCCAGCCCGCGCAGCACGAACGGGTCGTACACGGTGCCGACCGGCAGCAGCGGCTGCCCGGACAGGTCCCAGGCCAGGCCGAGCTGGCCGAGCAGCAGGAACAGGTTCATCTCGGAGATGCCCAGCTCGATGTGCTGCCCGTCGGGGCTCTCCGTCCAGCGCAGCATCCGGTCCTCCGACCAGGATCGCTGTGCGGTCGGGGCGAACACCCCGGTCTTGTTGATGAACCCGGCCAGGTTGGTCGAGGTCGCCACGTCCGGCGCGGTGGTGACCAGGTACCTGCCCACCTGCGGGTCACGGGCCAGGTCGACCAGCACCCGGCCGAAGACCTCCTGCGTGGAGATCGGCTTGTTCGCGCGTACCTTCGTGGTCTGCGGAACCGTGACCCCGAGCGCCCGCTCGCGGGGCGCGCGGGACAGCGCCTCCCGGCGCTGCCCGGCCCGGATCCCGGCCGGCGACGCCGGGTCGAGGCGGTCCCACTCGGTGTCGCGGGTCAGGCCGTGCGCGGCGCGCAGCGCGTCGACCTGCTCGCCGGTCAGCAACGCCGAATGGTTGCGGGGATTGCCGGCGATCGGCAGACCCCAACCCTTGACCGTGTACGCGAACACCACGCTCGGTCGGTCGGTGACCGCGTCACACTGGGCGTACGCGTCGAGCAGGGCCGCCAGATCGTGCCCGCCCAGGTCGGTGACCAGCGGGCCCAACTGGTCGTCGGAGATGTCCGCGACGAACGTGGCGACCTCGGCCGGCGCGCCGTCCAGGAACTGCTTACGCAGCACCGGCCCGGTCAGCCCGAACAGTGACTGGTACTGCTCGTTGGGCATCGCGTCGATCCAGTCGCGCAGCGCCTCACCACCCGGCTGGGCGTACGCCTCGGCCAGCTTGCGGCCGTACTTGACCTCGACCACGTGCCAGCCGGCCGCCTCGAACTGGCCGCGCCACTGGTCGATCCGTACCCCGGGCACGACCCGGTCCAGCGACTGCCGGTTGAAGTCGACCACCCACATGACGTTGCCGAGCCCGGTGGTGGCCGGGTCGGCGACCGCCTCCCAGATGTTGCCCTCGTCCAGTTCGGCGTCGCCGATCAACGCGACGAACCGTGACCGTGGGCGGGCACCGAAGTGCGCGTCGACGTACCGTCGGGTCACCGCGGCGAACAGCGGGGCGGCGGCGCCCAGGCCGACCGACCCGGTGGAGAAGTCCACCCCGTCGGGGTCCTTCGTCCTGGACGGGTACGACTGGAGGCCGCCCCGGGCCCGCAGCCGGGTCAGGTAGGCGCGGTCCAGGTTGCCCAGCAGGTACTGGATGGCGTGGTACACCGGTGAGGCGTGCGGCTTCACCGCGACCCGGTCCTCGGCATCCAGGTGGGCGAACCAGAGCGCGGTCATCGCGGTGACCAGGGAGGCGCTGGAGGCCTGGTGTCCGCCGACCTTCACGCCGTCGCCGGTGACCCGGTCGTGGTTGGCCGCGTCCACGATGCGGGTGGCGAGCCAGAGCACCCGCCGCTGGATCTCGTCGAGGACGTCGATGTCGTGCTGGTTCACGGTGACTCCAGGGGTCCGGTGCGTCGTCGTTGACGACCGGTCGGGAACAGGGTTGTCGCCGGGCGCAGCATCGCATGCCCGCTGTCGCAGCAGGCAGGCACCCGGGCACCCGACGTCGGCCGCACCCGTCACACGCGGACGCCAAGCGCCGGGTGCCAGGCGCGCCAAGCGCCGGGCGCCGGGCGCGTCGGGCGGCCGGGCGCGCCGGCGTTAAGAAGGGGCCCCTGCTCTACCTGAGGCGTTAATAAGGGCCCCTTCCTTACACCTCAGGCGCCGAGGCGGGACAGGATGAGGTCGCGGACGGTCTTGGCGTCGGCCTGACCGCGGGTGGTCTTCATGACCGCACCGACCAGCGCGCCGGCCGCGGCCACCTTGCCGCTGCGGATCTTGTCGGCGATATCCGGGTTGGCGGCGATCGCCTCGTCGACGGCGGCGGTGAGCGCACCAGTGTCGGAGACGACCTCCAGCCCTCGGTTGCTCATGATCTCGGCGGGCGACCCCTCGCCGGCGACCACACCTTCCAGCACCGCACGGGCCAGCTTGTCGTTGAGCTTGCCGGCGTCGACCAGGTCCTGTAGCTCGGCGACCTGCTTCGGGGTGGCGCCGATGTCGGCCAGTTCCACACCCGTCTCGTTGGCCCGCCGGGACAGCTCGCCCAGCCACCACTTGCGAGCGGCGGCCGGCGTGGCACCGGCGGCGACCGTCTGCTCGATCAACTCGACCGCACCGGCGTTGAGCACCGACTGCATGTCCGCGTCGGACAGGCACCACGCCTGCTGGAGCCGGCGCCGGTGCAGCCGGGGCAGCTCCGGCAGGGCGGCCTTCAGCTCGGCCACCCAGGCCGGATCGGGCGCGATGGGCACCAGGTCCGGCTCGGGGAAGTAGCGGTAGTCGGTGGCGGTCTCCTTGGACCGGCCCGGGGTGGTGTCCCCGGAGTCCTCGTGGAAGTGCCGCGTCTCCTGGGTGATCCGCCCGCCCGCGTCGAGCACCGACGCCTGGCGCAGCATCTCCGAACGGACCGCCCGCTCCACCGAGCGCAGCGAGTTGACGTTCTTGGTCTCGGTCCGGGTGCCCCACTCCTCGCCCGGCAGGTTCAGCGAGGTGTTGACGTCGCAGCGCAGCGAGCCTTCCTCCATGCGTACGTCGGAGACGCCGAGCGAGCGGAGCACGTCGCGCAGCTCGGTGACGTACGCACGGGCCACCTCGGGGGCGAGCGCACCGGTGCCGGGGATCGGCTTGGTGACGATCTCGACCAGCGGAATGCCGGCCCGGTTGTAGTCGACCAGCGACTCCGTCGCACCGTGGATGCGACCGGTGGCGCCACCGACGTGCAGCGTCTTGCCGGTGTCCTCCTCCAGGTGCACCCGCTCGATGCCGATCCGCACCACCTCGCCGTTCACCTCGACGTCCAGGTAGCCGTCCGAGCAGAGCGGCTCGTCGTACTGGCTGATCTGGAAGTTCTTCGGCATGTCCGGGTAGAAGTAGTTCTTCCGGGCGAACCGGCACCACTGCGCGATGGAGCAGTTCAGCGCGAGGCCGATCCGGATGGTCGCCTCGATGGCCGCGGAGTTGGCCACCGGCAGCGAGCCGGGCAGGCCCAGGCAGACGGGGCAGACCCGGGTGTTCGGCTCGCCGCCGAAGTCGGTCGGGCAACCACAGAACATCTTCGTGTTCGTGCCCAGCTCGACGTGGGTCTCCAGGCCGATCACCGGCTCGTAGCGCGCGACGACCTCGTCGTACGCGGGCAGCGTCGTGGTCATGAGAACTCCAGCTTTGCAGGCGGTAGCCGGCCCACGGCGGCATCCGGACACAACGCCGCCAAGCCTAACCGCTCGGCCTGCCCCGTCTCGGCCGGGCGTCACTCGGGTGTGGTGAACCGCCGATGCCGGTTGTAGGTCAGCACGAGCAGGATCCCGCCGACGGAGAAGGCCAGGACGCTCAGCAGCAGCAACACCAGGGTCGAGTTCGATCCGGTGACCGGCAACCAGGCTCCGCTGGCCCTCGACGGCGACGGCGTCGGGGATGGTGCCGTGGCGGTCTCGGAAGGGGTCGGGTCGATCGGCGTCGGCGTGGCCGTCGGGTCGGTCGGTGACGGCGTCGGCGTGGTCGGGGTCGGTGACGGCGTGGGCGACTGGGGTGCGGCGGCGACGATCAGCGCCACCCGCTGGGTGGCGCTCGTCGCGGTGCCGGCCGCCCGGACCGTGAAGGCGAAGGTGCCGGCGACACCGGGCGTGCCGCTGAGCAGGCCGTCCCTGGCCAGGGTGAGCCCCTCGGGTAGCAGGCCGCTGGCCACGGCGAACTCGATGTCCGAGTCGCCTTCGGCGGTGAACCGGAACGAGTACGGCCGGTCTACCGTGCCCCGGCGCGGCTCGCCGGAGGTGATGACCGTGGCGGGCGCGGCGATGACGACCGTGACGTCCTGCTCGGCGAAGAAGCCGTTCTCGTCGGTCATCCGGATGCCGAAGGTGTAGCTGCCGGGCGTGGACGGCGTACCCGAGAAGACCCCCGCCGACGACAACGCCATTCCCACCGGCAACCCACCCGAGCGCAACGACAGCGCGTACGGCGCCGCACCACCCGAGGCGGTGAAGGTGTGCGTCGGGTACGACTGCCCGGCGTACCAGGGGGAGGTCGGCGCATCCGAGGTGACGGTGACCGTCGGGGCGACCACCACGACCGTCACGTCCTGCTCGGCGAACTCGCCGTCCGCGTCGGTCATCCGGATGCCGAACGTGTAGCTGCCGGGCGTGGACGGCGTACCCGAGAAGACCCCCGCCGACGACAACGCCATCCCCGTCGGCAACCCACCCGAGCGCAACGACAGCGCGTACGGCGCCGTACCGCCGGAGGCGGTGAAGGTGTGCGTCGGATACGGCTCGTACGCGGTGACCGGCGTGGCCGGCGAACCGGAGGTGACGGTGACGGTGACCGTGGCAGCGGCGGCCGGCTGCGCGCTGCCCAGCAGCAGCGTCACCAGCACCATCACGGCCATGACCGGGCGCAGTGTCTTCATCGCACTTCCAGGTCTGATCAGACTGCTCGCGTTCGCCAGCGGACCCCAGACTCTATCCAACCAGGACCAGTGACGATGGGTAAGTAACCGTTCGGCGACCACGTGTCGCCGAAACGACGCACGGTCGGCACGGTCGCCGGCCGGGGCGGATCCGGTGCGGAGGCGGCTGCCCGCCCCCGCACCGTGGATCACAGCGCCGGTGGGGTGAGCGTGCCGACCGCGCTCTCCAGCGCGGCGGCCACCCGGTACATCCGGTCGTCGGCCATCGTCGGGGCCATCACCTGTAGACCCACCGGCAGCCCGCCGGCCAGACCGCACGGCACCGAGATGCCGGGCCCGCCGTACAGGTTGGTCGGGATGGTGAACAGGTCGGCCAGGTACATCTGGTACGGGTCGGCGGTGCGCGCACCCAGCGGGAACGCCACGAACGGGGTGGTCGGCGAGATCAGCGCGTCGACCCGCTCGAACGCCGCGGTGAAGTCGCGGGTGATCAGCGTACGGACCTTCTGGGCCTGCCCGTAGTAGGCGTCGTAGTAGCCCGAGGAGAGCGCGTACGTGCCGATCATGATCCGCCGCTTGACCTCGGGACCGAAGCCGGCCTCCCGGGTCAGCGACATGACCTCCTCCAGCGACCGGTTGCCGTCGTCGCCGACCCGCAGCCCGAACCGGACCCCGTCGAACCGGGCCAGGTTGGAGGAGCACTCGCTCGGCGCGATCAGGTAGTACGCCGGCAACGCGTACTTGAAGTGCGGGCAGGAGATCTCCACGATCTCCGCGCCGAGCTTGGTCAGCGTGTCGACCGCCTCGTTGAAGGCGGCCATCACGCCCGGCTCGGCGCCCTCGCCAGCGAACTCGGTGACGATGCCGAGGCGTACCCCGGTCAGGTCACCGGTGGCACCGAGCCGCGCCGCGGCCACCACGTCCGGCACCGGCGCCGCGATCGAGGTCGAGTCGCGCGGGTCGTGCCCGGCGATCGCCTCGTGCAGCAGCGCGGCGTCGAGCACCGTACGCGCGCAGGGGCCGGGGGTGTCCAGCGAGGAGGAGAAGGCCACCAGGCCGTAGCGGGACGTGCCGCCGTAGGTCGGCTTGGCGCCGACGGTGCCGGTGACCGCGCCCGGCTGGCGGATCGAGCCACCGGTGTCCGAGCCGATCGCCAGGGGCGCCTCGTACGCGGCGAGGGCGGCGGCGCTGCCGCCACCGGAGCCGCCCGGAATGCGCTCGGTGTCCCACGGGTTGCGGGTCGGCCCGTACGCCGAGTACTCGGTGGAGGAGCCCATCGCGAACTCGTCCATGTTGGTCTTGCCGAGCATCACCGTGCCGGCGGCGCGCAGCCGCTGCACGATCGTCGAGTCGTACGGCGGGCGCCAGCCCTGGAGGATCTTCGACCCGACGGTGGTCGGCACGCCCTTGGTGGTCAGCACGTCCTTGACCGCGACCGGCACCCCGGCCAGCGGGCCCAGCGGGGCACCCTCGGCGCGCTGGGCGTCCACCTCGCGGGCGGCGGTCAGCGCGCCCTCGGTGTCGACGTGCAGGAAGGCGTTGACCCGCCCGTCGACGGCGGCGATCCGGTCCAGGTGCGCCTGGGTGACCTCGACGGCGGAGGTCTCTCCGGAGGCCACCAGGCCGGCGATCTCGACGGCGCTCAACTTCGTCAGGTCACTCATGCCGCCACTCCGCTTCGCTCCGAGCCCTCGCTACGCCCGATGATCGGCTCGCTCATGAGGCCACATCCTCGTCCAGGATCCGCGGTACGCGGAACCGCTGCTCCTCCGCGTCGGGCGCACCCGACAGCGCCTCCTGCGGGGTCAGGCACGGCGTCACGACGTCGTCGCGGAACACGTTGGTCAGCGGCACCGAGTGCGAGGTGGGCGGGATGTCGGCGGCGGCTACCTCGCCCACCTGGGCTACCGCCTGGAGGATCACGTCGAGCTGACCGGCGAAGGTGTCGAGTTCCTCCTCCGTCACGGCGAGCCGCGACAGTCGCGCCAGGTGCGCGACCTCCTCGCGGGAGATGGCGGCCATCGGTGCCCCCTTCGTGGCTGTCCTGCGTCTTCCTACGCCCACCCGGTCGCTGCGACGCGACCCGCGGTGACCGCAGCGAGTCTATTGTTCCGCGCCCGGCCGACCACTGGCGGCTCCCCGGGCACCGGTTCGCCGGCCCGGGGAGCCGGCCCGGATCGGCTCCGCCCGGTCACTGGACGGTGGCGTCGGCGCGCCGGGTCAGCGGGCGTGCCGGCGTGGCGGCGCTGCCTCGTCGTGACCGGCGAGCGGGCGCACCGGGCGGTAGCGGGCCAGCCAGGAGACCAGTTCCTCAGCCGGCATCGGCCGGGCGTAGAACCAGCCCTGGGCGGCGTCGCAGCCGGCCGTGTGCAGCATCCGCCAGGTCCGCTCGTCCTCCACGCCCTCGGCCACCACCCGCAACCCCAGCGCCTTGGCCAGCTCGATGGTCGACCGTACGATCGCCGCGTCGTCACCGTCCTCGGCCATGCCCAGGACGAAGGACCGGTCCACCTTCACCTCGGACAGCGGCAGCCGGCGCAGGTGTTGCAGCGACGAGTAGCCGGTCCCGAAGTCGTCCAGCGCGATGCCCACCCCGATCCGGTGCAGCCGGGTGATGGTGGCCAGCACCCGACGGGGGTCCGCCATCAACGCACCTTCGGTGATCTCCAGTTGCAGCCGCTGTGGGGCCACCCCGTAACGGGCCAACCGGTCGGCGATCTGATCGGCGATCTCGCCGGTGTGCAGGTCCCGCACGCTGACGTTGAGCGCCGCCCGCAGGCCCAGGCCCGCCGCCGACCACTTCGCGAGCTGTTCGACCACGTCGTCGACGACTCGACGGGTGAGCAGCCGCATCACCGCGCTCTGCTCGGCGACCCGGATCAGTTCCTCCGGGTCGACCATTCCCCGCCGGGGGTGTCGCCACCGCAGCAGGGCCTCCACGCCGACCACCTCGCCGGTGGCGATCTCGATCTGCGGTTGGTAGTAGAACATGATCTCGCCCGCGTCGGCGGCCGGTTCGACGGCCCGTTCGGTAGCGCGTTCGGCGGCCCGTTCGGTGTCGGCCTTCGACACTGCGCCGCCCGCCGTCGGCACGTCCGCCGGACCGCCGTCGGACGCCGGGCCGGGCTGGCCCTCGTCCGACGCACGATCGGACTGGCCGCCGGTCGGCGCACGATCGGACTGGCCATCGGTCGGCGGACTATCGGACTGGCCGTCGGTCGGCGCACGATCGGACTGGCCGTTGGCCGGCGACGAGTCGGACCGGCCGCCGGTCGGCGCCGGAGCCGCCTGGTGGTTGGTCGGCGCGGGAACGGGCTGGCCGTCGGGGCGCGGCGGTCGGGCCCACAGTTCGTCGTCGCCAGCCGGGCGGGCGGACGGGGTCTCCCGGCGCAGGATCGGATCCGCGGCGGTGACGATCCGGTTGATCAGCTCGTCGTCGTGGGCCGCGATCGGCAGCCGGCGTCGGCGTCGGCTCCACCACCGGTGGGCGGAACGCTCGTGCATCGACGGTACGGCGAGCAGCGTCGCGCCGTCCCCACCCCGTACGGCGGACGCGGCCGTCGCCTCCGAGCCGTCCGACTGCCCCGTCGAACCCAGCTCCAGCACTCGGCGCAGGTCGGCCAGCAGCCCCAGCCGCTCGGCGGAGTTGTGATCGGACTCGGCGGTGTAGACGGCGACGGTGTCGTTGCGGTGCTTGGCGTCGTACATCGCCACGTCGGCGTGCCGCATCAGGGTGGCGAAGTCCTCGCCGTGGTCGGGATACAGGGCGATGCCGATGGAGCCACCGACGTCCAGCGGCAGCCCGTCCAGCGGTACCGGTTCGGCCAGCACCCGCACCACCTGGTCGGCGAAGGCACGGGCCTGCCCGACCTCGGTCAGGCCGGTCATCACGATGGCGAACTCGTCGCCGCCGAGCCGGGCGACCAGGTCAGGCGGCGCGACCACATCGGTCAGCCGGCCGCTGACCTCCACCAGCAGCCGGTCACCGACGGCATGGCCGAGCGCGTCGTTGACGTTCTTGAAGCGGTCCAGGTCGATCAGCAGCAGGGCGAGGTGGGCCTCCGGCGCACCGCGCGCGGCCCGCTCGGCGTGCCGGTGCACCTGCTCGTTGACCTCGGCCAGCAGGGCCTTGCGGTTGGGCAGCCCGGTGAGCGGATCGAGCGCGGCGAGTTGGTGCTGCTCGACGGTGAGCCGGGCCATCCGGTACACGGCGAAAAGCGGCACCAGCACCAGCGGGACCAGGGCCGCGCTGGCTCGGGCCGCGGTGACGAGGATCGGTGCGAGCAGCAGCAGGGAGCCGGTGGAGAGCAACTCGAACGGCAGTCCACGCCAGGCGTTCGGCCACCACCGCTCGCCGAAACGCAACCGGACGGCGGCGGTGACCAGGCCATAGTTGACCACGAACCAGGCCACCCCGGCGCCGCCGATCGCCGCGACGTCCGACCAGGTCAGTGGCCCGCCGTCGAAGACGGCGCCGGGCCCCAGCCGGCTGATCGCGTACGCGGCGGCCAGGGAGCACGCGTACTGGGCCGCGTTGAAGGCCGTACGCCACGGGGCGTGGCGGGTCCGGACGCCGGACACCAGCACGGCGACCGCCTGCACGGCGACCGCCGGACCGAGTCCCCAACCGAGCAGGATCGCGAAGGTGAAGCAGCTCGACGGGTAGACCGCCGAGGACTGTCGCCGGCCGGGCGGAACGAACGGGCGCGCGTCGCAGGCGACCGCGAGCACCGCCATCGTCCAGAACGCCACCGGCAGTTCGGGCAGCGTCGTGCCCAGCGACACCAGCGCGCTGGCGGAGACCAGCACGGCCACCGCGAGCACGCCGCCGACGAAAGCGGTGAACTGCGCCGCCCGTCCGGGCGGGACCAGGTTGCGTGGGTCGGGCGGCTCCATCACACCTCCCGGTACGAGACCCGGCGCGTGCCGTCACGCGCCGTGCCCCTATGAAACGCCCCTGGTGCCTGATTTCCCGACGCGACAGTCACGAATCGGTCGTAGTCGTAATTAAGTTGGTATCCGGACGAGTGCCCACAAGATCGGCATAGGTGGGCTCACTCCTCGACGCGGGCCACCTCGCGGGCCGCGTCGGCACCCGCGTCGAGCAGCACCCGGAAGCCCTCCTCGTCGAGGATCGGGACCTTGAGGGTGGCCGCCTTGTCCGCCTTGGAGCCCGGGTTGTCACCGACGACGACGAAGCCGGTCTTCTTCGACACCGAGCCGCTGACCTTGCCGCCACGCGACTGGATCGCCTCGGCGGCCTGGTCGCGGGAGAACCCGCTGAGCGTGCCGGTGACCACCACGGTGAGGCCCTCCAGCGGACGGGGGCCCTCCGCCACCGCCTCCTCGGCCATCCGTACGCCCGCCTCGGCCCACTTGCGCACCACCTCGCGGTGCCAGTCGACCGCGAACCACTCACGAATGCTGGCGGCGATGGTCGGCCCGACCCCGTCGACGGAGGAAAGCTCCTCCTCGCTGGCGCCGTCGATCGCCTCGATCGAACGGAAGTGCCGGGCCAGCGCCTGCGCGGCGGTCGGCCCGACGTGCCGGATGGAGAGCGCCACCAGCACCCGCCACAGATCACGCTCCTTGGCCACGGCAAGGTTGTCGAGCAGCTTGGTCGCGTTGCTGCCGAGGGTGCCGTCCTTGTTGACGAAGAACGGCGAACGGGCCAGCTGCTCGGCATCGAGCGAGAACAGGTCCCCCTCGTCGGTGATGATCTGCGAGTCGAGCAGCGCGGCACCGCTCTTGTAGCCGAGCGCCTCGATGTCGAACGCGCCACGCCCGGCCAGGTGGAACACCCGCTCACGCAGTTGCGCGGGGCAACTGCGCGAATTCGGGCACCGGATGTCGACGTCGCCCTCCTTGGCCGGGGCCAGTGGAGTGCCGCAGGCCGGGCAGGTGGTGGGCATGACGAACGGCCGGGCGTCCGGCGGGCGCAGATCGACCACCGGACCGAGCACCTCGGGAATCACGTCGCCGGCCTTGCGGATCACCACCGTGTCGCCGATCAGCACCCCCTTGCGTTCGACCTCACGGGCGTTGTGCAGGGTCGCGTACGCCACCGTGGAGCCGGCCACCTTGACCGGTTCGAGCAGGGCCCGGGGCGTGACCCGCCCGGTGCGGCCGACCTCGACCTCGATGTCGAGCAGCTTGGTGTTGACCTCCTCGGGCGGGTACTTGAAGGCGATCGCCCAGCGGGGTGCCCGGCTGGTCGAGCCGAGCCGGCCCTGGATGGGCACCGGGTCCACCTTCACCACCACACCGTCGATCTCGTGCTCGACGTCGTGCCGGTGCGCGGCGTAGTGGGCGATGTAGTCGCGGACCCCGGCCAGGCCCGGCACCACCCGCCAGCGGTCACTGGTCGGCAGGCCCCAGGCCCGCAGCGCCGAGTACGACTCGGACTGGGTGCCCGGCTGGAAGCCACCTCGGGCACCGATGCCGTGCACCACCAGGCGCAGCGGTCGGGAGGCGGTGATCCGGGGATCCTTCTGCCGCAGGCTGCCGGCGGCGGCGTTACGTGGATTCGCGAACGGCGCCTTGCCCTGCTCGACCAGGCCGGCGTTGAGGTCGGCGAAGGCCGCGACCGGAAAGTAGATCTCGCCCCGCACCTCGATGAACTCGGGAACCGGACCGTACTCGGCCGAGTCGGTCAGCCGACCCGGCACGTCCCGGATGCTGCGCACGTTGGCGGTGACGTCCTCGCCGGTGCGCCCGTCGCCCCGGGTCGCCGCCCGGATCAGCCGCCCGTCCTGGTAGGTCAGGTTGATCGCCAGCCCGTCGACCTTCAGCTCGCACAGGTAGGGCACCGGCCCACCGGCGTCCCGCTCGACCCGCTCCGCCCAGGCGGCCAACTCCTCGTCGGCGAAGGCATTGTCCAGCGACATCATCCGCTCGGCGTGGGCGACCGGGGTGAAGTCGGTGGAGAAGGTGCCGCCGACCCGCTGGGTCGGCGAGTCCGGCGTACGCAGCGCCGGGAACTCCTCCTCCAGTGCCTCCAGCTCACGCAGTTGCCGGTCGAACTCGGCGTCGGCGATGGTCGGCGCGTCGAGCACGTAGTAGCGGTACTGATGCTCGGTCAGCTCCTGGCTCAGGATGGCGTGGCGTTCCCGCGCCTGCGGGCTCGGCTCGGCACCCGCCGCCGCCTCCTGCGCCGCGCTGAGCTGCTGGGTGCTCGCTTCTTCGGACACGCTGCCGCCTCCGGCCACCGGACCTCCTGTGATCGTGCTACCTCCGCACCGTAGTCCCCGGGTCAGACAAGCCGGCCGACCAGGGCAGCGACCAACCCGACCGGTCAGTCGAGCCCCGCCGACAGGGCGGCGAGCTGGTCGGCGTACTCGATCCGCTCGACCCACTCGGCGGGCCAGGCGGCCATGCCCTGGGCCGCGCCGACGAACGCTCCGGCGAGGGCGGCGATCGAGTCGGAGTCACCGGCCGTACGGGCGCCCCGGGCGAGCGCGCCGACCGGGTCGTCGGCATGCCGTACGGCGCAGTAGAGGGCCGTCGCCAGGGCCTCCTCGGCGGCCCAGCCCTCACCCGTGAGCCGACCCGGGTCGCCGCCGTCATCCGGCGCGGACAGTGCCGCGTCGAGCCGGCGCAGCGCCCGGCCGCACTCGTCCCAACCGACCGCGACGTACGCCTCGGGGGTGGTGGCGTCGGCACGCTGCCACAGGTCGCCGAGCCACTCGGTGCGGTAGACCCGGCGTTGCTCGTTCACCCGCTCGGTGAGCAGACCGGGCAGCTCGGGCAGGGGGGTGCCGGCGCGCAGCAGCCAGACGGCGTACGCGGTCAGCTCGCTGGCGGCCAGACCGGTCGGGTGACCGTGGGTGAGGCCGGCCTGGAGCTGGGCCAGCCCGGCGAGGGTGTCCAGGTCGACGTCGAGCAGCCCGACGGGGGTGACCCGCATGTTGGCCCCGCAGCCCTTCGAGTTGGCCACCGTGGCCTGCTGCCACGGCAGTCCCCGGGACAGCTCGGCGCACGCCCGCAGACAGGTCATCCCGGGTGCCCGGTTGTTGTCCGGGCTGGCCGCCCAGGCCAGGAAGCGTGCGCGGAGCAGCGGCTGCACCGCCTCCGCCGTGTGTTCCGGTGCGTCGTGCAGCGCCCAGGCCACCGCCAGCGCCATCTGGGTGTCGTCGGTGACCAGTGCCGGATCGCCGACCAGTTCCCGAGGGCCGGCCGGCCCGTACCGACGGTCGATCTCGGCGACGCTGAGGAACTCGGTGGGCTTGCCCAGGGCGTCACCGAAGGCGAGCCCGAAGAGCGAACCGGCAGCTCGCCGGTGCACAGGGATGATCATGAAGGCGATGATGCCCGGCGCCGGCAAGAGCGCCCAACACCCGATCGACCGACCGGGCCTCCCCCGCGTCGGCGGTCAGCCCAGCAGGCGGCGGTCAGTCCCAGCAGGCCGGCGGTCAGTCCCAGCAGAGACAGAAGGGATGTCCGACCGGATCGGCGTAGACCCGGAAACCCTCGCCCTCGCCCGGCAGTCGCCGAGCGCCCAGGGCCAGCGCCGCCTGCTCGGCCGTCTCGATGTCGTCGACGGTCACGTCCAGATGGAGCTGCTGGGGCCGCTCCGGATCGGGCCAGGCCGGCGGGCGCAGGTCCACCGCCCGCTGGAAGGCGAGCCGTGGCTGGTGGCCGGGCGGGCCACCGAGCACCACCCAGTCGTTGCCGTCGGAACTCTCCTCGACCAGCGGCAGGCCGAGCAGCTCGGCGTAGAAGCCCGCCAGGGCCCGCGGATCAGGGCAGTCGATGACCGTGGAACGCAACCGTCCAATCATGCCGGCCATCCTGCCCACCAGGTGCGACAGGAAACCTCACTCCTCGACGATCCGACGGCCGGCGTCACGGCAGGCGGTCAGGACCGCCCGGGCGTACGCCGGACTGGCGCCGGCCAACCCGCAGGCGGGGGTGACCACCACCTGCTCGGCGAGTTGGCGCCGCGGGAAGCCGAGCCGGTCCCAGAGCCCGCGTACCCGGTCGGCGACCTGAGCTGACGTCGGCGCACGACCGGCCGCTGGCGTCGTCGGCGCGGCCCCGGCCAGCAGCCCGAGCCCGGCATCCAGCGCCTCGCCCAGCGGATCCAGGTCGGTCACCCGGTCCAGGTCCAACGCCACCCCGACCGCACCGGCGAACCGGATCAGGTCCAGCGGTACGTCCGCCGCGCAGCAGTGCACCACGGTCGGTACCCCCGCCGCCTCGATCACGCCGCGCAGCAGCACCCCGGCCACGTCCGACTCCACGGCCCGGTAGGTGCCCAACCCGCTCTCGGTCGGCACCCGACCGGCCAACACCGCCGGCAGCGAGGGTTCGTCCAGTTGGAGCAGTACGCGGGACCGGGGCACCCGACGGGCCACCGCCTCGACGTGGCCACGCAGCCCGTCGGCGAGCGAGGCGGCCAGATCACGTACGGCGCCGGGGTCGCGCAGCATCCGGCCACCGATCGGCAACTCCAGCGAGGCCGCGAGGGTGAGTGGACCGGCCGCCTGGACCTTGATCGTGCCGGCGTACTCCTCGGCCTGCTCGGCGAGCTGGTCGAGGTCCCGTTCCATCAGGTCACGAGCCCGGCGCAGATCCCTGCCGGGCCGTGGCGCGACCTGCCAACGGGCGGCGTACAACTCCACCGGCAACTCGACGAGCAGGCCGGCGGTACGACCGATCAGGTCGGCACCCGGTCCACGGGCCGGCAGCTCGGGCAGGTGCGGCAGGGCGGGCAACTCGCCGAGCACCACCCGCTGCGCCTCGGCGATGTCGGTGCCGGGCAGCGAACCGATTCCGGTCGCCGCGCCCGCCGGCCACGGCCATTCCCGATCACTCACGGCAGAACCCTACCCGTCGGCGTGGTCCACCTGTGGCACCCGCAGCACCCGCAGGCGCGGGTGGTCAGTCGGTGATGGTGGCGGAGCCGAGGACGATGTCGCCGGCCGGGTCGGGGCGGTAGGCGACGATCGCCTGGCCGGCCGCCACACCCCGTACCGGGCGGCGCAGGTCGGCGTGCAACTGGTCGCCGTCGACGGTGACGGCGGCGGGCACCACGACGCCGTGCGCCCGTAGCTGCACCTCGCACTCGATCGGCTGGTCCGGACGTGGGCCGCCGGTCCAGACCGGGCGGGTGGCCCGGACGGTGGACACCTCCAGCGCCTCGGCCGGGCCGACGGTCACCGTGTTGGTCTTCGGTGTGATGGAGAGCACATATCGGGGCCGGCCGTCCGGGGCGGGCCGGTCCAGGTGCAGGCCACGTCGCTGCCCGACGGTGTACGCGTACGCCCCGGCGTGCTGGCCGACCACCGCGCCGGTGGTCGCGTCGACCACGTCGCCGGGCGTCTCGCCGAGCCGCTGGGCGAGGAAGCCCCGGGTGTCACCGTCGGCGATGAAGCAGATGTCGTGCGAGTCCGGCTTGTCGGCCACCGCCAGGCCCCGGGCGGCGGCCTCCTGGCGTACCTCGGCCTTGGTCGAGTCGCCGAGCGGGAAGACGGACCGGTCCAACTGCTCGCGGGTGAGCACCGCCAGCACGTACGACTGGTCCTTGGCCGCGTCGACGCTGCGGCGCAGCAGGCCGTCCGAACCGAGCCGGGCGTGATGACCGGTGACCACCGCGTCGAACCCGAGGGCCACCGCGCGGTCCAGCACCGCGGCGAACTTGATCTTCTCGTTGCAGCGCAGGCAGGGATTGGGGGTACGCCCGGCCGCGTACTCGGCGACGAAGTCGTCCACCACGTCGGCGTGGAAGCGGTCGGCCATGTCCCAGACGTAGAACGGGATGCCGAGCACGTCGGCCGCGCGCCGGGCGTCGCGGGAATCCTCCAGGGTGCAGCAGCCCCGCGCCCCGGTGCGATAGGTCTGCGGGTTGCGGGCCAGCGCCAGGTGTACGCCGGTGACGTCGTGACCGGCCTGCACCGCCCGCGCCGCCGCCACGGCGGAATCCACGCCACCGGACATCGCCGCCAACACCCTCACCCGGACCACGCTCCCTTCCCGTCGAGACTATCCCGCACCGTCGCGCTCATCGGCACTCGGTCGCGCGGCCGGCACCAGCCGCGGCGGCGCCACCGCCATGCGTTTCGCCGTGGCCGAACCGACCCAGCCGGCACACCGCCCGGCTTGCCGGCATCACCCTCGCCCACCGGCACCCCGCCTGGCCCGCCGACGCTCCGGGTGTCGGTGTTGAACGGGTGCCGGTGTTAACAGGGGGCCCCGCCTCTACCGGAGGCGTTAACAAGGTGCCCTTCCTTCGCGGTCAGCGGGGGGTGCGTTGGGCGGCGCGGCGGGCGCGTTCGACGGCGCCGGGGAGAGCGGCGATCACCGCGTCCACGTCGTCGGAGGTGCTGGTGTGGCCGAGGGAGAAGCGCAGCGACGAGCGGGCCCGGTCGTCGTCGGCGCCCATCGCCAGCAGCACGTGCGAGGGCTGGGCCACCCCGGCCGAGCAGGCCGAACCGGTCGAGCAGTAGATGCCCTGGGCGTCCAGCAGGAGCAGCAGGGCGTCACCCTCGCAGCCGGGGAAGGAGAAGTGCGCGTTACCGGGCAGCCGATCGTCCGGGTCGCCGTTGTAGACGACCTCGGGCACCGCCTGCCGGACCCGCCGCACCAGGTCGTCGCGGAGCGCCGCCACCCGGGCCGCGTACTCCTGCTGGCCCTTGACCGCGGCCTCGACGGCGACCGCGAACGCGACGATGCCGGCGGCGTCCAGGGTGCCCGAGCGTACGTCGCGTTCCTGTCCGCCGCCGTGCAGCAGCGGTACGGCGGCCACGTCGCGGGCCAGCACCAGCGCGCCCACCCCGACCGGGCCGCCGAGCTTGTGCCCGGTCACGGTGAGTGCGGCGACGCCACTGGCGGCGAAGTCGACCGGCACCTGGCCGACCGCCTGGATGGCGTCGGTGTGGAACGGCACCGCGTACTCCACGGCCACGGCGGCCAGTTCGGCGATCCGCTGCACGGTGCCGACCTCGTTGTTCGCCCACATGGCGGTGATCAGCGCCACCCGCTCGCCGTGTTCGGCCAGCTCGGCGCGGAGCGCGTCGGGGTGCAGCCGGCCGACCTCGTCGACGGGCAGCCAGCCCACCTCGGCGTTCTCGTGCCGGCCCAGCCAGTCCACCCCGTCGAGTACGGCGTGGTGCTCGATGGCGCTGGAGACGACCCGGGTCCGCTGGGGATCGGCGTCCCGCCGAGCCCAGAAGATGCCCTTGACCGCGAGGTTGTCGCTCTCCGTACCGCCACCGGTGAAGATGACCTCGGACGGCCGGGCACCCAGTGCGGCGGCCACCCGTTCCCGTGACTCCTCCACCCGGCGCCGGGCACGGCGGCCGGACGCGTGCAGTGAAGACGCGTTGCCGACCTCGCGGGCGGTCGCGACGTACGCCTCGAGTGCCTCGTCGAGCACCGGGGTGGTCGCGGCATGATCCAGGTAAGCCATCACGACTCAGCCTAACGACCTGTTCCGGCCGGCCCGCAGGCTGGAGTGGTGATGGGACGGGGGATGGTACGGCGCGACCGGCACGGACTTGCCATACTCATCAGTGACGTCTCTGCCCGGCAGGACGACAGACGGCCCATTCCGGCGGCGGCCCGCCGGAAGCGGGCGCCTGACGGGCTGATCGGCGGGCCGGTTCAGCTCCCCGGCCCGCCGATCAGCTCCCTTTTCCGCAGACACGACGACAGCCGCCGCCCGGCATCGGACGGCGGCTGTCGTGGGTACGCCTCACTTGCGCTTGCGGATCTCCTCGGCGGCCTGCGGAACCACCTTGAACAGGTCGCCCACCACGCCGAAGTCGGCCAGCTCGAAGATCGGCGCTTCGCCGTCCTTGTTGACCGCGACGATGGTCTTCGAGGTCTGCATGCCGGCCCGGTGCTGGATCGCGCCGGAGATGCCGAGCGCGACGTACAGCTGGGGGGAGACGGTCTTACCGGTCTGCCCGACCTGGAACTGGTGCGGGTAGAAGCCGGAGTCGACCGCCGCGCGGGACGCGCCGACGGCACCGCCGAGCAGGTCGGCCAACTCCTCGACCAGCTTGAAGTTGTCGGCGTTGCCGACTCCACGGCCACCGGAGACGACCACGCCGGCCTCGGTGAGCTCGGGGCGGGAGCCCTTCTGCTCGGCCACCCGGTCGACCACCTTGGCCAGCTTGTCGGTGTCGGTCAGGCTGACGGTCAACTGCTCGACGGCCGGGGTGACGGCGGCCGGGGTCGGATTGACCGAGTTCGGCCGGACGGTGACCAGCGGCAGGCCCCGGGTCACCTTGGACTTGACGATGGCCGAGCCGGCGAAGGCGACCTGGGTGGCGGTGCCGTCGGCGGCCAGGGCGACCACGTCGGTCAGGATGCCGTTGTCCAGTTTGACCGCCAGCCGGGCGGCGATCTCCTTGCCCTCCTGCGAGGAGGCGAGCAGGACGGCGGCCGGCTGTACCCGCTTGACCAGGTCGGCGACCACGGTGGCCTTCGGGGCCACCAGGTGGCCGTCGATCTCGTCACCCTCGGCGGCGTAGATCTTCTCCGCGCCGTACTCGCCCAGCTTGGCGGAGAGCGCCTCGGCGGCACCGGCGCCACCGAGCACCACCGCCGACGGGGTGCCCAGCTCGCGGGCCAGGGTGAGCATCTCCAGGGTGACCTTCTTGACGCCGAACTCGCGGGTGGCGTCGACGACGACGAGAACCTCAGACATGTCCCACACCCCTCACACGAACTTCTCGGTGGCGAGGAACTCGACGAGCTGCGCGCCGCCGGAGCCCTCATCGGTGACCTTGACGCCACCCGAACGCGGCGGACGCTTGCTGTGCTCCAGCACGGTGCTGGTCGCCCCGGCGAAGCCCACCTCGCCCGCGGCCACGCCCAGGTCGGCCAGCGACAGCGTCTGCACCGGCTTCTTCTTCGCGGCCATGATGCCCTTGAAGGACGGGTAGCGCGGCTCGTTGATGGTGTCCCACACCGACACGATGGCCGGCGTCGCGGCGGTGATGACCTCGTAGCCCTCCTCGGTCTGCCGCTCCACGGTCAGCGTGGCACCGTCGACGGTGAGCTTGCGGGCGCCGGTCAGCGCCGCGATGCCGAGCCGCTCGGCGAGCATGTGCGGCATCACCTGGACCCGACCGTCGGTCGACTCGGAGCCGCAGAGCACCAGGTCGGCGCCGAGCTGACCGAGCGCGGCGGCGAGCACCTTGGAGGTGGCCACGGCGCACGACCCGTGCAGGGCGTCGTCCACCACGTGCACCGCCTTGTCCGGGCCCATCGACAGCGCCTTGCGGATCGACTCGGTGGCCCGGTCCGGACCCATGGTCAGGATGGTCACCTCGCCGCCGTGCGCTTCCTTGATCTTCAACGCCTCTTCGATGGCGTACTCGTCCATCTCGTTGATGACGTTGTTCGCCGAACCGCGGTCGACTGTGTTGTCGTCAGTGCGCAGGTTGCGGTCCGCGCCCGAGTCGGGCACCTGCTTGACGAGTACGACGATGTTCATCGCGCTTCGACGACCCTCCTGCTGTGGTGGTGTGATCACTTGCGCTGCTCTGGGGCGCAGCCTCGCTCCTTAGTCAACGTTAGGTCAACCATGAGGCGCTGTGCGGTTGCCCACGACGCAATGTTACCTGCCAGTAGCTTACTCGTTCGGAGCCGCTCCGGGTGACTCGGCTCACCGGCATTCTGCCGGCACTCGCGACCGCCGCCGAGCCGGCGCGCTCAGCCCACCGCTGCGCTCAGGCCGCCGGTTGCCCCAATGCGTCGGCGATCCGTTCGATGACCTGGGCCTCGGCCGGACTGATCCCGTTGTGGGCCCGCGCCGTACGATCCGCGGCGGCCAGCACCACCGAGCGGTAGACCGGCAGATCCTCCGGTGCCTTCTCGGTCAGGATCCGGATCGCCTCGCGCAGCGCGGGCAACACCACCGACTCGACCTCCAGCGCCGAGTCACGGGGCAGCTTCGGCAGCGGGCCGCTGCTCAGCGCCGCCTTGACCACTCCACTGGCGTCGGCCATCGCCCCGGAGGCGGCAAAGCTCTCCCGGAACAACGCGAGCACTCCCGGGTCGGCGTTCGAGACCATGAAGACCGCGCCGAAGGCCCCCGTCTTGAGGGTGAACATCTCCTCGTCCGTCAGCCGCTGCACCATGATCACGGAGTGTAGACGTAGGGCGTGGTGGTGGTGACCGGGACGAGGCCGAGGCGCCCCAGCAGTGGACGACTCTCGTCGCTGGCGTCGACCTGCAACAGCGTCCGGTCGCGTTGGCCGGCAAGCCGGGCCCGGTAGGTGACCAGCGCCCGGTAGATGCCCTGTCGCCGCCACTGCGGATCGGTCGACCCGCCCCACAGGGTGGCGAAGGTACTGCCCGTGGGGTAGCGGACCCAGCCCGCGCTGACCACCGACTCACCGGCCTCGGCCACCACGACGGTGATCGCCTGCGGATCGGCGGCGACCTCCCGTTCCAGCCCGTCGGCGAGGCCACTCAGGTCACGCCCCCACAGCAGCGTCTCCAGTGCCGCGATCCGGTCCAGGTCCGCGCGACTGGTGACCTCCCGCAGGCGTACGCCCTCGGGCACCACCGGCAGCGCGGAGGCCAGCGGTGCGACCGGGCCGACCACGACGCTCTCCTCGTCCTCCGGTACGAAGCCGGCCGCGCGCAGGCGCTGCGGCAGGTCCGCCGGTTCGTCGTGACCGTGCAGTTTCCACTCCACCGGCTCGGCACGCTCCTGGAACACCGCCACCTGGCGGGCGATCAGCGCGTCGAGTTCGGCGCCGCCCAGTCCACCGAGGTCGCGATAGGTCACCAGGCCACCCCGGTCGAGGCCCAGCACCCGGAACAACGGACCGTCCTGCTCCACCCGCGCGCCGTCCGGCACCGGGTCGGGCAGGCCCGGCCGCAGCTGGGCGTCGTACGCCGCGCGCAACGTGGTCGCGTCAAGATCCGTCATGTTTCCAGGCTATGCCCAGTTCGAACCGGATAATCACCACCGTGTGGCAAAGGATCAGGAACTGGTTCGACCCGCAGGAGCTGCGGTCGGTGGGCGCCACCCCCGACTACCGCTTCTCGCTGGCCAACGAACGCACCTTCCTGGCCTGGTTGCGTACCGGGTTGGCGCTGGTCGCCGGTGGTCTGGCCGCCGCACAGTTCCTGCCCACCATGTCGCTGCGGCACCTGCGCGAGGCGATCTCCGTGGCGTTGCTGCTGCTCGGCGGCGCGGTGGCGGTCCGGGCGATCGACCACTGGGCACGCGTCGAACGGGCCATCCGGCTCGGTGAGGAACTACCGGCGTCCCGCTTTCCGGCCGTACTCGCCGTCGTGGTCGGTCTCGGCGCGCTGCTGTTGGTGGTGGCGGTGCTCGCCGGGGCGGTGGACGGATGACCACGGTCCGCGATGCCGGGTTGCAGCCCGAGCGGACCCGGTTGGCGTGGCGGCGCACCGCGCTGACGGTGACCGTGGTGGCGATGCTGACCGTGCGGCTGGCGTTCACCGGCGGGCGGGTCGGGGCGCTGCTGGCGGCGCTCACCATCGTCGGCTGGGGTGCCACGGTCACGCTCTGCTGGCGGCGGGCCACCGGCACCGGCGTGCCCGGCACCGGCGGTCGTACGCTCGCTGCGGTGGGGCTCTCCGGCGCCGGATTCGCCCTGATCGGCATCCTGTTGGTCGTGTACGGGGTGTGACCACCGCCGGGGAGTAGGCCATGATGGGTACATGGCCCGGCTGTACATCCTCTTCTTCCTCGTGCAGGTCGTCCTCGCCGTCTGCGCTCTGATCAGTTGCCTCTCGGCCGAGGATGACGACGTCCGTCACCTACCGCGGATCGCCTGGGTGCTGATCATCCTGTTCTTCCCGCTGGTCGGTTCGATCGCCTGGTTCCTCGCCGGCAGACAGCGCAAGCCCGCCGGCGGTGGGACGTGGGCGAGCGGAGCCCGACCCGCCGAGCGCCGGCCGGCCCGGCCGCTCGCACCGGACGACGACCCCGAGTTCCTCCGCGCGATCGAGGAGCGCTCGCGCAAGGACGACCAGGAACTCTTCCGCCGCTGGGAGGAAGACCTGCGCAAACGCGAGGACGACCTGCGCCGCCGGGAGGGCGATCCGCCGCGCGAGGAACCCCGCCCCGAGGTGTGACGCTCGGGGCGGCTGCGCCCCGGCTCAGGCCAGGTTGGACGAGCGGGGGTACGCGTCGGCCGGGTCGGTGAGCACGTTGACCAGGTACGGCACCCCGGCGTCGAAGGCCCGCTGCAGGGCCGGACCCAGGTCGGCGGCCTTGGCCACCGTCTCGCCCGCCCCGCCGAGCGCCGCGACCACCTGGTCGTAGCGCAGTTCGGGCTGGAGGTCGGCGGCCACGTCGTAGCCGTACATGGCCCGCATCGGGTGCTTCTCCAGACCCCAGATGCCGTTGTTGCCGACCACCATGACCACCGGCAACTTCTGCCGGACCAGGGACTCCACGTCCATCAGCGAGAAACCGGCCGCGCCGTCGCCCATCAGCACACAGATCTGCCGGTCGGGGTGGGTGACCCGGGCGCCCATCGCGTAGCCCATGCCGGTGCCGAGGCAGCCGTACGGGCCCGGGTCGAGCCAGGTGCCCGGCTGGGCCGGCTCCAGGTAGCGCCCGGCGTACGAGACGAAGTCACCGCCGTCGCCGATGGTGATCGCGTCCCGGGCGAGGACCTTGCGCAGCTCGCCGTAGACGCGGGCCGGTCGGATCGGATCCGTCTCGGCGGCCATCTCCTCGGCGTCACGGGCCTTCGCGGCGTCCTCGGCGGTACGCAGTTGCGCCACCCAGTCGGCATGGTCGACCCGGTCGCCGGTGTACTCGGCGAGGGCCGACAGGATGGCGCGCAGGTCACCGGCGGGTGCGACGGCGGGCTGCACGTGCGAGGCACGCTGGCTCGGCGCGTCGACGATGTGCACCACCTTGGCGTCGCCGAAGTCACCGAAGGAGAGCCGGAAGTCCAGCGGGGTGCCCACCACCACGACCACGTCGGCGCTCCTGAGGGCCACCCGACGCGCCTTGGCGAAGGCCAGCGGGTGCTCCGGTGGCAGGGCGCCCCGGCCCATGCCGTTGGTGAAGACCGGCACTTCGAGGGCCTCGGCGGCAGCGCGCAGGGCGGCCACGGCGTCACCGGCGTAGACGTCGGAGCCGGCGATGACGACCGGCCGCTGCGCACCGGCGACCAGGCCGGCGGCGGTGGCCACCTCGTCCGGGTCGGCCTCGATCGGGGCGATGGCCGGACCGGCCGGCGGGTCGGCGTCGCCCACCGAGAAGATCGCTTCGAGGGGGAAGTCGAGGAAGACCGGGCCCCGGTGCGGGGTGAGGGCGGTGGTCAGCGCCGCGGCGACGGCCCGGGGGATGTCGTCGGCGCTGAACACCGTCTCGGCGTGCTTGGTGACCGGGGCGACCAGCGGCAGGTGGTCCATCTCCTGGAGGCTGCCGGAGCCCCAGCGGAACTGCGGTGCCCGCCCACCCAGCACCAGCACCGGCGAGGCGTTGAAGTACGCGCTGGTCAGGCCGGAGATGCCGTTGGTCACGCCGGGGCCGGCGGTGAGTACGGCGAGACCTGGGCGCCGCTGGAGCTTGGCCACCGCCTCGGCGGCGAACACGGCGGACTGCTCGTGCCGCACGTCGTACAGCGGGAAACCGGCCTTGTGCGCGGCGTCGTAGAGCGGGAAGACGTGCCCGCCGGAGAGGGTGAACATCTCCCGCACCCCGTACGCGCGCAGTGCCGCGAGGGCGAGTTCTCCGCCGTGGCCTTCGATCCGCTCCGTCATCGCCGCTCCTTCTCGTCGCCTGACCGGAGTCACACGCTACTGGCCGGTAGGAAGAATGTGAACCGCCTTCATCGACCGGTGAAGTCCGGCTTGCGCTTCTCCACGAAGGCGACCATTCCCTCGCGCCGGTCGTCGGTGGCGAACAACGCCGCGAAGAGTTGACTCTCCCAGGCCAGGCCCGAGTTCAGGTCCATGTCCAGGCCGCCGTCGACGGCCAGCTTCGCCGCGCGCAGCGCCTGCACCGGCCCGTTGAGGTACGGCCGCACCAACGCCACCGCCGTGTCGTAGACCTCGGCGGCCGGGGCGATCCGGTCGGCCAGGCCGATCCGCAGCGCCTCCTGCGCGTCGACCATCCGGCCGGACATGATCAGATCCTTGGCCCGGGCCGGGCCGACCAGCCGGGCCAGCCGCTGGGTGCCCCCGGCACCCGGGATGATGCCGAGCTTGATCTCGGGCTGGCCGAGCTTGGCGTCCTCGGCCACCACCCGCCAGTCACAGGCCAGCGCCAGCTCACAGCCGCCGCCGAGGGCGTAGCCGGTGATCGCGGCCACCACCGGCTTGGGGATCCGGGCGATCGCGCCGAGCGCGCTGGACAGGTCGGCGGCGCGAGCGGCCATGTCCACGTAGGACATGTCGGCCATCTCCTTGATGTCCGCGCCGGCGGCGAAGACCTTCTCCCCGCCGTACACGATGACGGCGTGGACCTGCTCGTCGGCGGTGGCCGCCGTGGCGGCGGCGCGCAACTCCTCCTGCACCTGCGTGTTGAGCGCGTTCATCGGTGGCCGCTCCAGCCGGATGGTGCCGATGCCGTCCTTGGTCTCCAGCCGCACGAACTCGCCCACGCTGAGCCTCACTTCCTCGTCGAAGTCGCGTGCCAACCTTACGACCAGGCATCTGCGGCACGTAGTCTGGCTGCCAGTCCCGCGACCCGGAGTTCCCGCCATGGTCACGTACTACGACGACAAGTCCGTCCAGGTCACCTCCACCACCGTCACCGTCAACGGCGACGCCTATCCGCTGGCCGAGATCAGCGAGGTCTGGCACCACCGGGGCAGCCGGTCGTGGCGGGTGCTGGCCGGCCGGGGCGCGCTCGGCGCGGCGATGGTCGGCCCGCTGGTGGCCGCCGTCCTCGGCATCGCGCTCGCCGTCTGGCTCAACGGTTCGGCGACCGTCACGGTCGCCATCATCGGCACCTCCATCCTGATCGGGCTGGCCGCCGGGCCGATCGCCGACCAGCTCTTCGAGTACTTCGACCGCTCGTACGCCCGGGGCAGCCGGCCACGCGAGGTCTGGATCCGCTGGCGTGGCCACCCGGTACGCCTGCTGCGCACCCCGGACGCCCTGCGCTTCGGCCAGATCTACCGCGCCGTCCAACGCGCCATGGAAGCCCAGGTGCAAGGAAGGGCACCCCGTTAACGCCTGCGGTGGTACACGGGCCCCTTGTTAACAACGCCACCCGCCGATCGGGCAGCCAGTTGACAGCCACCAGTTGCCCGAAGGTGGTTAGGCTTAGTGATGGCGCTCTATTACCGGGACGACGCGGTGCAGGTGACCTCGGAGTCGATCCGGGTCGGAGGACACGTCATTCCGATCGCCGAAGTCACCTACGTCTGGCACCAGAAGGGCCGTACCACGCTGGCGGTCCGGGGCCGGGTGCTCGGTCGGGGCGTACTGGTGCTGCTGTTGTCGCTACCGCCGTTGGTCGGGCTGGTCTGCGTACTCTCGCTGGCCTGGTCGGCCCAGGACCGGGGCGACTGGATCCCCGCGCTGGTGGTGCTCGCGGCCTGCGTGATCATCCCGCTGGCGCTGGTGCCGTTCCTGGAGATTCCGCTCGGCTGGCTGGACCGCTCGTACGAACGCGGCAACCGGGTGCACGAGCTGTGGGTGCAGTACCGCGGGCAGGAGGCCATGGTGCTGCGTACCCCGGACGCGCTGCGCTTCGGGCAGATCTACCGGGCGGTGCAGCGGTCCGTGGAGCAGCAGGGGGAACACTGGTGACCGCCCGGCCGGCAGGAGGTGATCGCCCGACGCACACTTGAGCCCATGGCGATCCCCCTTCCCCGGCCGACCGCGGTCGTCGGTCTCACCCGTTCCGCCCTCGACTCGGCCGCGTCCTTCGCCGCGATTCCCACCCGCGCGTTCGCGGTCCTCGACGGCGTGGAGGCGCTGCTGGCCCGGATCAACGGGGTGGTGGATCGGGTCGAGCAGACCCTCGACCGGACCGACCAGTTGCTCGCCGACGCCGACGTCGCGGTCCGCGAGGTGGCGGTGATCAGCGCCGCCGCCACCGCCGCCGTGGACAACGCCACCACGGTCGCCGCCGCGGCAGCCAGCGTGGTGGCGACGGCGGAGACGGTGTCCGGCCGGGCAGCCGAGGCGGTCGGCGTGGCGGCCGAAACGGCGGCCACCGCCGCCGAACTGCTGGCCGCGTACGAGCCGGCGTTGCGGCGGGCCGTACCGATGGCCACCCACTTCATCGAGCAACTCAGCCCCGAGGAGGTGGCGGCGGCGGTACGGCTGGTCGACGAGTTGCCGAAGCTGCGGGAGCACCTCACCGCCGACGTACTGCCGATTCTGGCCACCCTGGACCGGGTCGGCCCCGACCTGCACGACCTGCTCGACGTCACCCGGGACCTCAAGCTCGCCGTGGCCGGCATCCCCGGCCTGGGCATGCTGCGGCGGCGGGGTGAGAAGCTCGCCGACGACGCCGGCTGAGGCCGAGTTGGTCGTACCAGATCAGCAGTCGCAGCCGACGGCCGGGCGGGGGGCGGTCAGCTCGTCCACCGGCCGCTGGGACAGTCCGGTCGCGGTGACCACGGGCAGCCCTTCCCGGACCCAGTACTCGTAGCCACCGCGCATCTCCTTGACCGGATAGCCGAGCCGGGCGAACTCCAGCGCGGCCCGGGTGGCGCCGTCGCAGCCCGGACCCCAGCAGTAGGTGACCACCCGAACGCCGGTCGACACCGCCGTGGTGGCCCGCGCGGCGATCTCGGCGGTGGGCAGGTGCAGAGCGCCGGGCAGGTGGCCCTGGGCCCAGGCGGCGTCGCCCCGGGAGTCCACCACGACCAGGTCGGGCACCCCCACGGTGAGGTCGGCATGCACGTCGGCCACGTCGGTGGCGAACCGCAACCGGGCGAGGAAGTGTGCGGCGGCGGTTGCCGGATCGGCGGCCGGAACTGCGAAGACTCGGCTCATGGCACCGATCCTGGTCGCCGTCGGTCACGCGGACGAGTGGCGGTGAGGACGTACTACGCTAATATCCCGCCATGGCCCCGGCCGACCGCACCGTCGCCGTGCTCGCGTACCCGGGGATGTCGGTCTTCGAAACCGGCATCGTCACCGAGGTGTTCGGGCTGCCCCGCCCCGAACTCGGCGTGCCCTGGTACGACCTGCGACTCTGCGCCGAACGGCCCGGTCCGCTGCCGCTGATCGGCGGCGCCCACCTGCACACCCCGTACGGCCTGGGCGTGCTGGCCGGCGCCGGGACGGTGATCGTGCCCGGGGTGTCCGACGTGTCCGCGCCGCCGTCGCCGCGACTGGTGGCGGCGCTGCGTCGCGCGCACCGGGCCGGTGCCCGGATCATGTCCATCTGCTCGGGGGCGTTCGCGCTGGCCGGCGCCGGCCTGCTGGACGGTCGACGGGCCACCACCCACTGGCGCTACGCCGACCTACTGGCCCGCCGACACCCCGCCGTGACGGTGGATCCGGACGTGCTCTACCTGGACGACGGGGACATCCTGACCAGCGCCGGCAGCGCGGCCGGCCTCGACCTGTGCGTGCACGTGATCCGGCGCGACCACGGCGCCGCCGTGGCCAACGCGGTGGCTCGCCGACTGGTGATCCCGCCGCATCGCGACGGCGGACAGGCGCAGTTCATCGAGGCGCCGGTGGCGGCGGGGCCGGACGACGACCGGATCGCCGGCAGTCTCGCCTGGGCGCTGGCGCACCTGGCCGAACCGCTGACGGTGGCCCGCCTGGCCCGGCAGGCGCACCTGTCGCCCCGCACCTACCTGCGGCACTTCGCCCGGGCCACCGGCACCAGCCCGATCCGTTGGCTGGTCGACCAGCGGATCCGGGCCAGCCTGGCGCTGCTCGAAACGACCGACGCACCCGTTACGCGGATCGCGACGACGGTCGGCTTCGACACCCCGGTGACCTACCGCCACCACTTCACCCGGGCGATGCGTACCTCACCGTCCGCCTATCGGCGGGCGTTCCGCAGCAGCACCGGCGGCCGGCCGGCGGCCGTACCGCCGGGCGGCTGAGCGGATCAGGGCGCCGGGGCGTACAGCTGGTCGATGTCGACGCGGTGCGGCAGCGACACGCTCGCGCCGAGCCGGCGTACGCAGGCCGCACCGGCCGCCGCCGCCCAGCGGACCGCGTCGACCAGGTCACGGCCCTCACCCCAGGCCACCGCGAGCGCGCCGGTGAAGGCGTCCCCGGCGGCGGTCGAGTCGACCGTGTCCACCTTGACGGCGGGCACGTGCACGGCGGTGCCGTCCCGGTCGCCGTACCAGGCACCCTGCGCGCCGAGGGTCAGCACCGCCCGGGGCACCAGGTCGAGCAGGGCGTACGGGTCGTCCCGCCCCCGACCGGTGTACGCCTGCGCCTCGTTCTCGTTGACCACCAACAGGTCCACCGCGGCCAGCAGTTCGGGCGGCAACGGGACGGCCGGCGCCGCGTTGAGCACCACCCGGGTACCGGCGGCCCGGGCCGCCACCGCCGCCTCGGTCACCGTCTCGACCGGAATCTCCAGCTGCGCGATCAGCACGTCGGCATCGCGTACGGCGGCGAGTTCGCTCTCGGTGAGCGCGGTCAGCGAGCCGTTCGCGCCCGGGGTCACCAGGATCGCGTTCTCCCCCTCGGCGTTGACCATGACCAGGGCCACCCCGGAGGCGCCGTAGGTGGTGCGCAACTGGCTGGTGTCCACCCCGGCGGCGGTGATCCGGGCCCGCAGGGTCACCCCGAACGAGTCGGAGCCGATCGCGCCGAGGAAGGCACAGGCGGCGCCCGCCCGGGCGGCGGCGATGGCCTGGTTGGCACCCTTGCCACCGGGCACGGTGACGAAGTCGGTGCCGAGGGTGGTCTCTCCGGGGCGGGGCAGGGCCGGCGCGGTGGCGACCAGGTCCATGTTCGCGCTGCCCACCACGACGACTCGGGTCTGTCGCACGGGAGCCTCCTGCCTTGTTAACAAGGGGCCCCTGCTCTACCGGAGACGTTAAGCAGGGGCCCTTCCTTACACCTCAGGCGGCGCGGGCGGTGAAGCGGTTGCCGGTGCGCTCGACGAGCAGCGGCAGGCCGAAGGTCTTGGTGAGGTTGTCGGCGGTGAGGGTGTCGTCCAGCAGCCCCTGGGCCATGACGGCGCCGTCGCGCAGCAGCAGCGCGTGGGTGAAGCCGGGCGGGATCTCCTCCACGTGGTGGGTGACCAGCACCAGCGCCGGGGCGTCCGGATCCCGCGCCAGCTCGGCCAGGCGGGCCACCAGGTCCTCCCGGCCACCCAGGTCGAGCCCGGCCGCCGGCTCGTCGAGCAGCAGCAGCTCCGGGTCGGTCATCAGGGCGCGGGCGATCTGCACCCGCTTGCGCTCCCCCTCCGACAGGGTGCCGTACGTCCGGTCGGCCAGCGAGCCGACGCCGAGTTGGTCGAGCAGGGCGCGGGCGCGGGCCTCGTCGGCCGGGTCGTAGTCCTCCCGCCAGCGGCCGACCACCGACCAGGCCGCGGTCATCACCACGTCGACGACCTTCTCCTCGGCCGGCAGCCGCTCGGCGAGCGCCGCCGTGGTCAACCCGATGCGGGTACGCAGCTCGGTCAGGTCGGTACGGCCGATCCGCTCGCCCAGCACGTGCGCGGTGCCGATGGTCGGGTGCAGCCGGCCGGCGGCGAGGTTGAGCAGGGTGGTCTTGCCCGCGCCGTTGGGGCCCAGCACCACCCAGCGTTCGTCCAGTTCCACCCGCCAGTCGACGTCGTGCAGCAGGGCGGTGCCGGACCGGCGTACCCCGACGCCGTCGAGGCTGACCACCAGATCCGCGTCCACGGGCGAGGGGGCGGGTGTGGCGCCACCGGCGCCAGGGATCAGGTCACCAGTCACCCGCCCATCCAACCACGCACCGCCATGCCGCCCCCATGGGCGGGCGGCGCGGTCGTAGGGTGAGCGCCGTGTCATTGCTCACCCCATCCGGAGGGCCGGCCATGCCCAGTCGTCGGGGACCGTCCGCATGAGCGGGGTCATCGAGATCGAAGGTCTGCGTAAGACGTTCCGTAGCCTGCGTCGGGGGCGCCGGGTCGCCGTCGACGGCTTCGACCTGCTGGTCGAGGCCGGTCAGGTGCACGGGTTCCTGGGGCCGAACGGGTCGGGCAAGACGACCACGCTGCGGGCGCTGCTCGGGCTGGTCGGCGCCGACGAAGGACGAATGACCGTGCTCGGTGCCCGCGCGCCCGAGCGGTTGCCACAGGTCGCCGGTCGGGTGGGGGCGATCGTGGAGAGCCCGCAGTTCTTCGGCAACTTCACCGCGTACCGCACGCTGCGGTTGCTCGCGGTGGCCGGCGGCGTACCGGTCAGCCGGGTCGACGAGGTGCTGGAGCAGGTCGGTCTGGGCGATCGCGGCCACGAGCGGGTCAAGGGTTACTCGCTGGGCATGAAGCAACGGCTGGCGGTGGCCTCGGCCCTGCTCAAGCGGCCCGAGCTGCTGATCCTGGACGAGCCGGCCAATGGGCTGGACCCGGCGGGCATCCGGGAGATGCGGGATCTGGTGCGGGCACTGGCCGCGAACGGGGTGACCGTGCTGGTGTCCAGCCACATCCTGGCCGAGATCCAGCTGATCTGCGACCACGTCACGATCATCTCGCGGGGCCGGCGGGTGGCGGCCGGCCGGGTGGACGAGGTGCTGGCCGGTTTCGACCGCAACGAGTGTCTGGTCCGCGCCGACGACCTGGCCCGGGCCGAGGAGCTGCTGCGGGCCGCCGAGCTGACCGTCACCGCGCACGCCGACCATCTGGTGGTCGGTGGCGTACCGGACCCGGCCCTGGTCAACCGGACGCTGGGCGAGCAGGGTGTCTGGGTACGCGAGCTGACCCCGGTGCGGCCGGATCTGGAGAGCGTCTTCCTGGAGTTGACCGGTGCCGGGCAACATCCGACGGTCCCCCGCCAGGCCGACGGGACCCCGCACGACCCGGCCGCCGGACAGCTGATCGACCTCGACATCCGGGGAGTGGACGCGTGAACCTGATCCGTGCCGAGGCGCAGCGGCTGGCCGCCCGCCGGTTCGTGCAGCTGATGGTGCTCCTGCTGCTGTTGGCGTTCGCGGTGACGGCGGCGACCACACTGGCCGGATCACACACGCCCACCAGCGCCGAGCTGGCGACGGCCCAGCAGCAGGCGACCGCCGAGCGGCGCGACATGGAGCGGGAGCACGACCGTTGCCTGGCCCGTGATCGTGGTGAGGCGTGGGCCCACGAGGGCAACCTCTACCTGCCGCCTGACTGCAGCGAACTGGACCCGGCGCAGCGGGACCGGCTGCCGGTCACCGCCGACTACCTGACCGGGGTGTTCACCTTCACCCAGCAGGCCGAGTCGCTGCTGTTCTTCCTGGTGGCCTTCCTGCTGATGTTCGGTTTTCTGGTCGGCGCCTCCTACATCGGCGCCGACCTGAACTCCGGCGGGGTGGTCAACCTGCTGTTGTGGCGGCCCCGTCGGCTGACGGTGCTCGGTGCGAAGCTGGGCACCCTGCTCGGGGCGGTCCTGGTCTTGTCGGTGCTCGCCTCGGTGGCGTACCTGGTCACGTTCTGGGTCATCGCGCACGTCGCCGGCTACCCCGGCCCCACCGACGCGGCCTTCTGGGCGGCCCTGGCCCAGTTGTGGGGGCGGGGCATCGGGCTGGTGCTGCTCGGCACGGCGGTCGGCTTCGCCCTCGCCACCATCGGCCGGCACACCGCGGCGGCGCTCGGCGCGGTGGTGGCGTACCTGGTGGTGTGGGAGCTGGGTGGACGGATCGTGCTGCAGATCCTGGAGGTGGCCCGGCCGGACCAACTGCTGCTCAGCAGTTACGTGGCCGCGTGGATCGCCAAACAGGTCCGCTTCTACGACAACAGCCGCTGCACGGACGTCTACTACAGCTACTGCGACAGCACCTACCTGCTGACCTGGCAGCCGGCGCTGGGCGTCCTGCTGCTGCTCACCGCCGGGCTCACCGCCGTGGCGTTCGCCCTGTTCCGGCGGCGCGACCTGAGCTGACCCGGCACGGGCAAAGCCTTGCCGCCCTTTCGGCGCTGGTGAAGAATTCCTTCACATGGACGGCGGCGAGGCCGGACGGGACACGGCGGCGGCTGGCGCAGGTGCGGGCAGCTCAGCCGACCGTGGAGCCGAACACCTCGTCGCGGACCGCGTCCAGGGCGGTACGCAGCGCCCCGCGCAGGATGGGTTCCTCGGTCAGGCCGGTGGGCTCCACCCGGGGGCGTACCAGCGTGATGGCGGCGACCTCGTGTTGCACCCGCTCGGCCAGCGCCACTCCGCCGGCCTGGCCGACCTCGCCGGCGAGGACCACCAGCGGCGGGTCCAGCACCACACAGGTGCTCGCCACGCCGAGGGCGAGGCGGCGGGCCACCTCGTCGAGCATCGGCCCGCCGGCCGTGCCGTCGGCGATCGCGGCCCGCACCGCCTCGGCGGCGCCGCCGTCGGGATAACCGTGCTCGCGTGCCAGGGAGCGGATCGCGTCCGCGCCGGACACCTGCTGGAACGCCGGCTTGGCCCGGCGGGAGACGTCGCGCGGGATCGGCGCGCCGGGCACCGGCAGGTAGCCGATCTCGCCGGCCGCGCCGCTGCTGCCGTGGTGCAGTCGTCCACCCAGCATGATCGCCAGACCGACGCCGGCACCGATCCAGACCAGCACGAAGTCCGACATGCCCTGGGCCGCACCGGACTGCGCCTCGGCCACCGCGGCCAGGTTGACGTCGTTCTCGAACACCACCGGGGTGTCCAGGTCGTCGCGGAGCGCGGCGAGCAGGCCGCGGTGCCAGCGGGGCAGGTTGAACGCGAAGGTGATGTCGCCGGTGCCCGGGTCGACCAGACCGGGGGTACCGAGCACGATCCGGCGTACGCTCGACAGCTGCGCCCCGGCGCTGCTGGCCGCCTGGACCACGGCGTTGTGCACCACGCCCACCGGGTCGTCGGTGTCCTTGGTGGACTGTTCGACCCGGCCGACCACCGCGCCGGTGATGTCGGCGCAGGCGGCCACCACCCGCTCCGGGCCGACATCCACCCCGACGACGTACGCGCTGCCCGGCCGCACGGCGTAGAGCTGGGCGTTCGGCCCGCGCCCGCCGGCCTGCTCACCGACTCGGGTGACCAGGCCACGCTCCTCCAGCCGTTCCACCAGCTGGGAGGCGGTGACCTTGGACAGGCCGGTCAGCTCGCCGATCCGGGCCCGGGTCAGTGGCCCCTGCTCCAGCAACAGCTCCAACGCCGCGCGGTCGTTGAGCGCCCGCAACAGACGTGGGGTGCCGGGGAGCCGGGTCGCACTCATGCCATATCCTCGAATTTTAGTTAACTTTGCTAACTGTAGCTTCGGCCGCGAACGGGTAGCCGTAGCGTATCCGCCGCGCGGGAGTGCGGCGCTCCGCCGACCCGGTACCAGATCGGCACCGGCCGGCACCGAGAGGAGAATCCCGTGGGGTTGGATCCAGGACTCCGCCGGCTCGCCCTGGGCACCCTGCTGGCCGCGTACCCCGGACCGGTCCCACCCGACTGGGCGGTCGACCTGGTCGCCGACGGGCTGGCCGGACACACCCTGTTCGGCACCAACATCGACACACCGGCGCAGGTGGCGACCAGCACGGCCGCGTTGCGCGCCGGCCGGGCCGACGTGCTCGTCGCCGTCGACGAGGAAGGCGGTGACGTCACCCGGTTGGCGCACGCCACCGGCAGCCCGTACCCGGGCAACGCGGCGCTCGGCGCGATCGGCGACGTGGCGCTCACCCGGCGGATCTACCAGGCCATCGGCGCGGAGTTGGCCGCCCTCGGCATCACCGTGAACCTGGCGCCCACGGTCGACGTCAACACCGCCGACGACAACCCGGTCATCGGCACCCGGTCGTTCGGCGCGGACCCGGTGCGGGTCGCCGCGCACTCCGCCGCCGCAGCCGCCGGCCTCCAGAGCGCCGGGGTGGCCGCCTGCGCCAAGCACTTCCCCGGGCACGGCGCCACGGTGACCGACTCGCACCACGAACTGCCGACCGTGGACGTGACCCCGGAGGTACTCCGCCAGCGGGACCTGCCGCCGTTCGCCGCGGTGATCGCCGCCGGCACCAAGGCGGTGATGACCGCCCACATCCGGGTTCCCGCACTGACCGGTGCCGGGCCCGCCACGTTCAGCCGCGCCGTGCTGGTCGAGCTGCTGCGGCACGAGTACGGCTTCACCGGCGCCGTGATCACCGACGCGCTGGAGATGAAGGGTGCCGCGCTCGCCGCCGGCGGCATCGCCCCCGGCGCCGTACGGGCCCTGGCCGCCGGCGCCGACCTGCTCTGCATCGGTGCCAAGGTGGACGCCGAACTGGTCGAACGGGTGGCCGCCGAGATCGTCACGGCGCTGGGCGACGGCCGGCTGGCGCGGACCCGGGTGGAGCAGGCCGCCGGCCGCGCCGCGGAGCTGGCCGCCTGGACCCGCACCGCCGGCACCGCCACCGCCACCCCCACCGACCTGGGGTACGCGGCGGCCCGCCGCGCCATCCGGGTGGAGGGCGTGCTGACCGGGCTGCACCATCCACTCGTGGTGCAGGTGCACACCAGGTCCACCATCGTCGAGGGGCGGGTGCCGTGGGGACTCGGCCCGCACCTCGACGGCACGGAACTGATCCAGGTGGTGGCCGCCGAGGCCGACCCGCAGGAGCTACGCCGGATCGCTGGCGCCCGCCCGATCGTGCTGGTCGGCCGGCGTCTGCACCGCCTGCCCGGTGGGCCGGAGCTGGTCACCGCGCTGGCCACCACGCACCCGGTGGTGGTGGTCGAGATGGGCTGGCCGGCGAGCTGGCGGCCGGCCGGTACGCGGGCCTTCGTCACCACGTACGGCGCGAGCCACGCCAACGGCCGGGCCGCCGCCGAAGTGCTGGGCCTGACCCGCTGAGGCACACGTCACCCGACACCGCCCAGATCCCTTCTTGAACGTGTTCAACTTCGGTCGTACGCTGATGCTGTCGATATTTGAACACGTTCAAGACTGGGGCTTCGGCATGGACATCAAGGTCTGGATGTACCTGGTCTACCTGGCGGTCAGCATCGGCCTGACCGTCTGGGTGGCCCGGACGCTGGCGCGCAACGGGCAGATCTTTCTTGAGGAGGTGTTCTCCGACGAGCGGCTCGCCCGCGCCGTGAACAACCTCCTGGTGATCGGGTTCTACCTGCTCAACCTCGGCTACGTGACGGTGGCGATGCGGCACTCCGAGCCCATCGGGTCCACCAGCCAGGCGATGGAGGAGCTGTCCTGGAAGATCGGACTGGTCCTGCTGGTGCTCGGTGCGCTGCACTTCTTCAACGTCTACGCCCTGGGTCGCTACCGGCGTAGCCGGTTGCGCCAACTCGCCACCCAGCCACCGCTGCCACCGATCGGACAGCTGCCGATGCAGCACGCGCACCCGGCCACCCCACCCGGGTCGCCGCACGGCCCGGCGAACCCGACGGCACCACCTCGATGAGCACCCCCAGCCCGTACCGGGCAGGTGGGCCGCCGGATGCCACCGCGCACGGGGGTGGTGGCATCCGGCACTTCACCGTCCTCTATGACGCGCACTGCCCGATGTGCCGCGCCGCACGCGGCTGGCTGGCGTCGCGACCCCAACTCGTACCCCTGGAGTTCGTGCCGGCCGGCTCGGCCGAGGCCCGGCGGCGCTTTCCCGGCCTGGACCACGACGCGACGCTGCGCGACCTCACGGTGGTGGCCGACACCGGCGCGGTCTACACCGGCGACGGCGCCTGGTTCGCCTGCCTGTGGGCGCTGGCCGACCACCGGGCGACGGCCGACCGCCTGGCCCGCCCACACCTGTTGCCGCTGGCGCGCCGAATGATTGCCACCGCGTCGGCGGTTCGCGAACGCGTCCGCGAACCGGGGTCGGCGCCGGCCGACGACCCGGCGGGATACGGTGATCCGGATGACCGACCAGCCTGTGCCGACGACCGCTGCGGGTGAGCCGGCGACCGCCCGGGGCGAGCAGACCCGGCTACTGATCCTGGAAACCGCGATGCGGATGTTCCGCGAGCGGGGTTACGCACGGACCACCATGCGCGCCATCGCCCAGGAGGCCGGGGTCGCGGTCGGCAACGCCTACTACTACTTCGGCTCGAAAGAGCGCCTGATCCAGGAGTTCTACACCAGGACCCAGGAGGAGCACCGGGTGGCGGCGCGACCGGTGCTGGACCGCGAAACCGAGTTCGCCGCCCGGCTGTCCGGGGTGCTGCACGCGGCCATCGACGTACTGGGGCCCTCGCACGAGTTCGCGGGCAGCTTCTTCAAGGTCGCCGCGGAGCCCAGCTCACCGCTGAGCCCGTTCTCGCCCGAGTCGGCCGGGCCCCGCCAGGCGGCCATCGACATCTTCGCCGAGGTGCTGGCGGGCTCGACCGCCAAGGTCGACGCGGAACTGCGTCCCCAATTGCCGGAACTGCTCTGGCTGGCGTACATGGGAACGGTGCTCTACTGGGTCTACGACCGCTCACCGGGGCAGGCCCGCACCCGCATGTTGATCGACGGCGCGGTGCCGTTGATCGACCGGCTGGTGACGCTCTCCCGACTGCGGGTGCTGCGCCCGGTGACCCGCCAGATCACCGATCTGATTCGCACTCTGCGTCACTGACCGGCACTCGACCCTGGGCACGTCGACCCAGGTCAAGTCCACTATTCGACACCGCAGAGGTGGCACCGGGAGCTTGCCGACCGGTAACTGGATACGTAGCGTGATCGGCATCGAGCCACACGCGGACCTGGGGGGAGGCTGCGGACCGTGGATCCGGCCCGGGATCCACGGTCCGCGCCCTGCGAAGGTCAGCCGGGATAGACCCCGAACGACCGCCAGCCCCGGTCCGGAAAGCCGGCGGCCTCGGCGACCCGGGCTGAGGCGGCGTTGGCCCGGTCGTGCAGATAGGTGGGCACGGCGCCGTCGTCGAGCACCCGGCGGGCCGCCTGGGCGACCAGTCGCCGGGCCAGTCCTCGCCCCCGGGCCGCCGGCACCGTACCCACCGCCAGTTCATGCCCGAACCGGTCGTGCCGCTTGATCCCGACACCGGCCAGGTAGCGGCCCCGATCGTCGCGGACCACCAGCACGGGTCGGTCGAACAACCGCAGCCAGGACGGCAGGCCCGCGGTGCCGGGCGGGATCCACTCGCCGACCTCCGGCAGCGGCGCGGGTGCCACGCTCCACCGGAACACGTCGTCGTGCACCACCCAGCCGGGCTGGCCGACCGCCGCCGGCAGGGCGGGCAACAGCCGGTCCGGCCGCTGGGCCAGGTCGCGCACCCCGGCGACCCGGTCGGACGGTACGGACAGCACGGTGCTCCCACCAGCGGTGACCGCGATCGCGGGCCGCAGCCGACCGTCCCAGGCCGGACGGCTGCGTCGCCACGACCCCACCACGTGCAGCCCCGCACCCGCAGGCCACTGCCCCAGCCAGGTCGCCAGATGCAGGTGGAGCCGCCGGTCGCGCACCGTCCACCTCCCGCGCCGTCGCTGCCGCCCGCCCACCGTACGACGGGCGGACGGCACGGCGCCGACCGTCCGGAGGACTTTCGCAACGCCCTCGCGCCCACCGGAACCTGATCCATCGATCGACCGTCATACCCATTTCCATACATGTACAACTTTCTCTGGAACGGTGGGCACATGCCGATTCAACCGGACGACGGTCACCAGCGGGACACCACGCGGATCTGGCCGGACGGCAGGGCGGCGAGACGCTTCCCCGGGCAGCCGCCACACCTCGGTCACCGTTCCGGCTCGCTGTCCTGGCACGAGCTGAACCGGCTACCCGTCGGCGCCTACCCGAGCCACCTCAACACCCACTGACGCACCAAGATCCGATAGATTCCGGTGCGCCGGATCGCGTCGCTCACCGGGCAGCCAACCGAGTGGGTCGCACCGAAGGGCACTCTCTGACGGCGAGCCAGCGCCGTCGTTCGCACACCTGTCGGGTAACGTCTGCTGGTCCTCCGACCGGGTTACGACAGGAGCTAGCGCACCCATGGGCAAGAAGACGATTCGCGTCTCCGACTTCAGCGGCACGGTGCTGGGCCCCGACGACGAGTCGGTCCGCGTCGTCGTCCTTGAGCACCCTGACCTGGTGGCCGGGCCCGTGCAGCTGGACGCGACCCCGGTGGAGGTGGAGAGCCTCGACGACGCGGCGCTGGACGTGGCCGTGGTCGAGATCCACGACCGGCACGGTCACGGCGAGCCGCGCCGGGTGGTGCTGACCGCCAGCGAGTTCGACGCGATGGCCACCGACATGCCGATGGCCCAGCTTCTCAAGACCGCCGAGCGGGTACGCCCACCGAAGACCCGACGCGCCGCCGAGAAGGTCGACTACGCCACCATCGAGCACGCGGGAAAGCCACACAGGGGACGGGTCACCGAGGAGGAGGCCCTACTGGTGCGCGAGCAGCTCGACGAGGTGAACAAGCGCCTCGCCGACGCCGGGCTGCGCCAGATCGATCCGGCCGACCCCGAGCACGCCGCCCGGTACGGCTTCCCCACCGCGTCCTGATCGCCTACTCGAACGCCCGCAGCTTGGCCAGGGCCGCCACGGTGTTCGCTTCCGTGGTGGCCTTGTCCACGCCGAGGCCACTGAGCACTCCCTTGCCGTCCTCCTGCTCCAGCAGGGCCAGCAGGATGTGCTCGGTGCCGATGTAGTTGTGCCCGAGTCGCAGCGCCTCGCGGAAGGTCAGTTCGAGCGCCTTCTTGCCGGCGGCGTCGTACGGAATCAGGTCGGGAACCTCGTCCGACGACGGCGGCAGCGCGGCGGTGGCCGCCTCGCGTACGGCCTCGACCGAGACGCCGGCGGCGGCCAGCACCTTCGCGGCCAGCGCCTCCGGCTCGACCAGCAGCCCGAGCACCAGGTGCACCGGGCCGACCTGGGCGTTACCGGCGGCCTTCGCCTCGTTGTGCGAGGCCGCCACCACGTTGCGGGCACGCGGGGTGAACCGCTGGAAGCCCTCCTGGGGGTCCATCGCCGCGCCGACGAAGCGCTTCTGCGCGGCCTGCTTGCTCACCCCCATGCTGCGGCCGATCTCGGTCCACGACGCGCCGGAGCGCCGGGCCTGGTCGACGAAGTGGCCGATCAGGTGATCGGCGACATCGCCGATGTGATCGGCGACCAGGACAGCGCCGGTGAGCTGGTCGAGGGCGTCGGTGTGGGTCTGCTTGATGGTCTGGATCAGATCGTCGAGCCGGACCGGGTTGCTCATCTGGACAGGATTCGTCATGCGTCAACCATAGGTTGACGCATGCATTGGCGTCAACCACGGGTTGACGATCACTGAGTGTGCACTCACCCCATGATCGCTGTTAACAACCTTGACTAAATCTCGTGAAATCGACAGACTGCGATTGGAGAGCGCTCTCCTTCCTCGCCGGGGCGCCCGCTTCGTCCGTCCACCCAAAGGAGATCAATCGTGTCCGTCATCTCCCGCAGGCTCCGACGGGGAGCCGCCGTCCTCGCCGCGGCCGTCGTGGCCAGCGTGCTCGTGGTGCCCGTGAACGCCGCACCGGCCGCCGCCGCCATCGGCGGGCTCACCTGGCAGGACGAGTTCAACGCGCCGGCCGGCACCCCGGTCGACCAGTCAAAGTGGCGCTTCGACATCGGCGGCCACGGCTGGGGCAACAACGAACGCCAGTACTACACCAACAGCACCAGCAACGCGGTGCACGACGGGCAGGGCAACCTGGTCATCACCGCCCGTCGGGAGAACCCGGCCAACTACCAGTGCCACTACGGCCGGTGCGAGTACACCTCGGCCCGGCTGCTGACCGCCGCCACCTTCAACCAGGCGTACGGCCGGTTCGAGGCCCGCATCAAGATCCCCCGAGGGCAGGGCATCTGGCCGGCCTTCTGGATGCTCGGCAGCGACTTCGGCAACGTCGGCTGGCCCGCCTCCGGCGAGATCGACATCATGGAGAACATCGGCCGGGAACCCAACACCGTGCACGGCACCATCCACGGGCCGGGCTACTCCGGCGGTGGCGGGATCACCGGCAGCCGCGTCATCGGGCAGCCGCTGGCCGACACCTTCCACACCTACCGGGTCGACTGGGAACCGAACATCATCCGCTGGTACCTCGACGGCCAGGAGTTCTTCCGGGTCGACCCGAGCCGGCTCGGCGGCAACCGCTGGGTCTTCGACCACCCCTTCTTCATGATCCTCAACGTCGCGGTCGGCGGTAACTGGCCCGGTTACCCCGACGGCAGCACCCAGTTCCCGCAGCAGATGCTCGTCGACTACGTCCGGGTCTACGGCTACGTGCCGGACGGCAACACCGGCACCAACCGGATCCGGGGCCTACAGAGCGGCCGGTGCATCGACATCCCCAGCGCCAACCCGTACGACGGCGCACCGTTGCAGATCTGGGACTGCAACACCACCGCCGCGCAGGCGTGGACCTTCGCCGCCGACGGCACGATCCGCGCCATGGGCAAGTGCATGGACCCGGCCTGGGCCGGCACCGCCAACGGCACCGAGGTCAACCTGGTCACCTGCAACGGCAACCCGGCGCAACGCTTCACCCTCAACGCCGCCGGCGACCTGGTCAACCTCAACGCCAGCCGCTGTGTCGACGTACGGGAGAACAACCCCAACAACGGCGGCCGGCTGCAACTGTGGGACTGCGCCGGCACCCCCAACCAGAAGTGGTCGCGGGCCTGATTCCACCCTCGGCTGACGATCGGGGGCTCACCGTCGCGATGACGGTGAGCCCCCGAGGCTTTCCGCCCGTAAGAGTCGGTGACGGGCCCGGTGGGTATCAGCCCACTACGGTCACCACGTGCGGGAGGCGACATGGACAAGGCTCCGCCCACGATCGACCTGGACTTCGTACCGGTGCAGCAGTACGTGTACGACGTACCACCGCCACAGCCGACCGGCCGGCGCCGGTGGCGGTGGTGGCTCGGTGGGGCGGCGCTGCTCCTGGTGGTGGTGCTGGTCGCCAGCTGGACCTGGATGAGTGTCCGGGGCGACACCCGCGACGGCCATGTCGTCACCGCCGCCACCGACCTGCGTACGGCCACCTTCGTCCTGCTCGACGGCGCCGACGTGATCCGGGTGCGCACGGCCGACCTGGGCGAAGCGACCTATCGGGTGTCCACGCCCGCCGACTCCCACCTCCGTCCGGCGGTCTCGCTCTCCGACGGAACCCTGTTGACCAGCCTGCACGGCACCGACCAGGGCGGCCCGGCGCTGGTCGAGGTGGTGCTGCACGAATCGGTGCGCTGGCAGGTCCGGCTCAACGGTGGCGCCAAGGAACAACACCTGGACCTGCGTACGGCCCAGCTCGACGGGGTCGAGTTGACCGCTGGCGCGAACCGGATCGAGTTGACCCTTCCCCGGGCCACCGGCACCCTGCGGGCTGCCCTCAGTGGCGGTGCGAGCCAGGTCGTGGTCCGGCTGACCGGCGACGCGCCGGTACAGGTGCGCGCGGGTGGTGGCGCCGGCTCGGTGACCGTGGACGGCACCACCCACTCCGGCGTGGCCGGTGGCACCACCTTCACCCCGCCGGACTGGGCTGCGGCGAACGACCGCTACGACGTCGACGCGACCTCAGGGTTCTCCAGCCTCACCGTCGAGCGCACCGACGCCGGCCGCTGATCCGACCCGGATACGGTATGCGCGGCGGCTGACCCGTCGCATGCTGGCCGGCGCGGTCGCCACGGCGTCGTGCGTCGAGGGCCGTTCGGAGCGCAGCGGAAGGGGCGATGGCATGCGCCTGCACGTCGGATGTGCGATGTGGACGCACAAGGCGTGGCAGGGACGGTTGCTGGCGCACCCGCTGCCCGCCGAGGAACGGCTACGGCACTACGCCGGCTGGTGCGACGCCGTGGAGGGCAACACCACCTTCTACGCCACCCCGGCGCGGGACACGGTGGCCTCCTGGGCCCGGCAGACCGACACCGACTTCCGGTTCGTGGTGAAGCTGCCGAAGGTCGTGACGCACGAACGCCGGCTCACCGACGTGGCCGAGCCGATGCGCGCCTTCCTGGACGCGATCGAACCGCTCGGCCCACGCGCCCACGCCCTCTGGGTCCAGCTTCCCGGCTCGTTCGGCCCGGACGACGTACCCACGCTCGCCCGTTTCCTGCGCCGGCTGCCCGCCACCCACCGGTCCGCCGTGGAGGTCCGCCACCCCGACTTCTTCACCGATCCACGCGCGGTGCGGCTGCTGGAGGGCGTCCTCACCGAGGCGCACGCCGAGTGGATTCCCTTCGACACCACCGCCTTCTTCGCCACGGCGCCGACCAGCGACGCCGAACGGGACGCCTGGACCAAGAAGCCCCGGATGCCGCTGCGCGCGGTCGCGCTGACCGACCGGCCGATCGTCCGGTACCTGGGCCGGGACGACCCGGCCCGGACGGTCGAGGGCTGGCAGCGTTGGCTGGACATCACCGCCGGGTGGCTGCGCGAGGGCCGCTCCCCCACCGTCTTCGTGCACACCCCGGACAATACCGACGCGCCGACTCTCGCCCGCCGCTTCCACGACGAGGTACGCGCCCGGGTGCCTGACCTGGCACCGCTGCCCGAGCCGATCCCGGTCGAGCCCACCACCCTCTTCTGAGCGGGGCGCGGGGCGTCAACCTCCATCGATAGGTTTACATTTTTCGTTCTTTGTGTTTGCCTTCAGGAAAGCGCTTACAGGCAGCCCTGAGGCGCTGTCGCTGCCGAAGCCGGGGCAGCATCCGGGCATATCCGATGCCCCACCACGGCCCGACCGGGCACCGGTGCCGTTCGGTGTGGCGCTTCCCGCCATGTCAGGGAGAAGATCATGCTTGACCGAAGACGTCGCACGGCCGTCATCACCGCCACGATCGCGACGAGCACACTGTTCACCGCCGGGGCCCTGGTATTCGCCGGTACGGCGCAGGCCGCCGTCGGCTGCCGGGTCGCCTACTCGGTGACCTCGCAGTGGTCGGGTGGCTTCACCGGTGACGTCGTCCTCACCAACGTCGGCGACCCGCTGACCGCCTGGACGGTCCGCTGGTCGTTCGGCGCCGGTCAGACCGTGTCGCAGGGTTGGAACGCGACGTTCACCCAGAGCGGCTCGACGGTCTCCGCGAGCAACGTCAGTTGGAACGGCAACCTGGCCACCAACGCGACCGCGCAGTTCGGTTTCAACGGCACCTGGAACAACAGCGCCAACCCGGTGCCGACCAGCTTCTCGGTCAACGGGGTGACCTGCACCGGCGGCACCGCCCCGACCACGCCGACCAGCCCGACCCCCAGCCCGACCACGCCACCACCGACCAACCCACCGAGCACGAGCTGGCCCACGCCGACGGGCCAGTCCCCGGTCAACGGAACCATCGCGGTCAGCGGGGTCTTCGACGGCGGCATGCGCCGCTACTGCTGCATCGGCGACGGCAGCCAGGAAGAGAGCCAGGACCCGATGTTCCGGCTGGCCAACGGCGCCACGCTGCAGAACGTCATCATCGGGGCGCCAGCCGGGGACGGCGTGCACTGCGCCGGCTCCTGCACGCTGCGCAACGTCTGGTGGGAGGACGTGGGCGAGGACGCCGCCACGTTCCGGGGCACCGGCTCGCCGACCTTCCTGGTCGACGGCGGCGGCGCCCGGTTCGCCAGCGACAAGGTGTTCCAACACAACGGCGCCGGGACGCTGACCGTCCAGAACTTCCAGGCGACCAACTTCGGGACGTTCTACCGCTCCTGCGGCAACTGCTCCACCCAGCACCGGCGCAGCGTGGTCATCCGTAACGTCACGTTGACCCGGCCGGGCGGCACGGTCGTCGGCATCAACACCAACTACGGCGACACCGCCACGCTCAGCGGAATCACCATCGTCAACGACCCCAGCCGGGCGATGGTGATCTGTCGCAAGTACACCGGCAACAGCACCGGCGCCGAGCCGACCCAGATCGGCACCGGACCGGACAGTACGAACTGCCTCTACTCCTCGTCCAGCCTCATCTACCGCTAGTGCGGTGTGCCCGGCACCGTCACGGTGTCGGGCACACCTACCCGCCGACCTCGCTGACCTGGACGAAGGGGCGATCGTCCCACCAGATCGCGTGCACGATGAAGTTGCGGTTCCCGTTGAAGTAGACGGCCATGTTGTCCGGCGAGTTCTGCACCGTCTGCACCGCGTACCCGTCCGCCGGGGTGGCGGTGACCAGCTCGACCACGCCCGCCGAGGTCATCCGGATGACCGCCTGGCCGCCCGCCACCCGGAACGAACGCACGTAGCTGCGGACCCCGTCGGTGCCGGTCGTGACCGTCCAGCCGTCCTCGATGGTGGCCGTCGGCGTGGTGCTCCTGCTCGGCCTCGTCGCCGGCCGGCTGCTCGCCGTCGCGGCCGGTGCGGTCGTCTCCGAAGTGGTGGGACGGGGAGCCGGCCGGCTCGTGGTCGGCGCCGGGTCGACCGGCGCGATCGTCGACGAGGGCAACGGCGTCGGTAGGCTGGGCAGTTCCGCCGACGGCAGCTGACTCAGCGCGCGGTCCTCCACCACGGGCGCACGCAACACGGGCAGGATCGCCATCGACGCGAGCACGATGCTCGACGCGGTGGCGACGCACCACCCGACGAGCGGAGCCCACCAGGAAGATCGCACGAAGACATCGTCTCATCTACCCATATGGTGTACGCCATGGCGATGATCCTGCTGGTCGAGGACGACCGCAACATCGCGGCGGCCCTCACCCGCGCACTGACCGACGCCGGTCACGTCGTGCGGCCCGCAGGGCACGCCGCCGAGGCACTGAAGATCGTCACCATGGAGCGACCGAATCTGGTCATCCTCGATCTCGGACTGCCCGACATCGACGGCACCGACGCGCTGCGGATGATCCGCTCGGTGTCCGACGTGCCGGTGATCGTGGCGACCGCGCGCCGCTCCGAGAGCGACATCATCAGCCTGCTCAGTGCCGGTGCCGACGACTACGTGACGAAACCGTTCTCCGGTGGGCACATCCTGGCCCGGATCGACGCGGTGCTGCGCCGGGCCCGGCCCACCGCGAACGAGACCCCGAAGTCGATCACCGTGGGTGAGTTGACCATCCATCCACGACAACGCCTCGCCGAGTTGGGCGGGCAGCCGCTGCAACTGACCCGACGCGAGTTCGACGTGCTCGCGTACCTCGCCGAACGGGTCGGGCAGGTGGTCAGCCGCCGCGAGCTGATGAACGAGGTCTGGCACCAGGCGCAGATCGGCGAGGAGCAGACCATCGACGTACACATCTCCTGGCTGCGGCGCAAACTCGGGGAGACGGCCGCGCGGCCCCGGTTCCTGCGCACCATCCGCGGTGTCGGCGTGATGATGGTCGAACCACGATGAGGTCGGCCCTCAACCGGCTGGCCCTCGCCATCACCTCGATGGTGGCGCTCGCCTTCCTCGTGCCGCTCGCCGTGGCGACCGAACAGATCGCCCGGGACCGGGCGATCAGCGACGCCCGCCAGCAGGCCACCTCGCTGGTCACCGTGCTCGGCATGGACGCCGACCCGACGCTGCTCACCAACGCGGTGGCCAGCACCACCGCCGGCAGCGCCGGCCGGCTCGCCGTACATTTGCCGGACGTCGTGCCGATCGGGAGCACGCACATCACCGACAGCCAGGTGCACAGCGCGGCCCGGGACCGCCGGTCGGTGCTGGCCCCGGCCGGCGACGGCGTGGCGTACCTCCAGCCCACCGTGCTCGCCGACGGCCGCACCGTGATCGTCGAGGTGTACGTGCCCGGGGCGGAGCTGCGTCGCGGCGTCCGGACCGCCTGGATCGTGCTCGGTGGCCTGGCGATCGTCCTGGTCGCCGGCTCGACACTGCTCGCCGACCGGCTCGGCAGCAGGGTCGTGCGGGCCGCCCGGGAACTGTCCACGTCGGCCCGACGGCTCGGCGGCGGCGACCTGACCGCCCGGGTCGAGCCCAACGGCCCGCGCGAACTCCAGGACGCCGCCCGCTCGTTCAACGCCATGGCCGACGACCTGCGCCTGCTGATGAACCGGGAACGCGAGCTGGCCGCCGACCTTTCGCACCGATTGCGTACGCCGCTGACCGCGCTCCGCCTCGACGCCGAGGCGATGCCACCGGGCCCGATCGGCGAACGGATGCGGCAGGCCTGCGACCTGCTCGACGAGGAACTGGATTCGATCATCCGTGGGGTCCGGCGCGGCACCGACGGGCGGGACGGGCAGAGCGCCGACCTGGTCGAGGTGCTGGCCGACCGGCTGGCGTTCTGGTCGGTGCTGGCCGAGGACCAGGAGCGTCCGTGGGAGGTGACCGGCGGCGACGTACCGGTGGTCCTGCCGATGCCGCGCAGCGAGTTGATCCTGGTGGTGGACGCGATGCTCGGCAACGTCTTCTCGCACACCCCGGACGGCGCCGCCTTCCGGGTCAGCATCTCACCCGACGGCCTGTTCGTGGACGATTCCGGGCCGGGCATCGCCGACCCGGCCAACGCGGTACGGCGGGGCGTGAGCGCCGCCGGCTCGACCGGCCTCGGCCTGGACATCGTGCGCCGGGCCGCGGAGACCTCGGGCGGCCGGCTGGTGGTCACCCGGGGCCCGCTCGGCGGCGCCCGGGTCGGTATCCTGCTGCAACCGGTCGACCACCCGCCGCAGCCGGCCCGGAGCAGCCGAAACCGGCTTTCATGATCCTTTTCGGATCCGTTAAGGCTCCCTTATGGAACTTCGCAATAGCGTCCTCGCCGTCACAGCCGAAGCGAGTCGCACGGAGTTCAGATGCGCAGGAAGATCAGCTATCCACTGGTAGCCCTCGGTATGGTCGCGTCGAGCCTGACGGTCGCGTCGCCCGCACAGGCCCACGGTTACGTGTCGAACCCGCCCAGCCGGCAGGCACTGTGCGCCGCCGGAACCGTTCGGGACTGCGGCCCGATCCAGTTCGAGCCGCAGAGCGTCGAGGCCCCCAAGGGCTCGCAGCGATGCGACGGCGGGGTGGCGCAGTGGTCGGTGCTCTCCGACGAGTCCCGTAACTGGCCGGCCCGGAACGTGGGCAGTTCGGTGACCTTCACCTGGGTGCTCACCGCCCGGCACCGGACCGCCGACTGGGAGTACTTCATCGACGGCACCCGGATCGCCACGTTCGACGGTGGGAACGCCCAGCCGGACGCGACGGTGTCGCACACGATCGACCTGGGCAAGTTCCCGGGCCGGCAGCGGCTGCTCGCCGTCTGGAACATCGGGGACACGCCGATGGCCTTCTACAACTGCGTCGACCTGAACGTGGGCGGTGGCGGCGGAGGTGTCGTGCCCACCAGGCCCCCGGCCTCCTCCGAGCCGCCCGCCAACCCGCCGGCCGCTCCGCCCGCCGCGCCTCCCGCCGCCGACCCGCCGGCTGCGCCCCCTGCCGCCGACCCGCCGGCCGCCGACCCGCCCGCCGCGCCCCCTGCTGCGCCGGTGACCGGCGATCCGTGGGCCGCTGGTGTCAGCTACAAGACCGGCGACGTGGTGACCTACGAGGGCACGCGCTACCAGTGCCGGCAGGGCCACACCTCGCTCAACAGCTGGGAGCCCTCGATCTACACCCTCGCGCTGTGGCTGCCGCTGTGAGGCGCCGGCTGGTAGCCGTGGCGCTGCTCGCACCGTTCCTGCTCGGCGCGTGCAGCACGCCCACCGCCGAGCCGCCCCGGGCCACCGCCGACACGGCGGTCGCGGAGATCAAGGCCGGTGAGGCGTACAACGACACCGACGTGATGTTCCTGCAGATGTTCGTCCACCATCAGCGGCAGGCCCTGCAGATGACCGCCACCGCGGTGGAACGGGCGCAGGACCCGGAGTTGCGGACGCTGGTCCAGGCGGTGCAGGCCACCGAGTCCGACGAACTGTCGATGATCGAGGGCTGGCTGAAGGGCTGGGGCGAGTCGACGGAGGTGGACACCGCACCCAACCTGCACGCCCACCACGGCGGACTGCCCGGCACCGGCCCGGCCGAGATCAAGGCGTTGACGACGGTGCCGGACGCGGAGTTCGACACCGCGTTCCTGAGCCTCTTCCTGGCCCACCAGCACAACGCGATGGAGCTGGCCGACATCGTCACCGACGGCGGCAAGAACGCCGAGACCAAGTCCTTCGGCGAGCGGGTGAAAGCCTCCCGGCAGGGCGAGATCCAGCAGATGCTCAAGCTGATGGCCAAGTAGCCGCCGATTGTCCGGCGGTGCCGGCGCCGACCTGCTCGGCGACGTACACCGACGACGCCCCGCCACGCCGAGGTTCTGTCTCGCCGATCTTGGTGCGGAACGGCCCCCATGAGGGCTGTCTCGTACCAAGATCGGCGGCTAGAACGTCGCAAGATCCGCGAGAACGGGAGCTAGCCGAGCCGGTCCCGGTCCAGTCGACCGCCCTTTTCCGCGCGCTCCGTCCGCTCGGGCACCGCTGGTCGCTCCCTGGCGGACGGCCGGTCGCCGCGCATCTCCGGCAGCCGCTCGTTGCGCCCACGCACCCGGGTCACCTGGTACAGCCGGTTGAGTCGGGTTGGCCAGCCCAGGAAACGGTCGAACATGTCGGCGGCGCTGCCGGTGAGGCTGGGGCTGAGCCGGTGCAGATCGTCGATGGCGTCGCACAGGCAACCGGCCAGATAGAGGTGCAGGCCGACCGGGCTGCCGTCGTAGTCGGCCAGCAGGGCGAGCTTGGCCCGCGTACACGGCCAGGGTTGACCGCACCGGCGGCACAACCACAGCGGACGCATCGGCGGATGCTCGGCCGGTTCCGCGGCCAGCAGATGCGGTGGCGGCTGCTCCGGCGGTGGGCAGTCCTCAGTCATGGCCCCACCCCCCGGAGGTGGTCGCCAGCGGACGGTGGGTTCGGGGACCAACGGACGAACCCACCGCCGCCGGGCGGCGGCGGTCAGCCGGCCGCCGATCACCCGTCCACGCAGCCCGGGCAGCAGTACGCGAACGGGGACTCTGAACCGGCACCGCCGCTGCGGTGCCGGGCTGAACCAGGAACGGGCCGCTCACCCTTCGTCCGTTCGCGCACCCGAACGGTGCACTCCGGCGCGCGACCGGTTGACCGCGCGGAGCGTGAACAGGGCCGCCGCCACCGCGATGATCCCCGTGCCGACCAGGGCGATCGGCAGGATCGGGCGCGCTGGCTCGGAGCCGGACGCCGACCCGGCCGCCGCCTCCACCGGTGGCAGCTGCGTTACCGGCGCCGCCGCGACGCTGGGCGCCCCGGAGGCGGACGGCGTCGGCGACGGCGTACTCGGCGAGGCGCTCGGGCTGGCGGCGGCGACCGCGGTCCGCTGTACCGAGCCGATGTCGCAGCGGGCCGTGCTCCGCTTCTCGCCCCGCTGGTCCCGGCTCTCGCACTTGGCGCCGGCGCCCAGCAGCGGGCTGTTCTTCGCCGGCATCATGTTCCAGGTGGACCCGCCGTTCGCCACGGGCGCGGCGAGCCGGGGGTTGGCCGCGGTGACCCCGGGAACGCACTTGTTGGAGTTGTCCCGCGAGGTGACGAGCCACTGCACCACCCGTCCCCCGGTGCCGGTCGAACTGCACGTCATCGACTGGCCCCACGGGTTGCCGGCGGAGTTGGCGACGAAGACGGTGTTGTTGAGCACGAACTTGCTGCCGAACAGCGCCCCACCGTGGCCGCCGGCCCGGTTCTTCGCGTACGTCACGTTGTTGCTGCGGTGACCGTCGCCGAAGATCGCGCCACCGTAGTCCTTGGCGGTGTTGCCGTGGATCGTGCTGTTGCTGATCGCGCAGGTCGGAAAGCAGTCGAGGTAGAGGGCGCCGCCGTTGCCGTCGCTGGTGTTGGACAACAGGCTCGACTGTCTGACGATGATCGAGCCGTTGCGCCCGGTGTCCGGGCCCATGCTCAGCCGGGCGGCGCCACCGGCGCCGTTGCCGCCTCGGCCGTTGGGCTTGACCCGGTTGCCGGAGAAGGTGGTCCGCTCAACGATGATCTTGTCAGGCGCGTACGCCCAGAGGTAGGCGCCGCCGCCGTTGCCGTGGCCCGTGTTGTTCCTGATGGTCGAGCCGCAGATCTGGATCACACCACCCGACTGGCCGATCGGCTTGGCGCCGTCGGTGCCGATCGCGCCGCCGTCACCGAGGCCGCCGCTGGTGGTGGTGCTGTTGTCGGTGAAGGTCGAGTTGACCACGGACAACGGCGACAACAGGCTGTAGACGGCTCCGCCGTACCAGGACGAGTTGCCGGTGAAGGTGCTCCGGGTGATCGACAGCGAGCTGTCGGTGTGTACGGCGACCGCGCCGCCACCGATGCCTGCGGTGTTGTTCCGGAAGGTGCTGCCGATCACCTCCACCCGCGACTGGTACCGGCCCGCGACCGCCCCGCCGGTGCCGGTCTTGCGCGAGTCCGACTGCTCGGCGGCGCCGTTGACGAAGGTCAGGTTCCGCACCGACAGGGTGGTGCGGTCCTCCGCCACCAGGATCCGGTTCTTGCCGCGACCGTCGAGGGTGACCTTTCCCCCGCCGTCGATCACGGTCGTCTTCGTCACCGAGAGCTCCCGGCTGACCTGGATCTTCGCGGCGTCGCCACACTTGAAGGTGACGTGCCCACCCCGCGTCACCGCGGTGCGCAGGGCGCTTTCCGTGCAGCTCGCGGCGGTGCCGGTACCGACGACGGTGCCCGAGGACGGCACCTTCAGCGTCGGCGGCGGTTCGCAGCTGGCGGCGGCCCAGGCAGTTGACCCGGTACCGAAGACAACTGCGCACACTGCCAGCACGGGCACCACCAGCTGCGCGAACGGTCTCAACTGCATGCAGACTCCAGCCGACACGACGACGTACGGTGAGCTGGCGACGGCCGATGCTCGGCCGGCCGGCGCCTCACGCAGTAGGAGACCGCGCGGCCGGCCGGCGGATAACGGAAACTGTGGGCCGAATTCCGCAGCGGTTTCGTGGGACGGCAGCGCCGGGCGTCAGGCCCAGGGATCACGCACCACGAAGGAGCTCTCGGCCGCGAACTCCCGGCTGCCGTCGGGGAGATCCAGCCAGAAGCCGCCGTCGCGGTGGTGCACCACGAGCGAGGGATAGTTGTGCGACTGGAGGGTCACCGATCCGGCGGCCGATCCCCGGCGCGGGCAGAAGGTGGCGTCCTCGCGGAAGAGCGGAGTGCCCTCGTCCGGGCTGAGCTGCACCTGTAGTCCCCAGTGCCGCAGGTAGCGCCCGTCGGCGGCGCGCAGCGTGACGCAGGTCGGGTCGGCCAGCCCTCGGCTGACGGTGAAGGTGGCCCGCTCCCGGGCCCGTTCGGCGCTGGCCGCGCCGACCTGGCCGAGTTCCGCGTACCTGCCGTCGTGGCTGAGGTACCGGCCCGCCGCCTCGACCGACTCCAGTGACCAGCTGCCCAGCGGGATGGTGCCCGGCGCGGTGGCCGGGCGGCTCGGGGACGGCCGGGCCGGGGACGGTTCGGGTGACGGCGTCCGGGCCGACGGGGTGGGTGCGGCACTCGACGGCGCCGGAGCGGCCGTGGTGGGTGCCGCGACGATGGCGGGTGGGGCCGGTGCCGGTCCGGGCGGCAGCGCCACGCCGGCCACGGTGCCGGCGGCCAACGCCGCACCGGCGGCGACGCTGGCCACCGGGTGGGCACTCACCAACTGGGCGAGCTTGCCGAGCAGCGTGCCGGGCGTGCCACCGGCCGCCGTCGTCGCCCCGGTGGCGGTGTACGCCGCCGCCAGCACCGGCGTGGTCACGGTCGTCGTGGTCAGCAGCCCCTTGGCGGCGAGTGCGGCGGCCAGGCCGGCCGGCACCGCCAACGGCGCGATGCCCAGCAGCAGCCGCTCGGCGGGCACCTGGCCCTCGGCCCGGGTCGAGCAGGTGGGGCAGTCCCGGGTGTGGCGGGCGATCCGCTTGCGCCACACGGGTGCGGGACGACCGTCCCAGCCGTCGATGGCCGCCGTCAGTCCGGGGCAGCGCGGATCGGCGGCCAGCGCCGCGACGATGCCGCGGCTCAGTTCGAGCTGCTCGCGCATTCGTTGCAGGCGTACGCCGACGTGCGCGACGGTGGTGTCACAGGCGGCGGCGACCTCGCTGCGGCTCAGCTGGCCGGCGCACTCCTGCCACCACAGCGACAGCATCGGGCGCTGCGCCACGTCGAGCCAGCGGCTCGCCTCGACCACCTGACGGCGCTGGTCCGCCAGGTACAGCCGCAGGATCGCCTCGTCCTCGACGTCACCGTCGCCGGGCAGCAGGTCGGCCGTGTCGACCACGGTGGCCCGGTCGACGGCGATCCGCACCCGCTGCCGGTGGGTGGCGATCTGCCGCAACGCGATGGCCACCAGCCAGGACCGGAAACTCTCCGGGGCGCGCAACGCCGGCAGGTCACGGATGACCCGGACCAGGGTCTCCTGCACCACGTCGTCGATGTCGACGTGACCGTGCAGGGCCCGCCCGACGATGTTGTACAGCAACGGCAGATGCGCGGCGATCAGTTCTTCGCGGGCCGACCGGTCGCCCGACTGCGCCGCGGCGACGAGCTCCGCGTGGTTTGCAGTGATCGTCATCCCGCACCGCCCCATGGGAGTGTCCCGCCGAGCACGACGACACACCCTAACGAGTAGGTACGCGGTGGGACATGAGGCGAGCCCGGCTTTCATTGAGTGAAAGCTGCGGTCCCGGCCGTGACCGTGCCACGGGATGATCCGGCTGCCCCACGGTTCGTCGAGGAGGAGGTTCGGTCCCATGACGTTCGCACGTGACCAGTGGTACGTGGCGGCCTACGGCAGCGAGGTCGGGCGGGAGCTGCTCGCCCGTACGGTGCTGGGTGAGCCGCTCGTGCTGTACCGCACCGGCGCCGGGGAGGCGGTGGCGCTGGCCGACCGCTGCGTACACCGGCGCTACCCGCTCTCGGAGAGCCGGCTCGACGGCGACACGATCGTCTGCGGCTACCACGGCTTCACCTACGACCAGACCGGATCCTGTGTCTTCGTACCAGGTCAGCAGCGCATTCCGCGTACCGCGCGGGTCGCGGCGTACCCGGTGGTGGAGCAGGACTCCTTCGTCTGGGTGTGGATCGGCGACCGGGACCGGGCCGACCCCGCCGCGATCCCCCGCGCCCCCTGGCTGACCGATCCCCGGTACGCGGTGGTGCGCGGCATGGCGCCGCTGAACGCGCGGTACGGCCTGCTGGTGGACAACCTGATGGACCTGTCCCACGAGACCTACCTGCACGGTGGTTACATCGGCACGCCCGAGGTGGCGAACACCCCGATCACCACCGAAGTGGACGACGAGCGGGGCATCGTCTACGTCAGCCGGCACATGGACGACGCGGAGTGCCCGCCGTTCTACGCCCGCTCGACCGGCATCCAGGGCCGGATCACCCGCTGGCAGGACATCGAATACCACCCGCCCTGTCTCTACCTGCTGCACAGCCGGATCGCCCCGCAGGGCGTCTACCCGCCGGCCCAGGGCGAGGACGACCAGGCGTTCCACGCCGAGATCGTGTACGCGATCACCCCGTCGACCGAGCACACCACGTACGACTTCTGGGCGGTGGCGCGGGACTTCGCGATCGACGACGAGTCGGTCAGCGAGTACCTGTACCAGAGCAACCACACGGTGGTCATGCAGGACGTGACGGCGCTCGACATCCTGGAGCAGGTGATCGCGTCCGAACCGGAGAAGTACCAGGAGCTGAGCATCAACATCGACACCGGCGGGCTGGCCGCCCGGCGGCTGCTGGCCCGCATGGTCGGCGCGGGGACGGTGGAGGCGACCCGGTGAGCAGCCCAGCCGGCATGCTCACCGGGGACCGGGTCTACCGGATCCACTGGCTGCCGGGCACCGACATCCTGCGCGGCGTCTGCCACTGCGGCGCCCAGCGGGTCGCCGAGGAGCCGGTCGAGCTGTGGGAGTGGCTGCTCGCCCACCCGCAGGGTCACCAGGCCCCGGCGGCGCCTCCGCCCTCCGCCGACGCGCCGACCCGGCTGGCGGTACCGGCGTGACCGAAGACGACCTGACCGGTGTGGAGCTGATGGTGACCGGTCGGGACCAGGTGGCGAGCGAGGTCGTCGCGATCAACCTGGGCCGTCCCGACGGCGGTGACCTGCCCGAGTGGACCCCGGGTGCGCACGTCGACCTGGTGCTGGGCCCGGAGCTGGTACGCCAGTACTCGCTCTGCGGTGACCCGGCGGACCGGTCGATGCTGCGGATCGCGGTCCAACGCGAACCGGACGGGCGCGGCGGCTCGCGGCTCGTGCACGACCGGCTGCGCCCCGGCGCCACCGTCCGGGTGCGCGGGCCACGGAACAACTTCGTGCTGGTTCCGGCACCGCGTTACCTCTTCATCGCGGGTGGCATCGGGATCACCCCGATCAGCCCGATGGTCGCCGCCGCCGACGCGGCCGGCGCCGACTGGCGACTGGTGTACGGCGGGCGCAGCCGCGCCACCATGGCCTTCGCCGCCGCCCTGCGGGAGAAGTACGGCGACCGGGTCAGCCTGTGTCCGCAGGACGAGACCGGCCTGCTCGACCTGCCCGGGTTGCTCGGCCGTCCGGATGCCGGGCTCGTCTACTGCTGTGGCCCGGAAGCCCTGGTCAAGGCGGTGGAGCAGCACTGTAGCGGCTGGCCGCCCGGCGGCCTGCACGTCGAGCGGTTCACCCCGGTCGACCGGGCCGGCGACGGCGACACGACGATCGAGGTCGAGCTCGCCAGCTCCGGGCGGACGCTCACGGTGCCGCCCGGTACGCCGATCCTTCAGGCGGTGGAGGAGGCCGGGGTGCAGGTGCTCTCCTCCTGCCGGGAGGGCACCTGCGGCACCTGCGAGACCACCGTGCTCGGCGGGGTGCCGGAGCACCGGGACAGTCTGCTCACCGAGGAGGAACGGGCGGCCGGCGACACGATGATGATCTGTGTCTCGCGGGCCCGTACGCCCCGGCTCGTGCTGGACCTGTGACGGGCGTCGGGCAGCCGGGATGATGGCGGGGTGGACAGCCAACCCGGCCGGTCGGTCACCAGCAAGGTGCTGGCGCTGCTGGCCGCGTTCAGCCCGGCCAGCCCGGCACTGACCCTGACCGAGTTGGCCCGGCGGGCCGGGTTGCCGCTGCCCACCGCGCACCGCCGGGCCGCGGAGCTGGTCGCCTGGGGTGCGCTGGAGCGCGGCGAGGACGGGCGGTACCGGATCGGCCTGCGGTTGTGGGAGGTGGGCTCGCTCGCGCCCCGGGGTCTGGGGCTGCGTGAGCTGGCCCTGCCGGTGCTGGAAGACCTGTACGAGGTGACCCACGAGAACGTCCAGCTCGCCGTCCGGCAGGACCTGGAACTCGTCTTCATCGAGCGGATCGCCGGACGGCACGCGGTGCCCGTACTCACCCGGGTCGGCGGGCGCTTCGCGCTGCACGCCACCGGGGTGGGGCTGGTCCTGCTCGCCTACGCGCCGACCGAGGTCCAGGAGCGGGTGCTGGCCGCACCGCTGGAGCGGTACACCGACCTGACCATCACCGACCCGAGACAGTTGCGCCGGTGCCTGGCCGAGGTGCGTCGGGTCGGGTACGCGGTCAGCGACCGCCAGGTGACCATGGACGCCCTCTCGGTCGCCGCACCGATCCGCGCGGCCGACGGCGTGGTGGCCGCGATCTCGCTGGTGGTCGCCCACGACCGGGCGGATCCGCTGGCGCTGGCGCCGCTGGTGCAGGCCGCGGGTCGGGTGCTGTCCCGGGCGTTGGGCGCCCCGAACCGGCCAGCACCGGGCCGGGTGCCGTTACCGCCCCGCCACGGGACGCAGTAATTTATCCAGGTGTCCGATGTCCATCATGCGCGTTTGCTGACTGATCGCCCTCGCCGCCTCGGTACTGGCAGCGGGTCATGCTGGTGGTGAGCGAGGACGGCCCGATGGATACGCCGTCGGACCGCTCGGCGGCGGTCGGGCGGGCGCGTGCCCAGCGGCTGCTGGTGACGCTGCTCGGGGACTACTGGCACGCCGGGCACGCACCGCTGCCCTCCGGCGGCCTGGTCGCGGTGCTGGCCGAGTTCGACATCGCGCCCGCCAACGCCCGCGCCACGCTCAGCCGGCTGACCCAGCGCGGGATGCTCGAACGGACCAAGGAGGGCCGGCGGACCAGCTACCGGCTGACCGAGTCGGCGGCGCAGATCCTCCGGCGCGGCGCCCGGCGCATCTTCGCCACCACCGACGAGAACGCCTGGGACGGCAGCTGGACCCTGATCGCGTTCACGCTGCCCCTGGACGACACGAACCAGCGCCGGCTGCTGCGCGCCCGACTGCGCTGGTTGACGTTCTGGCCGTTGTACGACGCCACCTGGGTCACCCCGCACGACCGGTTCGACGAGGTTCGTGAGCAGTTGACCGAGCTGGGCATCAACGACGCGGTGGTGCTGCGTTCCACCGACCTGGACCTGCTGCCCAGTGGCCGGGCCCGGCTTGAGGCGGCCTGGCGGATCGACGACCTGGCCGCGGGTTACCAGGAGTTCCTGGAGCGGTACCGCGACCTGGCCCGGCGGGCCGGCGCCGGCACGGTGTCACCGGCGCGGGCGCTCGTGCAGCGCACCGAGATGGTCAACGACTGGCGTGCCCTGGTGGGCGAGGATCCCGATCTGCCGGCCACCTTCCTGCCCGCCTCCTTTCCCCGCGCCGAGGCCCGGGCGATGTTCCTGAACACCTCCGAGGCGCTGGCCGAGTCGGCGCAGCACCGCTTCGAGGAACTCGTCCAGACTCCCGACCGGGCCTGAGTCCGGCATCAACGACGGATCGATCTCGCGTCTGAAGTAGATACGATGCAAAATCGTTGACGCCCGATCAGATTTCGCATTATGTTCCCCGTGCGCATGTGACCAGGAGGTCCAGCCGCCCGTTCCCGGCTGAAAGGGGCACTGCTATGCACTCATATCGATCCCGGGAGAGAACACCGCAACGATCCTTGAAAATCGCCCTGACCGCGTTCGTCGCCACCGCACTGATCGGCAGCTCAGCGGCGCCGGCCATGGCCGCACCGCCGGCCGGCGCGGGCCACGACCACGCGTTCGACGTAGAGGTCGTCTCGACCCGCGCCGACATGATCAGCGGCGGCAACGCGTTGGTACGCATCGGCGTGCCCGACAACGTTCCGCCGCACCAGGTGAAGGTCCACCTCGCCGGCCGCGACCTCACCGAGCAGTTCCGCCCGGTCGGCGACGGCGGCACGCTGCTCGGCCTCGTCGACGACCTGGCGCTCGGCGACAACACGCTGGAAGTCCGCGCCAACGGGCTCGGGCACGGCCGCCCCCAGGCCGACGTGACCCTGGTCAACCACCCCGCCGAGGGCCCGGTCCTCTCCGGCCCGCACATCCCGATGTTCTGCACGGCCTCGGGCAACCCCTGGAACCTCGGGCCGGTCGACGAGAACTGTCACGTGGCGGCGCCGCGGGTCACGTACCAGTACCGCACCACCACCGGCAGCTTCGCCGCGCTGCCCGACGGTCCCCTGCCCGGCAACCTCGCCACCACCACCACTATCGACGGCCGGACCGTGCCGTACATCGTGCGCGTCGAGCGGGGCACCATCAACCGCGCGGTGTACGAGATCGCGCTGCTGCACGAGCCCGGTACGTCGGTGCCCGACCCGTGGACGGCCACCGACGGCTGGAACGAGCGGCTGGTCTACACCTTCGGCGGCGCCTGCGGCATCGGCTACACCCAGGCCACCAGCACCGGTGGGGTCATGAACCACACCCTGCTCAGCCGCGGCTACGCGGTGGCCAGCTCGACGTTCAACGTCTACGCCAACAACTGCAACGACGTCACCTCCGCCGAGACCGCGATGATGGTCAAGGAGCACTTCATCGAGACGTACGGCGTACCCGCCTTCACGATGGGCTCGGGCGGTTCGGCCGGCACGATGCAGCAGTTGCTCATCTCCAACGCCTACCCGGGCATCCTCAACGGCGTGATCGGCCAGATCGGCTACCCCGACGAGCGCTCGGTGACGCTGACCGGGCACGAGTGCCGGTTCATCTCCCAGGCGTCCGCCGCCGCCGGGCTGTCCACCGCCGAGCGCACCGCGGTAACTGGCTTCGCCAGCCCGAACACCTGTGGCGGCTACCAGAACTTCGACAGCGTCGACTGGCCGGCCACCTGCCCGAACCACGTCCCTGCGGCCCAGCGGTACCACCCGGTCAACAACCCGACCGGCATCCGCTGCGCGATGGCGGACTTCATCTCCAACGTGTACGGCGTCGACCCGGAGACCGGCTTCGGCCGGCCGATCATCCCGGACACCGTCGGCGTGCAGTACGGCCTGCAGACCCTCGCCTCGGGCGTGCTCACGCCTGAGCAGTTCGTCCGGCTCAACGAGGGCATCGGCGGCCTCGACGTCGAGGGCAACCGTACGCCGCAGCGCACCTCGGCGGACGTCGACGCCATCAAGGTGGCGTACGAGACCGGCCGGGTCAACCAGTTCGACGGCGGTCTACGGTGGATCCCGATCATCGAGACCCGGGGCTACACCGACCCCTCCGGCGACTTCCACGACCGCTTCCGGTCCTGGAACATGCGGGAGCGGATCGTCGCGTCCAACGGCAACGCCGACAACCACATCAGCATCACCGCGGCGTCAGCCACCGCCGGGACCGCCTCGACCCTGGCCCTGGATGGCATGGAGACCTGGCTGACCAGCCGGGCCGCGCTGGCGGCGAGCCGTCCGGAGCTGGACGACGTGACGCTGACCCGACTGTCCAAGCCCGAAGGACTGGCCGACGGCTGCATCGCGGCCAACGGTGACCGGATCGTGGAGCAGCTGACCCTGGACCCGGCCGCCCAGTGCAACCAGCTCTTCCCGTTCCACCGCAACCCGCGCGTGGTAGCCGGCGGACCGACCAGCTCCGCGGTGCTCAAGTGCCAGCTTGCGCCGCTGCACCGCTCCGGGTACGGGGTGAGCTTCACCGACGAGCAGTGGCAGCGCCTTCAGGCGGTCTTCCCCGACGGTGTCTGCGACTGGTCGAAGCCCGGTGTCGGTCAGGTGCCGCTGACCAACACCTGGATCCGCTTCGGCGCCAATGGTCCGATCGTGCCGGAGCTGCCCGTGACGGCCACCGCGCAGACGCGGTGCCTCGCCGGTCGGGCGTACGTGGCGGTGCAGGTTCGCAACGACCACGACGCGCCGGTGGACGTGGCGGTGGAGACCGCGTACGGCGAGCGGTCGTTCGCCAACGTGGCGCCGGGCGGTAACGCCTTCCAGCAGTTCACCACGCGGGTGGCGTCGGTGGCGGCCGGCACGGCGACCGTCCGCGCCACCGGGTCGCTCAACGGCCAGGCGGTGACGACCGTCGTGACGCCGGAACACCCGGCCGTCAACTGCGCCGACCCCCGTCCAGCGCAGTAACCGCACGGACAACGGAGAATCCTATGCACACGTGGAGTCGTAAGCGGTTGTTCGCGGCCGGTGCCGCAGGTGCCCTGCTGGCCGGGTCGGTGGCGGTGGCGTCGCCGGCCTCGGCGGAGCCGGGCGACAGCGCCGGCGTGTCGGTGACCGTCGACATCGAGGAGATCAGGGAACCGGGAGTGCTGGCCATGTCGGTGGCCGGTGACTCGGTGGCGCTGTCCGAGGACGGGTCGACGCTGCTGGTGCGCCAGTTCGTCGGCACGCTGCCGACGGTCACGGTCACCGACACCCGTACGGCCGACGAGGTACCCGCCGGCGCCGCCTGGGCGGTGCTGGGCTCGGCGACCGACTTCGTCGGCAGCGCCGGTCAGGACCCGATCGGGGCCGGTCACCTGGGTTGGCGGCCGAAGTTGCTCGACGGTGGCGACACCGGTCTGGTGGCCGAGGGCGAGGAGGTCGTGACCGTCCTCGACGAGCCGACGCAACCGGGCAACAACGTGGGTCTGGTGGACCAGGAACTGCTGGTCTCGACGTTCGACTCGGGTGCGGTCGCGGGCGGCGCGTACACGGTCGACGCCGACCTGTTCCTGCGTACGCCGGTGGATGTCGCGGCCGGTGAGTACGCCTCGACGCTGACCCTGTCCCTGTTCGAGTGAGGCCCCGGCGGAAGGCGGCGTCCGCCGCCCTCCGCCACCTCTGCCAACCACCACCGGCGCTCGTGACCGGGTGGCGCCACGGCGCCGCCCGGTCACGGCGTCACTCGGGGAAAGCCAGGGTCACTCGGGGAAAGCCAGCGTCACTCGGGGAAAGCCAGCGTCACTCGGGGAAAGCCAGCGTCACTCGGGGAAAGCCAGCGTCACTCGGGGAAAGCCAGCGTCACTCGGGGAAGGCCAGCAGCCGCAGCAGTTGGGCCAGCCGCTCGTGGTCCTCCGGCGTCACGGCCGCCAACAGGCCCAACTCCACCGCGCGGGCGGACTCCTGGGCGCGGGCGAAGAGGGCGCGGCCGGCGTCGGTGGCGACGAGGACGTTCGCGCGGCGGTCGGCGGGGTCGGTGCGCCGCTCGACGAGTTGGCGCTTCTCCAGCCCGTCGACGAGGGCGACGACCTGACTCGGGTCGAGGCGGAGGAACTCGGCGAGTTCCCGCTGGGTGGGTCGGACGTCGTCGGCGGCCAGGGCGAGCACGGAATAGGAGCGGGCCTTCAGCCCGTGTTCGGCGAGGGCGGCGTTGGCCGCCGCGAGGGTGAGGGCGTTGGCACGGGCCAGCAGGAAGCTCAGGTCCCCGGCGAGCACGCTGTCCCGCAGCCGGTCGCGTCCGGTCGGCCGGGTCTTTCCGATAGGGGACATGGCGACGATGGTAGCAAGCTTCACAAATAATTGACATTTTCAACGGTCCGTGCTCAGATCGGGATGGACACAAAGGAGTACCTATGTCACTGGACGGCAAAGTCGCCATCGTCACCGGATCCGGTCGGGGTCTCGGCCTCGCCTACGCACAGGAGTTGGCCCGTCGAGGGGCGTCCGTCGTGGTCAACGACGTCGACGCCGCGACCACGGCCGACGCGGTCGCGGCGATCCAGGCGTCCGGTGGACGGGCCGTCGCGGTGACCGCGCCGGTCGGCCCGACGGAGACCGCGAAGGAACTGGTCAACACGGCGATCGAACAGTTCGGGCGACTGGACATCCTGGTCACCAACGCGGGCGTGCTGCGCGACACCGTGCTGTGGAAGATGAGCGACGACGACTTCGACACGGTGATCAACGTGCACCTGCGCGGCACGTTCACCACCGTGCGCGAGGCGGTGCTGCACATGCGGCAGGCCGGCGAGGGCGGCCGGATCATCTGCATCGGCTCCCCCACCGGACAGCGGGGCAACTTCGGCCAGACCAACTATGCCGCCGCCAAGGCGGGCATCGTGGGCATGGTCCGCACCTGGGCGTTGGAGCTCAAGCGGGCCGGCATCACCGCCAACACCGTCGTCCCCGTGGCCGCCACCGCCATGACCGCCACCGTTCCGTACTTCGCCGCAGCGGTGCAGGCCGACGCGAACGGCGAACCGATGCCCGCGTTCTTCCGGCACGACCTCGGGTTCGGCACGTCGGACGACGTGGCCGGGCTGATCGCGTTCCTCGGCTCCGACGCGGCGGCCTCGGTGACCGGGCAGGTGATCGGGGTGGGCGGCGACCGCCTACAGATCTGGACCCACCCGGAGGCGGCACTGACCGCCTACCGCGAGGGCGGTTGGACCTACGACGCGCTGGTGCAGGCCTGGCCGACGGAGTTCGCCGGTGCCACGCAGAGCGTCGGGGAACGCTTCCCGGAGCTTCCGGAGGAGTTCAGGCCCGCAGCCTCCTGACCGGCCCGACGAGATCCGCTGACGAAGGTTACCGCCCATGTACCAGCCCGCGATCGACCTCGACGCCGTCACGGCGATCGACATGCACGTACACATCGAGGTCGACGACCACGGCCACGCCTCGCTGCCCGAGCCACTCGTGGCGGCGGTGTCGAAGTACTTCAAGACCGACGGGCCGCGACCCGCGGTCGACGCGGTGGCGCAGTACTACCGCGAGCGCAACATGGCCGCCGTCGTCTTCACCGTCGACGCCCGTACGCAGCTCAAGCACCCGCCGCTGTCCAGCACCGACATCGCCCGCGCCGCGGCGGCCCACGCCGACGTGCTCGTCCCCTTCGGGTCGGTCGACCCGCGCACCGGCGAAGCGGCCCTCGAACTCGCCGCCCGACTGGTCGAGGAGGAGGGCGTACGCGGCTTCAAGTTCCACCCCACCGTGCAGGGCTTCGACCCGAGCCACGACGAGTACGCGCCGCTGTGGGCGCTGATCGAGCGGGCCGGCGTTCCGGCGATCTTCCACACCGGGCAGACCGGCATCGGTGCGGGCACCCCCGGTGGCTACGGTCTGCGGCTCGGGCTGTCGAACCCGATGCTGCTCGACCCGATCGCCGCCGACTTCCCGAACCTCCAGATCATCATGGCCCACCCGTCGGTGCCCTGGCAGGACGAGGCGTTGTCGGTGGCCACCCACAAGCACAACACCTGGATCGACCTGTCCGGCTGGAGCCCCAAGTACTTCCCGGCCGAACTGGTGCGCTACGCCAACTCGCTGCTCAAGCGGCGGGTGCTCTTCGGCACCGACTTCCCACTGATCACCCCCGATCGTTGGCTGCGCGACGTGGCGGCCACCGACCTCAAGCCCGACGTGCTCCCGGGCATCCTCAAGGACAACGCGGCCCGACTGCTGCGTCTTGCCCGGTGACGACGAGAGGAACCGTCATGACGACGACCATCGCCTACGACCAGCTCACCGACCTGGCCGGTACGGACCTCGGCTACACCGAGTACCGGACGGTCACCCAGGAACAGGTGAACCTGTTCGCCGACGCCACCGACGACCACCAGTGGATCCACGTCGACCCGGAGCGGGCGAAGTCCGGGCCGTTCGGCGCCCCGATCGCGCACGGCTTCCTCACCCTCTCCCTGGCCGTACCGTTCTGGACCGAGCTGCTGGAGGTCAAGGGCGTGACCACGAAGGTGAACTACGGCCTGGACAAGGTGCGCTTCCCCGCACCCGTCACGGTCGGTTCGCGGGTGCGGATGCAGGCCACCGTCGCCGAGGTCACGGAGGTGCGCGGCGGCTACCAGCTCGCCGTCGACCAGACGATCGAGATCGAGGGTGGCACCAAGCCCGCAGTCGTCGCCCGGGGGCTCTACCGCTTCTACGCCTGAGGCGGTACGCCTGAGGACGGCGGGCGTCAGCCGAGCCAGGTGAGCACACCACCTCCACCACCAGGAGACTGATGATGCACCAGCACGGAATCGGCGGCTGGATGGCCAAGCGCCGGCTCAAGTCCCCCGACAAGGTCGCCCTCGTCCACGGTGACGGGGCGAGGATGACGTACGGCCAGTTCGCCGACGCCACCGACCGGATCTCGGCGGTGCTGCGGCAGCGGGGCGTCGGCAAGGGCGACGCCGTCGCCTACCTGGGCGAGAACAGTCCCGAGTTCCTCCAGGTGATGTTCGGCGCGGCGCAGCTCGGTGCCGTCTTCGTACCGGTCAACACCCGGCTCGCGCCGCCCGAGATCGCCCACGTCCTCACCGACTGCGGCGCCCGGCTGCTCGTCCACGACCCCGAGTTCGCGACGCGGGTGGCCGCCGCCGTGCCGGCCGCGCAACCGCCGCACGTCGTGGTCACCGGCGAGGGCAGCGCAGACCGGCCGGGCCTCGCCCAACTGGCCCGCAGCACGGCCGCCGACCCCGCCGGCCACGCCGACACCGGCCACCAGGACCCGGCGGCGATCATCTACACCTCGGGCACCACCGGCCGCGCCAAGGGCGCCGTGCTGACCCACGGGAACCTCACCTGGGTCGCCCTGAACTGCGTGGTCGACTACGACGTCGTCTCGACCGACGTCGCGCTCATGATCTCGCCGCTGTTCCACGTCGCCTCGCTCGGCATGGGCGCCCTCCCGGTCATCCTCAAGGGCGCCACCATGGTCCTGGAGAAGGGCTTCGAGCCGGGCCGCGCGCTCGCCCAGATCGAGCGGCACGGCGTCACGATGCTCAGTGGCGTGCCCACCACCTACCAGCTGATGGCCGACCACCCCGACTGGGCCTCGACGGACCTGTCGACGCTGGCGAAGCTCACCTGCGGGGGCTCGGCCGTGCCGCCGCGCATCCTCAACGCGTACGAGGCACGGGGGTTGTCGTTCTCCCAGGGGTACGGCATGACCGAGGCGTCACCGGGCGCCACCTCGCTGCCGCCCACCATGACCCGCACGAAGCAGGGCAGCGTCGGTCTACCGCACTTCTTCACCGACGTACGGATCACCGACGTGAACGGCGAGCCGGCACCGACCGGCAGCATCGGTGAGATCGAAATCGCCGGCCCCAACGTCTTCCCCGGCTACCACGGGCTGGCGGAGGCGACCGCCGACGCGTTCACCCCGGACGGCTGGTTCCGCTCGGGTGACCTCGGCTACCTGGACGAAGATGGCTACCTGCACATCTCCGGGCGCCTCAAAGACATGATCATCTCGGGGGGCGAGAACATCTACCCGCCCGAGATCGAGCAACTGCTCGGCGAACTCGACGGGGTGACCGGGGCCGCGGTCATCGGCGTGCCCGACGAGCGCTGGGGCGAGGTGCCGTGGGCGATCGTGACGGTACGCCCGGGAGCGTCGGTGGACGTCGACACCGTACGGGCGTACCTCGACGGCAAGCTGGCGCGCTACAAGCTGCCGAAGAACGTGGTCATCGTGGACGACCTGCCGCGGACCGCGTCGGGGAAGGTGCGGAAGGCGGACCTGCGAGCCCGGTTCGGCGCCTAGCCGTGGTGCGGGCCGCGACGAGTTCGGCGAACTCCGCGGCGGACGCCTCGGCCAGCTTCTCGTGCATCCGGCGGTAGATCTCCGCCGACCGGGTCGCCGGCCACTGCGCGTCCATGAACTCGGCCGGCAGCCGGGGGTCGGCGCGCAGCAACGCCAGCCAGTCCGCCACCAGCATCGTCCGTACGGTCAGCGCGCTCGGCGCCAACGCCACCGCGGCCGGGTCGTCCCACACCTCGATGAAGGCGAGGTGTTCGCGGCGGATCGCCTCGATGTCCCAGGCCGCCCGGACGCTCTCGGCGATCGGGAATCCCTCCAGCTCACGAGCGTGGAAGGCGATCACGGTGTGCGGCGGTAGGTCCTGCCGCAGCGGCTCCAGCGACCCGGCGAGGTCGACCTCGCCGGGTGCCAGCCACAACCCGTCGCGGATCGGCGCGAACCCCTCCCAGGTGAGGGTCGACCGCAGCCGGTGTCGCAGCATCCGCTGCCCCTCGGGGATCGAGAAGGTGACGAGCGTCCACCCCTTGCCCTGTGGATCGAAGGGCCGGGGGCCACGGACCCGGTCCGTCGCCTCGCGCAACACGGCCGCCCCGTGCTCGGTCAGCGAGAACAGCGTCTCCCGGCCGCTCCTGGTCCGGGCGAGAATGCCGCTCTGCACCAGGCGGTCGAGGGTCGCGCGGGTGGCGGGCGCCGCCACCCCAGCCCCCTCCAGCACGCTGATCAGGGCGCTCGCCCGGATCGGCCCGGTGGCGCCATCGACAACGTGCTCGCCGAAGAAGGCAAGCAGCAGTTGCTTCGGCTGACGACTACGCACAGCCCTCCCTTTCGGCGAATCCGTCGTCGTGGCAGCAGCGATCACCGCGCCGCTTGCGGGGCGACAGCCTGCCCACGCTTGGCCCGCTGGATCTGGTCGTAGACGTGGGTCCGCAGTTGCGTGAACCGGGGCAGGGCGCGGGTCGTGATCTGATCGCGCTCCGGCGGCAGATCGATCGCGAGGTCCTCTTGTACCCAGGTCGGCGACTTGGACAATACTAGAACCCGTTCTCCCAGATAAACCGACTCGTCAATGTCGTGCGTGACGAAGAGGATCGAGATGTTGCGGCTGCTGTGCAGCTCGCGGACGAGGTCCTCCAGGTCCGCCCGGGTCTGCGCGTCGACCGCCGCGAACGGCTCGTCCATGATCAGCACCTCGGGCTGGTACGCGACGGCCCGCGCGATCGCCACCCGCTGCTGCATGCCACCGGAGAGCTGCCACGGATGGCTACGGGCGGCGTGATCGAGACCCACCGCGGTGAGGGCGTCGGTGACCAGTTTGTCCCGCTCGGCGCGGGAGAGCTTCTTGTGCCGCAACGGCAGCTCGACGTTGCCCCGCACCGTCAGCCACGGGTAGAGGCTGCGGCCGTACTCCTGGAACACCACGGCCATCGCCGGGCTCGGCCCGGTCACCGGTGCGCCGTCCATCTCCACCAGACCGCTGGTCGGGCGCAGCAGGCCGGCCAGGCACTTCAGCAGGGTGGTCTTGCCACAGCCGGACGGCCCGACGATGCAGACCAGTTCGCCGGCGTTCATCGTGAAGCTGATGTCCCCGATCGCCTCGACGTCGCCGGTCTGCGATTCGTAGACCTTCCGCAGGTGTTCCACCCGCAGCAGGGTGCTCCGGTCAGACACGGTTGACCTCCCTGATTCCGTGGTACCAGCGCAGCACGCGCCGTTCGACGAGTCCGAAAACGACGGCGAGGAAGACGCCGACGAGACCGAGCAGGAGGATTCCGCTCCACATCTCGGCGATGAGGTAGTTGCGCTGGAAGTAGGCGATCCGGTAGCCGAGCCCGGCGGACGAGGCGAACATCTCCGAGATCACCATCAGGATGAGCGCGACCGACAGGCCCTGCCGGACCCCGGCCATGATGCGCGGGCTCGCCGCCGGCAGCACCAGGAACCAGAGCCGCTCCCACCAGGTGATCTGGAACGAGTCGGCGGTTTCCTTCATCACGCTGTCGGTCGCCCGTACGCCCTCGATGGTGTTGAGCAGGATCGGCCAGATCGCGCCGGAGACGATGACGACCACCTTCATGGTGTCGGTGATGCCGAGCAGCAGCATCACCACCGGGATCAGCACCGGCGGTGGGATGGCCCGGAAGAACTCCAGCAGCGGTTCGAGGAGTTCGCGCAGCCACTGGAGCAGGCCGATCACCGTACCGGCGGCGATGCCGATCACGATCGACGCGGTGATGCCGAGGCCGAGGCGGTACAGGCTCGGCAGCACGTCCTCGACGAACGCGGGACCGACCCAGGTGTCCACGAAGGCTTCGAAGATGGTCAGCGGATCGGGGAAGAACCGACTCGTCGACCTCGTCGCCACCAGGCCCCAGATCACCAGGAGCAGCATCGGCAGCCCCAGCGCGTAGCCGAAGCTCGCCGCGATGCGGGACCCGACGCCGGGCTTGCGCCGGGTGACGGCGATCCGTTCGGGGTGCGTGGTCACCGGGCCTCCTCCCCTCGTACCGACTGGTGCCAGGACAGCGTGCGCCGCTCGACGAACCGGAAGACGAGGTTGACCGCGAGCCCGAGCAGGCCGGTGACCACCACGAAGGCGTACAGGCCGACGGAGTCGCCGGCGGACCGGGACAGCTCGATCATGCGGCCGAGGCCCGGGTTGCCGATCACCATCTCCGCGGTGATGGCGAGGATGAGCGCGACCGCCGCGGCGAGCCGCAGACCCGTCATCAGGTACGGCAGGGCCGTCGGCAGCACCAGGTGGGTCAGCTGCTCGCGGCGGGTCAGCCCGAAGCTGCGGGCGGTGTCGCGAGCGACCGCGTCCACGTCGGCGACGCCGTAGATCACCTGCACGAACACCTGCCAGAACGACGCGTAGATGATGATGACCAGGGCGGCCTGCATCTGGATGCCGAACATCAGCACGGCGAGCGGAATCAGGGCGACCGACGGGATCGGCCGCAGGAACTCGACCATCGTGTGGGTCGCCCGCCGCAGGAACGGCACCAGGCCGACGATCGTGCCCAGCACGACGGCGGCGAACGTGGCCACCGCCAACCCGATCGCCCAGGACGTCATGGTGGATCCCAGCCGCCGCCAGAACGCCAGGTCGAGGGACTCCTCGAACAGCCGGGCGGCCACGTCCGTCACGTACGGCAGGTACTGCGAGTTGATCAGGCCCAGGGTCGGGATCAACTGCCAGACGACGAGGAATCCGGCCAGACCGACGACGCCCAGCAGCGCCTTGCGTAACGCGCGCAGGCGTCGGGTGGATAGGACACGCATGTCACTCCCGTGATCGAGCGGCGGCGACGCCCTCCCCGGTTTCGGGCACCGGGGAGGGCGTGAGGGCGCCAGCTACTGCTGCTGGATGAGGCGGTCGAAGTTCGGCTGCTGGTCGAGCACGCGGTACTTCTGCGCGAGTTCCGCGAGCGTCTGCAGGCTCGCCCGATCGATGTCCCAGCCGAACGCCGGGAGCTTCACCGAGTCCGCCACCGGCTCCGGCAGTTGCAGGTTGTCCTTGATGGCCTGCCGGACAGCCGCCTCGTTGGCGGGGTCCTGGGCCCACTGGAGCGCCTCCTTCATCGCCGCCGAGAAGTCCGCGACGAGCTTGGCGTCGGAGTCCGTACGCTCCTTGGTGGTGATCGTGGTCAGCGTGGCCAGACCGGGCACGACCGCCTGGTAGGGCGCCACGATGAAGGTGTCGCCCCGGCCCCGCAGCTGCGTCACGAACGGCTCCGGCACCCAGGCGGCATCGATGTTGCCGGCCTCCAACTGGGCCGGGGCATCCGGGAAGGCCACCTCGACGAACTTGATGGTGGACGGGTCGCCACCGTCCTTCTCGACCGCCGCCATGATCGTCACGTCGCCGGCCGCGCCCAGGCTGTTCACCGCGACCCGGCGACCCGCCAGCTCGGAGGGCCGGGTGATGCCGGACTTCGCCGAGGCCACCACGGCGTTGATGTCGTCGCCCGTCGCGTACGAGGAGGCGTAGTTGCCGATCATGACGACGCCGAGGTCCTGAAGGTCGGCCCTGAACGGCCCGAACGGCTGGCCGATCGCGAAGTCGATGTCGCCGTTGAGCAGCGCCGGAATGGCCTGCGCGCCACCCTGGGCGGGCAGCACCTCGACACTGAGCCCGCGCTCGGCGAAGATGCCCGCCTTGATCCCGCCCCACAGCGCGGCGGTCTCGGTGATGGGCAGCGCCGCGACGCGGACCTGGCGCAGGTCGCCGTCAGCCTGGTCGGACGGGGAGGACGCATCGGAATCAGTACATCCGGTGAGGGCGATCGCGGTAGCAGCGATCAGCCCGAGAGCGATGACCTTCTTCATTGACGAGGCCCTTCCTGGGCGGGGGTGGTGGGTGCGTCAAAAACCGGCGGTTGCCTCGGACCTGCAGGTGAACTACCGCTGCGTGGGGGGGCACGCCGCTGTGTTGGCCATGGTCAGCCACCCAGCACCGGAAGTCAAGAAATTCTGACGCCCGTCATGAATAAGTTGAACAATGGTGGCGGGAAGGTCCCCACCCCTGGCCTCCACGGGTGACGATCCGCCCGGCGGCGAGCATCCGGTCGCGCACACCGGCCGCCCGTCAGGGCAGCAGCTCGACGTACCCGTCGGTTGCGTGCACCCGGATCCGCTGCCCGTCGGCAATCAGCCGGGTGGCATCCAGTACGCCGACGACAGCCGGCAGGCCGTACTCCCGGGCGATCACGGCCCCGTGTGTCATCAACCCGCCGACCTCCGTCACCAGACCGGCGACGGCGACGAAGAGCGGCGTCCAACTGGGATCCGTGTGGGCCGTGACGAGGATGTCGCCCGGTTCGAGATCGGCCTGGGCCAGGTCCAGGATGACGCGGGCCCGCCCTTCGACGGTTCCGGCGGAGACCGGCAGGCCGACCAGGGCACCCGCCGGTACGCCGTCGCGCCGGTACGCCCCGGTGATCGCCTCACCGTCGGAGGTGAGCACCCGGGGCGGGGTGAGCGCCTGATACGACCGGAACGCCTCCCGGCGCTGACGGATCAGCCGGTCGTCGACCTGGTTCGTGCGCACCACCTCGTGGAACTCCTCGAACGTGAGGAAGAAGGCGTCCTCCCTCTCGGCGAGCACCTGGGCCCGCACGAGACGCCCGGCCTCTTCCAGCAAAGCCTGCTTGTAGACGAAGTAGCGGCTGACAATGTCGTACTTCGGGTACTCCCGGTAGCCGATGAAGGTCCGGACCCGCTCGATCATCCGCTCGGCCTCGCTGGCCTTGCCCTCCCCGTCCGGCCTGGCCCGCAGGCGGTCGAGCACCTCCTGCGTCTTCTCCTGCGCCACCTGCCGACCGTGCTCGAAGCGGCGCTTGGCAGCGCCCGGCTCGAAGTTCCGGACATGGTCGAGGATCACGGGCAGGAGGGTGGTCGGGCGCTCGCGCCAACGCGGCCTGGTGATGTCGATTTCGCCGACACAGCGCATGCCGTACCGGTCGAGATAAGCCTCGATGGCCTCGCGCGCCTCGGTCCCGCCCGCGACCTTCGGCAACTCGTCCAGGAAGTCGTCGTCCTGCACGTCTCCGAGGAACGCCACCACCTGCGGATGCGGGCGAATCACGTCCGCGACGTCAAGCAGTGCCAGCCCCATCTCCGACGTGACGTTGCCGGGGGCGGACAGGGTGAGCGCGTCGGCGGCGTTCGGCTCGCCCAGCCACTCGGACAGCTTATCGTTGAGCCACCAGGTGGCCTCCATCCCCGCCATGATCGCCTGCCCGCTGAGCGGATCACTGAGGACCCGCTTGTGCTCCTGAAATGCCTCCAGCAGGAAGTCGAACAGCGCCGGGCCGGTCCTGGTGCGGATGTCGCGCCGCAACGCGGCGATGGAGGTCTGGCTACGCTCGATCAGCTCCGTGACGATGGCCGGATCGGTCTCGATCCGGGCAGGCACGAGGCCGGCTGGCGGCCGGCCGGGATCCGCGTTCGGCAACGACGGGACGAAATCGCCTCGGTCGAGGACGCTTTGCAGCGCGTCCCTGGTCAGCGGGTCGGATCTCCCCATCACCGCCAGCAGGCCGGCGCGGGTCGCCGGCAAGGCCAGGTGCCGGGTCGCGTCGACGAACAGCCGCCCGCCGGCATCGTGCATCGGCGCCAGGGCCGTCAGCCGCCAGATCGACAGCCCCAACGGCTTCATGGGGTCGGTCATCATCTGCTGGTGACCGACCGAGACGTAGACGTGATTCTCCTGGTCGCCGACCGCCGGGACGGGGAACAGCGTGGTGATCGGCCGGCTCTGCACGATCTGGAAGGCACCGTCCACCAGGCACCATTCGATGTCCTGCGGACAGCCGAACTGCGCGTCGATCCGCCGGCCCAACTGCGCGAGCCGCACCACCTGCACGTCGGTCAACGCCGGCTGCTCCTGCCGCGCCGGCTCGATCGCCCGTACCCGCGTCCCGCCGGTCGGCAGGGCGTGGACGGCCTGCCGCTTGGTGGCGACCGCCCTGGCGATCACCGCGCCGTCGCGCACCTTGAACACGTCCGCGTTCACCAGACCGGAGACCAGGGCCTCCCCGAGACCGAAGCTGGCCTCCACGGAGGCGACCTTCCGGTTGCCGGTGACCGGGTCGGCCGTGAACAGGATGCCGGCCGCCTCCGAAAAGACCATCTCCTGCACCACCACGGCCATCTGGACGCCACGGTGGTCGATGCCGTTGCGCAGGCGGTAGGTGACGGCCCGCTCGCTGAACAACGACGCCCAGCACCGGCTGACATCCCGCAGGACCGCCGACGCACCGACGACGTTCAGGTACGTGTCGTGCTGGCCCGCGAAAGAGGCCGTCGGCGAGTCCTCCGCCGTGGCGCTGGATCGCACGGCGTACGCCGTCTGCCCGCCGAACCAGCCGACCGCACAGCTATCGGCCTGCTCGGCGCGGCTATCGGGGTACGCGACAGCGCGGGTGATCGCCGCCGCGAGGTCGCCAGGAATGGCGATTCCTTCGATGGCTTGACGGATCTCCGCGCTGAGCGTCCGGATCGCCGCCCGGTCGTCTGGATTCAGCCGCGACAGCTGATCGAGCCGGTCGCCGATCGACGCTTCCGCCATGATCCGTCGGAAAGCGTCCGTCGTCACGCAGAAACCGGCCGGCACCCGGATGCCGTCGATCCGCGACAGCGCCCCCAGGTGCGCACCCTTGCCGCCCACGACCCCGACCCGCAACTCGTCGATGTCGTGCAGCCCCACCACGTACCGCTCGCTCACCTCGCCACCCCCGATGCAGCCGTGGTCAATTCCACCACCGGGCCGAGGCCACCGTGTGCTCCGTACGTCGACAACACCCGCACGTCATGCCCCCCACTTCGTCGTCGGTGCCGAGTCCGGCCGACGATTCTGCGGCACGACCCGGGGCTTGCCACAAGCCCCCGGGTGCGATATACGTTAAGAGTGGCAGGGAGTTGGCGCTCCTTGCCTATTCACGTTGCAGGCACCGTTACGGCGAAATGGCTGCCTCGCGCCATCCCAGATCCCGCCATTCCGCCGCAACGGTGGCGATCAACGGCTATCGGCACGCCCGCTCGACTGTCTCGGCCGAGCCGCGCGGATGGCTCATCTTCTCGGGCTCGGGGAGCGGTTGCTCCGATTACGTCGGGTTGACCCGTGAGAACTTTCGCCCGACTGATGGTGGCGGCTGCGTTCGCGGGGATTCTGCGTTGATATTGAGGCCGCGCCAGGATTCCAGGTGGGAGTCCGCGCCACCATGTGTTCGGGAAGGCTGTCGAGCGTTATCGGGGGCTGCGGTGGCCCGATGACGTGATAGTAGTTCTCGTAATCTTGGGTATGACCGGATTCCCGCTGGCCCTGGTAGTACTCGTTGAATGCAGCCCGATAAGCCGGCGTGCCCGGCCCCTGGTCGGCGTCAAGCAGCGGGACCGTGTTCCGGAACAGATCAATGTGCGTGCCGGTACGGTCGCCCGGTAGATCGGCGATGAGCCGGCGGTGCGCGATGGCGTTGTCGAACTCGATCCGCTCCACTTCGCGACCATAGTGCTCCGCCGGAGCCAAACCCCGTCTCGCGGCAGATTCCGCAAAACGGCTCCGTCGGGTACTACTGTCGAGTTCCGCACGGCGCTCAGCCTGCACGGCGTTCATGATTTCGAAGATGGCGGTCCCCAGCAGGCGGCTGGCGCCTTCATCCCGCACATCGGCATGACCTGGGTCGAGGATGATCGTGCTGCGCCCCCGTGATCCCTCGCTCCAGGAGCCGACACCGCCGCCGTGCGCCTGACCGAAAACGACATTGACCCTACCGGCCCGCTCGCGGAGGCGCTGGAAGTCGTCGGGCAGCCTGGCGAGATCACGGGCGAGACGCTCCATCGTGCGGCCCCGGTATTCGGCCCGGAAGTTCATCCGCCCGGTCCGCCCGTGCCAAGCGCTGTCATCGAGCGAACTGTCCGACGACGACCCACCAAAAGCCAGGTCCGAGTTGTACGGGCTGCTCCCCGACGACGTGCCGTTCTCTCCGTTGCCGCTCACGTAAGGCCACCTTCGCAGTGCCCACCGTAACCGCCCGAATACCGGCCGGAGTGCGTACCCAGCATCGTGTTCCTCGCTTCCACAGCGTCTTGAGTGCAGACGAGATCGACTACTACATCGGCTGGGCGCCGGCCCGGGTTCATGCCGGGAGAGGCTTTTCTGAAGAACCATCTACCGGGGGTGGGCCTGCCCGGCATGAACATCGCATCGACGACGCGAGTCCCACCCACCCCGTCCACCGCAGCCCAGGCACGAGCGGAGGGCGCAGCCCGACATACTCCCTCCTCGTCGGATAATTCGGTGACGTGGTCGCGGTCCTCCGTATCGAGGTCCGTAACAGGAATCGTCACGTCGCCCACGGCGGGTCATTCGCATGTCTCCTCACCTGCTCTGCGTTAGAGGCTCGATAGCTAGGGGTATGGCGGGCGGGCCAGCCGAGGAACCGGTCGAACATGTCCGCCGCGTTGCCTGTCACGCTCGGGTTGAGCCGGTGCAGGTCATCGATGGCATCGTGCAGACAGCTAGCCAGATAGAGGAACAGACTCACCGACATGTCCCGGTACTCGGCCACGAGAGCGAGTTTTGCCGCCCTGCACGGCCACGGCTGCCCACACCGGCGGCAAAGCCACAGCGGACGCATCGGCACATGCCCGACCCCAACTGAAATGTTCCGGTGCGTCGACAGGCGCCGAGATCGGTCGGTCACCGCCGATCGTTCTCTCTGGCCTGTTGCTCGAACAGCCGACGCCACACGTGGGTCAGCAACGGCGGATCCGCAGGCCGCGTCTGCCACTGCAAAGACGTGCACCCGGGCTCGGGCCGCCGGGAGTGGCCGACAATCGCGTTGAGCGAGACGTACAGCGTCATGCCGGCACGCCCCTTCGAGGCGGTCGGCGGTGGGCTCGCCGGGGGAAGGGCGAGCCCACCGCCGCCGCACGGCGGCTTGGGGTATACCGCCGATCACCCACCCGCGCAGCCCTGATGGCGGTACGCAGGCGAGGAGTCGTCCGCTTGTGCGCGGAAGGGAGTGGTGGTAGCAGCCGATCCTGAAGATCTGCCCTCGCGGCTAGGTCCCCAGGTTTACTTCGCTTCGGACAGCTCACCTCGCACCCCCGGGATCAGTAGGTCGGGCTTGATCGCCCGCCCTTCCACCCAACCGCCGTTCACCGGCCGGTTCCAGTGCGGCAATGGCGCAGAACCGATGCATCCCTATTGCTATGAATGCCGTGAGCTGGATGAATGGATCCGTGGTGCACAGTGGCGGAAACGGGCGGCGCGCGTTGGGCTCACGTCGGTATCGACTGGCGCAGCGACGCAAGGCGGTCGGTCTCAGCCAGGAACGCCTCGCCGAAGTCCTCGGCGTGGACCGTTCCACCATTGTTCGGTGGGAACGGGCAGAGACCGACCCTCAGCCCTTGCACCGCCCGCACCTGGCCACGGCGCTCAAAGTGTCCGTCGAGGAACTGGCCGATCTATTTGCCGACACCCGTCAGCCGCCCGCCACGCCCGGCGGGCGTCTCGACCACGCGCTGCGGCAGCCCGGTCGCGTCGATCTGATCACGGTGGCGTACCTGCGGGAGCGCGTGCGGCATCTTGACGAGCGCTACGACCAGACACCTTCGACCCATCTCCTTGCCGAAGCGGCGCAGTTGCACGGTCAGGCGGTCTTCCTCCGCCAATACGCCGACGCCGGCTCAGTTCAGCGCGAACTGGCTGCAGCGATCGCCGAATCGGCGACGCTGATGGGCCAACTGGTATGGGACGCCACGCAGCGACACGACCACGCCGCCAGCGCCGCATACTTCGACCAGGCGATCAACGCCGCGAAGGAAGCCCGCGATCCTGTCGCCCAGGCCAACGCGATACTCCGCAAGAGCTACCTTGCGCTCTACGGCACCAGCCGACCAACCGCTGCCATCGCCTTGACCTCGCGTGCCGCTGAGGTGAGCTACCGCGACAGCCCTGTGCTTGCCGGCCTCGCTCAACTACACCGCGCCGAGGCACACGCGATGCTTGGCCAGCTTCAAGAATGCTCTGGGGCCCTTGGCGCCGCTGAAGATCACTTCGCCTTGGTGGGCCCGCAGGATCCTGCCTTCGCTCTCTACTGTCCCAGCCATCACGCCCGACTCGCGGGCTCTTGCTGGCTGTCGTTGAACAGGTCAGCCGATGCGATCGAGGCGTTGGAGAAGGCCCACCAACTTGTCGCCGCACGGCGTAAGTCGACGGCTGTCGTCCTCGGCAATCTCACCCTCGCCAACATCCGTCACCGCGACCTTGATACCGCCGTCTCCTACCTGCATCAAGCCATCAGTGTCATCGAGCGGACCCGCGCCGGAGGTGGCCTCAACCTCGCCTTCGCCGCAGCCCGCGAGCTGCGTTCGTGGAGCGACCTACCCGCAGTTCGGGATGTCAACGACCGACTCCTCACCCTCATGACTCCATAGGAGCAACAGCGTGACAAGCACCGACGACGCCAAGCAGTCCGTTCGGCGACGCGTCTGGGACCTCCTCGAACGCGAGGGCGCGGCACCGCCGGGGGTTCACGGCCACATACCCGACTTCGCTGGTAAGGAGGGCGCAGCGGTCCGGCTCGCAGAACTGGAGGTCTGGAAGCGGGCACGGGTCATCAAGTGCAATCCCGACCGAGCCCAGCTACCCGTCCGGGTACGCGCCCTCCAAGAAGGCAAGCTGCTCTACATGGCGGTCCCGCGACTCGCCACACCGAAGCCCTTCTACCTACTAGACCCGGCTGTCTTGGAAGTTCCGTTCGAAACTGCCGCCACGAGCACAGGCGCGCCCGAGGTCGCCCCCACAGTCAGCCCCGACGACATGCGGCCGGTGGACGTGATCGTGTGCGGCAGCGTCGCGATCAGCCGGCGCAATGGCGTACGGCTCGGCAAGGGAGCCGGCTACTCCGACCTGGAGATCGCGCTCCTGGCCGAGGCCGGGCTCGTGACCGTGGACACCGCCATCGCCACCACCGTCCACCAGAGCCAACTCCTTGACGAGGAGCTACCCCACGCCGATCACGACTTCAGCGTCGATTACGCGATCACTCCCGAAGAGGTCGTCGCGTGCGTACCTGACCGGGAGCGACCGACCGGCCTCATCAGGGAGAACCTTCGACCCGATCAGCTCGACAACATCCCGGCCCTGCGCTGATCAAATTGCGCGATCACGCAGCTCTGCCCTCCTGCTACCAGTCTTGATGTGCGCAAGGATGGGGGCATGCTGCGATCGCCTCGTGCGCTTCTGTTGGACTTCGGTGGCGTTCTGGCCGACGCTCCGCGACAGCCACCGGCTCCACCGGAGCTGGTCCGGCGGTTGTCCGACCTGGTCGGCGACGCGGTACCGGTCGGACAGATCACCGCGGACCTGACCGAGGGCAGCAAGGCATACAGCCGGTGGCGCGACGACATCGGCCGATCCGGCGACCCGATCGAGCTGCCACACGCCCAGGTGTGGGCAGACTTCGTGACCCATGCCTGGCCCGAGCAGGCCCGCACGGCGGTCGAGGAAGCGGCGACACCGCTGGCGTACGCCTGGGCCTGGCGGCCGGAATGGCAAATCCGCCCCGGGATTCCGGAGGCGTTGCGGGCCGCAGCGGATGCGGGCTTGCCCATGGCGGTGGTCAGCAACGCGCTCTGCGGGGCCGCGCATCGGGACTTCCTCGCCGCCGCCGGACTGTCCGACCTGTTCGCGGCCGAGTTCTACAGCGACGAAGCCGGACTCCGCAAACCCAACCCCCGGCTGGCCTGGCTGGCCTCCGACGCCATCGGCGTACCGATTGGAGAATGCTGGTTCGTCGGTGACACCGTGCATCGGGACATCGCCTGCGCCCGTCAGGCGGGCGTCGGGGGCGCGATCCTCATGCGCTCACCTCGCACCGACCGCGAACCCACCCACCCCCAGCTACGACCAGACGCCCGAATCGAAGACGGCCACGGCCTTGTCACCCTGCTGCAACAGAGCCAGGTGGGTACGGAATGAACCGCCCCGGGTTCTGTGGGCGCTGATGTCGATGCCGTACACGTTGCAGCAGGAGACGAGCTGGAAGTTTGGCGCGGCCAGGATCTGTCGGGCCAGCCGCAGAGTGCACACCGCTGGCAGGGGCGCGGTGCTGATGCCGAGCCGTGCGAATTCCTGCGCGATGAACCCCTCCTCGAAGCGTGCGTTATGCGCCACGGCTACGGCGCCGTCGAGCCTGCTGAGGATTTTCCCAGCCACGTCAGCGAACGTCGGCGCTCCGGACAACATGTCCGTAGTGATGTGGTGTACGAAGGTTGGACCTGGATCGCGGCCGGGGTCGACGAGGGTGGCCCACTCATCGATCACCCGACCGCTTTCGACGCGGACCAAGGCAATCTCCACGATCCGGTCGGACGTCGGTGACCGCCCGGTCGTCTCCACGTCCACCACCACGAACGGGACCTCACCCAGGTCGACACCTTCCCTTCCGCCCGCTGACCCGTAGGCGAACAGTCCGACCGACGACATGTGTACCTTCCTATTTCGGCAATGCAGCTTGATCATGGGAGCGGCTGGCCTTCCAGCGAAAAATGCTCATGGCAGCCGTCGGATCGGGAAACTGGACGAGTGATCCGTTGGACGCCCCGGATCACGAGCCCATGCCGACCAATTCCTCGCTACGTCATGTGGTCGCGACTGATTGCTCCTGCGCCTGGGTGAGGCTCTGCCGGTACTCCAGCGCCTCCGGGACCTCCTCGTACTGCAGCAGGCTGCCGGTCAACGCCAGCAGGTGTTCCTTGGCCTCCTCCGGAGTGGCGTAGAAGAACTCGCGACGGTGATTGACCAGGTTGACACGCCGGTCGGCCAGCCGTGCGTGCATCTGCGCCTCGATGCCGACAGCGTCTTCGGAGAAGAACAGGGCGTGGACGTCGAAGTTGAAGGGCACCGAGGCGTCACTGAGTTCGCGTACCCGGTCCAGCGGGTCCAAGCGGCGGGTCATGCCGATCTTGACCATCTTCTCGCCGAACGCACCAAGGTTGGAGATCACGTACACGTAGCCGGCCCGGACGTTGGCGGCCCGTCGGTCGACGTCCTGGATCGCGGTGTCGATCTGGGCCAACCGGTCCTGCATCTGGGCCGCGCCATCGGCATCGCCCTTGGCATGCAAGGCGGCCATGGCGTTGGCATAGTGCTGGCGTTCCTTGTCGAGCCGGGCGCGTTCGCGTTCGATCTCCTGCTGAGCACGTCGCTCTTCGCGCAGCCGAGCCTTCTCTTCCCGTTCCCGCTCCTTCTCCTCAGCCACCTTCTCCTGGTAGTCGGCGGTGAGTTCCAACTCCTTGACCCGCAACCGGTGGTATCCGTCGGCGATCCGAATGTCCATCGTCTTGCCGAGCTTGGCGATAGTCGCCGCCACCTTCCCCAGCCGGTCGACGGCCGAGTCAAGCTTGTACGGCTTCAACCCCCGTACCAGGTTGTCCGCCTCCGCGTTGTAGGCGCGAAGCATGAGCTTGGAGAAGTCCCGAACCATAGCCCGGCCCTCGGCAACCGAGCCATTGACCGTCCAGCCGGTGGCAGCCTTGACCGCTCCCCCATCCTTCCTGGTCATGGCCTTGATCTGGTCCTGAAGTCGGCTTAGCTGGCTCTGGTAGGCAACCGCATCCGACAGGGGATGCCGATACCGATAAACACCGGCTTCCTGCAGCAGCGCGGTCTCCTCGGTGACCACGACCTGCTGCCGAAGTCCGCGCAGGCGTTGATCGAGTTCGGCCTTCTGGGCTTCGCTCTTCGCTGTCAGGTCAGCGATCTCACGACCGAGTCGGGCCCGGTGCTGCTCTAATTCCATTGCGGACAGCACGCCGAGCCGTGACATCTCCGCCCGCAGACCGGTCAGCTCACCGCGTACCTGATCCAGTTCGCTGCGAAGCTGCGCATTCTCCGCAGCCAGTTCACGTGCCTTGCCCCGGGCACCGAACAGAGGAATGTCCGGACTTGCGTTGCGCTGCTGCGAGACGACGACGGGAGCAGCGGCAGTCTGCGGGGCGGGCCCCGCCGGAGCCGGCGAATCCGGAATCCATAACTGCCACCCAACCGGGGGAGGGCCCCAGGCGGGATCTGCTGTCCAGCCGGCAGGCGGCACCCATCCAGCCGGCGGCGTCGGCCAGTTCGGTGGTGCGTTAAAGCGGTATCCCATTGTTTTCCCCCAGGCGTCACCACGGCCCGACGAAACTAGCGCTGTGTCTCCCGACCAGGCATCGAGAACTCAGGTCGGCAGGTCGACCATCCAGACGACCATGGATAACCAAGCGGGGACTTCAGTCTGGTTACCGACAGAAATGAGCGTTGCTTCTGGGACACAGTCGGCTGGCCGTGCGGGCATGCTTACCGCCTTCAGTTTTGGCTACGAAGCTGCGGGGATTGCAGGCGGCCTTGGCAAGTTATACGCCGTCATCGATGCCGTCGCCCGTCATGCGGTCAGCGCACCTGGGGCTCGGCGACCGTCGTGCTCGAACGGAACAGCGCGGCCGCGAGGATGGTCGCGGCGTCGGACGGCTCGATAAGCACCTCGACCGGCCCCACCAGGACAGCGACATATCCGGCCGGGCCCTCGTCACGCACCACGCTGATCTGCGCCGGATCGACTGTCAGGCTCACCCACACCGTCGCCGCACCGCCAGGAACAACCAGCCCACCACCCTCATCCCCGACCGTCTTCGCTGCGCCTACCGCACCAACCTCGTCCTCGAATACAAGGGCAGGCGTTTCCGGTGGGGCAACGTCCGCCTCGGGGTCTTTGGCGTGTCCGTGAATGATGAAGAAGCCAAGTTCGGCGTTGGTGGTCTTACCGAGAACTTCCCGCAACGCGGTGCGGCAAGGCTCGAAAGGCCACCGATGCTCGCCGCGTTCAAGTTTGCCGACGTAGCGTGCGTCAACGACGACGCGGCGCCCCGCGTGCTTGTAGAGGTACTCGTTGACCGCATCCGCCAGCTCCTGGCGCGACATCGGCCGTCCTGAGCCTGATGGGGACCGCCGCGCCAGCCGCGCTGCGCGGAGCAGATTGTTCGGCCCCGGTCGATAGGCCACGATGAATTCTGTCTCCTGGTCTGGCTGCTGCCAGCCGGCTGGCAGCGAGGCAAGGAAAATGGCTCCCAGGCAGAGGAACCGAGCCCCTGCCGATACTCAGGGGCAAGGCATGACGCCTCTGCTGTGTCCTACGAGAAGTCACTGCCCTCGGATGGTGAGGTTGAGTTCCTCGACGGTCAGACGGGGAAATCGGGCAGTTGGTCTTCGCTGAGGGTGACGCCGTGCAGGTTACCGAGGCTGGGACGGACCCCGCTCGGAGCGTCACCTGTGCACGGTGGGCTTGCCGGCGCACCGGCAAGCCCAGCGCGTAGGCCTGCGGCTGGGCGTGGACCGCCGGCCACCCGCCCACGCAGCCCTACTGGCGGTACGCGAACGGGGAGTCACCCGAGCGGTCGGCGGAGTGCCCGGCGACAGCACTTGCCGATGCGTTGGGTCGCGTTCCGACCTGTTGCCGATTGGCACGTCCATCTGGAACTCCTTGACGTGAATTGCCGCTGTCCAGCCGGTGGGTCTTCGGGAAGCGGCGCACCGGCACATCCAGGCTGGCTTGTGCCGTCGAAGGACGGAATGTCTCACTGGTGCACCTGTGGTGCACCTGCCGTCACCCCACGTGCCGGTACGATCGCCAGGCCGGTGACTGTCCGTTACGGAAGGACGTGCGATGGCTGCGGTGACGACCTGGACGGGCCGAGAGGCGAACGCGCTGCGCAAGGCGTTGCGGATGAGCGTCACCGCCTTCGCCGAGCACCTGGGCGCGGCCCGGCGGACGGTGGCCAAGTGGAGCAGCCGGGGCGACAAGGTCCTCCCGCGCGCCGACATGCAGGCCGCACTGGACACCGTGCTGGCCCGAGCCACACCGGACGTACGGGAACGCTTCGAGGCCCTACGGGCGACGGGAACCAGCGGTGCAACCGTGGGCGCCACGCTGCCGGATGCCGACGCGCATGCGGATACTGGCGATGACGGAGACGGCGGCTCGGGCTCGGACGGTGACGTGCGACGACGAAATCTTCTGCGCGGGGCGGCCATCGGCGTGACCGCTCTGCCCAACGTCGCGCCACTACTCGACGCGCTAATCTCGCCACGCCCTTCGAACGCGACGGCGCCATCCGCTCAGCAGTTCTCTCGGGCCGTGTCCGCTGCAAAGATCGACTACCAAGCCTGCCGGTACGAACGCGTTCTCGACCAACTCGTAACACTGCTGCCGGCCCTCAGGTCGGCTAGGACCGGCGCCACGAGCGAGCAGCGAGCGCAGATCGAGGTCCTCGCTGCAGACCTGTACCACGTCGTCGGCAGCGTCTTACTCAAGGTCGGCGACCGGGGGATGGCCCTGGTCGCGGCCGAGCGCAGCACCCGAGCCGCCGCAGCGAGTGAGGACCCGGTGGCAGTCGCCGCGAGCGCTCGGATCATGACCCACGCCCTGATGAGTAACGGCCACGACCATCAAGCGGTGACCCTCGCCGGCAACGCGGCCGGCATACTCGACCGGGCCACGCGCCTCGAGTCAACCGAAGCAGCGGCCGTCTACGGAGCACTCGTCCTCCGAGGTGCCGTCGCCGCCGCTCGCAGCGAGAACCGGGATACTGCACAAGCGATGCTCGATGAGGCAAGCCGCGTCGCCGCCCGACTCGGCTACGACGGCAACGACCGGTGGACCGGCTTCGGTGCCACCAACGTCCTGCTGCACCGGGTCAACATCGCCCTGACCCTCGGCGATGCCGGAACGGCCATCGGCATCGCCCGCACGGTACCGCTGGACAAGGTCACGCTCGCCGAGCGAAAGGCCTCGCTGTATGTGGATGTCGCCCGCGCCTACACCCAGTGGGGGCGCTACGAGCAGGGGCTGACCGCGCTGCGCACGGCGCACGAGGTAGCACCCGAGGAGATCCGCTGCCGACCAGCCGTCCAGCGAATCGCTGGCGATCTCGCTCTTCTTGGGAAGGGCTCCATCCGCACTGCCGTCGTGGACTTCGCCCAGGGAGCCGGGATCCGGCTGTGACCAGCGATCATCTCCAGATTGTTGTCTGCGGCGCCGGGCCCGCCGCCGACGTAGCTCAGCTCGTCAGCGCCGCACAGAAACAGTCCTGGACGGCGGCAGTCACCGCCACGCCCAGCGCTATTGACTTCATCGACGTGCCGGCTATCGAGGAGCTGACCGGCGCTCCGGTGAGATCCAACTACCGGGCATCCCCCGGCATCCGCCGCTCGCTTGCCGCCGCCGATGCCCTGGTCATCGCACCCGCGACCTACAATTCGATCAACAAAATCGCCCTCGGCCTCGCCGACAACTACGCCATGACCTCGGTCGCCGAACTGATCGGGCGGCAGGTGCCGACCGTCATCGTCCCGTTCGTCAACGCCGCTCTCGCCGCCCGTTCGCCCTTCCGCCGCGCCGTGGCAAGCCTCCGCGATGAAGGGGTACGGATCCTGCTCGGTCCCGAGGACGGCTGGGAGCCGCATTCGCCAGGCAGCGGCAATGAGCGGCAGCGAGCCTTTCCCTGGAGGATGGCGTTCGACACAGCAACCCGGGGCGCGTACGGCGGTGGGACATCCGGACAGTGACCTCACCTGGGCATCGATCAGCGTCGCACCGTCTCCGACCGCTGCCAAACCGGTCCAACCGCTCCCGAGCACCCACCGAGCGACCAGCCACCGTCGGCGTACGCGAAAAAGGCCCCGACCGGCAGAGTTCTACCAGGTCAGGGCCCTGCTCGTTGGTGCGCCGCCAGGGACTCGAACCCCGAACCCGCGGATTAAGAGTCCGCTGCTCTGCCAGTTGAGCTAGCGGCGCTCGTTGGCAACGGGGAGAACCCTAGCACGGCCCGTGAGCCGGGTTCCAATCCGATCCCCGGGTCGTCCCTTCGGCTGAGGTTCACGGACATTTGGCGAGAAGGGTGCACAAGGCGTGGGACGGGCTGATGCGGGATACCGGGGGTACGGCACGATGTGCGCCAGGTGCGTGAGACAGGGGTGGGGATGGGCAGGTTCGCGCGGGCTGGGGCGTTGCTGGGCGCTCTGGGCCTGGTGGCGTCGCTGGCATTGTCGGGTTGCAGTGGCGAGTCGGGTGGCGCCCAGTTCGTGGAGGGCGAGCAGCCGGCGCCGAGCGGGTCGGCGACATCGGGTACGCCCGATACGCCGAGCGGGCCGCCGTTGACGGTGAGCCCGGCCGACGGGGCGAAGGATCGCCCGGTCAGCGTGGAGATCGGGGCCAAGTTGCCGGACGGTGGCACGGTGTCGCAGGTGACGCTGGCCACCGAGGATGGCAAGAAGGTCAAGGGGAAGTTGCGTACGGATGGTTCCTCCTGGGTGCCGTCGGCGCCGCTGAAGTGGTCGACCCGCTATACCGCGACGGTCACCGCGAAGCAGCCGGATGGCGCGGTCAGCGAGGGCACCAGCTCGTTCACCACGATGGCCAAGCCGGGCTCGATGATCACCTCGGGGCTCTACCTGTTCGACGACAAGACGTACGGGGTGGCGATGCCGGTGGTGGCGGAGTTCCACCCGGGCATTCCGGAGAAGGACCGGGCGAAGGTGCAGAAGCGGATGTTCGTGCAGACGGATCCGCCGCAGCCGGGCGCCTGGCACTGGGTGGGCAACGGCACCCAGGCGTTCTACCGGGCGCCGGAGTACTGGCAGCCGGGCACCAAGCTTTCGGTACGCATCGCGCTGGCCGGCATTCCGCTGAGCAACGGCCGGTACGGCAACGTCGACCGCAGCGCCACTGCCAAGATCGGCTCCGCGTTCGAGATGAAGGTGACGAACTCCGACAAGCAGATGCGGGTGTACGAGAACGGCCAGCTGGTCAAGACGCTGCCGGTGAGCCTCGGCAAGAAGAAGACGCCCTCCTCCAGCGGGACCCTGGTGGTGATGGAGAAGAAGGAGGCAACCGTCTTCGACACGATGGACGACCCCGACCCGGAGAACCGCTACGTCACCGACATCCAGTTCGCCCAGCGGCTCACCTGGGGTGGCGAGTACATCCACGCCGCGCCCTGGTCGGAGCACGTGCAGGGACGGCAGAATGTGTCCCACGGTTGCGTGAATGTCTCCATGGCGAACGCCAAGTGGCTCTTCCAGCGTACGAAGATCGGCGATCCGATCACCATCACCGGCACCGAGCGCAAGTTGGCGGCCGGTAACGGGTGGACCGCGTGGGACCTGAGCTGGGCGGAGTTCGTCAAGGGCAGTGCGCTGCCGGTGCCGGATGGTGGTGCCGGTCCGGCCCTGTGATCGGATCACTTATGTCACTATCCGGACATCCCGCTCCACGTGTTTCGGTTCACCTTCCGCAACGGGTACGTGAACTGGTGCGTCAGTGATGTGGACGGGCAGCGGACCACGACTGTGAGGACACCATGCGAGTTCGGGACCAGCGCAACCGGCGGCGGGGGGTGCTCGCCGCGGGGATGCTCGCCGTGGCGTTGGCGCTGACCTCCGCCTGCACGGGCGGTAAGGGCGCCGAGGCGCCGGGCTGGCAGGGCGGGGCCGATCAGCCAGCCGCCAAGGCGTCGGTGACCATCAACGAACCGGCCGCCGACGCGAAGAACGTGCCGGCCGCCACGGCGATCACCTTCGCCACCGAACAGGCCGAGGAGACCACGGTCGAGTTGACCGACTCCGACGGGGAGAAGGTCAAGGGCACCCTGGCGGAGGACGGCAAGAGCTGGCTGCCGTCGAAGGCGTTGGCGTACGGCGAGTCGTACACCGCCACCGTCACCGCGACCGGCGACGACGGCCTCCCGGTGACCGCCACCAGCGCGTTCACGGTGATGAAGCAGCCGAGCAAGCAGGTGCGGATCACCAGTTTCCTCGGCGACGACCAGACCGTCGGGGTGGCCATGCCGCTGATCGTGAAGTTCGGTCGGGCCATTCCGGAGCAGTACCGGGCCGACTTGCAGCGGCGGATGACGGTGACCTCGTCGCCGGCCCAGGAGGGCATCTGGCACTGGGTCAGCCCCACCGAGGTCCGTTACCGGCCGAAGGAGTTCTGGCAGGCCGGGAGCAAGGTGTCGTACCGGGTGCAGGCGGGCGGGCTGCCGCTCGGGGACGGCTGGTACGGCCGGGCGGACCTGACCGTCGACATCAAGATCGGCGCCAAGCTGGTCATGACGGTGGACAACAGCACCAAGCGGATGGTGGTCACCCGCGACGGCGAGACGATCAAGACGATCCCGGTGAGCCTGGGCAAGAAGAGCACCCCGTCGTCCAGCGGCACCATGGTGGTGATGGAGAAGCTGCGCAAGACGGTCTTCGACACGTACGACGAGCTGGGCCCGGAGGACGGCTACCGCACGAAGATCGACTACGCCCAGCGGCTGACCTGGGGCGGCGAGTTCATCCACGCCGCACCCTGGTCGGAGGGGCAGCAGGGCACCACGAACGTCTCGCACGGCTGCGTGAACGTCTCGATGGCCAACGGTGCCTGGCTGTTCAACAACACCAAGGTCGGCGACCCGATCGTCGTCAAGGGCACCGAGCGCAAGCTCCAGTTGGGCAACGGCTGGACGGACTGGAACGTCAGCTGGGCGGAGTACGTCAAGGGCAGCGCCGTGCCGTACGACCCGACGGCCGGCGACGAGGACGACCCGGCGGCCGGCGACGAGGACGACCCGGCGGCCGGCGACGAGGACGACCCGGCGGCGGGCGACGAGAGCGACCCGGACGTCTCGGCGAGCGGGTCCGCGGCACCCACCGCCTGAGCCCGACCCCCACGGCGGCTTCTCCACCACGGAGGGGCCGCCGTGGTCGTGGTTGCCCCTACCGGTCCCCCACAACGACTCAGGCCCCGCCGTGGGGCGGGGCCTGAGCTGCGGATGCGAGGATCCGTTAACCGGGTGACTGATGGGAATTGAACCCACGACAACCGGGACCACAACCCGGTGCTCTGCCAACTGAGCTACAGCCACCATGCCGCCGCGCCGGTCGAACGTCCGGCGGGGTGCGGGGAAATAATACCCCCACCTTGGCCGGTTCCGTCCACCGGGTTGGGGTCGACGTTCAGAGCCCGGCCGCGATGGCCTTGGCGGTTTCCACGTCGGGCCCGGGCAGCGGGACGAAGATGGTGCGCCGGTAGTACTCCAGTTCGCGGATGCTCTCCCGGATGTCGGCCAGGGCCCGGTGCGCCAGGCCCTTCTGTGGCTGGCCGAAGTACACCCGGGGATACCAGCGCCGGCACAGTTCCTTGATCGAGGACACGTCGATCATGCGGTAGTGCAGGTGGGCGTCGAGGCGGGGCATGTCCCGGGCGATGAACCCCCGGTCGGTGGCGATCGAGTTGCCGCAGAGCGGGGCGGTACGGGGATCCTTGACGTGCCGGCTGACGTAGTCGAGCACCAGGTCCTCGGCCTCGGCCAGGGTGACCGTGGACCGGCGTACCTCGTCGGTGAGCCCGGACTTGCCGTGCATCGTCCGGACGATCTCCGGCATGGCGTCCAGCGCCGCGTCGTCCGCGTGGATCACCACGTCCACGCCGTCACCGAGCACATTGAGATCAGGATCGGTGACCAGCGCGGCGACCTCGATCAGCTTGTCGCCGCCGAGGTCGAGCCCGGTCATCTCACAGTCGATCCAGACGAGAAGATCAGCCACCGGGACAGCCTACGCGCAGCCCAAGCCTCGTGGCTGCGCGCCGCCGGGGCGACCGACCGCTAGGGTTTTCCCGTGCCCGCCGATCCCGCCACACCCTGCGCCATCGATGTCGAGGACCCTGGTAGCCGCCGGGCCCGCCGGGTGCTCGGCCTACTGGCGCTGGCGGCGGTGCTACCGGCGCTCTACCTGCCCGGCACGGTGCACAACTTCTTCGACCTGAAGATCTACATGTCGGCGATGGACTGGTGGGCCGCCGGCAACCCGCTCTACGACTACGTCCAGCCCGATCGGGTGCAGGGCGAGTTGTACTTCACCTATCCCCCGTTCGCGGCGCTGTTGCTGCTGCCGTTCGCGGAGCTACGGCTCGGCGCCACGGTGGCGATCTTCACGGGGCTGACCCTGCTGGGTGTGGTGGTCAGCACGAAGTGGCTGCTCGACCCGGTGATCCGCCGACACCGCCTGCCGTACGTGTTCACCCTCGTGGTGGGGGCGGTGCTCGTGCTCGGGGTGGAGAGCACCCGGGAAACCATCACGTTCGGTCAGATCAACATGCTGCTGGTGGTGCTGATCCTGGCCGACCTGCTGTTCGCCGTACCCCGAAACAGCCGGTGGGCCGGGGTGGGCATCGGGCTGGCGGCGGCGCTCAAGCTGTTCCCGGGCATCTTCGTGGTCTACCTGCTGGCGGCCCGGCGGTGGCGGGCGGCGGCGGTGGCGGCCGGGACCGCCGCCGGCGCGACCCTGCTCGCCGCCGCGGTGGCCCCCGGGGACTCGTGGCGGTTCTGGACGCACGAGCTGTGGGCCACCGACCGGGTCGGTCGCACCGACTACACCGGCAACCAGTCGCTGTTCGGGCTGTTGAGCCGGCTCACCGCGCCGGAGGAGCCGAGCCGGCTGATCTGGCTGCCGCTGGTCGCGGCGATCGTCGGGTACGGGTTGTGGCGGGCGGTACGCGCCGCGCAGGCCGGTGACGCACTCACCGGGCTGACCCTGACCGGCCTGGTGGCGGCGCTGATCAGCCCGATCACCTGGACCCACCACATCTACTGGTTCATCCCGGCGGTGGTGATCCTGATCGACGCGACGCTGCGCACCGATCCGCGCACCGCCGAGGGGGCGCGCCGTCGCCGTCGGCTGGGGGCGCTCGCCGTCGCCACGTCCGCGATCATCGTGTACGGGGTGGTGTCCTTCTACGACTGGGGAATCGCCCCGTCGCGTACCGACACTCCCTGGGAGTTCGTGCTCCGCAACGCGTACGTGCTGCTCTGCCTACTGTTGCTGGCCGTCCTGCCGATCCGAACCCGAGCCGGGGCAAAGCCCGCCGAATCCCAAGAACCAAACCCCCTCCCCGAAGCCCGCATCCCCCGCTAAACCACCCCACCCCACCCCGCGCCACCCCACGCCGCCTCGCGCCGCCCCGCCCCGCGCCACCCCACGCCGCCTCGCCCCACGCCACCTCGCGCCGCCCCACCCCGCGCCACCGCCCCGCGCCGCGCCGGGGCCGGCGATCATGCACTTACGGTCGCCGATTCGCCACCTTCGCTACTTTTGCGGAGACAAAAAGTCCATGATCGACGCGGCGATGGGCGCGGCGCGGGTGCGGGGGTGCGGGGGTGCGGGGGTGCGGGGGTGCGCGGGTGCGCGGGTGCGCGGGTGCGCGGGTGCGCGGGTGCGCGGGTGCGCGGGTGCGCGGGTGCGCGGGTGCGCGGGTGCGCGGGTGCGCGGGTGCGCGGGTGCGCGGGTGCGCGGGTGCG
>NZ_SJJR01000014.1 GCF_004331455.1 Micromonospora zingiberis
ATGACGCCGCCGGCGCCGAAGGCGTCCGCTGATCGGACGAGGGTCCCGATGTTGCCGGGGCTGGTGGGCCGGTCGAACACGACGGTGAGCATGGTCGGACCGACCGGGATACGGCGCAGGTCGTCCTCCGGCAGCGCGACCACGGCCAGCAGCTCCGGGACCGTGTCTGGAGCAGGGGGAGGGCAGTGGCCTGCTGGCCTGACGCCAGAGCAACGTCGCCGTCGAGCGCGCATCGCCGCGCACGTGTCCTGGGCCAACACCGCCGACCGCGCCGCCCGGACCGCAGCAGGCACCAGAGCCATGTGCAGCATCGGTGCGCAGAGTTTCACGTTCATGACCTTCTTACAATGAGTGATGGAACCTGATCGAATCGGCCTGACAGGGCGACGCCGGCGGTGTTGATCAGCAGGCCGATCGCCGGATGATCGGCGAGGACCTGGCCGGCTACGCCGTTGACGGCCGCTCTGTCGGCGAGGTCTGCCGCGATCGCCTCGACCGCAGGCCGGCATGGGTGTCACGGATCCGGTCGGCAGCGGCGTGGACCACCAGGTATTCATCGCTCACCTCGGTGAAGTGCCACCGGAACGACCGGAGCGCGAGGATCAGGCAAGGAATCGACTCTTTCCGACAACCCGGATGGTCGGCGCACGCGTAACATTTGATCTCCGCACCGCCCGGCATCAGGGCGCAGCACAAAGGACGGTGTCATCTGGGCGCCCCACGCTCCGAACAGCTTCGCGTCTGCGCAGGTGTCGCCCTGCGGCGGACCCCCGCCGAGGATGCGGGCTGGTGACGGGGAATCACCACAACGCCGGTGTGCTGCGCTTCGAGGTGCTCGGTCCGGTGCGGGTCAGGCGGGATGGCATCGAGGTGGACCTGGGCCCGGCCCAGCAACACATGGTGCTGGCCCTGCTGTTGGCCCGCGCAGGGCAGCCGGTGACGCTTGCCGAGTTCGTCGACCTGCTGTGGGGCGAACATCCACCGCCCACTGCCGTGAACGTGGTGCACCGGCATGTCGGCGCGGTGCGAAGGGTGCTGGAACCAGCACTTCCGCCGCGCTCCGCCGGCCGGGTAGTAGGCAGTGCCGGCGAGTATCGGCTGAGGGTGGCGGCCGACGAACTCGACCTGACGCGGTTTCGTGCCCTCGTCGCGCGCGGCCGCGATCTGGCGGCGCAGGGACGACTGGCGGACGGCCTTTCGCTAGCAGTGCAGGCACTGAACATGTGGCGAGGGCCCTGCGCCGACAGCCGCGAACTTCTGCGCAGCGACTATCCGGCTTTCACACTCGTGGACCGCGAGTGCGCGGAGGTGGCTCGCGAGGCGGCCGAAGCCGCCTTGTACGCCGGCGACGTCCATCCGGTGCTGGCTACGGTGCTCGCCATCGCCGACCTGTTCCCCCTCGACGAGGCGTTGCAGGCCCAGACGCTGCTGCTGCTCGAAGCGGACGGGCGACGCGCGGAAGCGGTCACCCGCTACGAACGCGTCCGGTCCTACTTGGCGGACGAACTCGGCACCGACCCGGATGACGAGTTGCGGCGGGCGTACGACGGGGTGCTGCGCCGTGGCAGCGCGGCGGTGCCCACGGGCAGGCTGACGGTCGGTATCCATGCCGAGGACGAGTCGGCCGCCTCCGGGCTGCGTCTGGCCGGCCTCATCCGCCCGGCGCAACTACCGGCGGACCTGCCGTTCTTCACCGGCCGCGACGAGCTGATCCGGCAGATGATGAACATGCTGCGGGTCCACCGGGACACGCGAACGGCCATGCCGCTGCTGGCCATCGACGGCATCCCGGGCAGCGGCAAGACCACCTGCGTGGTGCATCTGGCACATCAACTGGTCGACCTCTATCCGGACGGTCAGCTCTACATCGACCTGCAGGGTTTTCACCCCCGGGGGAAGGCCGTCGAACCGCTGGACGTGCTGGGCTGCTTCCTCGGCTCGATAGGGGTGCCCGAGAAGAACCTTCCCCACTCGCTCGATGCTCGGCTCGGCATGGCCCGCAGTTATCTGGCGGGGCGGCGGGTGCTGATCGTGTTGGACAACGCGCGCGACACCGAACAGGTGCGACCGTTGTTGCCTGGTTCCGCTGATTGTCTCGTGCTGGTGACGAGCCGGAACCGGCTGGACGGTCTCGCCACGGCGTACGGTGCGCATCTGGTCAGCATGGATGTGCTCTCGCCCGGCGAAGCGCGTAGCTTCCTGCTCTCCTGCATCGGTGCGGTGGTGACCGTGGGCGACGACGTGACACCGAACGACATCGTCGAACAGAGCGGGCAGCTCCCACCGATCCTGGATGAGATCGCCGAACTGTGCGGGCGGTTGCCCCTGGCCCTGGCTCTGGTGGCGGGACGCGCTCTGGAGCACCCGGATCGCGGGCTGACGGACATCGCCCGGGAACTGCGCGCAGCCCAGGGCACGCTCGACGGATTCGCGGCGCACACGAACGAAACCGATCTGCGGGCCATCTTCTCCTGGTCGTACCAGCTGCTCAGTGCGCCGGCCGCGCAGTTGTTCCGGCTGCTGTCGCTGCGCGCCGGGCGGGAGATCAGCCTGCCGGCGATCGCGAGCCTCGTTGGCCTGCCGATGCGGCAGTGCCGCGACCTGGTCGGTGAACTGGTCCGCACCAGCCTGTTGAGCCAGCGGGGCCCCGGCCGGTACGGCTCGCACGACCTCATCCGCTCCTACGCGCGGGAGTTGTGCCACGAGTTCGACGCCGAGCCGGTACGCCGGGCCGCGCTCCGACGGCTCCATCAGCATTACCGCCTGAGCGCGTACCGGGCCAGCGGGTTCGTCACGCCGTATGCGCGGACGTTCACCATCGACCGGACCGATGGGGTGGTCGTCGCCGACCTCGCCGATGCCACCGACGCTATCCGTTGGCTCAGCACTGAGCGCAAAGTTCTTGAGGTCGTCATTCAGCGACTTGTCGATGCCGGGGAAACCGGACCGGCCTGGCAGTTGGCACTCGCGGTGTGGGATTTCCTCGAGACCTACGGCTGGTGGCATGACTGGACCGACACGCTGAGCAGATGCCTGGCCGCCGCGGACGCCGCCGGTGACCGACTGGGCGGAATTCAGGTCCGTCGCGGGCTGGCCGGTGCGCTGCGGGCCCTCGAGGATCACGACCAGGCGCAGCGCCATCTGATTGATGCCCTCGAACTGGCCGTCGCCGCGAACGACGTCGCTGAGCAGGCCGCGAGCCACCGTGACCTCGGGCAGGTCACCGCGGCACGCGGCGACAGCCAAGCAGCCATCGACCACTATGGGCAGAGCCTGCGGTTGTCCGAATCGCTCGGCGACGAAACCTACCGGGGCATGATCCTCAGCCACCTGGCGCAGGCGTGGGCCGAGTTGGGGGCGCACCAGCGCAGCGCCGAGCTGGTCGAGCAGGCTCGCCTACTGCTCGAGGAGTGCGGTGACCTGGTCAGTCTCGGCAGATGCCAGGAAATCCTGGCGGCGTCACAGCTCAGGCAGGGCGATCCGAGAAGCGCGCTGACCCACCTGGCCAATGCCCTGGAGCTGTACCGTAAGTCCCACTCGCGGGTGTTCGTGGTCGACTGCCTGATCAGGACTGGTGATGTCGCGGTGGCGTTGGGGGACCACACCACCGCCCGGGACGCATGGGAAGAAGCCGGTGCCGTGCTCCGGGACACCGGCCTTCTCCGGCTGGGCGAGCTGCGCGACCGGCTGTCCCGCCTGGCGCAGGCCGACGCCTGAGCTCTCGCCGGTTACGCCGCCCGATCGAGCGCGGCCAACCGCCGGCGAGCGTCGTCGGCCAACGGAAGGGCCGCTTCGGCCAGGATGGTGAGAACCTCTTCCCAGGCGTCCCGGGCGGTGACCCGGTCACCGAATCGCTGTGCCGTGGCACCGAAATGCAGATAGCACTCGGCCATGCTCGTCCGCGAACCGGCATTGCCGAACGAATCAATCGCCAGCCGGTAATGGCGTACCGACTCGTCGTAGTTCCCCTGAGCCTGCGAGACGTCCGCCAAGGTCAGGTAGCACTCCCCGCGACCGAGCGCATCGCCGATCCGGTCGCACATCGCCAAGGCCTCGTGGGCCAGCACGGTGGCCAGTTCATGACTGCCGGACCGGGCATGTGCACCGGCGAGGCAGTACAGGGCGGTGGCGTGCTGGGACACGTCGGCAACCGATTCGAAGATGCGTACCGCCTGCTCGAAGTGTCCGATCGCGGCGGAACGTTCCTGCAGCACGAGATAGACCTGCCCCAGATTACGATGGACCAGCGCCTGTTCGCGGCCGGCGCCCCGCTCGGTGAATAGTCGGAGCGCATCCGTGAGCAGGCCGATGGCCTCCTCCCGGTCGCCGAGGGTGTGCACCGCACCCGCCAGGCTGCGGCGGATGTGCGCCTCGCCGAGGGTGTCACCGGCCTTGACGGTGGCCTGCAGACAGCTCCGGGTGATCGTCACCCAGTCGTGCCACCAGCCCTCGTGCTGAAAGAACACCTGCATGTTCAGCGCCAGTTGCCAGGCGATCTCGCTTTCGCCGTCGTCGATCGCCCCCTGAATCAACGACTTGAGTACGTGGCGCTCCGCGGTGAACCACGCCGTGGCCTCGGCGAAGCCCGACAACTCGACAATGGTCACTCCGCTCATCGGCTTCGGAGGCGGCACCGAAAGGGCAGGGGCGAGCCGGCCGAAACTTGCCCGGTGGGCAGACTGCCGGTAGTGGTCCGCCAGCCGGCCCAGCGCCTGCTGGCGGACCGCTTCCGGTTCGGACTCCAGGCTCAGCTCGTGAGCGTACGCGCGAATGAGGTCGTGAGTGCGGTAGCGCCCTGCCACATGTTCCACGAGCAGCCGGGTGCGGACTAGCTCCCCGAGCAGGCCCCGGGTTTCCTGTGTGGAGGCACCGAGCAGGCTGGCGACAGCCGGCATGGCGATGTCCGGCCCGCGATGCAGCGGCAGCAGCCGGAACAGGTGCATGGCGCGTGGGCTGAGCAACCGGTACGACCAGGAGAAGACCGCGCGTACCTGATTCTCCAGGTCGTCGCTTGTGAAGACATCGAGGTTGTTGCCCGCATGCCGCAGCTCCCGGGCGATGTCCGGCAGCGGATTGCCGGGATAGGTCATCGCGCGGGCGGCGACCACGGCCAAGGCCAGCGGAAGGCCGCCGCACCGCTGCGCGATCTGGTCCATGGCGTCCCGCTCGGCGAGCGCCTCGGCGGCACCCATTCGTGCGGTGACCAGTTCCCGGGACTGCTCGATCGAGAGCATGTCAAGCGTGATCAGGTCTGCGCCGAATCCGGTCGCCAGGGCGGTCAGCCGCCTGCGGCTGGTCACCAGGACGACGCAGCCAGGTGCTCCCGGCAGCAGGGGTCGAACCTGCTCCGCGTCCCGCACGTTGTCCACCACGACCAATACCCGCCGGCCGGCGAGGGCACTGCGATAGAGCCCGCTTCGTGCCTGCATCTCGGTGGGGATCTCGGAGTCGGGTAGACCGAACGCGTTGAGGAAGCCTTGTAGCGCGTCACTCGGATCCAGGGCACCGTTCGGATCGAAGCCACGCATGTCGACATAGAGTTGGCCGTCCGGGTATCCGGCCGCGAGTTGATGAGCGAGGTGCACCGCAAACGTCGTCTTGCCGATGCCCGGCAGGCCGTCGATGGCCAGGATCGGCATGGTGGCGCGGGCACTGGCGTTTCCCTCGATGGCGCTCGCGGCGCGTCGCAGCGCCGTGCCCCGTCCGATGAACTGCGGCAGATCGTGCGGCAGTTGGGCGGGCAGCGGGGAACGGTCCGTTCGGGCACCAGCAGGCACGCCATCGTGCCGATGCGGCATGGTGGCCTGCGGGCTGGTACCCGCCACGGCTCGCGTCCCGTTCGCCCGCAGCACCGATGTGTACGCCTGGCGAAGCTGTTCGCCGGGACCGACCTCAAGGTCATCAGCTAAGCGACGGCAGATGTCCTGGTAGACGGCGATCGCCTCGGCCTGCTTGCCGTCGGCCGAGAGGGTAGCGAGCAACTGGGCATGCAACGCCTCGTCCAACGGGAAAAGCTCGGCGGCCCGCCGTAGGGCCGGTAGGACGGACCGGACCGCACAGCCGCGCTGTGCCAGGTCAGCGGTTCTGCGGACGAGGTCCACGCATTCACGGTCCACCAAGCCGAAGACCGGAGGCTGCTGCGATTGCAGCTCCGGGATGCTTCCGCAGGGACCCCTCCACAAGGGCAACGCCGTCACGTAGTGTGACAACGCTTCGTCTGTGCGTCCGGCGTGTTCGGCGGCAATCCCACGCTCCCGCAGAGCCCGGAACCTCAGCAGGTCGAGCTGCTCGGCGTCGGCCAGCAACCGATATCCGACTGGGTCGCTCACGATCCATCGACTGGCTGATCGTGATGCGAAATCGGGCTCCAGAAGCCGCCGCAGCCCACCGATGTGTCGCTGCACCACGTTCACCGCGCTGCTGGGCGGTTGTTCCCACAGTGCGTCCACGATCTCGCCTACCGGTACCACCCGGTCCACATGGGCGAGTAGCAGCGCTAGGACGAGCCGTTGCTGGCGGGGCCCCAGATCCAGCTCCACACCGGAGCGCCGGATCCGCAGCGGGCCCATCACCTCGAGCCACAAGTCACCGTTGCCGCCACCTGCGGTCATCGACTCTCCCCACCCACGAGCATTCCACCAACCGTGACACCCCAGCCTCGGCTGTGGTTACGGATGGTGTAGCACCCCTACCTCACTGGAGGTGCGAATGAGCACATCAGTGGGAGGGTAGCCCGAGCGATGAAACCGGCCGGGAGAATGTCCGGCTACTGGTATCACCTCTGCACAGGCAGTGAGGGAAGCACGTACGTCGTTACGGCATTAGCCCTCGACCACAGCCGCGCGTAGCGCGCGTAGCGCGTAGTGCAGCCGAGAGCGAACCGTGCCGACCGGGATCCCCAGATCGACGGCGACCTCGTCGACCGTGCGATCGCGGTAGTAGATCTCGTGCAGTACCCGGCGGTGGGCCATGGTGAGCTGCTCGACCGCGTGGCGCAGTGCCTGGTGCGCGATGGCTGTGTCGGCGGTCTCGTCGCCGGTCGCGCCGTAGTCCAGATCGCCGTCGGCGGCGACCTCGACCGGGCGGACCTGCCGCCGCCGCGCCTCGTCGATGACCAACCGCCGGGCGACGGTGAACAGCCAGCGACGGCTTCTGCCATCGCTGTCGGGTGGCAGCGAGTCGAGATTGCGCCACGCGCGGACCAGCGTCTCCTGCACCAGGTCGTCGGCGGTCTGTGGGTTACCCATGGTCAACCCGCGGACGAACCGGGTAAGTGGCGAGCCGTGCTCGGCGAGCAGCTCACGTATGCGGATGTCGGTCTCGGTGGCCGTGCCGGTCACTGCGTGGTCCCATCGCTCGGGCGTTGCGGCTGTCGTGCCCGACGCTAGGAACGCCCGCTGACGTGCTTGTGACGTTTGACCAGGATCCGCTTACCCGGTTGTGACGTGCCACTGAGGCGTGGCGTCGCAGGCGCTTCAGTACCCCGCTCCGTCAGGAGCCGGTGGCGGTCTGCCACAACGTGCGGCCCCGGATACTGATGCTGAGGTTGCCGTCCCCGCCGAGCGTCAGGGTGGCTCCGTCGTTACCCGGGGTGCCGGAACTCCAGATGGTGCTGCCGTCGGACGCGTAGAGGACGAGGTTGCCGTCCGCTTGGAACACCAGCTCACGAACGTTCCGTCCGGTGGAGCCGCTGGCCCATACCGATCGGCCACGATCACGCAGCACCACCTCGCCGTTGTCGGTCACAGCGAGGCTCAGCCGGTCGGTGGACCAATGTTGACCGGGGCGCAGTACGGCGGTGGCGACGATGAGCCGGGTCTGACCGGCCGCCACGGCGGTCGAGCGGGAGACGGACGGGACCGCCGCCGACGGCGTGTTCGCGGGCGGAGAGGGCGGCTCCGGTGAGGTGGAGGGACGGGGTGCTGCCGACCTTTCCGTCGAGCTGATGTCCGGCTTCGGCGCTCTGGCAGAGACCGGCGGGCTGGTCCCGCTGGGCGGTGCCGCAGGGGTGGCCTCGGCACCGCCCAGGTCCGCCGGCGATACAGCGGTCGGCGTTGAGCCGGCGCCGGAGCCGGCAACGATCCAGGTCGCGCCCACCGCGCCCAGCAGCGCAAGCGCCGCCAGCGTCGCGATCGTGCGTCGCGTCCGCCCGGACCACCGCCGTGGCACGTCCAACGCGGCTGGCGGCACCGGCGGTGGCCGGTACAACGCGCAGAGCGCCCGGTGCATCGCCACCGTTCCTACCGTGGGCGGGTGGTAGGCACGGTCCCGGATGTGCGCGAGCAGCGGCGGGTGGGGTTCGTGTCGGCGCTCGCGAATGGGTTGGCCAGCAGTGGCGGGCCAGATCCAGGTGCCGTCGGTGCGATAGGTCAGCTCGGCACGCGCGCCGTAGGCGTCCTTGATGAGGCGCAGCGGCCGGCCGGCGTCGAGGTAGGCGGCCACGCGGGCCGCGTCGGCCGGACCAGGTCCGGCGGAGACCACGTCTGGTACGAGTCGTGGCACTTCCGCCGGTGCAACGCTCCACAGCAGGGCGGAGTATTCGAGGGCACGCTGCTGATACGCCGGTAGCGTGTCCTCGTCGACGAATGCCTCCACCTGCGGATCGCGCTCGCCGTGCGCGGTGAGCGTCGCCTGCAGGCCGGCGGCCGCCGTGATCAGCCTCGCCTCGTCGCGTGCCTGCACCAGATACAGCCGCCGGGCCGGCCCCTGCGGCGTATCGTCTGCCGGATATCGCCACGATCGCCACAACGCGTAGGCCTGCGGATTGTTCGCACACCACACCACTGCGGCGGTGTCCACCGCGTCCGGTCCGCCGGGAACGGCGGGTCGGACGGACAGATCCATCCGGAAGGGAATGTCATCGCCGTGTTCGGCCAGGACGTCGGGCCCGGTCGGCGCCAAGCCGTAGGCAGGCGCCACGGCATGGGCGACCCGGCCGATGGCGGCCACCATTCGGGTGTCCTCGCCTGCCGCGCCGAGAGCGGCTGCCAGCAGGGTGGCCTCGTGATCGGTGACACCCACCTGGTGGGCCAGCGCGGCGAGGACGACTGCCTGGGCGGTCTCCACTGTCCGCCCATCGGCCAGCCACGTGCGGGACTGGGCGACGACCTCGTCCGGCAGCCGGCCGGCGAGTGACAGCAGCAGCCGATGCCACTGCGCCCGGCTGCTGCTGTTCTCGGCTGCTTCGCTCATCTTGCTGACCGGCCCCGTCTGTGGCTCGTACGGACAACCCGTCGTTGTCCTCGAGAGCAGAGACGCACGTCGGCGTTGGTCCTTCATCGCACGCCTTGCGGTTTCGCCAGGGTCGCCAGGCCGATCACCGAAAAGACCGTGGATCTGATCGCGAATGGGTGCGGTGTCCGGTGCGGTCAGTCGTCGCCGAAGATGGCGAACTCCAGGGCGTCGGCCTGTTGCGCGACCTGATAGCAGTGCGCCGCCAACTGTTGCGCGGAGGCGCCGGCCAGCGGCGTGAACGACTGGGTGACGATCAGCGGAACGCCGGTCTCACCGGGCACCAGGGCGACCCGTCCGTAGCCCGGCCGCGCCGATCCGCTCAACAGTTGCTCCGGCGTGATCAGCGCCGAGGTGGGCCCGACCTCGGATTCCATCCCGCACAGCTGGACGCCTTCGGTGAACGGCTCGGCGCCGTCGACGAGGAAGACCCGCACCAGCTGCGTACGCCCGCCGGGTAGCGGGACGGTGACGTCGTAGTGGTTCCTGTGTTTCGCCGACTCGGCGCCGAGTTGCGCCGTGATCGCCTCGATCCATCGTTTGAGTCCCTTGCGGCTTTCGCTGCGCGCGGCGGCCGGTGGCAGGCCGGTCGTGGCCGGGCTCGGCGGGATGGGGGTGTCGGTCAGCAGCCAGCGTTCGATCAGATCGTCCAGGCCGACGTCGGACTCCCGGCCGGCCTCCAGAAAGTCGACGGCGCGTTCCAGGGTCACTGGACGACCCCAGCCGGCCACCAGGGGATAACCACCCAGCGCCGTTCGCCAGGCCGGTGCGTAAGCACCGACATAGCAGGCCCCGAGGACCGCCAGCCGCAGGCCCGGCGAGACCGTCGACGGGTCCAGGTCCGCCGGCGACACGGTCGCGCCGGTGCAGCATTCCAGGCTGCCGTCCGCTCCGCCGTGTGAACTCCAGTAGAAGCCCGCGGGGACGAGCCCGGCCACGCCGGCGCCCTGTCCGGCCACCGCCTCCAGCAGGTCCGCACGGGTGGCCTGCCGGTCGACCACGACGGTGTAGCCCGCGTTCCGCAACACGGCGATGTCGTCGTCGATCTCGGCGATCTCCTCGGCGAGCATTGCGCGGTCCTGCGCACTGGCGGTCTTGAAGCCGAACAGGAACAGGAAGCACTTGCCGCTGCCCGGACCGTCTCCGGACGGTGCGTGCACCACCCGGGCTGCCGGATCGTCGCCACGAGCATCGGCCGTCCAGTGCTTCGGGCCGGGCCGGGCATTCGCCCAGTCGGCCGGCAGGAACACCGCCTGCGGCTGCTCCGCCATCAGTGTTCGTCCCGGGCGGTGTGCTGCTTCTCCAACTCGTCCGCGGTGGCGGCGAGTGCCCGCAGTGGCAGCGCGAACTCCTCCTGGTCGAGCGTTGCCAGCGGGGTGCGGTGAATCAGCGCGTAGTCCCCGTCATCGTCGATGACGAGCGCCCCGACGCCGAACGTGGCGTTCTTCCGCAACGCCACCTGTGGGCTCAATTCGGCTTCGGCGCAGACGTAGCTGCGGAACTCGATCCATTCCTGGTCGAACACCTCGTAACGGCTCACCACGATCTGTTGGGTGCGACCTTCGGCGTAGGACCAGATCAGCGAGAACCAGCCGTCCTCGATCTTGTCCAGTTGGTACTTGGTACGTGCGTGCTCGCACAACTCGTGCCACGTGGGCATGATGTTCCGGTCTCCTGTCACGGGGATGACGGCATTGGAATCGGCCCGTTCCCGGCTGCCGCCGGGAGGACGTGCCCGGGAGAGTACCGCCAAGGCTGATCTTGACGGGCAACGCCGAGGACGAGTGTGCCGGGAGTTGTTCCACTACGGAATGTCCGGTGCCCGGATGGTCAAGATCTTCGACTGCAAGCTACCGTCGATCGCGGCCCGGCTGCCCGGGCACGATCACCACTACCGGCCGCGCAGATCGCCGCCGCCTGATTCCCATCCGCCGCGCCGTCCAGCTCAATGGACCCGATGGCGTGGGATCGCGCCGGCGTGCGCGAGAAGCGAGAGGATGCGCCCATGCAGGGCTGGGGTCCAGTTCCGACGACGTCGACGCGGCCATCGCTGCGCACGGCGTTGTGGACGCGCCGCTGGTTGTTGCGGCGCAGCGGAGCCCTGCGGCCCGGCTGGCTGCTCCAGGTGATACCGACGGTGACGGCGGTCCTGATGGTGTACGCGGTGTCCCTGGCGGCGGCCCCATCGATCCGACCAACGTCGTACCTGGTTGGGGCCGGCGGGGTGAACGCGACGTCCGCGCCGGACGGCGCTGCCGATCAGCGTTACTACGTGGTGGGATCGCCGCAGGACGGTCAGCGGGAGTACCTCTATCAGATCGCGGCGCAGACGCTCGGGGACGGCAACCGCTTCCGGGAGATCTTCGAGCTCAATCGGGGACGGGTCCAGCCCGATGGCGGCGAGCTGACCGACCCGCTGTCGCTGCAACCCGGGTGGATCCTGGAACTGCCGGCCGACGCGCGTGGCCCGGGAGTGCAGCGCGGGACACCGCCGTTCCCTTCGGAGCCGCCAGCGGGTCCGGAGCGTTCCGACGCCGCGTCGGACGATGCGGGCCGTTCGTCGACGTACCTGATCGGGGTGGGCGGGCTCGTGGTGATGGCGTTGCTGCTCGCCGCGACGCTGCGTCTGCTGAGACCCCAGTGGCGGCGGCGTCCAGCCAACCCCGTCCCTGCTACCGCTGCTCCTGACCCCGTTTCCGTCCCAGCAGCCGCCCCCGCGCCCGCCCCTGCCTCTGCTCCCGCCCTCGTCCCTGGCCCTGCTCCGGTTCCCGATCTTGCCCAGGCGGTCGCTGCGGAGGACGGGACCGAGCCCGCGCCAGGCCCAGCGCCAACGCCACAGCCGGAGCCGGAGCCGATGGTGTTGGCTCGGCATGGCTGGGTGGTTGCCGAGCTCTCCGCGCTGGAGACCGGGGCCGATCGACTCGATGTCCGCCTGCTGGCGCGGGTCGCAGACGGTGTCGACACCCCGTACGGCTGGCTTGATGCCGAATCGACCCCTGGCGGGCTGCTACCGGTCGTCCTCGGCCGGCAGGGCCCCTGGCGCTTCTTCCTCGATCTCGCCGCCACACCGGACATCTTCACGGTCACCGGTACACCGATTGCGGCCCGGCGGCAGGCGATCGGCATCGCGCGCCAGATGCTCGTCGCCGGGGCGTCCGTGACGGTCGTGGATGGCGTGCTTGGGCCGGACGTTCCGCCCGGCTGCCGGCAGGTCGACAACTTTTCCCCGCCAGAGGAGTTCGGCCCCGAGAGCGGGCCAGCGGTGATCCTCTGTGCTCCGCTGCACGGGGCGCAACTGGCGACCGCCCGTGGTCTGCCTCAGCGGAGCGGGTCCCGGGTGGTGCCGGTGCTGGTCGGCGAGGTGCTGCGGGCCCGCTGGTCGGTGCATGCCACAGCCACTGCGGACGGACTCGCCACGGTCACCGTGGACGGATCGGTTCCGGATCCTCGAGATTCGGTTTGAAGAAATGACCGCCGGGTGCGTCGTCGGAGGTGGCGACGACCCGATTCCGCGACCGGGTATCGCCTTCGGCTGACCGTGAGGCGAGGGAGACTGCTCGTGAGGGCGAAGGTAAACGCCTGGTCTGGGCTGCTGGGATGCCTGGTCCTGTTGGCGGCATCGGCCCCGACGAGTGGCCCGGCTCAAACGCTGACCGGGGCGGACCTCGCCTCGGCTGGCGTGCCCGCCGCCCCGGCGCCGGTGGTGTCCCCCTCGCCCACCCAGCCGGCGTGGCCCGGAGCGACCGGGTCGCTGTCCGGCGCCGAGCGGGTCAAGTTCTATGTCGTCGTAGACGCTGGGCAGGGGCATCCGGACAGCCTCACCGCGCTCGCCGGCCGACTGCTCGGCGCGACCGGCCGGGCACAGGACATCCTCCACCTCAACGCCGGCCGGCGGCAGGCGGATGGCGGGGCGCTCACCGACTCGATGGAGTTGCGGTTGGGGTGGACCCTGGTGCTTCCCTGGGACGCGGTCGGCGCCGGGGTGCAGTACGGCGTTCTCCCGACCGGGCCGACCGGATCGCCCCCGGGCAGCCCGCCGCCGGCAGCCCCGACCCCCGGTGGCTCGGCACCTCCCGCGAACGGCGGGGCGCCAGGCAAGGGCGATTCCTGCACTTTGTCCGCGGGATCTCCGGCGCGGTCTCGCTGGGCCTACGACCGGATGGCGGCGGACGAGGCGTGGGGGCGTACCCGGGGCGAAGGGGTGCTGGTCGCGGTCATCGACACGGGTGTCGACGCCGAGGTGCCGCAGTTGACGGGCCGGGTCGCCATCGGCGCGGACATCCTCACCGGCAGCGGACAAGGGAACACCGACTGTTTCGGGTCCGGTACGGCGATGGCCGGCATTGTGGCTGCGGCCCCGGCCGAATCGGCCACCGAGGCGGGAAACCAGATGGTCGGCCTCGCGCCGGCCGCGACGATCCTGCCGCTGCGGGTGGTGACCGATACCCCGCACACCACCGAGCCGGGTGACGCGGCCACCGCGATCGAGGTCGCCGTCTCGGCGGGGGTCCGCGTGATCACGCTTGGCGCCTATGTGGATCTCACCGACCCGGCCGTGTTGGACGCGGTACGGGCGGCCCGCTCGCACGACGTGGTGGTGGTCGCCCCCGCGCCCATCGCCCCCGGGGGGAGCGGCACGGCTGCCGCGCTGTCAAAGCCGGACAGTCTGCTGTTGGTCGGCGGGGTCGGTCCCGACGGACAGCCGGCGGCGGACTACCGGCCGGACACGGTGGACGTGTTGGCTCCCGGCATGGACGTGGCGAGCCTCGGTCCGAGGGGTACGGGGGCCCGGGCGAACAGCGGCTCGCAGTACGCGGCTGCCTTCGCTGCGGGCGCCGTTACCCTGGTCCGCTCCGCCTACCCCAACCTCACCGCGGCGCAGGTGGTGAACCGGATCAAGGCCACCGCCGAACGTGCCGGACAGGACGGGCCGGACCCGGTCGTCGGCTGGGGCATGATCAACCCGAACGCGGCGGTAACTGTGGTGCTCGCCGCGGAGACCGTGACCTCGGCCTCCGGTGGCGCGGCCAGCAGTCCACTTCGGGCCCTCACCATCGGACTTGTGGTGGTAGTCGGGATAGCCGCCGTCACGGTCCTGGCCCGACGCTCGTCGATCGGTCCAGCGGAACTGGTCGAGGGCCGATCGGCCGGGCAGCCCGCGGCCCAACGGGTGGGTAGGCCGAGCAGCGCCGCCGATGCGACGTCGACCGTCCCGCCGGTCGAGGCAGGGCCGGTCACCGGACCGGTCGGTGCGCCGGCGACCGGGACGGGGGAGTCGACCTCGACCGCGCCGGCCCCCTCGCAACCGCTCGTCGACCCGGGCACCGAGCCGGGCCCGGTGGTCGCTAAGGCGGGAGCCGAGGACGGCGGTTCCCGCGTACCGGCACGTCGGTGAGCCGTTCGGTGCTGTCGTACGTCCCCTGCCCCCGTGGCAGAGCCCGTCGGCTGGCGGGTGCGGGAGCGGCGGTGGCGTTGGCGCTACCCATCACGGCGCTCCCGGCCCATGCGGCGCTGGCTCAGGAGGCCACTGTGCCAGCGCAGCACCCTGTGGGGGTGCGACATGCCGTTGCGGTGGTCGACGAACCGCCGAGGTTGCCCCAGGCAGGGGAGGGTTGTGTCGGTGCCTCGCCGGTGATCGCCCGCGAGGTGCCATGGGCCGTGCGTCGTGTCGCGCCCGAGACGGTCTGGCCGCTGACCCGGGGCGAGGGAGTCCTGGTCGCCGTCGTGGACAGCGGGGTGAGCGGCAGGATCGACGCCCTCGCCGGGGCGGTGCGACCCGGCGTCGATGTGGTGAACTCGGGAACAGGCGACCGGGACTGCGCCGGCCGGGGGACCGCGCTTGCCGGCGTTGTCGCCGCTCGGCCGGTGACCGGCAGCGGGTTCGTCGGGACGGCACCGGCCGCCACCATCTTCCCGGTCCGAATAGTGGACGGCCGAGGCAACGTCGGCGCGACCGCGCTCGCCCAGGGCATCCGGGCGGCCACCGAAGCGGGGGCGGACGTGATCCTCATCGGTATCGGCACCGCCGAACCCGATGCTGCGCTCCGGTCCGCGGTCCGCGCGGCGCTGGATCGGGACGTCGTACTTGTCGCGTCGGTCTCGGACGCGAAACCTGCGGGCGTCGCCTCGGGACCCGCGCCGTGGTATCCGGCCAGTGACGAGAACGTGCTGGCGGTCGGCGGCGTCGGGACGGACGGCATGCCGACCGAGGCGTCACCGACGGAGGCGAGGGTGAATCTGCTCGCCCCGGCCGCCGGTGCGGTGAGCACCGGTCCGAGCGGGGCGGGTCACTACACGGTCGGTGGCCCGGCGGTGGCGGCGGCGTACGTCGCCGGGGCTGCGGCGCTGGTCCGCGCGTACCACCCGGAGTTGAACCAGGCCGAGGTGCGGCGTCGGCTGGAACTGACCGCCGAGCCCTCGCCGGGCGGCTGGCCGCTCTCCAGGGTGGGACACGGAACGCTCGATCTCTATGCGGCGGTCGCCGCGCTGGAGGTCGGCGAGGAGCAACTGCCGAGCAGGCGCGCCGGGATGATCGCGGTGGCCGGGGCGCCGCAGGCGGATCCGGCGAAGACGGCGGCGGCTGTCGTCGCGGTCGGGACCGTGGCGACGGCCGGGCTGGCGTACGTGTTGGCCTGGGTGCTGCGCCGGGGCCGGCGCCGACACTGGCGGCCGTGACGTGACGCCAGGAACAGCGGCGTGACGTAACACCGGGAATGCTCGGCGGTCTCCGCCGGTAACGCCCAGCTCATGACCACCCGTGGAGCCCGCCGATCCCCCTCCCGGCGGGCTCCACGGGTCTCAACTGGCCACGGTGCTCGCGTCCGCCTCCAGCGGGCGCCAGGGCGTCTGGATCAGGCGGGCACCGCGCCGGGTGCACAGCAGCGCGCGGCCGGGTGGCAGATTCCGCGGCTTGGTGTTGCCGAGCAGCGGACCTTCGTTGGGCGGGCAGGACAGCGCCAGGTCCGGACTGTTCGTTTCCTGCAAGCGCCGGATCAGCGGGTCCATCGACATCCGCAACACGTTCGCCGCGCCCCGGGTCAGCACCAGGTGAAAGCCGATGTCCGCGCCCTGGGAGAGGTACGGCAGCAGCGGCAGCAACGGACTTTCGTGTCCGGCGAGCAGGTCGTAGTCGTCCACCAGGACGAACAGCCGTGGCCCCTGCCACCAGTCTCGGCGGCGCAGCTGCTCCGGGGTGATGTCGCTGCCCGGCACCCGGGGTGCCAGGCCGAGGACTGCGTCGGCCACAGTCGCCTTTGTGGAGTCGGTGGAAACGGAGTAGCCCAGCCGGTATGGCTCGGCTACCGCGTCGAAGAGTTGCCGACGGTAGTCGACGATCATGATCCGGGCCTCGGTCGGCGTGTATCGGGCCATCACCGAGTGGGCCAGGTGACGCAGCAGGTTGGTCTTGCCGCTCTGGCTGTCACCGAGTGCGGTCAGATGCGGAAGTTCGGCGAAGTCATGCCAGATCGGCTGCATCCCGGCCTCGTCCAAGCCTAGGGTCACCTGGAGATCACCGCGCGGTTCGGGCAGCGAGTGGGCCGGGAGCACCGTCGGCAGGGTGCGGACCGGCGGTGCCGGTTCGCCCGTCCAGAACTCGTCCACCAGGGTGGTCAGCGCCCGCACCCCGGCGGCGAGGCTGTCGAGGTCGGCGGAGCCGTCGATGCGTGGCAGCGCGGCCAGGAAGTGCAGTTTCTCCGAGGTGAGACCGCGGCCGGGTAACTGCGGCACGGTGGCCGCCAGCCGCAGGTCGACAGTGGAGTCGACCGGATCGCCGAGGCGCAGCTCCAGCCGGGTACCGATCTGGTCCCGCATCGCATGGTGGATCTCGGACCAGCGGGCGGCGGTGATCAGCAGGTGGACGCCGAAGTTGAGCCCCTGCGCGGCGATCTGCCGGACCGCAGGCTCCAGCGACTCGAACTCCTGTCGCAGGGTGAACCAGCCGTCCACGGTGAGGAACACGTCACCGTACGGGTCATCGGTGATCCGGCCGTCGGCCCGCGCCTGCCGGTAGGTGGTCATGCTGTCGATGCCAAGCTCGGCGAAGCGCCGTTCCCGCTGGGTGATCAGGCCGGTCACCTCGGCGATCGTGCGATTGACCCGATCGGTGTCGAGCCGACCGGCGACGCTGCCGACATGCGGTAGCGCGGCCATCGCGCTCAACGTGCCGCCACCGAAGTCGAGGCAGTAGAACTGCACTTCACGGGGGCTGTGGGTGAGCGCGAGGCTGCTGATCAGCGTACGTAGCAGAGTGCTCTTGCCGCTGCGCGGGCCGCCGGCGATGCCAACATGTCCGCCGATGGCGGACAGGTCCACGATCAGCAGGTCGCGCAGTTGCTCGAACGGCTTGTCGATGAAGCCGACGGGCGTCGTCAGCCGGCCGTTGCCCGGCCAGTCCTGGGCCATCAGGCCGAGGTCAGGATCGGGCACCAGCGTCGGAAGCAACTGGTCTAGGGTGGGCGATGCGCCCAGCGGCGGTAGCCAGACCTGGTGCGCCGGTGGCCCGTTGTCGACGAGTTGCGTCACCACGGTGGCGAGCACGCTGCGGAGTTCCGCCGTCGCGGCGGAACCGTCCGAGACTGCCGTCGCGTCGGTGGTCCCGCTGCTCTCCGCCGCGCCGCCTACCTCGCCCGCGATCGCGGCAGCGGCCTGCTCGTCGTCAGGTGACGGCGGCGGCTCGGGATGCAGCACCAGCTCCAGGCGGTACGGCATCACCTGCTGCTGCACGATTTCCTGCCGGACGCGTTGGGTGGCGTCGCGGTGTGCTCCGGAGACATACCCGGCCTTGAAGCGGATCAGCGTCGACACGTCGGTGCGCAGGTAACCCCCGCCGGGCGATGGGGGAAGCTCGTACGCGTCCGGCACGCCGATCACCGACCGGGACTCCATGGCGGAGAAGGTTCGCAGCCCGATCCGGTACGACAGGTGTGATTCCAGCTGACCGATGCGGCCATCGTCGATGCGCTGGCTGGCGAGCAGCAGATGCACCGCGAGCGACCGACCGAGCCGGCCGATCATGACGAAGAGGTCCATGAAGTCCCGGTGCGTGGCGAGCAGCTCACTGAACTCGTCCACCACCACGAACAGCGTCGGCAGCGGGTCCAACGGTGCGCCCTGGGCCCGGGCCCGCTCGTAGTCGAGCACGGAGCTGTAGCCGCCGGCGGAGCGCAGCAACTCCTGCCGCCGGACCAGTTCCCCGTGCAGCGCGTCCTGCATCCGGCCGACCAGTGCCGCCTCGTCTGCCAGGTTGGTGATCACCGCCGAGGTGTGCGGAAGCTGATCCAGACCGAGGAAGGTGGCACCACCCTTGAAGTCGACAAGAACGAAGTTCAGCGTCTCCGACGAGTGGGTGGTGGCCAGCGCCAGCACCAGCGTGCGTAGCAACTCGCTCTTGCCCGAGCCGGTGGCGCCGATCAGCATCCCGTGCGGCCCCATGCCGCCCAGCGCCGACTCCTTGAGGTCCAGCTCGACCGGGCGTCCGGCGGCGTCGATGCCGATCGGGACCCGCAGCCGGTCGCCGATCGGGCGTGACTGCCACAGACTTGCCAGATCCAGCCGCTTCAGATCCGCTATGCCGAGCATCGTGCCCAGGTCGAAGTTGGTCGTCAACGCCTCCGCCGCGGTCTCGGTGGCGAGGCCCAACCGGTACGGGGACAGGATCTGCGCCACCATGGCTGCTCGCGTCGCACTCAACCGGTCCGGCCGGGCCAGTCGGGTGCGTACCTCGTTGCCCAGCCGGTCCCGTTGCACCATGAACAGGGCGTCGTCGCGTACCTCCAGACAGAGCGCCCCCTTGCCGCTGGGCGGCGTCGGATCGTCGAGATCGATCAGGACCGCGTTGCGGTAGCCGGCGCCGGCCATCCGGCTTCCGTTGCCGAGTCGCCCCCCGTCGCGGATCACCACCACGTACGGTTCGTCGCGGCTCGCTGCGGCGCCGGCCTCCCAGCGGGGCCGGGCGGCGAACGCCTCACCGAGGAGTCGTTCCACCGCCTCGATGGAATCCCCGACCATCCGCCCCGCGCCTGCGGCGTCCGGCTCGGCGTGGTGCTGCAGATGCGGCAGCCACTTGGTCCACTCCCAGGCAGCGACGCCGTCGGCGTCCAGGCAGAGCACCAGCCGTACCTCCTCCGGCGCGTGGAACGTGACCAGCTGGGCGAGCAACGCCCGGACCACGGCCCGGCCGTCCGCCTTGTCGCCGGACCACCGGACCTGCGCGAAGCCCTGGAGGAACAGGGCGATCGGTTGGTCGGAGATGGTGGTGTAGGCCCGGATGAATCGACGCAGCGCCTTGGCCGACAGCGGCTCCAGATCCTCGATCGGCTTGGTCTGCAGCGGTGTCATCCGCACGGCCAGCCGTTGATCTCCGACGCCGACCCGAAGCTCAAGAAAATCGGGGTGGGTAGGGCGGCGTTCCCAGCGCCGGGAGGTCATCACCAACGACCAGAGCGACTGCGGGTCAGGGTGTTGCCAGTCGGTGGCGGCACGCTGACGGTCCACGTCCCGCCGTACCCGCTTGCGGTTCTGCGCCAGATAGCGAAGGTAGTCACGGCGGTCGCCACCCAGCCGCTTCTTACGGTCCATACCGCCGAAGACGAGCTGGCCGAGCACCATCCCGCCCATGGCCAGTACGAGCGCGCCCAGCATGACGTAGGTGAGGGGCCCTCGGGACCCGCCCATGAACATCATCATCATCACGCCGGACATCAGCGCCATCGGTAGCACCAGCATCGCCTGGCGCATGCCGTTGCTCTGCGGCTCCGGCAACTCCGGCGGCTCCTGAAGATCGATCTCGCCGGTGGGCAACTTCGGCCCGGCGCGGCGAGCGGGGCGTCGGAAAAGCACGGTACTCACAGGTTCAGCCTTCCGCTCTGCGGGGCAACGCCCTCGGCCTGGAAACGCTCGCAGCCCGAAAACTGCCCCGGTCTGGACCGGCTGGACAGGTTCGAGACAGCTGCGGGGGTCCGATGTCTACAGACGGATTCCGACCGCGATCGGTCAACCAGCCCAGGGGTGCTGTGGGATCGGTCACATGGGCTTGATTGAAGACGCGCCCCAACGGCACGTCGGATCGTTCGTGAGCGTTACTGCCGCTGAGATGTGTCGCCTCGTGGTCCACGGACCGGAGCGACGGCTGGAGGTCGCGGTACCCGCCGAGGTGCCGATCGCCGACCTTTTCCCCGCGCTGCTGCGGCATCTCGGCGACAACGTCGCCGACGCCGGGCTCGCGCATGGCGGCTGGGTTCTGCAACGGTTGGGTGCACCGCCGCTGGACGAAGATTCCAGCGTCGCCGCTCTGGGCCTGCGTGACGGTGAGACCCTCCATCTGCGACCGCGCTCGGAACAGATCCCGCCGGTCCACTTCGACGACCTCGCCGACGGCATCGCCACGGGAGTACGAAGCCGGTCCGGACTGTGGCGGCCCGAGATGATTCGCTGGAGCGGGCTTGGCGTACTTGTGGTTCTGCTCGTCATCGGGATCTTCGCCGTCGCGCTGCCCGGGCCACCACTGTCCCGTACGCTCGCCGCCAGCGTTCTCTCGCTGATCTGCCTGGCCGGCGCGCTCGGCTTCAGCCGGGCCGCCGCCGACCGCACGTTCGGACTGGTCACGGTGTTCGCCGGGATCGGGTACGCGGGCCTGGCGGGTGGACTCGCCCCGGCCATCGCACGCGACAGTGCGGTGCTGGAGAGCCCAGCGCCGCAGCTCTTCGCCGGTGCGGTGGCGGTGGCTGTGACCGCGCTGCTCGCCGTGGTGATCGTCGGTCGGGTCGGGCCGGCCACCGTCGCGGTCGCCAGCGCTGCGTTGTACGCGGCGGCTGGCGCGGGACTCTGCGCCTATCTCGGCCTGTCAGCGGAGATGGCGGCGGCGGTGATCGCGGTGCTCGCGACGGTGCTCACCGTCCTGGTGCCGATGACCGCGTTCCGGCTCGCCCGGATCCGCCTGGCGCCGTTGCCCACCGAGCCGGAACATCTCCAGGAGGAGATCGACCCCGAGCCGAGCGAGGTCCTGCTGGCGCAGACCGCGCGGGCGGACCACTACATGACCGGGCTCTACGCGGGCAACGGCATCGCCGCAGCGGTCTCGGTGGTGCTGCTGGCGGTTGCCGGGTGGTGGGTGCCCTGGACGCTTCTGGCCCTGGTCGCCGTGGTCCGGCTGTTGGCACTGCGCCCGATGACAAGCGCCTGGCACCGGCTGACGCTGGCCGGGCCGGCACTGCTCGGGCTGGCGCTGCTCGGGTTGCTCGCGCTCGCCGGCGCTGCGCCGCTGGTGCGGCTCGCTGTCGTCGTCATCGGGTTGCCGGTCGCGGCGGTGTCGCTCTTCTGGCTCGGGCGCGAGCTGCCGGACCGCCGGATCATGCCCTACTGGGGCCGGATCGGCGACGTCGCACAGTTGGTCAGCACCGTCGCGATGTTCCCCGTCCTGCTCGCCGTCCTCGGGGTTTACGGCGCCGCCCGGGCATTGGGGGGCTGAACCGTGCAGACCCGTCGTGATCAGGTGCAGGCGCAGTCGTACGTGCTCGGCCGACTGACCGCCGCATTGGTCTCCGGTGAACCGGACGGGCTGGAGAGCCCGCACCGGCGGATGATCGTGGGCAGCATCTGCGGGCTGCTGGTCGCCGCACTCTGCGTTGCCGGCTTCGCCATCTTCGGCATGCTTTCCCCGGGCGGCGCGACCAAGTGGCGCGGCCCCGGTGTGCTGGTGCTGGAGAAGGAGACCGGCACCCGCTACGTCTACGTCGGTGGCGAACTTCGCCCGGTGCTCAACTACGCCTCGGCGCGGCTGATCTTCGAGCGGGAGCCGACCGTCGTCTCGGTCTCCCGCGATTCCCTGCGGGACGTGCCCCAGGGCCAGCCGGTCGGCATCGTCGGAGCGCCGGACACGCTGCCGCCCGCAGGTACGGTCGCCAAGCAGGTCTGGACGGTCTGCGCGCCCGGCGTACGCGACCGGGCGGGCACCTTGTCCACCGCGACCACGCTCACCATCGAGTTGGCCGCCGCCAGTCGCCGGAATCGTCCGCTCGGTCCGGACAAGGCGATCGTGGCCACCGCCGGCGACGATAGTTTCCTGATCTGGCGGGGCAATCGGCTGCGCTTGGCGCGACCGTGGTTGGCCCGGGTGTTCGGCCTCGAACGCGGCGGTGTCGAGGTGGAGGCCGGCTGGCTGGATTCGGTGCCGGCCGGGCCGGATCTGGCGCCGATACCGGTCTCCGGGCGAGGCAGTCAGGGGCCGACGGTCGACGGGCGGCGGACCCGGGTCGGCGAACTCTTCGTGGCGCGCACGACCGGAGCGCCGGAGCGCCGGTATCTGTTGCTGCCGGACGGCCTGGCGGAACTCACCCCGGTCGCGTACACCATCATCGCGGCAGACCCGGAAACCACGAAACTGTACGGTGGCGGCGCGGTGACGCCGGTGGAATTGAGCCCCGCCGCGCTGGCCCAGATTCCGATCTCCCGCCGCGCGGTGCTACCGACCGGAGTGCCGGAATCTCCCCCCGCGCTCGCCCAGCTACCGGACGGCACCGCCTGGTGTGTCCGGCACACCATGGCCGACGGACGGGTGGAGATCGTCGCCGACATGCCCCCGACGTCCGTGGCGGTCGTGTCGGACGGGGCCGGGATGACCCGAACATCCCGTACGGCGACCCGGATCGCGGTCCAGCCGGGCGTTGGCGGACTGATGCTGGCCGGTCGGTTGGACCAGGCCGCCGGCGCTGGGCTCTACCTGATGACCGACGGCGGAGTGAAGTACCCACTGGCGTCGGTCAAGGCGGCAGAGCAGCTCGGCTATCCACCGGGCGGCGCCCGACAGGTACCGCGCCGGCTGCTGGAGCTGGTGCCGACCGGACCGGTGCTGGAGTCGGCCCTGTCGGGCGGGTGACAGCGAGAACCCGCCCGAGACATCTCAGTTAGCGAAAGGAAGCAGGAGTCATGGCAGGTGGAGTTACCTACAACGAGGGCAGCAGCAGCCAACTCATCGGTGCCTTCGGTGAGATGGAAGGTTCGCTGAACGCGGCTGACGGCGTGCTGAACTCGGCGTACTCCGAGCTAGAGGCGTCCCACCGGGGCAGCTCCGGCGTGACGTACCGGCAGGGGCTGGACGAGATTCGCAGCGGGCTCAACCGGGTGCGCAACGCCCTCGGCATCCTCCGCGGCGGTGTGCTCGGCACCAGCCGGATCAGCACCAGCACGGAGCAGAGCAACCAGTCCCTCGCCGCCCAGGTCGGGATGGCGGGCACGCCGATGAGCGCCAGCTGGACCTGATCACACTCAGACCGAGTCACCAGCAACCGAAAAGGACGAAGGACATGACCGACTTCGATGTGCGGCCCGAGCAGATGGACGATGTGGCGAACCGGCTCGGACGACTCCCCGGCGACCTGCAGAGTGCCATCACCGCCCTGATGGGGCAGGTGACCCAGTACGCCGACATGAACAACGGTACGGCGATCGAGGCGTACCAGCGGGCCCAGGTGGAGTGGAACGTCGGCCTGGAGCAGGTCAACGAGGGCGTCGGGAAGGCCGCCCCGATCCTGCGCAACATCGCTCACGAGTTCCGGGCCGGCGACCAGCGGGCGGCCCAGCAGTTCCCTAGCTGAGGGGCGGACCGAACTTGATCTGCCGAGACAGGTGGCGTGGTCCGCAGATTCCGCGCCACCTGTCCCGATTCATCGGCATCGCCATTTTCATTACCGACCCACTTGGAACGGAGCCGCGACATGCCCCCGAGGTCCCGAATCACGCACAGCAGCACCGCCATCGACCAGGTTGTCCGGAGGGTGAATGACTGGCGGGCCCAGATCGGTGCCGCCCGAATGGGTATCAATCCCGGTGACCGGGCACGCCCCGCCGGCACGCCGTGGGTCAACCTCGCGGTCCGCGCAGGTGGCGGAGGCGCTGGTGCCACCAGCACTGGCGGTGGCACCGCTGGCGGCGGTGCGTCCAGTGGTGGTGCGGCCGGCGGTGGCGGTGGCGGCGGCACCTTCGCCCCTGGTGCGTTCCTCGAGCGGCGGGTGGCCGAGGTCGGCGCACAGGTCGACGGGCTGCTGGTGATGTACCAGACCACGTTGAGCACCGCTGCCAGGGCATTGACGAACACCGACAACGAGGCTGCGAACACCGAGAACAACAACAACTCGAACGCTAACCGGCTGACGATCTAGCCGGCCTTCAGATCGTCCGATCACCGATCGTTTCATGACGTGTTGCCTGGGAGAGTCCAATGACGTCGCCGCAGGGTTGGCTCAGATGGGAAGAAGCGCTGACGCAGGTCCTGGGCGCACAGCAAACCGATAGGCGTCAGTTTCTTGACCGGCCCTGGATTAGTCTGGTGTGGGCGCGCAACGAAGAGGTTCGAGGAACAGGAACGCCGACCTTCGATGATGTCCCGCCCAATCAGTTCAGGTTCTTCCAGCCAATCTCCGCCACGACCGTCTTTACGACCTATCGGGATCACACCCAAAGATTTACCGAGATCCGTACGATCCAGGGTCGTATTGACTGGTATGTGGGCGAGCAGGGATCTTCTCCGCACGAACGATTCTGGAACGAGTTCTACAACAACTCCCGGGATGCCCTGAACAAGATTCCGGACTCATCTCCGCTGAGTCCCCGATCGTTCCACATGGCTGCCGGGACGATGTACAACATGGCGATGTGGCTCGACCATGCGACCGGCAGTCTGCAGGCGGAGATCAACAATCTTGACGGTGGCTCGTCGGGCTTTCAAGGTGCTGCGGCTGGCGCTTTCCGCGAATCTCTTGTCACCCTGCGCCGGAACATGTTGACGCTGCGGCGGGATCTGGAGTCGAACAAGAACTGGCCGCAGATGTTGCGCGACAACGGGGATCGGGCGGAGTGGTTCTGGCGTGATATGCGAGCAGCCTGGTCGAGTTGGAGCGGCAATATCTTGAACCAGCCGAATGGGCTGGTGGCTTCCGCCTTGCAACAGATCAGAGCGCGTGTCGTCGGCGGGGGAGACGGGCAGACGGACATCTGGGATATCCCGATCGACCTCGGAAACGGTCCGACCGTTTACAGATTCCGTGAGGACGGCGCGCTCAGCCAGTTGAACCAGGATATGCACAACGTTTTCCTGGAGAGAATCAACGATCTGGACCAGTCGGCAAGCGTCCACGTCAGCAACATTCGCACTAGTTTCGAGGACACTGCCGCGAATCTTCTCACTCCGTCTGCGGTCCCACCGACCACGACTGGCGGTGCTGGCGGCGGTGCCGATGGCGGCTCTGGGGCGGGGCTTGGTGGTCTGGGTGGCGGTGTTGGCGGCGGTGCCGGTGGTGGTTCTGGGGCGGGGCTTGGTGGTCTGGGCGGCGGTGCCGATGGCGGCTCTGGGGCAGGGCTTGGTGGTCTGGGTGGCGGTGTTGGCGGCGGTGCCGGTGGTGGTTCTGGGGCGGGGCTTGGTGGCCTGGGCGGCGGCGGAATCAACCTTGGAGCCGGTGGCGGACTTGGCGGCGGTGCCGGGATCGGCGGGGGCGCCGGTGCCGGCTTTGACGGCCTGGACGGTGGGGCGGGTGCAGGCCTGGGCGGCTCCGGCGGAGGTAGCGGCATCGTTCCACCCCCACTGCCCGGTTTCGGCCTTGGCTCGGGTGCCGGCGGCGGCTCGGGTGCGGGCCTCGGCCTGGGTGGCATTGGCGGTTCCACAGGAGGGTCCGCTGGCGGGCTGACCGGGGGCATCGGCGTCGGCTCCGGACTGGGCGGCCTGCCCTTGCCGATCGGTGGTAGCAGTGGCAGCGGCGGCCCGTCGAGGGGCGTGGACAAGCCGGGTGGGCTTCCCGGCGGGGTAGGCGGCGATTTCGGTGAGGCCCCCAGCACCGGCGGCCTGCCCACAACGATTGGTGGTCCGTCGGGTTCGGGTGTTCCGGCGGATCTTGCCGGTGGTGGCACCGGCACCCTGCCCGCCATCCCGGGCGGAGCCGCCAGTCCCGGTGGTGGTTTCGCCGGTGGTCTGCCGGGTGACAACGACTTCACCGGCGGTCTCCCGGACGGCGGTGACCTCGGCGAAGGATCGACCGGTGGGACCTGGCAGTCCGGCGGAAATTCCCGGGTGCCGGCCAGCGCCATGCAGATCGGTGCGCTCGGGCCGGCGCCGTTGCCGGTCGGCGGCGACAACGTTTCGGGCCTGTCCGGGCTGACGGCGGGGGCAGGCGGCGCTGCGCTGGCTGCCGGCGTCGCCGCGCCGGCAGGCCCGATGACCGGCGGTGCCCCCGGCATGATGCCGCCGATGATGGGCGGCATGGGGGCTGGCGCTGGCGGTGGGCAGGCGGAGAAGGACCGGGAACGCAAGACGTGGCTGGCCGAGGAGGAAGAGGTCTGGGGCACGGACCCGGACGTGACGCCTTCGGTGATCGGTCGAGTCGACACCGCAGACGAGTTGGATCCCGACCGTGCCTACCCGTCCGTGCCGCAAGGTCCGGACTCCCCGCGTACCCCGGCACGCGGTACCGGCCGCACGACCGGACGCGCGTACTGAACAAGTCGTGGCTGCTTGAGGAGGAGAGGTATTCGTGACAGGTCCTGTTCACCACATGATGGAACACTCGTTCAGCGCATTTGAGGAGCAGAAGCGCGCCGTCACCGAGTTTGAGAAGTGGGTCTCGGAGTCCGAGACGACAGTTGTCGCGAAAAGCCGGGCAGTCAGCATCACAGTGGACGGTCGTGGTGACCTGACGGACGTGAAGTTTCCCACGGGGGCCTACCGCAAGATGGCACCTGCCGAGTTGAGCACGCTACTCGTGGAGACCGTCACGTCCGCACGGAATCAGGCCCGGGCGAGCATGAACGAGGCCCTTCAAACCATTCTTCCGGGCGGCATGGCCGCCGATTTCCTCACCAACTCGGTGGACATCGACGAGATCATGGGTGAGGCGATGCGTGCGGCCAACGAGATGTTCCCCAACTCGACGTCGATGCCGGCCCGTGGGGCGCAGCCGTGAGCGCGGGTGCCGGCCGCATCGCCGCCGACCTCGACCTGGTGAACCAGGGGCCGCTCGCGGCCTTCAAGGAGCAGACGCTCCGGAACAACAACACCTGGACCAGCGCTCTGGCGACATACACCACGACGCCTGTCGAGCTGCGGAGCCCTTTCGATGTGAACATCCATGAAGGGCTGGAAGCGACGCAGAAATTCCTCGACCAGGTGCTCCGCAGTCTGCGCGAGCTTGCTGATGGTCGTGGCGACTCGGTCGACCACGCCGGTGCGATCTTGCGGGATGCCGGCGAGGTTGCTGAAGGCCTTGCCAATCTCATGCCCGGTGGAGGCGGGACGGCCCGGGGCTGAGCTGTTCCGACCGTGGGAGGTGTGGGCCACGCCGTCGGCGACGGGGTGGCCCACACCTCGGTGTGGTGGTTCGAGGATTTCGCAGGAGGTCGGTCGTCATGGCTCTTCAGGTTCCCGATCCTCTGGCGAGGTTCTTTCTGTGGTTTTTCGGCATGGAGTTCCCCGGCATCAACGAGGACAAGTTGGCGGGACTGGCGCGGGCCAGCTCAGACCTCGCTCGTGGGGTGGAAGGCTCCGAGCGGGAGTTTGCCGGGGCCGTGCAGAGAATTCTGGACGGTGTCGAGGGCAACTCCAAGCGGGCGTTCGCCCAGAAGGCGGCGGACATCCTCGGCGTCCTGCAGAACGCCGGCAGGTTCACCCGAGGGGTCGGCACCCAGCATCAGTTTGCGGCCGGCACGGTGTTCGCCACGAAGGTGGCCACCCTGACGACAGTGGCGCTGCTGATGCTGGAGTTGGCCTACGCCATCAGCATGTTTCCGATCTCTCCGGTCCCGTGGGTGAACTTCTGGGCGAAGGCACCGCTGGTCCGCGGCGGACTTCGGGCGTTCCTGCAAGGAGTGCTATCGAGATTCGCCACCCTGTCGCGGGTGGCGTTCGCCGAGGCTCTGCAGGAACTGCTCGCCGCGCTGGCAGGTGAACTGGCCGCATTGGGGCGGTACGGCAAGGGGGTGGACGGCCGGCAGGTCATGACGTCTGCCGCAGTGGGCGGTGCGTTCGGCGGCATGATGGGCACGGCGATGCCGCTCATCAATGCCGCAGGTGCTGGCGCGGCCAGGCGCACCGGTATCGACCGGGCGCTGGAAGCAGCGTCGACTAACAACGCGGCAAGGACTGTGGTCACCGGGGCGACCGACCTCGGTCAACGCGGCGTCAGCGGTGTTGTCGAGGCCAGCATCGAAACCGCCCTCTCCGTCGCCATGGGTGGCGGGCCGGCCAACTTCGGACCCACCGTCGTCTCGTCGATGCTCACCGATGCGACCTTTGACGCGGCAGCGGCGCTCAAGGATCGGACATCGAGGGCGCTGGGCCGAGGCCGGCCGGACAGTGAGAGGCCGGCCGAGGAGGATCCGACTCCCACACCCGTGAGACCCGGCGGTGCGCCGGTCACCGGCCTGCCGACCGATACCGACACGGACAGCGGCCCGCCGACCGGATCCGACACATCTGCCGGATCTGGCGCCGTGGCAGGTGCGGGTGTCGCTGCGGCCCCCGGAAATGCCGCACCGCGGTCACATGATGGAGTGTCGGGCCCACCGCCGGTTGTCGAAGGCGTACCGAGACCAATCGGCGGCAGCGCCGGTTTCGGAGAGTCCGGTGGGGCCGGCACGTCAGGCGTGGGCGGTGCGGGCGGCGAAGGAGTGCCATCGCCGGCCGTTCCCGCCGGCACCGCCACACCAGTGGGGGTGCCGGCGGATACCAACATCGGCGTCGGGGCACCGTCCGGATCGATCCTCGGCGATTCTGTGGACGGCGTCACGGACGCACCGGTGGCTGAGGGAGCAGCGGCGGCACCGGTGTCCGGCCCGCCGCCGGCGGTGGGGAACGAGTCGCCATCCCCGCCGACCACCGGGGCGTCCTGGGCGGGCACGGTGGACGGCTCGGCCACGACGGCGACGCCGACCGGTGCCGCCCCGGTGACCCCGGGCGGATCGACCCCGGTGACCCCGGGCGGACCGACCCCGGTCACTGGCGGGCAGTCCACCCCGGTTACCGGTGGGCAGCCCACGACGGGACCCACATCCACGCCGCGCCCGGCGACTGTGCCGTCTCCTTCCACGGTGACTCTTCCGCCCACGGCCGGCGCTGCGCCGGCAACCGCTGCTCCCGTTACGGCGAACACCCCACCCACTGTCACCCCAACCGAAGCGAGCGTTCCCGCCGCAGCGCCGCCCGGCAACGCCGTCGTGGACAACGACGGTCTTCTCCCGGAGAGCGCCCAGCCGCCCGTCGAACAGGCTGCCCCGGCCGAACCGGAGATCGTCGAGCTGTTGTCCCCGGCCCTCCGGGAGCTGAGTCCGGAGGCTCTCCAAGCGGCGTTGTCCCAGACCTCGACGCCCGCGCCGACCGTGGTGTTGGGGCCGGAGACAAACGCGGAACTGTCACCCGAGCCAGCGGGCTCGGCCACCGATGACGTCGTCACCGATGGCCCCGGCGGTGTGCCGGTCGATCTTCCAGACCCGGCTGGCGTGATGCCGGTGGCCGTCGGCTGGCGGCCGGCACCGGAGACGGCGGGCAAGGCCGGCCGTACGCCGCACGATCGGTCCGGCGGGTCGGCCGCCGATCCGGAGCTGCCCCCGCAGGAGGTGAGCCTGCCGGGAACGCCACTGGTGACCGGGAGCGTGTCGGAGAACCCGATGGCGGTGCCCATCGACCCGTCGGAGACGGTCGCGACACCGCAGGTGACCACCACCGGCATCGCTGCCGCGACGCCGCCATCAACCGGGACTGACCGGGGGCGGCCAACTGGTACGGACCAGCAGCCCTCGGCTCCCCGCCAGGGTGTCCCGGCGCAACCACGTCCCGCGCCGCCTGCGAACAATGCGACGCCACCTGCGATGGCACACCCGGCCCCGATCGACGCTGAGGACGGCCTGATCAGGTTCATGGACCAGGTCCGTCCGTTGCAGGAGTACGCGCGGGACGCCGACGACGACGGGCCAGTGGTCGACCTGGTGGTGATGACGGCCTCGGGCAACGCTGACCGGGTATGGGTGGAGGTTCGCGTGCCGGGCCGGGTCGAGCCGGTCACTCTCGGACCGAACTCGGCAGGTAGCGCCCTTCTTGATCCCTCGTTGCGCGTGTCGGCGGCGATCCGGATCGACCGCCAGCAGTTGACGGACGCTGTCCTGTTCGGCCTTGAATCTTCGGAGTTGTGGACGCGGTCGCTGCGCAACGGTGATGCGGAGTTCGTCCGGCGGTTCGCCAGGGCCGCTGTCGGTCATCGGATCACGGATGCGCCGATGGGCGCCTCGGTGAGTGACTTCGTCCAGGCCATGGTGCCGCATTCCAGCCGGGCCTGGTCCGAAGCAGCGGACCCCCGTACGGAGTTGGAGCCGGCGGACGCGGTCGCCAGGTCGTCCGCGCAGCGGTCGATGGAGACGAACGCGGACCGCGAGGGTGTGCGGGCGGCCCGGTCGTGGGCCGAATACCAGGTGGCGATCGATCATCAGCGTCCGGTGGTGACGGGGCGTGCCACTGATACTCAGCGGGCGCAGTTGGGTTTGCTTGACTCGTTCGCCACCATGCTCACGGCGAAATTTCTCGAGGAGGGCGCGGACGCCGCCCGTGCCATGTCGCAGCGACTGGCGCAGGACTATGGCACGTCGCGTGGATTCACGTTGCTGCCGCCACCGATCTCGACGTTCGACGTGTCTGGTTCGCAACCGAAGGACTGGGTGGCGAAGTTCACCGAGCACGCAGGGGATCTGCGGGACTTCGCGCGGCAGGAAGCCGCCAATCCAGCGGAGAACATCGAACTTGTGCTGCTGGCCGCGCCGTCGCGTGTGCTCGCAGCCGACAGCGCATTCAGTCCAGGACACGCCGTGGTGGCCATCCGGCTGCCGAACGGGAAGCAGACCGCGCTGGGCTTCTATCCGGATGAGGGTCTCTTTGGGGCGCAAGGGGCGATCAAGGACGATCGGAAGTATCTGGCGGCTCGACATGCCCGAGTCCTCGGTGCGTACAACATCAGCGCGCGGCAGCTTTCCGATGCGTACGATTTCGCCGCCCGGAACTCCCAGGAGAACTACCACCTGCTGAGCAGCAACTGTGTGGTGTTCGCGACGAGACTCGTCGGCACCGCACTGGGGCGTGACATCGTCGACCCGACGGTCACCACGCCCGACGGACTCATCGCCACCTTGAGCACCGACTCGACCTGGACCTGGTCCGACGGCCAGCGCACCTCGATTCCCGCAGGCCCTGCCCGGGCGTCCCGGGAGGCGAACCTCAAGCAGGCGCGCGAGTATCTCGAACTCGTCGGCGAACGCACCGAGGGGTACTCCAATGCGCTCGAATGGGCCACGTTCCGCATAGCGGTCGACCACCAACGTCCGCTGGTCACCCGCCAACCCGACGCCCGACAGGCAGAGCAGTTCGCGCTACTCGACGAGTTCACCACAATGGTGGCCGCCGAGTACCACGCCAACGGGGAGGTCGCCGCTGCGGCCCTGTCCCGGTCGCTCGGTTCCGCTCACGGCACGTTACGTAATCCGGATCCTGCCGGTAACGCCGCCATCTACGAACTCGACGAGACAGACGCAACCTCACCGCGACTGCTGGACGTGCCGCCGCCGGTCGTGGCCGGGCCGCTGGCCACGGCCAGACCCATCTCCGAAGACTCTCCGACGTGGGAGTTCGGCGAAGGAACACCCGCCGGCGAGGTCATCTTCGACGCGGACCTGCGGGACGAGGTGGAGACCCGTCCGGACCGTGAGGCAGACCCAGGTGAGCCTGTGCGGGGGCGGGTGGTGTCGGGGGAGCGGATTGAGCAGTTGCGGGCTGGTGTGGTGCCTCGGCGAGCGCGCGCTGCTGCGTTTGATGTGGTGCATGTTGGTGATAGGTCGGGGTTCTTGCCTGATGTGGTGGTGCGTTCGTATGAGGACGCGGGTTTGGATGTTCCTACCGGTGGTGTGGTGACGCGGCCCGATCTTGATCATGTGGTGGGTCTTGTTGGTTATCGGTATCGGCGGCTTGTCGACTCTGATGGCAGTGTGGTTCATGATTTTGTGGTGCGGGTGCATTTGGTGGCTCAGGATTCGGTGGCTCGTGAGCAGCTTGATGTGGTGAAGGCTCGTGCGGTTGATGGGGTCGATGCTGTCTTTAATGGTGGTTATCGGATTGGTGACGGGCAGTTCAACGCCGGTGTCGAGTTTGTTGATGATCCGGCTGACGCGGACACGACTGTCGCGTTGTTTGGTGAGGATGCTCCGCCGTCGTCGCAGACGAGCTGGTCGGTTAATGATAATGGTGAGACGTTCGCGCACGAGTTTGGTCATTATCTGGGCTTGTTCGACGAGTACACCGATGCGCATTCAACCGGTTCTGATGGTAATCGGGTGGCCCGGATTTTCAATGACCATTCGTTGGCATCGCGGGTGTACGCGGATGGTTCCATCATGGCGACGGTGACGTCGGCGGAGAATCCTGGGTTGCGTCCGCGTCATCTGGATCAGATCGCCGATACGTTCGCCGGTGCCATCGGCCCCGACCGCGGCACCACCAACCCCACCCCGGACCCCACCTCGGAGACCGACACCGACAGCACCCTCGACGGGCCTGTTCGTGGGGCACCGGCCACGAATTCAGTGGTGAACGCGGCGTTCAGTCAACTGGTGCGGGGTCACGAAGCGGTCACCCAGGCTAACGTCCGGGCCAAGCGGAACAGGCTGATCGCACAGAGAGCGCCGCTGGCGTTCGTGGTGAACATGATGGTCTCGGCTAATGGGGTCCATGAGTTGCAGGGGGTCATCAGCTCGATCACCCAGGGGCTGCCTCAGGGGGCCCATGTGGCGTTCGTTGTCGGCGTCAACACGATGGGGCGGGAGGTGACCAGGGACCTTAACAGGGCGGTGTCCGCTGCGGGTCAGATTGCCGCAAACGCTCCATGGCCGATTGCCGTCGTCGGGCATGCTGTTTATCACGGTCCCAAGAACTCTTTTCCCTTCGGGCGCGCGCGCAACGCGGTGATGGGTGCCCCGGAGACAGCTGCGGCGGTGAGTGCGTTCGCCGGTCGTGGTTCCTATCCCTATGTCGCTTTCCAGGACTTCGACACCGGTGCTCGCACGGTCGCGACCGGCGAGCACATCTTCAGTCGGATGGTCAACCTGACCGGCAATCACGGCTACCCCCTCCGGCCGCTGATGCTCTCCGGTGGCTACCGCATCGGCGACGCCGATCAACTCGTAGCGGACACCATACGACGTCTACGCGATCAAGAAAATGATCCCGAGAGGGACCAGGCGAAGCGCAACAAGGCCCGGGACGCCCGAAAAAGGCTGGCGGCGGACAAAGCTGGATTCGTGCGCCAGTTCACCGCTGCAATTCAGGAGGACATGGCCACTCGCGATCGACAGAAGGCGATCCATCCGCTGTTGCCGTACGGGCCCGAGCCGAACCTGTTCGTCGACGGTCTGCTGATCGGCAGCGACCCGAGCGTCCAATTCGGTGATGGTGGATCGGAATTCAGCCAACTTTCGGTATCCCTGAACAAGGCATACGCCGGTGAGTTGCTTGCTGAGCAGCGACAGCTTCCCAATTATGAGGAGATGTCGTCGGTGGAGCGTTCTGCTCAGATCCAGGTCGCAGGGCAGAACAACCAGCATCCGCAACGTGGTGTCGCTTACCTGGTCGACTACATGGGATCGGCCGTGCCCACTGACCTGTCCCGGCTGGCCGCCGAGTTCAGCATGGGTAAGGCGCTACCCCAGGACCACGCCAAGCTGGCCAGCGTCCTGAACCGCTTCTTCGGTCACGACGGGGCCAACACGTCGGATGATGCTCCGTTGAACGCCCGCGCTGCCAAAAGAGGCACCAGCCTCACCGAATATGCCAAGGCCAGCTCCTCCATCGCCGGCCCGTACGCCGACCCCGCCTACCATCCGGCCCAGGCGTCGTTCTATTTTCCGCCGGCTGGCGCCCCCGTTGCCAGCAGTAGTGCACCCACCGCTGGTGCCTACGGCTACCCTCCGATCACTCAGGCGTTGTCCGGCAAGCAGCTGAACCAACTCGGCAACCAGCCGCACAACACCCTCTATCCCGCCATCTCATACGCCGTCCCCAACACCGAACTGCACATCGGCGTACCGCCCAGTCAGAAGATTTACGCCGCCCATCAGCTCGCGCTGTCCAACACCCGGAACAGCATTCAGCAGGAGTTCGCACACGTGGCCCACTACGCGAACGGCGTTCCCGTGCGTCCTGACTCCGTCTACGCCGTCCTGGGCAGACAGTTGAACCTCCCCGCGGACGAGGTCCGCCGCCGTGCGCTCGAGGCCGGCCGCACCATCGCGCCCCTTATCTCGGCGCTCGCGGAACTCCGCCGCACGAAGGACTACCGAAACGGACACTTTGTCGGCGCTGCGCTCAGCGCCCCTCGCGCCCAACCCGGCGCATACCACCCCGGAGCTGTCATCCCCGGTATGGCCGAGGCCGACGCGGAGATGAACGCGACAGCCACGATGGGATCAGACAGCGAAGGGGAAGGCTCCGGATCGGAAACCTCATCGAATGCCTCCAGGCAGTCTGCGGCCGAACGCCAACAACGCGCCAACGCGTACGACGCCGTGCTGACCGCCACCGCCCACGCGCTTGACATCACCATCGAGGTCCACACCCCGCCGCAAGGCGCGCAACGCTACGGCAACAAGGGGCGAACCCACCGCATCGATCGCTACACCACGGCAGACGGCCGTGTGGTGTTCGATGATCATCCCTCCCGGCAGCCACCCCCGCCACAGCCGCCGCCCCCGCCCGCCGGCCAGCGTTTCCGGCTGCCGGCACCGGTCCCGATGGGCGGCGTACCGGCTCACGCGCCTCCGGCGGGGCACTTTCCGTACGCCTCGTCGGGGCAGCCCGGTCCGTCCACTGGCTTCGCCGCTCCGCCATACCCGCAGCCATACCCGGCGCCGCTCCCGCAGCCGGGGCCGTTTCCGCAGGCATATCCCCAGCCGCATCCGCAGCGACAGCCGTATCCGCCGGCGGATCCGTCGCGGGGTCCGTACCCACCGCCGGGTTCATTTGCGCGGGATCCGCGCTGACGTTTGAAGGATTCGCCGGCGCATCCGTTGTCAGGTTGTCCGGTCCGGACGATGTCCGGCGGGTGGCCCACGAGGCGCGGTCTGTAGAAGAGGAAGGTGTCGGCGATGGTCGAGGCGGCAGCGGTGTCCAGCGATCAGCTCGGTGCCTATCACCGGCTGCTGCTGCGGCTGTCGGGCCGGATGCCGGACGAGCTGATCACCATCTGCCGGCGTTGGCTCGCCGAGGGCGAGTTCGCGGAGATCGCTCAGGCGGTCCATTTCGCCGCACTCGTCAACGGCGTGGCAATGTCGCAGGAGGACATCACCCTGCTGTCGGGCACGCTCGCTGCGGCGGGGGAGGACCCGATGTGGCTCGCCGACATCGACCAGCCGGACACCGAATTGCCGCCGCCGTACGGGCTGGCTCCGGTCAACCCCGAGGAACTGGCCGAGCACGGCGATGCGGTGCCGTACTGCATAGATCTGACGGTGCCCTACGACGGTCCCGGCGCTGCGGACGAGATCGATCGGGCGGCGGCGACCGCGGTGGCAGCCCAGCGGGACGACGGGTTGGCGGCGACCGCGTTGTGGCGTGCCTGGCGCTTTCCCTCGGTGCAGGCCTCGTGGCCGCCGCCCCGCCGGGTCTATCTGCTGCAGGGGGGCAACGCGGCGCTTTTGCCTGCCCTGGCTGCCCGGATGCAGGACGCCCTGGAAGCCGCCGGAGAGTCGGATCCGCAGGTCGAAACGTTTCTGGATCCTGACGAGCTGCCCACGTACCAGCGCATCGCCCTCGGGTTCTCCGCGCTGCTCTGGGCTGCGGCACCACCCACCCCGCTCTTCGTGGCCAGGCTGTACGACGCGCTCGACCCGGAGAACCGGCCCGGTTTCGCGCCCGATCACCCGCTACTCGAAGACGAGGAGCGGGGCAAGGTATTCAGCTATCTCACCGGCAGCGCGCCGTTGCTCATTACGTCGACCTGTGGTCCGGACGTGCTGGACCCGGCCTCCGGAGAGGTGGTACCGAACGGGTTCGTCACCGACGGCCGTTGGATCTGGGCCGACGCGGTCGCCTTTTACCTGAGCGGGTACGGGCTCGCCCCCGATCCTGACCTGCTGGCCGCGATCCGCGCCAACCACTACCTGCCGCCGAAGGTCGACGTGGTGCTGCTGCACCGGGCACTTTCCGTCCTCTACGCGCCAGTGGTGGACCTGGGCGTGGATGACCCGGTCGAGTCCGTCGGCTCCGGCCTGGAAACGGCACACGTGCCCACTTAGCACGGGGCAACCCGGCCGGGCGGGACGTCACCGGCGAGCAACTCTGAACTGGCGATCGGCGCGAGCCGTCGTGCAATCGAAGCGGCAGGTTGAGGGAGATCGAACTGTGGCTATCACACCCGGCGGTGGTGTCGGCCGATCACTGCGAGAGCGGATCAGGCTCGCCGGCAGAGCACGCGGAGCCTGGGACCCGGTGGCCCGCCGGCTGGACCGGCTCGATCCGACGCTGCGGCGCTGGGTCGCCGTCGGGGTACTGGTGGTGCTGCTCGGTGGGACCGGCGTCGTGGCCGGCGCCGGGTTCGGCACCGTCACCGCGCAGGAGGTCGGGCTCGCCGGACGGCCGGTGCCGGCCGGGCAGGTCGAGGCGATCGAGGCGGCGGCGCACGCCTGCCCGGCGCTGACCCCGGCCCGGCTCGCCGGGCAGTTGATGGCGGCGTCCAGCTTCGACGCGAGCGCGAAGTCGGCAAGCGGTGGCACCGGCATCGCGGGCCTCACCGAGGCGGCGTGGGAGCAGTGGAAGCCCTTTACCGCCGCCGCGCGCAACGACACCGGCGCGAACATCGCCGCGCTCGCCCGCCTCACCTGCGACCTGGTCGGCCAGGTACGGCAGGCGGGGATCGGCGGCGACCTGTGGCGGCTGGCGCTCGGGGCATACCACTCCGGCGTCCCGGCGGTACGGGCTGCCAAGGGGATCCCGCACGCCGCCGCCGGCTACGTCGACCGGGTCGCCGGTTACGCCACCTGGTACGCCCACCTCGCCGCGCCCGGCACGAAGCCGGGCAGCACGACCAGACCGATCGGTGTGATACCCAGCGCGGGGACCACGGCGAAGCCGGTTCCGGACGGCTACCTCGCCGCGGTACTCGCGGCCGGCCGCTCCTGCCCGGGGCTGACCCCGGCCCGGGTCGCCGCGCAGCTGATGGCCTCCTCCGGCTTCAACCCGAATCTCCTCGGCGCACACTCCCGGCAGGGCATTGCCCAGTTCAGCCCGCAGGTCTGGGCCCGGTACGCCCCGTCACCGACCAGCACCTCGCCGTGGGATCCGAGCGTGGCCATCCCGACCCTCGGCCTGACCATGTGCGCCCTGCTCGATGACATGTCCGGGCTCGGCAAGGATCCGCACCGATTGGCGCTGGCCGCGTTCCGGGTCGGCCCGCAGGTGGTTCGCCAGGCTGGCGGGCTGCCCGATGCCCCGGACGTCCGCAGCTACGTCGACCTGACCATCGGATACGTCGACCACTATCAGCAGGATCCTCGCCTGGGCGGCAAACGGACCGGGGTACGTCCGACCGCGCCCCCGGTCAGCGGAAAACCGACCGCACCCGGCCCATCGACGGGCGCCGGCAGCCCGAGCACGGGTGACCCGAGCGCCGGCAAACCGAGCAGCAGTGCCTCCCCGTCCCGGTCACCGCAGCCAACTCCCAGCACGAAGCCGCCGAAGCGGACCTGGCAGACCCGGGTGGTGCAGGCCACCGCGACGCTGCAACTCGGTCAGTCGTGGAGCACCGATCGACTCAAGCTCGTGCTGGCGAAAGAGGGCAACGTGATCCTCTACGACCAGGGCAAGGCGGTGTGGCAGACCGGCACCAAGGGCCAGGGTGGCCATCATCTGGTGTTCCAGGCCGACGGCAACCTGGTGCTCTACAGCCGGTCCAACGCGACGATCTGGTCCTCCAACACCCCCGGCAACGACGGTGCCGTCTTGGTGCTCCAGGCCGACGGCAACGTGACCATCTCGAACGGTGGGCGAGGACTCTGGCACACCGGAACGATGAAGGGCTGAGCAACCTTGTTCAGCAGTCACGTGCATCAGTGACCGCCGTGGTATCCGGAGGTTCGCCCATCGGCTGGCCGGCCGCGCCAGTCGTCGTGGAACACGTCGGGGACACCCTCGTGCTCCATACCGGGGCGGACACGGCTGTGCCGATCCGCGCGATGGCCGCCGCCCTGCCCGCAGAGGCAGGGCGGTGTGCCGTGCTGAGCGCACCGTCGGTGACCGCCCGGCCGGCGCTGTTCGAGGTTTTGCGGGAGGCACTTACCGAACATCTGGGTGGGGCGGCGGGTGGGGTACGGCTGGTGCCGCTCGGTGCATACGCACCGGCAGTCGTTCCCGGTACGCAGGCCAGCATTCTGGCCGAGTGGATCGGACAGGAGGTCGCGGTGCCGCTGACCGCACTCGCGGTGCCGGCGGACGTCGTACTCGAACCGGTGGTGTGGTTGGTGTGCACTCCGGACGGAAATATCCGCGCCGAGGCGCTGTGGCCGATGCCGACACCGGTCCCGGCGGCGGTGACGGTCACCGGGCACTGGCCGCGTGCGCTGCTTCACACGAACGGGGGCTTCGTCGATCTACCGCCTTGGCCTGCACGCCGGGCCTGGGTCCCTCGACGGCCGCAGCCCCGTGCCCGGCCGGATAATGCCGTGAAGGCCGCCGCCGTGCCGGAGACGGCACCGGGCATTCGCACTCCCGCAGGCTGGTCGTTTCTGGACGAGCCGGGGCTGGGCGGCGGCCCGGTTCTGGCTGGCTTCGTGGTCGAGGTCGGCGTGACGGTGACCGGGTTTCGGGTAAGCGGTCGGCCGGTGGCGCCCCGCGGGCTGGCGAAGCTGCTCGCCACTGTCCGGGCAGGGGACCCCCGGCCGTTGGTGCTCGTCACATCCGGCGTATCGGTGCACGGGAACGCCGCCGACCTGCTCTTCGGCAGGCTCGCCGATGCGCTCGCGAGCACGGTGTATGTGGCTGGTGGGGAAGTGACCCGTACCGCCACCGGGTTGCTTCGGACCACCGGCACGTTTCTGCGCTGGCATGGACGGCGACCGGGTGGGCCACGCGAGTCGAGGCGGGGGCAGGTCGTCGGATCCGTACTGCCGCCCCGGCCCGCACCGCGGCTGCGTCCAGCGGTGGCCGGTCCCGCGTGGACGCTGCCGCCAGCGCCAGCGCCAGCCCAGGTCCGTCCGACCGCACCGACGGCATCCGCTACGCCGGTGAGTGCCGATCTCGCGGCGCTGCTCGCCCCCGGCCGCTGGACGATCGCGTACCCCGTCGTGCCGGCGCCGGCCGATGCCCTACCTCCGGAACTTCCCTCGGTGCCGCCGGAGGCGGCTCCGGCCGCCACCCCCGATGCCGAGCCGGCGGGACTGCCCAGTGCTGGCGAGCCGGAGCCCGCCGTGGCCACCGGATCGCCCCCGGCGGAACTGCCCCCGACCCCTTCCGCCGACCCGGCCCCACCGCCGCCTGGCCCCGAACCTCGCTGGCTCACCGGAGATGACCCGACGGTGGTCGACCGGACGGCGCTGCGCCAAGCGTTGGGCAGCCGGTACGACGCGCACGCGCGCGTGGTGGCTCGGACCCTGGCGCAGGCACCGGGGCTGCGGGCGATGGCTGGAGCCGCCGGGGACCTCGCCGCCGGACTGGTCGCGGTGCGGGCGTACTGCGAAGACGAGCGGGAAGTTCTTAACGAATTCCTGCGTGGCGGCGGACCGGAATCCGAGGCGGACCGTCTCAGGGTGGTGGCCCGCTCGGCCGCATACGGGTTGCGCCGACTGCCGTCGGTACTGGGACCGGTTCTTCAGTACGGTCCGAGCGGCACGTGGCCGGCCGCCGGGTACCGGCAGGGCGACGTGCTTGTCGAACCCGCCTTCATGGACGTCAGCCTCTCCACTGGAGCCGGCGCCGCGTCGACCGCGCCTCGATTCGTCGTCTGGTCGGTCAGCGCGCGCCGGTTGGATGGTCTGGACACCGGTTCCCGCGCCGTGGCCATCTTCCCGCCGGGCAGCCGGTTCCAGGTGCTCGCGGTCGAGGAGGAGACTCCCGATCAGGCGGCGCGCGTCCTGCTGTGGGATCTCGCGGCTGCGGGGCGGGGCCGGCAGGACGGTGCCGAACGGATCCTCGAGCGGTTGCGCGGAGCCGAGCAGAGGGGCACGCCGGTGGTCAACCATTTGCCGCCACTGGCATTCGCTCCTGGCCTGGACGACGCGGGCCGTCCTTTTCCCCTGCCGGCGGGGGCCGGCGCCGTCACCAGCTAATGAGGATGAACGAGCGTGACCAACATGCTGTCGGTCTCCGAGACCGAGCCGGGCTGCCTGCCGAGCATCTCGGCGGCGTTAGCGGCGGCCGGCCGCACCGCGATGATCGTTGTCCAGCCGGGCACGTACCGGGAGCAGTTGCGCTTTACCGGTGACGTCACGGTGGTGGCCGAGGACGGCCCGGGAACGGTGACCATCGACGGCGGTGACGGGGTGGCGCTCCTCGTCGGCGGAGGAACCGTGACCCTGCGCGGCATCACCGTGCTTGGCGGCGCTGCCAACCTGCCCGCGGTGCAGGTCGCGCGCGGTACGCTGCGGGCGGCCGAATGCGCGATCAGCGGACGGGGCGTCGTCGCGGTGCATGTGCCCGGCGGTCAGGTAGATCTACACGACTGCCGGGTGGACAACCCCGACGGTGCCGGTTTCCTGTTCGAGAGCAACGGTGCCGGCACCATCGGTGCCACCACCGTGCGGGACGCGAGCAGCGGAGCAGTGATTGTCGGCGGTGCGGATCCGATGCTGCGCGACTGCACCTTCACCGACATTCGAGGCGTCGGGGTCCTCGCTACCCGCGGTGGACGCGGCACGTTGGAGGATTGCGAGATCACCGCGACCGGCGGGCCGGCCGTCGCCGTCGAGGAAGACGGCGCACTTCGGGTCGTTCGCGGTCGGCTGCATGACATCCCCGGGACCGCTGTCATGGTCAACGGCGGCCGGCCGACGCTGGAGGATTGCGAGATCCGAGCGGTCGGCGGGCACGCGGTCGTCGTCTCCGGCACCGCCGACCCGGTGTTTCGCGGCTGCACGGTACGCGGCGCCGCCGGCCACGGCCTCGTCGTGATCGAGCAGGCCACCGGCACCTTCATCGGCGGCGACATCGCCGAGACCGAGGCGGCCGCCGTCGCGGTCGCGGGCTCGGCCGCGCCGCTGATCGAGGGCGGCAAACTCGTCGGCGGGCCGGGCGGGACGTTGCTGTGCCAAGGCGAGGCGACTGGAACGCTGCGCCGGCTGACCGTACGCGGTGGACGGACCGGCGTCGTGGTCGGTGGGTCGGCCGCGCCGCTGATCGAGGACTGTGTGGTCGAAGAGGCCCAGGAGTACGGCGTACGGCTGCTCGGTAAGGCCCGGCCGGTCGTCCAGGGGACGCGGGTCGAGCGGTGCGCGGCCGGCGGATTCCTGGTCGAGGCCGGGACGACGCTCACCGTTGACCAGGCGACGGTGCAGGACTGCGGAGTCGGACTACAAGTCAACGGTACGGCGACGGTGACCGGATCGGACATCGGTGGTGCCCGTACGGCCGGAATCCTGGTGCAGCCCAAGGCGAACCTGACCCTGCTGCGTAGTCGGGTGCACCGCAGCAGCGGACCTGGGGTGTGGTTCACCGCCGGCTCGTCCGGTCGGCTGGACGGCTGTGAACTGATCGGGAACGTGGGGGAGGGGCTGCTCCGGGAGACGACCGAACCGGTTCAGGTGGACGCGACCACGATGATCGGCAACGGTGGGGGCGGGGCCCGCCCGGGTGCCCCGGCGCGCACGGGCCACGCTACGGCACTGAGGTCCACCGGTGGGTCCACTCCGGATGCCGACGAACTGACCCGGCCGGTCGCGACGCTGCCTCCGACCGGCGACCCGGTCGGTCCGGGCGACGGGCCCGCCGACCAGGCTGCGGCGCTGCTCGCCGAGCTGACCGGGCTGGTCGGCCTCGCCGGGGTCAAACGCGAGGTCGCGACGCTAGTCGGCCTGCACCGGGTCGGGCAGCGCCGGGCTGCGGCCGGCTTGCCGGTCCCGCCGATGTCGCGGCACATGGTCTTTGCCGGGGCACCAGGCACCGGCAAAACCACAGTGGCCCGGCTGTACGGGAAGATCCTCGCCGCGCTCGGCGTGTTGTCCGGCGGACAGATGGTGGAGGTGGCCCGCGCCGACCTGGTCGCGGAACACATCGGCGGTACGGCCGTGAAGACCACGGAGAAGTTCAACGAGGCCCTCGGCGGGGTGCTCTTCCTGGACGAGGCGTACACCCTCTCCCCGGTCGACGGCGGTGGCAGCGGTCATGACTTCGGCCGGGAGGCGATCGACACGCTGGTCAAGCTGATGGAGGACCACCGCAACGAGATCGTGGTCATCGTGGCCGGGTACTCGGCGCAGATGCGGGCCTTCCTGGATTCCAACCCGGGGTTGTCGTCCCGGTTCGCCAAGACGGTGGAGTTCGAGAGTTACTCCACCGAGGAACTGGTGACCATCGTCGAGCAGTTGTGCAGCACGCACCACTACTCTCTGGAATACGACACCCGGCTGGCCCTGGCCAAGATGTTCGACGGGATGGCCCGGGACGCGGCCTTCGGCAACGCCCGGGTGGCCCGCAAGGTGTTCGAGGAGATGATCGGGCGGCAGGCGTACCGGCTGGCTCAGGTGAGCTCGTCGGACGGGGTGGAACTGGCCCGGCTGCTGCCGCAGGATCTGGGCGTCACGACCGGCGGGCAGGCGGGCACGGAGCGCACCGACGAGGTCGACCAACTGCTGGCCCGGTTGCAGGCCATGATCGGACTGAGCGCGGTGAAGCGGGAGGTCTCCGACATGATCGATCTGCTGGCCACGATCCGGGCCCGGGTCAGCGCCGGGCTCCCCGCCCCGGCCATCTCGCGGCACCTGGTCTTCTCGGGACCGCCCGGCACCGGCAAGACCACCGTAGCCCGGCTGTACGGACAACTGCTGACCGCCCTTGGCGTCCTGCCGGGTGGTCACTTGGTCGAGGTGGCCCGCGCCGACCTGGTCGGCGAGTACGTCGGGCACACCGCCCAGCGGACCCGGGAGGTGTTCGAACGAGCCCGCGGCGGGGTGCTCTTCATCGACGAGGCGTACACCCTGGCCCCACCCGACGCCCGGCAGGACTTCGGCCGTGAGGCGATCGACACCCTGGTCAAGCTGATGGAGGACCACCGCGACGAGGTGGTGGTCATCGCGGCCGGGTACGAGCGGGAGATCGAGACGTTCCTTGCCGCGAACGCCGGCCTGGCCTCCCGTTTCTCCCGCCGGATCCACTTCACCAACTACAGCCCGGACGAACTGGTGGCGATCTTCCAGGCGTTCGCTGCGGCGAGCGGTTACGAATGCCCCGGTAACACGCTCATCGTGCTGCGGGAACACTTCGAACGTGTCCCGAAGGGGCAAGCGTTCGGCAATGGGCGGTACGCGCGCCAGCTACTGGAAGACTCCATCACCCGGCAGGCGAGTCGGCTGCGGACCGCCGGTAAGCCGACTGTCGACCAACTGCGGACGCTGCTGGTCGAGGACGTGACGCAGGCGGTAAGTCCTGGTGTCTGAATGAGCTGCCGGCGAGTACTTTGGTCGCTGGCGAGCCTGGGGTGGGCGGCAGCGTTCCGCCGTGGCGTGCGAGTCCCGTTGTTCGCCCCCAGAGCGCAACCAGGCGAGCGGGAATGCCGAGATCATCTTGCCTGGTCGAGCCAGACCGCATCCGGGCCGGCGGGAAACCGCAGCTGGCCAGTGGTGTCATGGACGGCACGCCACACCGTTTCGGCGACGTCACTCTCCAGGGTGAACTGGTCCTGACCGACGAAGCCGCCGAGAGTCTTCTTCGCGAAGGGCTCGTAGGGTGCCGGCACCAGCCTGTCCAGTGAACCGGTGAGGTCGACGTGATTCATGGCCTTGGCGGCGAAGTTCGTCGTCAGGCAGGCACCCGGCTGGACGGTCTTCGCCCGTACGCCGAACTCCGCGAGCTCGAGCGCGAGGGACGCGGTGAACCCCTCGATGGCCATCTTGCTGGCCTTGTAGATGGCCGAAAGGGGCATGTGGCCCAGCACCACGCTGGAGGTCACGTTGACCACGACCCCGGCACCGCGCTCGCGGAACTGGGGCAACACCGCCTGAGTGGTCGCCATGACACCGAAGGTGTTGACGTCGAAGATCTCCCGCGCCCGATCCATGGGCGTGCCCTCGAATACGCCGATCAGCCCGACGCCAGCGTTGTTCACCAAGGCGTCGATAGGACCGGCCGCGGCGAAGGCGGTGGTGATGGAATCGGGGTCGGTCACGTCGAGTTCGAGGATGCGAAGCCGGTCCGGTTCGGGCAGGACATCCGTGCGTGGCGTCCGCATGGCGGCGATGACGTTCCACCCCTGCGCGAGAAAGTGCTTGGCGGTTTCCCGCCCGTATCCGGATGAGGTGCCGGTGATGAGGACTGTCTGCATTGCGGAGGGGCTCCTGTTGTTCGTTCGGATGATTACCGAACCCACATTCGCGCAGTGCCGAGGTGCGCCACATCTGTCATCTGACTCTCCCGGAAAGCCACCGCAGGCGTAGGGCATGCACGGGGGACGCCACGCCTACCGATCGGATGCCTGTGCCGCGGCGGTGGCCATGGTCTGCCCGGCGAGCCGGCGGTTGAGCCCGGCCGGCAGGCGGTTCATCACCCGCGCGAGCATGCCGGGGATCACCATGCCCCGGCCGGACTCCAGCGCTTTGAGCGCCTGGGACACGCAATCGGAGGCGGCCATCCCGACGGAATCCGGCAGCGACCGTCGGCTCTGCAGTTCGGTGTGCGTGGGCCCGGGCGCGAGCACGGTCAGGTTGATTCCGTGGGTGGCGAACTCGGTGTGCAGTCCGCGCCCGAGGGTGTTCGTGTACGCCTTCGCGGCGGCGTGCGCGGCGAGCCAGGGGATGCCGTGCTCGGCTCCGGCCGCGCCGACCAGCACGACGCCGCCCTTGCCACGGTCGGCGAGTCGATTGCCGAACAGGTGCGCGAGCACCAGATGGCTGTGCGCGTTGAGCTGCAACGACTCGATCGAGTGGCGTAGCTCCCGGCGGAGGAACTCACCGGGGGTCAGGTCGCCGGCGTTGGAGACGAGCAGCCCCACGTCCAGGTCGGAGGTTGCCTCAGCGAGGTGGTCCGGCCCGGTCGACTCGCTCAGATCCACGGTGACGGCCAGGTGCTGTACGCCGTACTGCTGCGCGATCTCCGCCCCGAGATCGGTGAGCGCAGTGGCGCGACGGGCGGCGATCACGACGTTGAGGCCGTTCGCCGCCAACTGCCGGGCAAACTCGCGGCCGATCCCGGAGGAAGCCCCGGTCACCACGGCCCACGGCCCGAAGCGGTCGGCCGAAATTCTTGCGTACGTCATTGTGGTAGCTCCTTGCTTGGACTGCTGGCGTCTTGCGGTAATCGGGAAGACGAGCGGTCACCGCACGCCTTCAGCCCGTGTGGGGTACGGCCGTTGTGACGTCGCGCACGTCCGGCGTGAGCGTGGACTCCACGACCAGCCGCTCCCACCAACACGCCGCCGGTGCCCGTACCGACGGACCTCTAGAGAAACAACCACCCGGCGGCGTGCAGACGAGCCGTCCGAGCCCGGTCCACGGATCCAGGCTTAGAGCGGCCGGCAATTGGTGGTGGTGACGCAGCGGGAGGTCGAGCGGCCGGGCACATGCCCATGGGCCCGTCACTGACCCTAGGCAACCATCTGGCAGGCTCGCTGCCACGCCAAGGCATCCGAGATCTTGGCACGAGGGCGCCCCTCAAGGGGCAGATTCGTACCAAGATCTTCCCCGCCCTGGGTGGCGGGCTGGCTATCAGGACGTGTCGGCCTATTGCCGGTCGCTCTTAGTCGGCCGTGGTGGTGAGTGGGAGTGGTCGGGTGGCGCGGCGTAGGGGCCATAGCTGCGGACCGTCGTGCAGGTGTAGGGGTGTGCCCGCGTGGTAGCCCTGCCTGGTGAGGAAGTCCCGGACCGTGCTGGTGGTGGTGACGGTGTCGACTGGGTAGCCGAGTTGGTTGATGCGTTGGTGGTGGTGGGTGAGTAGTGTCCGGCCGATGCCGTGGTGGCGGGCTTCGGGGATGACGTGTAGCCGGGTGAGCCAGTGGTGCGGGGCCCTGGACCTGTACTGGTGGAGCATGGTGTGGAGTTGTTGGAAGCGGGGTAGGGCGCGGCCGGTGAAGGTGCTCAGGTGGTAGTCGGACAGTGGTGCCGCTCCCGCCACCGGGGGGTGGTGGTGCCATACGGCGACGGCGGTCATGTCGAGGGTGACGTCGACGTGTCCCCATTCGACGGCGTGGTCGATTTCCATGGCGAGGAGCCCGTGGAAGACGTGCTGCCGTTCGGTTGGGTCGGGGACGAGCCATTGCGCGACGGGGTCGGTGGCGACGGCGTCGGTGAGTAGCGCGGCGATGGTGGCTACGTCGCTGGCTTGCGCGGGTCGGATGGGTGGCGCGTTCACGGGAGCAGCTGTCACAGTGACCGCCGGCGTGGTCTGGTGTGCGGAAAGGGCGTCCGGCCGCCGCTGGTGGGGGTGCCGCGCCACATCCGCCAGATGACCGGGCCCTCGGTGGGTAGCGCGATCGTGGGGCCGGCGGTGTAGCCGAGGCGGAGGTAGAGCCGCCGGTTACGCATGTTGCTGGCTTCCAGGTACGCCGGCAGGCCGAGGTCGTCGAGTCGGCGGTGGTGGTGGGCGAGTAGCGCGGCGCCGATACCGCGGTTTTGGCGGGTGGGGTCGACGGCGAGGTAGGCGAGGTAGTGGTGTGGTTCGTCGGGGTGGAAGGCGTCGAGCATCTCCTCCAGCAGCACGAACTTCGGGGCGTACGGGCCCGCGATGCGTTCCAGTGCCTCCAGCCGTTCCCGGGTGTCGGTGGGGGTGGGTTCGAGTCGGGGGTACCAGATCGCGACGGCCGTCTGGTCGGCGGTGGTGTGGACCTGTCCGTGTTTCAGGCCGTGGTGGAGCGCGTCGCGGAAGTAGCGGTAGTAGACGGTCCGCCGGTCGGTCGGGTCGGGGATGAGCCAGTCGGCGAGGGGGCCTTCGTGGAACGCTTCGGCGAGGACGGCGATCAGCGGTCCGGCGTCGGTTTCGGTGGCGGGGCGGACGACTGGGTTGTTGGTGAGGGTCACGGCTTAGCTCCTGGTCAGGTGGGTTGGTGGGCGGTGTCGGGGGTGCGTAGTGGTCCGGTGTCGCGGTGGGCGCCGAGGCCGATTGCGGCGTAGACGTCGGGGTGGGTGGTGCGTAGGAGCAGTGCCCAGGTGATGCCGAGGAGTGCGACCAGGGCGTAGGCGGTGGGGAACGTCCAGCGCAGTGGTGAGTCGGGTGCTATGCCGAGGAGGGTGGCGAATTCGCGCAGGGTGGCGGTGAGGATTCCGGCGAGTGCGATGGTGGCGGCTCCGGGTGCGATCAGCGTCCGCCAGGTTCCTTCGGTGTGGCCGATGCGGGCGAAGTAGCCGATGACGGCGGCGGAGGTGATGGTCATCAGGATGAGTACGCCGAGGCCGCCGGTGACGGTGATCCAGAAGAACAGGTGCACGATCGGATCCGCCCCGGCGAGCGCGTAGCCGGCCAGCACGCTGAGGGCGAGCCCGCTCTGTGCGAGGGAACCGACCTTCGGCGCGCCGGTACGGCGGCTGGTCCGACCGAACACGGCGGGCAGGACCCGTTCCCGGCCGAGGGCGAACAGGTACCGGGCGACGGTGTGGTGGAAGGAGAGCAGGGCGGCGAACAGGCTGGTGATGAACAGGATCCGGGCGACGGTGATGACGCTCTGACTCAGGTACGGCGACACGAGATTGAAGATCAGATCCGTGCCGTCGGTACGGGCGGCTTCGACGATGTGGTCGGGGCCGGTGGCCACGGACATCGCCCAGGCGGAGAGTCCGTAGAGCAGGCCGGTGACGGCGACCGCGATGTAGGTGGCGCGGGCGATCGTCCGCCGGGGGTCCTTGGTCTCCTCGGAGAACACGACGGTGCCCTCGAAGCCCACGAACCCGGTGATGGCGGTGACCAGCGCCGCGCCGATCCCGGCGGCGAACACATGCGACGGGGCGAGGGTGTCGAAACTGACCGTCCCGTTGGCGGGGTGGGTGACCATGATCGCGTCGAACGTCAACGCGACGACGCATTCCGCGACGAGGACGACGGCGAGGACGCGGCCGTTGAGGTCGATCCGCGCGACGCCGAGCGCGGCGACGATGGCCCAGACGGCGAGGGCGCAGGCCCACCAGGTGAGGTGCCAGCCGTAGCGGTCGTTGAGGAACTGCGCGGTGACCGCGCCGGCCCCGCCGTACAACCCGATCTGCATCGCGTTGTAGGCGAGCAGCGCGATCATGGCGGCGCCGACACCGGCCGGGCGGCCCAAGCCCCGGGTGACGTAGGTGTAGAACGCGCCGGCGTTGACGATGCGGCGGGACATGGCCACGTAGCCGACCGCGAACAGGGCGAGCACGGCCGCGACGACCAGGTAGGACACGGGAATGCCGGTGACTCCGGTGACCGCGTACCCGGTGGTCGCACCGCCCGCGACGACAGTGAGGGGTGCGGCGGCGGCGATGACGAAGAACACCACCGACGGGATACCGAGCCGCCCACGAGCGAGGACGGCAGACACGGTGTCAGGTTTCGAGTGAGACATCAGTTCTCTCTCAGCAAGGGATGGATGGTTGGGGGTTTGGCCGCACTCAGGTGGTGCGGTGGCTCAGCACGGCACCGCCGACGACGGCACCGAGATCAGCGAGAAGCTCGCGCAGGGGCATAGGTGCCTGCTCGACCTGCCGGCGCAGGAACGCGCGGGCGGCCTGGGGTGCGCCGTCGAGCAGGATCGGATCGAGCTGGGTGTGTAGCGCCAGCCCGGCGAGGGCCACGTCGAAGGCGTTCAGCCGCTGGTAGTTGCGCAGCTGGTAGGACAGGCGCGCCCACGACCAGGCGGCGGTGTTCATATCCGCCGGCACGTAGACGATGCGCTGCCGCCACAGCCGGCCGACCTGCCGCGGCTGCACCAGCCCGACCTGCCACATCCGGGTCGCCACCTGCTCATAGGCGGTCGTACCGAAAAACGCCAACCACGTCCGCGTCGCGGTGTGACGGGGTTCGGCTGCCAGGCGGTCGAGGACGAGGTGTTGCAGCCAGTCCGTCGGCGGCGACGGATCGGTCACCCGTACATGCCGGCCCACGAACGTGATCCGCCCCTCCCACCACAGCTCAGCCAGCAACGCGGCGGCCAAGCCGTGCGCCGTCGCGGACTCAAACAAACGCGGACGGCCGCTCTGATCGTCATGCGCCAGATAGAAAAACTCGTCCGCCAGGCGCATGGGTGGGGCGGCGGCGCTCCCGACCGCCCGCACCGGCCGAACCGGCTCCACCGGTGCCCGGTGCTCGCGTAGGTGTGGGACGTAGTCGTCGGCTGCGCCGGGGGGTGTGGTGTTCACCGCGGCTGGCCTTCCTCGCTCGAATCGCCAGGGGAGATGGGAAGCCCGAGCTGCCGAACGAACTTCCGGCCGCCGGGATGACGGGCGAGTTCCTCGACCGCCCAGGCATGCTGCCCGCACCGGTCGCCCTGGCAGTGGAAGCACGTGCCACCGCCGCGGTGCTGAAGCACGGTGTTACGCGCCGACTCAAAGCGATCGACGAGCCGATCCCCGTCGTCGGTGCCGGTCATGACGCGGAGACCTGACGGTGCAGCGCCCCGACCCTGACCCGCACCTCCATACACGGCGGATGCCGATCCACGTGCGGGTACCCGCACTCAGGACGATGACCGAGCACCCACACCCACTCGTCACTGCGATTGGGTAAGTCGCGGACACGCGCCACGGTTACAGCCACGGAAGTCCCGGGGGTAAGGTCACGGCCGTAGGACCAATCGCTCGCATCGAGTCGTAACAGCGCGCCAGCCGTGACTTCGGGTAGGGGCTGAGGAGTCCGGTTCACCGCCGTGTCCCGCCTTGCCCCGAACGCCGACACCGACCGCTGTACGTCGCCCGGTCGTGGTGAGCCTGGTGCTTATAGCTATGCCTTACAAGATCGGTTGGCAAGGCGGTGTCGCCGCAGTTGTCCCTGAGCGTCGACCCGCCGGATTGGGCATAGAACGACGCTCCTTCCCAGTCGATGTCGAAAGGCTTCAACGACTGCTCGCCTCCGGGGACGAACCACTTGACGGCAACGGCCAAAGCTTGATGTGGCGAGCATGGCCATCGGCTCCCGTGCTCAGAACTGCCGTTGCGCCACTCGCGTCGGACCGCGTAGCCCCACACGTGCGATGTTGTGCAGTCCGCGCCACTCACGGTGGTGCGAGTACACGCAGTGGCGAGCAGATCCGCTGGCCAGCGCCTCAACCTGTGCCCGAACAATAGGCGCGAGGCGGTTGGACGGATTACTGCGGACGACATGGGGAGCGCTCCTCTAAAGTGCAGTCAGCTACTGGCCGACGATGCCCACCAGTGGATGAATCTAGCCTCGGACTGCGCAAGTGCCGGGGCCGATGTCTGGCGATCGCCATCTCGCGCCGACCTCCTAACGCAATTGCATCGTGCCCTGCCCGACGAGACTCACGACCTTTCAGGCGGCGATCGATAACCGGATGACGCGAAAGGATCGCCTCGGGAATGGTTGCTCAGATTGATCGCACGGTCGATACCGGTAATGCGGACGGAAGTAGTTGTCCGCATCGAGTCTGTCGTCCAGGTAGGGGATCGGCCGCAGTTGCCTGGGGTGGGACGTCAGGCGGGCGGCTGGAGGGTCTGGGCGTACAGTCGGACCTACGAGAGGTCTCGCATCGTTCCGCGGAATGCGGAGTCATGGAAGCTTCTCGTCGCCGCATGGGAGGCCAGTTGACGAGGTTCGCCGATGTGGTAGCGCCACATCAGGGCGGTTATTCGAGGAGAGGCTTCGGTGCGAGTGTCGGACAACAATGCCGCAGTCTCGGTGGCGGACGCCGTTCACGCCTCTGTGAGCTATGACCAACTTCGCGCCTTCAATGGCGCGCTGTATTGGCTGGAGACTCGTCCCGATGCTGGTGGGGTCGCGACACTGACACGGTGGACAGGCGACGAGGGCACCCGTGACATCAGCCCCGAGGGTTTCGACGTCACTAACGACGTGCACGCGTACGGTGGTGGATCGTTCGCTGTCGCGGCTGGGGCGCTTTGGTGCGTCGGCACGGGCGGCCTTTACCGGAGTCGTTGTCATGGCGGGGAACTCGTTCTGGTCGGTCCGATGCCGTTGGGGGACCTGACGGTCGGCGACGGTGAGTTGCTCGCGGTGCGGGAGACAGAGCATGGGGACGAACTGGTTGCGGTGCCGCTGACCGGCTCACCGGGGCTGCGCACGATCACCTCGCACCACGCGTTCCTGAGTGCGCCCCGACCGGGGCCGAACCTGCTGGCCTGGTCCGCATGGAGCGAGCGCGACATGCCCTGGGACAGCTGTGAGCTTTGGGTCGCTTCGTATTCGTCTCACGGGCACATCGAGAACCCGATCAAGGTCGCCGGGGGCCGGGGCGAGTCGGCGGTCGAGCCCCGGTGGGGACCTGACGGAACGTTGTACTTCGTGTCGGACCGCGGTGGCTGGTGGAACCTGTACCGGTGGGATGGCCGTGACGTGGAGGCGGTGGCGCCTCTGCCGGGTGAGTGCGCCGCAGAGCCGTGGGAGTTGGGCTATGCCTCCTATGACTTCCTTGATGACGGACGGATCGTCGTGGCGGTACAGGAAGGCCCACGCCACCGTCTGGTCGTCATCGACCGTGCGGGTTCGATTCGTCCCGTCGATCTCCCATACACGTCGATCAAGCCCTACCTGGCGGCGCTAGGAACGACGGTGGCATTGATCGGCTCATCACCGACAGCCGCGCCGCAGGTCGCGTTGGTGCACCTGGCCGATGACAGTCCACGGGTCGAGGTGCTCGCCAAGTCAGAGCACGCCGAACTCTCCGAAGCCTCGGTCTCAACGCCAACAGAGCTACGGGTTCAGGCCGCAGATGGCCGCGAGGTGTTGGCTCTGGTGTATCCGCCGACAGGCTCGGCGGTGGACTGGCGAGCACCCGTGATCATTCGGGCCCACCCCGGGCCGACCGCCTCCAGCCTGCTACGCCTCGACTGGCAGGCGCAGTTCTTCACCAGCCGAGGGTTCGCCGTCGTGGATGTCGACTACCTCGGCAGTACCGGCTACGGCCGCGCCTTCCGCGAGTCCCTGTATGGCCGGTGGGGCCTGGACGACGTCGCCGACTGCACGGCAGTGGCGATCCATCTCTTGGAGGCAGGGCGGGCGATACCAGGCCGGCTCTTCATTCGTGGTGCTAGCGCCGGCGGGTATACCGCGCTGCACGCGGTTGCGAAAGATGGCCCGTTCGCCGCTGCCACTGCCGTGTCCGCGATTGTCGACCCAGACCGGTGGGCGGAGACGGTACCGCGGTTTCAGCGTGCACATGCGCAGCGGCTACGGGGCGGTGCCGGACAGGTTCGCGCCGCCGCCGTCCGCCGTCCTGTGCTGTTCATCCACGGCACCGCCGACGACGTGGCAGTAGTCGACGACGTACAGGCACTCGCCGACCAGATGACCGCTCGCGGTGCACCCCACCAGCTACTGCTACTTCCCGATGTCGGTCACTACGTGGCGACCTCCGTCGAGGCGGGTACGGCGTTGCAGGCGGAACTGGCGCACTACCGCGCAGTCATGGCGGCCCCGGCGACGGGTGAGGGTCAGAACGTCGCCAGCGGCAACTGATGCCGTACGTACTCGTCGAACTCACGAACCTCCGGTTCACACCGGTAGGGCTCAAGGTCAGCCTGTACCTCGATGATGCGTTGCAAGCAGCGGCGCGAGGACGTCTTCGCAGCGCGATCCACCGCCTTCCGAGCGGTCGCGCACGCCTCATCGATTTGTCCAACGGCAGCCAGCGACGACGCCAGGAGCGCGGTGTCGATGGCGAGGCGGCGGACGTGGGTGGGGCTCAGCGTGGCAAGGGCGTCACTCAGGTGCTGTTGGGCCTGCCGTGGTCTGCCCAGGTCATGGAAGCAGTGTGCGATTTCATCGGCCAGGTACGCCGGGGTCAGGTAGCGGATCCAGGCAGGCTCATCCTCGGGCCTGCTGTAGCCCAGCTGCCGCTCCGCGATGTCGAGGTGGGCAAGGCAGTCGCGGTCGTGCCCGAGGCGGGCGTGTGCGCGTGCTACCACAGCGTGTAATGCGGCACTCACGGCTGGTGTTGCCAGGGCTTCACTTCCTCTTACCGCCGTTAGCGCCATCCGCAGCGCTGGTTCGGGGTAGCCACAGTGCAGCGCTAGGTGGCCGATGTTCACAGCGAGCAGGTAGCTCCCGTATAGGCGGTCATCGGCGGCCTGGGTCAGCCGCAATGCGCGTAGGTAGCGCCGCTGGGCGAGGCCATGAGCGCCGGTGTCAACGGCCTGGTAGCCACAGAGCTCGAAGAACCCTGCCGCAAGCGTGTAGAGGCGCCGGCCGACAGCTTCCGAGACAGGGCTGTTCGCGAGCAGCCGGTTCAGCTCACCTTCGACGTATCGCTGCACCTGGGCATGGACCTGCCCGGCGCCGTGGGTGTGGTCCAACTGCCGAAACATCGCGAGGGCGGTCTCGGCGGAGAAGAGCTCTTCCTCGGTGACCCCATCAGGTGACCTACACCCTTCGGTCGCGGACGAAGAGCGAGTAGCTGGACTGTTGAGCCAGTCTAGGGCGGCGCGGTCGAGGACACCTGGCTGCAGCGGAACATGCATGACCATCTCAGCCAACGGCATCGACTCTCGCGCCGGCCGCAAGCTACTGACGGCGCCATGGCTGATCAAGGATGCGACCGCTGGTCTGCTCTCGCTGGTCCGTCTCTTTTCGAGCAGTGGTAGCAGCCGCATCAAGGCCCCACCAGTCGCCATCGCTTTGTCGCAGGACTCGACGAACTCCCGAGACGGGAAACGGTCTGCCGTCTCGACCCGCCGAACCAGGTCGGCACTGAATCGGATCATGGCACCCAACCGCGCCTGCGAAAGGTTGGCCTGCTCCCGCAAGCGGCGTAGCTCAGCACCGAAGAAGTGGCGTTCAGACAGCGACGGCTCAAGTGCACGCGGGGTCTGACCCATAACACCGCCTCCTCAGGCAGCTGTTCCCGATCATCATCTAGCCATGCAGACGTTCCGATACATAGGGTCGCCTGCCGCCATATGGGATGCAACCACCATCGACCAGGCAGGGGCCAATGAGGGTGGGGACGTCGATGGGAACGGCGCATGCGGACAACTATTCCGTCCGCATCCATAACATTCCGACCGGCCACTGAGCGAGTGAGGGTTGACGGATGACCACAACTCACGGCGGAGTCGCGGAGACCGACTACGGGGCCATGATCCGAGCGTTGAACCAGGTGCACTACGCGGGTGAGACGTCGTACTACGGCACGGCACCGTTGCGTCCGTGCGAAGAAGAGCTCTACTACAAGCTCGATGCCGGCACGCGGATCCTCGATGTGGGGTGCGGTGCTGGCCGTGTTACCCAGGCGATCACGCGTCTCGGTGGCAACATCGTCGGCGTCGACATCAACGAGGCGGCCTTGGCTGCAGCCAAGGCCGCGTGCCCGAACGGCACCTTCGTGCACGGCAGCATGAATGCACTGCCGCTACCCTCGGGCAGCTTCGACCAGGTGTGGTGTCTCCGCTTCTCGTTCAACGCGCTGGCAACCGAGGCAGAGCGGTTGGGAACCCTCAGCGAGTTATGGCGGGTGTGCAGCCCCGGCGGGACCGTCCTCGTGGAGACGTTCAACTGGCACTACGCCGGCAGGTTCGGGCTTGTCCGGCTCGCCAACATCCTGGACATGACTGCACGCGCCGTCCGGTGGTACGGCCAACGTCGCACCGGCTCACGACCGCTGCCCAGCCGCGACATCATCTACCTCGCCAACAAGGCCAGCTCAGCGGCTCCCGGTTATGCCCACCTCACTACCGTCCACGAGCTGAACCTCCTCGCTGCGGCCTGCGGTATCCGGAAGCACGCGACCGTGACCTCTGAGGACGGCGTGCTCTTGATCCCATCGCCCTCGGTACGCGCCAAGCACCGTCGTTACTCCATGTGGCTCGTTCTCCGCAAGCCTCCGGAGTGACGATGAGTCTTCTCAAGATCGGCACTCGCGCGCTGGAGATGCGTGTCGCGGAGTCGGCGCCTCGAACGCTGCGGCATTTCGTCGCCCGGCTCACCCGTATGAACCACATGAGGACGCTGGCTACCCAGGTCATGCACGTGCGCGGTGGGCAGCAGACCCGGCTGACCGTCACCCCGCACACCGGTGAGGTCCTGCTCGAACTCGCTGTAAACGCTTCCGGAAATCAGACCACCCTCGAGATCGGGACACTTCAGGCTGCGGCTCGATCCATGGCGGCCATGAGCGGTGGGGAGCTTGCACTGCTACATGGCAGCGCGGTGACCACGGACGGGGGAAGATCCGCGATCGGGGTGTTGGACGGCGGTCGCGGCCAGGGCAAGACCTCCCTCGCGTTAGGCATCGCCGCTCGTGGAGGCAGTCTCATCGTCGACGAGTTCGCCTTCACCATCTTTCGCAGTGGGCAGCCCTGCATCGTGCCGATGCCTACCCTGCCGTGGCACGTACGAGCCGATATGACGCCCCTGCTGGTGCCCCGCGCTGCCGCACGCCTCCTCTATCCAGAGGATCTGCCGGCTGCGGCATTGAGCGGAAGCCAGCCGGTGCCGCTGAGCCTCATCGTCATCCCTGATCACAGCCTTCGGCCGGGCGAGTTGCGCGAGCCGGTCGGTCCGACGGGCCGTCGCCTGCTGCGTGCCGCAGTCACCGACCATGAAGCCAAGCTTCGCGACCCGCGACTCGATCACGTCTCCATCTTCTCTTCGCCAGACGATGTCAGCGTTGGTGACAGCCTCGACGAATCCAGCCGTTACGAGGAGACGCTCGACTTGCTGGCCGCCGTTCCGATCATCTGCCTCGGCGTCGGCCGGCCGAATGACCTGCCCGCGAGCGTCACGTCGGCGATTCACTGCATAGCGAGGGCAGGCTGATGCAATCACCACACCCCACACCCCCGATGTTGCTCCTTGCCGGCACCAGCGAGGCGGGAAAATCGAGCGCTGGCGAGTACCTCGCCACACTGGGCGCCCGTCGAATCAAGATCCGGACGATCCTCGTACGACTCTCCTCCGGCCGGGAAACGCACCACGAGGGCGTGCAGACACGGGAGGGCTTCGAATATGGCGAGTTCATCGCCAGGCTGCTCGAAAGCGGCGGCGGCGAAGGGCCCTTGGCCATCGAGAGTTTCATCGACGTCGCCCTCGCCGACAGGGTGAAGCAGGCGTGGCCGGCGCGATGCGCGATCATGTTCATCACCGCACCACTGCCTGTCCGAGTCCGGCGCCTGGCGGAGGCCAGTGGGATAAGTGCCGCTGCGGCTCAGCGAGTCATCCGCAGCAAGGATGAGCGCAAGCGAGTGAACGAACAGCTCTCCACCTGGCGCGTCGTCACCGACTACTGGATCGACAACAGCGCCGACATTGTTACCTTCAGGACTCGTGTGCGCGAGGCGTACGAGTCCCTCCAGACCACTGCGGGAGGCACCCAGCCATGATCCGTCAATACGCCTCTGCTGGTGCCGTCGTCACCACCGGCGATCTGCGGAACCCGGACTTCCTGTTGCTCGATCAGGTCCGCAAGACCGGCGAGCGACAGACCGTCGCTCCGAAGGGCCGCCTCGAACCAGGCGAAGCACCACTTCGGGCAGCCCGGCGGGAATTGGCTGAGGAAGCCGGCCTGACCGACACGCACTACAGCGCCTACCTCGGGCAGGAGGCGTACACCTTCACCGACAACGACGGCGTACCCGCGGCGAAGACCGTCGACTGGTTCCTCTTCACGGCCACGACCACCGCCACCACCCCGGCCCAGGACGAGGGCTTCGTCGAAGCCCGCTGGCTCGATGCCGCCGCCGCCCGCCAGGCCGCCAGTCACGCCCAGTTCCGACAACTACTGGATCGTGCCCTCGCCATCATCGGGTGGCGCGCCACCACGCCCTCGCCGTTCAGCCAGGACCTCAGCGAACTGGTCACCCAGGTGGCGGCAGACGCGCAGGCCGCCCTCACCGAACATCCGCAGGCCGGGCTGGGACTGTGCGGATCTGCCGCACGCGGCGACTTCGTCGACGGTTGGAGCGACGTCGACTTCGTCGCCTGGAACGTGCCCGCGACATCACCAGCGGCGGCCAAGCTCGACCAGGCCATCGCCAAGGCCTCGCGCCGCTACGGCCTACGAACGTCGCTACACCTCGCCGACGCCCACGGACGCGACGCCCGCCGCCTCGGCGACCTGTACGACATGAAAATGCGAACGGTGCTACGGCGAGTCGGGATCGACACCGCAGTGATCGCAGGCGTCGCCCCCATACCCGGCGTCACCGCAGAAGCCGTTGACCTCGCCAACGACATCGCCACGCTCCGTGACTTCACCTCCGCCCGTCTCGCCTCGAACCGCGACAACACCTCCGGACGCAGAGACACCGCGCGCCGAGTTCTGTCCGCGCTCTCCAGCGCCGCCCGACTACTCGTCACGCACCAGGATCCGAACGCTTCCCTACGGCTGCCCGACATGGCGGAAGCCCTGCGTGACTGGCCAGACGATCAACTCAGCATGCTGCTGTACGACTACGACGCCTACCGTCGTGCTGGCGCCGACGGAATCGAACAGGCAGAACGACTCGCCGCGCGCGTACCGCACGCTCTCACGGCCGCACAACGGCTCGTTGAAGACGGCTCCATGCTGCCATGATCCTCTTCGTTGACGGGATCGATGGCAGTGGTAAGACCACGCTCATCCGGCACCTTTGCGACGCACTCGTTCGCGCCGGCACGCCGGCGTACACCGCTGAGCCGCTCTGGCGATACCTCGACCCCATCACCGCACCCGAACAGTTCGCCCGGTGGGTAACCACGAACAGTGGACTGGACGTTGCCGTGTCACTCATGACCGCAATGGCCCGCCGGGTCGACGACCTCCGAGAACGTGACCCACAGCAACCTCACGTACTTCTCGTTGATCGAGGGCCGAAGACCGTCTACGCCTCCGCCCGCGCGCACGCCGAACAGCAACGGGGCAAACTCGCACCCGTCCGAGCGCTTCTCGCCGAGGCTGTCCGAGCACTCCGGGACTCCCAGCCATGCGTGGCGGTCGAACTCAGCACCGGCGCGGCACTCGATGTCGCCCTACCACGCATCGAGTTGGCTCAGGCCGTGACGCCACGATACCTGCGTTACCTACACGCATTCTCTGACGAGATGGACGCCGAGTCAGACTGGCCAGACCTACCAGCACGCCGATTAAGCCCGTCCGCCCCAGTCGATCAAAACTGTCGGGCGACTGTCGCTGCCCTTCGCGGGGCGTCAAGCAAGCATGACCCGTCGTCCTCGCCATGCGTCCCGTCCACGGCACATGACCGGTCTGGGTGAGTGCGCCCAGTCGAGCTGTGACAACAGCCGCCATGCGGTCGGATCCGACGCGACCGACCCGAACAGTGCCTGCTGATGTCGCAGGACTGCCAGGTCAGCGATGCTCTCACCGCCCTCGGCGAGCATCACCGCGAACTCCACCGCGATCCGGCCCGGGTCATGCCCACGCTGGCGCTGCCGCAGCCGGGCGAGGGTTCGACTGAACGCGCTGGTCAAGCCAGTGCGTCGGCCAGATCGGTGAGCAGCCGGACACCGGCGTTACCCACGACGTCCCGCCCGCCTCCGGTCACCGTGATCTTCGGACGTGTTGCGGTAATCTTCACCCAGCAAGTGCCTTCCGTGACGGGATAACAGGACTCTCGACAAGCCCCATTTTCCCTGACCAGAAGGCACTTCCTCGTTCCCGGTCCACTCCTTGGACAGCCCTTAACGAAGGGCCGAGGTTGGGCGACCTTGCCGCCCTCTGGCGGCCCTTCTATCGTCAGCCACAAATCTAGAGTGGTTGGCGAAGAGGTGATGAGGCGTGTCGGACTCACAGCCCAGACCACGGGTAGTAGCGCCCTCCGTTCTTGGCGGGGTACTCCTAGGGCTCGCGATAGGAATTGCCGGCGACATCGCGTTGTGGTTCTGGATGACGGACGGTCCGGTTGTGGACTCGCTTGGCCGAGCGAGACGTGGCTACACGGAACAGGTGCATCTCGAGGACATCTATGCTCGCTTCTGGTACGGCCTGGCTTTCGCTGTCGCGATGACGCTGGCGGGTGCCGTCTTGGTGATACGTAGGGTCATGAGCGTGGGTGTCCCGTTGCTCATGTTCGCCATAGCCGGACTTTGTCTCGTCGGTCTCACGCTGCATTACTGACTTATCGGCAGCCGACGTCCTCTGTGTGAGTGTTTGAGAAGGGGCGTGTCGGACTCGGTGTGCGGCTGATACTCGTGGCCATCCGCCGGGATCATCGACTCCCAGAGCGTCAAAGCCGCCGACACCGTCGGCACCGACGCCCGAGGCTACGACGCCGGGCCGCGCCGCAGTCCGGCCGCTGCCGCGCAGACGCGCATCCCGGGCGCGACGGTGCGCGTCGTCGCGCCAGGGATGCGGGTGGTGGTCAGGGTTTGAGGACGACCTTCTCGCAGTTGTCCTGCTTGTTCTTGAAGATCTCGAAGCCGCGTTCTGCCTGGTCGAGTGGCAGGGTGTGGGTGATGACCCGGGTCGGGTCGATCTCCCCACGTTCGATGCGCTGCAACAGCGGTTTCATGTAGCGCTGCACGTGGCATTGACCGGTACGCAGGGTCAGCGCCCGATTCATCCACGCCCCGGCCGGGAATTTGTCGAGGAAGCCCCCGTATACGCCGATCACCGACACGATGCCGCCGCTGCGGCAGGACAGGATCGCCTGTCGCAGCGCGTGGGGGCGTTCGGTCTCCGAGCGGACTGCCTGCTTGATCCGGTCGTAGGCGTGGACGTGTGCGCTGCCGTGGCTGGCCTCCATGCCGACCGCGTCGATGCACTTGTCCGGTCCCCGCCCGCCGGTCAGTTCCAGCAGCCGGGACCGCACGTCGACCTCCTCGAAGTTCACCGGCGTGTGGCCTGCCCGTTCGGCCATTTGCAGCCGGTACGGCTCTTTGTCGATGGCGATGACCTTCGCGGCGCCGAGCACCCGGGCACTGTCCATGGCGAACTGGCCGACTGGGCCCGCGCCCCACACCGCCACCACGTCGGAGGGCTGGATGTCGCACATCTCGGCGCCCATGTAGCCGGTGGGCAGGATGTCCGAGAGGAACAGCACCTGCTCGTCGGTCAGATCGGGCTCGATCTTCAGCGGACCGACGTCGGCGAACGGCACCCGCGCGTACTGTGCCTGACCGCCGGCGAAGCCGCCGGTCAGATGCGAATAGCCGAAGATCCCGGCGACCGGGTGGCCGAACATCTTCTCCGCGATCCCGGCGTTGGGGTTGGAATTTTCGCAGCAGGAGTACAGCTTGGCGGCGCACGCGCCGCATGCGCCGCACGCGATCGGGAACGGCACGACGATCCGGTCCCCAACGCGTACCCGATCTGGGTCGACGCCCCGGCCGACCTCCACCACCTCGCCCATGAACTCGTGACCCATGATGTCGCCGTCCTGCATCGTGGGCACGTACCCGTCGAGCAGGTGCAGGTCCGAGCCGCAGATCGCGGTGGAGGTGATCCGTACGATGGCATCGCGGTCGTTGAGGATCTTCGGGTCCGGCACGTCACGGACCTTGACCTTGTTGCGGCCCGCCCAAGTGTTCGCCCTCACGCTTGCGGCCCCTTCGAGAGCTCGGAATCCGACAGCGGTTGCGCCGGACGCTGCGGGAACTCCTTGCGGGCCCGCTTGCCCCACGGGGCGCCCTCGGATCGAACCACCTGCCCGGTCTCCAGCGCCTGCTTGAGCCGGCGGAGGTCGTCGTCAAGCTGCTGGTGCGGTTCCTCACCGAAATATCTGGCGACCGCCTTGCCGACCGCGCCGCCCGGGACGTCGTACGACATGACGACGTGCACCTCGGTGCTGACACCACCCGGGGCGGGCACAAACCGGACCGTACCGGCGTTCGGCACGGCGGCGTTCCCGGTCGACCGCCACGCGATTCTCTCGCCGGTCGCCTCGTCGATGATTTCCGCGTCCCACTCGACGTTCTTGCCGAACGGCGCGCTGGCGGACCAATGGCTCGTACGGTCACCGGTGGCGCGGACTTCCTCCAGGTGTGCCATGAACGTCGGGAGGTTGTCGAGGTCGCGCCAGAACGCGTAGACCTCCAGTGGGGGTTTGCGGATGGTTGTCGTGGCTGTCAGCTCCATAGATCCTCCTTCGCGTAAGCCTCGTACCGCCGGCGCTGAACTGATCCTCCGGACGCGGGTGGCCTGCACGGCGGTCAGCAGATCCACTACCGTGATGCCGACGATGGCGGCAGTGACACCGACGAGGCGACGCCGGCGGCGTCCGCCTCGGTGCGCGATGGCCACCCCGAGGGAGGCCAGGTCCATCGCATCGCCCATGACCCGGGTCCACGCCCAGATGCCCTTGCGCCGGCTCGTCAGTAGCCCGGCCGCATGAACCAACTCCCGCGCCCCGACCAGCGGCACCACCGTCCGGGAGGCCGAGGAGTCGTCCACCCCGCTGATGCGGCGCACCGTGTCCGGTGCCGCCAGCTGTGCCACCCCCAGACCGAGACTCATCCAGCCGAGCCGGCGCCCTCGCCGTCGCACGTCTTCCTGCCTGGCCTGTGCGGCCTCTCGGGTTGCTAGTTGAGTCACGGGTAGCCTCCATCCGGTCGCACCCGGCCGAGCCATTCCGGCTCATTGAAGTTCGGGACGCGACTTATAGGCCCGCGTACCCCACGAAAACCACCTCAATCCGCGCATCGGCCGCACTATGGAGGCGATCCCTGTCCCGCTGCTCAGCACGGCGTGAAGGCCGCGACCACCAGCAGCCCGCACCATGATCGCCAGCTCCCCGGATATCGGCCCGCCGGCTGGCTGTTGGGCATCGTGCGACCGTCGCTTCGGATGCGGGGTGTCACAGTCGCTGCTGAGCGGAAGCGGCGGCGTTTCGGCTGGGGAATGCCACCGCCGTGGGGCCCCAGGCCCGGCCTGATCCGCCGGATCCTGAGCCCCGCCGCGTCAGGCCGTCGCCATCTGACGGACGTTCTCGCCCTGAGCGAACTCCTCGACCATCTTGGCGCAGAAGGCCGGAAGGTCACTGGGGTTGCGGCTGGTGACCAGCCCGTTGTCGACCTGTACCTGCTGGTCCACCCAGACCCCGCCGGCGTTGCGGATGTCGGTGCGCAGGCTGGGGAAAGAGGTGACGGTTCGGCCGTTGACCATTCCGGTCTCGACCAACGACCAGGGTCCGTGGCAGATCGCTGCCACCGGCTTCTGTTGCTGGAAGAACGCCCGGACGAAGTCCATCGCCTGTGGGTTCATCCGGAGCCGGTCGGGGTTGACCGTCCCGCCCGGCAGCAACAGGGCGTCGTAGTCGGCCGGATTGGCCTCGTCCAGGGTCCGCTCCACCCGATAGCGGTTGGCCGGATTGATGTCCTGGTTCATCGACTGGATCTCGCCGGACTTCAAGGAGATCAGGTGGACCTCGGCCCCCGCCTGCTCCGCGGCGGCCCGAGACTGGGTGTACTCCACATCCTCCACCCCGTCGGCGGCGAGGCAAGCGACTCGCTTGCCGGTCAGTGGCTGCTGGCTCTGCGCCATTTCTGCGGCCTTCCCTTCGCGGCGCCGCCCCGTCAGCGGCGCGTTGCTCGAACGCGGTCGCCTTCCCGGTGCGGGCACGGGCAAACAGACCGGCGAACGTCACTTCGAGGGGCGGAAATGCGGTCACCTGCCCTCTGGACAGCGGAGAAGGTGTGCTACCTGTCGCAGCGGGTACGCAGGCAACCCACTGGTGCCCAGCGTCCAGAAAGGTCACGACATGACCCTCGCTGCCGAAGCGATCGAGCTACCGTCCGGCCAGACGATGCCCGTTCTCGGCCAGGGAACCTGGTACCTGGGCGAGCGTCCCGCGAGGCGGCAGGACGAGATAGCCGCGCTACGCACCGGGCTCGACCTGGGAATGACCATGATCGACACTGCGGAGATGTACGGTGACGGCGCTGCCGAGGAACTTGTCGGCGAGGCAATCGTCGGACGACGCCCCGACGTCTTTCTGGTCGACAAGGTGCTCCCGTCCAACGCCAGCCGACGGGGAACCGTGCAAGCCTGCCGCCGCAGCCTGCAACGACTCGGCGTCGACCACATCGACCTCTACCTGCTGCACTGGCGTGGTGCGAATCCACTCGCGGAGACGATCGAGGCGTTCGCCGAACTCGTCGACGCCGGCGACATCGGGCAGTGGGGCGTGAGCAACTTCGATCTTTCCGACATGACGGAGCTACTGGAGGCGGGCGGCAGCGCCTGCGCGACCAATCAGATCCTGTACAACCTCACCCGCCGTGGTCCCGAGTACGACCTGCTGCCGTGGCTACGCGAGCACCGAATCCCGGTGATGGCGTACTCGCCGATCGAGCAGGGTCGACTGCTCGGCCACCCCCAAGTCGCTGAGGCCGCCGCCCGGCACGGGGTCACGCCCGCTCAGGTGGCGCTGGCCTGGCTGTTGCGGCAGGAGGGGGTCGCGGCCATCCCTCGGTCGTCCAGGCCCGAACACACTCGGGAGAACGCGGAAGCGCGCGACCTGCAGCTGAGCGAGGAGGACGTGGCGGCACTCGACACGGCGTTCCCGCCGCCGGCCGGCCCGCAACCGTTGGAGATGCTATAGCCTCGCCGAACGTTTCGGCGGACGGCACCGGTCGAGGTCGGCGCCGTCCGCTGTCTGGTCTCCGACGACTTTGCGCCGAGCCCGCTCTGGCCGCAGGTGTCGTCCCTCGCCACCGAATCCAGCGACCGGTAACACTGCGTCGGCGCCCGCTAACGTCCGAGCTTTCTGGCAAAGTCCATAGGCGCCCTGGTCTTAGAGCGACCGGCAATAGGCCGACACGTCCTGATAGCCAGCCCGCCACCCAGGGCGGGGAAGATCTTGGTACGAATCTGCCCCTTGAGGGGCGCCCTCGTGCCAAGATCTCGGATGCCTTGGCGTGGCAGCGAGCCTGCCAGATGGTTGCCTGGGGTCAGTGACGGGCCCATGGGCATGTGCCCGGCCGCTCGACCTCCCGCTGCGTCACCACCACCAATTGCCGGCCGCTCTTAGCTAGGTGCCAACCCGGCGGGTCTGGAGCCGTTCCGGCCTCGGCCCGGTCAACTGCCAGAACTCCTGCGGCAACTGGTCAACGGCGTCCCAGTACTCCTTCGCTCTGACCGACTCACGAAGGGTGTCCAGCACGGCCCGTGCTCCGTCAGTGGCCACCTGGCGATCCACCCCGGCCCGTGACTGCACCCGTTCGAAGAAGTCAGCCAGTCCGAACCGTTCCGGATCTTCGGTGGGCCTAGCCACCAGCCCTCGTAGTTCCTGAGGGAGTTGGGAGGCGAGGTCCCTCGCCTGGCCGCCGGTGATCCTTTCTGCCAACGTCTCGAGCGTGGCGCGGGTGATCGGCCGTCCGGTTCCTCTACGCCGACGCAGGCTTCGCCGGAACCCTGGTCGACTGGTGCCAGCGCATCCTGCGCACCACCCTGGAAGTCGTGCGCAAGGCCCCAGGCCAGAAAGGGTTCGCGGTAATCGCCCGACGATGGGTCGTCGAACCCAGCCTGGCCCGGTTGACCGGCCACCGCCGACTGGCCCGCGACTACGAGCGGCACCCCGCCGCTTCCGAAGCAGTGATCCGACGGGCCGCGATCACCGGCGGCCGGCCTGCCCGAAGCCCAACGGCACGTCCGCCGGCGAACCACAGATCACACTGGGCGGCTGAGGGGGGTCATCCGGGGAGGTTGGAGTGGGGCAGTAAGTGGGCCAGGGCTTATGGGGGAGTCTCGCGCAATTGTGCCCGTGGTCCGGTGTGCTGAGGCACCAAGTTCAACTCGGCTGAACTTCGAGCGGGCCTGTGCAGGCAGGGTCCGCCTTCGATGTGGGCGGTGCCGGATTGGACGCGGGCCTCCTCTGCGGGGGGTGGCGAGGGTGGGGCTTCTCGATCTTCGAGCCGGGTCGGTGCTGGTGCACTGAGGAAAGACCAGCTCAGATGAGCACGGCAGGGTCCAGTGGCGTGACCGATTTGGGTCCTTGAGGGCGGAACCGGGGCATCTTGGTGGCCAGCGATCTTGTGCCTACTGAATTACTCGGAGCTGCATCCTTGCCAGGGTCGACCCGGTGCGTTTCAATACTGCTTTAACGAACCTTCGCGCTTTATCGAGCTCCTCTAGCTGGCCCTTCTTCGGCTTTCGTTCGCTCCATGACTCGAAGGGAACCCCTCATGATTCGACAGAAGCGGCTGCCCGCCGCAATGCTCGCGGTCGCGGTGGCAGCAGCACTGGGCGCCTGCGGCCGTACCGGTGACGACCCGACCGGCGGCGCCCCGACCGCGGCGCCGGCCGTCTCGGACGGACCGGCCACCGGCGACATCCGGGTGTGGGCCATGGGTACCGAGGGCGAGAAGTTGCCTGAGATCGCCCAGACGTTCAACGCCGCCAACCCCGGTGCCAACGTCACGATCACGGCAGTGCCCTGGGACGACGCGCCCACCAAGATCTCCACCGCGATCGCCTCCGGCGAGACGCCCGATGCCACCCTGATCAATCCCTCGGCCCTCGCCTCGTTCGTGGCGACCGGCGGCTTCGCCCCGGTGCCGAGCGGCCTGGTCGCCGACAGTGCGTTCGACGCCGGGGCTCTGCAGGCCACGAAGGTCAACGGAACGTCGTACTCGGTGCCGCTCTACGTGGACACCCGCACGCTGTTCTACCGGAAGGACCTCGCGGCCAAGGCGGGCGTGGAGGCGCCCAAGACCTGGGACGAGTTCACCACGTTCGCCAAGGGGCTGCAGGAGGCCGGGGCCGGGCAGGGGCTGCTGCTACCGACCGGCGAGTTGGGATTCACCGAGCAGACCCTGATCCCGTTCCTGTGGCAGGCCGGGGCGGAGCTGACTGACGCCGGTTTGACCAAGTTCACCGTCGACACCCCCGAGGTGGTCGCCGGTCTGGAGAAGTATCGGTCCTTCTTCGTGGACGGTGTGGCCAGCCAGACCGGAACCTACGAACCGTGGGGCTCGGTCGAACAGCGCCTGGTGGACGGAAAGATCGGCGCGGCAATCAACGGTCCGTGGCTGGTGCCCGCGCTCAAGGAGCTGCTCGGTGCGGAGTACTCCGCCAAGATCGGCGTCGCTGCGCTGCCTGCCGGCCCGAAGAACGCCAAGAGCTGGCTCGACGGTGGGCAACTGGCGGTCTTCAAGGACGCCAAGAACCCGGACGGCGCGTGGAAGTTCATTCGCTACCTGTCTCAGCCCGAGCAGGCGGCAGCGTTCTCCCGGGCGACCGGCGACCTGCCCGCCGTCACCGCCGCGTGGGAGCCGGCCGGCCTGACCACCGACCCGACCACCGCAGTGTTCAGCGAGCAGCTGACGGCGACTGGCACCCCGCCAGCGGTAGCGACCTGGAACCAGATCGCCACTGTCTTCGCCCGGTACGGCGAGCGGGTCGCCCGGGGAGTGGTCGAACCCGCCGAGGCGGCGAAGCAGATGCAGAGCGAGCTGTCCGGCATCGGGCTGGAGTAGCGCGTGCCGACTGTCACGCCCCAGGTGGTTGTCGACGCAGCCAGCGGCGCCGGGCGGGCTCGTCCCGCCCGGCGCCGCCGGCGCGCCCTCGTCGCGTGGTTACTCGCGCTGCCCTTCTCCGTACTTTTCCTGGTCTTCATGGTCGTGCCGTTGGTGGCGTCGCTGCTGCTGAGTCTGACCGATCTGACCAGCCGCGACCTGCGTGACCCGTTCGCCGTCGAAGTGGTGGGTCTGGAGAACTACGTCCGGCTCATGGGCGACGCCGGTTTCCGGTCGGCAGTCGTGAACACCGTCTACTTCGCGGGTGTGGGCGTTCCGTTGACCGTCGCGGTCGCCCTCCTGCTGGCGCTCGCGCTCAACACCGGCATCAACCGGTTCCGGTCGCTGTTCCGGGTCGGGTTCTACACCCCGGTGGTGACCAGCATGGTGGCGATCGCGGTGGTGTGGAAGTACATCCTCGACCCCGGCGGCCTGCTCAACCAGGTGCTGGCCGGGATGGGCATCACCGGTCCGGACTGGCTGCACGACACGGCCTGGGCGATGCCGTCGCTTATCGGACTGGCCACCTGGCGCAACATGGGAACGCTCATGGTGATCTTCCTGGCCGGTCTGCAGGGTCTGCCGCAGGATGTGTTCGAGGCGGCCAGGGTCGACGGTGCCAATGCGGTGCAGCGCTTCTTCAGCCACACGCTCCCGCTGCTGCGTCCGACGATCCTGCTTGGTTGCGTCCTGATCAGCGTCTACTACTTCCAGTTCTTCGAGGAAGCGTTCGTGATGACCGGGGGCGGCCCGCTGGGCAGCACCACCTCGGTCACCTACTTCACCTACGAGCAGTTCGGCTACGGACGCTACGGCTATGCGTCGGCCGCCAGTTATCTGCTCGCGCTCGCCATCGGGCTCGTCACGCTCATGCAGTTTCGTCTGCTTCGGAACAAGGACTGACATGACGCAGGTCTCCGTACCGGCCACCCTGCGGACCGCAGCGGTGCCGCAGCCCCCGCCTCGGCGACGCCGCGGCCGGCGTGCCGTACTCCTCCGGCGCGGGCTGCTCTACGTGGCGCTCTCCGCAGCACTGGTCCTGACGATGTTCCCGTTCGCCTGGATGATCAGTGGCGCGTTCAAACCCCAGCAGGAGATCCTCTCCGACGAGGTCAGGCTCCTGCCTCAACAGGCCACTCTGGACAATTTCCACGACCTGTTCACCCGCGTCCAGTTCGGCCACTACTTCCTGAACAGTTCGGTGGTCGCTGTCACCGTCGTACTCGGCAACCTGCTGTTCTGCACGATGCTCGGCTACGCCCTGGCGAAGCTGGAGTTCCCCGGCAAGCGGCCGTTGTTCGGGCTGGTCATGGCCATGCTGACGGTGCCGACCGTGGTGACGTTCATTCCACTGTTCGTACTGGTCACCAAGATGGGTCTGATCAACACCTACCCCGGCCTGATCCTGCCGTTCCTGGCGATGCCGCTCGGGGTCTTCATCATGCGGCAGTTCATCGCCACCATCCCCGACTCGCTGATCGAGGCGGCCCGGATGGACGGGGCAGGGGAGTTCCGCATCCTGTTCACGATCGTCGTGCCACTCTGCGGCCCGGCCCTCGCCACCCTGGCGATCCTGCAGTTCCTCTCGTCGTGGAACGAGTTCCTCTGGCCGCTGGTCGCCGGCCAGACCGAGGACATGTACACGTTGCCGGTCGCGATCGCGTTGATATCCGCAGGATCGAACACCGTGAACTACGGACTGCTGCTCGCTGGCGCCACCGTCGTGGTGATGCCCGTACTCGCGCTCTTCCTCGTCCTCCAGCGCTACTTCGTCCAGGGGATCGCCACCACCGGCACCAAATGAGTCGAATCCCCGGCCCACCCGCCCTCCAGAAAGGCATCCCACCATCGTGACATCCGCAGACGACGGCCTGACGGCGCTGTGCGCCCGGCTGTCACTCGAGGAGAAGGTTCGACTGCTGACCGGGCGGGACTTCTGGTCGACACACGGCATCGACCGGGTCGGGTTGCAGCCGATCACGTTCTCCGACGGACCGTCCGGAATCCGTGGCCAGGCCTGGGACGAACGAGACCCGTCGGTGAACCTGCCGTCGGCCACCGCGCTCTCCGCCTCCTGGGACCGGCAGATCGCCCGGGCCTACGGCGAGGTCCTCGCCGACGAGGCACAGCGTAAGGGCATCGACGTCGTGCTGGGGCCGACCATCAACATGCACCGCACCCCGACGTCCGGGCGCCACTTCGAGGCGTTCAGCGAAGATCCGGTACTCACCGCCGACCTCGCGGCGGCCTACGTCGAGGGCATCCAGGAGCGGGGCATCGGCGCGACCCCGAAGCACTACGTCTGCAACGACTTCGAGACCGAGCGGTACACCGTCGATGTCCGGGTGACCGACCGCTCCCTGCGTGAGGTCTACCTGCTGGCGTTCGAGAAGGCGGTCGCCCGGGCCGGCGCCTGGCTGGTGATGAGTGCCTACAACTCGATCAACGGACGTACCGCCAGCGAGAACGACCTGTTGGAGAGCCCACTCAACGACGAGTGGGGCTTCGACGGGGTCGTCATCGGGGACTGGACCGGCGTGCGCAGTCTGGAGAGCGCGCGGTACGCGCAGGACCTGGCGATGCCCGGACCGGACGGGCCGTGGGGCGAGGCGTTGGTCGAGGCGGTACGCGCCGGTGACATCGCCGAGGAGGTCATCGACCGGAAGGTGCATCGTCTCCTGCGGCTCGCGGCCCGGCTCGGCCGGCTCGAAGGGTACGCGCCGGAGGTCGCCCGTACCCGCTCCGGCCGGGTGAGCACCGTGTTCGCCCGCGAGGCTGCCGCCGCGGGTGCCGTCCTGCTCGAGAACGCCGGCCTGCTGCCGGTCGAGCCGGCGGCGGTCGGGCGGATCCTGGTCGTCGGGCACAGCGCACGCAGCCCTCGTACGCAGGGCGGCGGCAGCGCGAGCGTGGTTCCCGACCATGTCGTCACCCCGCTGGAGGGCATCCGTGCCGCGTTTCCCGACGCGACGGTGGAGTTCCGGCCGGGTCCGCTGGTGGAGAACGGGCTGAGCTTCCTCGCGCTGACCCAGATGCGTAATCCGCACTCCGGTGAACCCGGCGCGCGCGTGGTGTTCCTCGCCGGCACCGAGGAGATCCACACCGAGGATCGGCGTTCCAGCAACCTGGTCTGGTTCGGCGGCGACGCGCCGATCGAGCGTACGACGGTGCTGCGGGTGTCGACGACGTACACCCCGGACACCACCGGTACCTCGCTGCTGGGGGTGAGCACGGTGGGCGCGGTCCGGGTCGAGGCAGACGGCCGGGTGGTGTTCGACGCCGACATCCGGCCGGAGGGCACCGACCTCGGCGCCGCGCTGCTGGCCGCACCGGTCCGGTCGTTCCCGGTCGACACCGTCGCCGGTCAGCCCGTCGAGATCGTCTTCACCCTGGTCCGTGGCCCGGCCGTCGGGATGCAGAACGCCCTGGGATTCCGGTTCGGGCTCCTGCCCCCCGATCGCGACGACGACGCGCTCATCGCGGAGGCGGTCGAGGCGGCACGGGCGGCGGACCTGGTGGTCGTGGTGGTCGGCAGCAACAAGGAACGCGAGGCCGAGGGCGCGGACCGTACGACGCTGGCGTTGCCCGGACGACAGGATGACCTCGTGTCGGCGCTGGCCGAGGCCAACTCGCGGACCGTCGCGGTGCTCAACTGCGGAGCGCCGGTACTGCTGCCGTGGGCCGACAAGGTCGGCGCGGTGCTGCAGCTGTGGTTCGGTGGCCAGGAGCTCGGCGACGCGCTGGGCGACCTGCTCACCGGCGCCGCCGAGCCCGGTGGCCGGCTTCCCACGACCTGGCCCGCCAGCGACGAACAGGTGCCGATCCTGCGCGTCGAGCCGGTCGACGGGGTAGTCGAGTACACCGAGGGCATCCACGTCGGATACCGCAACTGGCGTCGGCTCGGCATCGAACCGGCCTACCAGTTCGGGCACGGCCTGGGCTACACCACGTGGAGCTTCGACGAGATCAAGCTCCCCCACACGGTGGAGGCCACCCCGGAAGGTACGTTCCTCGTCTCGGTGGCCCTGAGCAACACAGGCGTCCGCGCCGGCAAACAGGTGGTGCAGGTGTACGCGTCCCGCCCCGATTCCCGGGTCGAGCGCCCGGTTGTGTGGCTGGCCGGATTCGCCGCCGTGCGACTGGATGCCGGTGCCAGTGCGGTCGTCGAGGTCGAGGTTGCGGCCCGGACGTTCGCACACTGGGATGACGGTTGGCAGTTCGAACCTGGGAACTTCACCCTCACCGTCGGCGCCGCGTTGTCCGATCCGGCACTGCGCGCCGACGTGACGGTGGTTCCGGCGCACGAATGATCCAGGAGGCCACCATGACCGGACTCGACCCGCGTGCGATGCGTCGTGTGAACGCCGAGAGCGTGCTGCGTGCGCTCTATCGTGAGCGCAGTCTGCCCCTGGCCACCCTGTCCCAGGCGATCGGGGTATCCCGCCGGACCGTCGAACTGATCCTCACCGACCTGGAGAAGGACGGCTGGATCCGGACCAGACCACCGCAGCTGCACGAGAACGGCCGTGGCCGTCCGCGTCGTCACTTCGAGTTCCGCGACGGTGCCGGTGCCGTGCTCGGCGTCGAGATCGCACACGACCGTTCCACCGCCGTCGTCGCCGATCTGCGCGGCCGACCGCTGGCCTCGATCGAACGCGCCGCGGTCGGCGAGCCCGACCGGGCCGGGCGTCTCGCGCTGACCCGCGACACCATCACGGCGGCGTTGACCGCGGCGGGACTCACGCCCGAGCAGATCGGGGCCGTCGCCATCGCCACCCCGGGCAACGTCGACGACAATGGCGTGGTCTCTTTGGAGCTGTCGATGCGCGGCTGGACCGGGGTGAGCCTCGCCGCCGAGTTCGCCGCCGACTTCGACTGCCCGCTGCATGTGGAGAACAACGCCAAGCTGGCGGTGCTGGCCGAGCTCTGGGAGGGCGCCACGCCGGGCGCCGACCACGTGCTCTGGTTGATGCTGGAGGGGCAGTACAACGGCATGAGCATCGTCGTCGACGGCGTGCCGTACCGGGGTGTCGACGGAGCAGCCGGTGAGATCTTCTGGGCCAAGGTTCTCGGCCTGGACGAACTCGCCAGCTCGTCGCTGATCGGGCTCGGCCGGTTGCAGCCGGCCGCCCGCCGCGCCGAGGGAATGCAACTGGTGCGCCGCGCCCGGGCGGGGGACCCGGAGTCCCTTGCCGAGGTGCAGCGTTTCGCGGCGATCCTCGCGCGAGGGCTGTCCACCCTGGGCTGGATCCTGGCTCCGCGGTTCATCGTGCTCGGCGGCTCGCTCAGCGCCGAACTCGGGTCGCTACTGGCCGACCGAGTCAACGCGCTGGTCCGCCGGGACGGTCCGCCCTTCGTCGAGGTGCGGTTGTCGGAACTGGACAACGCCGCAGTGACCCGAGGTGCGATCCGGGCGGCCCTCGACCGGTTCCCGTGGACCGCCATCCGCCCGATACCGCATCCCGCGTCGACCGAGCCGGCTCTCAGTGCCCGTGACCGGACCCCACTGGGCGGTGCATGACCAGCATGGACCGGGACGACGAGTCGGACGTGTTGGCGAACCGATGCAACTGTCGGGCGTCCAGGTGCAACGCGTCGCCGTTGGCCAGCCACCGGATCTCGCCCGCGATCTCCACCGTGAGCGTGCCCTCCAGGACGGTCAGATACTCGTGTCCCTCGTGCCGGACCGGCTCGTCGCCGGTGTGCGCGCCGGGCGGCAGGTGCAGCTCGGCGATCTCGATGCCGCGCTCCGGGTCGGCGAGGACCAGTCGCCGGTTGACGCCGGCACCAACGGTGATCTCCGTCTGGTCGGCGCGGGCGATCACTGTCGCACCTGGTGCCGGCCGGGCGTGGAACAGTTCGCCGACCGGCACTCCGAGCGCCGAGGAGACCGCGACCAGCGATCCGACCGACACGCCGGTACGTCCGCGTTCGAGCATGCTCAGCATCGACACGCTCAATCCGGTGAGGTTCGCGACGTCGAGCAGGGTCAAGCCACGCTCGGAACGGATCCGGCGGATTTCCCGGCCCAGATCGCGGGTGGCGGATTCGGTCTCCGTCGAAACGGAGGCTGAGGGCGTCGTCACAGCGTTCATTCTCCCCACCGGAAGCTGACCTCCGCGCACCGGCCCGGTCCCGAGGCCGCCAGCAAGATCAGAAAATTTCAGTAGCGCTTAAGTCGTAGTGCTGCTATCGTCGCTCTAGCAAGGATGACTACTAGAGCAATGAATACGTATTTCATCGTAGCTTAACTTGATCCTTGCCTTCAGGGCGTGAGCGGTGCCACTGGACGAGCGCCGTGCCAGGTCGGCCGAGCGCCGACCCGGCGCCCACTCGCACCGTGCAACCCGAGGAGTTCCCATGCCTGAAAATCGGATCGCCATCGTCGGCGGCGGCATTGGCGGCCTGACATTGGCGATCGCCCTGCAACAGCGGGGCATCGCAGTCGACGTGTACGAGCAAGCCGACATCCTCGACGAGGTCGGTGCGGGCGTCGCGCTCTGGTCGAACGCCACCCGGTTGCTGCACCGCCTCGGCCTGGCCGCTCAGCTTGCCGAGTACGGGTCCGAACCCACCGAGCTGATCTTCCGGAGCGGCCTGAGCGCCGACCGCATCGTCAGCTACCCGTTGACGGAGGGCGGCTGGTATCGGCAACAGTTCGGCGCGCCGTACTACGGAATCCACCGCCAGGCGTTGCAGAGGATCCTCGCCGAGGCGGTGCAGCCGGGCACGATCCACCTCGGGCACCGCCTGGCGCGGCTGGAGCGCACCGGCCCGACCACGCTTCTGCACTTCGACAACGGGGCCACCGTGGAGGCCGACCTGGTGGTCGGTGCCGACGGCATCTGGTCGAAGATCCGCACCTGGATGACCGACGGCCTGGACCACACCATGTACTCGCGGACCAGCGGTTTCCGGGGCGTGGTGCCGATCGAGTCCTGCTCGCTGCTGCCGGACCCCACCGCCACCCAGTTCTGGCTCGGTGCCGACAAGCACTTCCTGCACTTTCCGATCGGCCCGGACTACAGGTACGCGACGTTCCTGGCCGCCGTGGAAGGACCGACCGTCTGGCCGAACCCTCGGGGTGTACGGATTCCGTGCACCACCGAGGACGCGGTGGAGGCGTTCCGCGGCTGGCACCCGGCAGTCCTACAGATGATCGAAGCGGTCGACCACACCGACCGGTGGGCACTGTTCGGCCTCGGACCTCTGCCGAGCTGGGTGCGCGACAACGTGGTACTGCTCGGTGACGCCGCACACGGGCTGGTGCCACACCACGGCCAGGGCGCCAACCAGTGCGTCGAGGACGCGGTCGTGCTCGCCGACCTGCTGGCCGGGGACGGCCCGGAGACGCTTGCGGAGCGGCTCGAGGCGTACTGCCGGATCCGGATGGACCGCGCACAGCGGGTCCAGAAGATCTCCTGGGTCAGCAACCGGCTCTTCCACCTGCCCGACGGGCCGGAAATCCCGCTGCGGGACGCCACCCTGGGCAACCTCTACCAGAACGTGCGCTGGATCCACGAGTACGACGCCCAGGCGCCGCACACCGAACTCGAACTGGCCGCCAGCACCTCCGACCGCTGAAGAAGGGCTCGCTGATGTCTGTTACCTACCTCCCCGCCGTCGAGGGCCTGTCGTCCTTCGGGGACTACTCGCCGGTCAGTGTCTCCGGTGACCTCGTCGCTGTCGCCGGACAATTCGGCACCGGCGCTTCTGACACCGCCGGCCAGGTACGTGGGGCGTTCGCCAACGTCGGCACCGCCCTGGCGGCGGTGGGCCTCGGCTTCGCTGACGTCATCAAGTTCACCACGTACGTCGTCGGACGCGAGACGATCGCACCGTTCATGGCCACCCGCAAGGACGTGTTCGCCGAACTCTATCCCCAGGGCGTCTACCCGCCGAACACCCTGCTGATCGTGGCCGGTCTGGTGGAAGCCGAGTTCGTCGTCGAGATCGAGGCCCTCGCACGGGTGCGGTCGTGACCGCGTTCAACACCGGTCGCGAGGAGGTGATCGCCTACCCGATTACGGTGGGCGGGGTCCGGACCCGGGTGATCGAGGCCGGTAGCGGTGACCGGGTACTGGTCTGCCTGCACGGCGTCGGGTCGCGGGCCGACCGGTTCGTCCCGACGATTCCCGGGCTGGTTGCCGCCGGCTTCCACGTCTATGCCATCGACTTTCCCGGGCACGGATTCGCCGACAAGCGCGACGACATCGACTACCGACCCCAGGCGTTCGCCGCGTACGTCGCCGGTGTGCTCGACGAACTGCACCTGCGCGACGTCGTGATCGCCGGTACCTCGCTGGGTGGTCTCGTCGCCGCCCGCATCGCCTGCGACCGTCCCGAACTGGTCGAGCGGCTCGTGCTGATCGGCACGATGGGCATCGCCCCGCTGAACGACGCCGACAAGGTGCCGCCGGCGACGGTGGCCAACGGTAGCCCTGAGGCTGTTCGCGCCAAGCTGGGCTTCCTGGTGGCCGACCCGGCGAACGTCACGGCAGCGTGGGTGCGGGAAGAATCGATGATCAACTCGTCCGTGGGTGCGCGCGGCGCGTTGCTCTCCGCCGCCGCCCACCTCAACGAGGAGGCCAACACAGACCTGCAGACCGGCCGTCTGCAGGAGCTTCGCCCCGAGATCCCGGTGCTGCTGGTGTGGGGCGAGAACGATCGCTGGACGCCGGTGCACATGGCCTACACCGCGCGGGACCTGCTGCCGGGCTCGAAGCTGGTCGTCATGCCCGGCTGCGGCCACGCACCGTACTTCGAGGACCCTGCCGCCTTCGTGGCGCACGTGAACGACTTCGTCGCAACGCCGGCTTGATCACTGCCCCAGATCAGAATGGACGTCAACATGAGCGACACCTGGCTGCTCATCGAAAACGGCACCGTCGTCGACGGTGACGCCAACCCTCCGCGCGAGGGATGCTCGGTTTTGGTGCGTAACGCCCGGATCGTGAAACTGGGCAGCGTCAACCGGGAGACCGACATTCCCCGTGGCGCCGACCTCACCGTCCTGGACGCGCGTGGCAAGACCGTCATGCCGGGTCTCATCGACATCCACTGCCACATGACGTACGGCCTCGCCCGTACCGAAGAGGAAATCAGCGTCTACACCCCGCCTGAGTTGCGGACCCTGATCGCTGCGGCCAACATCGAGAAGGTCCTCGCCGCCGGCGTCACGAGCATCTCCCAGCCCGGTGGCAGCTACTTCATCGGCGTCGGGTTGCGCGAGGGCATCCGCCGTGGGCTCGTGCACGGACCCCGGATGACGACCGCCGGCCGGTACCTCACCACCAGCAACGGCCTCACCGACTGGTTTCCCGACGCCACCGGCGTGCCCGAGTCCAGCACCGGCCGGCTTACCAACACTCCCGCCGAGATGGTCGCGGAGATCCGGCGGCAGAAGAAGGCCGGCGTCGACCTGATCAAGCTCGCGGACAGCCCCTTCGGCGACTTCCAGGCGTTCACCAACGACGAGCTGAAAATGGCGGCTGACCTTGCCCACCAGCTCGGCCTGAAGATCACCATCCATGCTCGGGGCTCGGACGAGATGAACGCCGCCGTAGAGGCCGGCTTCGATCACATCATGCACGGCAACTACATGAGTGACGAGACGATCGCCAACCTCGCGGCGTCGCGGATCCCGCTCGCCCCCACCCAACTGTTCATGCACCACATCGTCGAGTTCGCCAAGATCTCCGGTAGTCGCCGCAGCATCGTCGACGCGACGGCGCGGATGAACGAGGCGACGATGGAGACGCTGCACCGCGCGTACAAGGCCGGTGTCAAGTTCGCCATGGGCACCGACAGTGGCTTCGCCACCGTCCCGTACGGCGAATGGCATGCGCGCGAGCTGGAGATCCTCATGCTCTACACCGGCATGAGCGCGCTCGAGGCGATCCAGGCCGGCACCAAACACGGCGCCAACGCGATGGGCCTACCTGACGATCTGGGTGTGCTCGCGGTGGGCAAACTGGCGGACATCATCGTCGTCGACGGCGATCCGCTGAAGGACATCCGGGTGCTCTACCAGCCCGGCCGGATGTCGCACGTGATTCTCAACGGCGTGGTGCAGACCTTCCCCGACGACATCCGTACGCGGTTCCTGCGTAACGACTACCTGCCTCACGAGTACGGCTGGGAACTACTCACCTACGACCGGGTCTTCGAGGGTGGGGAACGGCCGAGGACCCAGCTCGACTGGTCGGGTGAACAGCGCCTCGACCTGATCAACGATCTGCGCAAGCAGGAAAAGCTCGGCGCGGCGGAAGCCGCTGTCGAGTAGCCAGGAGGAGCCGCTGTGAAGTTCGTCAGTTTCCGCACCGACGCCGGTTACCGGGTGGGCGTCCTCACCGCCCCCGACACGGTCGCCGAGATCTCCTTGGACGATCCCGAACGAGGAGTGCTGGGTCTCATCGAACGGTCGCAACCGGTCGTGACCACCGGTGCCACCCACGCGTACGACGATCTTGTCCTTACCGCGCCGATCCCGCGGCCGGCCCGAAACATCATGTGTGTCGGGAAGAACTACCGGGAACACGCCGCCGAGTTCGCCGCGAGCGGATACGACTCCGGTTCTTCGGTGACCGTGCCGGCGTTCCCCATCATCTTCACCAAGGCGCCGAGTGCTGTCGCCGACCCCGGGGCGGTGGTGACGGTGCCGCGCGCGGTCACGGCGGAGATCGACTACGAGGCCGAGTTCGCCGTCATCATCGGCACCGGCGGCAAGGGCATCAGCAGGAGCGCGGCGATGGACCATGTCTGGGGGTACACGCTCATCAACGACCTCACCGCCCGGGACCTGCAACGTGACCACAAGCAGTGGTTCCTCGGCAAGTCGCTCGACGGGTTCGCCCCCATGGGGCCGTTGGCCGTGACCCGCGACGAGATCGACTTGGCCGAACTCGTGCTCACCGGCACCGTCAACGGCAGCCCCCGGCAGAGCGCCCCCGCCTCGGACCTGATCTTCGACATCCCCACCCTGATCGAGACGATCTCGGCAGGTATCACCCTGCAGCCCGGCGACATCATCGCCACCGGCACGCCGGCCGGCGTCGGTATCGGCTTCGACCCGCCGCGTTTCCTCGAGGATGGTGACGTCGTGGAGGTCGCCGCCACCGGACTCGGCTCGCTCACCACCACGATCGCGGTCGTCTGATTGACCACCCCGGCCCGCCCTCCCAGGGGCGCCCCGCCCGGGCGCGCCGAGTGACGTGGCGGCGCCGCCCGGGTCTGGGGGCGCGTAGGCCACGACGGACTTTGGTCGTAAGCCTCGGGTGCCTTGTCGGCGTGCGGCTTGTCCGGGCGTCGGCGGCGCGGTCCGCGTCTCCGTTATCTCTTGCCAACGTGCTCAACCAGGTGCGGCCGGGCGGTCTCCGTTCCCCGTAAGCGCGTTCAACCGAGCGAACCCAGACGCGCCAGCAGCATCGGCCAGACCCTGTGTGGCGGCGTCAAGGGGCGGCTGGCGGCGGGTGGGGCAGCGGGTGGGCACCTTCTGGGCGGAGGCCGTCGAAGATGATGGCAAGATATCGCCGCCAGAGGTCGGGCGGGGCGTCTGGCGCGTAGCTGGTGACGTAGTTGGGTGCGCACATCAGCAGGATGACGTCGGCGCCGGTGACGTCGGCCCGCACGGCGCCGTGCTCGCGGGCCCGATCGACAAGCTTGTGCACGGTGCGAAACATCTGCTCGCGGGCCCTGATCACGTTCGCGTTCAGCTCGCCGGCATCTTGCAGGAACGACAGGTCGCGTTGCTGTCGTTGGTCTGCGGCGACGGTGAGGAACTCCAGCAGCGCGGCGCCTGGGTCCGCCGCGTCGAGCAACTGTTCGCCGACGGCATTGAGTTCGCCGATCCGGTCGAGGACGATCGCGGCGAGCAGGTCGTCCTTCGTGGCGAAATGACGGAACAGGGTGCCCTTTCCGAGACCGGCCCGGCGGGCGATGCCGGCGACCGAGGCGTCCAGGCCACGCTCCGCGAACTCGTCGGCGGCGTCGGCACGCAACGGGCGGCTGCTGGTCACGTCGCCACCCTTCGCCGGCACGGTCAGCGAGGTCGGCGCCGGTGTGACGGCCTACCAGGTCGGCGACGAGATCTTCGGTCAGGCCGTGCCGCGGGCGCTGCCGGGCGATGGTCGGTGCGACCCGGCCGTCGCTGAGCACCGGCTCACTGGCCGAGTACGCGGTCTTCGAGGCCGACACCCCGTTCCTGGCGCACCGCCCGGTCAGCCTCGACATCGAGCAGGCGGCCGCGCTGCCCACCGTCGGCCTGACCGCACGGGCGCTGATGGCCACCGCCACGGTGCAGCCCGGGGAGACCGTCCTGGTCATCGGCGCGACCGGCGGCGTCGGAACCGCGGTGATCCCGCTACTCGCCGCCGCGAAGGCGCGGGTGATCGCCACGGCGACCGCCGCTGACGCCGCCATTCTGCGAGCTCTTGGCGCCGATGAGACCATCGGGTACGCGGAATCTGGGTACCCCTCCGATGTCGACGTCGCGTTCAACCTGACCCTGCCGAGTGACCACCTCGCCGGAGTCGCTGACGTCATCCGCCCGGGTGGACGCCTCTTCACGATCACCTACCCGGTGCCGCAGCAGGAGTGGATCGGCCGCGATGACGTCGGTCTGCACTTCGTGCTCGACATGGACGGCGCCTTCGGCGGGATGCGCGAGGTCGGCGAAATGGCGGTCAATGGCGAACTACCGGCCACGATCGGCCGCCGCTACACCCTCGACCAGGGCGCTCAAGCATGCGTCGACTTCGCCTGCCGGCATACCACCGGCAAGCTCGTCGTCACAATGTGAAACACACTGCCATCGGCGCTTTTCGGCAATCTGACCGTCGACGACCTTACGCCCGACAGGACCTTCTTCGCCGTCGGGTTCATCTGGGGGTCGTGCGCTGAATTGTCCACGGCAGTCAGCTTTCAGCCCGTCGATGCCGGTGAGGTGGCTGCCCTCCTGGCCGGTCTGGCAAACCGCCCCGCCGGCAGGCCGGGCGCCGGATGGCAGGCTAGCGCCGTCCGGCGCTCCGGGACGAGGGCAGCGCCCGGCAACCACAGTGGCCTAACGGCTGAGAAAGGCGTCGATTCGTCCGCTTGCCTCCGGCCCGGTGACCAGCCCGGCGATGGTGCGGGCCTCGTCGTCCGCCACCTCCTGCGGTGACCGGTGCCACGAAGCGCGCAGCAGCCGCTTCGCCTCGCCTAGTGCCTGGACCGGGCCGGCGGCCAGGTCGGTGGCGAGCGCCTCGACCCGAGTGGTCAGCTCGTCGTCCTCCACCACCTCGGCCACGACGCCCCACTCCAATGCCTCGGTCGCGGTGAGGCGGCGACCGGTGAGGGTGAGGTACAGGGCGCGGGGCTGGCCGACCGCCCGGGGAAGCAGCCGGGAGAATCCGCAGTCGGGGGTCAGCCCGACGGCGGTGTACGCGGCCGCGAACGTCGCCGACCGGGTCGCCACCGCGACGTCGGCCGACAGTACGGCGGCGAGGCCGGCCCCGGCCGCCGCGCCCTGCACCGCCACGACCACCGGTTTCGGCAGGTCGGCGAGGGCGCGCAGGGCACGGTCGAGGGTGCTGGCGAGGGTGTGCACGTACGTGCCCCGGTCGGGTGCGGCGGCCATCGCGGCGAGATCGCCGCCGGCGCAGAACCGGCGGCCGGCGCCGGTGAGCAGTACGGCCCGTACCGCCTCGTCGTCGGCGGCCCGTGCCACGCTGGCGGCGAGGGCCTCGGCGGTGGGCAGGTCGATCGCGTTGGAGGCGGCCGGCCGGTCCAGGGTGATCCGGGCCAGTGCGCCGTCGACCTCGTACCGCACGGTCGCGTCGGGCCGGTTCATCGGGGGGCCATCCGCAGCGCACCGTCCATCCGGAACACCTCGCCGTTGAGGTAGTCGTGCTCGACGATGCTCAGCGCGAGCTGGGCGAACTCGTCGGGCCGGCCGAGGCGTCGGGGGAACGGGACGCCCTCGGCCAGCGTGGTGCGGAACTCCTCGGAGACGGTGGCGAGCAGCGGGGTGTCGATGATGCCCGGTGCGATGGTGCAGACCCGGATGCCGTACTGGGCGAGGTCCCGGGCGGCGGGCAGGGTCAGCCCGACGATTCCGCCCTTGGACGAGGAGTAGGCGGCCTGGCCGATCTGGCCGTCGTAGGCGGCCACCGAGGCGGTGTTGATAACGACACCGCGCTGGCCGTGCTCGTCGCCTTCGGTCTCGGCGATCTGTTCGGCGGCCAGCGCCAGCACGGTGAACGTGCCGATCAGGTTGACCTGCACGATCTTCGCGTACAGCGCGAGGTCGTGGACGCCCTTGCGGCCGAGGATCCGGGCCGAGGGGCCGATGCCCGCGCAGTTGACCACGACCCGCAGCGGGGCCCCGGAGCCGGCGGCGGTGGCCACGGCGGTACGGACGCTGTCGGCGTGGGTGACGTCGGCGGTGAGGTAGGTGACCCCGTCGACCCGTGGTGCCTGGGCGATCGACGGTGCCAGGTCGAGGGCGAAGACGGACGCGCCTCGGGCGGCCAGGGCGGCGGCGGTGGCCGCGCCGAGTCCGGAGGCACCGCCGGTGACGACGGCGGCGGTGTTGGCGACACGCATGCTGATGACTCCTCTTGGCTGGTGGTGTCAGACGTTGCGGCGGTACTCCCCGCCGACCTCGAAGAAGGCGTCGGTGATCTGTTGCAGTGAGCAGACCCGGGCCGCGTCCATCAGCACGGCGAAGACGTTCTCGCCCGTGATGGTCGCCTGCTTGAGCCGGGCCAGGGCGACGGTGGCCTCGTCGCGGTGCGCCTGCTGGAATGCGCGCAGCCGGTGCAGCTGCGACTGCTTCTCGGCCTCGGTGGCCCGGGCCAGTTCGGGCACGGCCGCGGGGACGTCGGCCTCCTCCCGCAGGTACGTGTTGACCCCGATCAGCGGCAGTGTGCCGTCGTGCTTGCGCTGCTCGTAGTGCATGGACTCGTCCTGGATACGACCGCGTTGGTAGCCGGTCTCCATCGCCCCGAGCACACCACCCCGGTCGTTGATGCGGTCGAACTCGGCCAGCACGGCCGCCTCGACCAGGTCGGTGAGTTCGTCGATGACGAACGAGCCCTGCAACGGGTTCTCGTTCATCGCCAGGCCCCACTCCCGGTTGATGATGAGCTGGATGGCCAGCGCCCGGCGGACCGATTCCTCGCTCGGCGTGGTGACCGCCTCGTCATATGCGTTGGTGTGCAGCGAGTTGGCGTTGTCGTAGACGGCGATCAGGGCCTGCAACGTGGTGCGGATGTCGTTGAAGTCCATCTCCTGCGCGTGCAGCGATCGCCCACTGGTCTGGATGTGGTACTTCAGCTTCTGCGAGCGTTCGTTGGCGCCGTACCGGTCGCGCATGGCGATCGCCCAGATCCGCCGGGCCACCCGCCCGAGCACCGAGTACTCCGGGTCCATCCCGTTGGAGAAGAAGAACGACAGGTTCGGCGCGAAGTCGTCGATCCGCATGCCCCGGGCGAGGTACGTCTCCACGTAGGTGAAGCCGTTGGCAAGGGTGAAGGCGAGCTGGCTGATCGGGTTCGCCCCGGCCTCGGCGATGTGGTAGCCGGAGATGGAGACCGAGTAGAAGTTACGCACGTCGTTGGCGATGAACCACTCCTGGATGTCGGCCATCATCCGCAGTGAGAACTCGGTGGAGAACAGGCAGGTGTTCTGCCCCTGGTCCTCCTTGAGGATGTCGGCCTGCACGGTGCCGCGTACCTGGCCCAGCGCCTCGGCCCGCAGCCTGCCGTGCTCCTCGGGGCCGGGCGGGCGGCCGTGCTCGGCCTCGAATCGGGCCGTTCGCTGGTCGATGACGGTGTTGAGGAAGAAGGCGAGCACGGTGGGTGCCGGTCCGTTGATCGTCATCGACACGGAGGTGGCGGGGGAGAGCAGGTCGAAGCCGTCGTAGAGGGCGCGCATATCGTCGACGGTGGCGACCGAGACGCCGGAGGTGCCGACCTTGCCGTAGATGTCCGGGCGCAGGTCCGGGTCGCGGCCGTAGAGTGTCACCGAGTCGAACGCGGTGGACAGCCGGGTGGCGGGGGAGCCTGCCGCGAGCAGCTTGAACCGGCGGTTGGTGCGGAATGGGTCGCCCTCGCCGGCGAACATCCGGGCCGGGTCCTCGCCGTCGCGCTTGAACGGGAAGACCCCGGCGGTGTACGGAAAGCGGCCCGGCAGGTTTTCCCGTCGGAAGAAGCGCACCAACTCGCCGTGGTCGGTGAAGCGGGGCAGGGCGACCCGGGGGATGGCGTTGCCGGAGAGCGACTCCCGGGTCAGCGGGGTACGGATCTCCCGGTCCCGTACCCGGAAGACGTGCTCGGCACCCCGGTACGCCGACACCACCTCGGGCCACTCGGCGAGCTGGCGGCTCACCTCCGCCGGCAGTTGCGCCCGGGCGTCGGCGAGCAGTTCGCGCACCGGGGTCGAGTCGACCTCGGCGGCGACCAGTTCCAACCGCTGCACCCGTCGGGCCTGCTCCGCATGGTGCTCGGCGGTGGCGTGGTACGCCCGTACCGTCTCGGCGATCTCGGCGAGGTACCGGATCCGTGAGCTGGGCAGCAACTGCCGGATCATCGTGGAGGTCCGGACGTCCACCCGGGGTAGCACCCCCTCGCCGACCGGCAGCCCGGCCTCGCCCAGCAGTGCCCTGAGGTGCTGGTAGAGCGCGGTCACCCCGTCGTCGTTGAAGGTGGCGGCCGAGGTGCCGAAGACCGGCATCTCCTCCGGACGCGTACCGAACGCCTCCCGGTTGCGCACCAGTTGACGGCCCACCTCGCGCAGCGCGTCCTCGGCGCCCCGCCGCTCGAACTTGTTGATCGCCACGGCATCGGCGAAGCCCAGCATGTCGATCTTCTCCAGCTGGGAGGGGGCGCCGTACTCCGGTGTCATCACGTACAGCGAGGTGTCGGCGTACGGGACGATCGCCGCGTCGCCCTGGCCGATGCCGGGGGTCTCCACGACGACCAGGTCGAACCCGGCGGCCTTGAGCAGGTCGATGATGGTGCCGAGCGACTCGGGCAGTTCGTGGCTGCCCCGGGTGGCCAGGGACCGGAAGTAGACGTTCTTCCCGCCCAGCGCGTTCATCCGGATGCGGTCGCCGAGTAGGGCGCCGCCGGTGGCCCGCCGGGTCGGGTCGACGGCGACCACGGCGACGCGTAGCTTGTCCTGCTGGTCCAGGCGCAGCCGGCGGACCAACTCGTCGGTGAGGCTGGACTTGCCGGAGCCGCCGGTGCCGGTGATGCCGAGCACCGGTGTGCGGCGGCGCCCGGCGGCGGCCCGCAGCGTGTCGACCATCGGGTCCGGCAGCGCGCCGAGTTCCGCGCCGGTGATCGCCCGGGCCACCGCGCGCCGGTCACCGGCGAGGACCGCGGCGGCGTCGACCGGGTCCTGCCGCCAGAGATCGACGTCGCACTCGCGGACCATCACGTTGACCATGCCGGGCAGGCCCATCCGTTGGCCGTCCTCGGGGGAAAAGATGGTGACGCCGCGCCCGCGCAGCCGGGCTATCTCGGCCGGCACGATGACGCCGCCACCGCCGCCGTAGACCCGCACCCGGCCGGCGCCGGCCGTGGCGAGCGAGTCGACCAGGTACTCGAAGTACTCGACGTGCCCGCCCTGGTACGAGGAGACGGCCACCCCCTGGGCGTCCTCCTGTACGACGGCGTCGGCGACCTCCTGGACGGACCGGTTGTGGCCGAGGTGCACCACCTCCACGCCCTGCTTCTGCAGGATGCGGCGCATGATGTTGATGGACGCGTCGTGACCGTCGAAGAGGCTCGACGCGGTGACGAACCGGATCGGGTTGCTGGCGACGTGCAGGGGCATCTCGGCACTCGGACCTTCGCTGTCGGGGGTGGGTGGGTCTCTCAGCCGGCGGCGGTGCCCCATCGGGCGGCCACGTCGCTGACCGTGGCCGGCACCTCGCCACCCTCCGGCGGCGGGGCGGACCGGGACAGGCGGGGTGCGGTGCCGGCGCCGACATGCCCCTGCACCGACCGCAGGCTGCCCCGGGCCGCGATATGCGGCTCGTCGACCGCCTCGTCGAAGGTGAGGACCGGGGTGACACAGGCGTCGGTGCCGTCGAAGACGCGACTCCAGTCGCCGCGGGTACGGGTGCGGAAGACCCGCTCGAACTCCGCCGCCAGCGCCGGCCAGCCGGCCCGGTCGTACTGGTCGGGAAGCCTGGCCGGGTCGAGTTCCAGCCCGTTGAGCAGCAGCGCGTAGAACCTGCGCTCCAGGGCGGCGACGGCGACGAAGCGGTCGTCGGCGCAGCGGTACGTCCGGTAGAACGGTGCGCCGCCGTCGAGCAGGTTCTGCGCCCGGCCGTACGCCCACGCGCCCTGTGCCTTCATCTCCAGCACGTGCTGGGCCAGCACGCTGACGCCGTCGACCATGGCGCCGTCGACCACCTGGCCCTGCCCGGAACGTTCGCGTTCGACCAGCGCGGCGAGAATCCCGACCACGAGGAAGAGCGAGCCGCCGCCGAAGTCACCGGCGAGGTTCAGTGGCGGCACCGGTGTCTCGGCCGGCCCGATGGCGTGCAGGACCCCGGTGATCGAGATGTAGTTGAGGTCGTGACCGGCGGTGTGTGCCCGGGGGCCGCTCTGACCCCAGCCGGTCATCCGGGCGTAGACCAGCCGGGGATTGCGCGCGGTGAGCACCTCCGGTCCGAGGCCCAGACGTTCGGCCACGCCGGGGCGGAAGCCCTCGATGAGCACGTCGGCGCGATCGGCGAGGGCCAAGGCGTGGTCGCGCTGGGCCGGGTCCTTGAGGTCGGCCTCGACGGTGGTACGCCGGCGCAGCACGTGGCTGGGCAGTTGGTCGGGCCAGGCGTGCGGGCGCTGCACGCGTACCACGTCGGCGCCGAGGTCGGCGAGGAGCATCGCCGCGTGCGGGCCGGGGCCGATACCGGCGAGTTCGAGGACGCGGATTTGCTCGAGGGCGCGGGTCACAGCCGGTTCTCCTTTCGCCAGGATCTAGTTATCGTTCGCTAAGTTGCGGGCCGAGGAAGGGAAGGCAGCCATGACGGTGCAGGTGGACCGGGGCGAGGACGGCATCACGACGCTGACGCTGGACCGACCGGGGTCGCTCAATGCCCTCAACCACGCCATGGTGGGTGACCTCACCACCGCGTTGGCGGCGATCCGCCGCGACCGCGACTGCCGGGTGGTCATCCTCACCGGCGCGGGGCGGGCCTTCTGCGCCGGCCTCGACCTCACCGGGTACGGCGACGACGACCAGGTGGCTGCCGACGGGGAGATGCTGCGCACCTTCGACCGGCAGCGCGAGATCGCCGACCTCGCCCACCGCCTGCACGAGTTGCCGCAACCGGTGATCGCCGCGGTCAACGGGGCGGCGGCCGGCGGTGGACTCGCCCTGGTCTGCGCGAGCGACGTACGCATAGCGGCGCCGGAGGCGATCTTCGCGGTCTCGTTCATCAGGGCGGGCTACTCGGCCTGCGACATCGGAGTGTCCTGGCTGCTGCCCCGGATCATGGGGGCCGGGCGGGCCCACGAGCTGATGCTGACCGGGCGGCGCTTCGACGCCGCCGAGGCGCTCCATGGTGGACTGCTGGCCCGAACGGTGCCCGCCGGGGAGTTGCTGGCCGAGGCGCGTCGAACCGCGACCGATATCGTCGGCAACCCGCCGGCGTCGGTCGAGTTGACCAAGGTCGGTATGTGGATCGCACTGGAGACGCCGAGCTTCCGGGCTGCGGTCGAGTTCGAGAACCGCCAGCAGATGGTGGCCAACATGACCGAGGACCGGGTCGAGGCGACCCGGGCCTTTCTGGAGAAGCGCGCGCCGCGCTACCACCGCCGCTGAACCGCACGGCGGTGGCCGCCGGGCACGGGCCCGGCCGGTCACCGGCGACCGACCAGGTCGCGGCCGATGATCTCTTTCATGATCTCGTTGGTGCCACCGAAGATGCGCTGTACCCGGGCGTCGGAGAACGCCCGGGCCACCGGGTACTCCAGCATGTAGCCGTAGCCGCCGTGCAGCTGCAGGCAACGGTCGATGACCCGGTTCTGCATCTCCGAGGCGAACAGCTTCGCCTTGGCGGCGTCGACCACGGTGAGGTCGCCGTCGCCGTGGGCCAGGATCGCCTTGTCCACGAAGGCCCGGGCCACGTCGACCTCGGTGGCCATCGCCGCCAGCTCGAACCGGGTGTTCTGAAAGTCGGCGATCGGCTGGCCGAAGGCGTGCCGTTCGTCGACGTACGTGAGGGTGTCGGTGAGCACGACGTCGGCCACGGCGACGGCGTGGGCCGCGATGGAGAGGCGTTCCAGCGGTAGCAGACCGACCAGTTGCCGGAGCCCACCGCCCAGCTCACCGAGGACGTTGGCGTCGGGCACGAAGACGTCGGCGAAGAAGAGTTCGGCGGTGTCCTGGGCGTGCAGGCCGATCTTGGCGAGCTTGCGGCCCCGGCTGAAGCCGGCCATGTCCCGCTCCACCACGAGCAGGCTCAGGCCGCCCGAATCGTCGGTGCGGGCGACCACGATGACCAGGTCGGCGTTGATGCCGCTGGTGATGAAGGTCTTGGCGCCGTTGACCAGCCATCCACCGTCGACCCGCCGCCCCGTGGTGCGTATCCCGCGTAGGTCGCTGCCGGTGCCCGGTTCGGTCATCGCGATCGCCCCGATCAGCTCCCCGGCCACCATCGCCGGCAGCCACCGGGCCCGCTGTTCGGCGCTGCCGAGAGTGAGCAGGTACGGGATGGTGATGTCGTCCTGCAACGAGAAGCTGGAGGCCAGCGAGGTGGCGTGCACCCGGGCCAACTCCTCCAGCACGATGTTGCGGTAGCGGTAGTCGTGGTGCTGCCCGGCGCCGCCGTACTCAGCCGGTGCGGAGAGCCCGATGACGCCCTGCTTGCCGGCGGCGCGCCAGACCTCGCGGTCGATCAGCCGCTCGCTCTCCCAGCGGTCGAGGTTGTCCACCACGGAACGGGCGACGAAGGTGCGCACCACGTCGCGGAACTGTTCATGGTCGTCGGTGTAGAGGTTGCGCTTCATCGCCGTCCTTTCAGCTCGCCGTCACCGGGCGGGCAGGGTCGCCAGGGCACAGTCGTCGAGCAGTTCGTCGACCATCCGGCCGATGCCGTCGAAGCCGTCGCCGAGGGTCTGGCCCGAGGTGTGACGTACGTGGATCTGTTCGAGGATCACCGCCAGTTTGAACTTGGCGAAGGCCAGGTACCAGGGCAGCGCCGTGGAGACCTGGTCGTCCAGTCCGCGACGGGCGCAGTAGTGGGAGACCACCTCGTCCACGTCGAGGAACCCGGCGAACGCGGTGAGCCCGCCGGTGATCGGGTTGAACGGCCGGCCGACCTCGTCCCAGAACATCACCAGCGTGCCGAGGTCGGCGAGCGGGTCACCGAGGGTGGCCATCTCCCAGTCGAGCACCGCCGCGATCCGACCCGGGTCGTCCGGCGTCACGATGAGGTTGTCGACGCGGTAGTCGCCGTGCACGATCGATGCGCCGACCGGCGGCGGCAGGCCCGCGCCGAGCCGGTTGGCCAGCTCGTCCACCAGCACGGTGTGCCGCCGGGACACCGCGTGGTACTGGCGGTGCCACCGGGCCAGCTGGCGGGCGAGAAAGCCGTCCGGCCGGCCGAAGTCCCGTAGCCCGACCGCGTCGATCCGTACCTCGTGCAGGTCGGCGAGGGTGTCGACCATGGCGATGGACAGCCGGTGCCGGTCGGCTGGTGCGACCGCGGCCACCGCGTCGCGGGTGCGCAGGACATCGCCCGGCACCTCGGCCATCAGGTAGTACGGCACCTCCTGGTCGGTGCCGAGGGCGACCACCGTCGGCACCGGGACGGCGGTGGCGGCGAGCGCCGCCAGCACCCGGTACTCCCGGGCCACGTCGTGCGCCCCCCGGTGGTACGACCCATACGGCGGGCGGCGCAGGATCCACCGGTTGACCCCGTCGGTGACCCGGAAGGTCAGGTTCGACTTGCCGCCGGCCACCAGGGTCGCCGTCAGCGGTCCCGCGACGGGGATCTCCCGCTCGGCGAGCACCCGGGCCAGCACGGCGAGGTCGACCGGTGCCGCCGTCACGATCCGCTCCAGTGCGGTGCCCGCTTCTCGGCGAACGCGGTCGCGCCCTCCCGAACGTCGTCGCTGGCCAGCAGTTCCTCGATCGCCCGATGCTGTTGGTCGTGCAACTCCGCGTCCCATGGGGAACCCGCCCCGGCGGCGCCGCGGACCAGTCGCCGGCTCACCCGTACGGCGAGGGGCGCGTTGGCCGAGATCTCGCCGGCGAGGCCGCGCGCCCCGGCGAGCACCTCTCCGGCGGGCAACACCCGGTTCGCCAGGCCCCAGCGCAGGGCGGTGGCGGCGTCCATGGTGGCCCCGGTCAGGGCGAGTTCCATCGCCAGCTTCACCGGCAGATGGCGGGGCAGTTCGATCAGCCCGCCCGCCGCGGCGAACAGGCCGCGCCGTACCTCCGGCAGGCCGATGGTGGCCTCCTCGTTGAGAACGACCAGATCGCAGGCGAGCATCAGCTCCGTGCCACCGCCCCGGGCCAGGCCGTTCACTGCCGCGATCGTCGGCTTCTCCCGGGGCCGGTCGACGAAGCCGGCGAAGCCCCACTCCGGATGCCCGGGGTGGTGCAGCGGCAGGCCGGCGCCGATCGCCTTGAGGTCGGCACCGGCGCAGAATGCCCGGCCCGCGCCGGTGAGCACGATGACATGGACCCGTGGATCGGCCTCGGCGGCGGTGACGGCGTCGCCGACCGCCCGGGACAGCTCGGCGTTGACCGCGTTGAGTGCCTCGGGCCGGTTCAGCGTCACCACGGCGACGCCGTCCCGGATCTCCAGCAGCGCCGGCTCGGAAGAAACCATCTCCACTCCTGCTTACTTATCGCTCGCTCAGTCCGGCGGCAAGGCCGGACCGCTGGCCTCATGGCCGGGAAAGGGTCAGGCAGACCGCAGGCCGGCCATCCGGGACAGGATCGACAGATATCGTTTCACCAGGTCGTCCAGCGAGAGCTCGCCGTCCGGCCGGTACCAGGTCGCGACCGCCTGGATGGTGCCGAGCATCGCCCGCACGGTGTCCCGGGGGTACGCCAGGTCGAAGGAGCCCTCGGCGACGCCCTCCTCGACCGCGCGCAGCAGTCGAGCCTCGATCGCCGACCGCTTGGCGATGTAGCCGCGCCGGTGCTCCGGCGTCAGCGATCGCAGTTCACCGTCGAGATAGGCGAGCTTGCCGCTGACCGCCATGTGTCGCACCAGGCACTCGACCAGGTCGTTGAAGCGCTGCACCGGACTGCCGCCGCCGATGTCGACCAGGTGGCAGACGGTGTCCAGCCGGCTGATCGAGGTGTCCAGCAGGGCGTAGAGCAGCGCCTCCTTGTTCTCGTGGTGGTAGTAGAGGGCCGGCACCGTGACGCCCACCCGGCTGGCGATGTCCCGCACCGTGGCGCCGTGGTAACCGTTCTCGTAGAACGCCTCCAGCGCCGCCGTCAGCATCGGGGTGAGCGCGACCGGTCGCGACGCCCGCGCCCGCGGGTCGTCCTCCGGGGTACCGGCCGTCGACCGCCTCATGCCGCCGACCGCCTCATGCTGAGAACTCTAGCGACAGGTCGACCAGGGGCCGTCGACGGATCTCGGCCCGGGCCACCGAGCGTAGGTGAACCTCGTCGGGGCCGTCGAAGATCCGCATGGCCCGGTGCCACCCCCACATCGCCGCCAGCGGCACGTCGTCGCTGACCCCGGCGCCGCCGTGCACCTGGATCGCCCGGTCGATGACCTCGGTGGCGACCCGGGGCACGATCGCCTTGACCATCGCGACCTGCGGCGCCGCGGCCCGGTTGCCGGCCTCGTCGATGGTCCGCGCGGCGGCCTGGCAGAGCAGCCGGGCCTGGTCGATCGCGATCCGGGACTCGGCGATCTCCCGCTGGACCGTCTCGCGTTCCAGCAGCGGCTGACCGAACGCGATCCGGGCGCGGGCCCGGGCGATCAGCATGGCCAACGCCCGTTCGGCCGCCCCGAGCGCCCGCATACAGTGATGGATGCGGCCCGGGCCGAGGCGGGCCTGGGCCATCGTGAAGCCGTCGCCGGGCGCGCCGAGCAGGTTCGCCGCCGGCACCCGTACGTCGTGGAAGCTCACCTCGCAGTGACCGTGCTGGTCGTGGCGGCCGAAGACCGGCACGTCCCGGTGCACGGTCACGCCCGGCGTGTCCCTGGGCACCAGCACGATCGAGTGCCGCCGGTGCGCCGGCGCGTCGGAATCCGTCCGGCCCAGTACGACGAGCAGGCCGCACCGAGGGTCGGCCAGCCCGCTGGTCCACCACTTGCGTCCGTTCACCAGGTACCCGTCCCCGTCGGGCCGAATGGTGGTGGCGATGTTGGTGGCGTCGCTGGAGGCCACGTCCGGCTCGGTCATCGCGAACGCCGACCGGATCCGCCCGTCCAGCAACGGCTTCAGCCACCGCGCCCGCTGCTCGGCGGTGCCGAAGAGGTGCAGCAACTCCATGTTGCCGGTGTCGGGCGCCTGGCCGTTGATCGCCTCCGGGGCGAGTTCCAGGCTCCAGCCGGAGACCTCGGCGATGCTCGCGTAGTCCACCTGGCTGAGCCCGGACTCCGCCGGCAGGAAGAGGTTCCACAGCCCGCGCCGCCTCGCCGACCGTTTGAGCTCCTCGATCACCGGCGGAACGCTGTGGTCGCCGGGCCCACCGGCAGCGCGGTGCCGGTGGTACGCCGCCTCGGCGGGTAGCACCTCCTCGCGCAGGAACGCGACCATCTCCGTGTGGAGTTGCTCGCCCTGCGGCGACAGCCGTAGGTCAGGCCCGGACATGACGATCTCCCGTCGGGTCGGCGTCGGCGTCGGCGCCGGTCGGCAGTGACGGCAGGTCCCGCGAGACGCGGTCGGGAAACCGGGGCTCGCGCTTGTCGAGGAACGCGGCGATGCCCTCGGCCGCGTCGCCGCTCATGCCGCGCAGGTTCAGCAGGTACGTCTCAGCCTTGTGTGCGGTGGCCGGGTGCTCGGCGGTGAGCATCCGCCACACCAGTTGCCGGGTCAGCGTGGCGGAGACCGGGGCGGCCCGCTCGGCGATCTCGGCGGCGAGGCCGAGCGCGACCGGCAGCACCTCGCCGGCCGGGTGGGTACTGCGTACCAGCCCGCCGGCGAGTGCCTCGGCGGCGCCGAAGACCCGGCCGGTGAGCAGCCACTCCAGCGCCCGCTGTGGTCCCACCGCGCGGGCCAGGAACCACGACGAGCACGACTCGGGCACCAGGCCCCGCCGGGTGAAGGGAAACCCCACCCGGGCGTCGTCGGCGAGGATCCGGATGTCGCAGGGCAGGGTCATGGTGATGCCGACGCCGACCGCGTGGCCGTTGACCGCGGCGATCACGGGTTTGCGCGCCGTGAAGATCCGCAGTACCACCCGGCCGCCGCCGTCACGTCGCATCGGCAACTCCTCGCCCGGCACCTCGAACCGGGTCCCGGCCGGGGCGTGCGGACTCGTCCGCCAGGCCCGGAAGGTGTCGGCGCCGTCGGTCAGGTCCATCCCGGCGCAGAACGCCCGGCCGGCACCGGTGATAACCACCACGCGTACGCCGTCGTCGGCGTCGGCCGCGTCCAGGCACTCGATCAGGCCGGACTCCATCTGGTCGGTGAACGCGTTGAGCGCCTCCGGCCGGTCGAGCGTGACGACGGCGACGTGGTCGCGGACCTCGTAGCGGACATGGTCGCTCATCGGTCGATCCGTTCGATGATCGTGGCGTTGGCCATGCCGCCGCCCTCGCACATGGTCTGCAGACCGAACCGCCCGCCGGTGTCCTCCAGATGGTGCAGCAGGGTGGCCAGCAGCCGGGTGCCGGAGCCGCCGAGCGGGTGGCCGAGCGCGATCGCCCCGCCGCGCGGGTTGAGGCGGGCGGCGTCCACGTTGAACTCCCGCGCCCAGACCAGTGGGACCGGCGCGAACGCCTCGTTGACCTCGAACGCGTCGATGTCGTCGATGGAGAGCCCGGCCCGGCGCAGTACCCGTTCGGTGGCCGGAATGACACCGGTGAGCATGAGCAGCGGGTCGCTGCCGGTGACGGCGAAGCCCCGGAAGCGGGCCCGGGGTGTGAGCCCGAGCGTGCGGGCCCGTTCGGCACTCATGATCAGCGCGGCCGAGGCGCCGTCGGTCAACGGCGACGAGTTGCCCGGGGTGATCTGCCAGCCAAGTTCGGGATACCGGGCGGCGAGCGCCGCGGTGTGGAAGGCGGGCGGTAGGCCGGCCAGCTTCTGTGCGGTGGTGCCGGCCCGGATGGTTTCGTCGACGGTGTGGGCGCGTACCGCACCGGTGGCGTCGGTGACGTCGACCGGGACGATCTCACGGGAGAAGCCGCCGGTGGCCGTGGCCCGGGCGGCCCGTTCGTGCGAGGCGGCGGCGTACTCGTCGAGCTGGCTCCGGCTGAGCTTCCACCGCGCGGCGATCAGTTCGGCCGACACGCCCTGACCGACCAGCCCGTCCGGGTAGCGGCCGGCCAGCGGGGCGAGCGGATCGCCACCGGCGTTGGCCGAGCCCATCGGCACCCGGCTCATGCTCTCCACCCCGCAGGCGATCGCGACGTCGTAGGCGCCGGCCAGCACCCCCTGAGCCGCGAAGTGGACCGCCTGCTGGCTGGAGCCGCATTGGCGGTCGACGGTGGTGGCCGGCACCTGCTCGGGCAGCCCGGCGGCGAGGGCGGCGGTGCGGGCGACGTTCATGGCTTGGTCGCCGCACTGGCTCACACAGCCGGCGATCACGTCGTCGACCTCGCTGCCGTCCAGCCCGTTGCGCTCCACCACCGCCCGGATCACTCCGGCGAGCAACTCCGCCGGATGCACCCCGGACAGGGCGCCGCCCGGCTTTCCCCGCCCGGACGCGGTCCGCACCACGTCCACCAGCACTGCGTCGACCACGCCGAACCTCCCGTCCCCGCCCCGTCCGAGCGGGGTGGCTCTCGAATTTCCATGGCGGATGCGGATAGTCGCCCACCGAACCGGACCGGCTGGTGCTTACTTAGCGCTCGCTAAGCGAATGTAGGTCGGGGTCGACCAGAGGTCAAGGGTCAGAACACGCGGTAACCGCCGTCGACCACCAGTTCCGTGCCGGTGGTGTACCGGGCGGCGTCGCTGGCCAGGTAGACGGCGGCGCCGACGAGGTCGTCGGGTCGGCCCCAGCGGCGCAACGGCACCCGGTTGATCACCCGCTCCGTGAAGGCGGTCGACTCCTGCATCTGCTGGCTCATGTCGGTGGCGATCCAGCCGGGCAGGATGGTGTTGACCCGTACGCCGTGGCGGGCGAGTTCGACCGCGGCGCCGTTGGCGAGCGCGAGCAGCCCGGCCTTGGCCGCGCCGTAGGGCTGGTTGTGGCCGGCCCCCTCGACCGCGGCGAGGCTGGAGATCGCGATGATCGAACCGCCCCCGCCGCTCGCCACCATCACCCGGGCCGCCTCCCGGACCGTCCAGTAGGCGCCGTCCAGGTTCACCGCCATCACCCGGCGGTAGTCCGCGGTCGTCGAGTCGATCAGCCTGGCGGTGGTACCGCCGATGCCGGCGTTGACCACCACGATCTCCACTCCGCCGTGGTGGGCCACCGCCTCGTCCATGCCGGCGACGACGGCTGCCTCGTCGGCGACGTCCACGACCTGGCCGCTGGGCCGGCCGGATCGGCCGCCGAGTCGGCGTACGGCGGCGCGGACCCGGCCCTCGTCGCGCCCCCAGACGGCCACATCGGCCCCGAAGTCGGCGAGCGCACCCGCGATGGCCAGGCCGATGCCGGCGGTGCCGCCGGTCACCACCGCCCGGCGGCCGGTCAGGTCGAACAACTCGGTACCCATCGACGTCCCTTCGCAGTGCCGGAGCCGACCCGGTCGGCGTCTATTGACATGAGTGTCAACTTGCCCCTACGTTCGGGCAAGTGACGCCGTTCACATTCCTGTAATACCGGAAGGGCGAACGCATGAAGATCACCGATCTGCGGACCCGGGTCGTCGCGCCCCCCGAGTTCGTCTTCCAGTGGCGCGAGGACATCCCCCCGGTGCAGCTCACCATGACGGTCTTCGAGATCGAGACGGACGAGGGCATCACCGGCGTCTCCACCTCGTGGCTGCCGGCGGCACCACACGAGATCGCCGAGTCGGCAAACCACTTCTTCAAGCCGCTGCTGCTCGGGGCCGACCCCTTCCAGCGCGAGAAGATCTGGCAGGAGTTGATGGCCTTCAGCCGCTACATGATCTCGCCGAAGGCGGCCAGCAACATCGACATCGCGCTCTGGGACATCGCCGGCAAGGCCGCCGGACGGCCGGTCTACGAACTGCTCGGGGCGTACCGGGACCGGGTGCCGGTCTACATCACCACCGAGACCCAGAAGCACGCGCAGGACTACGCGGACATCGCGGTAAAGTGCAAGGAGCAGGGGCTGCACGGGGTGAAGCTGCACGCGGCGGCCACCCCGGACAAGGACATCGAGGCGTGCCGCGCCACCCGGGCCGCGGTCGGCGACGACTTCACCCTGATGCTCGACGCCACCAGCGCGTACGACTGGCACGACGCGGTACGGGTCGGCCGCGAGATCGAGAAGCTCGGCTTCCACTGGTACGAGGACCCGATGCGCGACGACGACGTCGCCGGGTTCGTGCAGCTCTGCCAGGTGCTCGACGTGCCGGTGCTGATGGGCGAGTCCACCGCGCGGGGACCGTGGACCTTCGCGCACTACCTCACCCAGGGCGCCTGCGACGGGCTGCGCGCGGTCGGCGACATCATCGGCGGCATCACCGGCCTACGCAAGATCGGCGCGTTGGCCGAGCTGCACAACCGGCGGATGGAGCCGCACTCATACGGTTCGACGCTGGTCCAGGCCGCGCACCTGCACTACATCCTCTCGGTGCGCAACTGCGAGTTCTTCGAGCTGCCCTACCCGCGTGGACCGCTGGACTTCGGCATGAAGGACGTCATCGAGGTCGGTGACGACGGGTACGTGCGCGCGCCCACCGCCCCCGGGCTGGGCTACGAGCTGGACTGGGACGTGATCGACGATGCCACCACCAGACAGTTCAGCTGAGGCCGGGCACCCGCCGGGCGCGCCCCGGCGGGTGCTGGTCCTCGGTGCTGGCGCGATCGGCGGACTGCTCGGCGCCCGGCTCGCCGAGTCGCCCGCGCTCGACGTCCTGGTCGCCGCCCGCCGGTCGATCCCCGGGCTGACGTTCAGCCGGCGCGGGCCGACCGGTGACTCGCCGCCGGTCACGGTGCCGGTGACGCCTGTCGTCGACCCCGCGTCGCTGCCGCCGCTGGAATGGGTGGTGGTCGCGACCAAGACCTACGACACCGCCCGGCTCGGCGCCTGGCTGGGCACGCCGGCCACCGCCGGAGCCCGGATCCTGGTCGCGCAGAACGGGGTGGAGCACCGGGAGCGGATGGCGCCCTTCGCCGACCCCACCCGGGTCGTACCGGCGATCGTCACCTACGGCGCGGAGCGCCGCGGCCCCGGCCGGGTGGTGCAGACGCTGGACGGCCTGGTGCGGGTACCGGCCGACGACGCGGGCCGGGACTTCGCCCGCCTCGCCGCGCCGACCTCGCTGCGGGTGGAGGTGGTCGAGGACTTCGTCGCCGCGCTGTGGACCAAGCTCGCCTACAACGTGGTCGGCAACTCGCTGACCACCATCACCGACCTACCCGTACGCGAGCTGGGGCGACGGCCGGAACTGCGCCGGATCGCCGCCGCGCTGGTCGCCGAGGTACGCGCGGTCGCGGCCACCCGGCACGCCACGCTGCCGCCGGAACTGGCCGAATCCATGCTCGACGAGTTCGCGGCGTTTCCCGCGACCGTACGTTCGTCGATGTGGCAGGATCTGCACGCCGGTCGGCGGTTCGAACACGACGCCATCAGTGGTGCACTGGTGCGGGTTGCGCGGCTCAACAAGGTTGACGCACCCTTTTCACAGATGGCGACCGATCTACTGGAGACGCTGTCTCCGGTACGAGCCTCGCCCTCGCCCTGATGCTCCCGACATCGGCTTCACCCAGGAGATCACATGCCCGGCCCGACCGAGGTCCAGCAGGCGCGTCGCGACAACGGCCCGCTCACCGATCGTGGTGCCGCGCGCAAGCGGGAACTGTTGGACGCGGCGCGGCGGGTCTTCGAACGCAAGGGCTTCATCGAGACCCGGGTCCGCGACGTGGTGAAGGAGGCGCAGGTCTCCCACGGCACCTTCTACACCTACTTCGACACGAAGGAAGCCATCTTCTCGGCGGTGGCGCACGACGTGGTCGACTCGATGCTCGCCTCGATGGCCACGCCGATCCCGACCACCGGCTTCGACGAGCGTATCCGCGACCTGGTCCGCCGCTTCGTGCACGCGTACCGTCCACATGCGCAGATGATCGGGTTGATCGAGCAGGTGGGCACCTTCTCGCCGGAGATGCGCGAGCTGCGCCTGGACATCCGGGACACCTTCGTGCGCCGTACCCGGCGCGGCATCACCCGGATGGCGTCCAGCGGCATGCTGGCCGATCCCGACATCGACGTCGAGTACACCGCCGAGGTGCTCGGCGCGATGCTGGAATACAGCTGCTACCTCTGGTTCTGTCTGGACAAGAACTTCGACGAGGACCGGTTGGTGGAGGCGCTGTCCACGGTCTGGCGCAAGACTCTGCGGTCGAGCCAGCGCTGATCCCGGGCCCGCTCGCGGGTCACCGTGACCCGCTTCGCGGGCAGTCGCGTCCGGCTGCTCGTCAGCGGCCCCACACCCTACTGATCCGTGGCCGGCGGCGATCCGTCCGCGCCCTCTCCTGCCCGCGCATCCTTCGCTGGCCTGGGGACTTGACAACCGACCCCTTGACAGCCTCGGTGGCTCTGGTCACACTTGACATGCATGTCAACAACTGACGTCGGCAATGTTTCGGGGAGCCGCCCTCACGGCTTCCGCTTCACGATTCACCCCGGGCCGCGCCGCTGATTCCGTACCGCGCCGGCCATTTCAGACGCTGCTTTCACCGCGTAGGCCTGACCTCGCGCACACCTCCTAGGGAGTAGTGGATGTCGAACCCCACGAGGGCCACGGCCGGCGGCCGTGGTGCCCGTCCCCGACGCGGGCGAAACGCTGGACGCGTTGCGCTGGTCGCGGGCGTACTGACCGCAACTCTCGTCGCTGCCGGCTGCGGCGGCGCCGAGGCGCCCAACCAGGGCAACGGCGAGATCCCGGCCGTCGCGCAGAACCAGACGCTCACCGTGGGCGTGGCCACCCTCCAGCAGCAGTATGCCGACCCGGTGCTGGCCAACGAGGGTGGCAACACCTACCCGATCAAATGGTCGGTCGGCGAGCCGCTGATCCGGCAGGACCTGAACATGGCCCAGGTGCCGGCGCTGGCCACCGAGTGGACGGTCAGCGACGACAACCTGACCTGGGACATCAAGCTGCGCGAGGGCGTCAAGATGCACGACGGCTCGGCGTTCACCGCCAAGGACGTCGAGACGTCGATCAACCGCGTGAAGAACCCGGACTTCACCTCGTACCAGGCGTACTACAGCAAGATCGACACGGTCGAGGTCGTCAACGACCACGAGATCAAGATCAAGACCAAGGTCCCGTACGCGAACCTCGTCTTCGACACCCCGGCGCCGGTGGCCACCGACTACTACAACCGGGTGGGCGAGGAGGAGTTCCGCAAGCAGCCGGTCGCGGCCGGTCCGTTCAAGTTCGACTCGCAGGTCTTCAACGAGTCGATGACGCTGACCCGCTTCGACGACTTCTGGGACGCCGAGCGCATTCCGAACTTCGCCAACCTGATCATGCGGATCATCCCGGACGAGAGCAGTCGGCTCTCCGGCATCCAGACCGGTCAGCTGGACATCGCCCAGGGGCTCACCCCCAACAGCGCGGCCCAGTTGCAGGGCAACCCCAGCCTGCGGCTGGTCACCTCCAAGCAGGCCAGCGTGGCGAACGTGTTCTTCGTGGACAACTGGTTCCCGGAGGACTCGCCGCTGAAGAACGTCGACGTGCGTAAGGCGCTGATGCTCGCCATCGACCGGCAGAGCATCGCCGACTCGCTCTACCGCGGCTTCGGCTCGGTGACGGTCAACGCGACCCTGCCGGTGACCCTGGGCAACGACACCTCGCTGAGCGCCTGGCCGTACGACCCGACCGAGGCCAAACGGCTGCTAGCGGCGGCCGGCGCCAGCGATCTGAAGTTCACCCTGCACCTCTACAACCAGACCACCGCCATCGCCGACGTGCAGAAGTTCGCCGAGGCCGTGATCGGTTACTGGAAGGAGGTCGGGGTCGACGTGACGATGGACGCGATGGACCCGGCCACCTATCTTGACAAGGCTGTCAAGCACCAGTTGACCGGCGCCGTCATCCTCGGCACGCCCGGCCTGCTCATCTCCGACCCGGAGAAGCTGTCCATCTTCTACACCTCCACCGGTGGCTACTCGGCGGTCAAGAACGCCGAACTCGACGAGCTCTTCGCCAAGCTGAGTTCGACGGTCAAGCGCGACGACCAGGCCGCCATCGCCGGCGAGATCAGCCGGAAGCTGCACGCGACGCTCTTCGGCCTGCCGGTGGTCTCGCTCGACGCGGTGTACGCGATCGGCCCCAAGGTCGCCGACTGGAAGGTCATGGACGGCAACCCGTACCCGGGCCCGTTCTGGTACCTGCGGGCGAACTGACGACCGGGGGTGCCCGGCGCCGTCCCTGCGCCGGGCACCCCGCACCTGCCGGACGCTGCATGGAGGGGCCATGACCAGCTACATCCTCAACCGCCTGCTCCAGGGCCTGATCGCGATGTGGGTCATCGTGACCATCGTGTTCTTCCTGGCGCGGCTCGGCGGTGACGCGGCCGCGCTGCTCGCGCCGGCCGACGCCACCCCCGAACAGGTCGAGGCGATCCGGGTCAGCTACGGCCTGGACCAGCCCGTCTACCTGCAATACCTGGACTACCTGCGCGGCATCGTCACCCTCGACCTCGGCCAGAGCGTCAGCTACCGCCAGCCGGTGACCGACCTGGTGGTACCCGCGATGCTGAACACCGCCCAGCTCGCGCTGACCGGCTTCGTCATCGCCCTCGTCGTCGGCATCGCGCTCGGCGCCGTGGCCGGGATGCGCGCCGGGTCGCGCTACGACCAGGCGGTACGCGCGCTGTCGGTGCTGGGGCAGTCGGTGCCGCCGTTCTGGCTGGGCATGCTGCTGGTCCTGCTCTTCTCCATCACGCTGGGCTGGCTGCCCGCCTTCGGCTCGGAGGGGTTCACCAGCCTCATCCTGCCGGCCTGCGCGCTGGCCGCCTTCCCGCTCGCCTCGATCGCCCGGCTCACCCGCTCGTCGGTGCTGGAGATCGTGGGGCGGGACCAGACGTTGTTCGAACGGGCCAAGGGCGTGTCGCCGGCCGTGCTGGTCGCCCACATCCTGCGCAACGCCTCGCTGCCCGTGGTCACCCTCGCCGGCATCCAGCTGGGGGCGATGTTCTCCGGGACGATCGTGGTGGAGAACCTCTTCGCCTGGCCGGGAGTGGGACAGCTCGCCATCCAGGCCATCCAGGCCCGCGACTACGCGCTGATCCAGGGCATCGTCGTGATCAACACGCTGGTCTTCGTCGCCCTGCTCTTCCTGGTCGATCTTTCCTACGGCTGGCTCGACCCACGGGTGCGGACGAACTCGTCCGCCGAGCCGCAGAAGGCGGGTGTGTCGGCATGACCACCGACCTCGCGTCGACCACCCCGCCGGCCGGTACGCCACCGGCGCGGCCGCGGCGCCGGTCCGGCCGCTGGCCCTGGTTCTCCGGCACGGTGATGGTGCTCTTCGCGTTCTGCGGCGCCTTCGGCGCGCTTGTTTCGCCGCACGACCCGAACAAGGTCGACCTGAGCCAGTCGCTCAAGCCACCGGTCTTTGCCGGCGGCAGCACCAGCTACCTGCTCGGCACCGACCAGCTCGGCCGCGACGTGCTCAGCCGGCTGCTCGCCGGGGCGCAGGTGTCGTTCCTCGTCGCCGCCGGCGCGGTGCTCATCGCCGGTGCGTTCGGCCTGCTCATCGCGCTGCTCGCCGGGTACCTCGGTGGCCGGCTCGACACGGTGCTGACCCGCGTCGCCGACGCCTCGATGGCCTTCCCGGTGGTGCTGCTGGCCATCGTCATCGTGGCCATCTACGGCAAGGGCGTCACGGTGGTGATCCTGGTGCTGGTGGTGGCCGGCTGGCCGCAGTACGCGCGGGTGCTGCGCAGCGAGGTGATCCGGATCCGACACCAGGACTTCGTCACCATGGCCCGGATCATGGGCGGCAGCCGGTTCTGGGCGATCACCCGGCACGTCGTGCCGAACCTGATCCCGACCCTGCTGGTGCTGGCGACCCTCCAGGTCGGCCTGGCCATCATCGCCGAGGGCTCGCTGAGTTTTCTCGGCATCGGCGTCCCGCCACCGGCCGCCTCCTGGGGCAACATGCTCGCCGACGGGCGCACCTTCCTGGCCACCGCCTGGTGGCTGCCGGTGGTACCCGGTGTCGCGTTGAGCATCACCGTGCTGGCGGCGAACCTGCTGGGCGACTGGCTCCGCCACGCCCTCGACCCCGCGACGAGGCGGTAGGAGATGCTGCAGATCACCAACCTCACCACCCACTACTTCTTCGGCGGCCAGGTCACCCCCGCTGCCCGCGGCGTCACCCTGAACCTGCCGAAAGGCTCGGCCATGGCGATCGTCGGGGAGTCCGGCAGCGGCAAGAGCACGGTGGCGATGAGCGTCATGCGGATGATCCGCCCGCCGATCGGTGACATCGCCGAGGGCGAGATCCGCATCGGCGGCACCGACGTCACCCGCGCCACGCCCCGGCAGATGCGGGAGCTGCTGCGTACCCAGATCGGCTTCGTGCCGCAGGACCCGACCACGGCGCTGGACCCGCTGTACACGATCCGCTCGCAGATCGTCGAGGCGATGCCGCACGTCGAGCGGGCCCGCCGCGACGAGGTCATCGTCGAGCTGCTCACCTCGCTCGGCATCGTCGACGCGGCGGCCCGGCTCAAGCAGCACCCGCACCAGTTCAGCGGCGGCATGCGCCAGCGCGTCGCGATCGCCATCGCGCTGGCCAAGGAGCCGCAGCTGCTCATCGCCGACGAACCGACCACCGCGCTCGACGTGACCACCCAGATCGGCATCCTGCGGCTGCTGGACCGGCTGCGCCGGGAACGCCACCTCACCACGATGTTCATCACCCACAACATCCGGGTGGCCCGGCTGGTCTGTCAGGACGTCGCGGTGATGTACGGCGGCGTGGTGGTGGAGTCCGGCCCGCTGACCGTGGTGGCCGACAACCCGTCGCACCCGTACACCCGGGCGCTGCTGGACGCCAGCTCCCTCGACGTCGGGCCCCGCCAGCGCCTGCGCGCCATCTCCGGCAGCCCGCCATCGCTGACCGCGATGCCACCCGGCTGCCCGTTCGCCCCCCGCTGCCCGAGCGCCACCGACCTCTGCCACCAGCGGATGCCGGCCACCACCCGGCGGCCGGACGGCGCGTCGTACGCCTGCTGGAATCCGGTGACGTCATGACCGACAGAATCCTGGACGCGGTCGACGTCTCCAAGACGTACCGCAGCCGCACCGCCGGCACCACCCACGCCCTGACCGACGTGACCTTCGGGGTGGGCCGGGGCGAGATGGTCGGGCTGGTGGGCGAGTCGGGCAGCGGCAAGACCACGCTGATGCGCATCCTGCTCGGCATCGAGCAGCCGACCAGCGGCACGGTGACCTTCCGGGGTACGCCCCGGCCCACGTTCACCACCGAGCACCGACGCGACTTCTTCAACTCGGTCTCCGCGGTCTTCCAGAACCCGTACAGCTCGCTCAACCCGCGCCGACGGTTGTGGGACATCATCACCGAGCGGCGCTCCATCGAACGCCGGGCCGGCCGGGCGGAACGCCGGGCCCGCGCGGCCGAACTGCTGGACCTGGTGTCGCTGCCGCCGGAGTTCGCCGACCGGTTCCCGCACCAGCTCTCCGGCGGCCAGCGGCAGCGGGTGGCGATCGCCCGCAGCCTCTCCGAGGAACCGGACGTCATCGTGCTCGACGAGCCGATGTCGGCGCTCGACGTCTCGGTCAGCGCCCAGATCGCGAACCTCCTGCTCGACCTGCAGGAGAAGTTCCAGATGAGCTACGTCTTCGTCGCCCACGACATGCACATGGTGCGCCATCTGTGTCACCGGGTCGCCGTGCTCCTGAAGGGCCAGATCGTGGAGCAGGGCACCGTGGCCGAGGTGCTCGGGAACCCCCGGCACGAGTACACCCGCAGCCTCATCGCCGCCTCCGAGCTGCGCTCGCTGGAGCCTGAGGAAGAGAGGATCCGACCGTGAAGATCACCGATGTGTCCGCCCAACTGCTCAAGCCGACCGAGTTCGAGTTCCAGTGGAAGGACCAGCTCCCGCCGCGCCGGGTCGGCATGATCCTGCTGCGGATCCGCGACGACGAGGGCCACGAGGGACAGTGCATCACCTGGCTGGCCGGGCCGGGCCAGTTCGAGGACATGCTGCCCCGGGTCCGTGACACCCTCGTCGGCCAGGACCCGCACGACATCGAGCGGTTCTCGTACCAGCTGACCGACAACCTGACCGCCCCGAACGCGGTCTCCTCCGGCGTCGACATCGCCCTCTGGGACCTGGTCGGCAAGATCCACGAACAGCCCGTCTACAAGCTGTTGGGCGCGGCCCGCGACCGGGTCCGCGCGTACGCCAGCACCGTGCGCTACGACACCGTGCCCGAGTACGTCGACCTGGCGTTGCAGTGCCGGGACGAGGGCTTCACCGCGTACAAGCTGCACGCCTTCGGGGTGCCGGACAAGGACATCGAGGTCTGCCGGGCGGTACGCGAGGCGGTCGGCGACACCATGGACCTGATGCTCGACCCGGTCAATGCGTACGACCGGCAGGGGGCGTTCAAGGTCGGCAAGGTGCTGGAGGAGTTGGACTTCTACTGGTACGAGGCGCCGATCGAGGACGCCGACATCCAGGGCCTGACCGACCTCACCCGGTACTTCTCGATCCCGATCACGGCGGTGGAGAGCGTCGGCGGCGGTCTCAAGTTCGTGCCGCCCTACCTGGTGAACCACGCGGTGGACTCGGTGCGCTCGGTGGGGGACTGGACCGGCGGCATCACCGCGATGAGGAAGACCGCCGCGCTCTGCGAGGCGTTCGGCGTGAAGTTCGAGCCGCACAGCTACGGCTCGACGCTGATCCAGGCCGCGCACTTCCACGTCATGCTCGCCATCCACAACTGCGACCTGGTCGAGTTGCCGGTCCCCACCGGCGTCCTGGACCAGGGCATGAAGGACACCCTGCGGGTCACCGCCGACGGCTACGTGGACGCGCCGACCAAGCCCGGCCTCGGCTACGAGATCGACGAGGACGAGATCGACAACCTGACCGTACGCCGGCTCACCGTCGGTGACGCCAGCTCGGTCGTCGGGCACTGAGTACCCATGACGATCACCAACGAGCCCGCCTCGGAGTTCACCCTCGCCGACCGCTTCACCCGGCGCGAGGGCCAGGTCTACCTGACCGCGATCCAGGCGCTCGTCCGGGTGCTGCTCGACCAGCGTCGGCGCGACGTCGCCGCCGGACTCGACACGGCGGGCCTGGTCTCCGGCTACCCCGGCTCGCCGCTCGGCGGGGTCGACCTGGAGATGCACCGCCAGCAGGCGCTGCTGACCGAGCACCGGATCCGGCACCAGCCGGGGCTCAACGAGGATCTCGCCGCCACCGCGCTGTGGGGCAGCCAGACCGTCAACGAGTTGCCCGGCGCCACCGTCGACGGCGTCTTCGGCCTCTGGTTCGGCAAGGCACCCGGGGTGGACCGGGCCGGTGACGCGTTGCGGACCGCCAACATCAGGGGCACCGCGCCGCACGGCGGCGTGCTGGTCGTCGCCGGTGACGACCCGGACGCCGCCTCGACCAACTTCCCGACCGACAGCAACGGCGCCTTCATCGACTGGGGCATGCCGCTGCTCTACCCCGGCACCGTGCAGGAGATCCTCGACCTGGCCGCGCACGGCATCGCGCTGTCCCGGGCCAGCGGGCTCTGGGTCGGCTTCAAGATGGTCACCGACCTGGCCGACGCCTCCGGCTCGGCGGACGTCACGCCCGACCGGCTGCGCTTCGTGGTGCCCGAGACCGGCCACACCCCGAAACTGCGGGTGAACACCCCCGGTCCGCCGATGCGGGAGGCCGAACGCGACCTGGTCACCCACCGCCGGGGCATCGCGGCCAGCTACATCGAGGCCAACCAGCTCAACCCGGTCACGGTGGCACCGCCGGCCGCCCGCGTCGGCATCGTGGCACCCGGCACCACCTACTACGACGTACGGCGTGCCCTGGACCGGCTCGGCCTGGACGACGACGCGCTGCGCCACGCCGGCGTACGGGTGAAGAAGGTCCTGGCGTTGTGGCCGGTGTCGACGGGGGAGTGGCGGGACTTCGCCGACGGGCTGGAGCAGGTCTTCGTGGTGGAGGAGAAGGGGCCGCTGATCGAGCGGATGCTCAAGGAGGCCCTGTACGGGCGCCCGGGGGCACCGGCGATCCACGGCAAGACCGACGCCGACGGCGAGCCCTTCCTGCCCGGCTACGGCGTCTTCAGCACCGACCAACTCGCCGCCACTCTCGGCCCCCGGCTGCGGGACCTGCTCGGTGACGCCGTCCGGCTGCCCGAGCGGACCCGGACCCGGACCATGCTGCCGCTGGTCACCTCCCGCAAGCCGTTCTTCTGCTCGGGCTGCCCACACAACAGCTCACTCGCCGTGCCGGCGGGCGCGGTGGTGGGCGCCGGTATCGGCTGCCACATCCTGGAGCTGGTCGTGCCCCGTGAGGAGTACGGCACGATGGCCGGCTACACGCAGATGGGCGGCGAGGGCGCGCAGTGGGTCGGCATGGCCCCCTTCACCACCACGACGCACATCTTCCAGAACGTCGGCGACGGCACCTTCCACCACTCCGGCAGCCTCGCTCTGCGCCAGGCCGTGGCGGCCGGCGTGAACATCACCTACAAGCTGCTCTACAACAGCGCGGTCGGGATGACCGGCGGCCAGCACGTCGAGGGCGTACTCGACGTGCCCCGGCTGGTCCGCATGCTGGCCGCCGAAGGGGTCGCCCGCACCATCATCACCACCGACGACACCCGCAGGTACCGGTGGGTCCGGCTACCGCGTGGCGTCCAGGTGTGGAAGCGGGAGCGGCTGCTGGAGGCGCAGGAGATCCTCGCCGCCACCCCCGGCGTCACCGTACTGCTGCACGACCAGCACTGCGCGGCCGAGAAACGCCGGCTCCGCAAGCGCCGGCAGATGGCGCAGCCGACCCGGCGGGTGGTCATCAACGACCGGGTCTGCGAGGGGTGCGGGGACTGCAGCGCGAAGTCGCAGTGCCTGAGCGTGCAGCCGGTGGAGACCGAGTTCGGCCGCAAGACCACGATCCACCAGTCGTCCTGCAATTTCGACTACTCGTGCATGCGGGGCGACTGCCCCTCGTTCATGACCGTCGAGACCTCGGCGGGCGGCGGCGCCCGGACCTCGGGCGAAAGCGACACCCCGCCGCTGCCGGACCTGCCGGCGCCGGTGGTGACCGTGCCCGCCGACGCGTTCAACCTGTACATGACCGGCATCGGCGGCACCGGCGTGGTGACGGTCAGCCAGGTGCTCGCCACCGCGGCCGTGCTCGACGGCAAGCTGGTCCGCAACCTCGACCTCACCGGCTCCAGCCAGAAGGCCGGGCCGGTGGTGTCGCAGCTACAGGTCTACTCCGACCCGGCGGTCGAACCAGCGGCCCAGATCGCCGACGGCGAGGCGGACCTGATGCTCGCCTTCGACCTGCTCGCCGCGATGAACGCCAAGGGCCTGGCCAAGGCGTCGCCGAACCGTACGGTGGCGGTCGGGTCGCTGAGCCCCACGCCGACGGCGGACATGGCGGTCGACCCGAGCATCGCCTACCCCTCGATCGACGCGCAGACCCGCCAGCTCGGCGATGTGACGCGGCGCGACGACAACGTCTTCGTCGACCCGGAGGCGATCGCGGATGCGGTCTTCGGGAACCACCTGATGGCCAACACGGTGCTGGTTGGCGCGGCGTACCAGAGCGGCGCACTGCCACTGTCGGCCGCGTCGATCGAGGAGGCGTACCGGCTCAACGGGACCGCCGTCGCCGCGAACGTGCAGGCGTTCCGGTGGGGCCGCGCCGCGGTGGCGGTACCGGCCACCGTCGAGGCACTGGTGGCGGCCCGTCGGCGCCGCCTCGCGCCGCCCCCATTGGCGTCCGTGCTGGCCGACCGGGTCGCCTCCCTCGCGCCCGATCCGGCGCTGCACGACCTGCTGCACACCCGGGCCGCGGACCTGGTGGAGTACCAGAACGCGGGGTACGCCGGGCGGTACCTCGACACCGTACAGCGGATGGCGGTTGCGGAGACGGCGGTGAGCGGCGCGGCCGGGCCACTCACCCGGGCCACCGCAACCCAGATGCACCGGCTGATGGCCTACAAGGACGAGTACGAGGTGGCCCGGCTGCACCTGCTCGACTCGACCCGGGACACGGTACGCGAGCAGTTCGGGCCGGGCGCAAAGGTCTCCTGGCACCTGCACCCGCCGATCCTGCGGGCGATGGGGATGACTTCCAAGATCCGGCTCGGCCCGTGGTTCCGGCCCGGGTTCCAGGCGCTTGCCGTGCTCAAGCGGGTCCGCCACACGCCGTTCGACGTCTTCGGCTACGCCCACCTTCGCCGGGTCGAGCGGGACCTGGTCGTCCACTACACGGCGCTCGCCGAGGCGGTCGCCGCCGGAGTGAACGCCGACAACCTCGACCGGTGCATCCGGCTCCTGGACCAGGCCGACACCATCCGCGGCTACGAGCACGTCAAGCTTCGCAACATTGGCCGTTACCTGTCCATGGTGGAGGCGGAGGCCCGCGCTCTGGGCCTCGACCTGGTGGTCCCGCCGACGCTGCGGTCCCTGCCGACCGGCTGACGGCTCGGGGTGGTGTTGCTCCCGCCGAGCGTGATGTCACACCGACATGTTGATGTCGTGTGACATCACGCTGACGAGGAGAACAATCCGGGCTGGCGGCACGGGTGACGTGGCACTCGGGCCAGATCGCGCGCCGCCCGAGCGGGCCGCGAGTACGGCGCGGCCGGGTGGGGTCAGCCGGCCTGGCGGACGGCGTGGTTGAAAGCCGCGGAGCCGACCGTCGCCATGCCTCCGTCGACCACGACCTGCGACCCGTTGACGTACGCGGCGAGCGGCGAGAGCAGGACGACCGCGATCTGCGCGATCTCCTCAGGCACGGCGAAACGGCCCAGCGGCACCATGCCGGCCCAGACCTGTTCGGTGACCGTTTCGGCCAGCCGCCGCATGCCCTCGGTGCCGCTCACCGGGCCGGGCACGATCGAGTTTGAGCGGATGCCGTGCGGCCCCCACTCCAGCGCCAGCGAGCGCATGAGCTGGTCCACGCCGGCCTTGGCGGCGGCCACATGCGCCTGGTGGGCGAAGGGCATCTGCGACTGCCCGCCGGAGACGAACAGGATGGTGCCCCGGGTGCGGCGGAGTTGCTCGTAGGCGGCGTGCGCGCAATGGAAACTCCCGAGCAGGTCGATGTCGACCACTGCGCGGAAACCGTTGGAGCTGATCCGTTCGGCGGGGGCGAGGAAGTTGCCGGCGGCACCGCAGACCACCGCGTCGACCGCGCCGAAGCGCTCCTCGGCCATCTCGAAGGCGGCCTTGACCGCGGTGGCGTCGCGTACGTCGGCGATCGCGTAGACCGCCTCGGCGCCGAGCGCGGTCAGTTCCTCGACCGCGTCCTTGAGCTTGGTCTCGGTGCGCCCACACAGCACCAGGTTGGCGCCTACCTGGGCGCAGGCCTTGGCGATGGCCAGGTTGACCCCGCTGCCGCCGCCGCTGACGAACACGGTCCGCTGACGCAACAGGTCCTTCGGCAGTAGCGCGCGCATGTGCCAGCTCCCAACCGGGCGAGGGTCGCCGTCAGTCACCGGCGCCACCGTCGAGTCTTCATGAAGTTGACAACGACGTCAAGTATCGACTCTTTAGTCATCGGGCATAAAGTGCCGACGATGTCGGCACATATATAGGCATATATAGGCGATAATCACAAACGCCACGGGGTCAACGTGCAGGTCATCGCGGACTGCAAGGGACGACTCGTCTGGGCCTCACCCGCCCTGCCCGGCGCCGTGCACGACCTGACCGCCCCACGCACCCACGGCCTGATCGAGGCTCTGAGCTGAGCCAACGTGATGACCTTTGCTGACAAGGCGTACCAGGGCGCTGGCGGCAGCCTGGTGGTGGGCACCGCCGTCCGGGCGACGATCATCAGTCATGAGCGTTGGGGGTCATGGCCGAGGTCCTCGGGCATGAAACGGTGGGCGCACTCGACTTGCACGGCAGCTGATCCCGGGCCGTGCGACGCGGATCGGGCGCACCGCGCCACAGCCTTTCGGTTGAGTTCGTCGTTGACGGGCAGCAGCCTGGCAGGCTCAGCTGTGCGGGTTACGCCGCATACCGCGGACCACGACGCCGATCAGCGCGTCCGCGGCGTAGTAGCCGGCATTTCTCGAGTCGTAGCTGGCGTCGGCGTTGTCGCCGAGGACGATCAGGTGCCCGGGTGGTACGACCTGGTCGGGTACGGGTACCCCGGCGGGTACGGGATCGCCTGGTACGGCCACGGCGCGTTTGACGATGAGCTCGCCTGGTGGATCGCGTCGCGTGCTGGCCGACCGGGTGGAACGCGCTGGCAGGTCGCCGTCGGCGAGGACGACGACATCGCCGGAGCGGACCCTGGCCAGTGGCACCCGCCGCACCAGCATCCGGTCACCGCTGGTGTACGTGGGCAGCATGCTTCGCCCGGCCACGGTGGTGACGAGAAAGGTGTGCCGCAGCCAGCACGCCACACCACCGGTTACGGCGCCGACGACCAGGGCGCTGGCCACCACCCGAGCAATCATCGGATCTCCTCTACCGCCGTTGCGCCGTAGCCGCTGGCCTGGGTCCGGAACAGTTGCGCGTACCGGCCGTCGAGGGCGATCAGTTCGTCGTGGCTGCCCTGCTCGGCGACCAGGCCGCCGTCGAGCACGACTATCACGTCGGCATCCCGAACCGTGCCCAGCCGGTGCGAGATGAGCAGGCTGGTGCGGCCGGCACGATGCGTCCGGAGGCGCTGGTGGATCTCGTGTTCGGCCTTCGCGTCCAGGCCCGCGCTCGGTTCGTCGAGGATCAGCAGGTCCCGGGTGTCACGCATGAACGTCCGGCTCAGGGCCAGCCGCTGCCACTGGCCGCCGGACAGCACTACACCGGTGTCCGGGTCGTCCTTCTCCTCCTCCAGGTAGAAGAGGCGGCTGAGCAGCGTGTCGTAGCCCCGCGGCAGCGCGGCCAGATTGGTGTGAATGCCAGCTGCGCCGGCCGCCTCCTCAATCCGGCGCCGGTCGGCTATCGCGTCGACGTCACCGACCCCGATATTCTCGGCGGCGCTCAGGTCGTACGACACGAAGTCCTGGAACAACACGCCCATCCGGCGCCGCAACTGCGCTGGATCCAGGTCGCGGATGTCGACGCCGTCCCAGCGGATCACGCCGTGGTTCGGGTCGTAGAACCGGCACAACAGTTTGACCAGGGTGCTTTTGCCCGCGCCGTTGAGCCCCACCAGTGCGACCGCCTGGCCCTGGGAGATGGTCAGGCTGACGCCGCGCAGGATCCATGGATGGTCGTCGTGGTAACGGAACCACACGTCCCGTACCTCGATGCCGTGGCGCAACGGCAGGAGTTGTGCCGGTCGGCGGGCGGGTGGCAGGTCGTCACCGAGGCGGCGTACGGCGGAGTGGTGGCCGACCATCAGCAGCGCTTCGTGCCCGCTGGCAATGCCGTTGACCAGACCCATGAGCGATCCCTGGATACCGGCGACAGCCACCACGAACGCCGTCACGTCGCCCAGCGTCAGCCGGCCGGTGGTGGCGCTGTGTACCGCCCACACCAGGCCGAGCCCAGAGACCACCGCACTCAGCAGCGCCAGCAGTGACTGGCTACGTAGCACCTTCCGGTCGAGGCGCCGTTCCCCGTCCTGCACCTCGCGCAGTCCGCGCAGCAGCCGGCCCTTGAAGAAGTCACCAAGGCCGAACAGGCGTACCTCCTGGGCGGCTCCGACGTCGGTGATCAGCTGGCTGTAGAAGGCCTGCCGCCGCATCGCCGCCGACAGGCCCAGGTACATTCCGACCCGCTGCCGGGCCAGCGAGATCTCCGCCAGCAGCGCCGGCACCGCCGCGCCCACTACGACCGCGGTCATCACCGGGCTGAGGAAGTACAGCGTGCCGAGCAGACTGAGCAGCGTGATCACGTCCCGGCCGATGCCGAGCAGGCCGGACGTGAGCGGGCTGAGTGCCGGACCGGTCGCCTCGGTCGCCATCCGCAGCCGGTCGAGAAACCGAGGGTTCTCGAACCTGGACAACCCTTGGAAGGAGTTCACCGCGGTGTACAGCTGGTCCTGCATCAGGCGGTCCATCCGCCGCTGCTGCTCACCCTGCAGATAGCCGGCCAACTGCGGTAGTACCGCGGCGACCAGGCCGGCACCGGCCAGGCCCACTCCGGCGCCGACGGCGGCCTCGACCCGACCGGCCGCCAGCCCATCCACCACAAGCTTGGTCAGCCACACCGTGGTCGCTGGCAGCAGACCGCTGGCAACGGTCGTCACCATCTGCGCCACGGTCAACCACGGACCCGCCTGCCACGCGGTACGCCACACCCCGGCCAGTTCATGAAGCGGGCGCTGCGGGCTGGCCGGCTCTGTCACCGGCATCTCGGAAGCTGGCATCGTCAGGACGTGGCCGCCACGTGCCCCACCACGCCGCGCACCGTGGCGTCCGCAGCCGCGATGACGCCGTCGGCATCGACCCGCAGAAACGTCGGGAAGCCTCGTACCCCGAACGCCTGGGACACCGAGAAAGCGTCCGGTTCGACGACCACGGTCGCCGTGTCGGTCAGCGACGTGGCCAGCTCAACGGCTTCCGGACCGGAGTCGGTGATGACCGCGACCGCCGTGCTGGCGTCGCCGCCCTGCTCAGCCAACCACTTGGCGAACAGGGGCGCCTGTTCGTGGCACGGCGCGCATCCGGCGGAGAAGAATCCCACCAACCGTGGTCGGCCGACCAGGCTGTCCCGGGTGACCGGTGTGCCATCGACCGCGGTCGCCGCGAATGCCGGCACAGGCGTGCCCACCAGCTCCTCCGGTGCGGGCATTACGGGCGGTAGGGCGCCCGAGAGTCGGGTCAGCGCAGCGGTCTGCTCCCGCAGCCGGCGCAGTACCCCGAACGTCAACAGCAGGTTCACCATGCACAACGCCCCAAGCAGGGCGACTGCGGCGACGACGAAGGGCATCGTCACTTCCTCCGAAGGTTTCCGGGATGATAGGTGGGACGGAACAGCGCCACCAGGTCATCGAGCCGCAATACGAAAGGCAACACCGCCGCGGCCACGGCAAGCGCCACGGCGACGCCGGCGGGATGTCGGCCGACACCCGTCGCTGCGGTCGTCGCCACCAGGCCGCCCAGGCACACGACAGCCAACAGCATGTTACGCGCCACGTGCGGCAGGCCGAGTGGAGTCTCCGATGCGCCGAAACACCGGCACGGCGCCCGCCGCCCGCCCCGCATTGCCAGCACGATGGCGACCGAGAACGCCACCAGGAGCGCTGCCGCCAGCGTCAACCCGGTCGGCGCCGTCGCTGGAATCACCACCAGCACCGTTACCGCAGCCTCGGCCATCACCGTACCGGCCGCGGCCACGCCCACGGCCACACCGCGGCGCGGCCGGCCCAACAACCCACCGGTCGAAGCGACAAAGCTCGAGTACGCCGCCGGACCGCGGAGCTTGCTGGCCAGCGAGCACAGGAAGACGCCGAAGACCAGAGCGCGGCAGGCCACCGCCAGATACATCACCAGCCGCCTCCCGCCACGCCCTGCTTCCGACTGCGGATGGCGCCGGTGCTAACAGCCCTCAGTGGAGTAGATGGTCCATGCGTTGCAGTTCACGGGCCGGCTTGGCCCGTAGTAGCAGCACCGCCGGATCCAGCGGTACCGCACGTTGTTGAGGGTCATACACCTGAACTCGTTCCAGCAGTCGATGGCCTGGACGTCGGCACGAGGCACAACAACCTCAAGCATCCGGTCAGCTACCGCTTGCACTCGTCGGATGACGCTATCCATGTTTCCTCCGATTCATCCGCAACTGTGACCTTGTCAGCTGACCTGTGATCTTCAGGGGCGCGGCGGCGGGCCCAAGGACATCGAGCGGGTTTCAGCGCCATGTCACAGCCAGGCCAACGGGATCTCTCCCATGGGCCGATCTGACGGTAGGACGATACGGTGGGATCCGTACAACCCCCGCACAATCGGCGTATAGGCCAAGGCGTGGCCAGCCCGGGCCGCGAGCACCACATCGGGCACCCCGGCGGTACCGAAGTTAGGCAGGCGTGCCGAGCGTCGTAGGGCCGGACCTTCCGTACCCCGACCTTCGACACCAGCTCGTGTACCCGACGGCGTAGCCAGTCGGTGCGTTGCGGCTGGCCGAGTTCGTCGACCAGGACATAGCCGGTGTTGGTGTACGTCAAGCGAAGGGGCGAGCTGAGGAGCCCGGCCGGGTGGCAACGGCCTTGGCGGTAACGGCTGGTCACGCTGGCGGCAATCGTTGCCGGCTACATCGCTGACGCTGCTGACGAACATTCGGCGGCTTCTGCCGCCCGGCGCTGACCTTCTCAGAGATGTCGAGGCGGCGGCGTGCATGGCGAAGAGACTGGCCTACCTCCAACCCGAACGGATCCTCAGCACTCCGGGTCACGGCGGCGGCAACAGGGTCAACGCAACCAGTGCACCGCCACCCCGCGCGTCGAATACGGACGTTCCAGGGTCATGAAGTCCGATTCGCCTTCTGGGTGGGGGATATGAGGAACTTCTGGTCGTCGGTCCCGGAGCAGGGCGTTTGCACCACCTCGGCGCCGATGTTCACCTCAGCCGGACCGCCAAGTAGCCCGATACACAGCCCACTGTGGACTGGACGCAGGCGGTAGTTGTTCCCGGTCGAGTCGTCAACCGGATCCAGCAGGTAACGCTGATGGCTGGCTCCGACGCAGTCCGACGGGGCCAACAGCGCGCCGTCGCCGGTGAACGCGTCATCCACGGTCAGGCACCCGGCACCTTCCGTCGGGTGGTGCCACTGAAGCTCGTACACATCGGCACCGACTTCTCGAAGGTAGGTGTCCGGGGACACCTTGTCGCATGGCCTCTGCACCGCCAGTGGCCGATCGGTGCGGCCATTGCGCTCCCGGCCCTCGCCCAGGCACAGGCTGCGGTCGTCAATGTGGGCGGGCCGAACCAGATACCAACCGTCGATCGGGTGGGTGGTATTGGTGGGGACTCCCGACTCTTGCTCCCTGTCCCAGATCAGCGCTGCGGTCAGCGCGATCACGAGTGTCGCGACGACCGTGATCGCCGCCACCAGCAGCCAGCGTCGGTTGGCCGGCGCTGCCGGGTCCACCGGCCGTGTCCGAGGCACCGTCTCCGACTCAGTCGACGACGGCTCCGTGCTGGATGCCGCACCGGTCGCCTCGGCCCTAATGGGGGATGCCGTCGGCTCTGGCCCGACGGACCCGGCTGCGATGCGGTTGCGCGCGGCGACCCATCGCGCCGTCGTGGCGCCATCCAGACCGCAGGCCCGGGCGAATGCCGCCACCACCTGCTGCCGGGGCAGCGTCGTGCGTCCCAACGCGGCGGCGATCGTACTCGAGGGAAGGACCTCTCCGGCGGCGGCCGCATTACCCGCGATTTGCCGGTACGTCAGCCCTGACCACTCTCGCAGTGCCCTCAGCGCGGCGACGAACTCGGCGGAGGTGGCTGCGTCGTCAGGGCTGGGTGGACTCATCTCCACATCGGGCCTTCGGCTCCTCGGCATCGGGATCGCAATCCTGGATGTCATCGAGGACTCTAGCCGATGGTCGCCTTCCCGTGGGTCAGTCAGGCGGCGGCCTTCCAGCAAGGGCGGCCCCTCGCCAACGTCACTCCTGGCGAGGGGCCGCCGCGGCGACCTGAGGCGTGATCGGAAGCTTCTTCCCGACCGGGCGCCCGGCCATCCTGATCACCCCACCCAGGGTCTATCGCACCAGTTCGCTGCACTCGATCGGAGCGCCGCTCAACGTGGCGTCGTAGCACACCTGGAATCTCCGACTAGGACCCCGACCGTACATCTGGGTCCAGCCGGTCGCACCCGCACTGAGGGGTTTTGATGAGTAACTGTCGTGGTACACGTTGCTCAAGAATCGCTGCAGGACGACCGTTCTGCTGATCTGGACTCCCGGGGCGGCTGTCATTCGACCCCAAACGGACTCACACTTAGGTGAATAGACCATGGTGACCCGACTGCCTGCGACAGTGAAGTCAACTCGAACGATCGTGCCGAAATCGCATCCCATGACCACCGGGCTATGTCCCGTACAGTTGTCCGCGTAACAGCCAGCGCTATAGACCCGCTGAGCGTTGGTTTGATTGCAGTCCCAGATCTGCAGAATCTGCCCGGTCGAGAAGTTGCTGTACGGGACATCGACACAGTATCGGTTGTCACTATGCGTGACCAAGGAAAAGGCGTGGCCGGAGTGGAGACCCTCGAACCAGCGTTGGGACGCGGACCCGTTGCAGTTGTTGACCCTGAGGGTTGCTCCGGCGGCTCGTTCGCCGTTGAAGTCGAGGCAGAGCCAACGGTTATATGCGGGGTGAAGGTAGAAACCACCTTGGTCGGCCGACTCCTGCACCCAGACCTGGGTCGGCTCGCTGTTGGAATCCCACAGGTGGACAGGCGTCCCATGTCCACCCCCGTACTGCACGTCCAAGCGCAGTATCGTCGGTGTACCCGCCGCTCCGGCGAACAGCCCACGCCGGCTCCAGTCTGACGGGAACGTCAGATCCCATTCGGCTGCGGAGGCGGTGGATGGCGTCACCGCCAGGCCGGTGACCACCGTGGCGACTACTAGCGTGAGCACTGCCACGACTCTTCGGAAGGCTTCGAACACGACGCTCTCTCCTGTGGTTGATTGATCAGCAGACATAAATTTGACTGAGGACTTGACGCTGGCTCGATAATCACCGGGATGGTCAGAATCTGTCGTGGATGGGGCGTCGGTGGCTAGGTCAGCAGACGTAGAAGGTGAACGGTGCCTGGGTGGGTGGGTCGGTGACGATCGGTATGGTCAGATAGCCGCCGCCGACCGTCACGGGTTGGCTACCATTCGCGGGACCGACATAGGTTCCGGTCGGTATGCTGCAGGTGCGATAGAATTGACGCAGCGCGTTGCCCTCGGCCATGTTCTCCGCCGCCGGGATCATCTTCAGCTTCGACGAGCTGGGTGACGCTCCGCCCTCGATGAAGTCCCATGCGGCGGCGAGCTCGCTGGAGTAGAAGGGATACTCGTCGCAATGGTGCCCGGTGGGCACGCGCGGCGTCTGGCAGGTGCTCTGAACATATGGCGCGTCGTCCATCCACGACCGCTTCCGAACCTTCTTCATTTCCTTGTTATTAACAAAGTTGAGGTGGACCCAGGGCGGGTTGGCGACGAGCGCCTCCAGGTCGTTTATGGCGGCACCGGACGCGTCTCCGGTCGTGGGGAAAATCAGGGGAAGGTCCCTGCACGGGTCGCCGACGACTCCTCCATGGGCGCTGAGTTGCAGGCACGTCTCGGCGGCGTGGAGCGCCTGGGCGGCATCGACCAGCCATCGCTGGCCATCCGGCGTACGCGTGGCGACGTAGTCGAGGATCCGCTGCTGTACGGTCGCCGCCGTGCTCACCCCGTTCAGTTGCTTGTTGACGATCGCGGCGAGTTGCTGTTGTCCTTCGGCGGTGGGATGGAAGCTGCCCCTGCCCGGCACCTCCTGGCCGCTTCCCGGCGAGGCGGTGGCGATGACGCCGTTGCTCCACTCGACGGTCATGAAGGAGCACGCCCAGTGGGCCACGCCCTCTCGCCAGGTCTGGGTCGAGTTGAGAAATCGGATTTTCACTCCGTCCTGCCGTACCTTCTCGACGGTGTTGGCAATGGTGATATTGAGCAGGTCGCCGAGGGTGTTGAGGAAATGCAGGGAGGTTTTTTCGATGCCGAGGCAGCCGCTCGACGCGGGCTTGTCGGGGAAGAGTTGCGGATATCCGAGGACGAAGATCTGGGCGTTGGGGGCCTTTGTGGCGATGGCGCGGTAGGTGGCTTCGAGGTGTTCTCCCAGCCAGTCCCGGATGACCTTCTTCCCGTACACGCTCAGTGCTTCTGGATCGACCCGGCCGTTGCCTCGGGTGAGTTTGTGCAACGGCGAGTAGCAGGAGTCCTGGGAGGCGATGCAGCTGCGCATGATTTCGGCGAACCGGGCGTCGTTGCCACCGATGGTGAGTGTCACAAGGGTGGTATCGACGTCGAGCCAACCCTGGTCGACCTGGATGGCTTCGCCGCTCTTCTGTGACCTCCGTCCCCAGGTACCACCGACGTCACCCCACACCGTGTGCCCCGCGACATCGCTGGGCGCGGGAGGGTCGTTGGCCGCGTCGAGGCTGACCTCCGGTGAGATCGCACCGGAGCAGGCGATGAAGCCGAACGAGGCGGCCCCCTCCGCGGCCTGCTGCGCGATGGTCTTGGTGTGGCCGGGCAGCTTCACCTGGGTGGGGTAGGCACCGGTCCTGGAGCGGTGGCAGTCGTTCACGTCGCCGTTGGAACGCTTGTAGTCACTGTTGGTGAAGTACGGCGGGATGCCTTCACCGGACGAGTAGGAGTCACCCATCGCCACGTAGTTGGCCAACGGTTTGGTGGTGGGAACGAACGCGACCGCGTCGAAGGCCACCGCGTCCTCGCCGTCACCATCGACGGTTTCGGTGCTCAGCCGCACCCGCGCGTCTCCGGCGAGCGGGAACACACCGAGGTCGACCCAGGTGAGTGCCTGGACGGCCTGGTTCACGACCCGGTGGCGGGTCTGCCCGTTCCCGAGGTCGATGACATAGTCGGCCTGGCGGGTCCACGCACCCTGCTGCGGCAGGTGGACCATGATCCGGGTCCAACCGTGGATCGGCTGGTTGAGCGCCCAGGTGCCGGAGACCTTCTGTTTGCCGTCGCGCATGTCCCGGTGCCGGGTGTGCGCCATCCAGAAATGACCGCCGAACCCGCTGCCCAGCTGGTGGAAGTCCACCTTCGAAGGAAACAACCCGGCAGCGTCCATCGCGAAGTTCAGCGTGAAGGTGCCCGCCTGGGCGCCGGTACCCGGGCAGTTCGGGCGGATTGCCGGGACATCGGCCGGGACGTCGTCGATGACCAGCGCGCCGACGGGTAGACCGTCGCGGGTGCACCGTGGCGGGTAGGCGGTGCCGTCCTCCTGGTAGGCGTATCCCTCGTCGAAGCGGATGAACTCGTAGCCGCAGGTGTCAAGGCAGTTCGGCTTCCAGCTGACCGCCTTGTTGTACCAGCACTTGAGGTCGAACTTACCGGCGGCGTTCCGGTGGGCGCACGGACCCGGCGGTTGATCTTCGAGGCTGGGCGCGGTCGGTTGGTGCTGCGCGCCGGGTTCGCAGTTGTTGGTGGCATCGCAGAAGAGGTTGACCGGCGGCTTGACTCCGCGCCGGTTCACCGGCCCTGCGACGGGACCGCCGTTCCACTGCGCCGGGCGGAACTGCGCCACGAGTACGTTCGGGGCCTCCAACACCTCGTTGGGATGAGCCGCGAACCCCAGCACCTTCTCCTGGTAGGGCCAACGCTGCGGGTTGGCGGCGTCGGCGGGTGTCGAATCCATGAAGGGCAGCCGGTTCGCCGGGTAGATCGGGTTCGCCGGGTTGTTGATCCACCCCACACCCCAGGCGCCGTCGTTCTGGGCCGCCGCGCTCTGCGGATGGAACCCCGAGTTGTACGCCCACAACGCGAAGAACCAGTTCTCCAGGAACTTCGGTTGGCCGCCATGGATGATCAGACCGGCCCGCCGGGTCTCGTTCCACTTCTCCTGGATGATCGACATCCCGGCGGCGATGTTGACGGCGAAGTCGAGCGCGACGGCACGCTGCGTCTGGTACGGCAGGGCAGGCCCGTCGCCGGGTCGTTCCCGACCAGCCAGCCGCATCCGGTCGGTGACCTGCATGACCCCGTACCCGCAGTCGGCGTCGGAGAAGTTCACGTCCCAGTCGTTTCCGGCGTCGTCGTCGTAGACCTGGCGGCCGTAGAAGTTTCCGATCAGCGGATTGCCGGTGACCCCCGGCGCGGTGTTGCTCGACGCCTGCCAGGTGTTCGACTCCTGGGCGGCGATCCCCAGCAGGATCTGCGCGGGTACGGCGCCGCCGCCGTCGAGCGGCACCGGTGGGAACAGACCCTGCGGCGTGTACGCGGGCATGCCGAGGTTCTTCCAGTTCGCCGGCCGCTGCACGGTGAGGGCGTTCATCACCGCCTGGTTCGCCGCCCACTCCACCTGGCGTGGCTTGGGCTGAAGCGCCTGGTTGCGCGGATCGTTACGGGGGCCCGAACAGGTCCTCTCCTCCTCGACCGGATTGCTCGGGGAGCCGGCTGCCGTGGTCAGGGACGGCTTGCGAGCGGTGGCTGGTTTCCCCTCGATCAGTGACGGGTGCATGTCCCGGCCGGCGGCCCCGGCCCGGTGGGTGCCGGGATCCACGGTGAACGCGGCCTGTCTGCCGGTGGTGGTGATCGTCATGGTCAATGCGACCGCACGGGCCGCCGAGGCGTCACCGCCGCCATCGGCTGTCCAGGAGTTGGCGACGATGGCCGCCTCGCCGAGGGTGGACACCTCGGCGCCCTTCGGCACGGGCAACAGGCGTACCGGGCCAGCGGGACCCGCGTCGGCGGTACGCCGCGCCGCACCGGTGACGAACGTCCGTCCACCGGCGCCCGCAACCAGATCGATTTCGGTGAGCTTGCCCTGTGCGAGGGTGTGCAGTGGCCCGGCGGGACGCTGCTGACCGGCCCTGGCCCGGGTCACCGTCGTCGCCTCCACCCGCCGTACCGAAGCGACGTCGCCCTCTCGGTCGAGGAAGGACACACCCCCGTCCGAACCCGCGACCAGCCGGAACGGCACGCCGCTCGTGCCGACGACCGCCACCCGCCGGCCCGTACCGTCGATGCGGATGAGCCGGTTGGCGTCGGCGGCGACGATCTGCCCGTCGGCCGACGGCACCGCCGAGGTCACCTGACCATCCAGGGTCAGCGGCCGGTCGGTCCTTCCGCTGGCCGCGTCCACCCGGATCAGTCGCGTCCGGGTGCCGGTGTCCCCGGTCGGGGCATCCGTCAGTGCCTGGGTCAACACGGCGCTCTCGCCGCCCCCGCACGCCGGGCTGAAGTAGGCCAGCGACGACAGCACCGGCAGCTTCACGACCGCCCCCGTGGTCAGGTCGACCACGGCGGTGAACGCCCCACGGTCGAACAGGTCGGCCTCGTTGGTGAAGGTGCGTGGCGCGTACGCCACAACGAGACGCCGGCCGGAGCCGGTCACACACGCGTTCCCGATCCATCGGTCGGTGTCGAAGCCCGGCTCGGACAAGGTCGCCGCCGTTCGCCAGCGGTAGCCCTCCCGCGCGTCGGCCACCAAGACGTGTAGTCCGTCCGCGTCCCCGGAGGTGACCCAAGCCCGGTCGTTCGATGTCCGCCATGCCGGTCCCAGAATTGCGGCGCGCTTGCCCTGGGCCACCTCAGACGGGTCCGCCGCTACGGCAGCCGGGGTGTCGAGCGCCGGTGGTGGTGCCTTCGGATCCGCCTGTGCAGGTGCCGCGCGAATCAGGGCGGCGGTGGACAACATGACGATCGACGCCGTCAGCGCCCCCAGGATTCGGCGCCACCCGGCACCGCGCGCCGCCATGGTCCGGGCTGCCAACGGCGTACGTCCCATACGGATTCCTCCCTTGAAAGTGGTCCCCGATCGGGCTGTGGCGTCGGACGACCGTGTCCTGCCCGGCCCTCCAGGGGATCGGAGACATCGTCACGAGCCGGGCCGGACCGAGGGAAGTGATCGCCGGCGTCCCGGACAGGACAGCCCTGTCCATGCTGGTCAAGACATCGCTCGGACAGGATCCCGGACAGCCGGGATTGGTCGCTGGGCGCCCGCCGGGTCCGAAAGATCCCCGGCTGGTAGATCAAGTTCGGACGCTTGGCACGCGGCGAAGACACCGCGCAAGCTGATCCCACTACCTGGTCGACGCGGTGTTCATCTACCCGGCCCTGGCCGAGGCGTACAGGGTGGCCGCCTTGGACGCGGCGAGCAAGATCCGGAACATCACCCGAATCAACGGATAGCGCCCCGGCTGCGCCGGGGCGCGGCACCGTCGTCGCTGGTCGGGGCCGGTCACGTCGGGGTCCGCGCCGAGCCGGTTCCGGTACCGTCCCGGCGCCCGGCCGGCGGCCGTTGCGCCATGTGTTCTCGCCGTGACACGATCTCGCCCACGAGATCGTCATCGATCGATCGGGGAGGTGAACCATGGCGCGGAAACTGCGTTACGCGGCGGCCTGGATGACCGGCCGCACGCGGGTCAGCGGGCGTTACCCGTACTGGTTCTACAACTACCAGTGAGCCGTACCCGTCACCACGTCCGTCAGCGACCGTAGACGACACGCGCACAGGATCCCGGCCCCGGGGTCCTGTGTTCTTCTTCCCGGGGGAGCGGATGGCAGACGGCGAGCGACCCGGCCGGCCGCCGGGCCCGCGCGGGCACTGGCTGACCGGCAACACCACCGAGTACGACGCCGACCGGATCGGCTTCCTACGTCGCTGCCACCGCGAGTACGGCGACGTCTTCTCCTTCGACGAGCGGACGGTCTTCGTCGCCGACCCGGACCTGGCCCACGAGGTGCTCGCCCGCACCAACCACAGCTTCGTCACCGAACTCGCCCCGTTCGGCAACCGACCCGACGTCGACCGGGCCGCCGAGGAGGCCGAGGCCTGGATGTCGGCCCGCCGTACCGTCTGGCCGGGGCTGAACCGGGCCGCCGCCGGTGCGGCCGACCGCCGTACCGTCGAGTTGTTCGACACCGTCACCGACGCCACCGCCGGCCGCGAGGTCGACGTCCTGACCGTGATGCGCGACTTCACCGCCCACGCCGTCGCGGACTACTGCTTCGGCGCGGACGCCGCCGGGATCCCCGCCCTGCTCGCCGAGAACCTCGACGTCACCGCACCCTTCACCGCAACGTCGTTCCAGTTCCCGGCGTGGTTCCCGCTCCCCCGGCACCGCCGCTTCTTTCGCGTGCACCGGCGTACCGTCGAGACGCTGACCGGGATCGTCCGCCGCCGTCGCGCCGCCTCCGGGCCGCCGGACCGCGACCTGCTCGCCCTGCTACTGGCGGTCGATCCGCCGTTGTCCGACCACACGGTAACCGCGACGCTGCGGGGCATCCTGATGGGCGGCCACGGCATTCCCGCGGCCGCCCTGGTCTCCGTCGTCCGGGAACTCGCCCTGCGCCCCCGGCTCCTCGCCGACCTGCGCGCCGAGCCGGGCGACGGCGACGCCCCGCCGACCGCGCGGCTCCCGTTGGCCGAGGCCGTGGTCCGGGAGGTGCTCCGGCTCTACCCGCCGGTATGGCTGATGACCCGCACCGCCCACGCCGACGCCACCGTCGGCGGGTGGTCGCTGCGCCCCGGAGACGAGGCGCTGCTGAACCCGTACCTGATCCAGCGGGACCCCCGGTGGTGGTCGCGACCCGACGAGTTCGACCCCGGCCGGTGGGCAGCCGGCTGCCCGGTGCCAGGGCGGGCGTACCTGCCGTTCGGGGCCGGCCCCCGGGTCTGCCTGGGCTCGACGCTGGCGCTGCGGCAGCTCACCCTCGCCACCTCCCGCCTGGCGCAACGGTTCACCGTCGAGTCCCCGAACGCCACGACGGCGGCCCCGAGGTTCCTCGGCCGGCTCGCCCCGGCAGGCCTGCGCGCCCGCTTCGTCCCGCGTACCTAGCGGCCGGCGCCCGGACCGCTGGTGGCCGGCGGTCTTGCTGTGCCGACGTCAACCGGGCACTACGCATCGCGCCCGGCGATGCCTCGGGCTCTCAGCCGGGCGGCGTCAAGGCCGAGAGCGCGAGCCCGCACATCGGGGAGATCTTGGTACGAGTGCGCCCCTTGAGGGGCGCACTCGTACCAAGATCCCGGGTGCCTTGGCGTGGCAGCGAGCGACAGGTGTCGAGGATTGAACATCCAAGTTCATCGATGTAGCCTGGTGGTGTCGTTCGTCTGTCTCATGGAGGTGCCCCGATGCGTGTCCGCGCTGACCGTCGCCGCCTGGTCCGCTTGTTCTCGGCGTTCGCAACGGCCGCCGCCGTCGCTTCGGTCTGGGCCGCTCCCGTTTCGGCCGCGCCGGCCGGCGGGTCGGCTGCTCCCGCCAAGATCTCCTGGAATCGGGCCGGGATGCAGGCCATGGTGCTGCCTCCGCCGCACGAGCCGGACCGGGGGACGTGCGTGCCGACGCGCAACGGCCAGAAGATCCGGTTGGACTGCACCATCAAGAAGGAAGACACCACGCTGTGGGTCGCCTGCTCGGGCGGGTTCGTCGAGATCCGCCATCTCAACCCACCCGGCGTCACCGCGGAAGGCACCTGTCCCACCTACGGCGGCTACGCGTTGACCTACACCAGGCCATGACATTGCCCAGCTGGTGTGGCGAGAGCCGGAACTGGCTGAGTTGATCGTGGCGGACGCCGAGGCGCTGCGAGCCTGGCTGCTGAGCGGCCATGCCGCGTCGATGGGCGCCTGGCGGGTCCTGGGCCGCAAGGGCGGCCCAGGACCCGGCCGCCCACCCGGACGACCCAACCGCCAGGCCGCCCGCCGCCGCGACGTCCACATCGTCACCAGCAGCGACACCGCAAGCGGGGAAAACGTACGAGAAGAAATCGACGAATCCCCGACCACGCCGCACAGCTTAAAGATCAAGCTTAGTGGCGGTCGCCGACACCCCTGGGGTCTGTCGCGACGCACTCGGTGATGATGACATGCGCGGGTGTGGCCCACGTCGGTGTGAACTGCTGTCTCAGTAGCTCCATGGTCATCGATAAGGTCGCGCCTGTCCTGTTACCCTCCGACCGGTCCGCGACGCTGCGGACTTCCAGTTCAGGCGCCACCTGAGGTGACTAGGAAAATCCTCTTCCTCTGGAGGTGCCCATACTCCTGATCCATTCGTTATTGGTCGGTAGTCTTCAATGCCGTGCGCGCTTCTTGATCTGGAGGTCAATTCGGGTAGACAGTCGACCTTTCTCGTTAGATTTGACCCATTAGTTAGCCCTTACGGGCTGGCTAGAATCAGCTCGAATTCTGTCGCGGCGCCGCTTCGCAGGAGGATTGGTGACTGGTTCTCTTGTTCGCTCCGCCAGCGGTAGCCCGAGGGCTCGCTGGTCAGTCACGGCCGCCTTTGGCTGGGTGAGCGCCATCGCGACCGGGCAACTGCGGGACGGCCGCGTCATCGCCGTCTCCGGCGGCGCCGACGGCACGGTACGGGTCTGGGACCTGGCGACCGGCACACCGATCGGCGAACCACTCACCGGCCACTCCGGCGGGGTGCGGGCGGTGGCGACCGCGACGTTGCCGGACGGCCGGGTCATCGCCGTCTCCGGCAGCAACGACCGTACGGTGCGGGTGTGGGATTTGGCCGCCGGCAAAGCGTCCGGTAATCCACTCACCGGCCATGCCGGCGGGGTGGACGCGGTGGCGACCACGACGTTGCCGGACGGCCGGGCTATCGCCGTCTCCGGCAGCGGCAGCGATGGCACGGTGCGGGTGTGGGACCTGACCACCGGCACACCCTTTGGCGAATCACCCACCGACTTCATCGACTTCGCCGGCGGAGTGTGGGCGGTGGCGACCACGATGCTGCCCGACGGTCGGGCCATCGGGGTTTCCGGCAGCAGCGACACAGCGCGGGTGTGGGACCTGGCCACCGGCGAACCAGTGGGCGGAGAACTCACCGGCCACCTCAACTCAGTGTGGGCGGTGGCGACCACGACGCTGCCCGACGGTCGGGTCATCGGCGTCGCCGGCAGCGGCGACACGGTGCGGGTGTGGGACCTGGCCACCGGCGGACCGATCGGTGAACCACTCACGGGCCACATCGGCGGGGTGCGGGCGGTGGCGACCACGATGTTGCCGGACGGCCGCGTCATCGCCGTCTCCAGCGGTGATGACCGTACGGTGCGGGTGTGGGACTTGGCCGCCGGTCAACCGATCGGCGAGCCACTCACCGGCCATACCCGGATGGTGGTGACGGTGGCGACCACGACACTGCCGGACGGCCGCGTCATCGCCGTCTCCAGCGGTGACGACGGTACGGTGCGGGTGTGGGACTTGGCCGCCGGTGAACCGATCGGCGAGCCACTCACCGGCCACACCGGCGAGCTGTTGGCAGTGGCGACCACGACATTGCCCGATGGCCGCGCCATCGCCGTCTCCGGCAGCAACGACCGCACAGTGCGAATGTGGAACCTGGCCACCGGTAAACCGATCGGTAAACCACTCACCAGCCATACCGGCGGGGGATTGGCGGTGGCGGCCACCACATTGCCGGACGGCCGAACTGTCGCCGTCTCCGGTGACGGCGGCTACGGCGTGGTGTGGGTGTGGGACCTGGCCAACGAAAGCCTGATCGGTGAACCAATCACCAGGCACATCGGCGGGGCGGTGGCGGTAGCGGTAGCGACGCTGCCCGACGGCCGGGCCATCGCCGTCTCCGGCAGCTACGACCGCACACTTCGTATGTGGGACCTGGCCACCGGCAAACCGATCGGCGAGCCACTCACCGGCCACACCGGCGCGGTGTGGGCGGTGGCGACAGCGACGCTGCCCGACGGCCGCGCCATCGCGGTCTCAGGCGGCAACGACCGCACAGTGCGAAGGTGGAACCTGGCCACCGGCAAGCCGATCGGTAAACCAATCACCGGACACACCGACCGGGTGCGGGCGGTGGCGGCCACGACGTTGCCGGACGGCCAGGCCATCGCCGTTTCCGGCAGCTACGACCGCACACTACGCATGTGGGACCTGGCCACCGGCAAGCCGATTGGTAAACCACTCACCGGCCATACCGGCGAGGTGCGGGCGGTGGCGGCCACGACGTTGCCGGACGGCCGGGCCATCGCCGTCTCCGGCGGCGACCACGACGGCACGGTGCGACTGTGGAACCTGGCCAACGGCAGCCCGATCGGGGTCCTTCCCGCACACCGTGGTGCGGTCTGCTGTGCCGTTATCGCAGGTCTGCTGGCGGCAGACGGACCGGTGTTGCTGACTGGTGGTAGCGACGGGTTTGTCAAGGCGTGGGACGTGTCGTCGATGATCAAGGAGCAGGCTATCGGTGGCGGCGAGCTCTTCGCCGGGTAGAACCGACCGTTGACGTGGCGATTCGACATGCGCGCCGAAACCGGGCCGGGCCTGGGACAGGGGATAGGTCCTCGATCGCCGTGCCCGTTGCCCCCGAGAAGTCCCGCGTCCGGCGTCGCATCCTGCCGTTCTCTGCTCGTCTGTACGACCAGCGCGGTTACGCCATCACCGTCCGCCAGTGCCACCGATGGCCTTCCGAATCCTGCTGACGCAGTCGATCGGCGTACTCGGCGGAAGGGCCGGGCCGTGGCTCTGGCGGATGCTGGTGCGACGAGACGGGCGTCAACGCCGGAACGCCCCCGACAGGCGGGGGCGTTCCGGCGTGCTGGTCAGCTGGTGGGTTCGTCGGTGGTGGCGGTGATGTCGGTGCACTCTCCGGAGAGGATCTTGTTGGAGGCGGTGTCACCGCAGGCGCGGACACGGCCCATCCAGGCGAACCACGCTGGCAAGAGCCAGCTCACCATCGCCCACGTCCTGGGCCACGGCGCGGCAAAGTGCATGGGCCGGGTCAGGCGTGCTGGGTCGGGCCTCAGGGAGCAGCGGGTGCACCTCCAGCTCCACCAGGCGCCGCTCGGGTCGGCCGAGGTTCCACGGTGAGGTCTGCGGCGTCGGCGTGAGGCATGGGTCCGGTAACTCGCCGCCGAACTGGCCGCCGCCGCAGGCGGACGCCATCAGGTGGCGCAGCCGGTTGACCGTGCCGTTTCCGGGCGGGTCCAGCGTGATGGACGCCGCGTGGGGCTTGCCGCCGCCCCAGCTCGGCCGGCGACTCAGCAGCGCCGGCCCGGCCGTCACCACCACCAGCAGCGGCAACGGCGCGTCCAGATCGGCCAGGTCCTCGACGGCGTCGAGCAGGTCGTCGCCGGCCAGGTGCAGGTCACGCAGCAGCACCACCAGCGGCCGGGCCCGCGCCGCCTGTTCGAGTAGCAGCTTCCACGCCGCCAGGGTGTCCGGCCGCGCCGGATCTCCGGGGCGGAGCAGCGGCAGCAGCGCCGACACCAGTCGCTCGGACGTCGCCGGACGACCTGCCCCCAGCGACGTCCGTAGCCGCTCGCGCATCACCTCCGGTGCGTCGTCCGGGGCGAGCCCGCAAAGCTCGGTCACCAGTTCGGCCACCGCGCGCAGCGGGTCGTGGGGGACGATCCGGCCGTCCAGCACCCGGGGCCCGTCCACCATCCCGGCCAGCCGGTCGAGCAGGTCGTCGGACTCGCCGAGGACGGTCACCAGGTGCGGCGTGTTGCGCCGCAGCGTACGGTCCAGCAGTCCGCGTACCAGGGCCAGATCACTGTCGTGCTCGGGGGTGTGGCCGCGAACGCCGAGGATCTCCCAGGCCCCGTCCGCGGCCGGCGCGGCGTCGAACGCGTCGCCGGTCAGCTCGCGGGTGCGCGGGCAGGCCCACACCGTTCCCTCCGGCACGGCCGACAGCATCTGGTGGCACCGGTCGACCAGGGTGCCGCCCAGGGTCAGCCGGGCGTTCGGCTCGGTCAGCACCAGCGTCTCACCGGTCGCCACCGCGACCTGCATGACGAGATCGCGCCCCATCCCGTCGGTGAAGCAGTCGCGCAGGGTCAGCGCTGCCCGCACCGCACGTTCCTCGTCGCCGCCGTGGGCGGGGGGCCCGTCGAACACCGCGAGCGTCGCCGACCCAATGGAGGTGGCCACCGTTCCGCCCAGTTCCTCGATGCCTGACCGCACCATGCGGGTCGCCGCTGCCAGCTCGTAGTCGACGCGGACCGGATCGGCGGCGTCGGCGCAGCTGCGCACCCGCACCATGGCCAGCGTCAGGTGCGCCCGTCGCGGGTCGGAGGGCGCCCGGGGCGCCGGGATCGGCGGCACCGGAAGCGGATTTCGCACCACGGCGACGTCGCGGGCAGGCGCCGGGACGGAGGCCGGATCGAGGGTGAGGGATGGGTCGTGGGTGAGGATGGCGTGCTGGAGTTTCTGCAGCGCGGGGCCTGGCTCCAGCCCGAGGTTCTCGACCAGGGACGTGCGCAGGCCGCTGTAGACGGCGAGGGCGTCGGCGTGCCGCCCGCAGCGGTAGAGGGCCAGCATGAGCTGGCCGCAGGCCCGCTCCCGCAGCGGCTGGGCCTCGACCATGGCCTCCAGCTCGCCGAGTACCGATTGGTGCCGTCCGCAGGCGAGTTCGGCGTCGAACCAGTCCTGCTGGGTGTCCAGGCGGGCGTTCTCGACCACCGTTAGTTCCGGCCACGAGATGCCGTTTTCCACCAGATCGGACAGGGCGGTGCCGCGCCAGGTGGCGAGTGCCTCGCGCAGTGTGGCCGCGGCGCGTTCTGGCTGCGTCTTCTCGGCTCGGCCACGCTCGGCCAGTTGGTAGAAGCGGAACAGGTCCACGTCGGCCGGGTTGACCTGCAGGATGTAGCCCGGCGCCTGGGTGGACAGGCGCAGCGAGTCCGATCCCTCGGTCACCGACAGTGCGGTCCGTAGGCTCCACACCGCGTTCTGCAGGACCTTGCGTGCCGATGTGGGCGGGTCCTTGTCCGGCCAAAGCGCGGCGAGCAGCTGGCTTGTCGGCACCACTTGGTTGGCCTTGAGCAGCAGGAAAGCGAGGGTGGCGCGTTGCTTGATACCGCCGAGCCGAATCGGGCGGCCGTCTATCAGAACTTCCAGCGGGCCCAGAACTCTGAACATCATCTCCCCCTGATCCTGGCGGGGACGGAGCCTTCCGGCTCCGTCCCCGCCACGTCCCGCGGATGAGCGACGGTGCTCTCCGGGTGTGTCTGTTCTCGTTATCTGGTGCGACGACCGCAGGGGCGTCAGCTGCGGCTGGTTGCTGCCTCCTCCAACACTGGTTGCGTTGGCCCTGCCTGGGGACCCCGTACCAGCAGGGCGGTCACGACCGCGATCAGGACGGCGGCGGCCGCGCCGGCCCAGCCGACCGCGTTCATGGCGGACGTGAACGCGTCGCGGGCCGCCGCCACCAGGTCCGCGTCGCCGACTGCGAGCGCGCCGGCCAGGGACTCCGTCGCCTCCGCCGGTGTGCCGCCGGGCAGTTCCGACCGGTACACCGCGGCGCCCAGGCTGCCCAGTACGGCCACGCCCAGCGCCAGCCCGAACTCCATGCTGGTTTCCGACATCGCGGCCGCCGATCCGGCGCGCTCGGCTGGGGCTCGGCTCACCACCAGGTCGGTGCCGAGCGCCATCATCGGCCCGATGCCCAGGTAGATCACGATCAGCCCGGCGACCACCAGAGCCAACCCGTTCGGTCCGTCCACGAAGGCCAGCAGCAGGTAACCCACCGCCGAGACGGCCAGCGACGCCGCGACCAGCAGCCCGGGCGCGATCTTGCGGGCCAGCATCGGTGCGACGATCGAGGTCACGATCATCGCCACGGCCGACGGCAGCAGCCACAGTCCGGCGTGCAGCGGTGAGAGGCCGGACACCATCTGTAGGTACTGCGTGGCGAACAGGTAGACCACGCCGACCACGGCCAGGCCCACCAGGAGGGCGAGCAGGGCGCCGAGGAACGACGGCCGGGTGAACAGCCGTATGTCCAGCAGCGGGTCGGCCAGGGCTCGTTGCCGGCGTACGAACAGCACGCCGAACACCACGCTTGCCACCAGCGCGGCCAGCGCGCCGGCATCGGTGCCCTCGGTCGCGATCACCTTGAGGCCGTAGATGGCCGGTAGCATCGCGGCCAGCGACAGTGCCACGCTCACCAGGTCGATCCGGCCGGCCTGTGGATCCTTTGCCTCGGGCAGCAGGATCGGCGCGGCCACCAGCAGCACCACCATCACCGGTACGGCCAGCAGGAACACCGAGCCCCACCAGAACAGTTCCAGCAGCGCGCCGCCGATCAGCGGACCGGCGGCCAGGCCGGCCGAGAAGCATGCGGCCCACACGCCGATCGCCATGCCGCGCTGGGCCGGGTCCCGGAACATGGTGGTGATCAGCGCCAGCGTCGATGGCATCAGGGTGGCCCCGGCGACGCCGAGCAGGGCCCGCGCCGCGATCAGGACGGTGGGGTCGGTGGCGTACGCCGCCAGCACCGACGCCGCCCCGAACGCGAGCGCGCCGAGCATGAGCAACCGTCGGCGGCCGATGCGGTCGCCGAGGGTGCCCATGGTGATGAGGAAGCCTCCGATCATGAATCCGTAGATGTCGACGATCCACAGCGTCTGCGTTGCGGTCGGCCACAGATCCGTCGTCAGGTGCGGCAACGCGAGGTAGAGCACGGTCGCGTCTACCGACAACAGCAGCGTGGGTAGTGCGAGCACTGCCAGGCCGAGCCATTCCCGCACTCCGGCCCGTGCTTCCGTCCTTACCGACACGCCTGGTACCTCCCCTCGTGATGGCGGGTCTGTGTCCGCCGCTCAGGCACTTACTGGGACTGGTCTACGGGTGCGCGCAGCACCTCGAACACGGCGCCGAACCCGTCGCCCGCGTGCCCGCGTCGGATGGCCTGCTCGGCCCGGGCGTGCAGGAACTCCGGCAGGGCCGGGTCCACGCTCTGCGTACGGCTGGCGTCGACCAGGTGTTCGATGGCCACCGTCTGCATTCCGAGGGTGGAGTCGTTGTCCGGGTAGGCGCCGGTGTCGACCTGGTTCGCCAGGTTCGGCACCTCCGGCGCGATGACGTGCTCGAACCACGCCTGCGCGTACGGCAAAAACGCCGCTGCCGGTACCTTTTCCGAGGCCAGCAGTGCCGCCGAGTGCATGAAGCCGGCCCAGGTGGTCCACATCAGGCCGAGCAGGGCCACGTCGTACAGCGACGGCAGTCCCGGCTCTTCCCCGAGGTAGGTGCCCGCGCCGGCGATGGACCGCAGCGTGTCGGCGTGCGCGTCGTACACCTCCTGCGGGCCGCCGTAGAAGATCAGCGTCTCGTCCGAGCCGATCATCGACGGCACCGCCATGATCGCGCCGTCGATGTACTCGATGCCCTGTTCCCGCGCCCAGGCCGCGGTGGCCCGGGCGTCGCCCGGCGTGCCCGAGGTGAGGTTCACGATCACCCGGTCCGCCGACGCGTCGCCGGTGGAGTCGATGATCTCGCGCATCGCCCGGTAGTCGAGGACGCAGATCACGATCAGGTTGCCGGCCGACATCGCGTCGGCGACCGTCGCGGCCCGTACCGCTCCCTGGACGACGAGTTCGTCCGCCTTGTTGGGTGACCTGTTCCAGACCGTCGTCGGGTGCCCGGCGGCGAGGAAGGCCCGGGCCAGGGCCGAACCCATCGCGCCGAGGCCGATGACGGTGACTGGTGCGCGGCTGTCCGCAGCCATGGTGAATCCCCTCCTGTTTAACGGGTGTTCCGCGGGGTGGGCACAACTGGCCATCCCGCTCTTCGGACACTCTGCCGGTCGGCTCTCCAAGAACTCTCTCGGTCCGCTCTCACGCCGCCGGCCGACCTCTGCGCGGAGCAACTCCCATGACGCAGCGTGCGCTCCAGAACCCGTATCGTATGCGTCTATGCGCTTCGGCATTCTCGGGAACCTGGCCGTGTGGCCTGCGGACGACCGCCCGGCGCACCTGCCCGGTCACAAGGTCCGGACGCTGCTCGCGGTGCTGTTGGTGCACGAGGGGCGGACGGTGTCGGCCGACGCGCTGGCCGATGTGCTGTGGGGCGACGAGCCGCCCGGCAATCTGATCGGCGCCCTGCACACGACCGTGTGGCAGCTGCGCCGCGCGCTGGAGAAGGCCGAGTCCGGCGCGGGCACCCGGGTGGTGTCCCGCCCTCCGGGCTACCTGCTCGACGTGTCCGCCCACGATGTGGACGCCCGCCGATTCGAGTACCGGCTGCACCGGGCCCGCGCGGCCACCGACACCCGCGACCGCGTGTCGATCCTGGGCGACGCGCTCGCCGAGTGGCGCGGACCGGCGCTGGCCGACTTCACCGACGCCGAGTTCGCCCGCCCGGCCATCGCCCGCTTGGAGGAACAGCGGCTGACCGCCCTGGAGGACCGGGCTCACGCGATGCTCGAACTGGGTGAGCACAGTCTGCTGGTCAGCGAACTGGCCGACCTGGTGGTGCGCCACCCGCTGCGGGAACGGCTGCGCGCCGCGCACATGCGTGCCCTGTACGGCACGGGCCGGCAGAGCGAGGCGCTGGCCGGGTTCGACGAACTGCGCGACCTGCTGGCCGAGGAACTCGGGGTGGATCCGGGGGCCGAACTGGTCACGCTGCGGCAGTCGATCCTGGAACGCGACCCGGTGCTGGCGCCGTCCCCCACCCCGATCACCACCACCGCGCGTCCGGTGACCAACCTGCCCGCGCCGGTCAGTGGCCTGATCGGTCGGGACGCCGCGGTCGTGCAGGTACGGGCACTGTTGGAGGCCAGCCGCCTGGTGACCCTGCACGGCATTGGCGGTGTCGGTAAGACCAGCCTGGCGCTGGCCGCCGCCCGGCAGGTCGCCGACCAGTACCCGGACGGTGTGTGGCTGGTGGAGTTGTCCATCGTGGCCGCCGGTCCCGACGAGCCGGACCCGTTCTCCGCTGTCGCCGATCAGGTCGCCATCGCGCTGGGGGTGCGGACGACCGCCCGCGAGGACTGGTTGACCAGCGCCGTGCGGGCCAAGCAGATGTTGCTCGTGCTGGACAACTGCGAACACGTGGTGGCCGCGGCCGCCCAGCTGGCGGGCCTGGTCCTGCAGGCCGCGCCGGGGGTGCGGGTGCTGGCCACCAGCCAGGAGCCGCTGGGCATCGCGGGGGAGCGGTTGTGGACCGTGCCGCCGCTGGCGCTGCCCACCTCGTTGGCGCAGGCGGCCACGTCCAGCGCGGTGCAGTTGTTCGTGGCCCGGGCGACCGACGCCTCGGCCGGGTTCGTGCTGGACGACAACACCGTCGAGGCGGTGGACGCGATCTGCCGCCGCCTCGACGGCCTACCGCTCGCCCTGGAACTGGCCGCGACCCGGGTGCGGGCCCTCGGCGTGCACGAACTGGCGGCCCGGCTGGAGGACCGGTTCGCGTTGCTGACCCAGGGCATGCGGGGTGCACCGGCCCGACATCGGACTCTGCGCGCCGCCCTCGACTGGACCTGGGAGTTGCTCACCGAGCCGGAACGGGTGGTACTGCGACGCCTGGCGGTGTTCAGCGGCGGATGCCCGCTGCAGATGGCCGAGGACGTCTGCGCCGGCGGTCCGATCAGCCGCGCCGACGTGCTGGACCTGGTCGCCCGACTGGTGGATCGTTCGCTGGTCACCGTGACCGACGTGGCCGGGGTACGCCGCTACGGACTGCTGGAGTCCGTCGCCGCCTACAGCGCCGAGCGGTTGCGTGAGGCTGGTGAGGAGGCCGACGTCCGGCTGCGGCACGCCCGCTACCACGCGGACCTGGCCGAACGGGTGCTGCCGCATCTGCGCGGGCCCAGCCAGCGTCGCTGGCTGGAACGGATGGACGCCGAACGGGCCAACTTCCGGGCGGCACTGGACGCAGGGGCCCGGCTCGGCGCGGGCGGCCTGGCCTTGCGCATGGTCAACGCGTTGGCTTGGTACTGGTTCCTGCGGGGCCGGCTGGCCGAGGCGAAGCGGGCGTTCACCGTCGCCCTCGACGGCTCGCCGTCCGACGGCGGCTCCCCACGCGCTACCGCCCTGGCCTGGCAGGCGGGTTTCGGGCTGCGGGCCGGAGACGCCAGCTACGACCTGGACCGCTTCGACGAGCTGGAGAACGAGGTGGCCGACCCGGTGGACCGGGCCATCGTCCGGTGGTTCCTGGGGTTCACCCGGATCGGGTTCGGCGGCCAGGACAGCGCCGAGAAGTACCTGGACCGCGCGCTGGGCGAGTTCCGCAGCCTCGGTTACGCCTGGGGGACCGCGGCGGCGCTGGCCGCGCTGGCCACCCGCAGCATCCTGCGCGGGGACCTTGAGGCCACTCGCCAGTACGGCGAGGAGAGCGCCGCCCTCTTCCGCGACCTCGGCGACGGCTGGGGTCGGTTGCAGGCCACCGATGCCCTGGCATCGCTGGCCGAGGTGCTCGGCCGCTACGACGAGGCGGCCCGCCTGCACCGCGACGGGCTGCGGGTGGCCGAGGCCCTGGGGCTGTGGAACGAGGCGTCCACCAAGATGTCCGGGCTGGGCCGCATCGCCCTGCTCGGCGGCGACTATCCGCAGGCGCGTGAGCTGCATGAGCGGGCGTTGCGGCTGGCCGCCGAGCAGAGCTACACCTTCGGGCAGCAGTTCGCCGAGGTCGGCCTGGGCCTGGTCGCCCGCCGCGAGGGCCGCCTCGACGCGGCCGAGACGCACCTGCGGCGCTGGCTCGGCTGGTGCCGGCAGCTCGACGGCGAGTACGGCGTGGCGCTGATCCTGGCTGAACTGGGCTTCGTCGCCGAGCAGCGCGGAGACGCCGAGGCCGCGCTGCGCCTGCACCGTGAGGGCAGTGTGGCGGCGTGGGGGACCGGTGACCCGCGGACCATCGCGCTGTCCCTGGAGGGTGTCGCGGGCACCTACTCGCTGCTCGGCGACCACGAACGCGCGGCACTGCTGTCCGGCGCCGCGCAGGCGGTTCGGGCGGCGGCGGGCGCGCCGCTGCCGCCGGCGGAGCGCGGCGACGTCGACCGCATCGCCGCCCGCGGTACCAGCGCGGTGGGCGACGCCTTCGCCAAGCGCGTCGGCGACGGGCGGCTGATGGAGCTGAGCGAGGCCCGGCGGCTGGTCTTCGACGACTGATCGCCGCCGGGAGGGCGTTCATCCGTCGGTAATCGGCCGCCCTTCGCGTGCCCATTCGCCGGTGGGTGAACCGGCGATGACCGGACACGACAGGAACTCACGATATACAAGACCTGCCGCTCGCTGAAACTGCGCGGGCCGCGGATCTTCGATATCCGCCGGAACCTTTCCTGATCGGAGACGGTAAAGATGACTTCTTCTCCTGGCGCAGCCGAATTCGCGGACTCCTATCTGGTCGAGGTGCTGACCGAGTTCGGCCTTGCGCTGAAGTACGTCCGTGCCCGTGGGAACACCCTCTACTACCTGGCCGACGACGGCACCGAGGTCGGGGTCTTCGATGCGGCCAGCGGATTCGGCTCCCTCATGTTCGGCCACAACAATCCGGAAATCGTCGAGCACGCGAAATGGCTGCTCGACCAGCAGACCCCGGTGCACGCGCAGTTTTCCGGCTATTCCTTCGCGCTCAACCTGGCCGCCGAACTCAACACCGTCATCCGGCGCGAGTTGCAGACCGAGGACAAATTTTTCGCCCTTTTCGGTAACTCCGGCGCCGAGGCCGTCGAAATCAGCATCAAGCACGCCGAAATGGACCGCGGCGCACGTATCGCCGAGCTGAAGGCGGAGATCGACACGCACGTCGAGCAGGCGCGTACCGCCGTCGCCAACGGCGCCCGGGTGTCTGCCGACGCCGCCGCCGTGGTGGGCGGCACCGACTTCGACCACCTGGCCGCCGAGGTGGCCCGGCGCAACGCGCAGACCGAGGCCCGCCCGCCGCTGTTCCTGGCGTTGGAGGGCGGCTTCCACGGCAAGCTGGTCAGCAGCGTCCAGCTCACCCACAACAACGAGTTCCGGGCCCCGTTCAAGGCGCTCGCCGCGCAGGCCCGCTTCATCCCCCGCGACCGTCCCGAGCTGATCGCCAAGGTCGTCGAGGACGAGCGGAGCACCCTGCTCGACGTCACGGTCCAGGACGGCGTCGTCGACCTGGTCGAGCGCGATTTCCCGATCTTCGCGGCGTTCCTGATCGAGCCGATCATGGGCGAGGCGGGCATCTTCCCGCTTTCCGCGCAGCTGGCCGGCGCACTGCGCGAGGCGTGCGACACGTTCGGCGTGCCGCTGATCGCCGACGAGATCCAGTCGGGGATGGGCCGCTCGGGCACCTTCCTCGCCGGCACCCAGATCGGCCTCAAGCCCGACTACATCATCCTGGCCAAGGCCCTCGGCGGTGGGGTGGCCAAGCTCGGCGTCGTGCTGGTCAACGAACACCGTTACCGCAAGGACATCGAACTGATCCACACCTCCACGTACGGCCGGGACGGCTTCTCCAGCCGGCTCGCGCTGAAGGTGCTGCAGATGCTGGAGGCCGACGACGGCAAGGCGTACCAGCTGGCCGCCGAGCGGGGCGCCAAGGCCAAGGCCATGATGGAGGCGATCAAGGCCGACTACCCCGACGTCGTCAAGGAGGTCCGCGGCGTCGGCCTGATGCTCGGCTTCGAGCTGCACGACCAGTCCGACTCGTCGTCACCGGAGATCCGCGAGGCGGTCGAACACGAGGCCCTCGCCTTCGTCATCGGCGGCCACCTGCTACGCAAGCACCAGATCCGGATCTTCTCGACGGCCAGCAACCTGGAGACGATGCGCTTCGAGCCGTCCATCCACCTGTCCGACGAGGAGATCGCGCGGGTCGACGCCGGCTTCCGCGACATCTGCCAGATCTTGCGCGACCAGGACGCGAGCCGGTTCGAATGACCAGCCGGCTGAGCATCCCGGCCATCGACACGGCCGGACGTGACATCCACGGCGAGGGCGAGCGCCTGCGCGCCCTCGGCCGGGCCGTCCAGGTCAGGCTGCCCGGCGACGTGACCGCGTGGTGGGTCACCGACCACGCGCTGATCAAGCAGCTGCTCACCGACGACCGCGTCTCCCGGGACACCTACCAGCACTGGCCGGCCTGGGGTGGCGGCGAGAGCGAGCTGGCCCGCACCTGGTCACTGGCGATGTGGGTGGCCGACCGCAACATGATCACCGCCTACGGCGCGGACCACAAGCGCCTGCGCAAGCTGGTGGCCCGGGCGTTCACCGCACGCCGCACCGAGGCCATGCGTCCGCGCATCGAGGCGGTCACCGCCGACCTGCTGGCCGACCTGGACCGCACGCCCCCCGGCCAGGTGGTCGACCTGCGGGAACGGTTCGCCTACCCGCTGCCGGTGGAGGTGATCTCCGCGCTGCTCGGCATCCCCGACGAGATTCGCGGCGCGCTGCTGCGCACGGTGCACGAGATCATGGACACCGCCGCCACACCTGAGCAGGCCAAGACCAACGAGGTCGAGCTCTACCGGCTGCTGCACGACCTGGTCGAGATCAAACGTCGGCGCCCCGGCGACGACGTCACCACCGGCCTCATCCAGGCACACGACGAGGACGGCGGCGGGCTCAGCGAACGCGAGCTGGTCGACACCGTGCTGCTGATGTTCACCGCCGGCCACGAGACGACGGTGAACCTGCTCGACCAGACCATCGTCCTGCTGCTCACCCACCCCGACCAACGCGCCGCCCTGCGCCGCGGCGACCTGGACTGGGCGGACGTGATCGAGGAGTCGCTGCGCCTGCAGACCCCGTTTCCCAACCTGCCGCTGCGCTACGCGGTGACCGACATCGACCTCGGCGACGCCCTCATCGCCCAGGGCGACCCGATCGTCATCGCCTTCGGCGCGGGCAACCGCGACCCCGGCGTGTACGGCGACACCGCCGCGGAGTTCGACCCGCTGCGGCCCACCCGCCGCGACCACCTGGCATTCGGCCACGGCGTGCACCGCTGCCTGGGCGCACCGCTGGCCCGCCTGGAAGCGGCGATCGGCCTGTCCGCCCTGTTCGACCGGTTCCCGGACCTGCGCCTCGCGCAACCGGTGGACCAGCTGCGGCCGCTGGGCTCGTTCATCTCCAACGGTCACGAGACGTTGCCCGCACTGCTGACCCGAGAAGAAGGAGACACCCGATGAGCGAGGTGCTGGACGCGGTCCGCAACATCGTGCCGAGGCTGCGCGAGAACGGACTGGAGTCCGAGGAACGGCGCTGGATCCTCGACGAGAACACCGAACTGCTCGACAAGGCCGGCGTGTTCCGGCTGGCCGTGCCGAAGCGGTTCGGCGGCCTCGACGTACCACTGCCCGAGCAGGTCGCCGTGCTCACCGAGATCGCCCGCGGCTGCGGCTCGACCGCCTGGGCCGCCGTGGCGTGGGTGTCCACCGCCTGGATGGCGACGCTCTACCCCGACCAGACGCAGGAGGAGATCTTCGCGGGCGGCTCGGTACGCATCTCCGGCGGCTTCACCCCGACCGCGACGGCGGTCCCGACCGACGGCGGCTACCTGCTCAACGGCTCGTGGCGGTTCAACTCCGGCTGCCGGGGCGCCCACTGGGACCTGCTCGCCGCGATCCTCGAACAGCCGGACGGCACCGAGACCGAGGTGTTCGCGATGGTGCCGATGTCCGACCTGAGCATCGCCGACGACTGGCACGTCACCGCGGCCGCCGCCACCGGGTCGTCGACCACCACCGCCCGGGACCTGTTCGTACCCGCGCACCGTGTCGTCACCGGCGAGGAGGCGCTGACCACCGGCGCGCCCGGCCGCACCCCCACCGCGCCGGGCCGCTCCTACAGCCTGATCAGCTACGTGGTGGCCGAGTCGGCGGCCGCCTACATCGGCATGGCCCAGGCGGCGCTGGAGCTGTTCCTGGAGCGGCTGCCCGGACGGGGCCTGGCCTACACGTCCTGGACCGACCAGCGGCAGCACCCGCTGACCCAGCACCGGGTCGCGCTGGCCGCCAACAAGATCGCCGCTGCCGAGGCGCTGTCCGCCGCCTATGTGGACATGCTGCAACGTCGCGCCGACGCCGGCGAGGAACCCACCTTGGCGGAGAAGGCCGCTGTCCGCGGCCAGGCCGGCACGGCGATCCAGCTGGTCAAGGAGGCCGTACAGGACCTGCACACCATCGCCGGGGCGTCCGCGCTGAGCAAGTTCGCGCCGTTCCAGCGTTTCCACCGCGACCTGCTCGGTCTCACCACGCACGGCCTCATGTCCCCGGACATGAGTCTGGAGGTGCACGGCCGGGTCCTCGTCGGACTCGACCCCGAGACACCTTTCCTGTGAACCCATCCCGACGATTCGCACAAGGACGACACGATGAGTAACACCACAATATCCGGCCTGCCGTTAACCCGGCGCGGCGTCCTGACCGCGGTCACGGCTGCCGCCGCCGCGCACACCGTCCTGCGCCCACCGCCGGCCTCGGCGGCCCGTACGCGCAACGTGTACGACGTCATCGTGGTCGGCGCCGGCTTCGCCGGCGTCACCGCGGCGAGGGCTCTGCGGCGTAAGGGGCTGCAGGTGCTGATCCTGGAGGCGCGCAACCGGATCGGCGGGCGCACCTGGACCACCACGTTCGAGGGCGAACAGGTCGAGATGGGTGGCGTCTGGGTCGACCCGATGCAGACCCACGTGTGGCAGGAGATCGAACACCAGGGCGTCGGCCTCGTCGCCGACCCGGCGGCCGACCGGACCCTGTTCCCGACCACCACCGACTTCGGGTACTTCAGCCTGGAGGAGGCGTTCGGCCGGCAGGGCGAGCTGCTCACCCGGTTCTGCGAACGGGCACCCGAGCTGTTCCCGGACCCGACGAACCCGCTGGCCCGGGTCGACCTGCTGCGCCGCGTCGATCCGCAGACCATCCGCGACCGCCTCAACGCCCTGCGCCTGACCGACCTGGACGAGAAGTGGCTGACCGGGGCCACCGGCGGGCTCGGCGGAGGATCCGACCGCGGCGCGTACACGCAGTTCCTGCACTGGTGGGCACTGTGCAACTACAACGCCGACCAGTACTACGGCATCAACACCTACCGGCCGGCCAGCGGCATGGCCGACCTCGCACAGGGCATCCTGACCGAGGCGGCCGCCGACCTGCGGCTCAACTCGCCGGTGCGGTCCATCACCGACAACGGCCGCGAGGTGACCGTCCGCACCAAGACCGGCACGACGTATACCGCCTCCTCGGTCGTGGTCGCCGTCCCGGTGAACGTCTGGAAGACCATCGAGTTCGGTCCGGCCCTCAGCCCGCAACGGCGGCGCGCAACCAGCGAGACCTTCGGCGTGCCCACCGCGCAGAAGCTGTGGCTGCGGCTGCAGACCTCGCTCGGCAACACCTACGTGCACACTCCCGACGGCTACCCCGTGGACACCCTGGTGCCGATCAAGCAGCTCGCCGACAGTCAGCTGATGGTCGGGTTCAGCGGTGACCAGCGGCTCGACGTCAACAACGTGGCACAGGTCGAACGGGCCGTGCGACTGGTCGTGCCGGACGCGCGGGTGCTGGCCGTCAAGGGCCAGAACTGGGGCACCGACCCGTACGCGCGCGGCGGCTGGTCGTTCCGTCGGCCCGGCCAGCTGACCGGGCTGCTCAACGCGATCCAGTTGCCGCAGGGCCGGATCTCGTTCGCCACCAGCGACATCGCCAGCGGGTGGAGCGGCTACGTGGAAGGGGCGATGGAGTCCGGGCTTCGCGCGGCCGAACAGGTGACGCGTTACGCGATCAGGTGATCCCGTCCCGGCCGGTCCCGCCCGCGCCGACCGCATCGCGAGGAGGAACAGTGGAATTCGACTACGTGGTGGTGGGGGCGGGATCGGCCGGGTGCGCCGTGGCTGCCCGGCTGTCCGAGGATCCGACCGTCACCGTGGCGCTGCTGGAAGCCGGCGGCCCCGACGACCACCCGGACATCCGGGTCCCGCTGGGCGCCCTGGACCTGATCGGGTCCGAGGTCGACTGGGACTTCGGCACACTGCCCCAGCCGCACCTGGGTGGACGGGAGGTGCGCTGGCCGCGCGGCCGGGTGCTGGGCGGCTCGTCGGCCACCAACTTCCAGATGTGGGTGCCCGGACACGCCGAGGACTTCACGTCGTGGCCGCCGTCCTGGTCGTGGGAACGGGTCCGGCCGTGGTTCCGCCGGACGGAGCACTGGGCCGGCCCGGCCGACGACAGGGGAGCGCTCGGTCTCGGCGGTCCGCTGTGGATCTCACCGCAGCGCGACCCGGACCCCAGCAGCCTGCGCTTCCTGCGGGCGTGTGCCGAGGCCGGGCTCGCACCGATCGGTGACACGCTGGCCGGCCCGGACAACCGCGGGTACGCGCTGGCCCCGGTCACCCAGCGCGACGGTGCCCGGTGGAGCAGCGCGGACGGTTACCTACGGCCGGCCCTGCACCGCCCCAACCTGACCGTGCTCACCGGGGCCCAGGCACACCGGGTGCTGCTCGACGCCGGTCACCACGCCACCGGCGTGCGACTGGCCGACCGGACCGTCGCCGCCCGCCGCGAGGTCGTGCTCAGCGCCGGGGCGGTCGGTTCGCCGCACCTGCTGCTGCTCTCCGGCATCGGCGACCCGGAGGACCTGCGCGCGGCCGGGGTGCGCCCGCGGGTGGACCTGCCCGCCGTCGGACGCGGCCTGCACGACCACATGATCCTCGATCTGGCGGTCCGAGCCGACGACGCGACCCGCTTCCTGCAGGACGGCCGGGAACGCTACCAGCGCGACCGGATGGGCCCGTTGACCTCGAACATCGGTGAGGCGGTGGCGTTCCTGCGTGCCGACGGCGCGGCGGGCGCACCGGACGTGGAACTGATCTGGTCTCCGATGGCGTTCGACGACACGGGCACGCCGATCCCCGGGTACACCCTCGGGGTCGTGCTGCTGCGCCCACGCAGCCGGGGCCGGCTCACCCTGGACACCGCCGATCCGGACACCGTACCCCGCATCGACCCGGGCTACCTCACCGACGACGCCGACGTGCGTACGTTCGTGGCGGGCGTCCGGTTCGCCGAACGGATCCTCGACTCCGCGGCCCTGCGGACCCTGCACCAGGGACCGGTGGCCCCATGGCCGGCCGACGACACGGTGGCCGAGTACGTCCGGCAGCGGGCGCAGACGCTGTTCCACCCGGTCGGCAGTTGTCGCTTCGGTGACGTGGTCGACGCCGACCTGCGGGTGCGCGGGGTGACCGGGTTGCGGGTGGCCGACGCGTCGGTGATCCCCAAGGCGCCGCGCGGTCACACCCACGCCCACGCCGTGATGATCGGCGAGCGCGCCGCCGATCTGATCCGTGCGGCCGCGACGTCGTACCCGCGCGCGGAGGAGGCCAGCGACGGGCGTCCCGTTGCCTCCCGATAGCCCCGCTCGGAGCGTTGCGTGAGAGGTCGATTACCACCCGTACCAATTGATGCCGTTAGATCTGTCGTAGTGCGCCGAACGTACCGACCCCCACCCGGAAGTGAGGACACGATGACCCAGACCGACGTCAGCGAGCTGAGCCTGGAACTGACCGACGACCCGGAGACCCAGAACGCGGTCTTCCTGGCCGCGTTCAACTCCGGCCGGGGCGACCTGTTCGACCTGCTCTACCGCTCGGACGCGATCTCCAACCTGTCCGGCCGGCCGCTGACCGGCGCCGCCCGCACCGAGGCGATCACCGCACTGCTGGCCACCCGCCCCAAACTGCACTCGGTGGTCCGCGACTCCATCGTGGCCGGCGACACCTCGCTCATCATCGTCGGCTTCGAGCTGGAGGTTACCGGCGAGGACGGCACCCGGCAGCGGATCACCGGCCGCTGCACGGACGTGCTGGTCCGCGAACCCGACGGCAAGTGGATCATGGCGGTGGACCGCCCGGTGGCCGAGCACACCGAGACCCTCGGCGACTGAGGCCGCGGCGGCTCCCGTCCCGGCACCCGCCCGGACGGGAGCCGCCCCACCACGGCGGGAAGGACCGCACATGGATACGGCCACCAACGCATCCCTGGTCGGCGCGGCCCAGATGCGCTCGACGATGTCCCAGTTCGCCACCGGCGTCGTGGTCCTCACCGTCGGCGGCGACCAGCTGCACGGCATGACCGCCAATGCCTTCAGTTCGGTGTCACTGGACCCGCCCCTGGTCTTGTGCTGCGTCGGCAAGAACGCGGTGATGCACCGGGCGATCACCGGATCCGGTCACTTCGCGGCCTCGGTACTGCGCGCCGGACAGGAGACGTACGCCCGGCATTTCGCCAGCCGCGACCGGCCGCTGGGCCGCGCACAGTTCGCGGTGGGCGACTGGAGCCCCGGGGCGCTCACCGGCGCACCGCTGCTCACCGACAGCCTGGCCTGGGTGGAATGCGCGCTGACCGACGTGCACGAGGCCGGTGACCACTCGGTCTTCCTGGGCCGGGTCCTCGGCTGCGGGCACCGCTCCGGCGCCGGACTGCTGTTCTTCGATGGCGGCTTCCACCCCACCCCGGCCCGGCCTCACGGCCCCGCCGGCAGCCCGACGAAGAGCACCTGACGAGAGGTGCCGGAGTCTGTGGGGCGACGTACACCGTGCGGGAATGCCGATGACGAGGGGCCCGGGACGATGCCGTCCCGGGCCCCTCGTCGGCGGGTCCGGGCACACCCGACGGCGGCCGCCGATCGCGATGATCGACGGCCGCCGCCCCGGCTGATCCGGGGGATAGATCAACCGGTCAGCAGGGCTGCGTCGTTGGCGCGCAGCAGCGCGCACACGTCGGTCAGCCCGGTCACCAGGCGGGCCAACGCCTCGTCGGTCACCGCGAGGGATGGCTGGAAACGCAGCGTGTGCGGGGCGCTGGCGGTCGGGAACACCCGGATCCGGTGTGCCCGCAGCAGTCGCCCCGCGATCAGGTAGCCGAAGAGACCGTTACGGGCGAAATCGCGGACCACCCCGGCCGGAGCATCGGACCGGTCGCGGAACTCCAGCCCCTGCATCAGCCCGTGGCCCCGCACCTCGGCCACCACGTCCGGGTTGGCGCCGGCCACCGCGTCCAACGCCGCCCGCAGCGCGTCGCCGCGTTCCCGCACGGTCCGGTACGCCTGCCCGCCGTCCGCCTCGAGCAGGTCGACGACGGCCAGCCCGATGTGGCAGGACAGGGCGTCCTTGGCGAACGTGGAACTGTGCACCAGCTCGAACTCGGGCTGGTAGCGGCTGTCCCGCACCAGCAGCACGGCGTTCTTCACCAGCCCGCCGCCGATGCTCTTGGCCAGCAGCACGTAGTCGCCGAGCAGCCCGGTCTGCGCGCCGGCGAAGAAGGTGCCGGTGCGGCCCACGCCGGTCTGGATCTCGTCGACCACCACGGGGAACCCGCCGGCCTCGGCGGCCTGACGCAGCTCGGCCGCGAGGTCCGCGCCCAGCGGCCGGATGCCGCCCTCGCCCTGCACCGGCTCGGCGAAGAGCGCGGCGATCACCGGCAGATCCCGTTCGACCAGCCGGATCGCACCGTCGCCGGACTCCAGGTCGAAGACCGTGACCCGCTCGGCCTCGACCGCCTTGGCGACCGCGCCGGGCCGGTCCACCGGTACGAACCGGGCCGGCGCGGCCAGCGTCCGGAACGGCAACCGGTAGGCCGGGTTGTGGGTGAGCTGCACGCTGGCCGCGAGCTTGCCGTGGAAGGAGTTCTCCAGAGTCAGGAACACCGGTCCACGGGCCAGCTGAGCCACGTTGTGCTGCCGGACCGCCGCGATCAGTCCGTCCACACCGGTGAACGCGCCCAGCCGGGCCGTGGCCGTGCCGCCGGGCAGGGCGGCGCCGGCCGCCGCGGCCGTTCGGGCGGCGTCCAGGTGCTCGTCGATCTCGGCGGTCAGTGCGGCGACCCGTCGCCCACGTTCCATTTCCGCGTGCTTGAGCGCGCACTCGGCCGCCTCGGCCCCGGTGTTCGCGAAGATCGCCCGGAAGGGCTCCTCGATGCCGAACTCGCGGTGCAGCACCCGGTTGAGCGCGGCGGCCAGGTCGTTGGCGTACGGGTGCCGGGAGAACTGCGCGTGCACCGGCACCTGGCGGTCCACCAGGTCGTGCAGCAGCCCGGTCAGGGCGGGATGGTGATGGCCGAAGATCAGCGACCCGTACCCGCCGACGAAGTCGTCGACCGCCACCTCGGCGCCGGTGTCGTCGGTGAAGTAGAGCGTGTCACCGCTGGCCCGGGAGTAGGGCACGGCCAGGCCCAACTGGTCGAGTAGTCCGCCGAGATGCGCCTCGGCCAGCTCGGGGAGCTCGGTGGTCACGGCGGCCACCTCAGACGCTGTCGCCGTAGGCGTTGTCGACCGCGTAGCGCCACTTGCCGTCGGCGCCCCGGCGCAGCACGTCCAGCCCGGTCCCGGTCAGGTGCGTGGTGCCACCCGCACCGTCCGGCTGATCGATGGCCCAGTCCACCACGAGCAGCGCGGCGTCGCCGGCCACGTACGACTCGCGCAGCTCGGCGCGCATCGACGGGCGGGACGCGACGAACTCGCGGACCGCGTCGACGTGCTCCTGGCCGCGCAACTGCTTGCCGGGCTCCCAGATGGTCACCGCGTCGTCGGTGTAGAAGCTGAGCACCGTCTCCGCGTCGCCGGAGTTCATCGCGCTCACGTACCGGGCGGTCACCTGCCGGGCGTCGTCGGTCAGCTGGGTTTCGTCCACTGAGGAGGTCATGCGTACACACCTGCCTTCCGGTCTTTTGGGCACAACGTAGAGGCGTTGCGTGACTGTGCACTCACTCAGCGGTAATCGCCGCCCCATCGGCGTCATCGAGAGAACCGGGCTACTGCGGCGTGACTGAACGCTGACGGTCCGCCACCAATCCATTGATAGAAACGGATCAAACCGCCGACTGCGGTTCCCAGGGGAAGCGACGAAGGGCAACCGAACGCGATGACCCACGACACGCACGCCGACCCCCCGAACACCGACGCCCCGAACACCGGCGACACCCCGGTGGCCGTGGTCGGCCTCTCCTGCCGCCTGCCCGGCGCGGCAGACCCGGACGCGTTCTGGGAACTGCTGACCGAGGGCCGCGACGCCGTCACCGACGCACCCGCCGACCGCCGCCCCACCGGCGACGACCACACCCCCGGCGCGCTGCGCGGCGGCTTCCTGGACCGACCCGGCGACTTCGACGCCCGATTCTTCGGCATCTCACCACGCGAGGCCGCCGCCACCGACCCGCAACAGCGACTCGTCCTGGAACTGGTCTGGGAAGCCCTGGAGGACGCCGGCATCGTGCCCACCGAACTGGCCGGCACGCAGACCGCCGTCTACGTGGGGGCACTGCGCGACGACTGGGCCGGCCTCATCCACCGGGCCGGACCCGACGCCGTCACCGGCCACACCAACACCGGCACCCACCGCGGACTCATCGCCAACCGCGTCTCGTACACACTGGACCTCCGCGGCCCCAGCATGGTCGTCGACACCGCCCAGTCGTCCTCACTGGTCGCCGTGCACCTGGCCGCCGAAGCCGTCCGTGCCGGCACCGTCCCGCTCGCCGTCGCCGCCGGGGTCAACCTCAACCTCCTGGCCGACGGGGTGCACACCGCCCAACGCTTCGGCGGACTCTCCCCGGACGGCCGATGCCACACCTTCGACGAGCGCGCCAACGGGTACGTCCGTGGCGAGGGCGCCGCCGTCGTGGTCCTCAAACCCCTGGCACAGGCCCGAGCCGACGGCGACGACGTCCTCGCCGTCCTGCACGGCAGCGCGGTCAACAACGACGGCGCCACCCCCGGCCTGACCGTGCCCAGCGCCGACGCCCAACAACGGATGCTGACCCGCGCCCACACCGCCGCCGGCATCGGCGCCGCCGACGTGCAGTACGTGGAACTGCACGGCACCGGCACCCCGGTCGGCGACCCGATCGAGGCGGCCGCACTCGGCGCCGTCTTCGCCGCCGGCCGTGACCCGGCCGACCCACTCCTGGTCGGCTCGGTGAAGACCAACATCGGCCACCTGGAAGGCGCCGCCGGCATCGCCGGACTGGTCAAGGCCGTACTCAGCATCCGGCACCGGATGCTGCCGCCCAGCCTGCACTTCACTCGACCCAACCCGGCCATCCCCCTGTCCGAGCTACGGCTGCGGGTCGCCACCACCCACCGCCCGTGGCCGCACCCCGACCGGCCACTGATCGCCGGCGTGAGCAGCTTCGGCATGGGCGGCACCAACTGCCACGTGGTGATCGGCGAACCTCCGCCGCTGCCCACGCCCGAGCCGGCGCCCAGCCCGGCCGATCCCGCGCTGGTCACCCTGTCCGCCCGCACCACCCCGGCGCTGCGCGACCAGGCCACCCGGCTGCTCCGGCACACCCGCCGCCACCCCGGCGCCACCCCGGCCGACCTCGCCCACGCGCTGGCCACCCGCCGTACCACCTTCCGGCACCGGGCCGCCATATGGGCCGCCGACCACACCGAGCTGACCGCCGCCCTCACCGCCCTGGCCGACGGCACACCCACGGCCCACGTGAGCACCGGCGAGACCGCCGTCCACCCCGGCGCCGCCGTACTGTTCACCGGGCAGGGCGCCCAGCGCACCGGGATGGGCCTCGGCCTACGCGCCGCGTTCCCCGCGTACGCCGCCGCCTTCGACGAGGTCTGCGCCCACCTCGACCCGCTGCTGCCCCGCCCACTGGCCGACATCATCCGCACCGGCGACGGGCTCGACGGCACCGACCTCGCCCAGCCCGCCCTGTTCGCCGTCGAAGTCGCCGCCTACCGCCTGATCGAGTCCTGGGGGGTGACCCCGACCCGGCTGATCGGCCACTCCATCGGCGAGATCGCCGCAGCCCACGTCGCCGGAGTGCTGTCGCTGCCCGACGCCTGCACCATGGTCGCCGCCCGCGGCGCGCTGATGCGCGACCTGCCCACCGGCGGCGCCATGATCGCAGTGGACGCCCCGCCGGACCGGCTGCGCCCGTTCGCCGACGCCGCCCCCGATCGGCTGGCCGTCGCCGCGGTCAACGGGGTACGGGCCACCGTACTCTCCGGCGCCGCCGCGCAGGTCGACGCGGCGGCCCAGGCCCTGCGCGCCGCTGGGCACCGGGTCAAACGGCTCACCGTCAGCCACGCCTTCCACTCGCCGCTGATGGAGCCGATGCTGCCTACCTTCGGCCAGGTCGTCGCCGGGCTCTCCCTGCGACCGCCGCGACTGCCGGTGGTCTCCACCCGCACCGGCGCACTGGCCGCCGACGACCTGGCCACCGTGGACCACTGGGTCGCCCAGGTCCGCGAACCCGTGCTGTTCGCCGCGGCCGTCCGCGCCGCCGCCGACGCCGCACCCACCATGATCGAAGCCGGCCCGGACGGCGTCTGCGCGGCCCTGGTGCCCGGCTGCGGGCTCGACGACGGCACGGCCGTCGCGGTGCCGCTGCTGCGCGCCGGAACCGACGAGACCCGCTCGGCCCGCACCGCACTGGCCCGGCTACACGTCCGCGGCGTCCACACCGACCCGAGCCGCTGGGCGCCGCCGACCGGACGGCGACCACGGCTACCCACGTACGCCTTCCAGCGGCAGGACTTCGGCACCGGCCCTGCCGCCGCGCCGGTACCCGCGGCCGTCCCGGCTGCGCCGCCCACCCCGACGGCAGCACCCGCCCGAACACCGGGGCTCGACACGCCGACACTGGTGGCCGCACACGTCGCGGCAGTCCTCGGCGTGCCCGACCCCGACCTGGTCGACCGGCAGGCGACCTTCCGTGACCTCGGCGTCGACTCGTTGATGGCCGTCGAACTGCGCGACGCGCTGGCCGCCGCGACCGGCACCACGCTCCCCACCGGGCTGCTGTTCGACCACCCCACCCCGGACGCCCTCGCCGCCCACCTCGCCGGTGCCACTGCCACCCCCGCTACCGCGCGCAGCGAGGTCCGGGCCGTCGCCGACGAGCCGATCGCCGTCGTCGGCATGGCCTGCCGCTACCCGGGCGGCGCCGACACCCCGGACGCGCTGTGGCGGCTGGTCGCCGACGAACGCGACGCCATCGGCCCGTTCCCCACCGACCGCGGCTGGCCCGCCACCCTGTTCCACCCCGACCCCGAACACCCCGGCACCAGCTACGTACGCGAGGGCGGCTTCCTGCCCGAGGCCGCCGCGTTCGACCCCGCCTTCTTCGGCATCTCGCCCCGCGAGGCGCTGGCCATGGACCCACAACAACGGCTGCTGCTGCTCACCGCCTGGGAAGCCCTGGAACGCGCCGGCATCGACCCGGAAACCCTGCGCGGCAGCCGCACCGGAGTGTTCGTCGGCGGCACCGCCGGGGACTACGGCCCCCGAATGCACGACGGCGGCACCGCCGGCGAAGGGCACATCCTCACCGGCACCACACCCAGCGTGATGTCCGGGCGCATCGCCTACCACCTCGGCCTGGCCGGCCCGGCCCTCACCGTGGACACCGCCTGCTCGTCCTCGCTGGTCGCCCTGCACCTGGCCGTCCGGTCACTGCGCAGCGGAGAATCCCACACCGCCCTGGCCGGCGGCGTCACCGTGCTCGCCACCCCGGGCATGTTCCTGGAATTCTCCCGTCAGCGCGGCCTCGCCCCGGACGCCCGGTGCAAGTCGTTCGCCGCCGCCGCCGACGGCACCGCGTGGGCCGAGGGCGCCGGACTGCTGGTCCTGCAACGGCTCAGCGACGCCCGCCGCGCCGGCCGCCCGGTGCTGGCCGTCATCCGCGGCTCCGCGGTCAACTCCGACGGCGCCTCCAACGGGCTGACCGCCCCCAACGGCCTGGCCCAGCGCCAGGTGATCCACGCCGCGCTCGCCGACGCCGGGCTGGCCCCGCACGACGTCGACGCGATCGAGGCCCACGGCACCGGCACCGCCCTCGGCGACCCGATCGAGGCCGAGGCGCTGGCCGCCGCGTACGGGCCCGGCCGCGACCGCCCGCTCTGGCTGGGCTCGCTGAAGTCCAACATCGGCCACACCCAGGCCGCCGCCGGCGTCGCCGGTGTCATCAAACTCGTACAGGCCATACGCTCCGGCACCCTGCCACGCACCCTGCACGTGGACGAACCGACCCCCCGGGTCGACTGGGCGGCCGGCCCGCTGCGCCTGCTCACCGAAGCCCGCCCCTGGCCGGCCCGCCCCACCCGACGGGCCGCCGTCTCCTCCTTCGGCATAAGCGGCACCAACGCCCACCTGATCCTGGAGCAGGCGCCTGACGACCCGGACCCGCAACCTTCCGCCGACGCGCCCGTACCCTGGCTGATCAGCGCCCGTGACCCGGGCGGCATCGCCCGGCAGGCCGGTCGGCTACACGCCGCGCTGACCGCGGCCGACGAACCCCACCCCGCCGCCGTGGCCCGGGCGCTGGCCGGCCGGACCCGGTTCCCGCATCGCGCCGCGGTCGTCGGCAGCACCCACGGCGACCTGCTCGCCGGCCTGGCCAACCTGGCCGCGGGGACCGACGACGCCCGGGTGGTCCGCGGCCACGCCGACCGGCCCGCCCGCGTCGCGTTCGTGTTCACCGGCCAGGGCGCCCAGCGGCCCGGCATGGGCGCCGAACTGGCCGACACGTTCCCCGTCTTCGCCGCCGCCCTGCACGAGGTGGCCGCCGCCCTGGACCCGCACCTGGACCGCGCGCTGACCGACGTGCTGGCGGCCGAGGACGTGCACCGCACCCGGTACGCCCAGCCGGCGCTCTTCGCCGTCGAGGTCGCCCTGGCCCGGTTGCTGGCCCACCACGGCCTGCGGCCGGACCTGGTCGCCGGCCACTCGGTTGGCGAAGTGGCCGCCGCACACGTGGCAGGGGCGCTGACCCTGCCCGAGGCGGCCGCCCTGGTCGCCGCCCGAGGCCGGCTGATGGACCGGGCCCGCGCCGGCGGGGCGATGCTGGCGGTACAGGCCAGCGAGCAGGAGGTGGCGGCCACCCTGGCCGCGTACCCGCAGCTGAGCCTGGCCGCGGTCAACGGGCCGACGTCGGTGGTGCTGTCCGGCGACCCCGACCCGATCGTGGAGGCGGCCGCGCACTGGGCCGCCCGGGGCCGGCGTACCCGGCGGTTGCGCGTCAGCCACGCCTTCCACAGCGCCCATATGGACGAGATCCTGACCGAGTTCGCCGAGGTGGCCGCGGCCCGCGAGTTCACCGCGCCGCAACTGCCGTTCGTGTCCACCGCCACCGGCGACCGGCTCCCTGACGACCGGCTGGCCGACCCCGGCTACTGGACCGGCCAGCTACGCGGAACGGTCCGCTTCGCCGACGCCGTGACCAGCCTGCGTACCCTCGGGGCCACCGTCTTCGTCGAGGTGGGACCGGACACCGCACTGGTCCCGGCGATCCGCGAAACGCTGGGCGACACCGACGCCACAGTGATCGCCACCGGCCGCGCCGGCCGTCCGGAACCGGAAACCGCGATCCTGGCCGTGGCCGCCGCACACACCGCCGGCGCCCCGCTCGACCCGGCCCCGCTCGGCGCCGGATCGCCGCCGACCGGTCTGCCCACGTACCCGTTCCACCTGGACCGCTACTGGCTGGCCCCGCGTACCTCCGCCGACCCGACCGCGCACCCGCTGCTGCACACCACGGTGGACCTGGCCGACCGGGCCGGCCTGGTCCTCGCCGGGGAGCTGTCCCGGTCGGACCTGCCGTGGCTGGCCGACCACGTGATCAACGGCGCCGCGTTGGTGCCCGCCACCGCGTTCCTGGAGATCGCCCGCATGGCCGGCGAGCGGGCCGGCGCGACCCGGGTGGACGAACTGACCCTGGTCGCGCCGCTCGCCGTACCCGCCCAGGGCGCCCTGCACGTACAGGTCAGCGTGGCCGAGCCGGACCCCGACGGCGCTCGCCGGTTCGCCGTGCACGCCCGGGCCGAGGACGGCGCGGCCCCGGACGCCTGGCGGCGCTGCGTCACCGGCCGACTCACCCCGGCCAGCGTCACCGACGCCGGGCCGGTGGACGCGCCGTGGCCGCCGCCGGGCGCGGTCGAGGAATCCGTCGGCGATCTCTACACCCGCCTCGCCGAGGCCGGCTACGACTACCGTGGCGACTTCACCGCGGTTCGCCGGCTGTGGCGCGTCGGCGACGACATCTGCGCCGAGCTCGAACTGCCCGAAGACACCGACCCGACCCGCTACCGCATCCACCCGGCGCTGCTCGACGCCGCCCTGCACCCGGTGGTACGGCACGCCGCGACCCGTACCGCCCCGGGACACATCCGGCTGCCCTTCACCGTCACCGACGCCGACCTGATCGGCACACCCGGCCGCGCACTGCGGGCCCGCATCACCCCGGCCGGCCCGGACACGGTGACCATCACCCTCACCGACAACACCGGCCGCCCGGCCGGCCGGATCGGCGGGCTCACCCTGCGTGAGGTGGACACCCGCGACCTGGCCGCCGCCACCGGCGGCACCGGCGGGCTCTGGACGCTCGGCTGGCAGCCACTGTCCGCCCCGTCCAGCCCGGCCGACCCCGGGGAGACGATCACCCTCGGCGGCGACGACCCACTGCCCGCCGTCCGCGCCGCCCTGCACGCGGTGCGCGACCGACTCACCGGCCCCCTCACCGTGGTGACCCGCCACGCGGTCAGCACACCCGGCGACCCTGCCCCCGACCCGGCCGGCGCTGCCGTCTGGGGCCTGCTCCGCAGTGTCCAGGCCGAACATCCCGACGTCACCCTGGTCGACCTCGACGATGGCGCCGGTCCCGACGCGGTGGCCGCCGCCGTCGCCACCGGCGAACCGCAGGTCGCCGTCCGCGCCGGCGCACTGCTGGCGCCCCGCCTCGGCCCGGCACCCGCAGCCGGGCAGTCGCCGGCGATCGACCCCACCGGCACCGTCCTGATCACCGGCGGCACCGGCGGGCTGGGCCGGCTGGTCGCCGAGCACCTGGTCACCACGTACGGGGTGCGCCACCTCGTCCTGGTCAGCCGGCGCGGCCCGGACGCCCCCGAGGCCACCGCGACCACCGTCGCGCTGCGCGAAGCCGGTGCCGAGGTCCACGTGGTAGCCGCCGACGTCACCGACCGCGACGCCGTCGCCGCCGTGCTGGCCGCCGTCCCGGCCGCACACCCGCTCACCGCGGTCGTGCACGCGGCCGGGGTGGTGGATGACGCCACCGTGGCCGCTCTCACCGACGAGCAGCTGGACCGGGTGTGGCGGGTCAAGGCGGACGGCGCCCGGCACCTGCACGACCTGACCGCCGACCGGCCGCTGACCGCGTTCGTGCTGTTCTCCTCGATCGCCGGGGTACTGGGCACGGCCGGGCAGGCCGGCTACGCGGCGGCCAACTGCGCCCTCGACGCGCTGGCCATGCACCGGCACGCCGCCGGGCTGCCCGCCACCGCACTGGCCTGGGGCCTGTGGGACACCACCACCGGGATGGGCGCGGCGCTGCGCGACACCGACATCGCCCGCTGGGCCCGGCTCGGCATCGACCCGCTCACCCCCGAGCACGGCCTCGCCCTGTTCGACCGGGCGCTGCGCTCACCCGAACCGGTTCTCGTGCCGGTGGCCCTGGAACCGGCCCGGCTGCGCACCGACGATCCGCTACCGGCACCCCTGCGTGCGCTGGCGCCGACCCGCCCACGCCGGGTAGCGGCGATCCCGGCCGGCGACTGGGCGACGCATGCGGCCGGGCTGGACGAGCCGGACCGGCACGCGTACGCGCTGGACACCGTCCGGAAGGCTGTCGCCGCCGTACTCGGCCACGACAGTCCGGCCGGCGTGGCGCCCGAGGTGCCGTTCCGCGACGCCGGGTTCGACTCGCTGACCGGGGTGGACCTGCGTAACCGCCTCTCCGGCGTCACCGGCCTGCCGCTGCCGGCCACGCTGGTGTTCGACCACCCGACCCCGACTGCTGTCGCCGAGTACCTGGCCGGAACTGTCGGCGGCCGGCCCGCCGAGTCGGCCCCGGCTCCGATCGTGGTTGTCGACGGTGATCCGGTGGTGATTGTTGGTATGGGTTGTCGTTTTCCGGGTGGGGTGGTGTCGGCGGATGGGTTGTGGGAGTTGGTGTTGGGGGAGCGGGATGCGGTGGGTCCGTTTCCGGGGAATCGGGGTTGGCCGGCGGATTTGGTTGATCCGGATCCGGGGGCGGTGGGTCGTTCGTATTGCGGTGAGGGTGGTTTTTTGTATGAGGCGGATCGGTTTGATGCGGAGTTTTTCGGGATGTCGCCGCGGGAGGCGTTGGCTACTGATCCGCAGCAGCGGTTGTTGTTGGAGGTGGCGTGGGAGACGTTCGAGCATGCGGGGATCGATCCGCGGTCGTTGCGGGGTAGCGACACCGGCGTTTTCACCGGCGTCATGTACCACGACTATGCCGCCCGGGCCGCCCGCCCACCCGCCGACCTGGAGGGCTACCTGCTGGTCGGCAACACCGCCAGCGCGGTCTCCGGCCGCCTCGCCTACGTGTACGGCCTCAACGGCCCGACGCTGACCGTCGACACCGCCTGCTCGTCGTCGCTGGTCGCCCTGCACCTGGCGGTCAGTGCGCTGCGCCGTGGCGAATGCTCGGCCGCCCTGGTCGGCGGGGTGACGGTGATGGCGTCGCCGACGGCATTCGTGGAGTTCTCCCGCCAACGCGGCCTGGCCCCGGACGGCCGGTGCCGATCCTTCGCCGCCGATGCCGCCGGCACCGGCTGGGCCGAGGGCGTGGGTCTGCTGCTGGTCGAGCGGCTCTCGGTGGCCCAGGCGAAGGGCCACCAGATCCTCGCCGTGGTCCGCGGAAGCGCGGTCAACTCCGACGGCGCCTCCAACGGCATGACCGCCCCCAACGGCCCCGCCCAGGAGCGGGTGATTCGTGCTGCGTTGGGTGTTGCTGGTTTGTCTCTGTCTGATGTGGATGTGGTGGAGGCGCATGGTACGGGTACGTCGTTGGGTGATCCGATCGAGGCGCAGGCGGTGTTGGCCACCTACGGCGCCCGTACTGCTGGTGGGCCGGTGTTGTTGGGGTCGTTGAAGTCGAATATTGGTCATGCGCAGGCGGCGGCGGGGGTTGGTGGTGTGATCAAGATGGTGCAGGCGATGCGGGCTGGGGTGGCGCCGCGTTCGTTGCATTGTGATGAGCCGTCGCCAATGGTCGACTGGGACTCCGGCGCCGTCCGCCTGCTGTCCACCCGGCAGGACTGGCCGGACACCGGCCGTCCCCGCCGCGCCGCCGTGTCGTCGTTCGGCATCAGCGGCACCAACGCCCACGTCATCCTCGAACAGGCCCCGGCATCCACCGCACCCGAACCGGCCGCCGAACCGGAACCGGGCACCCCGGTCGCCTGGGTGGTGTCCGGGCACCACCCCGCCGCCCTGCGCGGCCAGGCCCGCGCACTGCACGACCTGGTCACCGGCCCCGAACCCCCGGACCCGACCGGGATCGCCCGCGCCCTGACCCGCCGCACCGTCCTGGACCGCTGGGCCGTGGTCACCGCCACCGACCCGGACACCCGCGCCGCCGCCCTCGACGCCCTGGCGACCGGCGGATCCGCAGCCGGCCTGACCCACGGCCCCACCGGTCCGCGTGGCCGGCTCGCGTTCCTGTTCACCGGGCAGGGCAGCCAGCGCACCGGCATGGGCCGCACCCTGTACGACCGGTCGGCGGCGTACCGCCACGCCCTCGACGACGTCTGCGCGCACCTGGACGGGCGCCTCGACCGGCCACTGCGCGACATCCTGTTCGCCGACCCCGACAGCGCCGACGCGGCCCTGCTCGGCCAGACCGTGTTCACCCAGGCCGCCCTGTTCGCCACCGAGGTCGCCCTCTACCGGCACATGGAGGCCTGCGGGGTACGACCGGACACCGTCCTCGGCCACTCCGTCGGCGGCGTCACCGCCGCGCACGTCGCCGGCGTGTTCGACCTGGCCGACGCGGCCCGGCTGATCGCCGCCCGTGGCCACGCCATGCAGGCCGCCCGCGACGACGGCGGGATGGTCGCACTGGACGCCACCGAGGACGAGGTCCGCGACTGGTTGGCCGGCCGCACCGACCTGACCGTGGCCGCGGTCAACGCCCCCCGGTCCATCGTCGTCGCCGGGGACCGTGCAGCCGCCCAGGACGCCGTCGGTCACTGGCGCTCCCACGGCCGGCGGGCCACCGCACTGCCGGTCAGCCACGCCTTCCACTCCCACCACATGGACGACGTGCTGGACCGGTTCCGCCGGACGATCGACGCAATCACCTTCCGCGAACCCACGCTGACCGTCATCTCCGACACCACCGGCGACCCGGCCACCGCCAGCGAACTCGGCAGCGTCGACTACTGGGTACGGCACGTACGGCAGCCGGTGCGTTTCGCCGACGCGGTCCGCACCCTGCACCGCACCGGCGTCACCGACCTGGTCGAGATCGGCCCCGACGCGGTGCTGAACGGACTAGCCGCAGCCACGCTGGGCGACCTGCCCGGCCTCGTCGTCCCGGTGCTGCGGGCCGGCCGGGACGAACCGGAAACCATGCTCACCGCGCTCGCCCTGCTGCACGGGCGGGGACTGCCGGTGAACTGGGACCAGGTGCACCCCCACGCCCGCCCGGTGCCGCTGCCCACCTACCGTTTCCAGCGCCGCCGCTACTGGCTCGACGCCCGCGGCGCCGGGCCGACCGCAGCCGGGCAGCACGACACCGCCCATCCGCTGCTCGGCGCGGCCGTCGACGTGGCCGGCTCGGACACCGCCGTGCTCACCGGCCGGCTCGACGCCGCCAGCGGCAGCTGGCTGGCCGAGCACCGCCCCGGCGGCGTCCCGCTGGTGCCCGGCAGCGCGCTGACCGACCTGGTGCTGCGGGCCGGCGCACAGGTCGGCTGCCACCAGTTGGCCGAGCTGACCCTGACCACCCCGCTGCCGTTCGACGGGCGCGAACCGGTCGCCGTGCAGGTGGTGGTCGGCGCCCCAGCCGACGACGGCAGCCGTACGGCCGCCGTGCACGCCCGACCGGCCGACGCCCCCGCCGGACACCCGTGGACCCGGCACGCCGACGGCCTGCTCACCCCCGCAGCGGCACCCGCCCCGCCGCCGGGCCCATGGCCGCCGACGGACGCCGAACCCGTCGCCCTCGACGACGTCTACGACCGGCTGGCCGGCCTCGGCTACCACTACGGGCCGGCGTTCCGGCGGATGACCCGGGTGTGGCGCCGCCCCGGCGAACGGTTCGCCGAGGTCACCCTGGCCGAGGACCAGCTACCCGAGGCCGCCGGCTACGCCCTGCACCCGGCGCTCCTCGACGCCGCGCTGCACCCACTGCTGCCCCTGGTGGCCGCAGCGCCGGACGAGGTCGGCGCCGAGGTGCTGCCGTTCGCGTTCACCGGGGTACGGCTGCACGCCACCGGCGCGTCCACCCTGCGGGTCGCCCTCACCGTCCACGACACCGGCGAGGACGGCACCGTGGTGTCGCTGACCGCCACCGACCCGGCCGGCGTCGCGGTACTCACCGTGGACCGGCTGCGGCTGCTGCCCCGCACCGCCGGCCCGGCCGCCGTCCCGGACGGGCTGCACCGGCTCACCTGGCGTCCCCTGCCCACACCCCACGGCGCGGCGGTGAAGGCGGCCACGGTCGGACTGCCGGACACCACCGGGCTGCCCAGCTACGCCACGGTCGGCGACCTGCCCGCCACAGCCGTGGTGTTCGTGGCCGCACCCGACGGCGACCCGGCCGCAGCCGCACCGCAACGCGCGCGGCAGAGTCTGACCGGCACCCTCGATCTGCTGCGCCGCTGGCTGGCCGACGACACCGGCACCGAACTGGTGCTGGTGACCCGGCACGCGGTCGCCACCACCGACGACGCCGACCCCGACCCGGTCCAGGCCGCGCTGTGGGGCCTCGTCCGTTCCGCGCAGGCCGAACAGCCGGGCCGGTTCCGGCTGGTCGACGTGGACGGCACCGACGCCTCCTGGGCCGTCCTCGCCGAGGTCGCCGCCACCACCGAAGCGCAGGCGGCGATCCGCGCCGGCCGGCTGCTGACACCCCGCCTGGCCCCGGTCACCCGGGCCGGCACCGAAACGCGGCCGGACCTGTCCACCGGGCCGGTGCTCGTCACCGGGGCCACCGGCACGCTCGGCGCGGTTCTGGCCCGACACCTGGTCACCGCGTACGGCGCCACCGACCTGGTGCTGCTCAGCCGGCGCGGACCGGCCGCCCCCGACGCCGACCGGCTCGCGGTGGAACTGACCGGTCTCGGCGCCACCGTACGCACCCTCGCCTGCGACGTCAGCGACCGTGCCGCCCTCGCCGCCGTGCTCGACGGCCTCGACCGGCCACCCGCCGCGGTTGCCCACGTGGCCGGCACCACCCGCGACCGCACCGTCACCGCACTCACCGGCGACGACCTCGACCAGGTGCTGGCGCCCAAGGTGGACGCCGCCTGGCACCTGCACGAGCTGACCGCCGACCGACCACCGGCGCTGTTCCTGCTGTACTCCTCGGTCGCCGGCACCCTCGGCACCGCCGGGCAGGGCAACTACGCCGCCGCCAACGCCTTCCTCGACGCGCTGGCGCAGCACCGCCGCGCCGCCGGCCTGCCCGCCGTCTCCCTTGCCTGGGGACTGTGGGCACAGACCAGCGCCCTGTCCGGGCACCTGTCCGACACCGACCGGCAGCGGGTGGCCCGGCTGGGACTGCGGCCACTGGCCGGCGAGGAGGCGATGCGGCTGTTCGACGCCGCCCTCACCGACGGCGGCCCGGCGTTCGCGGTCACCCGCTTCGACGTACGCCGCCTCACCGACCCGCCAGCCGTGCTGCGCGACCTGGCCGCGCCCGCCCTGCCGGTGGCCTCCGCGGCCGTCGCCGCCGACCGGCCCACCCTCGCCGCACAACTGGCCGGCCGCTCCCCGGAACAACGCCGCGACCTGCTTACCGGTCTGGTACGGGCACAGGTCGCCGGTGTGCTCGGCCGCACCGACCCGGACGGCATCGACCTGGACCGCGCCCTGACCGACCTCGGATTCGACTCGCTCACCGCGGTCGAGCTGCGTAACCGGCTCGGCACGGCCACCGGGCACCGGCTGCCGGCGACGCTGGCGTTCGACCACCCCACCCCGGCAGCGCTGGTCCGCTACCTGGACGACCTGCTGACCGACAGTCCGCCGGACGACGGCGTGCACGCCGAACTCGACCGGCTGGAGGCCCTGCTGCGCGACAGCGGACCCGGCGACGCAATGGTCGCCGACCGGCTGCGACAGCTGCTCACCCTGGCGGCGCCGGAATCCCCGGCCGCCGTTGACCTCGACACGGCCAGTGACGAAGCGCTGTTCGCGCTGGTCGACGACCTCGACTGAGCGGGAGACGACCGTGGCCGACGAGCAGAAGCTGCGCGAGTACCTCAAGCGGGCCATCGCCGACTCGCAGGACCTGCGGGCCCGGCTGCGCGCCGCCGAGGACCAGGATCGGGAACCGATCGCGGTCGTCGGCATGGGCTGCCGCTACCCGGGCGGCGTCACCTCACCCGACGAACTGTGGGACCTGGTGCTGGCCGAGCGCGACGCGGTCGGCCCGTTCCCGCAAAACCGGGGCTGGCCGGCCGACCTGGTCGACCCGGACCCCGAAGCGGTGGGCAAGTCGTACGCGGGTGAGGGCGGCTTCCTGTACGACGCCGACCGGTTCGACGCGGACTTCTTCGGCATCTCGCCCCGGGAGGCCGAGGCGATCGACCCGCAGCAGCGGTTGCTGCTGGAGGTGGCGTGGGAGACCGCGGAACACGCCGGCATCGACCCGGAGTCGTTGCGCGGCACCGACACCGGCGTCTTCCTCGGCAGCATGTACCACGACTACGGCGCCCGGCCGCGACTGCCCGGCGAGGCCGAGGGCTATCTGTTCAGCGGCAGCGCGGGCAGCGTCGCCTCCGGCCGCCTGGCGTACGTGTTCGGGTTGGAGGGCCCGACGCTGACCGTCGACACCGCGTGTTCGTCGTCGCTGGTCGCCCTGCACCTGGCGGTGAGTGCGCTGCGCCGTGGCGAATGCTCGGCCGCGCTGGTCGGCGGGGTGACGGTGATGGCGTCGCCGGTCGCGTTTGTGGAGTTTTCGCGTCAGCGTGGTTTGTCGGTGGATGGTCGGTGTCGGTCGTTTGGGGCGGGTGCGGCGGGGACTGGTTGGGCTGAGGGTGTGGGGTTGCTGTTGGTGGAGCGGTTGTCG
>NZ_SJJR01000015.1 GCF_004331455.1 Micromonospora zingiberis
GCGGCGGCGATGGGGTTGACCGGTGCCGGATCGGTGGTGGTGTGGTTCAGCGGGCCGGCGGCGAGGCCACCGGCGACGGTCAGACCGGCGATGGCGAGCACGCTCTTACGCAGCATGGTGTTCATGATCAAGCTCCATTCGGGGGTGAGGTGGCGCGCCCGGTCGGGGGAGAGGGCGCGCAGGTACGCGCCGGGGTGGCGCGAAGAAGATCAGGGGATTCGCCCGGGTTCACGAGGCGCGGCGCGGGAGGTGGCCGGATCGGATCCGCGAGGCACCAAGGCGCTCGTCGCGGCGCCGGGTCCAGGTATAACGACCGGGCGGGGCGGCGCATTCCGGGGACCGCCAGGGGGCGTCTCCGGCGCGGTGGCTCGTCCTCGGCCGTGCGAAGGACACCGTCGCGGGGCGGCCCCGGCTCCGTCAGCCCGTCGCGTGGGGCAGCCCGGCTCCGTCAGCGGATCACCGTCGCGGGCGGTCTGCCTTCGTCAGCCACCCGGTTACAACGCCACCCACCTGCCGAAGATTCCGTCCACGCCCCACCGACCTGCGCCGCATAGCGGACATCGACCCCAGACGGGCACACCGGCAGACACGCCCAGCGGGGGCGACTCGCCTCGCGCCGAACCCCCGCTGGCGGTGACCGGGATCACAGACGATACGAAACAGTTCCGTATCGTTAATGCCGGGCCTACGCTCAGATTCGATTACGGACGGGACCGTATCGAAACGCCGGGGGGTGCGCGGAGATGCCGCCGAACGAGAACACCGGACACCCGAGGAGGTGGGCGATCCTCGGGGTGCTGGTGATCAGCCTGCTCGTGGTCGTCCTCGACAACACCATTCTCAACGTCGCGCTGCGTACGCTCGCCGACCCGGTGCACGGTCTCGGGGCCAGCCAGGGCGAACTGGAATGGTCGATCAACTCCTACACGCTGGTCTTCGCCGGGCTGCTGTTCACCTTCGGCGTGCTCGGTGACCGCGCCGGCCGGCGGCGCATGCTGCTCATCGGCCTGGTGCTGTTCGGCCTGGCGTCGCTGGTCTCCGCGTACGCGCAGAGCCCCGGCCAGCTGATCGCGGCCCGCGCGCTGATGGGGGTCGGCGGCGCGGCCATCATGCCGGCCACCCTGTCGATCATCTCCAACGTCTTCGACCCGCGTGAACGGGGGCGGGCCATCGGGATCTGGGCCGGCGCGGTCGGGTTGGCGGTGGCGATCGGCCCGGTCCTCGGTGGCCTGCTGCTGGAGCACTACTGGTGGGGCTCGGTCTTCCTGATCAACGTGCCGGTCGTCGCGCTCGGCGTGGTCCTGGTGGCGCTGCTGGTGCCCGAGTCGCGGGATCCGGCCCCGGGTCGGATCGACGCGTTCGGCGTACTGCTCTCGGTGGTCGGTCTGGTCACCCTGACCTACGGCATCATCGACGGTGGCGAACACGGCTTCGGTCGGCCGCTGGTCTGGGTCGCCGTCGTCGGCGGACTCGGGGTGCTGGCCTGGTTCGTGGCCTACGAGCGGCGCAGCAGCCACCCGTCACTGGACGTACGGCTGTTCCGGCTGCCGCACTTCGCCGCGCCGGTGGCGATGATCGGGCTGGTCTTCTTCGCCGCCATGGGCGTGATGTTCTTCAGCTCGTTCTACCTGCAACTGGTGCGCGGCTACAGCCCGCTGGAGACCGGCCTGCTCTTCCTGCCCTTCGCCGTCGCCCAACTGGTCTTCGCCCCGCGCAGCGCCACCATGGTGCGCCGGTACGGTGCCCGCGCGGTATCGATGGTGGGGCTGGGACTGACCGCCGTGGGGCTCGGCGCGTTCGCCTTCGTCGACGCGGTCACACCCGTCTGGGTGGTGCTGGTCTGCTTCTTCCTGCAGGGCGCCGGGATGGCCAACATCATGCCGCCGGCCACCGAGTCGATCATGTCGGCGCTGCCCCGGGAGAAGGCCGGCGTCGGCTCGGCGGTCAGCAACACCATCCGGCAGGTCGCCGCCGCACTCGGCGTGGCGGTGCTCGGTTCGGTGCTGGCCGCGGGCTACCGCAACGGCATCGACCCGGCCCTGGCCGACCTGCCACCGGGAGCCCGCGAGGCGGCCGGTGAGTCGATCTCCGGTGCGTACGCCACCGCCGGGCAGCTCGGGCCGGCGGCGCCGCAGCTGATCGCGGCGGCCAACGACGCCTTCGTCTCGGCGATGCACTGGTCGGCGGCGCTGGCCGCGCTGGTCGCCGCGGGCGGCGTCCTGGTGGCGCTGCGCTGGATGCCCGGACGGCGCGACTCCGCCGTGCCGCCAGTGGTCGGTGAACCCGAGATGGCCGGTGCCGCATAACGTCGGGGACAATGCGGGCATGACTAGCACGGCAGAGGCTCCCCGGCCGCCCGGTCGGCCGCGGAGCGTCCGCGCGGCCGAAGCGATCATCGAGGCCACGCTGGACCTCCTCGCCGAGGGCAGCACGATCGAGGCGATCTCGGTGGAGGCGATCGCCGCGCGGGCCGGGGTCGGCAAGGCCACCATCTACCGTCGCTGGCCGGGCAAGGACGCGCTGTTGCACGACGCGCTGCGTACCCTCAAGGGCAGTCCGCCGCAGCCGGCCGGCCGGTCGGTCCGAGAGGACCTGATCACGCTGGTCGGCGCGATCGGGCACAACGTCGACCCCCGGGCGGCGAAGATCATGCCCTGCCTGGTGCCCGAGGTGAAACGCAATCCCGAGCACTACGCGCTCTACCAGAGCATCGTCGAGCCCCGCCGGGCGGTGCTGCGCGAGGTGCTGCGGCGCGGCATCCGCGACGGCGAACTCCGCGCCGACCTCGACATCGAGGTGACCATGGCGATGCTCACCGGCCCGATGCTCATCCAGCGGGTGATGAACTGGAACCCCGACCTGGACGTGACGACGCTCCCCGCGCGGGTCGTCGACCAGGTGCTGACCGGCATCCGCGCCGGCTGAGGCGCAACTCCCGCGCCCCGGTTGCCGACGGGCGCGCGGCCGGGGCAGGCGGAGGCGTCGGGATCGACGTGGGCCGATGTCGGGCGCCGGGCCGATCTGGGTCGGCGTGAACCTCGCCGCGACACCGCCAACGCTCCTGGACACCGCCTAGACTACGGGCGTCCCGCGGTAGTCGGGACAATTGCCGCGGTCATCGGAGGTCCCTGTGTCGACGCCCATCACTACCACCCTGGCTCTCGGGCCGGACTGGCTCGATCCTGAGTGGCTGATCTCCACGTTCGGGTTGATCGGCATCCTGGTGATCGTCTTCGCCGAGTCCGGGCTGCTGATCGGGTTCTTCCTGCCGGGTGACTCGCTGCTGTTCACCACCGGGCTGCTCGTCGCCGACGGCCAGTACCTCAAGTACCCGCTGTGGCTGGTGTGCCTGCTCATCACCATCGCCGCGATCGCCGGTGACCAGGTCGGCTACCTGTTCGGCCGCAAGGTCGGCCCGGCGCTGTTCCGGCGGCCGAACTCGCGGCTGTTCAAGCAGGAGAACCTGCTCAAGGCACACGACTTCTTCGAGAAATACGGCGCCCGGTCCATCGTGCTGGCCCGGTTCGTGCCGATCGTCCGGACGTTCACCCCGATCGTGGCGGGGGTGAGCCGGATGAACTACCGCACCTTCGTCATCTACAACGTCGTCGGCGGCATCCTCTGGGGCACCGGCGTGACCGTGCTGGGCTACTTCCTCGGCCAGATCCCGTTCGTCAAGACGAACATCGAGTACATCCTGATCGCCATCGTGGTGATCTCGGTGCTGCCGATCGTGGTGGAGTTGCTGCGGGCGCGGATGGCCGCCAAGCGGGGCGTCACGGTGCAGGAGCGCGCCGCGGCCGAGGAGGCGATCAGGGAGACCCGGCAGCACTACGGCGAGCACTGACCACCCGGCGCGGTCCGCGCCACGCGCACTGACGCGCCGATTGGCCTGCCCCGCGCAGCCCGAGGGCGGGCGGCGCGGGCCGATGGTGCCGCGTCGGCGTCGCGCGGGGCCGGCGGTGGTCTCCCGGTCGGGGATCTTGGCGTGACGCGGGTCCCGACATAGGCTATTGATCATGCTGGCCCTGGTGTCCGAGGCGACCCGCTGGCGCCGCGACATCGGCCGCATGGTCGACGTGCTGTTGTGGTGCCTCACCGTCGTCGCCGCGCTGCTCGCCGCCGTCGCCCACTTCACCGGTGCGCCGCCGGTGCTGCGCTTCTTCGGCACGTTGGCCGCGATCACCCTCGCCTCCGCCGTGCTCGGCCGGGCGCTGGACCAACTCGGCGGCCGGATGCGCCCGGCCGCCATCGGCACCTTCCAGGCAGTGGTCGGCAACCTGCCCGAGCTCATCATCTGCATCTTCGCCCTGCGCGCCGGTCTGATCACCGTGGTGCAGGCGGCGTTGATCGGATCGGTGCTCAACCTGCTGCTGCTCGGCAACGGGCTGGCGTACCTGACCGGCGGGCTGCGCAACGGGACGATGACCATCGACGGTCGGCACGCCAAGGTCACCCGGGTGATGCTGGTGCTCCTGATGGCCACGCTCATCACCCCGGCGATCGCGGTCAACCTCGGCACCCCCGCCGCCCAGCACACCAACGCCGTCTCCTACGTGGTGGCGATCGCCCTGCTGGTCGTCTTCGTGGTGGCCCTGCCGTTCCGGCTCGGCAAGAACGCCGACGCGCCCCCGCCGGTGCACAACGGTGCGGGTGAGGCCAAGGTGGGCACCTGGCCGCTGCCGCGGGTGCTCCTCGTGGTCGGCGCGGCCGGGCTGCTCATCGCCTTCGAAGCGGACTGGCTGATGGACGCCCTGTTGCCGGCGACCGAGGCGATGAACCTCAATGCCGCCTTCGTCGGTCTGTTCCTGGTGGCCACCGTCGGCAACCTGTCGCAACTCGTCCCGGCGGTCCAGCTCAGTCTCCGGGGCGACGCCGACACCGCGACCGCCATCACCATGGAGGGCGCCCTCCAGGTCGCGCTGATGCTCGCCCCGGTACTGACCCTCATCGCCCCGCTGCTCGGCGCCGGGGAGTTCACCCTGATCTTCCCGCCGTTGCAGATCGTCGCGGTCATCGTCGCGGCGCTGCTGGTCGTCTTCGTGACCATCGACGGCACGGTGAACCACCTCGAAGGGCTGGCGCTGGTCGCCCTCTACACGGTGCTCGGCTCGCTGTTCTGGTGGGGCTGACCGGCCCGGTCTCCGTCGGGGCGGCTCAGTCGGCGGGGGTACGCAGGCGGTGCAGCCGCAGGGCCAGCTGCACCTCCAGGGCCCGCTCGGGCTTCTGCCAGTCCGCGTCGAGCAGCTGCCCGACCCGCTCCAGCCGCTGGGTCACCGTGTTGACGTGTACGTGCAGCAACTCGGCGGCCCGAGCCAGGCTGCCACCCACCCCGAAGTATGCCTCCAGGGTGCGCACCAGGGCGGTGCCCCGGCGGGCGTCGTAGTCGACGACCGGGCCGATGGTGGTGGCGAGAAACCGGCTCACGTCCGTGTCGCCGCCGCCGGAGACCGTGCCCAGCAGCAGCCCGACGAAGCCCAGCTCGGCCGTGCTCGCGCCCTGCCCGGCGCGGCCCAGGGCACCCAGCGCGGTCAGGCAGCGGTCGGCCTCCTGGAAGGCGGTGGCCAGCGACGTCGGCCCGGTACACGGGCCGCTCGCCCCGGCGGTCACCGGCCGTCCGGTGACCCGGGACAGATCCCGCGCCACCGCCCGGGCGCTGCCACCGGCCTCCTGGCCGGGCAGCATCAGCACCACCCGCCCGTCGCGCGCCGCTGCCAGCCCGCCCCGGGTCGAGGCGTACGTGGTGGCCCAGGAGAGCACCCGCTGACGGGCCGAGCCGGTGGCCGCGATCGCGTCGTCGCCGACCGCCACCAGTACGTGTGGGGCGTCCAGGTCCACGCCGAGGCGGCGGGCGCGGCTGCGCAGCGCCTCGGTGTCCCGCAACGGCCGGGCGATCAGATCGTCGAGCAGTTCGCCCCGGACCCGGCCCTCCGCCTCGGCGACGGTCCGCCGGAACAGCAGCAACAACGCCGTCACCAGCGCGGCCCGCTCCAGGATTCGCTGATCGGCGTCGGCCAGTTCCCCCTCGGGGTGCAGCACCAGCGCGCCCAGGTTCTCCGCCCCGGCCACCACGGCGGCGTACCACAACTCACCCCGGCGTACGCTGCGTCCCTCGGTCCGGGACGCGGCCACCGCCTCGACGATGTCGGCCCGGTCCGGCTCGTCGATCTCGCCGACCCGGGCCAGTAGCCGGCCCTCGGTGTCCAGTGCCAGCAGCGCCCCACCCAGCACCTCGGTGACCGCCGCCGTCACGTCCTCCACCCCGCCGCCGCGCAGCACCAGCGCGGTCATCCGGTCGTGGGCCGACGCCGCGCGCTCGACCGAGGTGCTGTGCGCCCGGATGGTGGTGTTGGCCGCCGACAGTTCCGCCAACGCCGCCCGGGTCTCGGCCAGCAGCCGCGCGGTGTCGATCGCCACCGCGGCGTGCGCGGCCAGCGAGAGCAGCAGCGCCACCTCCTCACGGGCGAACGGCCGGGCCGAACGGTTCGCCGCGTAGAGCACGCCGATGCTGGTGGAGCCGAGCCGTAGCGGCACCCCGAGGATGGCCACCAGCCCCTCCTCGCCCACCCCGGCGTCGATCTCCCGGGTGTGGTGGAACCGGTCGTCCTGCGGGTAGTTCGCGGTCACGTACGGGGCGCCCGACTGGGCCACCAGGCCACCCAGTCCGGCACCCATCGGCAGCCGCAGTCGCTGGAACCGGGCCGAGACCGAGCCGTCGGTGACCCGCATGTAGGTGTCGCCGCGCTCGGCGTCGTTGAGCGTCATGTAGGCGACGTCGGCGCCGAGCAGGTGCCGGGCCCGGTGCACGATCGCCCGCAGTACGTCGTCCAGGTCACGCAGCCCGGCCAGGTCGCTGACCGTGTCGTACAGGCCGGAGAGTTCGCTCTCCCGGCGGCGGCGGCGCTCCAGCAGCGCGCGGACCCGCAGCGCGACGGTCTTGGCCTGTTCGATCTCGGCGATCCGGTCGGCCGGGAGCCCGGCCGAGCGGGCGGCGACCAGTGGCCCCTCGAACTCGACCGCGGCGGCTTCCCGGGCGAGTAGTTCCAGGAACTCCACCGGCGACGACATGACCGACATTGTGCGGGGTGCCACTAGTTCGCCGTCCAGCCCCCGTCGAGCGCGATCGAGGCGCCGGTGAGGAAGGCCGCCGGTGGTGAGCAGAGGTAGGCCATCAGTTCGGCCACCTCGTCCGGCTCGATGAGGCGTTTGACGGCCGCCCGGACCAGCATGATCTTCTCGATCACCTCGCTCTCGGGGATGCCGTGGGTGGCCGCCTGGTCGGCGATCTGGCTCTCCACCAGAGCGGTGCGCACGTACGCCGGGTTGATGCAGTTGGCGGTGACGCCGTGCGCCGCGCCCTCCAGGGCCACCACCTTGGAGAGCCCTTCCAGCGCGTGTTTCGCCGCGACGTACGCCGCCTTGTAGGGCGAGGCGCGTAGCCCGTGCACCGAGGAGATGTTGACGATCCGGCCCCAACGGCGCGCGTACATGTGCGGCAACGCCCGCCGGATCAGCAGGAACGGCGCCTCCACCATGACCCGCTGGATGTACTCGAAGCGTTCGACGGGGAACTCCTGGACCGGGGCGACGTGCTGCAGGCCGGCGTTGTTGACCACGATGTCCACGTCGGCGTCGAGCCGGTCCACCGCGGCGACGTCGGCAAGATCCACCCCGATGGCGTGGCCGCCGGCCTCGGCGGCCACCAGCTTGGCCGACTCGACGTTGCGGTCGACCACCAGTACGGTGGCGCCGGCCGCGGCCAACCGTAGGGCGCAGGCCCGGCCGATGCCGCTGCCGCCACCGGTCACCAGCGCGGTGCGGCCAGCGAGGTCGACGTTCACGACGTGGGGGACCGCCACGGGTTCTGCCGTCATGGCGCATGAAACTACGAGCTGTGTGGACGGGCGCACATGGCGTCGCGGCACATACTCCTGCGCGATGGTGTGGTCGCGGGCGACATCCTGTCGCCGTTGACGTCAGCCGGCGTGGGAGCGATGCCGCCCCGCCGGGCGTGTCCCCGGGCGCGGCCGTACGGCGGCATCGGTAGGGTGTCGAACACACGTACTGCTCGTGGCTGGGAGGGGGAGGCGTGCGGGTGCTCGGCGTCGACCCAGGGCTGACCCGGTGCGGCGTCGGCGTGGTCGAGGGGGTGCCTGGGCGTCCCTGCACGCTGGTCGCCTACTACGTGGTCTACACCGACCCGGCCGACGAGCTGCCGGCCCGCCTGCTGCACCTGGACCGCTCGCTCACCGAGCTGGTCGCCGAGCACCGGCCGGACAGCGTGGCCGTGGAGCGGGTGTTCAGCCAGCACAACGTGCGTACGGTGATGGGCACCGCCCAGGCCAGCGGGATCGCCGTGCTCGCCGGGGCCCGTGCCGGGCTGCCCGTGCAGACGTACACCCCGAGCGAGGTGAAGGCGGCGGTGACCGGTTCCGGCCAGGCGGACAAGGCGCAGATGACCGCGATGGTCACCCGGCTGCTGCGGCTGTCCGAGCCGCCGCGTCCGGCCGACGCCGCGGACGCCCTCGCGCTGGCCATCTGCCACGTCTGGCGTGGTGGTACGCGTTCGAAGCTGGCCGCCGCCGCGGACCGGGTGAGACGAGGAGGAGCGAGATGATCGCCAGTGTGCGTGGCGTGGTGACCGCCACCGGCCCGGACCATGCGGTGATCGAGGTCGGCGGGGTGGGCCTGGCCGTGCAGTGTGCCCCCGGCACCATCGCCGACCTGCGGATCGGTCAGCCGGCCCGGCTGGCCACCAGCCTGGTCGTCCGGGAGGACTCGCTCACCCTCTACGGCTTCGCCGACGACGACGCGAAGTCACTGTTCGAGCTGTTGCAGACCGCGAGCGGGGTCGGGCCACGCCTGGCCCAGGCGGTGCTCGCCGTGCACACCCCCGACGCGGTACGCAAGGCGATCGCCAACGCCGACACCGCGGCGTTGACCCGGGTACCCGGCATCGGCAAGAAGGGTGCCGAGCGGCTGGTGCTGGAGCTGCGTGACCGGATCGGCCCGGTCGCCGTCGGCGCCGACGGCGCGGCCGGGGTCACCGGTGGCGCCTGGCCGGAGCAGGTCCGCCAGGCGTTGATCGGGCTCGGCTGGACGGCGGGTCAGGCCGACCAGGCGGTCGCCGCGGTCGCGGAGTCCGTCGACGGCGCGCCACCGCCGGTGCCGGTGCTGCTCAAGCAGGCCATCCGGCTGCTGGGCCGGACCCGATGAGCGCGAGGAGTGAGCCGGGTTTGCGAGCCCCGCAGTCGCGAATGAAGAGGATCCCGTGACCGGCACCGACGGCGGGCTGGTCTCGGCGTACGCCAACGAGGCGGAGCGGGACGCGGAGGTCAGCGTCCGCCCGAAGCGGCTGGACGAGTTCATCGCCCAGCACCGGGTCCGCGACCAGCTCGACCTGCTGTTGCAGGGGGCGATGCGGCGCGGCTCGCCGCCCGACCACATCCTGCTGTCGGGGCCGCCGGGCCTCGGGAAGACCACCCTGGCCAACATCGTCGCCGCCGAGCTGGGCGCGGGGATCCGGGTGACCAGCGGCCCCGCCATCGAGCGCTCCGGTGACCTGGCCGCGATCCTGACCAGCCTCGCCGAGGGCGACGTGCTGTTCATCGACGAGATCCACCGCATCGCCAAGCCGGCGGAGGAGCTGCTCTACAGCGCGATGGAGGACTTCCGGGTCGACGTGGTGGTCGGCAAGGGCCCGGGCGCCACCGCCATCCCACTGGACGTCGAGCCGTTCACCCTGGTCGGCGCGACCACCCGGTCGGGTCTGCTGACCGGCCCGATGCGCGACCGGTTCGGTTTCGTCGCCCACCTGGATTTCTACTCTCCGGCCGACCTGGAGACGCTGCTGCACCGCTCGGCGCGCATTCTCGGGGTGCCGATCACCGACGACGGCGCGGCGGAGATCGCCGGCCGGTCCCGGGGCACCCCCCGGATCGCCAACCGCCTGCTGCGCCGGGTGCGTGACTTCGCCGAGGTTCGCGCCGACGGTGTGGTCAGCGTCGAGACCGCCCGTGCGGCGCTGACCGTGTACGACGTCGACGCGCTCGGGCTGGACCGGCTCGACCGGGCGGTGCTCCGCGCGCTGGTCGACTCGTTCCGGGGTGGCCCGGTCGGCCTGTCCACCCTCGCGGTGGCGGTGGGGGAGCAGCCGGACACGGTCGAGGAGGTGTGCGAGCCGTTCCTGGTGCGGGCGGGGCTGCTGGCCCGTACGCCACGGGGCCGGGTGGCGACGGAGGCCGCCTGGCGGCACCTGGGCCGTACGCCGCCAAATGGTACATTTGCGTCCGAAGCGCCGACCGTGCCTGATCTGTTTTCGGTGGACAGCGCCGAGCCGTGATCTGTTCGTGATCTGTGCCGCATTCGGCGTTCCCAGATACAGCGACTAGACTCGCCGCGGTCTGTACAGGATGTGAAAATCCGCCTCCGCTCCGGCGCCAAGCGCCGAGCTGGGGCCAATGGGAAGGTCGACAACCGTGTTTCACGCAGCAGAAGGCGGCGGAGCGGGCGGCTTCACGCCGATCCTCATGATCGCGCTGCTCTTCGGCGTCATGTACTTCATGATGATCCGCCCCCAGCAGAAGCGCCGCCGCGAGGCCGAGTCGATGCAGTCCGGTCTCTCCGTTGGCGACGAGGTGGTCACCATCGGCGGACTGTACGGCACGGTCTCTGGTGTCGAGGACGACAGCGTCCTGCTCGAGGTCGCCCCCGGAGTGCAGACCCGTTACGCCCGGCCGGCGATCGCCCGCGTGGTGACCAAGGCAGAGCGTCCCACCGAGCCGGTGGCCGAGGAAAGCGACGTCGTCAAGGAATGAGCACCGCGCCCACCCGGTCCACTGGTACGCCGGTGGCAACCGGGTGGGTATCGCCCGCACGCGTCCCCGGCGGGTGAGCGCCGACGCGGCGGTGGAACAACTGGATAGAAGGCCGACGCCGGGCGTCGGCGCGCCGGTTCGGTCCGGTCCACGCGCCCGCGTTGACCACCCGAGGCGGCGGCGTCAGCCCCGGGCGCCGTCGGAAGGCAGATCGTCGGCCGGAGAACCGACCGACCCGCCGTCGCGCCCGCGGCGGCGCGACCGTACAGGGAGACAGGACAGCCGTGGCACCACCTCAGGGACAGATGCGCCCGGGACGGCAGTTGGCCGTACTGGGCGGCATCCTCGTCGTCCTCTATCTTTTGGTGTTCTTCTCGGGCGGTGCCAGCGGTGGCTGGAAGGACCGGCTCGAACCCCGCCTCGGTCTTGACCTGGTCGGTGGTACCCGGCTCACGCTGGAGGCGACGAACACCCTCGACGGCCGGGCTCCGACGGCGGCGAACCTCGAACAGGCCCGCCAGATCATCGAGAGCCGGGTCAACGCGTACGGTGTGGCCGAGGCCGAGGTGGTCACCGAGGGCGACCGCAACATCGTCGTCTCCCTGCCCGGCGAGAACCGCGACCTGACCGAGATCGGTAACGCCGCCGAGCTGCGCTTCCGCAAGGTCCTGAAGATCGCCGACGGCAGCGGCGCGATCCCGTCGCCGGCGCCGAGCCCGACCGGCTCCGCCGCGCCGACGCCCACGCCGAGCCCGACCGGCAGCGCCAGCCCCACCCCGAACGCCGAGGCCAGCGCGTCGCCGTCGGCGGGCGGGCAGGGTGGCGGGGCGCCGACCCCGACGCCGTCGCAGAGCCCGAGCGCCGCGCCGTCGCCGAGCGCGAGCGAGGAGCCGGTTCCGCAGGGCATCGAGGAGCAGCGCAAGGCCGTCGAGGAGAAGGTCGGCGCGGAGGCTTGGGCCGCCGCGAACGCGTTGCAGGCGCCGGCCGACCTGACCGCCGACCCGACGCTGGCCGAGAAGCTCAAGCCGTTCGCCGAGCTGACCGGCCGCGAGGTCGCGGTGCTGCCCGCCCAGATGCAGTTCAACGTGCCGACCATCGGTTGCGTCCAGCTCGACGACCGGCCGCCGGCCTCCATCTCCGACCCGAAGCAGCAGGTCGTCTCCTGTGAGGGTGGCTACGCCAAGAACCTGCTGGACGTGGCGAAGGTGCTCGGCACCGACGTCGACTCGGCCAGCGCGGTACGCGACCAGACCAGCCAGTGGGTGGTCAGCCTGAACTTCACCCGCAACGGCCAGGAGAACTGGACCGGGCTGACCCGCGAGGCATTCAACAACGAGGGCCAGGCGTGTGACGCCTCCGCGCTCGGCGACGAGGGCAAGTGCCGGGTCGCCGTGGTGCTGGACAACAAGATCATCTCGTCGCCGCAGATCCAGGGCGTGCTCACCGGCAACTCCCAGATCACCGGCAACTTCAGCAACGCCGAGGCCAGCGAGCTGGCCGGCTACCTGAACTACGGCGCCCTGCCGGTCACCTTCGAGGCGCAGGAGTCGCAGAACGTCACCGCCACCCTGGGCGCCAGCCACCTGCGGGCCGGCCTGCTCGCGGCCGGTGTCGGCATGCTGCTGGTCATCATCTACTCGTTCTTCTACTACCGACTGCTCGGCACGGTGATCTTCGCGAGCCTGGTGCTGTCGGCGATGCTGCTCTTCGGCGCCCTGGTGGTGCTCGGCCGGCAGATCGGCTTCACGCTCACCCTCGCCGGTATCGCCGGCATCATCGTCTCGCTCGGTGTGGCGGCAGACTCGTTCGTCATCTATTTCGAACGCCTCAAGGACGAGATCCGCGAGGGTCGCAGCCCGCGCAGCGCGGTCTCCCGGGCCTGGGTCCGGGCCCGCCGGACGATCATCTCGGCGAACGCCATCACCATCCTGTCGGCGGTGGTGCTCTACGTCGTCTCGGTCGGTACGGTCAAGGGCTTCGCCTTCGCCCTCGGTCTGGCCACGGTGCTCGACCTGGTCGTGGTCTTCCTCTTCCGGCACCCGATGATGACGATGCTCGCCCGGAGCCGGGCGTTCCTGTCCCCGCGGGTCAGTGGTCTCGGCCGGGTGTTGCCGGCCAGGTCTGAGCAGGCCCAGTCCCGCAACCCGCGTGTCAAGGAGGCCTGAGATGGCTGCTGAGAACACTCTGGCAAGCCGCCTCTACCGGGGCGAGGCCGGCCTCAACATCGTCGGCCGGCGCAAGATGTGGTTCACCGTGGCCGCCGTCCTGGTGCTGATCGCGCTGGGCAGCGTCCTCATCAAGGGGTTCAACCCGGGCATCGAGTTCGCCGGTGGCAACTCGTTCCAGATTCCCACCAGCGTCGGCACCATGGACGATGCGGAGACCACCGCAGCTCAGTCGCTGAACACCGCAGGTGCCCACGTGGTGACCGCCCAGCAGGTCGGTGGAGCCGGCGGCTCGTACTACGAGTTGCGGACCACCCAGCTCGACCCGGAGCAGGCCGAGACGGTCCGGCTCGACATGGCCGAGCGGTTCGGCCTCTCCCCGGAGCAGATCAGCGCCAACCGGGTCAGCGAGGCCTGGGGTAGCCAGGTGACCAACCGGGCCCTGCTCGGTCTGGTCATCTTCATCGCCCTGGTCACGGTCTACCTGGTGCTGCGCTTCGAGTGGCAGATGGCGGTCGCGGCCATCTTCTCCCTGGTGATGAACCTGGCGCTCACCGCCGGCATCTACTCGATCGTCGGGTTCGAGGTGACCCCGTCGACGATCATCGGGTTCCTCACCATCCTGGGCTTCGCGCTCTACGACGTGGTGGTGGTCTTCGACAAGGTGCAGGAGAACTCCAGAGGCATCACGGCGAACAACAACCAGACCTACGGCGAGGCGGCCAACCTGGCGGTCAACCAGAGCCTGATGCGCTCGGTCAACACCTCGGTGGTCGCGCTGCTGCCGGTCGGCGGCATCCTCTTCATCGGTGCCGGCCTGCTCGGCGCGGGCACCCTGAAGGACCTCGGTCTGGTGCTGTTCGTCGGTATGGGCATGGCGTTCCTCACCTCGATCCTGCTGGCCACCCCGCTGCTGGTGGTGCTGAAGAACCGCGACCCGCGGATCCAGGCCCACAACAAGCGGGTGGAGGCGCGTCGGGCCGGCGCGGCGACCCGGAGCGAGAGCACCGCGAAGGCGGCCCCGTCCGCCGACCCCGAGCGGGACGAGGAGCCGGTGCCGGCGGAGGCCAGCGCGGCCATGGCCGGCGCGGCGGCCCCGAAGGTGGGTGCCCGGCCCACGGGCAAGCGGTCCGGCGGCGCCCGGGGCGGGCGCCCCGGTGGCAACCGTCCGGGCGGCGGAAAGCGACGCTGAGGGACACCGGGGCCACCCGGTAGGAACTGATCCGGCGGCGTCCGGCATGCTGTGCGAGCAGCGTGCCGGGCGCCGCCGTCGTGTGGAAGGGGAGCGGAACTGCCGTGACGGAGACCCACAGCAGCGGGGTACGGGGTGACAGCGGCCCGGAGGTGGCCCGGTTGGTGGCCAGCCGGGTGCTCGACGTGCCCGACTTCCCCAAGCCTGGCGTCATGTTCAAGGACCTCATGCCGTTGTTCGCCGACGGCGCCGCCTTCCGGGACGTGATCGACGGGATCGTCGCGTACCACGGGCGGGAGTCCTTCGACACCGTGGTCGGCATCGAGGCGCGCGGCTTCGTCGTCGCCGCGGCCATCGCGTACGCGACCGGGGTCGGCGTGGTGCCGGTACGCAAGGCCGGCAAGCTGCCCCGACCCGCCTACGCCGCCTCCTACGCGCTGGAGTACGGCGAGGCCACGCTGGAGGTGCACCAGGACGCCTTCACCGCCGGCCACCGGGTGCTGGTGGTGGACGACGTGCTGGCGACCGGGGGCACCGCGGCGGCGACCCTGGATCTGGTCGAGCGGGCCGGCGGCACCGTCGCCGGGTTCACCGTGCTGCTGGAGTTGTCCTTCCTCAAGGGGCGGGAGCGGCTGGCTCCGCGTCCCGTACATGCCCTGTTGACCGTTTGAGACGACACCGCCACCGGGCGGAGTGGGCACGGTCCGTCCGGCGGAGCGGCAGGGCACCTCCGGGGCGGGTAGCATTGCCCATTGCTGAGCGGACGGTTACCCGTCCGGTCGGCACGAGACCAGGCCGGCCGGCGCACGGTCGGTTCACTTCCGGCGAGCGGTGAGGAGGCCGGTGTCCCACGATGTCGCCCCTCCGGTGGAGGGCACGGTGCACCCGACAGGCGACGCGGACGGCTCGGTGACCGATCGCAACAGCGCCGCTGCGGCGCCGGGCGGCGGAACCGGCACGGTGCTGCCCAGCGGCGAGGTGGCTCGTACGGCCGTCGGTGCCGAGGTCGTACCCGCCGAGACCGCCCTTGACTCCGCACCGAGCAGTGGCTTCGGGCTGTCCAACGCCCCCACTGGGCGCCGGGTCCGGGCGCGGCTGGCCCGGTTCAACGCGCCCTGGCAGTCTTCGCAGGTCAGCGAGGTACTGGAGCCGCTGATCTCGTCACACCGGGAGAATCACCCCAAGGCTGACGCCCGGCTGTTGCAGCGCGCCTTCGACACGGCGGCACGCTGGCACTCCGGCCAGTACCGCAAGTCCGGTGACCCGTACATCACCCACCCGCTCGCGGTGGCGACCATCCTCGCCAACCTGGGCATGGACACCACCACCCTGGTCGCCGCGCTGCTGCACGACACCATCGAGGACACCGAGTACACCCTCGACCAGATGCGCACGGACTTCGGCGGCGAGGTCGCCCTGCTGGTCGACGGCGTCACCAAGCTGGACAAGGTCAAGCTCGGTGACGCGGCGAAGGCCGAGACGATCCGCAAGATGGTCGTGGCGATGGCCAAGGACCCGCGGGTACTGGTGATCAAGCTGGCCGACCGGCTGCACAACATGCGTACGCTGACCTTCCTGCCCCGCCCCAAGCAGGAGCAGAAGGCGAAGGAGACGCTGGAGATCCTCGCCCCGCTGGCCCACCGCCTCGGTATGAACACGATCAAGTGGGAGCTGGAGGACCTCGCGTTCGGGACGTTGTTCCCGAAGCGGTTCGAGGAGATCAACCGGCTGATCGGGGAGCACCAGCCGCAGCGGGAGGCGTTGCTGCGGCAGGTGACCCAGAAGGTGCAGACCGACCTGAAGGCCGCCAAGATCAAGGCGGAGACCACGGGTCGGCCGAAGCACCTCTACTCGATCTACCAGAAGATGATCGTGCGAGGTCGGGACTTCAACGACATCTACGACCTGGTGGGTGTGCGGATCCTGGTCGACACGGTGCGGGACTGCTACGCCGCGTTGGGGGTCATCCACGCGAACTGGCAGCCGGTGCCGGGCCGGTTCAAGGACTACATCGCGATGCCCAAGTTCAACATGTACCAGTCGCTGCACACCACGGTGATCGGGCCGACCGGTAAGCCGGTGGAGATGCAGATCCGCACGTACGCGATGCACCGTACGGCGGAGTTCGGCATCGCGGCGCACTGGAAGTACAAGGAGAAGGGCACCCAGATCGTCGGCCCGCCGGCGCACATCGACGAGATGACCTGGCTGCGGCAGCTGCTGGACTGGCAGCGGGAGGCGGCGGACCCGAGCGAGTTCCTGGACGCGCTGCGGTTCGACCTGTCCAGCCAGGAGGTGTACGTCTTCACCCCGAAGGGCGACGTCATCCCGTTGCCGACCGGGTCGACGCCGGTGGACTTCGCGTACGCGGTGCACACCGAGGTGGGGCACAAGTGCATCGGGGCGCGGGTCAACGGCAAGCTGGTGCCGTTGGAGTCGACGCTGTCCAACGGCGACGTGATCGAGATCTTCACCTCGAAGTCCGACACCGCCGGCCCCACGCAGGACTGGCTGGGCTTCGTCAAGAGCCCCCGGGCGCGGACGAAGATCCGGCAGTACTTCAACAAGGAGCGTCGCGAGGAGGCGATCGAGGAGGGCAAGGACGCGATCGTCAAGGCGATGCGCAAGCAGGGCATGCCGCTGCAGCGGATGCTCACCTCCGACAACCTGATGGCGATCGCCCGGGATCTGCACCTGGCCGACGTGGCGTCGCTGTACGCGGCGGTCGGCGACAGCCAGGTCTCCGCGCAGTCGGTGGTGCAGAAGCTGATGGCCACCTACGGCGGCGAGGAGGGCGCGGCCGAGGACATCGCCGAGACCGCGGTGGCCACCCGGCCGCCCCGCAGCCGGGCCTCCAGCCACGACCCGGGAGTGGTGGTACGCGGGGTCAGCGACGTGTGGATCAAACTGGCCCGCTGCTGCACCCCGGTGCCGCCGGACTCGGTGTTCGGCTTCGTGACCCGCTCCGGCGGGGTCAGCGTGCACCGCGACGACTGCGCCAACGCCGAGGACCTGCGCGCCCAGGGCGAGCGGGTGGTCGAGGTGAACTGGAAGCTCACCTCCGCCTCGACCTTCCTGGTCGCCATCCAGGTGGAGGCACTCGACCGGCACAAGCTGCTCGCCGACGTCACCCGGGTGCTCTCCGACGAGCGGGTCAACATCCTCTCCGCCACCGTCACCACCACCCGCGACCGGGTGGCGGTCAGCCGGTTCAGCTTCGAGATGGCCGACCCCAAACACCTGGGCCACCTGCTCGCCGCCGTCCGCAAGGTAGACGGCGTCTTCGACGCCTACCGCGTAACCTCCGGCTCCTAACCCCCCCACCCCACCCCCCACCCCCCACCCCCGATCGCGTCGATCTTGCACTTTTGGTCTCCACATAGCGGGACAAAAGCTGCATAAGGGCGACACAAAGTGCAAGATCGCGGGTGCGGGTGCGGGTGCGGGTGCGGGTGCGGGTGCGGGTGCGGGTGCGGGTGCGGGTGCGGGTGCGGGTGCGGGTGCGGACAGCGAAGCGCCCGTCGGCGAGCCGGCGGGCGCTTCGGGGTGAGTTGTGGCGGGTCAGCTCATGGTGAGGTCGGTGATGACGACTTCCTTCTTGGGGTGGCCGCCGCCAGCCTGCTGGGCGAACGCGCCGTCGTCGCCGGCGGTCGCCACCTCGTTGACGATGTCCATGCCACCGGTGATGGTGCCGAGGACGGTGTAGTTCGGGTCCAGCGGCGAGTCGCCGTAGACGATGAAGAACTGGCTGCCGGTGCTGGCCGGCTGACCGGAGTTGGCCATCGCGATGACACCCTGCGGGTACGGCGGCCGCATCTCGGTCGGCAGGTTCTCCTCGGCCATCCGGTAGCTCGGGCCACCGGTGCCGTCGGTCTCCCGCCAGCCGTTGCCGGTGGCGCTCGGGTCGCCGCACTGGAGCACCTTGATGCCCTCGGTCACCAGCCGGTGGCACTTGGTGTTGTCGAAGAAGTTCTGCTCGGCCAGGTGGGTGAAGCTCGCCGAGGTGCACGGCACCGCCGACCGGTCGATTCGCGCGGTGATCGGACCGAGGTTGGTGGTGATCGTCATGGTCTGGGAACCGACCCGGCTCTGCTCGGTGTCCGGCAGCCCGACGTCCTTGGTCGTCGGGGTCCGCTCGCCAGTCGGGATCTCGATCCAGTCACACTGCACCGTGTCTGCGTTCTGGGCGGTGTTGTCGGTGCCGCTGTCGTCGCCGATCAGGCTGCTGGCCAGCCAGACCGTCCCGGCGACCACCAGCAGCAGGACCACGCCGCCACCCACGACCGCCTGCGTCTGGCGGCGCTTGCGGGCCCGGGCCGACCGCTCGGCCATCTCCTTCTCGAGCCGGGCGCGGGCCGCCGCGCGCTGCCGCTCTCTGGTGGACGTCACGCCTCGATCCTCCTGGACTGTCTGTGGATGCCGCTGACCGTCGTGGGTCAACCGGCGTTCGGGCTGGCCTCGGGCGTGCCGGAGACCGCCGGGCTCGGCGTACCCGTGGGGGTGGGATCGGTGGGCGATGCCGGATCCAGCACCGGCTCACCGACGGTCAGGCTCTGGACGACCACGTCGTCGTTCTCCGGCTTGACCTTCTCCCCGGACCCATTGTCCACGGTCGGCAGGGCACCGATCTTCTCCACCACGTCGAGACCCTGGGTGACCCGACCGATGATCGGGTACGCCGGCTCGGCGGTGGTGAAGTCCTTGAAGAAGATCAGGAACTGGCTGCCGTTGGCGCCCGGCGGGTTCGAGATCATCGCGACCGTGCCCTTGGGGTACGTCGGCGGCTCGTCCGGGGCCGGGCTGGCCTGCGGCGACGCCTCAGGCGCGGTCGGCACGTTCTCGCTGTGGAACGTGTACGTCGGACCGCCCAGCCCGGTGCCACTCGGGTCACCGCAGCGCACCGCGCCCTCGGCGGTGATCTCGTGGCACTTGGTGTTGTCGTAGAACGACTGGCTCGCCAGGTGGGCGATGCTCGCGGCGGCGCACGGCGCGGTCGCGAGATCCAACTCGACGTTGATCGGGGCGCCCTGGTTGGTGACCAAGGTCATCGGCCGCGTGCCGGTGATCGGCAGCCCGGTGGTGGCCGGCTCGCCGACCTCCTTGAGGTTGGGGTTGCCCTCGGTGTTCTGCGGGGTCCAGAGGCAGACCTCGTTGCTGGCGGTGTCGTCGGTCGGTTCCCGGTCGAACGCACCCAACGCCCAGGCCGAACCGGCGACGACAAGTACGAGGATCAGGGCGGTACCGACGCCGGCGCGGATCTGCCGACGCCGTTTGACGACGGCGGCCCGGCGGGCCATCTGCCGGTCGAGCTTGGCCCGCGCCAGTTTGCGCTGCCGGTCCCTGCTGGAAGCCACCCGTGCTCCCCTTCCTCTACCCTGGTCGTCAGCCGGTGGTCGCGTACCCGTCGGGCGGCAGGTGCGCCACGCCACACGCCCGCCAGAGTGTACGGGTAGTGGCTGGAAAAGTCGTGTACGAGGTCGATGCTCGGGCTCACCGGCACCCGCCGGTGGCCGGTGGGGCTGGTGGGGCGGACCCGGGAAGGGTCGTCAGCGGCCGGTTAGGCTGCCACCTAAGGACAGTTCGAGGAAGGGGAGCGGACGTGCTCGTTGCCGGCTTTCCCGCCGACGCCTTCGGCACCAACTGCTACGTGGTCGCCACCGCGCCGGGGGAACAGTGCGTGGTGGTCGACCCCGGCATCGGGGTGATCGACCGGCTCGACGCGCTGCTGGCCGAGCATCGCCTGCACCCGGCCGCGGTCCTGCTCACCCACGGGCACCTGGACCACACCTTCTCGGTGGCGCCGGTCTGCGGGGCACGGGGCATCACCGCGTACGTGCACCCGGGGGACCGGGAACTGCTGGCCGACCCGGCCAAGGGGCTGTCGGTGGACCTGGCCCAGATGTTCGGCGGACGGCTGCCGTACGCCGAGCCGGAGGACGTGGCGGAGCTGGCCGACGGTACGACGCTCACCCTCGCCGGGTTGGAGATCACCGTCGACCACGCGCCCGGCCATACCGGCGGGTCGGTGCTGTTCCGGCTGCCCGGCGCCGGCTCGCCCTGGGAGGCCGACCAGGTCTGTCTCTCCGGTGACGTGCTGTTTGCCGGCTCGATCGGCCGCACCGACCTGCCGGGCGGCAGCCTGCCGACGATGTTCACCAGCCTGCGGGACAAGATCCTTCCGCTGGCCGACGACACCGTCGTACTGCCCGGCCACGGCCCCGCGACCACCATCGGCCGCGAGCGCGCCACCAACCCGTACCTCGCCGAGGTGGTCGGGATGGGCGGCGCGGGACCGGCGGCCCCCACCCGCGGCCTGTAGCGGCCGCCCCGAATCTTTCCCCGCGCGGGCCGCGCGGGTCTGTGAACGGAGCATCATGAGCAAGCCCACGCCCATCTCCGGCTTCCCGGAGTGGACGCCCGCCCAGCGGATGATCGAGCAGTACGTCCTGGACCGGATCCGGTCGACCTTCGAGCTGTACGGCTTCGCCCCGCTGGAGACCCGGGCGGTCGAGCCGCTGGACCAGTTGCTGCGCAAGGGGGAGACCTCGAAGGAGGTCTACGTGATCCGGCGCCTGCAGGGCGATGCGGAGGGTCCGGCCGGTGACGATTCCCTCGGTCTGCACTTCGACCTGACCGTGCCGTTCGCCCGGTACGTGCTGGAGAACGCCGGCAAGCTGAACTTCCCGTTCCGGCGCTACCAGATCCAGAAGGTGTGGCGCGGTGAGCGCCCGCAGGAGGGGCGCTACCGGGAGTTCCTCCAGGCGGACATCGACATCGTCGACCGGGACACCCTCGCCCCGCACCACGAGGCGGAGATGCCGCTGGTCATCGGCGACGCGCTGCGTTCGCTGCCGATCCCGCCGGTCCGCATCCAGGTGAACAACCGCAAGATCTGTGAGGGCTTCTACCGTGGTCTCGGGCTGACCGACCCGGAGGCGGCGCTGCGCGCGGTCGACAAGCTCGACAAGATCGGCCCGGCCGGTGTGACGGAGCTGCTGGCGGCCACCGCCGGGGCGAGCGAGGCACAGGCCAAGGCGTGCCTCGCGCTGGCCGAGATCTCCGCGCCGGACGCGTCGTTCGCCGACGCGGTACGCGCGCTCGGGGTCAGCGACCCGCTGCTGGACGAGGGCATCGCCGAGCTGACCACGGTGGTCGAGACCGCCGCCGCGCACTCGCCCGGCCTCTGCGTGGCCGACCTGCGCATCGCCCGGGGCCTGGACTACTACACCGGCACCGTCTACGAGACGCAGATGATCGGGTACGAGCGGTTCGGCTCGGTCTGCTCCGGCGGCCGGTACGACAACCTGGCCAGTGCCGGCAACGTCCGGTTCCCCGGGGTCGGCATCTCGATCGGGGTCACCCGGCTGCTCGGGCTGCTCTTCGGCACGGGCGCCCTGTCGGTGTCCCGGGAGGTGCCGACCTGCGTCCTGGTGGCGGTGACCAACGAGGAGTTGCGGGCCGTCAGCAACCGGGTCGCCGAGGCCCTGCGGTCGCGGGGCATCCCCACCGAGGTGTCGCCCAGCGCGACCAAGTTCGGCAAGCAGATCCGGTACGCCGAGCGGCGGGGCATCCCGTACGTCTGGTTCCCCGGTGCCGACGGCGCCCCCGACGAGGTCAAGGACATCCGCTCCGGCGAGCAACTCGTCGCCGCGCCGGGCGAGTGGACCCCACCCCACCCCGACCTCAAACCCCTCATCGGCTAACCCCCCGCCCCCCTCGCCCCTCGCCCCCACGCCCCGCCCCCTCGCCCCCCGCGATCTTGCACTTTCGGTCGCCGTTACGGGGCTTGTGCCCTGGTTTGCCCCGACGACAAGTGCAAGATCGCGGGGGCGGGGCGGGGCGGGGCGGGGCGGGGTGGGGCGGGGTGGGGCGGGGTGAGGCGAGGGTGGGGTGGGGTGGGGTTACCAGGCGAAGCCGGGGGGATAGGAGACGGTGGCTAGGACCTGCTGGCCGGTGGCGTTGGGGTGGAAGTAGTCCCAGCCGGAGAGTTGGGCGAGGGTGAACGGGTAGCCGAAGACGGCGTTTCCGTCGTACTTGCAGTTCGCGCCGTATGCCGCGCAGGCTGCGGCGAGCTGGCCGTTGAAGTCGACCACCCGCTGCCGGACCCGGTTACGGCGGTCGACGTCGGCCTGGGCGGTGGAGGTCGGGTTGGCCAGGATGGACTGGCAGATGCCGAAGAGGGACCAGGCGGTACGGGCACTGCTGCTGTCCTTGCCGACCGACCAGAGCCGGTGCACGTCCGGAATGCTGATCACGTAGACCTTGGCGTTCGGTAGGCCGGTCTTGAGTCGGGCCAGCGCCGAGTCGATGTTCGCCCGGAAGGTGGCCGGCGAGGTCATCGTCGACTCCGAGCTGGTGCAGGCGTCGTTGGCGCCGATCAGGATGGTCACGTAGCCGACGCCCTGGCTTACCGCGGTGCCGGCCTGGCCGTACAGGTCGGCGGACTTCGCCCCGGTGCGGGCGGCGTTGTGGTTGCGGCCGTTGATCGCCGAGTTGGCCCGGCGGATGCGCAGGTAGTGGCTGTTCACCGTGGAGTCGTCGCCGGTGCTGAACGAGCGGCTGGTGCAGTCGACGTACCACCCGCAGGCGTTGAAGCCGCGGGTGATGGAGTCGCCGAGGCTGGCCATCGAGCTCGGCGGTGGGCCGGGATCGGCGGCGGCGGGGGTGGTGACGAGTAGGACGAGGGCGGTGACGCCGGCGAGGGTGGCCAGCGCGCGTCGGACGAGGGTCATGGTGGCCTCCGGTGCACGGTTGCCGGGTTGTGGCGGTGACCAGAGCGTATAGACGGCTATCTGTGTCCACAATGTTGCGGAGAGATTACCTCGGCCGGGTGGCGAAATTCGGGCAAAGTAGGTCTTGCCTATGATCTTAAATATGTGAATACTTGCCTTCGCTTGGCCGTTTCCCCAGGTGGCCGAGTTGCCCCCTGCCTTGTCGACGTGACAGGGCCCTCCAACCCCCATCGGGAGGCTGTTACATGCGACCCACAAGGTCAATGCTGCGCCGCGTCGTGACCATCGCCGCGGCCGGAACCCTGGTCGCCGGCGTACTGGCCGGCACGCCGGCCCAGGCGGCACCCGCGTCCGCCACACCCGACGCCGCCGCGACCCTCGCCGAGCGACTCGGTGCCCGCGCCGCCGGCGCGTACGCCGATGCCAGCGGCAAGATGGTCGTCGCGGTGACCGACAGCATCGCGGCCCGTCAGGTGGCCGCTGCCGGTGCCACCCCGAAGCTCGTCAAGCGTGGTGCGGCGGAGCTGAATCGCGCCACCGCCGAGCTGGACCGCTCCGCGGCGATCCCCGGCACCGCGTGGTGGGTCGACCCGGCCACCAACCAGGTGGTCGTCTCCGTCGACAGCACCGTCACCGGCGCGAAGCTGGAGCGGGTGAAGGCCGCCGCCGCGCGGACCAACGGCGCGGTACGCATCGAGGCCGAGACCGGTGTGCTGAGCACCCGCATCTCCGGCGGTGAGGCCATCTACGCCCAGGGCGGCGGGCGCTGCTCGCTCGGCTTCAACGTGCGGGCCGGCAGCACCTACTACTTCGTCACCGCCGGGCACTGCACCAACATCGCCGCGAACTGGTACAGCAACTCCGCGCAGACCGCCCTGCTCGGCTCGCGTACCGGCAGTGTCTTCCCGGGCAGCGACTACGGCATCGTCCGGTACGCCAACCAGAGCGTCGTGCAGCCGGGCAACGTCTACCTGTACAACGGCACCTACCGGGACATCACCAGCTCCGGTAGCGCGTTCGTCAACCAGTCGGCGCAGCGGTCCGGCAGCACCACCGGTGTGCGCAGCGGTTCGGTGACCGGGCTCAACGCCACGGTCAACTACGCCGAGGGTCAGGTGCGCGGCCTGATCCGGACCAACATCTGCGCCCAGCCGGGTGACAGCGGTGGCTCGCTGTTCAGTGGCAGCGTCGCCCTCGGCCTGACCTCGGGCGGCAGCGGCAACTGCACCACCGGCGGCACCACGTACTTCCAGCCGATCGGGCCGGTGCTGAGCCGCTACGGGGTCAGCGTCTACTGATCGACCACTCCTGTCCTCTCCTTCCATGGGCGGGCCGCCGGATTCCTCCTCCGGCGGCCCGCCCGCCTGCGTGCCCTGGGTGCGTGTTGTTAATAAGGGGCCCCGCTACTACGCCAGGCGTTAACGTGGGGCCCTTCCTTGCACCCGGCAAACGGCGGCGTGGGCGTGCTGAGAGAATGCCGGAGCAGATGTAGAGCCAGATGAGGAGACGCACGTCGTGATCCGTACCCATGACGCCGGCAGCCTGCGCGCGACGGACGCCGGCACCACGGTGACGCTCGCCGGGTGGGTGGCCCGCCGGCGCGACCACGGCGGTGTCATCTTCGTCGACCTGCGCGATGCCTCCGGCGTGGTCCAGGTGGTCTTCCGCGAGGAGGACGCGCACGCGCTGCGCAACGAGTACTGCGTCAAGGTCGTCGGCGAGGTCACCCGCCGCCCCGAGGGCAACGAGAACCCGGAGCTGCCCACCGGCGAGATCGAGGTGACCGCGACCGAGCTGGACGTGCTCTCCGAGGCGGCGCCGCTGCCGCTGCCGGTGGACGACCAGGTGGTGGCCGGTGACGACATCCGGCTCAAGTACCGCTACCTCGACCTGCGGCGCAGCGGCCCGGCGCGGGCCATGCGGCTGCGTTCGCGGGCCAACCAGCTGGCCCGTACCGTGCTGCACGAGCGGGACTTCCTGGAGATCGAGACCCCCACGCTGACCCGCTCCACCCCGGAGGGCGCCCGCGACTTCCTGGTCCCGGTCCGCCTGCAACCCGGCAGCTGGTACGCGCTGCCGCAGTCGCCGCAGCTGTTCAAGCAGCTGCTGATGGTCGGCGGGATGGAGCGGTACTACCAGATTGCCCGCTGCTACCGGGACGAGGACTTCCGGGCCGACCGGCAGCCGGAGTTCACCCAGCTCGACATCGAGATGTCCTTCGTCACCGAGGACGACGTGATCGACCTCGGTGAGGCGATCGTCGCCGCCCTCTGGTCCGACCTGGCCGGGTACGAGATCCCCCGGCCGATCCCGCGGATCACCTGGCACGACGCGATGGCCCGGTACGGCTCGGACAAGCCCGACCTGCGCTACGGCGTCGAGCTGACCGAACTGACCGACTACCTGCGCGGCACCCAGTTCCGGGTCTTCGCCGGGGCGATCGACGCGGGCGGCTACGTCGGCGCGGTGGTCATGCCCGGCGGCGCCGGCCAGACCCGCAAGGAACTGGACGGCTGGCAGGACTGGGCCAAGGCGCGCGGCGCCAAGGGCCTGGCGTACGTGGTGCTGGACGCCGAGACCGGCGAGGCGCGCGGGCCGGTGGCGAAGAACCTGTCGGCCGAGCACCTGGCCGGACTGGCCGACGCGGTCGGCGCCAAGCCCGGTGACGCGATCTTCTTCGCCGCCAGCGCCGAGACCCGGGAGGCGCAGGAACTGCTCGGCGCCGCCCGGATCGAGATCGCCAAGCGGGCCGGCCTGGTCGACGAGAGCGCCTGGGCGTTCTGCTGGGTGGTCGACGCGCCGATGTTCGAGAAGACCGACGAGGGTGGCTGGACGGCGGTGCACCACCCGTTCACCTCGCCGAACTCGGAGTGGGTGGACCGGTTCGAGGACGCGCCGGACCGGGCCCTGGCGTACGCGTACGACATCGTCTGCAACGGCAACGAGATCGGCGGCGGTTCGATCCGTATTCACCGCCGCGACGTGCAGCAGCGGGTCTTCGAGCTGCTCGGCATCACGCCCGAGGAGGCGCAGGACAAGTTCGGCTTCCTGCTGGAGGCGTTCAGCTACGGCCCGCCGCCGCACGGCGGCATCGCGTTCGGCTGGGACCGGGTCTGCATGCTGCTGGCCGGCGCCGACTCGATCCGCGAGGTGATCGCCTTCCCGAAGACCCGGGGCGGCTTCGACCCGCTGACCGGCGCCCCCACCCCCATCACCGCGCAACAGCGCACCGAAGCCGGCATCGACGCCAAGCCCAAGCCGGCTCAGGCCCCCCACCCCGGCACCGCCGGCCCCGCCGCCCCCGTATCCACCCCCACCTGACCCACCCACCCCACCCCACGGCACCCCCGGCACCTCGCCCCGTTGATCAAGAAGTTTGCGTCATGATCTAGGCGTTTCACCGACGCAAACTTCTTGATCAACCAGCGGGGGGCGGGGGATGCGGGTTCTGGTGGTGGGTGGGAGTGGGTTTCTTGGTCGGGAGGTCTGCCGGCAGGGTGTCGACGCCGGGTGGTCGGTCGTCGGGACGTGCCACTCGGGCGAGGTCGGGGTGCCGGGTGTGGTGGTCCGGCGGGTGGACGTGACGGACCGGGTCGCGGTGCGCACGTTGGTCGCGGAGATACGCCCCGACGCCGTGGTCAGCACCCCCTACCGGTACGCCGACTGGACGGTCACCGCGGACGGGGCGGCGCACGTGGCTCGCGCCGCTGCCGAGGCGGGTGCCCGGTTGGTGCACCTCTCCAGCGACGCGCTGCACGCCGGCCGTCCTGAGGCGTACGCCGATGACGACGCGCCCACTCCGATCTTTCCGTACGGCGCGGCGAAGGCGGCTGCGGAGACGGCGGTACGGGCGCTCGACCCGGCCGCCGTGCTGGTGCGTACCTCACTGATCCTCGGGCCGGGCAGCCCGCAGATCCGACTCTGCCTGGACGCCCTGGCCGGCCGGGGAGTGCTGTTCACCGACGAGCTGCGCTGCCCGGTCGACGTGGGTGATCTCGCCGCCGCCGTGCGGGAACTGGTGCGCACCGACTATGCAGGTCCGCTCAACGTGGCCGGCCCGGACGCGGTCAGCCGGGCGGAGCTGGGCCGGCTGGTGGCCCGCCGGGAGGGCATCGATGCGTCGGGACTGCGGACCAGCACCGGTGCCGCCGCCGCAGTGGTGCGCCCGACCGAGGTGCGCCTCGACTCCGCCCGTGCCGCCGGCCTGCTGCGTACCCGGCTGCGCGGGGTCACCGAACTGTTCGCTGGCTGACCACCTGGGCGAGGGTGGCCGACGGGGGAACTGCCATCGGCCCGGTCACGCCGGCCCGCCGCTCGACGGTTGGCGCCCGGTCCAGCTGCCCGGGCATGGTGCACACCATGTATGCACAATAATTGTGCACAGGTGATGTGCATAGCTACTGTGCATACATGGCGGAGATGTCGAACGGGGCCGAACCGAGGGTCGTGCACGTCGACGCGCGGCAGATCCGGGCGCTCGCCCATCCGCTCCGCGTCCAACTGCTCGGCGCTTTGCGCACCAGCGGGCCGGCGACCGCGACCGAGCTGGCCGCCGAACTCGACACCAACACCGGCGCGACCAGCTACCACCTGCGCCAACTGGCCGAGGTCGGGTTGGTCGTCGAGGAGCCGGCCGAGGGTGCCGGTCGGCGGCGCTACTGGCGTGCCGCGCACGACGTCAGTTCGTGGCAGACGACGGATTTCGAGGGTGACCCGGAGGCCCGGGCCGCGGCGGACTGGCTTCAGGGCAGACAGTTCCAGTTCGTGGCCGAGTTCGCCCAGCGCTGGATCGCCGTGCAGCACGATCGGCCGCGTGAGTGGCGTGCGGCGGTCGACTTCAGCGACACACTGCTCACCCTCTCGCCCGCCCAACTGCGCGCCCTCAACGACGAGTTGTGGGCGGTGATCAAGCGGTACCGAGACGCCGACGTGCCGGAGGCGCCCGACGCGCCCGCCGCCGAGCAGGTCATCCTGTTCGTCGCTGGCTTTCCCCTGGTGCCGGGTGCCCGATGAGCGCGCTCAGCGTCACGCAGATCCGCCACCGTTTCCTGGTCCTGCACGGTCTGCGGTGGCTGCCGGTCGGCCTGCTGATCCCGGTGTTCATCCTGCTCATGCAGGAGCGTGGCCTGACCCTGACCCAGATCGGCCTGGCCGTCGCCGCCCAGGGGGTGGTGGTGCTCCTGCTGGAGGTGCCGACCGGCGGGTTCGCCGACGCGCTGGGTCGCAAGCCGGTACTGGTGGTGGCGAACGCGGTCGGTCTGGCCTCGCTGGCCCTGCTGGTGGTCGCCGACTCGTTGGCCCTGCTGGTCGCCGTCTGGGCGTTGCAGGGCGTGTTCCGGGCGCTGGACAGCGGCCCGCTCGAATCCTGGTACGTCGACAGCACGCTCGCCGCCGATCCGGACGCCGCGTACGAGAAGGGTCTGGGCCAGGCCGGCATGGTCCTCGGCGTGTGCATGGCGGCCGGCGCGCTGCTCAGCGGCGGCCTGGTGGCCCTCGGTCCGGTGGGGCCGGTCAGTGCGCTCAGCACGCCGATCGTGGTCGCGGTCCTGTTGCAGGCGGTTGCCCTGGTGGCGTTGCTGACGCTGCTGGTGGAGCAACGTCCGGCGGCCGGCGCGGGCGCGTTGCGGGCCTCCCTGCGCCAGGCCCCACGGATGGTCGGCGAGGCGTTCGGCCTGCTGCGCCGGTCCCGGGTGCTGCTCGCGCTGGTGGCGGTCGAGTTGTTCTGGGGCTTCGGCATGGTCACTTTCGAGAGCCTGTTGCCGATCCGACTCGCCGAGGTGGTGGGCGACGCCGATCGGGCCGGTGCGCTGCTCGGCCCGGCCAGCACGGCGGCGTGGCTCGCCTCCGCCGGTGGCGCCGCGCTCACGCCGCTGCTCATCCGCTGGCTCGGTGCCGCGCCCGGCGCCGCCCTGTTGCGCGTCGTGCAGGGCGTCACGGTCGTCGGGATGGCCCTGCTCGCCGGACCGGTCGGCGTGCTGATCGCCTTCGTCGCCTGCTACGCCGTGCACGGCGCGTCCAACCCGCTGCACATGGGACTGCTGCACCGACAGGTCGACGGCCCGTACCGGACCAGCGTGATCTCGGTGAACTCGATGGTGGCCATGCCGGCCGCCGCGCTCGGCGGGGTGTTGCTCGGCTACGTCGGTGATCGGGCCGGAGTGAGCGCGGCGATGCTGGTCGGCGCCGTGGTGCTGGCCGTCGCCGCGCCGCTGTACCTGCCGGCGTGGCGGGCCGACCGGGTCGCTGGTCAGGCGTTGCGGACCGAGGTGAGCCGGAAGGTGTCGGTGTAGCCGAGTCGACGGTAGAGCCGGATCGCGCCCACGTTCGCCGGATAGACGCCCAGCGCGACCATGTCGTACCGGGCCGACAACGCCCGGGATCGTGTCCCGCCCGACGGGTACGACCTCGGCGATGATCATGACGGCAGCCTGGAGGTCAACGTCGGGACGGCGGTACGGAAGGGTCCGACCGGGGAGCTTTCGGACCAGGAGCGGTCCACCGTGGAGATTGGTGAGGGGACCGATCGGGTACATGGCGGGCCGACCTACTGGAACCCCCACCGGAGGAACATCATGCTTGCCATCGCCGCCGCCGTGGTTTTCGGCTTCGCGTTGCTGCTCGACCTGCTGGACACCAGACTCGGTGCACCGGACCTGCTCAGCTGGAACACTCTTGTGCTGCTCGGCCTGCTGTTGCTCGCGCTGCACCTGGCCGGTGTCGGACGGCGTGGTGCCCGCTGGTACCGGGGCCGTCGACCCCGGCGGGGGTGACCGAGAAGGATCACTCCGGGCTCGGTCGGCGCCGCGATTCTGGCGTGGTCGGTCGAGCCCGGTACTGTTCTCGTGATGGAGTCCGACACGCTCTTCACCCTGGGTGAACCCGCCGCCGCAGCCAGTGCGGTGACGGGTTCCGGCAGCGTCGGTGGCTTCACTGCGGTGGGCCCGGACGCGCCGCTGCCGGTGCGGATGCGACCGGCGAGCCTGGACGAACTTGTCGGCCAGGAGCACCTGCTCGCCCCCGGCGCTCCGCTGCGGCAACTCGTCGCCGGCGACGCGCCGATGTCGGTCATCCTCTGGGGGCCACCCGGTAGCGGCAAGACCACCATCGCCCACCTCGTGGCCGCCGCCACCGACCGGCGGTTCGTCGCCATGTCGGCGTTGTCGGCGGGGGTGAAGGACGTCCGAGCGGTAATCGAGACCGCGCGGCGGCAACGCCGTTCGGGTGGTCCGCCCACGGTGCTCTTCATCGACGAGGTGCACCGGTTCAGCAAGACCCAGCAGGACTCCCTGCTCGCCGCCGTCGAGGACCGCACCGTCACGCTGCTCGCGGCCACCACGGAGAACCCGTACTTCTCGGTCATCTCACCGCTGCTGTCCCGGTGCGTGCTGCTCACCCTGCACCCGCTCGACGACGCGGCGGTGCGCAGCCTGCTACGCCGGGCGATCACCGACGAGCGGGGCCTGGCCGGGGCGCTCACCCTCGACGCCGAGGCCGAGGAGCACCTCGTCCGGCTGGCGGGCGGGGACGTGCGCAAGGCCCTCACCGCGCTGGAGGCGGCCGCCGGTTCGGCCACCGCGCTCGGAAACGGTCGGATCGACCTGGCCACCGCCGAGCGGGCGGTGGACACGGCGGCCGTCCGGTACGACCGTGCCGGCGACGCCCACTACGACGTGACCAGCGCGTTCATCAAGAGCATGCGGGGCTCGGACGTGGACGCCGCGCTGCACTGGCTGGCCCGGATGCTGGTCGCCGGAGAGGACGCGAGGTTCATCGCCCGCCGGCTGGTCATCTTCGCCAGCGAGGACGTCGGGATGGCCGACCCGAGCGCGCTCGGCGTGGCCACCGCCGCCGCGCACGCGGTGGAGTACGTCGGCCTGCCCGAGGCGCAGCTCAACCTCGCCCAGGCGGTGATCCACCTGGCCACCGCACCCAAGTCGAACTCGGCCACCACGGCGATCGGCGCGGCGATCGCCGACGTACGGGCCGGCCGGGGTGGCGCGGTGCCGCGGGGACTGCGGGACGCCCACTACGCCGGCGCCCGCGGCCTCGGTCACGGCACCGGGTACCGCTATCCCCACGACGACCAGCGTGGCGTGGTCAGCCAGCAGTACGTGCCGGACGACCTGATCGGGATCGACTACTACCGGCCCAGCCAACACGGCGCGGAGCGGTCGGTGGCCACCCGGCTCCCGCTGCTGCGCGGGATCGTCCGTGGACTGCCCGCCCCCGCACCGTCGGGGGCGTCGCCGGGCGGCGGTCGGGCTCCGGCCCGGTCCGGTGTCGACGACACCCAGTCGACGACAGTGGACGCCGAGGCGACCGATGAGATCGGCGATCGCGCCGACGGGAAGGTTCAACAGTGAGATCGCCTGGTTCGGAGCGACCGGAGGACGGCCAGGACGAGCGGCGCGTCAAGGGCCGCCGCTGGGGACGAAGCAAGCCCGAGGCCGACCCGGAGGAGCCGGAGGGCGGTGAGGACTTCGGCTGGATCGACGACCTGCGCTCGGCCAAGCAGCAGCGTGGTGAACTCGGTCCCGAGGGGGTCGTACCGGCACCGGACGGGCCCGCATCGCGGCCGGGACCGGCGGCGCCGCCCGGATCGGATCGTCCCGGTCCGGCGCCCACCGGCCGCCCTGGTCCGGTCCTGCCGGGTCGCCCCGGCCCCGCCTCGGCCGGCCCGGTGCCGCCGAACGGACCGGTCCCGGCTCCCGCCGGTGACGGCCGGGGGCAGTTGGCGCCCGGACGTCCCACCGGCGCCAACCCACCGTCCGCGCCCCCACCACGCCGGGGCGCCGCCGAACCACCCCGCGCTCGCCCGGTGGACGGCCCCTGGCCGGGGGCACCGGCCGTCCGCCCGGCCGCTGGCCCGGTCCCGACGGGTGGTCCCGCCCCGGCTGGTGGTCCCCGCCCGGGTGGCCCGGCGCCGACGGCTGGCCCCGCGCCGACGGGTGGCCCGGCGCCGGCGGGTGGGCTGCACCCGCCCGCTCAGGCGGGCGGGCCTCGCCCGGCTGGGCCCACGCCGGCCGGTGGTCCCCGCCCGGCTGGCCCCGCGCCGACGACTGGTGGGCCTCGTGTGCCTGGTGGTCCCGCAGCCGCCGCCACCCCGTCCGGTCCGGTGCCACCGCCGGGCACCGCGCACCAGCCCTCCGCCGGCGGCCGGGAACGGCCACCCGCGACCCCGGCATACCCCAATGTGCCGAACACGCCGTCCGGGGGATGGCCGCAGGTGGGAGGCGTACCGCCCGCTGGGCGGCCCCGGAGCGAACCGAGGTCCGGGCCGGTGACCGGCGCGCCGCCCGGCCCGCCGGACGGGCCGGTCTCCGGCGCTCCGACCGGCCCGGTGTCGGATCCGCCAGGGCCGGGCCGCACTGCCGGCCGGCCGGCCGGCGCACCCGCCGGCCCCCGTCGGGCGATGTCCGAGCCGCTGGACGGTCCCCGGGGCCCGGGTCCGTCCGAGATCGACGCTGGTCCGCGTCCGCAGGCGGCGCCGCCGGGCCGACGTGCGGCATCCGAGCCCCCCGCCGTGGGGCGTCCCGCAGCGGGCATGACCCCGGCCGCACCGAACGGTCCGTCGGGCGCACCTGCCGGTGGCCGGCGGGCCGGCCGGCGGCGCGCCGCTGAGCCCGAAGCAGAGCAACCGGTCGTGCCGCTGTCCGGCAACGCGCCGCCGATTCCTGATCCGTCGTCGGGTGGCACCGGCGACGAGAATTCGCCCCGGGGCCGCCGAACCGTGCCGCAGGGCCCGCCGACACCGGCGCGGGGCCGTCGGGCGGCGGAGCCGCCGGCCACCGGCCGTCGTGCGGCCGAGGCGATGGACGGGCCCGCCCCGGGCGGCCCTGCCGAGCCGGAGTCACCGGGCCGCGGCGGCCGCCGGCCGAGCGACGAGGGGCCGGGCACCGGAGCCGGCCCGGCCACCGGCGACCTCGGGCAGCGGACCGCCGACTCCCGATCCGGCGGCGGCCGGGCCAACCGTCCGCAACGGCCGGCGGACTGGCTGCGACAGGCCGGTCGTGCCCAGCACACCGATCCCGCGCTCCGCACGATCAAGGGTCCGGGCGACGCCCCGGTGGGCCGCGCCGCCGGTACCCCCTCCGGTGAACTGCCAGGGGTGCGGCAGCAGCGCGGCGCGGACGCTCCCGCGACGCCGCCCGGCCGTCCGGAGGCCGGTGCCGAAGCCGACCGGCCCGACGTCGGACCACAGCGGCCCGGGGTGGGCGCACCGCGCCACGTCGACGGGCCGCCGACCGGTCGTGGCCGGGCCGTGCCCCCGGTCGGGCCACCGGCCACGAACGAGCCACCGGCCGGTCGGCCCGGATCGGCGCCGCCACCCGCTCGGCCCGGATCGCCGCCGGCGGGCGGGCGGACCAGGGCGCCGTCCCCGGACGGCGGTGCGCCGCCCGTACCGCCGCGTGGCGCCGGCAACTTCGACGGGACGCCCCCGGGACCGCCGAGGGCGGCACGCCCCGGTGACCCGCCCGGACCGTCGAGGGCAGTCGGTTCGGGCGAGGTGCCACCCGGACCGCCGAACCGGGCGCGTCCGGGCGACGTGCCGCCGGGACCGTCGAGGGGGGTACGTCCCGACGAGGGGTCGCCGGGACCGGCCAGGTCGGCACGTCCCGACGGCCCGCCACGCGCCGCGGTGCGTCCCGACGGGGCGCCCGCCGGTGGCCCCGGCCGTCCGGGTGGCATGCCACCGGGTCCGCCCCGGGGTGCTGCTCGCGCCGACGCCGACCCGTCCCGTGCCGACTACGACCCGACGCGACCCGACGCGGGCCCGCCTCGGCCGGGCACCGTACCGCCGGGCAGCCCGGTATCAGGCGGTCCGGGCCGGGCCGGTGGGGAACGACCCGGCCCGCCCGGTTCGCCGGTGGTCGCCCGGGGCGCCGCCGCACTGCGGCCCGAGGAACGACTGGCCGGCCGGGCCGCCCCGCCACAACGCAACCCGGGCCGTCCCGAACCGTCCGGTGCCGCCCCGGTGCCCCCGCCGCCGCGGGCCGGTGACGGCCCGGCCGTGGCCCGGGCCGCCGCCGCGGTCGCCCCAATGGGCCCGGCCGTGCCCCGACCTGAGGTCGAGCCGGAGGTACGGCGACCCACCGGCCCGGACGGACTGGACACCGCCGAATCCCCGGACGACGGGCTCGACGCCGACCCGGATTCGCGTCGCCAGGGTGCCGGCAACCAGCGGCTCCGCGCGATCGTGCTGGCGGTGGTCAGTGTGCTGCTGCTCGGCGCGGTACCGGCCTTCTTCGGCCTGCGGGCGGAGGACCGTGACCCGGTCTTCGCCTCGCTGGACGAATTGGACGTGCCCGCCTGGGCCGCCGTCGATCCGGTCGACGACGTCAGCGGCAGCCGCTGGTGCCTACTGGACTGCCGGCTGCGGGAGCGGACCGTGAACTCCGAACGGCCGCCGGAGGATACGGCCCAGGTGTACGAGTCGGCGCTGAGTCAGGACGGCTGGCAGCCGTGGAAGCCGGCCTACTGCCCGGAACAGGAGGAGAAGGGCAGCTACACCTGCTGGCGGCGGGACGAGTTGACCCTCGATCTCTGGGTCCGGCCACCCACCTGCGTGCCGCCCCCGGTGGACGGCGAGCCGGCTGTGGTGCCGTCGTTGGATCCGGAGACCGCCGCCGAGGAGTGCACTGGATCGTTGGTGTCGGTGAAGGTGCGGAACGCGATCGACGACGAGCGGACCCGGCCGCAGCCGAGCACCGACCCGTCACTGACCGGTGTGGACCCCTACCCGACCCTGGGCGACGACCCGCTGGGTGACTTGACGCCGTCACCACCGTCCTGAGCCGATTGTCATCACGGACGGTAGGGTCTGGTCTGGCGTCCCGCGTGTCACCTGCCGACCTCTGGCGGGTCAGCGGGCGTCGGCGTGGGCGAGACGGTCGTGCGAATCGGGGAGTTGCCGCCCCGGGACATTTCGTTGAGGAGGACAGGCGTGGGCTTTTTGGAGGTCGCGGCGCTGATCGCGGCGATCGCGTTCGCGATGCTGGTACTGATCCTGACGCTGCCCATCCTGCGGTTGCGGCACACCGTGGACGCGACCACCCGGATGATCAACGACCTCAACGACCGGACCGGTCCGCTACTGGGTGACGTCAACACCACGGTTCGCAACGTCAACGTGACGTTGGAGCAGGTGCAGACCTCGCTCGACGGGGTGAACCTCCAGCTCGCCAAGGTCGACACCATGACCAGCCACGCGCAGAACATCAGCGCCAACGTCGCCAACCTGGTCACGGTCGTCTCCGCCGCCGCGGCCAACCCGCTGGTCAAGGTGGCCGCGTTCGGCTACGGGGTGCGCAAGGCCGCCGCCGCCCGCCGGCACGCCGAGACCGAACGCGAGGTCCGGGACACCATCAAGGCCCAGCGGCGTGCCGCTCGCCGCGAGAACCGCTGACCGGTCGGAGGTACGAGCATGAGGCGTCTGTTCTGGCTGGGTATCGGGTTGGCCGTCGGCGTGGTGGTGGTCCGCAAGGCGACCCGTGCCGCGCACGCGTACACCCCGGCCGGCATCGCCGACAACCTGTCACAATCCGCTGGCGGGCTGGTCGAGGAACTGCGTAGCTTCGTGGCGGACGTGCGCGCCGGGATGGCCGAGCGGGAGCAGGAGATCCACGAGGCGTTCGCCCAGGGCGAGGCGTTCGACGACCAGTTCGCCGAGTTGCGGGAGGACCCGCGGTTCGGTGACCGAGAAATCTTTCCGGAGGAACACCAGCGATGAAGACGGCGGAGATCAAGCGGCGGTATCTCGCCCACTTCGAGGCGAACGGCCATGCCGTGGTGCCGTCCGCTCCGCTGCCCGCCATCAGCGACCCGAACCTGCTGTTCGTCAACGCCGGCATGGTGCAGTTCGTCCCCTACTTCCTGGGCCAGCAGACGCCGCCGTTCCCGCGTGCGGTGAGCGTGCAGAAGTGCATCCGTACGCCGGACATCGACGAGGTCGGCAAGACCAGCCGGCACGGCACGTTCTTCCAGATGAACGGCAACTTCTCCTTCGGTGACTACTTCAAGGACGGGGCGATCCCGTTCGCCTGGGACCTGGTCACCAAGCCGGTCGAGGCGGGCGGCTTCGGGCTGGACCCGGAGCGCATCTGGGCGACGGTCTACCTGGACGACGACGAGGCGTACGACATCTGGCGCCGGACCGGGGTGCCGGCGGAGCGGATCGTGCGTCGCGGCAAGAGGGACAACTTCTGGTCGATGGGCATCCCCGGCCCGGCTGGACCCTGCTCGGAGTTGTACTACGACCGTGGGCCGGAGTACGGCCTGGAAGGTGGCCCGGAGGTCGACGAGGACCGGTACCTGGAGTTCTGGAACCTCGTCTTCATGCAGTACGAGATCGCGGACGTGCGCAGCAAGGAGCACTTCCGGATCGTCGGTGAGCTGCCGAAGAAGAACATCGACACCGGCATGGGCCTGGAGCGGATGGCCTCCATCCTGCAGGGCGTCGACAACCTCTACGAGATCGACGAGGTCCGGCCGATCCTGGCCAAGGCGGCCGAGCTGACCGGCAAGCGGTACGGCGTGCACTCCGGCCACGCGGCGAACCAGTCGCACCCGGACGACGTACGGCTGCGGGTGATCGCCGACCACGTGCGGACCGCGCTGATGCTCATCGGCGACGGGGTGGCCCCGTCCAACGAGGGCCGGGGCTACGTGTTGCGCCGGATCATGCGCCGGGCGATCCGTTCGGTGCGACTGCTCGGCTGGCAGGAGCGGGCGTTGCCCGAGTTGCTGCCGGTGGCCCGGGACTGCATGGCGCCGTCGTACCCGGAACTCGCCGCCGACTTCGAGCGGATCTCCGCGTACGCGTACGCCGAGGAGGACGCCTTCCTCGCCACGCTGCGCGCCGGCACCACGATCCTGGACACCGCGATCTCCGAGACCCGTACCGCGGGCGGCACGGCGCTCTCCGGCGACAAGGCGTTCCAGCTGCACGACACGTACGGCTTCCCGATCGACCTGACCCTGGAGATCGCCGCCGAGCAGGGGCTCGACGTCGACCGGGAGGGCTTCCGCCGGCTGATGGCCGACCAGCGGGCCCGGGCCAAGGCGGACGCGCAGGCCCGCAAGACCGGGCACACCGACCTGTCGGCGTACCGGTCGGTGCTCGACGCCGGCGGGCCGGTGACCTTCACCGGTTACACCGAGACGGCCCGCGAGTCGACGGTGCGGGCGGTGCTCGGCACCGACGGTCCACGGGCGGCGGCGGTCGAGGGCGACACCATCGAGCTGGTGCTCGACACCACCCCGTTCTACGCCGAGGGCGGTGGGCAGCAGCCGGACCTCGGCATGATCACGGTGGGTGGCGGGCAGGTCGAGGTGCTCGACGTGCAGCAGCCGGTGCCGGGGCTGATCGTGCACCGGGCCCGGGTGATCCGGGGTGAGGTGCGTACCGGGGAGACCGGCTACGCCGAGATCGACACCAGCCGGCGGCGGGCCATCTCCCGGTCGCACACCGCGACCCACCTGGTGCACCAGACCATGCGCAACTTCCTCGGTGAGTCCGCCACCCAGGCCGGTTCGCTGAACGCCCCGGGCCGGCTGCGGTTCGACTTCAACACCGCCACCGGAGTCGCGCCGAGCGTGCTGCGGGACGTGGAGCAGCAGGTCAACGAGGTGCTCCTGGCCGACCTGGAGGTGCACGCCTTCGTCACCTCGCTGGACGAGGCACGCCGCATCGGCGCGATGGCGTTGTTCGGCGAGAAGTACGGCGACCAGGTCCGGGTGGTCGAGGTCGGCGACTACGCCCGTGAGCTGTGCGGCGGCACCCACGTGTCCCGTTCCGGGCAGCTCGGCCTCGTCAAGATCCTCTCGGAGTCGTCCATCGGGTCCGGCGTACGCCGGGTCGAGGCGCTGGTCGGCATGGACGCGTTCAATTTCCTGGCCCGCGAGCACCTGCTGGTGTCCCGTCTGGCCGAGCTGTACCGGGTCCCGTCCGAGCAGGTCGCCGACCGGGTCGAGCAGACCGTCACCCAGCTTCGGGACGCCGAGAAGGAGCTGGAGAAGCTGCGCGCCCAGCTCGTGCTCGGCGGTGCGGCGGCGTTCGCCGCCCAGGCCAAGGACGTGCGCGGGGTCGCCTACGTCGGCATCGAGGCGCCCGAGGGCGCGGCCGGCAACGACGTACGCACCCTCGCGCAGGAGATCCGCGGCCGGATCGATCCGGCCCGGCCGGGCGTGGTCGCGGTGGCGGCTCGGTCGAACGGCAAGGCGTCCCTGGTGGTGGCGGTCAATCCGGCCGCCCGCAGTCGGGGCCTCGCCGCCAGCGACCTGGTCAAGGCGGCGTTCTCCGGACGCGGGGGCGGCAGCCCGGATCTCGCCCAGGGCGGCGGGCTGCCCGAGTCGGAGCTGCCGAACCTGCTGTTGACGGTCGAGAAGGCGGTCGCCGACGCGTGAGTTACCGGCACGGCATGTCAGGGCGGACCGGAGCGGTCCGCCCTGACGTGTCTCCCGACAGGAGTGACGTTCAGTGACGGCGCTGTCCCGGGGTGTGCGGCTGGGTGTGGACGTCGGTCAGGTCCGGATCGGGGTCGCCCGGTCCGACCCGCACGGGGTGCTGGCCACCCCGCTTCGTACCCTCGCGCGGGAGCAGAATCCCAGGTCAGATGCGGTGCCGAGCGATATCGTCGAACTCGCGGCGCTGGTCGTCGAGCACGAGGCGGTCGAGGTGGTGGTGGGCCTTCCGGTCAACCTCGCGGGTCGGCATGGACCCGCGGCCGAGCACGCGAAGGCGTACGCTCGTCAACTGGCCGATGTGATAGCGCCTGTTCCGGTGACGCTGACCGACGAGAGGATGTCCACGGTCGTCGCGAGTCGTAGGCTTGCCGAACGAGGTGTCCGGGGGAAGAGGCAACGCGCGGTGGTCGACCAGGCCGCCGCGGTGGAGATTCTGCAGAGCTGGCTGGAAGCGCAGCGGAGGCGGACGTAGATGTTTGACGAGCTGGACCTCGGTCACGACGAGCAGGATCGGGGGGACAAGGGCAAGCACCGTCGGGGTCGCCGGCGAGATGGCCGATCCGGCGGTGGCCGGGGTAAGACAGTGCTGGCCCTGCTGTTGGCCCTGATGTTGCTCGGCGGTATCGGCGGCGGTGCCTTCTACGGCTTCGACCGGATCCAGAACTACTTCGTCACCCCCGACTACGACGGCGGAGGCACCGAGGACGTCACGGTGCAGATCCCGCAGGGCGCATTCCTGGCCGACATGGCCGTGGCGCTCTACGACGCCGACGTGATCAAGAGCACCAAGGCGTTCCTCACGGCCGCCGAGGACAACTCCCGCAGCCGCAACATCCAGCCCGGCACCTACAAGCTGCGCAAGCAGATGAGCGGTGAGTTGGCGCTGGCCGCGATGCTCGACCCGGCCAACCGGATCGTCAACGGGCTCACCGTCCCCGAGGGGCGCACCGCCAAGAGCATCTTCAAGCTGCTCAGCGAGCACACCGAGATCCCGGTCAAGGAGTTCGAGGCAGCCGCGAAGGACCCGGAGGGGCTCGGCGTACCGGACTGGTGGTTCAAGCGGGAGGACGGCAAGAAGTCCAAGAAGTCCATCGAGGGCTTCCTCTTCCCGGACACCTACGAGATCCCGCCGAACGCCACCGCCGAGACCATTCTCAAGCAGATGGTCGACCATTTCCTCACCGTCACCGGGCAGATGGAGTTCGCCGACCGGGTGCAGAAGGAGCGGGGTGGCATCAGTCCGTACGAGGCGCTGATCGTCGCGTCGTTGGCCCAGGCCGAGGCCGGCACGAAGAAGGATCTTGGCAAGGTCGCCCGGGTCGCCTACAACCGGGTGTACTCGCAGACCTTCGACTGTAGTTGCCTGGAGATGGACGTCACGGTCAACTACTACTTCGAGTCGATCGGCCAGGAGGGCAAGACCTCCGCCCAGATGTCGCCGAGCGATCTCGACAATCCGAAGAATCCGTACAATCGCAAGCTGCCCGGCATGATCCCCACCCCGATCAACAACCCGGGCAAGGATGCCCTTGAGGGTGCGATGGACCCGCCGGCCGGGAACTGGTTGTTCTTCGTGGCGATCGACAAGGAGGGCAACTCCGCCTTCACCAAGGAGTACAGCCAGCACCTGAAGAACATCGAGAAGGCCAAGGAGAACGGCGTCCTGTGAGCGCGGTCGCGCGGCGGGCGGCCGTGCTGGGCAAGCCGATCGCGCACTCGCTCTCGCCGGTGATCCACAACGCCGGCTACGCCGCCGCCGGACTCGACGGGTGGTCGTACACCCGGATCGAGTGCGCGGCGGCGGAGCTGCCGGATCTGGTCGCCGGCCTGGGCCCGGAGTGGGCCGGGTTGTCGGTGACCATGCCGGGCAAGGAGGCGGCGCTCGTGGTGGCCGCCGAGGTCTCGCCGGTCGCCGCCGCCGTCGGTGCGGCCAACACGCTGGTACGGCGCCCCGACGGCTCCTGGTACGCCGACAACACCGACGTCACCGGGATGGTCGAGGTGCTGACCGAGGCGGGCGTACGCGAAGGCGCGACGGTAACGGTGCTCGGTGCCGGCGGCACCGCGCGGGCGGCGCTGGCCGCTGCGGCCCGGCTGCACGCGGCCGGCGTGACCGTGGTGGCCCGCCGTCCGGCGGCGGTCGCCGAGCTGGCACCGGTCGCACACACCCTGGGCCTGACCGTGACTGCCGCACCCTGGTCCGACGCTGCGGCGCTGGCCGAAGCGGACGTGCTGATCTCCACCGTGCCCAAGGGCGCCGCCGACGAGTTGGCCGGCACGGTGCGCTGGCGACCGGGCACGGTGGTCTTCGACGCGATCTACGATCCGTGGCCGACCCCCCTTGCCGCCTCGGCCGGAGCGGCCGGCTGCCGGATCGTCTCCGGCCTGGACCTGTTGCTGGCCCAGGCGGTCGGCCAGTTCGAGCAGTTCACCGGCATCCCCGCCCCCCGAGCCGCGATGTCCGCCGCCCTCTCCGCCGCCACCTGACCCACGCTGCGATCTTGGTGCGGAACTGTCCCTGGAGGGGCGGATTCGCACCATGATCTATTTCGGGGAAGGGGCGAGGTGCAGCGATGGCTTAGGTGACCTTTAAGACGCGCTTAGGTGACCCTGTCATGCCCACGCTCTGTTGTGTACACCGATACGCTGCTCAGCGTCATCGCCGTAGACGCAAGGAGTTTCCGTGACCAGGCGTGGACTGCATCGCCTCATCCGGCACCCCGGTCCCCGGCGCAAGGCCGTGGTCCTCGGCGCGTTGGGCATCACGGTCGTGCTCGGACTGACCGCGACCATGGTGCCCCTGCTCGCCGACGACAACCTGGCCATCCCGGTGGTCGCCGACACCACGGCCACGATGGTGGCGCAGGACGGCGACAACAGCGTCAAGACGACCCTGGCGACCTGCCCGGCGCGCTGTGACGGAAATCCGCGTGGTGGCCGGGACGCGGTGCTCGCCTTTCTGGTGACCTCACTGCCGGCGAACGCGACGAACGTTCGCGCGACCCTGCGGGTGCACGCGTGGCAGGCGTTGAACGCCACGGTGACCGCGCACGCGTCCACCCTCGACGCCACCGCGTCCAGGCCGGCGCCGGAGCGGGTCAGCACGGTCCTGGACACGGTCACCGGGGTCGGTAAGGGTTTCAACGAGTGGGATGTCTCCGGGCTGGTGACGGGTAACGGCATCTGGACGGTGTCACTGGCCCAGGCTGGCCTGGCCACCCGCGTCTACTGGGCCTCGGCCGAGAACCGCAACGCGGACGTGCGCCCCAACCTGGTGATCAGCTACAGCGTGGGTACCGGTCCGACGTCAGCCCCGCCGAGCGCCACGTTGCCGCCCACCGCCGAACCGACGCGGGCCCCCGTCTCGCCGAGCGCCTCGCCCAGCGCGAGCCCGACGCCCGCCCGGCCGAGCCCGAGCGCGACGCCACCACCAGCGGATTCGGGCAAGTGCGGAAAGGTGTCGGAGAAGCTGGTCCCGTCCTGCGGCGCCTGGTGGGGGATGTATTCGCCGACCAACCCGGCGACCTGGGACCACGGCCGGGCCGTCACCGACGTCGAAGCGCAGGTGGGCCGGAAGTTCGACATCGTGCACCGCTACCACGACTTCTCCAACACCGGCAGCAACGGTGCCTTCCCCGACACGTTCCAGCAGGAACAGATGCGCGAGGGTCGGCTGATGTTCTTCGCCTGGGAGAGCCGGGTCTTCTCCTCCGGCACCGTCCTGACCTGGAAGGACGTCTACAGTGGCCGGTACGACGAGACGATCGACGCGGTCGCCGGCCGGATCCGGGCCGTCGGGCAGCCGGTCTTCATCGGCTTCGACCACGAGCCGGAGGACGAGCCGGCCAAGGGCAGCGACGCCGACTTCGTCCGGGCCTGGCGGTACGTGCACGACCGGTTCACCGCGGCCGACGTACGCAACGCGGTCTGGGTCTGGACGATGATGGGCTGGTCCGGCCACTACGACCGGTACGCCGGGCTCTACCCCGGTGACCGTTACGTCGACTGGGTCGCCTGGGATCCGTACAACTTCCACGTCTGCAACGGCGGCACGGTCTGGAAGAGCCCGAGTACCACGATCGGCTCCTTCTACCGCTGGCTGGACGAGAAGGGTCTGGGCGCGGGCAAGCCGCGGATGCTGGCCGAGTTCGGCACGAACTTCGACGTCAACGATCCGAACGCGAAGCGGCGCTGGTTCGAGGAGTTCCCAGCGGCGTTGAAGGCCCATCCCAAGATCAAGGCGGCGATCTACTTCAACTCGCCGGGCGTGACGACCACGACCAAGACCTGCAACATGACGATGAACCACGACGCGGCGTCGCTGGCCGGGTTCACCGCCGCCGGGCGGGACAGCTACCTGCGGCAGCCCACCGGAGGGAGCCGCTGAGCCGAAGACCGGACACGGATTCGGGGCACACCGTCGGCTGTCGGCAATCCGACCGCCGTCGGTGTTGTCCGCTAACGGATGCGCCGACCGCCCAATCGGCGGATATCGCCCTGCGGGGTGGACGCGAGAGGCTACCCGCAATCCCGTCCACTCTGGAGGCGCAGCGTGCCCATAATCTCTCTCCAGTGGCGCCCAACCCGTAGACGTCGAGTCCGGGTCGCGGCTGTCGCACTGGTTACCGTCGCGGCCGTGCTGGTCGTGCCCAACGCGGCCGACGCGGCCGTGCTGCCGGTTCCCGAGCCAGGCACCGTGGTGTCGGCGAACCCGGTCGACGAGACCCCGCACGCCCGCGACGGCGAGGCCCGCGCCTTCGCCGAGGTGGGCGACACCGTGTTCGTGGGGGGCAGCTTCACCCAGATCCGGCAGACCGCCACCGCCGCGTGGATCACCCAGCGTTACCTGTTCTCGTACAACCGGACCACCGGCACCATCAACACCGCGTTCGTGCCGGTGCTCGACGGTGCGGTCAACGCGCTCATCGCCGGCCCGGGTGGCACGCTCATCGTCGGTGGGGCGTTCAGGAACGTCAACGGGGTGGCCCGCCGGAACCTGGTCGCGCTCGACCCCGCCACCGGCATGATCATCGACAGCTGGGTCGGCCGCTCCGACGGCGGAATGATCCGCGACATGGTGCTGCACCAGAACCACCTCTACCTGGCCGGCGCGTTCAACTGGATCAACGGCACGGCGCATTCCGGGCTCGCCCGGCTCAACGCCACCACCGGCGCGATCGACCCGACCTTCAACGTCAACGCCACCGTCGGTCGGCACGGCACCGGTTCGTACGCCTGGGCCATCGATGTCACGCCGGACGGCAAGACCATGGTCGTCGGCGGCAACTTCATGTACGTGGACGAGTTGCCCCGTAACCAGATGGCGCTGATCGACCTCACCGGCACCCCGAGCGTGCTCGACTGGAGTACGGAGAAGTTCGTGCCGCCGTGCGCGGCACCGGCCACCTTCGTGCACTACGTGCAGGACGTGCGCTTCGGTGGCGACGGCAGCTGGTTCGTCGTCGGCACCAACGGCGGCTCCGGCTGGCCGGCCGCCTACTGTGACGCGTTGGTGCGTTTCGAGACCGCGGATCGGGGTGCCAACCAGCTGGGCACCTGGATCAACTGGACCGGCAACGACACGATCACCTCGGTCGAGGTGGCCGACAACATCATCTATCTCGGCGGGCACTTCCGCTGGTTGAACAACCCGAACGCGCACGACGCGGCCGGTGCGGGGGCGATCGACCGGCTCGGCATCGCCGCGGTCACGCCGGCCACCGGCATGCCGGTCAACTGGAACCCCGGTCGCCGGGGCGGCAACGCCCTGCCCTCGGGGGCCAGCAACTGGGGCTCGCAGGTGCCGGTGATCTGGCGGGGCAGCAACGGTCTCTACTTCGGGCACAACTCCGACGGCATGGCCAACGAGTACCACGGCCGGCTCGGCATGTTCCCGGTCGCCGGCGGCCGGACGATCACTCCACGCAACCCTCCGACGGCGGGCTCCGGCTTCCTCTACCTCGGTGCCGTCGCGGGTGAGTTGGAGAAGGTGCCGTTCGACGGCACCAGCCTCGGCACGCCGACCACGGTCAGCCAGCCCAACTACACCGGGGCCGGCGCGACCTGGCGGGTGAGTGACCGGATCTACTGGTCGCGTACCGTCGTGGGCACCCCCACCGGCAGCCGACTGGACATCTCGATGTTCAACGGTGGCGCGATCGGGGCGCCGTGGGAGTCCTCCGGCTACAACGACTGGTACAACCCGGCGAACATGACCGGGGCGTTCTTCCTGGACGGTCGCCTGTACTACACCCGTACCGGCGCCAACGGGCTCTACTACCGCTACTTCGAGGTGGACGGCAACTACCTCGGTGCCACCGAGTTCACGCTGCCGACCACCGGCGTCACCTGGTCGGCGGTGCGCGGGATGGCCTGGGTCGATGGCAAGATCGTGTACGGGCACACCGACGGCAGCCTGCGTAGCGTGGCGTTCGACCCGCTGGCCACGCCCGCGGTCAGCGGCGCGGCGAGCACGGTGGTCGCCACTGCCGGGGTAGGACCGTCCTGGTCGACGTCCAGGATGTTCTTCTCGGTGCAGTGAGTCGGTGCAGTGAGGGTGTACCCGAGGTAGCAAAAGGTCGGTAATTTGTTCAGGTCGGGCCGGTGGCGGATTCCCGTCGCCGGCCCGCGCGTCGGGCGGAGCTGTCCGCGGTCTCCTGCACCCGCGATGTTCCCTTTCGACAACGTAGCGACGGTGGCGTTTCATGACTGATGCACAGCCCGGCGGTTGGTCCGGCGGCGGAACGATGGCGGCTCGTACGGTCACGCTGACCGACCTGTTGCGGGTCCCGCTGCACCGGATCCGACTGGTGGCCGCCGTGTCGGTGCTGGGCCTGGCGGCGGCACTCGGGTACGTCTTGCTGGTTCCGGGTGCGGTCACCGCGAGCGCGGTGGTGGCGGTCCGCCCGGTGGTCACCGACGCCTTCACGCCCAGCGGCGCGGCCGCCGACCGCGCGGTGAACATGAACGTGGAGAGCGGCATCGCCACCGGCACCGACGTCATCAGCCGGCTGGCCGATGCCGGCGTCCGGGACCCGCGCGACGTGCGGGACGCCCTGGAGGTGGAGGTGCCCGCCGGCGGGCAGATCCTGCGGTTCACCTACAAGGCGGACTCGGCCGACTCGGCGGTGCACGGTGCGAACCTGGCCGCCCAGTCGTACCTGGAGGTTCGCCGGGCCATGTACGAGCGGCAGCGGGAGGAGATGCTGCGTTCGTACGACGAGAGCATCGAGAAGGTCGCCGCGCAGCAGGCGGCCCTGCAACGGCGGGTGGCCAACGCCCGGGACGGGGCGCGTGACGCCGCGGTGGCCGAGCTGTCCGGGGTGAACAACCAGCTCACCCAGCTCAACTCCGCCCGGACCGAGATCGCCGCGGTCGACGTCAACCCGGGCTGGGTCACCCGCAGCGCCGAACGTGCCCTGGTCTCCTCGGCCGGACGCGGTTCGCTCTACGTGGCGGCCGGGGTGCTCGGCGGTGTCCTGTTCGGGATCGTGCTGGCCTTTGCCTGGGAGTCGATGGACCGGCGGATCCGCTCGGTCGACGACGGGCGGGACGCCACCGGCCTGCCGCTGCTCGGCACCGTCCGGGGCCGAGGGCTGCGCGGCCGGCGCAAGCCGGTGGACGCCGACATCCGCTACGTGGCGATGGCCATCGCGGAGCGGGTACGCGAGCCCGCTCGGGTGGCGCTGCTGACCACGCGGGAGGACCAGACCGTGCTCACCGCCGGTCTGGCGGTGGCGCTGGCGGCCACCGGCCGGGACGTCTACGTGGCCGACGACAGTGGCCGGTTGGAGCGGTTGCGCGCGACGGTGATGACGGACCGGGGTCGGCTGCCCGCGGCGGTGAACCCGGGCCGGCCGACCATCCCCAAGCCGCGCCCGGACGGTTCCGGTTCGGTTGACGACGTGACCCAGCAGATCACGGTACGTCGTCCCTCCCCGCATCCGGGCGCTGCCCGGGTGGCGACCGACCCGGAGGCGACGATGATGTTGCCTCCGGGTGCTGCCCGTGGGGCGACCGATCCGGAGGCGACGATGATGTTGCCGCGGATGGGCGGTGGCCCGGCGAGCGGAAAGAGCCCGGTCGCCGAGCAGGCCGACGAGGTGACGGTGGGGGCGGGCGGGGTCCGCTTCGGCACCTGGCGGCAGCGGGCCGCACAGGGGCTGGTCCTGTTCAACGCGCCGCCCGCCGAGGCCGACGAGCGTGGCGTGGCCGCCGCCCGGCAGGGCACCGCGGTCGTGGTGGTCGAGCAGGACCGGACCCGGCAGGACGATCTGCGCCGGCTGGCGGAGCGACTGCGGGCCGCCGGAGTGGCGCCGCTGGGATTCGTGTTGACCCGCAGCGGCCGGGGCTGAGGGTGCCCACCCTCAGCCCGCCGACAGTCGACGAGCCGGCCGGCAAGCACCCGGTGCCGGGTGCCCGGCTGGCGGCGCCGACGCTGCCCCGGCTGCCGGTGTGGCCGTTGGTGGTGATGTTCGGGCTGGTCCCGATCTGGTGGCTGGCCGGGGCGTTCTATCTGGGCTGGTCGCTGCTGGGTGCGGTGCTGCTGGCGTTGCTGCTCGTCCGGGGCCGGGTGCCGCTGCCGCCGGGCACCGGACTGTGGCTGCTGTTCCTGGCGCTCGTCGTGGTCAGCGCCACCCAACTGGCCTCGGTCGGCTCGCTGCTCGCCTTCGGCCTGCGGCTCGGCTTCTACGTGACCGCCCTGGTGGTCGGCGTGTACGTGTACGCCGTGGCGCGGCAACGCGCGGACCTGTCGTCGTTGCTCGTACCACTGTGCCTGTTCTGGATCGGGCTGGTCGTGCTCGGCTGGCTGGGGGTGCTGGCACCCCGGTTCACGCTCAGCACGCCGATGGAGATGCTCCTGCCGGGCGGTATCGCCGGCAACTCCTACATCCAGGACCTGGTGCGGATCACGGCGAGCGAGTTCAGTGTCCGCTCGCTCAACCCCATCTACCGGCCGTCGGCCCCCTTCCCGTACACCAACAACTACGGCAGCGCGTACGCGATGACGCTGCCCTGCGTGGTGGCCTTCATCATGCTGCGCCGCCGTGGCCTGCTGCGCTGGGTGTTGATCGCGTCGCTGCCGTTGTCGCTGGCGCCGGCCTTCCTCACCCTGAACCGGACGATGTTCGTCAGCCTCGGCGCCGGCCTGCTGGTGCTCGGGTTGCGCGCCGCCCGCCGGGGCAACATCCGGGTCGGCGCCTCCGTGGTCGGCGTGCTGCTCATCGGTGGACTCGCCACCCTGTTCATCCCGGTCGCCGAGCTGATCGGCAACCGGGTCGAGTCCAGCGACACCAACAGCGACCGGTTCGCCCTCTACGGGGAGGTGCTGCGGCGGGTGGCGGAGTCGCCCTGGCTCGGTTACGGCGCCCCGGCCACCGTCGACACGATCAGCGCGCCCGTGCCGGTCGGCACCCAAGGCCAGTTGTGGATGGTGCTGTTCTGTCATGGCGTACCGGCGCTGCTGTTCTTCCTCGCCTGGTTCGCGCTCGCGGCGGTGATCTGCGCGCGGGCCACGTCGCCGGCGGGGCAGTGGCTCGCGGTGGTGCCGGTGGTGTGCATTGTCCAGATGCCGTTCTACGGCATGGCGAGCCCGAACCTCGCCGTGGCCTTCTTCGCCATCGCCCTCACCATGTCCCTGGTGGAGCGCGATGCCCGACCGAGCGGTCCGGTCCTGCCCCACCCACCCCCGCGCCCGGAGGCGGCGACATGAGCGAGCGTGGCGAGCGGCGCAGTGGAGGGCCGACATGAGCTTTCCTGTTCGTCCGGTGGCGGCGGCTGCGCCGGCCGAGTCGGCGTCCGACAGCGCGGCGACCGAGGCCCGCCGGGGCGCCCGCAGTGGGGTGGCCGGGCTGTTCGGCGCCGCCGTCAACGGACTCATGGGTTTCGTCCTGGTGGTCGTCATCACCCGTGGCTACGGCACCGAGGGTTCCGGTGTCTTCTTCGCCGCGATCGGTGTGGTGACGGTGGCTGCCGCGGTGTGCGTACTGGGCGCCGAGACCGGACTGATCTGGAGTCTTCCGCGCCGTCGACCCGGCCCGCAGGGCGACGCGGCGCGGATGCTGCCGGTCGCGTTGATTCCGCCGCTGGCGGCCGCGTTCGCCGTCGCGGTCGTCGGGGTCCTCACGGCCGACCCCCTCGCCCGTCGGCTGTTGGACGGGTCGGACGCCGGCGGGGCTGCCCTGCTCACCGTCAGCTTCGCCGCCGTACCGGTGGTGGTGGCGATGACCCTGCTGTTCGCCGTGCTGCGCAGCGTACGGTCGATGCGGGCCTACGTTGCCGTGCAGTCGGTCCTGCTGCCCACCGCGCGGCCGCTGCTGGTCGGTGCGGCCGCGTTGGTCGGCGGTGGACTGCTGGCCGGCATCATCGGCTGGCTGGTGCCCGCGCTACTGGCCATGGTGGTGGCGTTCCTGCTGGTCGCTGGTCCGTTGGGGCTCGGCCGGGGAGCGCGGCTACGGGCCCGACGCGACGAGTGGGGCTCGTTCTGGCGGTTCGCGCTGCCCCGGGCCGCCTCGGCGGCGATCGACGCCGGCGCGGTCTGGGTCGGCGTACTGCTCACCACCGTGCTCGCCGGGGCAGCCGAGGCCGGTGTCTTCGGCGCGGTGAGCCGGTACATCCTGGCCGGTCAACTCGCCATGCAGGGGCTGCGGGTGGCGGTGTCGCCGCAGCTGTCCCGGCTGTTCGGACAGGACCGCCCGGACGCGGCCGCGGCCCTGCACCGGCAGTTGACCACCTGGGCGTTGGTGCTGTCCTGGCCGGTGTATCTGCTGCTGGCCATCTTCGGCGCGGGGTTCCTCGAACTCTTCGGATCGGGGTTCGCCAGCGGCGCCACCGCGATGACCGTGCTCGCGCTGGCCATGCTCGTGAACACGGGGGTGGGCAACGTACAGAGTCTGCTGCTGATGAGCGGACGCAGCGGGCTGCACCTCGCGGCGACCGTGGCCGGGCTCACGGTCACCGTCTCCCTCGGTCTGGTGTTGATCCCCGCCCACGGTGCCACCGGCGCGGCGTGCGCCTGGGCGGCGGGCATCGTCACGGAGAACCTGATGGCCGTGACCTGTGCCCGCATCGTGGTCGGGCAGCCGTTGGCGGACCCGTCGATGGTGCGGGCCGCACTCCTCACGTTCGGCGCGGTGGGCGCTGCCGCGACGGTCGGCGTGTTGGCCGGCGGCCGGGGCATCGTCGGCCTGGCGGTGGCGCTGGCCGTACTGGCCGCCGGTTGCGTCGGTTTGTTGACGTTGCCCAGGGTGCGGCGTGGCATCCGGGCGACCATGGTGCAGATCCGTGGCGGATCGCCGACGAGCGCATCGCCACGACCTTCGAAGGGCAGGTGAGTGTGGCGTGCCGTCCATCCGGGACCGGGTGAAGCAGTTGGTGCCGCTCCAGGTGACCAACCGGGTGCGGGAGAGCCTCGTCGACTACGGGGTACGCACCAGCGACCGCCGGCCGCTGCCGGATTTCCTCATCATCGGCACCAAGCGGGGCGGTACGACCTCGCTGTGGAACTACCTCATCCAGCACCCGCTGGTGCCCCGGCTCTTTCCGGCCTGGAACACGAAGTCTTCGCACTACTTCGAGGAGCACTGGGGTCGGGGCGAGGCGTGGTACCGCTCGCACTTCCCGACCCTGCGGCAGCGGGAGGCCCTGGAGAGCCGGCACGGCGGCCCGGTCCGGGTGGGTGAGGCCGCCCCGCTGTACATGTTCCATCCGCTGGCCGCGCAGCGGGTCGCCGCGCTGATGCCCCAGGTGAAACTCATCGTGCTGTTGCGTGATCCGGTGGAGCGGGCGTACTCGCACTGGAAGGAGCGGAGCACCAACGGGGTGGAGCCGCTGGACTTCGCCGCCGCGCTGGCCGCCGAGGCGGAGCGTACGGCGGGGGAGCGGGAGCGGCTGATCGCCGAGCCGGAGTACTTCAGCGAGCCCTACGACTGGTACACCTACCGGGCCCGGGGCCGCTATCTGGAGCACCTCGAACCGTGGCTGGCGCGGTTCGACCGGGCCCAGTTGCTCTTCCTGCCCAGCGAGGACCTCTACCGCGACGCGCGGGCCACCTACCGGCGCACCCTGGACTTCCTCGGTCTGCCCGCCTTCGACCTGCCCGACTTCAAGGTCTACAACGACCGGCGGTCGGCGCCGCTGGAACCGGCGCTGCGCGCCGAGTTGACCGAGTACTACCGCCCGCACAACGAGGCGTTGCGGCAGCGGCTGGGGCTGAGCCTGGACTGGCCGGACCGGGTGGCGTGAGGCGGATGCGCGAGCGGGCCAGCGGTGCCGGGCGGACCGGCGTGGTGACCAGGTGACCGGGGCGGTGGACCCCCGTACCCGCGACGACGGGCTGGGATGGGTCACCCGGGCGGTCTTCGGCGATCAGCGGATCGCGCTGGTCGTGGATGCCGCCGTCCCGGCCGGGCACACCGTGGTGGCCCGCTACGCGATCGTCCCGTCGGTGGACCGGGCCCGGTTCCTGCTGCCGCTCGGATCGTCGCGGGCCACGGCGGGGGCGTTGCTGGCGTACAACGCGCTGCGGCCGGTGAAGGTGCGGGCCGTGCGGGCCGCACTCGGCGTGGCGGCGCGGGCCGGCATGGTCGCCCGCGCCCCGTTTCCGGTGTTGAGTGTCGCCCTGCCGGCCGCGCTCGACCCCGCCGAGGTGCTGCTCGCCGAGCGGCTCGCGGCCGACCTCGGCGGCGGGACCGCGTACGCGGCCTGCGGGGTGCGCCCGCCGGATCCGAACCACAAGCCGACGTTGCAACTGTTCGACCGCGCCGGTGCGCCGCGTGGCTACGCCAAGATCGGTTGGAACGACGCGACCCGCGCGCTGGTCACCGCCGAGGCCGCAGCCCTGCGGGAGCTGTCCGCGGTGGCCGGTGCGGCCGGGCATCCGGGCACCCCCCGGCTGCTCGCCGAGACCAGCTGGGCCGGGCAGGCCGTGGCGCTGGTCGAACCGCTGCCCACCGGGGTACGCGGGATGCCGGTGGACGCGCCGCCAGAGCTCGCGGCCCTGCTCGCGGTGGCCCGACGCGGCCGGCCCCCGGCGACACCGCGACCGCTGGCCGGCTCGCCGTTCCTGACCCGGTTGACGGCGCAGGCGCAGCAGGCCGCGGCCACGGATCCCGCCGGGGCGCGGGCGGTGGCGGCGGTCACCGAACTGGCGCGTCGGCACGGCGACGTCACCGTCGAGTTCGGACACTGGCACGGCGACTGGGTGCCGTGGAACCTCGGTCGGCACGCCGGTGGCCTGATCGCCTGGGACTGGGAGCACAGCGGGCCGGATGTGCCGGTCGGGTTCGACCTGGCCCACGACGCGTTCCAGCGGTCGCTGGTGCTGCGGGGCGAACCGGCCGCGAGCGCGGCCGAGCAGGTACGACAGTGGCTGGACCGGTACGGCGACCGGCTGGGTCTCGATCCGGCTCGCCGCGGCCTGGTGGCCGACGCGTACCTGGTGGAGATGTGGCTGCGTACCTGGCGCCTGGCCGCCGCTGGTGCCGGCTGGAATCCGGCGTTGCATCCCGCATTGCTGGACGTCGTCGAGAAACGACAGGGTGGCTGATGTGGTCGGGCCGACCCGACCACCACAGTGGATGATGTCGCTGGGGCGTGATCGTCGTGCAGACACAGCGGACTTGTGGGGAGTCGCGTGGAGAACACCATTGACAGCGGCGGGGAGCAGCCACTGTTGCTGCTGGTCGGATCCAGCGGCGGGCACCTGGCCCAGTTGCTCGCGCTGAAACCGTGGTACGAGACCTGGCAGCGGTGCTGGGTCACCTTCGACACCCCGGAGGCGGTGTCCCTGTTGGCCGGCGAGGACCTGATCCCGGCGTACCATCCGACCACCCGGAACCTACGCAACCTGCTGCGCAACACGCTGCTGGCGGCCCGGGTGCTGCGTCGGCGGCGGGTCGCCGCCGTGGTCACCACCGGGGCCGGCGTGGCGGTGCCGTTCGTCGTACTGGCCCGGTTGCGCCGGATCCCGACGGTCTACATCGAGGTCTACGACCGGATCGACACCCCGACCCTGACCGCCCGGCTGTGCCGCCCGTTCCTGTCGGCGATGCTCGTGCAGTGGGAGGAGCAGCGTCGCCAGTACCCGGAGGCCACCGTCGTGGGGACGCTGCTGTGACCGGCGAGGCCACCCCCGCCGAGGGGCAGCGCGGCGGGTCGGTACGCCCGGCCACCGCCGGCCCGGCCGCGACGGTACGCATACCGGCGCCGCGTGACCGGCGTCCCGACGGCCGGACCCACCTGCTGGTCTCGGTCGGCACCGACAAGCATCCCTTCGACCGGCTGGTCGGCTGGCTGCGCGAATGGCACACCGACGTCGCCGGTGCGGTGGCGCTGACCGTGCAGCACGGGCACACCCGGGTCGACGGCCTGCCCGACGCGGTGCCGTTTCTCGGGCACACCGAGTTGCAGACCGCGATGGCCGGGGCCGACCTGGTGGTCTGTCACGGTGGCCCGGCCACCATCCTGGAGGCCCGCCGGCACGGGCACCTGCCGATCGTGGTGCCCCGCGATCCGGCCCGTGGCGAGCACGTCGACGACCACCAGCAGTTGTTCGCCCGCCGGCTCGGTGCGGCCGGTCTGGTCGCCCTCTGCGAGACCCGGCAGGAACTGCTGGACGCCCTCACCGCCGGCCTGTCCGACCCCGCCCGGTTCACCGCGAACGTGGACGACGAGGCGGTCGAGGGCCAACGCGCCGCGGTGCGCCGGGTGGGCGTGATCGTCGAGGAGTTGGTGGCCGAGGCCGCGCAGCGGCGTCAGCGGCCCTGGTGGCGGCCGTGGCGCGGGCCCGGCCCGAACGGAAGGCGCACCCCATGACCGCGTACCCCAGCGTCACCGCCGTCGTGCCCACCCGGGACCGTCCCGAACTGCTGCGCGCGGCGGTGCGGGCCATCGTCGCCCAGGACTATCCGGGTCAGGTCGAGACGGTCGTGGTGTACGACCAGTCCGAGCCGGACCCGGCGCTGACCGAGCTGGCCGGCCCGCAGCGCCCGGTGCGGGTGGTGACCAACAGCCGTACCCCGGGGCTGGCCGGCGCCCGCAACACCGGCACCCTGGCGGCCACCGGCGAACTGGTCGCCTTCTGCGACGACGACGACGAGTGGCTGCCGGGCAAGCTCCGCGCCCAGGTCGACGCCCTGACCGCCGTGCCCGGTGCCGAGTTCGTCAGCTGCGGCATCCGGGTCAGCTACGACGGGCACACCGTCGAGCGGGTGCTGGAGCGCGACTCGATCAGCCTGTCCGACCTGCTGCGGGACCGGATGACCGAGCTGCACCCGTCGACCTTCCTGATCCGGGCGGCGGCGCTGCGCGACGGGTTCGGGCTGGTCGACGAGGAGATCCCGGGCAGCTACGCCGAGGACTACGAGTTCCTGCTGCGCGCTGCCCGCAGCGCCCCGCTGGTCAACCTGCGCACCCCGTACGTGCTGGTGCGTTGGCACAAGCGGTCGTACTTCGCCCAACGGTGGGACACCATCTCCGAGGCGTTGCAGTGGCTGCTGGAGCGCTATCCCGAGTTCGCCACCCAGCCGGCGGGGGAGGCCCGGGTCTCCGGACAGATCGCCTTCGCCCGGGCCGCCTCGGGCGACCCTCGGGGAGCGATGCGCTGGGCCCGGCGCACCATCCGGCGCAACCCGCGCGAACCCCGGGCCTATCTGGCCCTGGCGGTGGCTGGCCGGGTGGTCCGCGCCGACGCCGTACTGCGCACCCTGCACAAGCGCGGCCGCGGCATCTGACGGCCGGTTCCGCTGCACAGCTCGTCCATCCACCCCTACAGAAAGATCAGACGTCGATGGCACTGCACTCGCTCAGGTTCCGCCTCGTCGACTCACCCACCTCGTACGGCGCCAAGCGGCGGGCCCGGCGGGCCGCCTGGCTCTCGGAGACGTTCCCCGACCTCGCCGAGATGAGCGTTCTCGACCTCGGCGGGCGGGTCGAGAGCTGGACCAAGGTTCCGGTCCGCCCGGCCCGCGTACACGTGGTGAACCTCGAACCGCTGCCGTCGCAGCTGCCCGACTGGGCCGAGGCGGACCACGCCGACGCCTGCGAACTGCCGAAGGAGATCCTGAGCCGACGGTACGACCTGGTGTTCAGCAACAGCGTGCTGGAGCACGTCGGCGGACACGAACGTCGGCGGCGGATGGCCGAGGCGATCCGCGAACTGGCGCCCGCCTACTGGGTCCAGACCCCCTACCGGTACTTCCCGGTGGAGCCGCACTGGGTGGCGCCCGGTATGCAGTTCCTGCCGGTGTCGATGCGGGTGGTGATGGCCCGCAAGTGGCCGCTCGCGTACACCCCGGGTAAGTCCTACGAGGCGGCCATGCGGCAGGTCCTGACCACCGAGCTGATCGGGCGTGCGGAACTGCGGTACCTCTTCCCGGACGCGACCATCCGCAACGAGCGTCTCGCGGGTCTCACCAAGTCGATCATTGCGATCAAGAAGCCGTAGGTGGCGCGGCCTCCAACGGGGCCGGTGCCCTCGGCCGCGTCCGGTGGGCGGGACGCGGCGGGCGGTGCGTGTTGGCGGGTACCGGGCGTGACAGACTGGCCGCTGTGTTGCGCTGGTTGACCGCAGGGGAATCGCACGGACCCGCTCTCGTCGCGTTGCTGGAGGGGGTGCCGGCCGGGATCGAGGTGACCACCACCGAGATCGCCGGGGAGTTGGCCCGCCGCCGGCTCGGCTACGGCCGGGGTGCGCGGATGTCCTTCGAGCAGGACGAGATCGAGGTCATCGGCGGCCTGCGGCACGGGGTGACGCTCGGTAGCCCGGTCGCCCTGCGGGTCGGCAACTCCGAGTGGCCCAAGTGGCAGACCGTGATGGCCGCCGACCCGGTCGACGCCGACGAGTTGGCCCGGCAGGCCCGCAACGCTCCGCTCACCCGCCCCCGGCCCGGCCACGCCGACCTGGCCGGCATGCAGAAGTACGGCCACACCGACGCCCGGCCGATCCTGGAGCGGGCCAGCGCGCGGGAGACCGCCGCCCGGGTCGCCGTCGGCACGGTGGCCAAGGCGCTGCTGCGGCAGGCCCTCGACGTCGAGATCGTCTCGCACGTGGTCGAGCTGGGTCCGGTCGCCGTCAAGCCGGGGCTGCGGCCCCGCCCGGAGGACGCCGCGCGCATCGACGCCGACCCGCTGCGCTGCCTCGACCCGGAGGCCAGCGCCCGGATGGTCGCCGAGGTCGACGCCGCGAAGAAGGCCGCCGACACCCTCGGCGGGGTGGTCGAGGTGCTGGCCTACGGGGTGCCACCCGGTCTGGGCAGCCACGTGCAGTGGGACCGTAAGCTCGACGCCCGGCTGGCCACCGCGTTGATGTCGATCCAGGCGATCAAGGGTGTGGAGATCGGCGACGGCTGGCAGCAGGCCCGTTCGCGCGGCTCCGAGGCGCACGACGAGATCATTCCCACCGCCACCGGCGTACGCCGGGTCACCGACCGGGCCGGTGGCCTGGAGGGCGGCATCACCACCGGTGAGCCGCTGCGGGTGAAGGCCGCGATGAAGCCGATCTCCTCGCTGAACCGGGCACTGGCCACCGTCGACATCACCACCGGCGAGCCGGCCACCGCGATCAACCAGCGTTCCGATGTCTGCGCGGTGCCCGCCGCCGCCGTCGTCGCCGAGGCGATGGTGGCGCTGGTGCTGGCCGAGGCGGCGGTGGAGAAGTTCGGCGGCGACTCGGTCGCCGAGATGCGCCGCAACCTCGCCGGCTACCTCGACGCGCTGGTGATCCGATGAGCGCTGCCACCCGTCCGGTCTGCGTCCTGGTCGGGGCGCCCGGCTCGGGCAAGACCACCGTCGGGCAGGTCCTCGCGGCCGAGCTGGGCGTGGAGTTCCGGGACACCGACGCGGACATCGAGCGCCAGGCCGGCAAGCCGATCCCGGAGATCTTCGTCGACGAGGGGGAGGCGCACTTCCGTACCCTCGAACGGGCGGCGGTGGCCGCGGCGCTGGCCTCCTGCGACGGGGTGCTGGCCCTCGGCGGCGGTGCGGTGCTGGCCGAGGAGAACCGCGCCGCGCTGGTCGGGCACCGGGTGGTGCACCTGTCGGTCGAGCTGACCGACGCGGTGAAGCGGGTCGGCCTCGGCATCGGGCGTCCGCTGCTGACGATCAACCCACGGGCCACCCTCAAGCACCTGATGGATCAGCGCCGACCGCTCTACGCCGAGGTGGCGACCGCGACGGTGATGACCGACGGCCGCACTCCGGAGGAGATCGCCGCCGAGATCATCCCCCTGCTGAAGCGGTAAGGAAGGGCCGCCGCTGGCGGTGGCTGCCCCTGCCCGGTTCACGGCGCGGTAAACCTTTGTTCCAACCATCGGGCGCCGCGCGGGCGGAGCCGGTCGAGGCCGCCACGGGTGGGCTAGGCTCCCGGCGATGAACGAGGTGACCCGGATTCCGGTCGGCGGCGAGCGGCCGTACGACGTGCTGGTCGGTCGTGGCCTGCTCGACACGCTGCCCGGCCTGCTGCCCGACGCCACCCGGGTGGCGGTGCTGCACGCCCCGCCGCTGAAGGAACTGGCCGACGCCATCGGCGACCGGCTCGGCGCGGCCGGCGTGACACCGCTGTCGATCGAGGTGCCCGACGCCGAGGCCGGCAAGCACGTCGACGTGGCGGCGGCCTGCTGGGACCGGCTCGGTGCGGCCGGTTTCACCCGGACCGACGCGGTGGTCGGGCTGGGCGGCGGTGCGGTCACCGACCTGGCCGGGTTCGTGGCCGCCTGCTGGTTGCGTGGGGTGCGCTGGGTGCCGGTGGCCACCTCGCTGCTCGGCATGGTCGACGCGGCGGTGGGTGGCAAGACCGGTATCAACACCGCGGCCGGCAAGAACCTGGTCGGTGCCTTCCACCCGCCGGTCGGGGTGTTGGCGGATCTCAGCACGCTGGACACCCTGCCGCCGGTCGACCTGGCCGCCGGCCTGGCCGAGGTGGTCAAGTGTGGCTTCATCGCCGACCCGGTCATCCTCGACCTGGTCGAGCGGGACGCGGCGGCGGCCATCGACCCGACCGGGCCGGTGGCCCGGGAGTTGATCGAGCGGGCGATCCGGGTCAAGGCCGACGTGGTCGCCGGGGACCTGCGCGAGTCGGGCGTACGGGAGGTGCTCAACTACGGGCACACCCTGGCGCATGCGATCGAGAAGGTCGAGGGGTACCGCTGGCGGCACGGTCACGCCGTGTCGGTCGGTCTGGTGTACGCCGCCGAGCTGGCCCGGCTCGCCGGCCGGTTGGACGCGGTCACCGCCCGCCGGCACCGCGACGTGCTCACCGCGCTCGACCTGCCCACCCACTACCCGGCCGACGCCTGGCCACAGTTGCTGGCCACGATGCGGGTCGACAAGAAGGCCCGGGGCAGCCAGCTGCGGTTCGTGGTGCTCGACGGGCTGGCCCGGCCGGCGATCCTGGCCGGCCCCGACGACGACCTGCTGCACGCGGCCTACGCGGCGGTCACCTCATGAGGGTGTACGTGCTCAACGGGCCGAATCTGGGCCGGCTGGGCAGCCGGCAGGTCGACGTGTACGGGGTGACCAGCTACGCGGATCTGGTCGAGCTGTGTGAGTCGACCGGGCGGGAGCTCGGGCTGAGCGTCACCGTGCGGCAGACCGACGCCGAGCACGAGCTGCTCGGCTGGCTGCACGCGGCGGCGGACGAGAGGGCTGCCGTGGTGCTGAACCCGGCGGCCTGGTCGCACTACTCGATCGCGGTGCGGGACGCCTGCGCGATGCTGCGCGGTCCGCTGGTGGAGGTGCACATCTCCAACATCCACGCCCGGGAGGAGTTCCGGCACCACTCGGTGGTGTCGGCGGTGGCGACCGGGGTGATCTGCGGACTCGGCGTGGACGGCTACCGCCTCGCCCTGCACCACCTCGCCACCCGCCGCGACCACGACAACTGACGCCACCGGCCCGGCTGCTGCCCGGGCGGCACACCCTTCCCGGACGCGGTGCGCTGTGGCCGCACCAGCCCTCAGCATCCGTGCCCAGCGTCCGTTCGTGGCGTCCCTTCGTGGCGCCCGTGCCCAGGCGCTGGCGCCCAGCGTCCGTGTCTGGCGCCCGGCGCCCGGACCGGCGCCCGGCCCGGCGCTCGGCGCCACAGTGGCGACACCGCGTTACGAGCACCGTCGGTGACCGTGCCGGCGAGGTCGTCCATACCCACCCGCAGGCTTTGCTCTGCTTCAACCCACGCAATAGCTACTGAACAGGGACGACGCGGGTGGTCCGTCCGACGGCTCGGGGCCGGCCGATGCGGACAGTGACTGTTGCGTGGGTTGAAGCAGAGCAAAGGGGCCGCAGGTGGTGGTCGGGGGAGGGGTGGCGGTGCGGGCCGTGACGGTTCAGATGCGTCCGCTGGCCGCTGGCCGCTGGCCGTTAGCCGTCGGCTGGTGGACCGGGGACCGGGGACCGGGGACCGGGGGTGGTGGGGTGGGCGGGGCGGCGGCGGGCGGCGGGTCGGGTGGCAGCTCGGGCCTAGTAGACTCGGTGGGTCTGTCCGCCAGCTGATGATCAAGGCAGGAAATGGCCACCACCAACGACCTGAAGAACGGCCTGGTACTCAACCTCGACGGGGAGCTCTGGGCCGTCGTCGAGTTCCAGCACGTCAAGCCCGGTAAGGGTGGTGCGTTCGTGCGTACCACGCTGAAGAACGTGCTCTCCGGCAAGGTCGTCGACAAGACCTTCAACGCGGGCACCAAGGTCGAGACCGCGACCGTGGACAAGCGCACCATGCAGTACCTGTACGCCGACGGCGAGGACTACGTCTTCATGGACATGGAGACGTTCGACCAGATCACCGTGCCCGGTGGGACGGTCGGCGAGGCGGCGAACTACCTGCTGCCCGAGGCCGAGGCGATCGTGGCCACGCACGAGGGGGTGCCGCTCTACATCGAGCTGCCGACCTCGGTCGTGCTGGAGGTCACCTACACCGAGCCGGGCCTGCAGGGTGACCGGTCCACCGGTGGCAACAAGCCGGCGACCGTGGAGACCGGCGCGACCGTGCAGGTGCCGCTCTTCATCACCACCGGCGAGAAGATCAAGGTCGACACCCGCGACGGCCGTTACCTCGGCCGCGCCTGATGGCCGAGGGTCCGAAGCAGCAGATGCCGGCGCGTCGCAAGGCGCGCAAGCGGGCGCTGGACGTGCTCTTCGAGGCCGACCTGCGTGATCGTCCGCCGGTCGAGGTGTTGGCCGGCTACGTCGAGCGGATCGAGAAGCCGCGCCCCGACCATCTGGGGTACGCGGTCGGCCTGGTCGAGGGCGTGGCCGGTCACCTCGACCGGATCGACGAGCTGATCGCCAGCTACGCCGAGGGCTGGACGCTGGACCGGATGCCGGTGGTCGACCGCAACCTGGCCCGGATCGCGGTGTACGAGTTGCTCTACGTCGACGAGATCGACGACGCGGTGGCGATCAGTGAGGCCGTCGAACTGGCTCGGCAGATGTCGACCGACGACTCGCCCCGCTTCCTCAACGGCCTGCTCGGCCGGATCGCCGAGTACGCCACCCGCTGACCTGGCCACGCGCGGGCCACGACCCGGCGTCCACCGGTAGCGACCGGTCGGGGCGCCAGCCGGTAGGCGCGGCGCGGTCACCGACGAGGCGACCGGAACGACGAAAGGCCCGCGCCGTCCGGCGCGGGCCTTTGTTCGTGCCGGGGTCAGGAGGCGAAGAATGCCCGCGGGTCGGCGACCAGCACGCCGTGCTCGGTGAGCCGCTCGATCAGGCCGGACGGCGAGGCGTCGTAGACGATCGCGAGAGCCCGCAGGTCGTCGGCGCGGATCGACAGCACGCGGCCGTTGTAGTCACCGCGCTGCTGCTGGATGGCGCGGGCGTACCGGGCGACGTAGGCGAGCTCCTCGCTGGCCTCGTCGTAGAGCCGCTCCAGGTCCAGGACGATCTTGCTGGTGGGCTCGTGCCGCACCCCGCTGCCGTCGGGCAGCAACTCCGAGACCGGTACGCGGTAGAACTCGGCCAACTCGGCCAGGCGGGACACCGTGACGGCCCGGTCGCCGCGCTCGTACGAGCCGACCACCACCGCCTTCCACCGCCCGTTCGACTTCTCCTCCACGCCCTGCAGGGACAGGCCCTGCTGCTGGCGAATGGAGCGCAGACGGGCGCCCAGAGACTTGGCGTATTCAGAGGGCATTCGGACACTCCCAGTGCTGCTCGGGGTTCTCCCAGCGATCGCTACGGAGCGTGACGGTACGGGGATTCGTACACGTGGTCAAGTGGTGATGACCTTCCAGTTGGGCACCCCGGGCGACTTGTCCCGTTCTGCCCGCTGAACCGATACTCTCGCCGTGACGCCCCGCGTGGGCTGAGCCACTCGCGCCCGACCATGGTCACGGCGACGACCACTGGTAACGTGGCCGCAGCCCTCCTGCCGGCCGTACGTGGCTGACCTGGAGGATCCGACGTCCTTTAACGACCCGTCCCGTGAGGCGGGGAAGGAGGTCCGCCGTGGCCTACCCACCGGCTGCCCGCTCGTCGCCACCGCGACAACCCTCGGTGAAGGTGATTCTGACCAGCGCCGACGTGCAACGCGTCGTCGACCGGATCGCCCACCAGATCCTGGAGAAGACCCAGGGTGCCGCCGACACCGTGCTGCTCGGCGTGCCGACCCGGGGCGCACCCCTGGCCCGGCGGCTCGCCGCCCGGATCAACGCCTTCGAGGGCATCTCCGTGCCCGTCGGTGTGCTCGACATCACCCTCTACCGCGATGATCTGCGGCGCAACGCCACCCGGGCGGTCGGCCCGACCCAGTTGCCGCCCGGCGGGATAGACGGCATGCGGGTGATCCTCGTCGACGACGTGCTCTTCTCCGGCCGTACGGTCCGCGCCGCCCTGGACGCGCTGGGCGACCTCGGGCGCCCGGCGTCCGTGCAACTCGCCGTGCTGGTCGACCGGGGACACCGACAGCTACCGATCCGCGCCGACTACGTCGGCAAGAACATCCCGACCGCGCTCGCCGAGAGCGTGAAGGTGACGCTGGCCGAGACCGACGACGTCGACGAGGTCCGGCTCTACGCGGAGGGAGCCCACTCGTGATCAGGCACCTGCTCTCCGGCGCCGATCTCGACGCCGACACCGCCCTCCAGATCCTGGACACCGCGGCCGAGATGGCCGCCGTTTCCGGCCGCGAGGTCAAGAAGCTGCCCGCGCTGCGCGGACGGACGGTGGTCAACCTCTTCTACGAGGACTCCACCCGGACCCGGATCTCCTTCGAGGCGGCGGCGAAGCGGCTCAGCGCCGACGTGATCAACTTTTCCGCCAAGGGCTCCAGCGTCGCCAAGGGCGAGAGCCTGAAGGACACCGCGCTGACCCTCCAGGCGATGGGCGCGGACGCGGTCGTCGTCCGGCACCCGGCCTCGGGTGCCCCGCACCGGCTCGCCGACTGGGTCGACGGCTCGGTGGTCAACGCCGGCGACGGTACCCACGAGCACCCCACCCAGGCGCTGCTGGACGCGTACACGATGCGGTCCCGGCTGGGCCGGCTGGCCGGCCTGTCGGTCGCGGTCGTCGGTGACGTGCTGCACTCCCGGGTGGCCCGCTCCAACGTGCTGCTGCTGTCCACGCTCGGCGCCAAGGTCACCCTGGTCGGGCCGCCCACCCTCATCCCGGTCGACATCGCCGCCGCCCTGGCACCCGGCACCGACGTCTGCTACGACCTGGACGCGGTGCTGCCGTCGGCGGACGTGGTGATGATGCTGCGGGTGCAGCGGGAGCGGATGGGCGACTCCTACTTCCCGTCCGCCCGCGAGTACGCCCGCCGCTACGGCCTGGACGGTGCCCGGATGCGCCGATTGCCGGAGCACGCGATCGTCATGCACCCCGGCCCGATGAACCGGGGCATGGAGATCACTCCGGAGGTCGCCGACTCGCCCCGCTCCACCATCGTCGAACAGGTCGCCAACGGGGTCTCCGTGCGGATGGCCGTCCTCTACCTGCTGCTCGGGGGGAACAACCGGTGAACTCGTACCTGATCAAGAACGTGAGCGTGCTCGGCGCGGCGCCGACCGACCTGCTGCTGCGCGACGGCGTGGTCGCCGAGGTCGGCGCGGGGTTGTCCGCGCCGGACGCCGCGGTGGTCGACGCCGACGGTCTGGTCGCCCTGCCCGGCCTGGTCGATCTGCACACCCACCTGCGCGAGCCCGGCCGGGAGGACGCCGAGACCGTCGAGACCGGGTCCCGGGCGGCGGCGCTGGGCGGCTACACCGCGGTCTGCGCGATGGCGAACACCTCGCCGGTGGCGGACACCGCCGGGGTGGTCGAGCAGGTCTGGCGGCTCGGTCGGGAGGCCGGGCTGGTCGACGTGCAGCCGATCGGCGCGGTCACCGTCGGCCTGGCCGGCGAGCGCCTCGCCGAACTGGGCGCGATGGCCGACTCCGCCGCCCGGGTGCGGATCTTCTCCGACGACGGGCACTGCGTCGCCGACCCCCGGCTGATGCGTCGCGCCCTGGAGTACGTCAAGGCGTTCGACGGGATCATCGCCCAGCATGCCGAGGAGCCCCGGCTCACCGAGGGTGCGCAGATGCACGAGGGCGAGGTCTCCACCCGGCTGGGCCTGACCGGTTGGCCGGCGGTGGCCGAGGAAGCGATCATCGCCCGGGACGTGCTGCTGGCCGAGCACGTCGGCAGCCGGCTGCACGTCTGCCACGTCTCCACGGCCGGCAGCGTCGAGGTGCTGCGCCAGGCCAAGGCCCGGGGGGTACGGGTCACCGCCGAGGTGACCCCGCACCACCTGCTGCTCACCGACATGCTGGTGGGTGGGGGGAGCGAGCTGGCCAGCCCCGAGATCGCGGAGGGCTGGAGCCCGGCCGGAGCGTACGACCCGGTGTTCAAGGTCAACCCGCCGCTGCGGACCGCCGCCGACATCGCCGCGCTGCGGGCCGCCCTGGTCGACGGGGTGATCGACATCGTCGCCACCGACCACGCCCCGCACGCGGTGGAGGACAAGGAGTGCGAGTGGGCGTACGCCCGGCCCGGGATGCTCGGGCTGGAGACGGCGCTGTCGATCGCGCTCGACGTGCTCGGCCCCGAGTGGGATCTGATCGCCGAGCGGATGTCGCGCACCCCGGCCCGGATCGCCGGGCTGACCGAGCACGGCCACGATCCCGCCCCCGGCGCCCCGGCCAACCTGACCCTGGTCGACCCGGGCGTCCGTCGGCTGGTCGACCCGGCGGAACTGGCCAGTCGCAGCCGTAACACCCCGTACGCCCGGATGACGCTGCCGGGTCGCATCGTGGCGACCTTCCTGCGTGGCGAGGCGACGGTCCTGGACGGAAAGGCTGTCAAATAATGGCAAGGCGCGCAGGAGCGATCCTCGTCCTGGAGGACGGGCGCACGTTTCACGGCGAGGCGTACGGCAGCGTCGGGGAGACCTTCGGCGAGGCGGTCTTCAACACCGGGATGACCGGCTACCAGGAGACGCTGACCGACCCGTCGTACCACCGGCAGGTCGTGGTGCAGACCGCCCCGCACATCGGCAACACCGGCGTCAACGCCGAGGACGACGAGTCCCGGCGGATCTGGGTGGCCGGCTACGTGGTGCGTGACCCGGCCCGGGTCAGCTCGAACTGGCGGGCCACCGGTGGGCTGGAGGACCGGCTCGCCACCGAGGGTGTGGTCGGCATCAGCGGGGTGGACACCCGGGCGCTGACCCGGCACCTGCGCGAGCGCGGGGCGATGCGGGTCGGCATCTCCAGCATCGACGACGATCCCCGCGCCCTGCTGGCCCGGGTCCGCCAGTCGCCGCAGATGCTCGGCGCGGACCTGTCCGCCGAGGTGACCACCACGGCGCCGTACGTGGTGGCCGCCGAGGGCGAGCACCGGTTCACGGTGGCCGCGCTGGATCTGGGCATCAAGCGCAACGTGCCGCGTCGGCTGGCCGCCCGGGGCGTGACCACCCATGTGCTGCCGGCGCACTCGACCATCGAGGACCTACTGGCGACCGGCGCGGACGCGGTCTTCTTCTCACCCGGCCCGGGCGACCCGGCCACCGCCGACGGGCCGGTCAAGCTGGCCCGCGACGTGCTGCGTCGGCAGGTGCCGCTGTTCGGCATCTGTTTCGGCAGCCAGATCCTCGGCCGGGCACTCGGCTTCGGCACCTACAAGCTCGGCTACGGCCACCGGGGCATCAACCAGCCGGTGCTCGACCGGGTCACCGGCAAGGTCGAGGTGACCAGCCACAACCACGGTTTCGCCGTGCAGTTGCCCGGTGTGCAGCCGGGTGCGGTCGTGCCCGACCAGGTCATCGACACCGAGTTCGGTGGCGTGCAGGTGAGTCATCTCTGCCTCAACGACAACGTGGTCGAGGGGCTGCGGGCCAGGGACGTGCCCGCGTTCACCGTCCAGTACCACCCGGAGGCGGCGGCCGGTCCGCACGACGCGGACTACCTCTTCGACCGTTTCGCCGAGTTGATCGAGGGTCGGACCCACAGCGAGGGGCGCACGAATGCCTAAGCGGAGCGATCTCAAGCACATCCTGGTGATCGGCTCCGGGCCGATCGTCATCGGGCAGGCCTGCGAGTTCGACTACTCCGGCACCCAGGCGTGCCGGGTGCTGCGCAGCGAGGGGATCCGGGTCAGCCTGGTCAACTCCAACCCGGCCACGATCATGACGGATCCGGAGTTCGCCGACGCCACGTACGTCGAGCCGATCACCCCGGAGTTCGTCGAGTTGGTCATCGCCAAGGAGCGGCCGGACGCGGTGCTGCCCACCCTCGGCGGGCAGACCGCGCTGAACACCGCCGTCGCGCTGCACGAGGCCGGGGTGCTGGAGAAGTACGGCGTCGAGCTGATCGGCGCCGACATCGACGCGATCCGCCGTGGCGAGGACCGGCAGCTGTTCAAGGACATCGTCGCCAAGGCGGGCGTCCGGATCGGCGTCGAGGACCCGGCGGGCCTGGTGCCGCGGTCGCGGGTGTGCCACTCGATGGACGAGGTCCGCGAGACCGTGGCCGAGTTGGGCCTGCCGGTGGTGATCCGGCCGTCGTTCACCATGGGTGGCCTCGGCTCCGGCATGGCGCACACCGACGCCGACCTGGAGCGCATCGCCGGTGCCGGGCTGGCCGCCAGCCCGGTGCACGAGGTGCTGATCGAGGAGAGCGTGCTCGGCTGGAAGGAGTACGAGCTCGAACTGATGCGGGACCGGCACGACAACGTGGTGGTGGTCTGCTCGATCGAGAACGTCGACCCGATGGGCGTGCACACCGGCGACAGCGTGACCGTGGCGCCGGCCATGACGCTCACCGACCGGGAGTACCAGCGCCTGCGTGACCTGGGCATCGCGGTGCTGCGTGAGGTCGGGGTGGACACCGGCGGCTGCAACATCCAGTTCGCGGTCAACCCGGCCGACGGCCGGATCGTCGTCATCGAGATGAACCCCCGGGTGTCGCGTTCGTCGGCGCTCGCGTCGAAGGCGACCGGTTTCCCGATCGCGAAGATCGCCGCGAAGCTGGCCATCGGCTACACCCTCGACGAGATCCCCAACGACATCACCCTCAAGACGCCGGCCGCGTTCGAGCCGACGCTGGACTACGTGGTGGTGAAGATCCCCCGGTTCGCGTTCGAGAAGTTCCCCGGCGCGGACCCGGAGCTGACCACCACGATGAAGTCCGTCGGCGAGGCGATGAGCCTCGGCCGCAACTTCACCGAGGCGCTGAACAAGGCGATGCGCTCGATGGAGACCAAAGCATCAGGTTTCTGGACGGTGCCGGATCCGTCGGGTGCGACCAGGGAGAACACCCTCGCCGCGCTGCGGGTGCCGCACGACGGGCGGCTCTACACGGTGGAGCGGGCGCTGCGCCTGGGCGCCTCGATCGCCGAGGTCACCGCCGCGTCCGGCGGGATCGACCCGTGGTTCCTGGACCAGATCGCCGGGTTGGTCGAGTTGCGTGCGGAGATCGTGGCCGCGCCGGTGCTCGACGCGGAGCTGCTGCACCGGGCCAAGCGGGCCGGTCTGTCCGACCGCCAGTTGGCCGCGCTGCGTCCCGAACTGGCCGCCGAGGACGGCGTCCGGACGCTGCGGCACCGGCTCGGTATCCGGCCGGTCTACAAGACCGTCGACACCTGCGCCGCCGAGTTCGAGGCGACCACCCCGTACCACTACTCGTCGTACGACGCGGAGACCGAGGTGGTCGGCTCGGCGCGACCCAAGGTGCTGATCCTGGGCTCGGGGCCGAACCGGATCGGGCAGGGCATCGAGTTCGACTACTCCTGCGTGCACGCCGTGATGGCGTTGCGGAGCGCGCCGTCCGGCGGCTCGGCGGCCGGCGGCTCCGGCTTCGAGACCGTCATGGTCAACTGCAATCCGGAAACCGTCTCCACCGACTACGACACCGCCGACCGGCTCTACTTCGAGCCGTTGACCTTCGAGGACGTGATCGAGGTCTGGCACGCCGAGGACTCCTCCGGCCGGGCGGCCGGCGGGCCGGGCGTGGTGGGCGTGATCGTGCAGCTCGGTGGGCAGACCCCGCTCGGGTTGGCCCAGCGGCTCAAGGACGCCGGGGTGCCGGTGGTCGGCACCTCGCCGGAGTCGATCCACCTGGCCGAGGAGCGGGGCGCCTTCGGGTCGCTGCTGGCCCGGGCGGGCCTGCGCGCCCCGGCGCACGGCACCGCCACCTCGTACGAGGAGGCGAAGGAGATCGCCGACGAGATCGGCTATCCGGTGCTGGTCCGCCCGTCGTACGTGCTGGGCGGGCGGGGCATGGAGATCATCTACGACGATGTCACTTTGCGTGACTACATCGGGCGGGCCACCGAGATCTCGCCGGATCACCCGGTGCTGGTGGACCGGTTCCTCGACGACGCCATCGAGATCGACGTGGACGCGCTCTGCGACGCCGACGGTGAGGTCTACCTCGGCGGCGTGATGGAGCACATCGAGGAGGCGGGCATCCACTCCGGCGACTCGTCGTGCGCCCTGCCGCCGATCACCCTGGCCGGCTCGCACGTGGCCCAGGTCCGCCGGTACACCGAGGCGATCGCCCGGGGCATCGGCGTACGCGGCCTGCTCAACGTGCAGTACGCGCTCAAGGACGACGCGTTGTACGTCCTGGAGGCCAACCCGCGTGCCTCGCGTACCGTGCCGTTCGTCTCCAAGGCCACGGCGGTGCCGCTGGCCAAGGCGGCGGCCCGGATCGCGCTCGGCGCGACCATCGCCGAGCTGCGCGCCGAGGGCATGTTGCCGGCGACCGGGGACGGCGGCACGCTGCCGCCGGACGCCCCGATCGCGGTCAAGGAGGCGGTCCTGCCGTTCAAGCGGTTCCGGACGCCTGCGGGCAAGGGGGTGGACTCGCTGCTCGGCCCGGAGATGAAGTCGACCGGCGAGGTGATGGGCATCGACACCTCCTTCGGGCACGCCTTCGCCAAGTCCCAGTCGGCCGCGTACGGGTCTCTGCCGACCCAGGGCAAGATCTTCGTCTCGGTGGCGAACCGGGACAAGCGCGGCATGATCTTCCCGGTGAAGCGCCTGGCCGATCTGGGCTTCGAGATCGTCGCGACCGCCGGCACCGCCGAGGTGCTGCGCCGGCACGGCATCGCCTGCGAGCTTGCCCCGAAGCACTACGAGGCCGGATCCGACGACGACGCGGTGTCGCTGATTCTCGGCGGTCGGGTCGCCCTGGTGATCAACACCCCGCAGGGCTCCGGCGCCAGTGCCCGCTCGGACGGCTACGAGATCCGCAGCGCTGCGGTGACGGCGGACATCCCCTGCATCACCACCGTCCCCGGCGCCGCCGCGGCGGTGATGGGCATCGAAGCCCGCATCCGCGGCGACATGCAGGTCCGCCCCCTCCAGGCCCTCCACGCCACCCTCCGGACCCCCCAGTGACCGCCCCGACCAGGTTGATCAAGAAGTTTTGGTCATCCGGCAGCCCCGAATCGGACGCAAACCTCTTGATCAACCCGACGGTGTGGGGGCGTGATGTTTGAGGGGACGGTGCGGCGGGGGCTGTTTCGGGTTGGTAAGGGGGATGCGGAGGCGGCGCACGAGTTCACCTTGCGGCGGTTGGCGGCGATGTCGCGGATGCCGGTCGCGTTGGCGGCGCTGCGGGCCCGGTACGCCGTGGCGGCGCCGCGCACGGTGTTCGGGGTGCGGTTCCCGAACCCGGTGGGGTTGGCGGCCGGGATGGACAAGGACGGGATGGCGCTGCCGGCATGGCCGGCGTTGGGCTTCGGCTTCGTCGAGGTCGGCACGGTGACGGCACACCCGCAGCCGGGCAACCCCCGGCCGCGGTTGTTCCGGCTGCCCGACAGCGAGGCAGTGATCAACCGGATGGGCTTCAACAACGCCGGCGCCGAGGCGCTGGCGGCCCGGCTGGCGGCGCTGCCGCGCCCGCTCGGCGTACCGCTGGGGATCTCGCTCGGCAAGTCCAAGGTGACGCCGCTGGACGACGCGGTGGCCGACTACCAGGCGTCGTACCGCGCGTTGCGCGGGCAGGGCGACTACTTCGCGGTCAACGTCTCCTCGCCGAACACCCCGGGGCTGCGGGCCTTGCAGGACCGTGACCACCTGGACGCCCTGCTCGCCGCCCTGGTGGGGGAGAAGCCGGTGCTGGTGAAGATCGCCCCGGACCTGACCGAACCGGCGATCGCCGAACTGCTGGAGGTGTGCCTGGCCCGGGGCGCGGCCGGGGTGATCGCCACGAACACCACCCTGAGCCGCGACGGGCTTGCCCCGACCGACCAGCCACGGGCCGGCGAGACCGGCGGCCTGTCCGGCCGCCCGCTGACCGACCGGGCCCGCCAGGTGGTCGCCTTCGTCCATCGCGAGACCGGCGGCCGGCTGCCGATCATCGGCGTGGGCGGCATCGTCCAACCCGACGACGCCACCCGGATGTTCGACGCCGGCGCCAGCCTGGTCCAGCTCTACACCGGCTTCATCTACCGGGGCCCGGCCCTACCCCGCGCCGTCGCCCGCGCCGCATCAACCGCCCCGACCCCATCCCCCACACCCCCCACCCCCCGATGACCACCCCCGCCGCCCGCGATCATGCACTTCCTGTCGGGACGAATGCGGCATACGGGCCACAACGGCGACCGAAAGCGCAAGATCGCGGAGAGGTGGGGGATGTGGGGGATGTGGGGGAGGGGTGGGAGGGGTGGGAGGGGTGGGGATGACGCCGGAGGAGATTCTCGCGGTTGATGCGGCGCATGTGTGGCATCCGTACGCGGTGTTGCCGCCGGCGGTACCGCCGTTAGTGGTGGATGGGGCGCAGGGGGTGCGGCTGCGGCTGGCCGACGGGCGTGAGCTGGTCGACGGGATGTCGTCCTGGTGGGCGGCGATCCACGGTTACCGGCATCCGGTGCTGGACGCGGCGGTGACCGACCAGCTGGGCCGGATGAGCCACGTGATGTTCGGCGGGCTGACCCACGCCCCCGCCGTGGAGTTGGCCCGCACCCTGGTCGAGCTGGCCCCCGAAGGGCTGGAGCACGTGTTCCTGGCCGACTCCGGCTCGGTCAGCGTCGAGGTCGCGGTCAAGATGTGCCTGCAGTACCAGCGGGCCACCGGCCGGCCAGAGCGCCGCCGGCTGGGCACCTGGCGGGGTGGCTACCACGGCGACACGTTCCACCCGATGAGCGTCTGCGATCCCGAGGGCGGCATGCACCACCTCTGGGGTGACGTGCTGCCCCGGCAGGTCTTCGCCCCGGCACCGCCGGGCGGCTTCGACACCGCGCCCGATCCGGCGTACGAGGCGGCGCTGGTCGAGGCGGTGGAGCGGCACGCCGACGAGTTGGCCGCGGTCATCGTCGAGCCGGTGGTGCAGGGTGCCGGCGGCATGCGCTTCCATCATCCGCACTACCTGCGGGTGCTGCGCGAGGTGACCCGTGCGCACGGCGTGTTGTTGGTCTTCGACGAGATCGCCACCGGGTTCGGCCGGACCGGGACGATGTTCGCCGCCGAGCACGCCGGCGTCGCCCCGGACGTGATGTGCGTGGGCAAGGCGCTCACCGGCGGCTACCTGACCCTGGCCGCCGCGCTGTGCACGCCCGAGGTCGCGGCCGGCATCCGTGCCGGTGGGGTGCTGGCGCACGGGCCGACCTTCATGGGTAACCCGCTTGCCTGCGCGGTCGCCAACGCTTCCCTGGGCCTGTTGCGGGCGGGGGACTGGGCCGGGCAGGTGGCGAGGTTGCAGCGCGGCCTGCGTGCCGGTCTGGAGCCGCTGCGCGGCGCACCGGGTGTGACGGATGTCCGGGTCCTCGGTGGCATCGGTGTGGTGCAGCTCGACCACGAGGTCGACCTGGCCGCGGCCACGGCCGCCGCCGTGGCGCAGGGGGTGTGGCTGCGGCCGTTCCGGGATCTGATCTACACGATGCCGCCGTACGTCACGGACGACGCCGATCTGGCGCTGATCGTGGCGGGTATCGGCGCGGCGGTGAAGGCGGCCTGAGTAGTCGGCCCTCCGCACGCACCAAGGTTGAGTAGCCGAGCGGGGCAAGTTGAGCACGAGAGGAAGGCACTGCGGGTATGGAGAGCTTTGGCGCCCGGCTGCATCGGGCGGTCCGCGAGCGGGGGCCGCTCTGCGTCGGCATCGATCCGCATCCGGCACTGCTGGCCCGATGGGGCCTCACCGATGACGTCGACGGGCTGGATCGGTTCGCCCGTACCGTCGTGGACGCCCTCGGTGACCGAGTTGCGGTGGTCAAGCCTCAGTCGGCGTTCTTCGAGCGATTCGGGTCCCACGGTGTGGCGGTTCTTGAGTCAACTATCCGACAGTTGCGAGATCGCGGCTCGCTCGTTCTGCTCGACGTCAAGCGCGGCGACATCGGCTCGACGGTCCACGCCTACGCCTCGGCGTATCTGGAGCCATCCAGCCCCATGTATGTCGACGCGGTGACCGCGAGCCCGTTCCTGGGCGTCGGCTCGCTCACCCCGATGTTCGAGTTGGCTGCCGAACACGGTGGCGGGGTGTTCGTCCTGGCGCTCACCTCCAACCCCGAGGGCGCCACGGTGCAGCGGGCCACAACCGCCGACGGGCGTACCGTCGCGCAGGCGGTGATTGACGAGATTGCGCAGCTCAACGCGGGTGCGGAGCCGCTCGGGAGCATCGGTGCGGTGATCGGGGCGACGGTCGGCGAGACCGGCTGTGACCTGTCGGCGATCAACGGTCCGCTGCTCGCTCCGGGCCTCGGCGCGCAGGGCGCCACGGCAGCGGATCTGCGCGTGGTGTTCGGCACCAACCTGTCCGCCGTGCTGCCCTCGTACTCCCGGGAGGTGCTGGGAGCGGGCCCAGACGCGGAGGCGCTGCGGGCCGCGGCGGACCGCGCGGTGGCCGACTGCCGGGCCGCGCTGGCGATGTCATGACTGACTGACGGCTCGGTCACTTTGTGGTGATCATTGCGTGCCCACGTTGCCGAAAGCTCCGTTGACCGCTAGTTTTCCCCGCGCTGGGAACCCCTTGGTTCACAGCGACACCACGTTTCACAGATGCGGCGGTGCGTCCCGCCCGTCGCGATAGGGACCTGAGGAGAACTGGTGCCGCTCCCGTCACTGACCCCCGAGCAGCGCGCAGCTGCGCTGGAGAAGGCTGCGGAAATCCGCAAAGCCCGTGCCGAGCTGAAGGAGCAGCTCAAGCAGGGTAAGACCACTCTCGGAGCCGTTCTTGAGCGGGCCGAGTCCGATGATGTCGTCGGCAAGCTCAAGGTGTCGGCCGTGCTGCAGGCGATGCCGGGCATCGGCAAGATCCGGGCTACCCAGATCATGGAGAAGCTCAAGATCGCCGACAGCCGTCGCCTGCGTGGCCTCGGCGAGCAGCAGCGCAAGGCCCTGCTTGGGGAGTTCGCTGCCAACTGAGTATGGCTGCGTGTAGAAACAAGCAGTGAGCTTGGATGACGAGACGCGCCCGGCGGCTCGGCTCACTGTCCTGGCTGGCCCCTCCGGCGCCGGCAGGGAGAGTGTCGTCGAGTTGGTCCGGGCGCGTTCTCCGTCTGTGTGGACTCCCGTACCGGTGACCACCCGGCCCCGCCGGGTGGGTGAGCTGGACGGGGTCCACCGCAGTTTCCTCGCCCCGGAGGAGTTCGACCGCCGCCTGGCCGTCGGCGAGCTGCTGGAGTGGAGCCGGCTCGGGGCACACCGGCGCGGTACCGAGATCGGCCCGCTACGCAGCCGGATCGCCGCCGGAACGCCGGTGCTGCTGCCCCTGGACCTGGACGGGGCGCTGCTGGTGCGGGCCGCGTGGCCGCAGGCCCGACTCGTGCTGCTCCACCCGCCCGGTCGAGTTCCGGCCCCGGCCGTCGTGGCGGCCTTCGACCGCAGCGTGTCCTATGACCGAACCGAGCGGGTCGTGGACGAGCTGGTAGGATTCATCGGTTCTTCCTTCCTGGCTCCGGCCCGGCCGCGTTCGCGCGGTTGAGCGCCGGCACCGCGCTCGCGCGGTCCGTGCGAAAGACGCAGAGGTTTATCCGTGGGATCCATCGCCAACCCAGAAGGCATCACCAACCCGCCGATCGACGAGCTCCTGGAGAAGACGACGTCGAAGTACGCGCTGGTCATCTTCGCGGCCAAGCGTGCGCGTCAGGTCAACGCCTACTACAGCCAGCTCGGCGAGGGTCTGCTCGAGTACGTCGGCCCGCTGGTCGAGACCACCCCCCAGGAGAAGCCGCTCTCCATCGCGATGCGCGAGATCAACGCGGGCCTGCTCACCGCCGAGCCGACTGACCAGCCGTAATCACCGCGCCTCGATGAGCGCCCGGATCATCCTCGGGGTAGGCGGCGGGATCGCCGCGTACAAGGCGTGTGAACTGCTGCGTCTGTTCACCGAGTCGGGCCACCAGGTCCGGGTCGTACCGACCGCCGCAGCGCTCCGTTTCGTCGGCGCGCCGACCTGGGCCGCGCTCTCCGGGCAGCCGGTCGCCGAGGACGTCTGGTCCGACGTGCACGAGGTGCCGCACGTGCGCCTTGGCCAGCAGGCCGACCTGGTGGTGGTCGCACCCACCACCGCCGACCTGCTGGCCAAGGCCGCCCAGGGCATCGCCGACGACCTACTCACCAACACCCTGCTCACCGCCCGCTGCCCGGTGGTGCTGGCGCCGGCCATGCACACCGAGATGTGGGAGCACCCGGCCACCGTCGACAACGTGGCGACGCTGCGGCGTCGGGGCGTACGGGTCATCGAGCCCGCCGTGGGGCGGCTCACCGGCGTCGACACCGGCAAGGGCCGGCTACCCGACCCGGCGGAGATCTTCGCGATCGCCCGGCGGACCCTGGTCCGGGGGATCGACGCCCCGGCGGACCTGACCGGCCGACACGTGGTGGTCACCGCCGGGGGCACCCGGGAGCCGCTGGACCCGGTGCGCTTCCTGGGTAACCGCTCCTCCGGCAAGCAGGGCTACGCCTTCGCCCGCGCCGCGGTGGCCCGTGGTGCCCGGGTCACGTTGGTCTCGGCCAACGTGGCGTTGCCCGATCCGGCCGGTGCGGACGTGATCCGGGTGGGTACCACCAGCGAGCTGCGCGAGGCGACGCTCAAGGCCGCGGTCGACGCCGACGTGGTGGTGATGGCGGCGGCTCCGGCCGATTTCCGGCCGGCGACCTACGCGACTGGCAAAATCAAGAAGTCGGACGACGGCGCGGCGCCCATCATCGAACTGGTGACCAACCCGGACATCGCTGCCGAGTTGGGCCAGCGTCGGCGGCCCGACCAGGTGCTGGTGGTGTTCGCCGCCGAGACCGGCGACGCCGAGGCCAACGGGCGGGCCAAGCTCGTCCGCAAGCGGGCCGACCTCATCGTCATCAACGAGGTCGGGCCGGACAAGGTCTTCGGCGCCGACACCAACGCGGCCACGGTCGTCGACGTGGACGGCTCGGTCAACCGGTTGCCCGAACAGTCCAAGGAGGATCTCGCCGACGAGGTGTGGGACCTGGTCGTCGTGCGGCTGGCCGGTGCCTCCTCCTTACGAGTGGACCCCTGACCGACCATCGACGCGCCCACAGCGGTCGGTGACTACACTGCCGCCGAATGACATCCAAAAAAACCTAGGAGTGCCGTGACACGCCGCCTCTTCACGTCCGAATCGGTCACGGAAGGCCACCCGGACAAGATCGCCGACCAGATCAGTGACGGCATCCTCGACGCCCTGCTCAGCCAGGACCCGCACAGCCGCGTGGCGGTGGAAACCCTGATCACAACTGGTCAGGTGCATGTGGCGGGCGAGGTGACCACCAAGGCGTACGCCGACATCCCGACGATCGTGCGGGAGACCATCCTCGGCATCGGCTACGACTCGTCGAAGAAGGGTTTCGACGGGGCGTCCTGCGGCGTCAGCGTCTCGATCGGCTCGCAGTCGCCGGACATCGCCCAGGGTGTGGACAACGCCTTCGAGTTGCGTACGGGTGCGTCGGAGAGCGCACTCGACGCGCAGGGCGCGGGCGACCAGGGCATGATGTTCGGCTTCGCCTGCTCCGAGACGCCCGAGCTGATGCCGCTGCCCATCGCCCTGGCACACCGGCTGGCCCGCCGCCTCGCCGCGGTCCGCAAGGACGGCACTGTCCCGTACCTGCGGCCCGACGGCAAGACCCAGGTCACCATCGAGTACGAGGGCCTGCGGCCGGTACGGCTCAACACCGTCGTCGTCTCCAGCCAGCACGCCGCCGACATCTCGCTGGACTCGCTGCTCACGCCGGACGTGCGCGATCACGTCATCGCCCCGGAACTGGAGAGCCTCGGCCTGGACACCGAGGGCTACCGGCTGCTGGTCAACCCGACCGGCCGCTTCGAGATCGGTGGCCCGATGGGCGACGCCGGCCTGACCGGGCGGAAGATCATCGTGGACACCTACGGTGGCTACGCCCGCCACGGCGGTGGCGCCTTCTCCGGCAAGGACCCGTCGAAGGTCGACCGGTCGGCCGCGTACGCGATGCGCTGGGTGGCCAAGAACGTGGTGGCCGCCGGCCTGGCCGAGCGCTGCGAGGCGCAGGTCGCCTACGCCATCGGCAAGGCCCACCCGGTGAGCCTGTTCATCGAGACCTTCGGCACCGAGACCGTGCCGGTGGCCTCGATCGAGAAGGCGGTGAACGAGATCTTCGATCTGCGTCCGGCCGCCATCATCCGGGATCTGCACCTGCTGCGTCCGATCTACGCGCAGACCGCCGCCTACGGTCACTTCGGCCGTGAGCTGCCGGAGCTGACCTGGGAGAACACCGACCGGGCCGCCGACCTCAAGTCGGCCGCAGGAGCCTGACCGGCAGCAGGCGAGACGACCGGCGACCCGCCGACGGGTCGCCGGTCGCTCGTGTCTGTGTCGACGTGCCACTGCCGCACCTGGATCGTCCCTTCGACTACCTGGTACCGCAGGCGTTGGCCGCCCACGCGCTGCCCGGCGTGCGGGTGAAGGTGCGCTTCGCCGGCCAGCAGGTTGACGGGTGGCTGCTGGAACGGGTCGACCGGTCCGATCATCCCCGGCTGGCGTACCTGGAGAAGGTGGTCTCGCCGGTGCCGGTGCTCGCCCCCGAGGTGGCCCGGCTGGCCCGGGCCGTCGCCGACCGGTACGCCGGCAGCCTGGCCGACGTACTGCGCCTGGCGATCCCACCCCGGCACGCCCGGGTCGAGAAGGACTTCCTCGCGCGAGCCGCCGCCACCGCCGAACCGGCGGAGACCGCCGCCGCTGCCGAGCCCGCCACCACGGGAGCCACCGCCGCCGCTGCGGAGCCCACCACCGCCGTCGAGCCGGGGGAGGCCGCCGCCGCCACCGCCGAAGGGGCCGGCGCGGGACCCGAGGCCGGCGACGTCCTGGCGGACCAACTGCCCCACGGCCGCGCCGTCGGCGGTGGACCGGTCGACCCGCCGGACCCGGGTGGGTGGCGGGACTACCCGGCCGGGCCGGCGCTGTTGCGGGCGCTCGCCGACGGACGCCCGCCCCGGGCCGTCTGGTCGGCGCTGCCAGGTGAGGACTGGGCGGCACGGTACGCCACCGCGGTCGCGGCCACCGTGGCCGCCGGTCGGGGTGCGCTCGTCGTGGTCGCCGACGGGCGGGACCTGGACCGGCTGGACGCGGCGTTGACCGCCACGCTCGGACCGGACCGGCATGTGTGCCTGTCCGCCGCGCTCGGGCCCGCCCGCCGGTACCGCGCCTTCCTCACCGCCCGCCACCACGATGTCCCGGTGGTCATCGGTACCCGGGCGGCCATGTTCGCCCCGGTGGCCCGGCTGGGGCTGGTGGCCATCTGGGACGACGGCGACGACCTGCACGCCGAGCCGAGAGCGCCGTACCCGCACGCCCGTGAGGTGCTGCTCACCCGCGCCCAACTCGACGGCGCCGCGGCCCTGGTCGGTGGCTACGTCCGGACCGCCGAGGCGCAACTGCTGGTGGAGACCGGGTGGGCCCGCGAGGTGGTGGCCGCCCGTGAGGTGCTGCGGGCGCGTACCCCGGCGGTCGCCCCGACCGGCGACGACCCCCAACTGGCCCGGGACCCGGCTGCGGCGACCGCCCGGTTGCCCAGCCTGGCCTGGACCGCCGCCCGGGAGGCGTTACGGGCGGAGTCTCCGGTCCTGGTGCAGGTGCCCCGGCGGGGTTACCTACCCTCCGTGGCCTGCGCCGACTGTCGTACGCCGGCGCGCTGTCCGCACTGCGCGGGGCCGCTGGCGCTGCCGTCGTCCGGTGGTACCCCCGCCTGCCGGTGGTGCGGTCGGGTGGCGGCCGCGTACGCCTGCCCGCACTGCGGTGGGCGGCGGCTCCGGGCCTCGGTCACCGGGGCCCGGCGTACCGCCGAGGAGCTTGGCCGGGCTTTTCCCGGTGTGCCGGTGCGGACCTCGGGGCGGGAGGAGGTGCTGGCGGACGTCCCCGGTGGCGCCGGACTGGTGATCGCCACTCCGGGCGCCGAACCGGTCGCGGCGGGCGGCTACGGTGCGGTGCTGCTGCTGGATACCTGGGCCCTGCTCACCCGGACCGACCTGCGCGCGGGGGAGGAGACGTTGCGCCGCTGGGCGGCTGCGGCCGCCTTGGCGCGGCCGGCGGCGGCGGGGGGTCGGGTGGTGGTGGTCGCGGATGGCGCGCTCGCCCCGGTACAGGCTCTGCTGCGGTGGGATCCCGCCTGGTTCGCCGCCCGGGAACTGGCCGAGCGGCGGGAACTCGGGTTCCCGCCGGCCGTGCGGATGGCCAGCCTGACCGGTCCGCCGGCTGCGGTGGCCGATCTGTTGGCGCAGGCGAGACTGCCGGACGGGGCGCAACTGCTCGGTCCGGTACCGGCCGACGGTGAGCGGGAACGGATGTTGGTTCGGGTGCCTCGGGCCCGGGCCGCGGCGTTGGCTGAGGCGTTGCACGCGGCGGCCGGGGTGCGCAGCGCCCGCAAGGCGGTCGATCCGGTACGGCTTCAGGTCGACCCGCTGGCGTTGTTCTGACGCCATCCGGTGACGCTGTGTGAGGTCCTGTCGCGCGTGAATGTCGCCATATGTGAACGCTCCGCGACGCCTTGTGCTGATGTTTCCGTCACCGGTCGTGTCTTCGGGTCCGCCGCGCCGGAGGTGATAGAGTCGCCCGTCATGCCGGGGCGTACGACAGCTCCAGGTCACGGCCCGGCGGCAGACGCGCAGAGCAGGGGTTGTCGCGGTACGGCGCGACCGCGTCGATCCGGCGCGATATCGATGCATCCAATCAGCCGGTGATCAGGGGTGGACCACTCGTGACCGTTCGTCAGTCGATCGTCTTCAACGGTGACCTCGGCAGCGGCAAGAGCACCGTGTCGGTGGAAATCTCCAAGCGGCTCGGGCTGCGCCGGGTCAGCGTCGGCGACCTCTACCGGCAGATGGCTCAGGAGCGCCAGATGACCGCGCTCCAGCTCAATCTGCACGCCGAGCTGGACCAGGCCGTCGACGGCTACGTCGACCAGCTCCAGCGTGACATCGCCGCCTCCGGTGAGAGTCTCGTCATGGATTCGCGGCTGGCCTGGCACTTCTTCACCCACGCGCTCAAGGTGCACATGATCACCGAGCCGGGCGAGGCGGCCCGGCGGGTGCTGCTGCGCCCCTCCGGGCCGGCGGAGAGCTACATCTCGCTGGAGGAGGCCAAGGCCAAGCTCAAGGAGCGCAGCGAGAGCGAGCGTGGCCGGTTCCTGGTCCGCTACGGGGTGGACAAGTCCCGGCTGCGCAACTACGACCTGATCTGCGACACCACCCGGGCACCCGCCGACGAGGTGATCGAGCGCATCATCGACGCGTACGAGGGGCGGCTGGCGCCCGAGGTGCTGCACGCCGCACCGCCGCTGCTGCTGCTCGATCCGGCCCGCGTCTACCCGACCGAGGACGTCGCCGGCCTGCGGGGGCTGTGGGACTCGACGTACGTCGGCGAGGTGGCCACGGCCGGCGAGGCGGCTCTGGAGCCGTTGGAGTTGGGCTTCACCGGCGAGTACTTCTTCGTGGTCAACGGGCACCGCCGGCTCAGTGCCGCCCTGCAGAGCGGATTCCGGCTGGTACCCGGCCGGCTGGTCGCCGAGGTCGACGAGCCCGTGGTGGGTGCGACGAGCGCGATCGACTACTTCGCCGCGCAGGTCCGCCCCAGCCTGATCCACGACTGGGAGGCGGCCCACGGCATCCGCCTGCCGCTGCCGGAGCACGCCCTGCTCGCCGGCGACGCGGTGCTGGCGGGGGAGCCCGGCAGCGCCGGCTGACCACCTGCCGTCGCGCCCCGGGCACCGTCGGGCGGACTGCCGCCGGGTGGCGGGGGGCGGGCATGATGGGGGGCCGGCGGCACACCGGGGAGGCCATCATGGACGCTGCGCAGGCGCTCGCGTCGCTCATGTCACCCGAGGGACGCGTCGACCCCTACCCGGCGTACGAGCGCCTGCGCGCCCACGGGCCGGTGGTCGAGGCCGGTCCGGGCATGTACGCGGTCACCGGCTACGCCGAGGCCGACGAACTGCTCCGGGACGCCCGGATGCGGGTCTCCGACGACCGGCTGCGCGACATTCTCCTGCCGGGTTGGCGGGACAGCCCGGCCGTGTCGACGATCGCCCGGTCGATGCTGGAGACCAACCCGCCCGACCACAGCCGGATGCGTCGCCTCGCTGCCGGGGCCTTCACCCCGCGCCGGCCACCCGGAGCACGCCCCGGCGTACGTCGACGAACTGCTCCGCTACGACTCGCCGGTGCAGCTGACCAGCCGGAGCAACAGCGAGACGCTGCGGGCCGGTGGGGTCGAGCTGCCCGCCGGCAGTTGGGTGCTGCTGCTGCTCGGTGCCGCCAACCGGGATCCCCGGCGCTATCCGGACCCGGATCGCTTCGACCCGTGGCGGGCGCTGCTGAACCCGCTCTCCTTCGGCGCCGGCCCGCACTACTGTCTCGGCGCCGGCCTGGCCCGGCTGGAGGGGCAGGTCGCCTTCTCCCGGCTGCTGCGCCGGCTGCCCGAGTTGGCCCTGGCCGGTACGCCCCGACGTCGGCTCCGGTTGACCCTGCGCGGGTACGACAGCCTGCCGATCACCGTGGGTGAGCCGGTGCCGGTCGCCGATCTCGATGCGCCGGCCGGGACGGCTCCGGGCACTCCGTAGACTGGTACGGCATTACCTTCCTGCCGTTAAGGAGTCAACCCGCGTGACCGTCCAGCCCATCCGTCTGTTCGGAGATCCGGTGCTGCGCACGCCGGCCGATCCGGTGGTCGACTTCGACGTCGAGCTGCGCAAGCTCATCGCCGACCTGACCGATACGATGCGTGACAGCAGCGGCGCGGGTCTCGCCGCGCCACAGCTCGGTGTGGGCCTGCGGGTGTTCACCTTCGACGTCGACGACGTGCTCGGTCACCTGGTCAATCCGGTGCTGGAGTTCCCCGACGAGGAGGACCAGGACGGCCCGGAGGGCTGCCTGTCCATTCCTGGGCTGTACTTCGACACCAAGCGCCGGCAGAACGTGATCGCCAAGGGCTTCAACGGCCACGGGGACCCGCTACAGATCGTCGGCACCGGCCTGATGGCCCGCTGCGTGCAGCACGAGACCGACCACCTCGACGGGGTGCTGTTCATCGACCGGCTGGACTCGGCCGGTCGCAAGGAGGCGATGAAGGCGATCCGCCAGGCCGAGTGGTACGACGCCGCCGCCCCGCCCACCGTCAAGCTGAGCCCGCACACCGCCGGCAGCCCCTTCGGCCTGGGGCGGTGACCGGGTGCGCGTGATCTTCGCCGGCACTCCGGCCGTCGCCGTCCCCGCCCTCGCCGCGGTCGCCGAGTCCCGACACGAGTTGATCGCCGTGGTCACCCGGCCGGATGCTCCGGCCGGTCGGGGGCGTGGTCTGGTCCGCTCCCCGGTCGGTGCCTGGGCCGACGAGCACGGCATCGAGGTGCTCACCCCGGCCCGGCCGCGTGAGCCGGAGTTCCTGGACCGGCTGCGTGCTCTCGCCCCGGACTGTGCACCGGTGGTGGCCTACGGGGCGCTGGTGCCGCCGGTCGCGTTGGAGATTCCCCGGCACGGCTGGGTGAACCTGCACTTCTCGCTGCTGCCCGCGTGGCGGGGCGCCGCTCCCGTGCAGCACGCGGTGCTGCACGGCGACGAACTCACCGGCGCCAGCGTCTTCCAGCTGGAGGAAGGGCTGGACACCGGCCCGGTCTACGGCACGCTCACCGACGAGATCCGGCCCGCCGACACCTCCGGTGACCTGCTTGAGCGGTTGGCCCACTCCGGCGCCGCGCTGCTGGTGGCGGTGCTGGACGCCCTGGAGGATGGCACCGCCCGGGCCGAGCCGCAGCCCGCCGACGGGGTCACCCTGGCACCGAAGCTGACCGTCGAGGACGCCCGCGTCCGCTGGTCCGACCCCGCCTTCGCGGTGGACCGCCGGATCCGTGCCTGCACCCCGGCACCGGGACCGTGGACGACCTTCCGGGGCGAGCGGGTGAAACTGGGCATGGTCGTCCCCGCGCCCGACGCCCCCGCGCTCAAGCCCGGTGAACTGCTGGTGGAGAAGGCACGGGTGCTGGTCGGTACGGCCACCGTGCCGATCCGCCTCGGCGAGGTGCGGGCGGCGGGCAAGCGGGCCATGCCGGCGACCGACTGGGCGCGCGGCGCCCGGGTCAGTGCCGGGGAGGTGCTCGCGTGAGGGACACCGCTGCCCACCGGGGCACCGACCGTCGGGGCCCGCGCGCCGCGCGCCCGGCGGCGGACCGCCCCCGTTACGCCGCGTACCAGGCTGTCGCCGCGGTCAACCGGGACGACGCGTACGCCAACCTGGTGTTGCCGGCGATCCTGCGCGACGAGGGCCTGGTCGGCCGGGACGCGGCCTTCGCCACCGAGCTGACCTACGGAACGCTGCGCCACCTCGGCACCCTCGACGCGATCCTCACCGCCGCCGCCGGCCGGGACGTGCAACGCATCGACCCGCCGGTACGCGACGCGCTGCGCATCGGCGCGTACCAGTTGCTGCACACCCGGGTGCCCGCGCACGCGGCGGTATCCTCGACCGTCGACCTGGTCCGCATGGTCGGGCAGGGCGCCACCGGGTTCGCCAACGCGGTGCTGCGCGAGGTCGCCGCACACGACACGGACGAGTGGGTGTCCCGCCTCGCGCCGTCGATGGAGACCGACCCCATCGGTCACCTCGCCCTCGCCTACAGCCATCCACAGTGGATCGTTCGGGCGTTCTCCGAGGTGCTCGGCGGCGACCTCGGCGAGACCGCCCGGCTGCTGATCGAGGACAACGAACGCCCACCGGTGCACCTGTGCGCCCGTCCGGGTCTCGCCGACCCGGTCGAGCTCGCCGACGCCGCCGGAGGCGCCCCGGGTGCCTTCTCGCCGTACGCCGTCTATCTCGGTGGTGGTTCACCCGGCGACCTGGCGGCGGTGGCCGATGGCCGCGCCCACGTCCAGGACGAGGGTTCCCAGCTGGTCGCCAACGCCCTCGCGGTGGCGCCCCTGGACGGCCCGGACGGCCGCTGGCTCGACCTGTGCGCCGGTCCGGGTGGCAAGTCGGGACTGCTCGGGGCGCTCGCGGCGCAGCGCGACGCGCGGTTGACCGCGGTGGAGGTGGCCGAGCACCGGGCGCGGCTGGTCGAGAAGGCCACCCGGGGTCTGCCGGTGACCGTGCTGAACACCGACGGCCGGCTGGTCGGCGCCGAGCCGAAGCTGCCCGAGGGGCACTTCGACCGGGTGCTGGTCGACGCACCGTGCACCGGCCTGGGTTCGCTGCGCCGCCGACCGGAGTCACGGTGGCGCCGGCAGCCCTCCGACCTGCCGGCGTTGACCCGGTTGCAGCGTGAGTTGCTCACCGCCGGGCTGCGGGCGGTCCGCCCGGGCGGCGTGGTGGCCTACGTGACCTGCTCGCCGCACACCGTGGAGACCCACGTGACGGTCACCGAGGCGGCCCGCCGCTGCGGCACCCCGGTGGACTTCGTCGACGCCCGGCCGCTGTTGCCGGCGGGCATGCCGGGGCTCGGGGACGGCCCGACGGTGCAGTTGTGGCCGCATCGGCACGGTACCGACGCCATGTTCCTCGCCCTGCTGCGGCGCGGCTGACGGCGAAGCCCTGCCGGTCAGCTGACCGGCAGGGCTCGGCTGCCGGCGCCCTTCATCGAGCGGGTGAGGAGGCGGTCGCTGCTCCACAGGAAGCACTGCACGCCCCGGTTACCGCTGCGCCACTCGTCCTCGCTGGGGTGGTAGAAGATGGTGCCGGCGCGGTACTGGAGGTTGTTGTCGTCCGGCACCTTGGCGAACTTGGCGATCATGCCGCGGCAGCCCCGGTGGGCCCGCTCGGTGTTGTCCAGGAACGCCTGGTAGCTGCTGTTCGGGGCCGACCAGACGCCGACGAACTCGGCCCGGTGGCGGGCCGTGCACCGGACGGCGACCATCTCGGTGACCTCGTCGCCCTTGGTCTTGGCGTTGAAGCAGCCGTGCCGCAGTGGTGACGCCTCGGACAGGGTTCCGGACAGGCTGGCCGTGCGGCGTACCGGGACCGGGACGTCCAGGCCGCGCAGTTCGTGGACGTCGCAGCGGAACCAGCGTGCTCCGCCGCCCCACGCCGCGGGTGAGGGAAAGAGGACACTGAGCCCGATCCGGCCGGTACGCCAGTCGGCGCCCAGTGCCGCACGCACCTGCCGGTCGCACTCGGTGAACGCGGTGCGCATCTGGGTGCTGCCGGCGGTCGGTGGCGCCGCCGCGTCGACCGGCGGCAGCGTACCGACGTGCAGGGTCTCGGCCCGGTGCGGCTGATCGCAGTCCACCGGGGCGTACGCGCTGAGGTAGCCGATCTCCTGCGGCTGGGCGTGACACGTCTGCGGCGCGGGGGTGAACACCGAGGGCGCGGCCATCGGCGCCCAGTCGTTGATCAGGTCACCGTCCGTTCCGGCCGGCCTCGTGCAGCCGGCCAGCGCCAGTGTGACCACCGTGCCCAGCGCGATCCCGGTGCGCCACCGTCGCATCCCCGTCGACCTCCCGCCCGCGCGCTCGCGCAGCCCGCGGCACGCGCAGCGGCAGCATACGGCACCCTGCTCAGGTCACCGGTAGTCCCTGCGGGCCGACCCCGCGCATCGAACCGGTGAGCTTGCGGTCGTCGCTCCACAAGATACAGCGGACGCCACGGTCGCCCTCCTCCCATTCTCGTTGGGAGGGCGGATAGAAGATCGAGCCGGCGCGGTAGGGCAGGTCGGAGTTGTTGGGCACGTCCGCGTACGCGGCGATCAGTTCCATGCAGCGTTTGTGGGCCTGACTGGCCGAGTTGGTGAACTCTTCCCAGGTCATGTCCCGCTCGATGTAGACCCCGACGAACTCGGCGCCGTGTGGTTCGGTGCACAGCACGGGGGCCATGTAGTTCAGGCTGTTGCCGATGAGCTTCGGGTCGAAGCAGCGGTGGACCAGGGGTGCGTCGCCGATCAGCGCCCCGCGCAGGCTGCCGGTGCGGTTGACCGGTCTGGTGTTGTCGATGCTGTCGGTCTCGCTGAGGTCGCAGCGGAACCACCGTGCGCCGCCGTTCCAGGCCGAGACCGACGGCAGCGCGATGTTCAGCGTCAGGCGGGCGATGTGCCAGTCACCGCCGAGCACCAACCGGGCCCGTTGGTCGCACTCGGCCCGAGCGGTACGCAGGGCCGCCGACCCGGGCTCGGGTCGTGGTCCGTCGGCCGCCGGCCCGGTGAACGCGCCGACGTGGACCGCCTCGGCGAGATGGTTGCGGGCGCAGTCCACCGTTTCGTAGGTGCTCGCCTGCACGACCGCGGTGACTCGCGGCAGGCAGGCGTCGGTGGCCGGGACGAACATCGCTGGTGTCCGCAGCGCGGGCCAGTTGTTGGTGAGGTCGCCGTCCGTACCACCCGGCCGTACACAGCCGCTCAGCAGAAGCACAGCCACGCTGCCCAACGCCAGCGCCGCGAGCCACCGTCGCATCGTCCGCCCTTTCCGGAAGCCGCTGCCCGGCTGTCGGCTCCCGCACCGGCTGCACGTTACCGTCACCGTCCCCGATGGAGTGTTGCCGTGATTCGGCCATCTGGCCAGTCGGGAACCACCTTCGTACCGCGCCAACGGTCCGAAGGGTGCCATTCTGCACCATTGGTCACCTCTGGGTCACAGGGCGTCCCGGTTGGTGCCGTGCTGCCAGCGGCTGGTGGCCGCGTTCGTACACTGGCCCTGTGACCGTACCGCCGCCGATCGTCGCGCCCAGCATCCTCGCCGCCGATTTCGCCCGTCTCGCCGAAGAGGTCCGCGCCGTCGAGAACGCCGCGGACTGGTTGCACGTCGATGTGATGGACAACCATTTCGTGCCGAACCTGACCATCGGGCTGCCCGTGGTGCAGAGCCTGCGCGCCGCCACCGAACTGCCCTTCGACGTCCACCTGATGATCTCCGACCCGCGCAGGTGGGCGCCGGGCTACGCCGACGCCGGGGCCTACAACGTCACCTTCCACGCCGAGGCGTGTGACGATCCGGTGGCGCTGGCCAAGGACCTGCGCGCGGCCGGGGCGAAGGCGGGACTGGCGATCGACCGGGACACCCCCATCGAGCCGTACCTCGACCTGTTGCCCAGCTTCGACACGCTGCTGGTGATGACCATCAAGGCCGGGTTCGGCGGCCAGCGGTTCATCCCGCAGCTGCTCGACAAGGTGCGCACCGCGCGCCGGCACGTCGACGCCGGCCACCTGGAACTGCGCATCGAGGTCGACGGCGGGATCGCCGCCGACACCATCGAGCAGGCCGCCGCGGCGGGTGCCGACGCCTTCGTCGCCGGCACCGCCGTCTACGGCGCCGACGATCCCGCCGAGGCGGTACGCCGGCTGCGGCAGCTGGCGGAGCGCGCGGCTGACGGGAGCTGACGTGGAGCCCGCCGACGACCGCAAGGACGTGATCCTCGTCGTCGACGACGACGAGGACATCGCCCGTTTCGTCGAGTTCAACCTGCGGCTGCACGGTTTCGACGTGCTGCTGGCCAGTGACGGGCAGGAGGCGCTCGACGTGATCGAACGCCAGCGCCCGGACCTGGCCGTGGTCGACCTGATGATGCCCCGGGTGGACGGCCTGGAACTGACCCGGCGGCTGCGGGCCGACCCGATGACCGCGGCCCTACCGGTGATCATGCTGACCGCCAAGGGCATGACCCAGGACAAGGTCAACGGGCTCAGCGCCGGGGCCGACGACTATCTGGTCAAGCCCTTCGACACCCTGGAACTGCTGGCCCGGGTCACCTCGACGCTGCGGCGCAACAAGGAGTTCCGCGAGGTTTCCCCGCTGACCGGCCTGCCCGGCAACAGCCGGATCCGTCGGGAGATCGCCGACCGGGTCCGCAGCGGCGCCGACTACGCGGTCGGCTACATCGACATCGACCGGTTCAAGAGCGTCAACGACCGGTACGGGTTCTCCCGGGGCGACGACTTCATCTCCGCGCTGGCCCGCAGCCTGCACCGGGCGGTGGTCTCGGTGGCGCTGCCGCCGGCCTTCCTCGGTCACGTCGGCGGTGACGACTTCGTCTTCGTCTGCACCCCGGACCAGGTGCTGCCACTCACCTCACGAGTTTCCGCAGATTTCGAGAAGGCCGCGGACGCCCTCTACGATCCCACCGACCGGGAACGCGGTTACGTGGAGTTGAAGGATCGGCGCGGAAACATCCGTCGCGCGGCCCTGGTCACCCTCTCGATCGGGGTCTCCATCTCCGACGCCGACAAGCGCCTGACCAGCCCTCTTGAGGCGATGACCATCGCCTCGGAGATGAAAACGGTGGCCAAGAGCCAACCCGGCTCGTACGTGGCGGTGGACCGTCGGCGCGGGGTCGGCGACCCGAACCACCGTCATGTGAAGTAGCTCGCCGGGGTGGCGAAACCACCCGGTCGACGTGTAAGACTTTCCTCTAGTACCCACCACGCGCTGGCGGGACTCGGTGTAATTCCGAACCGGCGGTGATCCACGGTCCGACCGTGGTAAGCCCGCGACCCGGGAGCGGTTCGTCCGCCCGGTGGACCTGGTGAGAATCCGGGGCCGACGGTTGGGTGCGGTTCGTCCGCGCCCAGACAGTCCGGATGGGAGACAGCGCGCGGAACGGAAGGGTCGGCTGCTCGTTGGGCTTCAGCGTGCGCACCCTTCCCGCCGGGGCGGCTGCGCCGTACCCGGATTCCGCCGCTCTGGCTGTCCCGTCTCCCCGCCCGCGCCTTGACAGCGAGAGGGCAGGGCTGGGCGATGGCGAGCGTCTCCGTTGACGAGGCGATGCGTCGCGCGATCGAACTCGCGGCGCGAGGGCTCGGCACGACGAGTCCCAATCCCGTGGTCGGCTGTGTGCTGCTCGACGCCGACGGCGAGGTGGTCGGCGAGGGCTTCCACGCGTACGCCGGGGGACCGCATGCCGAGATCGTCGCGCTGGCCCAGGCCGGTCATCGGGCGAAGGGCGGCACGGCCGTGGTCACCCTGGAACCCTGCGACCACACCGGCCGCACCGGCCCCTGTAGCTCCGCGCTGGTGCAGGCGGGAGTGTCCCGCGTGGTCATCGCGGTGCCCGACCCGACCCCGGTGGCGGCCGGGGGGGCCGCCACGCTGCGGGCCGCCGGGGTCCGGGTCGACCTGGGAGTACGCGCCACCGAGGCGGAGAGCGGCAACATCGCCTGGCTGACCGCGATGCGCCGGGGCTGGCCCTACGTGATCTGGAAGTACGCGGCGACGTTGGACGGCCGCTCCGCGGCGGCCGACGGCACCAGCATGTGGATCACCTCCGAGGCGGCCCGGATGGACGTGCACGCGCTCCGCGCGACCGTCGACGCGGTGATCGTCGGGGTGGGCACGGTCCTCGCCGACGACCCTCGGCTCACCGTGCGCAACCTGCGCGACGGCAGCCTGGCCATCCGGCAACCGCTGCGGGTGGTGGTCGACTCGGCCGGGCGTACCCCGATCGACGCCCAGGTCCGCGACGGCGCCGCCGGTACCTGGATCGCCACCACGGCCGAGGTCGGCGCCGGCCCGGACGGTGGGGTGGACCTGCCCGCGCTGCTGGCCGCGCTGCACACCCGGGGCGTACGGGCCGTGCTGCTGGAGGGCGGCCCTCGGCTGGCCGGGGCGTTCCTCGCCGCCGGCCTGGTCGACCGGGTCGTCGGTTACCTCGCCCCCCGGCTGCTCGGCGCGGGACCTGCCGCCCTGGTCGACGCGGGCGTGACCACCATCACCGAGGCCATCGACCTGGAGATCAGCGACGTCACCCAGGTCGGACCCGACCTGCGGATCACCGCACTGCCCCGCAAAAGGGAGGGCTAGGCATGTTCACCGGCATTGTCGAGGAACAGGGCGAGGTCGTCGGGGTCACCCCGACCGCGCAGGATTCGGCCCGGGTGGCGATCCGTGGCCCGCTGGTCACCTCCGACGCCCGGCACGGCGACTCGATCGCGGTCAACGGTGTCTGCCTGACCGTGGTCGAGGCCGACGGCGGGGTGTTCACCGCCGACGTGATGGGCGAGACGCTGCGCCGCTCGGCGCTGGGCACGCTGCGCCCGGGGGACCGGGTCAACCTGGAGCGGGCCGCCGCGCTCGGCAGTCGCCTCGGCGGCCACCTGGTGCAGGGCCACGTCGACGGGGTGGGCGAGGTGCTCTCGCGTGAGCCGGCGCAGCAGTGGGAGACGGTCCGGTTCCGGCTGCCCGCCGCGCTGTCCCGATACGTCGTGGAGAAGGGCTCGATCACCGTCGACGGGGTGTCGCTGACCGTGGCCGAGGTGGGTGGCGACTGGTTCGCGGTCGGACTGATCCCGACCACGCTGTCGCTGACCACGCTCGGCACCCGAGCGGTGGGCGACCCGGTCAACCTGGAGATCGACGTGCTGGCCAAGTACGTCGAGCGGCTGCTCGGTGCCCGCCCGGACGGAGAGGAGGTGCCGGCATGAGCCGCTTCGCCGACATCGAGCAGGCCCTGGCGGACGTCGCCGCCGGCCGGCCGGTCGTCGTGGTCGACGACGAGGACCGGGAGAACGAAGGCGATCTGATCTTCGCCGCCGAACTGGCCACCCCGGAACTGCTGGCCTTCACCGTGCGGCACACCTCCGGCTTCATCTGCGTACCGCTCACCGAGAGCGAGTGCGACCGGCTCGACCTGCCACCCATGCACCACACCAACCAGGACCGCCGGCAGACCGCGTACACGGTGACGGTGGACGCCCGCGAGGGGGTGAGCACGGGCATCTCCGCGGCCGACCGGGCGCACACCATCCGGCTGCTCGCCGACCCGGCGACCGGCCCGGCCGACCTGGCCCGGCCCGGGCACGTGGTGCCGTTGCGGGCCCGCCCGGGTGGCGTGCTGCGCCGTCCCGGGCACACCGAGGCGGCCGTCGACCTGGCGCGGCTGGCCGGGCTGCGTCCGGCCGGGGTGCTCTGCGAACTGGTCAACGACGACGGCACCATGATGCGGCTGCCGGACCTGGAGAAGTTCTGTGCCGAGCACTCGCTGACCCTGGTCACCATCGCCGACCTGATCGCCTACCGGCGCCGCACCGAGAAGCAGGTCCAGTTGGTCGCCGACGCCCGGATGCCCACCGCCCACGGGGTGTTCCGGGCGCTGGGCTACCGCAGCGAGTACGACTCGGCCGAGCACGTGGCGCTGGTGATGGGCGACCTCGGTGACGGCCGGGACGTGCTGGTACGGGTGCACTCCGAGTGCCTGACCGGGGACGCCTTCGCCTCGGTGCGCTGCGACTGCGGTCCGCAGCTCAACGCCGCCCTGGACCGGGTGGCCCGCGAGGGGCGGGGCGTGGTGCTCTACGTACGCGGCCACGAGGGGCGGGGCATCGGGCTGCTGCACAAGCTGCGGGCGTACCAGTTGCAGGACCAGGGCCGCGACACGGTCGACGCGAACCTCGATCTCGGCCTGCCGGCCGACGCGCGTGACTACGGCACCGGCGCGCAGATCCTCTACGACCTCGGGGTGCGCTCGATGCGGCTGCTGACCAACAATCCGGCAAAGCGGGCCGGGTTGGAGGGCTACGGGCTCACCGTCACCGGCCGGGAGAGCCTGCCGGTGCGCACGCACCCGGAGAATGTGCGCTACCTGCGTACCAAGCGGGACCGGATGGGACACCTGCTCGACGTGGACGAGGCGGCCGAGGCGCCGATGGGTCGCCCGGTGGCCGGCAACGAGATCGGAGCGTAGGACAGATGGCGGGTTTCGGTGAGCCGGGGACGACCCCGGTCGACGCGTCGGGAATGACGGTGGGCGTGGTCGCCGCCCGCTGGCACGGCGAACTGACCGACCACATGCTCGACCGGGCGGTCGCCGCCGCGCAGGCGTGCGGCGCGCGGGCCGTGGTGGCCCGGGTGGCCGGCTCGGTGGAGTTGCCCGTGGTCGCGCAGGCGTTGGCCCGCCGCTGCGACGTGGTGGTCGCGCTCGGCGTGGTGGTACGCGGTGCCACCGCGCACTTCGACTACGTCTGCCGTTCGGTCACCGACGGGCTGACCCGGATCGCGCTGGACGAGGGCAAGCCGGTGGCGCACGGGGTGCTCACCGTCGACACCATCGAGCAGGCCCGCGACCGGGCCGGGCTGCCCGGCTCCGCCGAGGACAAGGGCTGGGCGGCCACCGTGGCGGCTTTGGACGCCGCCCTGGCCATCCGCCAGGTCGCCACCGCCGGCAACCAGCGCGTCGGCTTCGGCGCCTGACCGCCGTCACCCGCCCGGCAACGAGAGGGTGTACGCGGGTACGAAGAGAGCTTCTGGGCGGGTGCTGACGCCGTAGTTGCCGGGGACCACCACTCGGTCCCCGGTCGCCCGACGCTCAGGCCTCCTCTTCGCTCGGGTCGAACTGCGCCTGGACGGCGGCCTCGACCGCCGAGGTGGGCAGTTTGGTGACCACCTGCCCGTTGATCGTGCAGCCGGCCCAGTAGCTGCCGGTGGGCTGCGAGCCCTGGATGCTCAGGTAGTCGCTGTCGCACCTGGCGACGTCCTTGTTGACGGATTCGAGGTCGGCCTCGCTCAGCAGCACGTGGGGGATGCCGGTGTTGCTGATGTACATGAAGTCCGTCGGCATGTAGATCGTCACGTTGTTCACCCCGGCGGCGGCCAGGTGGTTGGCCAGCGTGGTGACGTCGTTTCCGGTGTGGCAGACGAGGAACCAGAGGGTACGGCCACTGAGGCCGGCGGGGGTGAACTTGAGCGCGACGTCCTGGGCGAACTCGTCCAGCCATCGCCCGCCGACCCAGGGGGCCTCCTGCTGACTGCGGGGGTCGACGTCGTACCCGGAGTGGGCCAGGACCAGGACCGGCTCGCCGGGTGCGAGCGCCGGCGCGAGCGGGGTCTGCATCTGGGCGATCGTGCTGTTCAGCACGGACCGGGTGACGTGCGCCGCGACCGCCGCGTTGGCCCGCAGGCGCTTGAGGTCGGCCGCGAACACCCGGCTCAGCTTGCTCTTGCTCTCGATGATCCAGATCACCAGGGGTCTCCCGTCGATGAGGGTGTCGCCCCAGAGTGCTGCACCGCGCAGCGATCGACGTTCTACGGTCCGTTACCGAACAGTCGGGAAGTTGGCGGTCACCGGCCGGCGTCGTGGGCGGCCATCGCCTCCTGCCGGTCGGGTTCCTCGCGCAGGATGGCGCAGTGCAGCCACGCCTCGGGGATGGCGAAACCGTCCACCAGCGTGCGCAGTTGCGGGCGTAGCTCCTTGAGCAGGCCGTTCACCACGGCGGTGATCGCCTTCGAGCGGGCCGGGGTGAGTCGGCCGTGTTCCAGGAACCATCCCTTGTGGGCCTCGATGACGGTGAGCGCGTACAGGTCGCAGACGCGGGAGAGCAGCGCCTTGACCGCCGGGTCGGTGGTGCTGGCGATGCCGGCGACGAACGCCTCCAGGGTGACCCGGTCGACGTGTGCGGCGGCAACGGTGAGGAGGTGGTCCTGGACGTCGTTGAAGATGTCGAAGGGCCGGTCCTTCTTGGTGCTCGCGCCGTTGCGCAGCCGCCGGACCGCCCCGTCCAGCAGGTGCCGCTCGCGGTCCTCGAAGACCTTGAGCTGCCAGCCCCGGTCGGTGACGGCGACCTCCTCGTCACGGCCGGGTACGGCACTGACGAGCCGCTCGATGAGCGACCGCGCGGCGGTGCGCTCCAGCACCATCTCGCGGACCTGTTCGGCGACGAAGGAGGCCCGCCCCCAGCCGTCCAGGGAGCCGAACTCGTCCCGGTAGCCGGTGAGCAGCCCCTTGGCCACCAGTTGCAGCAGCACCGTGTTGTCACCCTCGAAGGTGGTGAAGACGTCGGTGTCGGCCTTGAGACCGGGCAGCCGGTTCTCGGCCAGGTAGCCGGCCCCGCCGCACGCCTCGCGGCACATCTGGATGGTGCGGGTGGCGTGCCAGGTCTGCGCGGCCTTGAGGCCGGCGGCCCGGGACTCCAGTTCCCGTTGCCGGTGCTCGTCGACCGGGCCGTCGCCGCCCTGCACCTCGCTCACCGCGGCGACCAGTTCGGCCTGGGCGAAGTGCAGCGCGTACGTGGTGGCCAGTGCGGGCAGCAGCTTGCGCTGATGGGCCAGGTAGTCGTTGAGCAGCACCTCGCGCTCGGCGTCGGGGGCGCTGAACTGGCGCCGGATGTCGCCGTAGCGGACCGCGATGGTCAACGCCATCTTGGTGGCGGCCGACGCGGCGCCGCCCACGCTCACCCGGCCCCGGACCAGGGTTCCGAGCATGGTGAAGAAGCGCCGGGAGTCGTCGGCGATCGGGCTGGAGTAGGTGCCGTCGGTCGCGACCTGGCCGTACCGGTCCAGCAGCATGTCCCGGGGCACCCGTACGTGGTCGAAGCTGAGCCGTCCGTTGTCCACGCCGAGCAGGCCGGCCTTGGGGCCCGCGTCGCCGATCGTCACGCCGGGCATCGGGTTGCCCTGCGCGTCGCGGATCGGCACCAGCCAGGCGTGCACGCCGTGCCGCCGCCCGTCGGTGACCAGCTGGGCGAAGACCACCGCCAGCCGGCCGTCCCGGGCCGCGTTGCCGATGTAGTCCTTGCGGGCCGCCTGATGCGGGGTGTGCAAATCGAAGGTCTGGGTGTCCGGGTCGTACGTGCAGGTGGTGCGCAGTTGCTGGACGTCGGAGCCGTGACCGGTCTCGGTCATCGCGAAGCAGCCGAAGATCTTGCCCGAGATGATGTCCCGCAGGTAGGCGTCGTGGTGCCGCCGGGTGCCGAGGGCCACGACGGCGCCGCCGAACAGGCCCCACTGCACGCCCGCCTTGACCATCAGCGACAGGTCGACCTGCGCCAGCATCTCGCTGGCCACGATTGAGCCGCCGATGTCGGAACTGCCGCCGTACTCGGCGGGGAAGGCCGCCGACGTCCCCAGCTCGACGGGCAGCTCGGTGAGCAGCCGGCTGATCCGCTCGCGGGCCTGATCGCCGCTCTCCCCGTAGACCGGAAGGAAGCGTGCGTCGAGGTTGTCGCGGTGTGCGGCGCGGACCCCGGCCCACTGGCCGTCGAGGACCTCCCGCAGGCGGGCGACGTCGACGGGGTCGGGCGCGGTACTGGGCATGGCTACCTCTAGGGACGTCGTCATGGTGTGGTTTGTACCCAAACGAGGGTACGTACCTGCCGACCCGCACCGGTGACTGATGTCACGGTGCGCGGCGGCTCCGCCCGTCGGCCCCGGCGCCTCAGAGGCGGCCGGCTTCGATGATGCGGGCCAGGAACTGGCGGGTCCGGGGGTGGGTGGGGTCGGCGAGCACCTGCTGCGGCGGACCCGATTCGACGACCCGGCCGGCGTCGAGGAAGCAGACCTGGTCGGCCACGTCGCGGGCGAAGCCCATCTCGTGGGTGGCCAGCACCATCGTCATCCCGTCGGCCTTGAGGTCGCGGATCATGGTCAGTACCTCACCGACCAGCTCCGGGTCCAGCGCCGAGGTGACCTCGTCGAGCAGCAGCAGTCGGGGCGAGTTGGCCAGTGCCCGGACGATGGCCACCCGCTGCTGCTGGCCGCCGGAGAGCCGGTCCGGGTAGGCGTCGGCCTTCGCCCCCAGCCCCACCCGATCCAGCAGTTCCCGGGCGCGGGTCTCGGCCTCCCGCCGGGAGCGGCCGTGCACCCGACGCGGCGCGAGGGTGATGTTGTCCAGCACGCTCAGGTGCGGAAAGAGGTTGTACGACTGGAAGACCATGCCGATCCGGCGGCGTACCTTGTCGGGGTCGACGCCGGGCGCGGAGATCTCCTCGCCGTCCAGCTCGATCGTCCCGTCGTGCAGTTCCTCCAGCAGGTTGACGCAGCGCAGCAGGGTCGACTTGCCCGAACCGGACGCCCCGATCAGGGCCACCACCTGGTGCTCGGCCACGGTCAGGTCGAGCCCGTCGAGGACGACCTGGTCACCGAAGACCTTGCGTAGCCCTTGGCATCGCAACACGTCCATGCTCAGCCTCCGGACTGGCGTCGGGCCGCCCGCAGCGTCACCTGGTCGGTGATCGCGATCAGCGGAATGGCGAGCAGCACGAAGAGCACCCCCGCCACGATGTACGGCGTGAAGTTGAAGGTCTGGGCGGTGGCGATCTGCGCGGCCCGGACCGCGTCGATCGGCCCGGCCAGGGCGACCAGCCCGACGTCCTTCTGCATCGCGACGATGTCGTTGAGCAGCGGCGGGGCGACCCGCCGGACGGCCTGTGGCAGCACCACGTGCCGCATGGTCTGCCGGTAGGTCAGCCCCAGCGAGCGGGCCGCCGCGAGTTGGCTGGGGTGCACCGACTCGATGCCCGCGCGGAACACCTCGGCCAGGTACCCGGAGTAGGTGAGTACCAGCGCCGCCCCGCCCAGCACCAGCACCGACGGCATGCCCTGGAGTCGCAGGCCGGGCGTACCCAGGGCGAGCACGTAGATCACGATGATCAGCGGCAGGCCACGGAAGGTGTAGGTGTAGCTGGTGGCCAGCGCCCGGATCGGGAAGAACACCGGCCCGCGCAGGGTACGCAGGATCGCGATCAACAGCCCGAGCAGCAGCGCGGCGACCGCGCAGCAGACCAGCAGCCGGACGTTGAGCCAGAGCCCGGCCAGCACCCGGGGCAACGCGTCCCGGGCGATCTGCGGGTCGAGGAACGACTGGCGTACCCGGTCCCAGCCGGGTGCCCCGGTCACGGCGAACGCCAGCAGCGTGCCGACCGCCGCCGTGGAGGCGGCGGCGATCAGCACGCTCAGGACGGTCTGCCGGCGCCGGTACTCCTCACGGGCCCGCTGGGCCGGCGAGGGGACGTACGGGATGGTGCTCACGTGAGTTCAGGGGCTCCCGCGACCTGGGCCAGCCACTGCTGCTCCAACTGCCTCAGCACCCCGTCGGCGGCCAGTTGCTCGACCGCGCCACTGACGCAGCCGGTCAGCGGTGAGCCCTTGTCCAACAGCAGCCCGAACGCCTCGGGGGTGCCCACCTGCGGAAACTGCCCGACGATCACCGCGTCGTCGATCTCCGCGGCGGTGATGTAGAAGGCGGTGGGCAGGTCCACGACCAGGCCGTCGAGCTGACCGTTCTGCAGGGCCTTCTTGGCGTCGTCGTTGCTGTTGTAGACCTGCGGCTCGACCGTGGGCTGCACCAGGTCGACGATCGCCTGGTAACTGGTCGTCCCGACCTGGGCGCCGAGCTTGGCGCCCTTCAGGTCGGCCAGGGTGGTCTTGCCGGCGATCTTCGAGGACTTCAGGGCGATGACGGTCTGCCGCACCAGGTAGTAGGGCGCGGTGAAGTCGACCGCCTGCTTGCGCTCCTCGGTGATGGAGAACTGGTTGATGTCGAAGTCGAAGGTCTTGGGTCCGGGCGCGATGGCGGAGTCGAACTTGACCCGGGTCCAGACCACGTCGTCGCGGGCGTAGCCCAGCTTCTCCGCCACCGCGTACGCCACCGCGGACTCGAAGCCCTCACCGTTGTCGGGCTTGTTGTCGACGAACCACGGCTGGTAGGCCGGCTCGTCGGTGGCGATGGTGAGCTTGCCGGGTGTCTGGGTGCGCAGGTTCTCCTTCGCGCAGTCGGTGGCGCCGGTGGCGGAGGGCTGGGGAGCGGGCTCGTCCTGCGGGGCGCAGGCGGCGACGGCGAGCAGGACCGCGCCGGCCGTGACGAGTGTGCGGATGCGTGGGGTGCTGACCATGGCGGACAGCGTACGACCACCATCGGTGAGCACCGAAGGGGTGTCCCACCATGTTGGTAGGGAATGCTGGTCCCGCTCACCGGTCACCAGCGGACCCGGTGCACGCCACGACCGAGGGCGACTGGGAGAATCCGATTCCGTGAAGACGTTCGAGGAGTTGTTCGCCGAGCTGACGGCCAAGGCCGCAGCCGGCACCCCCGGCTCGGGCACGGTCGCCGCGCTGGAGAAGGGGGTGCACTTCATCGGCAAGAAGGTGGTCGAGGAGGCCGCCGAGTCGTGGATGGCCGCCGAGCACGAGGGGCCAGAACGCACCGCCGAGGAGATCTCCCAGCTGCTCTACCAGGTCCAGGTGCTGATGCTCGCCAGCGGTCTGGAACTGAAGGACGTCTACCGACATCTCTGAGTGCCCCGCCGTCGACCCGTCACCCGATCGAAGGAGCACTCCGTCATGCTGCGTGTCGCCGTACCCAACAAGGGTGCCCTGGCCGAATCGGCCGCCCAGATGCTGCGCGAGGCCGGCTACCGCCAGCGCACCGACCCGAAGGACCTGGTCTGCCGGGACGAGGCCAACGACCTCGAATTCTTCTACCTTCGTCCGAAGGACATCGCCACCTACGTCGGCTCCGGTGACCTGGACGTCGGGATCACCGGCCGGGACCTGCTGATCGACTCCGGCGCGCCGGCCGAGGAGGTGGTCGACCTGAACTTCGGTCGGGCCACCTTCCGCTTCGCCGCCCGGCCGGACGACATCGACGACGTACGGGAGCTGGGCGGGCACCGGATCGCCACCGCGTACCCGGGGCTGGTCGAGCGGCACCTCACCGAGCTGGGCGTCAAGGCCGAGGTGATCCGCCTGGACGGCGCGGTGGAGAACGCCATCCGCCTGGGCGTGGCCGACGTGGTGGCCGACGTGGTCGAGACCGGCGCGACGCTACGCCAGGCCGGCCTGGTGGTCTTCGGTGAGCCGCTGCTGCGTTCCTCGGCGGTGCTGGTGCGCCGGGCCGGCGCGGCGTCGCACCCGCAGGCCGAGCAGCTGCTGCGCCGGCTGCACGGGGTGCTGGTGGCCCGCCGGTACGTGATGCTCGCCTACGACGTGCCGGCCGGCCTGCTGGACCGGGCCAGCTCGCTGACCCCGGGCATCGAGTCGCCCACCGTCTCACCGCTGCACCGCGAGGGCTGGGTGGCGGTGCAGGCCATGGTGCTCCGCGACGACGTACACCGGATCATGGACGAGCTGTACGAGCTGGGCGCCCGGGCGATCCTGGTCACCAACATCCACGCCTGCCGGCTGTGAGGCGGACGCCGGCCGCGCTCGCCCTCACCCTGGTCACTCTCGGCGGCGTCGCGTCCGCCGCGCAGGGCGCGGTCAACGCCGAGCTGGGGCAGCGGGTCGGCAACGCCACGCTGGGTGCGGTCGTCAACAATCTCGGCGGGAGCCTGCTGGTCCTGGTCGGGTTGTTGGCACTGCCGTCGATGCGGACCGGGCTCGCCGCCCTACGGCGGGCCCGGCTGCCCTGGTGGTCGTACCTCGGCGGGTTGGGTGGGGCGGCCATCGTGGTGCTCGCCGCGTACGCCGTGCCGGTGCTGGGGGTGGCGGTGTTCACCATCGCCCAGGTCGCCGGGAGCAGCCTCGGCGGGCTGGCGTCGGACCGGGCCGGCCTGGCTCCGGTGGGCCGGCTGCCGCTCACCGTGCCCCGGGTGGCCGGGGCACTGCTCGGGGTGGCCGCGGTGGCCCTGGCCCAGACCGGTCGGCCCGTCGGTGACCTGGCCGTCGGCGTGCTCCTGCTGGCGGTGGCCGGTGGCGCCGGCGTGGCCTTGCAGGCCGCCCTCAACGGCCGGCTCTCCGCCGCCGGCTCGGCCGCCGCCGGGGTCGCGGTCAACTTCGTCGTCAGTACGCCGGCCGTGCTGCTCGTCGCGGCGCTGGCCGGCGCGTTCACCGGCCCGCCGATCCGCTGGCCCGACGGCTGGCACCTCTACACCGGCGGCCTGCTCGGCGTCGGCATCGTCGCCGCCCTGGTGATCGGCGTACGGGCAGCCGGCGTCCTGCGCACCGGCCTGGCCCTCGTCGGCGGTCAACTCGTCGGCGCCCTGCTCCTGGACGTGCTGCTGCCGCAGGGTCCCGGCGCCCGGCTACCGGTGCTGGCCGGCGCCCTGCTCACCCTGCTCGCCGTGCTGGTCGCCGGCCGCGGCTCCCGCGCCGCCAGCGCCGCCGCCACCGCCAGCGCCGCCGCCACCGCCGCCGCCGCCACCGCCAGCGCCCCGGCCACCGGCACCCCACCTTCCACACCGGTCCCGCCGCCGCCGTCCGGCCGGTCGTTGTCCGATTCGCTCTCGGACGATGGCGCGGTCCGTGTGGCGCCGGACGGCCCGCCGGGACCGGATGGCAAACTGGGGACATGAGTGAGCGGCGGGACGCGACGCAGGCCAGTGCCGGCACCGGCGAGCGCGAGCCGGCGGACGGCATCGGGCAGATCCGCCTGCGACCGCACCGCATCCGGCTGGTCTGCTGGATCTCGGCGGCCGTCCTGGTCGTCGTGTTCACCCTGATCGCCACCACGCTGACCGGCCCCACCGGCAACGGCTACGGCACCTTCCAGCGCGGTGACCAGTTCGCCATGATCGGGCTCGGTGTCCTGTTCGCCCTCGGCACGCTGCTGTTCACCCGCCCCCGGGTCGAGGCGGACGCCCGCGGCATCCGGGTCCGCAACATCATCGGCTCGTACGAGCTGCCCTGGGAGGTCGTACGCGGCATCCGCTTCGACCGTGGCGCCCCGTGGGCGGCCCTGGAACTCCACGACGACGACCTGCTGCCCATGGTCGCCCTCCAAGCCGCCGACAAGCAGCTCGCCGTCGACGGCGTCCGTGCCCTCCGCCGCCTGCACCAGGCGCACCTGGCCGCCGCCACCGAACGCGCCGCCCGCTGACCCGTCCCCTCCATACGCCCCGACACTCCTATTCGGGCAGCTCCTGCCCCGACAGCTCCTGCCCCGACAGCTCCTGCCCCGACAGCTCCTGCCCCGACAGCTCCTGCTCGGGCAGCTGCTGCCCCGACAGCTCTCCTAGTCCGGCAGTTCCTGCCTCGGCGGCCCTTGCTCGGCAGCTCGCTAGTCCGGCAGCTTCTGGCTCGGCCGCAGCCGTCTCGGCTGTTCTTGGCCTGGCCGTTCCCATCTCGGTTTCTGGCCTGGCCGCTCCTGGCCTGGCCGCCTAGGTTCTGTCTCGCGGATCTTGATGGTCGGGACGGCGGGTAGACCGATCGAAGTTTGACGAGTCGAGCAAGGCGTGGAAGTGGGTACCGAGTATGTCGTACCTGGCCGCTTGGTCGCGCCAGTGCTTGCGCCGTTGAGGCCGCGTTCGACCTGGCTGCGTTGCTCGTCCACGCCTCGGTCCAACGACGCTGTTCGGCCTCCTGGCCGACACCGCCGGGCGACCCGGTCCTAGCCGCGGATCTTGGTACGAGACGGCCGTCATGGGGGCCGTTTCGTACCAAGATCCGCGAGACAGAACCTAGTGCCGGCTGTGCGGCCAATTGCGGCTGCCAGCCACTGCGGTGGCCTATTGTCGGCCACCTCTCGGCCGGTCGACGCGCGTTGGACGCTGGGGGCAGGCTGCTCGACACGGCGTAGGCGGACCGTCGCGCCGGATAGTCCATCCTCCGGGTCGCCGGTCGCCGGGTCGCTCGGTCGCCGGGTCGCAGGGTCGCCGGGTTGCCGGGTTGCCGGGTTGCTCGGTCGCCGGGTCGCAGGGTCGCCGGGTTGCCGGGTCGCTCGGTCGCCGGGTCGTCGGTCGCTGTCGAGCTGAGGGCGTCAACGGATCGTCAGGTATTCGCTCTTGGTGATGGCGTCGGCGGTTCAGCTCGACAGGGCGGGTACCCGCGTCACCGTTCGTCGCACAGTGCGGGGCAGGGCAGGGCAGGGCACGGGCGGGGCAGGGCACGGCATGGGCAGGGCACGGCATGGGCAGGGCATGGTACGGACGGGTGCAGGGCAGGGCAGGGGCAGGGCGGGCAGGGGCAGGGTGCGGGGGAGGGCAATCCAGGAGGGGCGGGTCGGAGGGGGTGGGTCGGTTTGGGGGCGCGTTACCGAGGGTGTAGTGTGGTCGAGTCGACCAGGCTGTCCGCGTTGCGCGGGCGGCCACGAAAGTGGAGCGCCTGCTCCCACCCGAGTCGCCGACTGCGGTGGCCGGGTCCGGTCCCCAGTTCCGGGCACGTCCCGGTTCCGGATGCGCGATCCTGTGATCGTGCCGACCGGTCGAGCGGGCCCTGGCATGCGCCGGGGCCTTCTGCTTTCCGAGTCGGCTCCCACCGGGGGCCGCGGGGGTCGGCCCCGCATGAAGATACCGACTCGAGGAGGCCCCATCAGCGTCGAACCACGCGTGAACGAGCAGATCCGGGCACGTGAGGTCCGACTGGTCGGCCCCGAGGGTGAGCAGGTGGGCATCGTCCCGCTGGAGCGCGCCCTTCAGCTGGCCGCGGACGTCGATCTGGACCTGGTCGAGGTTGCGCCGATGGCGCGCCCGCCGGTGTGCAAGCTCATGGACTTCGGCAAGTTCAAGTACGAGAGCGCACTGAAGGCGCGCGAAGCGCGGCGTAACCAGCAGCAGACCGTCATCAAGGAGATGAAGCTCCGGCCGAAGATCGATCCGCACGACTACGAGACCAAGAAGGGTCACGTGGTGCGGTTCCTCAAGGCCGGCGACAAGGTCAAGGTGACGATCATGTTCCGCGGTCGCGAGCAGAGTCGCCCGGAGCTGGGCTACCGGCTCCTGCGCCGACTCGAGTCCGAGATCACGGAATTGGGATACGTCGAGTCCGCTCCGAAGCAGGACGGCCGAAACATGATCATGGTTCTCGCTCCGCACCGGGCCGTGAAGGCGTCCGCGGTCGCCGCCACGGCGTCCCGTGGTGGACCCCGGGAGCGGACCGCGGAGGAGCCCGCCACCGCGGTGGCCGCCGAGTCTGCGGCCAGTGAGAGCGCAGCAGCCGGGGAGACCGGCACGACCGCTGACACCAGCGGCCAGTAACAGGGGAGAAGACGTTCCACATGCCGAAGATGAAGAGCCACACGGGGACGGGCAAGCGGGTCCGCGTAACCGGCAAGGGCAAGATCATGAAGCAGCAGGCCGGTCTGCGCCACAACCTGGAGAAGAAGCCCTCCACCCGTACCCGGCGGCTGACGGGCCTGGTCGAAGCGGCCAAGTCCGACGTCAAGCGCCTCAAGAAGCTGCTCGGCCGCTGACGCGCGCCACCTGAGCCCAAGAAGGAGTTGAGATGGCACGCGTCAAGCGGGCTGTGAACGCCCAGAAGAAGCGCCGTACCCTGCTGGAGACCGCGAGCGGCTACCGCGGTCAGCGCTCCCGGCTGTACCGCAAGGCCAAGGAGCAGGTGCTGCACTCGATGCAGTACGCCTACCGGGACCGTCGCGACCGCAAGGGCGACTTCCGGCAGTTGTGGATCCAGCGGATCAACGCGGGTGCCCGCGCCAACGGGATGACCTACAACCGGCTGATCCAGGGCCTGCGCCTGGCCGGCATCGAGGTCGACCGCAAGATCCTGGCCGACCTGGCCGTCAACGACGCTCCCGCGTTCGCGGCGATCGTCGAGCTGGCCCGGGCCGCGGTCAAGGCCGAGGGCACCGGCGGCGCGCCGGCCCAGGCCGCCTGATCCCCGCACAGCGCAGCGAGGCGTCCCTCGACGAGGGGGGCGCCTCGCGCGTGTGTGGTGAGGACACCATGCCCTTCACGCCGCGTACGCCCCGGGTGGTCGCCGCCCGCCGGCTGCAACGCCGCCGCGAACGCGAGGCCACCGGCCGGTTCCTGGCCGAGGGACCGCAGGCGGTCCGCGAGGCGCTGAGTCGCCCCCGAACCGTGGTGGAGCTGTTCGGTACGCCCGACGCGCTCGACCGGTACGCCGACCTGGCGGCGACCGCCGCCGGCGCCGACGTACCCGTCTCCGAGGTGACCGACGAGGCCCTGGCGGCGCTCGCCGAGACCGTCGCCCCGCAGGGGCTCGTCGCCGTCTGCCAGCACCTCGACGTGCCGCTGGCGGCGGCCCTGGCCCGCCACCCGCGGCTGGTCGCCGTGCTCGCCGGGATCCGTGACCCGGGCAATGCCGGCACCGTGCTGCGTACCGCCGACGCGGCCGGCGCCGCGGCGGTGGTCTTCGCCGGGGAGACGGTCGACCCGTACAACGGCAAGTGCGTACGCGCGTCGGCCGGCAGCCTGTTCCACGTCGACGTGGTGCGCGAGCGTGACCCGGCGGCGGTGGTCGCCGCGGCGCGGGCTGCCGGTCTGGTCGTGCTCGCCGCCAGCGGCTACGGCGAGGCGGACCTGGACGAGTTGGCCGACGTCGGCCGGCTGGCCGCACCCACCGCCTGGCTGTTCGGCTCCGAGGCGCACGGGCTCCCCGGCGAGCTGGCCGAGGCCGCCGACGCCCGGGTCCGGGTGCCGCTGCACGGGCGGGCCGAGAGCCTCAACCTGGCTGCGGCCGCAGCCGTCTGCCTGTACGCTTCGGCGAGAGCACAGCGCTGACGTGAGGTCACGCGCCGAGCACGAGGAGAGCGGCTCCCATGGTGGACGCACCACGGCGCATGTTTAGCCAGCCCGCCGGTGTCGGCGGGCGGCGGGCCTGACCTGCTCTCGCACAACTCCCACCGGCGGGCTGCGGCGCAGCCGCGCGTCCGTAGACTCGCTTCGCCGCCCGTGAGGGCTGGCGCCGCCGTGAGGAGTGCCCGTACGCCATGACCTACCGCAACGATCCGTACGACCCGAAGCAGGTCGCCCTGCTCGACCCGGCCGCCCTGGCCGACGCCGTGACCGAGGCCGAGAAGGCGTTCGCCGCCGCCGGTGACCCCGACGCCCTGGCCGCGGTACGCCCGGCGCACCTCGGCGACCGCGCACCGGTCTCGCTGGCCCGCCGGGAGATCGGCGCGCTGCCGCCGGCCGCCAAGGCCGACGCCGGCAAACGGGTCAACGAGGCCCGCCGCAGCATCGAGCAGGCCCACGCCGCCCGGGCCGAGGTGCTCGACCGCGAACAGGCGCAGCGGGTCCTGGTCGCCGAACGCGTCGACGTGACGCTGCCCTACGACCGGCGCCCGCGTGGCTCCCGGCACCCCATCACGGTACTGATGGAGCAGATCAGCGACCTGTTCATCGGGATGGGCTACGAGGTGGCCGAGGGGCCCGAGGTCGAGCTGGAGTGGACGAACTTCGACGCGCTCAACATCCCCGCCGACCATCCGGCCCGTGGCCTGATGGACACCTTCCACATCGCACCCGCCGAGGAGTCGGGGTTGGTGCTGCGCACCCACACCTCGCCGGTGCAGGCGCGCACCATGCTGACCCGCAAGCCGCCGATCTACGTGGTCGTGCCCGGCCGGGTCTACCGCACCGACGAGTTGGACGCCACCCACTCCCCGGTCTTCTACCAGGTCGAGGGCCTGGTGGTGGACAAGGGCATCACCATGGCCCACCTGCGCGGCACGCTCGACCACTTCGCTCGGGCGATGTTCGGTGAGGGCGCGAAGACCCGGTTCCGGCCGCACTACTTCCCGTTCACCGAGCCGTCCGCGGAGTTCGACGTCTGGTTCCCAGAGCACCGCAAGGGTCCGCAGTGGGTCGAGTGGGGCGGCTGCGGCATGGTCAACCCCCGGGTGTTGCGGGCCTGCGGCATCGACCCGGAGGTCTACTCCGGATTCGCCTTCGGCATGGGCATCGACCGCACCGTGATGTTCCGGCACGGGGTGGGCGACATGCGGGACATGGTCGAGGGTGACGTCCGGTTCACCCGGGCGTTCGGCAACGGGGCTTAGTGCGGGCGCGCGAGTTACGGAGACGGTGGTAACGAGTCATGCGAGTTTCTGTCAGTTGGTTGCGGGAGTACGTCGACCTCCCCGACCTGCCCGCCAGTGCGCTGGAGCGGTCCCTGGTCGACCTGGGCATCGAGGTCGAGTCCATCGTGGACCTGTCCGCCACGGTCACCGGCCAGTTGGTGGTCGGCGAGGTCCTCGAAATCGAGGAGTTGACCGGCTTCAAGAAGCCGATCCGGTTCTGCCGGGTGAACGTGGGCGCCGCCAACGGCACCGGCGAACCGCAGGAGATCGTCTGCGGGGCGCGCAACTTCGCCCCCGGCGACCGGGTCGTGGTGATCCTGCCCGGTGGGGTGCTGCCCGGCGGCTTCGCGATCGGCGCCCGTAAGACGTACGGGCGTAACTCCCACGGCATGATCTGCTCCGCGAAGGAGTTGGGCCTGGGCGACGACCACTCCGGCATCCTGGTGCTGCCCGAGCACGTCGTCGCCAAGCCCGGCGACGACGCGCGGCCGGTGGTCGGCCTCGACGACGTCGTCGTCGAGGTGGAGGTCACCCCCGACCGGGGCTACCAGATGTCGCTGCGCGGACTCGCCCGGGAACTGGCACACGCCCTCGGAGTGGGCTTCCAGGATCCGGGCCGGGCCGCCACGGCACCCGGCACCGCCGCCCCGGCCTACCCGGTGGAGGTCCGCGACCCGGTCGGCTGCGACCGGTTCGCCGCCCGGATGGTGCGCGGCGTCGACCCGACGGCGCAGACGCCGGACTGGATGCAGCAGCGACTCACCATCGCCGGCATCCGCAGCATCTCGCTGCCCGTCGACATCACCAACTACGTGATGCTCGAACTCGGCCAGCCGATGCACGCCTTCGACGCCGACCGCATCGCCGGCCCGCTGGTGGTCCGCCGGGCCGTGCCGGGGGAGAAACTCACCACGCTCGACGGGGTGACCCGTGCCCTCGCCCCCGAGGACATGGTCATCTGCGACGCCGGCCTGCCGAACCCGCTCGCCGGAGACGGCGACGGCACGCCGATCTCGCTCGCCGCCGTGATGGGTGGCGAAACCAGCGAGGTGCTGCCGAGCACCGTCAACGTCCTCTTCGAGGCCGCGCACTGGGACCCGGCGATGGTCGGGCGCACCGCTCGCCGGCACAAGCTGTTCAGCGAGGCGGCGAAGCGGTGGGAGCGGGGTGTCGACCCGGCCCTGCCGCTGGTCGCCCTGGAGCGGGCGGTCGCGCTGCTCACCGCGTACGCGGGCGGCACCGTCGGCGACGAGGTGCTGGACATCGACCACGTCGCGCCGCGTACCCCGGTGCCGCTGCCGGTCGACCTGCCCAGCCAGCGGGTCGGCGTGGCGTATCCGCCGGCACGGGTGGTCGCCCTGCTGGAGCACATCGGCTGCACCGTCACCCGGGGCACCGACCGGCTGACCGAGGACCCGGGCGAGGTCGGTGTCGCCGCCGGTGACACCGAGACGCTGAGCGTCACCCCGCCGACCTGGCGGCCCGACCTGACCGACCCGGCCGACCTGGTCGAGGAGGTGGTCCGCCTCGACGGCTACGACAAGGTTCCGTCGCTGCTGCCGACCGCACCGCCCGGCCGGGGCCTGACCTCGCAGCAGCGGCGCAACCGGGCGGTGTCCCGAACGCTGGCCGAGCGCGGCTACGTCGAGGTGCTGGCACACCCGTTCGTCGCCACCGGACTCGCCGACCAACTCGGTCTGCCCGCCGACGACCCGCGCCGCCAGGCCGTACGGGTGGCCAACCCGCTGTCCGACGAGGAGCCGTTGCTGCGCACCACCCTGCTCGGCCCGCTGCTCGGCATCGTGAAGCGCAACCTCGGTCGTGGCCTACGCGACCTGGCGCTCTACGAGATCGGTGTGGTCTTCCACCCGCGTCCGGGTGCCGGCAGCCCGCCGGCCATGGGGGTCGACCGGCGACCCACCGACGCCGAGTTCGCCGCCGCCGACGCGGTGGTCCCGCACCAGCCCCGGCACGTCGCCGTGGTGCTGACCGGCGACATCGAGCCGGCCGGCTGGTGGGGTGCCGGACGCCTGGCCGGCTGGGCGGACGCCGTCCAGGCGGGCCGTGAGGTGCTGGCCGCCGCCGGCATCCCCGCTGAGCGCATCGAGGCGCGGGCCGCCGAGTACGCTCCCTGGCACCCCGGCCGCTGCGCCCAGCTACTGGTCGACGGGGCGGTGGTCGGCCACGCCGGCGAGCTGCACCCGGCGGTGTTGGCGGCGCTGGAACTGCCCCGGCGTACCAGCGCCATGGAGTTGGACCTGGACGCGTTGCCGGCGGCGCCGGTGTTGCCCGCGCCCGCGGTTTCCGGTTTCCCGCCGGCCCTGATCGACGTGGCGCTGGTGGTCGACGACACGGTCCCCGCCCAGGCCGTCCAGCAGGCCCTCACCGAGGGCGCCGGTGAGCTGCTGGAATCGGTGCGCCTGTTCGACGTGTACGCCTCGGAGCAGTTGGGGACCGGCCGCAAGTCGCTGGCCTACAAGCTCACCTTCCGGGCTCCGGACCGCACCCTCACCGTCGAGGAGGCTGTCGCCGCCCGCGACGCCGCGGTGGCCCGCGCCACCGAACGCGTCGGCGCCACCCTCCGCGGCGCCTGAGGTGTAAGGAAGGGCTCCTTCTTAACGCCTCGTGCATAGGAAGGGGCCCTTCTTAACACTCGTCGGCGTCGAGCTGCCCGATCTCCTGGAGACGGGGCAGGTCTCGCACGGTCATCCGGCGGTAGTCGGTGTCGACCAGCCCGTCGGTTCGTAGCTCTCGGAGAATTTTCTGGACCGACGTCTCGGAGGCACCACAGATGGAGGCCAGTTCCGGCTGGGTGAGTCGTACGTCGATGACGACCCCGTCGGGTGCCTGGCGGCCGTGCGTACGGGACAACTCAGCGATCACCCGGGCAACCCGGATCCGCACCGGGTACGAGGAGAAGTCGATCCGCCTCCGATTCGACCAGCGCAACCGGTCGGAAACCATCGCGGCCAGTTCGAGCGCGGCGTCGGGGTTGGCCCTGAGAAACTCGCGGAACCGCGCCAAGCTGATCACGCTGTAGCGGGCAGCGCCGCAGGCGGTGACGGTCGCCGAGCGTGGCCGGTCGTTGAGCGCCGACATCTCGCCCACCAAGTCACCGCCGACCCGCAGCGACAGCAGTGCGGTGCGGCCGTCCGGCAGGGCTGCGGTGACCTTTGTCAGGCCCTCCTCGATCAGCACCAGGTGTGTCTGCCGTTGTCCCTCGTGGATCAGGATCTGACCGGCTGGCACCTGGCGACGGACGCCGAGTCCCAGCAGGGCGGCCCGGACGGGCGGACCAAGCCGTTGCAGGAACGTGCCATAGGGCCACTCCGGGCTCTGAGGTGGTTCGCGCCGCATCCAGGCCCCCACTCTGCTCAAGCGACGACAGTGCCCGCAGCGTAGCCAACCGACTGCGGTACGCCATGCTCGGCGTAGCCGCGCAACCGGCGCTCCCTGCCGGCGTAACAGTGCCGCCGCGATCAGGTAGGCAAGCAGCAGGCCGAGCGTCAGGTACGGGTCCAGGCCCAAGGCCAGCAGCACGTCGATCGGCACATTCCACATACGACAAGTGCATCGTGGACGCCCATGGGGGATGCCCGCACGGTACGGGAAGACCGCTACCGGACAATCCCGTCGATGCCGTACTTCTACGGGGTCTCGGCGGGCCCACGGACGTTGGATGTCGCTCGTGCCCGGCCTTGGTGGCCGGGGTGAGGAGGGCGACGACATGCAACATCCGGAGCGGCGGCTGTTGGTCTGCGTGGACATGGAACGCTACAGCCGGCGGGGCAACATCCAGCAGTACGAAGCACAGCAGGACTTCCACCGACTGCTGCGCGAAGCGGCCGACGAGGTGGGCATGGACCGCGTCGGCTGGACGACGCAGCAGGCGGGGGACGGAGAGTTGGCCGTCCTGCCGCGGGAGCTTCCCGAGGCGAGGGTGATCGGCCGCTTTCTGCCGGAGCTGAACCGGCGGCTGCGGCAGTACAACGCCAGCCGCCTTTCGGTGGCCCGCATCCGGCTCCGGGTGGCGGTGCACCAGGGCATGGTGCACCTTGACGGGGCCAACGGTTTTCCCGGTCAGGCGGTCGTCCTGGTCAGCCGGCTCTGCGACGCGGCCCCCGTACGCCGAGCCTTGGCGGCCTTTCCCGACGCGGGGGTCGCACTGGTGGTCTCCGCCGACATCTACCGCGACGTGGTGACCGAATACCCGGAGGAGATCCGGCCGGAGCGGTTCCGGCGGATCGAGGTGGTTCACGCGGACAAGGGGTTCCGGGAACCGGCGTGGCTCTGCGTCCTGGACGAGGACGTCACCTTGTGGCGGGACGAGTCGTCGCCCGGCGCGGAGGCGACGCCGCCCGACGCGCCGCCGGAGCCACTCGCACCCGGCGGCACGAGGCGTGCGACTGAGCCGCCAGCCGGCGGCGGCATTCGTACCGGAGACATCCGGGTCGACGGCCAGAACGCCGTGGGACCCGGCGCGATAGCGATCGGTTCCATCGGTCGCGACGCGATTCTGCGCCCGGGCGTGGATCGATGATCAACATCGAGCGGGCGTCGGTCCCCGGATCCACGGCAGAGGGCGTCGACCCGGCCGCAGCCCGGGTACCAGGCGGATCCCGGCCGAGCCAGCCGGTGATCGGTGAACGTCCCGGCGCTGCCGCAGCCGTCGCCGAGCCCGGCGGCGATCCGACTCAGGAGCGTCCCGGTGATTCGCCGATCGACTCCGCTCAGGAGGGGACACCAGACGGCGAGGCGGACCCGGCCCCGCCCACGACGGACCGGGCGGATGAGGCCGACGAGGCGGACGAGGTGGACGACCGCGAGGACTCGCTGGACTCCGGCGATGTGCTGCGCCGGCTCGGTGGCCTGTTCGGCGGCGCCCGGATCGATGCTGGCGACATGTTCGTCCGGGGGCAGAACGCCACCGGGCACGGCGCCGTGGCGATCGGCACGGTCAATGTCAGTGCGGCGACGGAGTCGGTGGACGGGCGCCGGGTCTGGTCGGAGACGCTCAGCGAGGCCACCGTGCTGGACTGGCGGTGGGGCTATGCGCCCGCCGGCAGCGACCAGCAACTCGATCACCACCTGAGGCAGCGTCACCTGGCGTGCCTGTCCGGCCCGGCGGGAAGTGGGCGCTTCACCTCGGCAGTGATCGCCTTGGCTCGCCTGCACGGCGCGAGCGGGGTGAACGTCATCGGTGTCGAGCAGCTCACCGACCTGTTCCAGACGAAACTGGGTCAACGGGGCGGATGCGGCTACGTGCTGCGGCTCACCGACGAGGACGTCCGTGCGCTGGACGGCTACACCCTGATGGGGCTGGCCGCCCGGGCCGTGACGAACGGGACGTCGCTGCTGCTGGTTGGCGATTTCTCCCGGCGCGTCCAGGACTTCGCCGGGCACGTCGTCGAGCATCGACCGGCTCCTGCGGCAGAGGTGTTCCGGACCCGGCTACGACGCGAGTTGACCGGACGGTGCGTGGGTTTCTGCGCTGATCGCTGTGCTGGCGAGTGCGTGGAACAGTACGTCGACGAGGAGTGCGTCCGCCATCCGCTGCTGTCGGCGTACCTGGCTGGGGCACCCCAGCCCCGCGAGGTGGTTCCCGTGGTGGAGGCCATCGCGCAGACGGCGCCCCGAGCCAGGTCACTGACCGACCGGCTGGCGCAACTGTTGCCCCGGCAGCTTCGGGAGCGTGCCGCGCAGATCCTCGACCCGCAGGCCGACGCCGGTCTCGCGGTGGGCTGGTCAGCAGAGCAGGTGCGGGCGTTCCGGCTGTCCTGTGCGGTTCTCTCCGGATTGCCGGCGACCGAGATACGCACGGCGGCCGATCGGCTGGTACCAGCTGAGGGGAGGGCGCAGCCGGCCGCCGTACGACTCCGTGGCACCACCCTCGACGACCTGCTCGGGCCGACGCTACGCGCCGCAGTGGTGGTGCCCGACGAGGAGTGGAGCACCGGTGGTAGCCGGGTGCAGTTCGCACCCGGTACCGAGCAACTCCGCTCCGCTGTTCTCGACGCGGCGTGGACCGACTGGTGGCCGCCCCGGGTGCTGCTCGGCTGGCTCGCGGAGATGGTGCGCGCGGACCAGCCGGACGTACGACAGGCGGCGGCCGCCGCCATCGGGTGGTCGGCCGGCCGGGACGTGCAGACGGCCCTGAACATTGTGCGCGACCTGGCCCGGGAGCGGCGAGCGAGCGTACGGCAGGCAGCCGCGATCGTCCTCGTCGCGATTGCGATGCAGCCCCGACTACGGCAGCGGGTCAGCATCGAGTTGGACAGTTGGGCCGACGGTCAGGCGGCACACCTGCGCGACACCGTCGCCCGCGCCCACGAACTCGGGCTGGCCCGGCTGTGGCCGAACGCGGCCCTGGTGCAGCTTCGGCTGGTCGCGTCCGGGCGGATGCAACGCTGGCACAACTCGGTGGTTCGCGGCTTGGTCGAGGTTTACCAGGGCGGACACGGGGCCGCTCTGGTGCAATCCCTCACGCAGTGGACGGAATCGACTGACCGGGAGGTGCGGCTGCACGCCGCGCGGGCCTTGCGGATCCTGGCCGAACGCTGGGCCCGACCACCCCGGGAGCACTGGCCGGAACTGCTGGAATTGACCCGTAGCGACATCATCTCGGCCAATGACCTGGCGATTCTCTGGGCGACAGCGCTGAGCATGCCCGAGACGGCGTACCGCTCCTGGCGGACGCTCGGCTTCTGGCTCGGCCGCGCGGACGGCCAGCCCGAGGTGGCCGCGCACGTCCTGGCGCTGCTGCGGCTCGTGCTGGCCGGGCGCCCCCCGTTGCGTCGCCGGCTCGATCACCAACTGCGGCACGTCTGGCGCCCGGTCATGCCCGGGTGCGCTCTGCTCAACGACGTCGAAGCACTGAATTTCGAGGATGCCTGATGACCACTCGACCCTCTGGAACCCCCCATGTGCGCCCCGGCGTGCCGCCGCAGACGCGCCGTTGGTGGCACACCATCTTTCCGCCCGCTCCCGGCCTCGCGCCGCCGGCTCCCGTAGCGCCTGCTCGGGTCACCTTCCGGCAGGATGTGCCGCAACCTCTCCTGGTGCCGGCGAAGGGCGACGCATTCGACTTCAACCTGCACGCCGTCTACCTCTGGACCGCGACCAACATGACCTTCGACGAACTGCGACTGCGGGCCGAGGCGCTGCTGCCCTGGGCGGCAGGCATCGTCCGTGAGCGTGCCGTCGATCTGGCCCGCGAGCATGAGCCGCACCGCGCCCACGACCTCGAACAGGCGCTGAACAACCTGTTGATGCACCAGCGTTGGCCACAGGAAGCACACCTACCGCAGTTCACGGTGCGGTTACGGGTCAGCCTGGACGAGCGGGTGCGGGAACGGCTGCGCCCGTACTGGGAACAGCGGATCAAGCTTGAGTGCGACCACGAACTTGAGAAGATCCGCACCCGGCAGGCCGACGATCTGACCCGTCGGTGGGCTGCTGTCCTGCAGAACCTCCAGGACGAGCCGGTCACCGCACATGCCGCACGACTGACCGGTGAACAGTTCGCTGAGGTATTCCACCACTATGTCGCTGAACGCCGTGCCATCGTCCCGGGGCTGGTGGAGTTGCTGCGGGAAGCGGTCAAGGGGCACAACGACCTCGGTCTCGGCCCCTCGGAGTACACCCAGGCATGGGATGCCGCGCTGCGGGCGTACGAGCGGCAGCAGGGACTCGCTCGACAAACGAGGTGACCTTCCGCCGTCGGCTCCCCCTGCGGCGAGCGGGAAGAGCCGGCGGCGGGCCAGCATCGACCGAAAGGTCAACACCGATGGATCGTTTGGTTACCCATGAGTCACGTCTGAGGGGTTAGCCTGCTCTGATCCCGGTGACCCTGGGATCACCCGCCACCCCCACGGGAGTCCCCTCATGCCCGATGATGCACCCACCTCGGTCGACGTCTGCATAGTCGGTGGTGGTGGCCGGGTGGGCCTGCCGCTGGGTATCGCGTTCGCTGCCCGTGGGCTCTCCGTCGTGCTGTACGACATCAACGCCGAGGCGGTCGCCACGGTCAACGCGGCCAAGTTGCCGTTTGCCGAGGCCGGGGCGGCTGAGCCGTTGGCCGAGGCGGTTGCTGCCGGCCGGTTGCGGGCGACCACCGACCCGGCTGCGGTCGGCGCCTCGGAGCATCTGGTGGTGGTGGTCGGTACGCCGGTCGACGAGCATCTCAACCCGGACCTGGGTGCGGTGCCGCGGGCCCTGGAGCGGTGTGCCGAGCACCTGCGGGACGGGCAGCTGATCGTGCTGCGTAGCACCGTCTATCCCGGAGTGACGGCGCTGACCGAGAAACTGCTGGCCGGTCGGGGGCTGCATGCCGACGTGGCGTTCTGCCCGGAGCGGATCGCCGAGGGGCACGCGATGACGGAGTTGTTCACGCTGCCGCAGATCGTGGCGGCGCGGACGCCGCAGGCGCTGGCCCGGGCGGAGAAGCTGTTCCGGCACCTGACCGACCGGATCGTCACCCTGACGCCCGAAGAGGCGGAGCTGGCGAAGCTGTTCACCAACACCTGGCGGTACATCAAGTTCGCCACCGCCAACCAGTTCTGGATGATGGCCAACGATTTCGGGCTGGACTTCGCCCGGATCCGGCACGCCGTGGCGTACGAGTATCCGCGCGCCGCCGACCTGCCGATGCCCGGGTTCGCGGCCGGGCCGTGCCTGTTCAAGGACACCATGCAGTTGGCGGCGTTCAACCGGAACAACTTCGTGCTGGGCCACTCGGCGATGCTGATCAACGAGGGGCTGCCGCTGTACCTGGTGTCCCGGTTGGAGGATCGGTTCGACCTGGCCGCCTCGACGGTGGGCATTCTCGGCATGGCCTTCAAGGGGGGCAGCGACGATCCTCGGGAGAGCCTGGCGTACAAGCTGCGCAAGATCCTGGCGTTGAAGACCCGGGAGACGCTCTGCACCGACCCGTACGTGGCCGACGAGCGGCTCGTCGACCTCGATGAGGTGCTGCGCCGGGCCGACCTGCTGGTCATCGCCGCGCCGCACGAGCAGTACGCCCGCCTCGACACCGACAAACCGGTGATCGACATGTGGGGCCTGACCGGGCAGGGGGTGCGGGTGTGATTCCCCGGGTCTCGGTGATCGTGCCGGTCTACAACGAGGGCGAGGCGATCGTCCGCTGCCTGGAGCGGATGCTGCGCGAGTTGTTGCTGCCGGCCGAGGTGCTGATCGTGCACGACATGCCGGAGGACACCACGGTCCCGTACGTCGAACAGGCCGCCCGGACCGATCCTCGGGTGCGGGCGGTGCTGAACACCTACGGGCGCGGCCCGGCCAACGCGATCCGGTTCGGCATCGACGTGGCGCGGGCGCCGGTCGTGGTGGTGACGATGGCCGACGGCTGTGACGACCCCCGGCAGATCGACGAGTTGGCCCGGCTGGTGGATCGGGGTGTGGTGGTCGCCGCCGCCTCTCGGTACATGCCGGGCGGCCAGCAGGTCGGTGGGCCGAGGCTGAAGCGGATGATGTCCCGCTGGGCGGGTCGCAGCCTCTACACCCTGGCGAGGGTGGGCACCCGGGACGCGACCAACAGCTTCAAGGCGTACGACACCGCCTTCGTTCGTGAGGTGGGCATCGAGTCGCGGACCGGTTTCGAGATCGGGCTGGAGTTGACCGCGAAGGCGACACGGTTGCGGCTGCCGGTGGCGGAGATCCCGACGATCTGGCTGGACCGGCCGCTCGGCGAGTCCCACTTCGATCTCGGCCGGTTCCTCCCCGGGTACCTGCGCTGGTATGTGTTCGCCTACGGTCGACGGCTGAGCCGGGAGAAGCTGGCCGCCCGGGTGCGGACGGCGCCGGCTCCGGCCCGCAGCGGCAGCACCGAGTACGAGACGGCTTAGGAGCGCAGGTGGCGAAGGTCCTGGTTACTGGTTCGGCCGGTTTCATCGGCGGCTATCTCGTCTCGGAGCTGTTGGACCGTGGCCACGAGGTGGTCGGGGTGGACAACTTCTCCAAGTACGGCCCGGTCAGCCACAGCTACGACGCGCATCCCCGGTTCCGCTTCGTCGAGGGCGACGCCCGCGACACCGACCTGCTGACCGAGTTGCTCGACGGCTGTGACCATCTGGTGGCCGGGGCGGCGATGATCGGTGGCATCTCCTACTTCCACGCGTACGCCTACGACCTGCTCGCCACCAACGAGCGGATCATGGCGGCGACCTGTGACGCGGCGCTGCGGGCCCACCGGGACGGCGCCCTGACCAAGGTCACCTACCTCTCCTCCTCGATGGTGTACGAGTCGACCGGGCACTGGCCGAGCCGGGAGGGCGACGAGCGGCGCATCCCGCCACCGCTGTCGTCGTACGGTTTTCAGAAGCTGGCCGTGGAGTACTACGCCCGGGCGGCCTGGGAGCAGTACCAGTTGCCGTACACGATCGTGCGGCCGTTCAACTGCGTGGGTGTGGGGGAGGGTCGGGCGCTGGGGCAGGCCGAGGTGCTCTCCGGCAACGTGAAGCTGGCCATGTCGCACGTGGTGCCCGACCTGGTGCAGAAGATCGTCAAGGGGCAGGACCCGCTGCACATTCTCGGCGCGGGCGACCAGGTGCGGCACTACACCTACGGCGGGGACCTGGCCCGGGGCATCGCGTTGGCGATCGAGCATCCGGCGGCGTACAACGAGGATTTCAACCTCTCGACCGCCCGGTCGACCACGGTGCTGGAACTCGCCGAGCTGATCTGGCACAAGATCAAGGGTGCCGAGGTGCCGTTCCGGTACGTCAGCGACGAGCCGTTCCGCTACGACGTGCGCATGCGCGTGCCGGACACCAGCAAGGCCAGCGAGGTGCTGGGCTTCACCGCCGGCACCTCGCTGGACGAGATGCTGGCCGAGGTCATCCCGTGGGTCACCCAGGCGGTGCTGGACGGCCGGTTGTAGATGTAAGGAAGGGCCCCTTGTTAACGCCTGCGGTAGAGCAGGGGCCCCTTCTTAACAATCACCCACGTGGATGTCATTCTCATGCGTTCGACTGCATGAACTTGCAGTGCTGGCGCCGTGACTGCTAGCCTCCTTGCATAGTCATACGGAGGTAAGCATGGGAATTCGGGTCGCGGTCGCCGGTGCGAGCGGCTACGCGGGTGGCGAGCTGCTCCGCCTGCTTGCCGGGCATCCCGAGTTCGACCTGGTCACCGCCACCGCGCACCGCCAGGCGGGGCAGCGGCTCGACACGGTGCACCCCCAGCTCGTCGGGCTGGACCTGACCTTGGCCGAGACCGTACCGGAGGTGCTGGTCGAGGCCGACCTGGTCTTCCTCGCGTTGCCGCACGGCGAGTCCGCCGCCATCGCGGCGCAGTTGCCCGCCACGGCCCGGATCGTGGACCTGGGCGCGGACCACCGGCTCGCCGACGGCGACGCCTGGGCCCGCTACTACGGCGGCCCGCACGCCGGTACCTGGACCTACGGCCTGCCGGAGTTGCCCGGGCAGGCCGAGCGGATCGCCGCCGCCATCCGGGTCGCCAACACCGGCTGTTACGCCGCGACGATCACCCTCGCGCTCGCGCCGCTGCTCGCGGCCGGTGCCGCCGAACCCGCCGACGTGGTGGTCGTCGCCGCGTCCGGCACCTCCGGGGCGGGTCGAGCCGCCAAGGCACACCTGCTGGCCAGCGAGGTGATGGGCGACCTGTCGCCGTACAAGGTCGGCGCCCACCAGCACGTACCCGAGATCAAGCAGGCCACCGGCGCGACCGGACTGTCCTTCACGCCGGTGCTGGCGCCGATGCCGCGCGGCATCCTGGCCACCGTGACCGCGCTGCCGACCGGCCCGGCCGACCCACGGGCGGTGCTGGCGCAGGCGTACGCGGACAGCCCCTTCGTGCACCTGTTGCCCGAGGGACGCTGGCCGCACACCGCGGCGACCCTGGGCAGCAACTCCTGCCACCTCCAGGCCACCATCGACGCCGACTCCGGCCGACTGATCGTGGTCGCCGCCCTGGACAACCTCGGCAAGGGCGCCGCCGGTCAGGCGGTACAGAACGCCAACCTGATGTTCGGCCTGCCCGAGACCACGGGCCTGTCCTCGCTGGGGGTAACGCCATGACCGTCACCACGCCTCGCGGGTTCCGGGCGGCCGGGGTGGCCGCCGGTCTGAAGGCCAGCGGCGCACCGGACGTCGCGGTGGTCGTGAACGACGGCCCCGACGCCGGGGTGGCCGGAGTCTTCACCACCAACCGGGTCAAGGCCGCGCCGGTGCTCTGGACCGAGCAGGTGCTCCGTGCCGGCGGGGTCCGGGTGGTGGTGCTCAACTCGGGCGGGGCGAACGCCTGCACCGGCCCGGCCGGATTCCAGGACACCCACGCCACCGCCGAACACACCGCCGCCGAACTGACCTCGACCAGCGGACGGGAGTTCGGCGCGGGCGAGGTGGCGGTCTGCTCGACCGGCCTGATCGGTGAGCGGCTGCCGATGGACAAGCTCCTGCCGGGAGTGGGCGCCGCCATCCGGGGCCTGGCCGCCGACGGCGGTGACGCCGCCGCCGAGGCGATCATGACCACGGACACCCGGCCGAAGACCACGGTGATCTCCGGCGCCGGCTGGACCGTGGGTGGCATGGCCAAGGGCGCCGGCATGCTCGCTCCCGGGATGGCCACCATGCTCTGCGTCCTGACCACCGACGCGGTGGCCGAACCGGAGACGCTCGACGCCGCGCTGCGGGCGGCCACCCGGGTCACCTTCGACCGGGTCGACTCCGACGGCTGCATGTCCACCAACGACACCGTGCTGCTGCTGGCCAGCGGCGCCTCCGGCACCACACCGAGCGCCGCCGAACTGACCGCCGCGGTCACCGCCGCCTGCCACGACCTGGCCCAGCAGTTGCTGGCCGACGCCGAGGGGGCCACCAAAGAGGTCGCCATCGAGGTGGTCGGCGCGGCCGGCGAGGACGACGCGGTCGAGGTGGGCCGCGCGGTGGCCCGCAACAACCTGGTGAAGACCGCACTGTTCGGCAACGACCCGAACTGGGGCCGGATCCTCGCCGCCGTCGGCACCACCGCCGCCGCGTTCGACCCGGACGCGATCGACGTGGCGGTCAACGGAATCTGGGTCTGCCGCTCCGGTGCCGCCGCCGAGGACCGGTCGAAGGTCGACCTCACCGGCCGGGACGTCACCATCCGCATCGACCTGCACGCCGGGGCCGCCGAGGCGACGGTGTGGACCAACGACCTGTCGCACGCGTACGTGCACGAGAACTCGGCCTACTCGACATGACCATGAACCTGAACTCGGATCTCACCCGCGCCCAGGCCAAGGCGGCCACGCTGATCGAGGCGTTGCCCTGGCTGGCGCGGTTCTCCGGCGCCACCGTCGTGGTCAAGTACGGCGGCAACGCCATGGTCGACCCCGAACTCCAGCGGGCCTTCGCCGCCGACATGGTGTTCCTGCGCTACGTCGGCCTCAAGCCGGTCGTGGTGCACGGCGGCGGCCCGCAGATCTCGGCGATGCTCGGACGGCTCGGCATCGACAGCGAGTTCCGGGGCGGCCTGCGGGTGACCACGCCGGAGGCGATGGATGTGGTCCGGATGGTGCTGGTCGGCCAGGTCGGGCGGGAACTCGTCGGGCTGATCAACGCGCACGGGCCGTTCGCGGTCGGGCTGTCCGGTGAGGACGCCGGGCTGTTCACCGCCGTCCGGCGACCCGCGTACGTCGATGGGCAGCCGGTCGACGTCGGGCAGGTCGGTGACGTCGAGTCGGTGGACATCTCGGCGGTGACGGACCTGATTGCGGCCGGCCGGATTCCGGTGATCTCCACCGTCGCGCCGGACGTCGACGGGGTGCTGCACAACCTGAACGCCGACACCGCCGCCGCCGCGCTCGCGGTCGCGCTGCTGGCGCGCAAGCTGGTCGTGCTCACCGACGTACCCGGCCTCTACGCCAACTGGCCGGACACCTCCAGTCTGATCAGCGAGATCAGCACCGACGACCTGGCGAAGCTGCTGCCGTCGCTGGAGTCGGGCATGGTGCCCAAGATGGAGGCCTGCCTGCGGGCGGTCAGCGGCGGCGTACCGGCCGCGCACGTGGTCGACGGCCGGGTCGCCCACTCCACCCTGCTGGAAGTTTTCACCTCGGAAGGCTTCGGAACCATGGTCGTGAGCGCGCGGAGCGAGCTTGCGAGCCCCGTAGCCGCGGACAAGGAAGGCTGAGGCCCGTCGTGACCGCCCTCACCGACCGGTGGCGCCAGTCCATGATGGACAACTACGGCACCCCACCGCTGGCCCTCGTCTCCGGTTCCGGCGCCGTCGTGGTCGACGACGCCGGCCGGGAGTACGTCGACCTGCTCGGCGGCATCGCCGTCAACTCCCTCGGGCACGCCCATCCAGCGGTGGTGGCCGCCGTGTCCAAGCAGGTCGCCACCCTCGGGCACGTGTCTAACCTGTACGTCGCCGAGCCGCCGGTGGCGCTGGCCGAGCTGCTGCTGGCCCTCGCCGGACGACCCGGACGGGTCTTCTTCGCCAACTCCGGCGCGGAGGCCAACGAGGCGGCGTTCAAGCTGTCCCGGCGTACCGGCCGTACCCACGTGGTGGCCACCGTGGGCGGCTTCCACGGTCGCACCATGGGTGCGCTCGCGTTGACGGGACAGCCGACCAAGGCCGACCCGTTCCGCCCGCTGCCCGGCGAGGTCAGCCACGTCCCGTACGGCGACGTGGCCGCGCTGGAGGCGGCGGTCACCGACGCCACCGCCATGGTGATCCTGGAGCCGATCCAGGGTGAGAACGGTGTGGTCGTCCCGCCCGCCGGTTACCTTGCCGCCGCCCGGCGGATCACCGCCCGGCACGGCGCGTTGCTGGTGCTCGACGAGGTGCAGACCGGGATCGGCCGCACCGGACACTGGTTCGCCCACCAGGCCGACGGCATCGAACCGGACGTGGTCACGCTGGCCAAGGGGCTCGGCGGTGGGCTGCCGGTCAGTGCCACCCTCGCCTTCGGCCCGGTCGCCGACCTGCTGGCCCCCGGCTCGCACGGCAGCACCTTCGGCGGCAATCCGGTCAGCTGCGCCGCCGCCCTCGCGGTGATCTCCACCATCGCCCACGAGGGTTTGCTCGACCACGTCAAGCGGGTCGGTGAACGGCTGCGCCGGGGGATCGAGGCGCTCGGGCACCCCCTGCTCGGTGGGGTCCGGGGCGCCGGGTTGCTGCTCGGCGTGACGCTGACCGCGCCGGTGGCACCCGCCGCCGCCGAGGCGCTGCGCGCGGCCGGCTTCCTGGTCAACCCGGTGCAGCCGGACGTGCTCCGGCTCGCCCCGCCGCTGATCCTCACCCCCGCGCAGGCCGATGCCTTCCTGGCCGCCCTGCCCACCGCCCTCACCGCCGCCGCGTCGTCGACCGTCGCCGACGAGCGGTCTGCGGCCGGGCGCACCACCACCCCGACCGACGTGGATCCGACCCCGACGGAGGCCCCCGCATGACCCGGCACTTCCTGCGCGACGACGACCTGTCGCCCGCCGAGCAGTCCGCCGTGCTCGACCTGGCGGCGCGGATGAAGGCCGACCGGTTCGCGTACACCCCGCTGGCCGGGCCCCGGTCGGTGGCCGTGCTGTTCGACAAGCAGAGCCTGCGGACCCGGATCTCGTTCGACGCCGGCATCGCCGAACTCGGCGGTCACCCGCTCGTGGTGGACACCCAGGTCACCCACTTCGGCCGCGGCGAGACCCTGGGTGACGCCGGCCGGGTGCTGTCCCGGTACGTGGCCGCGATCGTGCTGCGGACCCACGGTGACGACCGGATCGCCGAGGTGGCCGCCGGTGCCACCGTGCCGGTGATCAACGCACTGACCGACGGGTTCCACCCCTGTCAACTCCTGGCCGACCTGCTCACCGTGCGGGAGCGGTGCGGCGGCACCGCGGGGCGGACCCTGACGTACGTCGGCGACGCGGCGAACAACATGGCCCAGTCGTACCTGCTGGCCGGCGCGACCGCCGGAATGCACGTGCGGGTCGCCGGTCCGGCCGACTTCGAGCCCGCCGTCGAGGTGGTGGCCCGGGCCGAGGAGATCGCCGCCGGCACCGGTGGCTCGGTCCGGGTGCTCACCGATCCGGTGGCCGCGGTCCGCGACGCCGACGTGATCGCCACCGACACCTGGACGTCGATGGGACAGGAGAGCGACGGGCTGGACCGGATCACCCCGTTCCTGCCCTACCAGGTCAACAAGGCGCTGCTCGGGTACGCGGCGCCCGAGGCGATCGTGCTGCACTGCCTGCCCGCACACCGGGGTGAGGAGATCACCGACGAGGTGCTCGACGGCCCGCAGAGCGCGGTGTTCGACCAGGCGGAGAATCGGCTGCACGCCCAGAAGGCGCTGCTGACGTTCCTGCTCGGGGAGAAGACATGACCGCACCGCTGACCCGTGCCGCCCGGCACGCCCGCATCGTCGAGCTGATCCGCGACAAGGCGATCCGGTCGCAGACCGAACTGGCCGAACTGCTCGGCGACGAGGGAGTCCAGGTCACCCAGGCCACCCTCTCCCGCGATCTGAAGGAACTCGGCGCGGTCACCGCTCGCGGCGGCGACGGCCGCGCCGTGTACGTCATCCCGGAGGACGGTCACCGTCCGTTGCGCGACGCGGAGGCGGCGCCGGCCCGTCTGGTACGGCTGCTGCGCGAACTGCTCAACGAGGTGGACTCCAGCGGCAACATCGCGGTGCTGCGCACCCCGCCGGGCGCCGCCCACTATCTGGCCAGCGCGCTGGACCGGGCAGGTCTGCCGGAGGTCGTCGGCACCATCGCCGGCGACGACACCATCCTCGTCGTGGCCCGGGAGACCGACGGCGGTGCCGCGCTCGGCGAACGGCTCGCCGGCTGGGCCCGCCGCGACGAGCACGTGGAAGGGAGCGCCGGGCCGTGACCGAGCGAGTCGTCGTGGCGTACTCCGGCGGCCTGGACACCTCGGTGACCATCGGATGGCTGGCCGAGCGGACCGGCGCCGAGGTGGTCGCGGTGGTGGTCGACGTCGGGCAGGGCGGCGAGGATCTCGACGTCATCCGGCGGCGCGCGGTGGACTGCGGCGCGGTGGCGGCCGAGGTGGTCGACGCGCGCGACGAGTTCGCGGCCGAGTACTGCCTGCCGGCGATCCGGGCCAACGCCGGCTATCTGGACCGTTATCCGTTGGTTTCCGCGTTGTCCAGCCCGCTGGTCGTCAAGCATCTGGTGGCGGCGGCCCGCGCCCACGGCGGCACCGTCGTGTCGCACGGCCGCACCGGCACCGGCAACGACCTGGCCCGCTTCGAGGTGGCGCTGGCCGCGCTCGCCCCCGACCTGACGGTCGTCGCGCCGGCTCGGGACGTGGCGTGGACGCGGGACCAGGCGGTCGCCTTCGCCGAGGAGAAGGGGCTGCCGATCGACACGTCGGCCCGTGCGCCGTACCCGATCGACCAGAACCTGTGGGGTCGCGCGGTGGAGGCCGGATTCCTGGCGGACAGCTGGCGCGGCCCGGTCGAGGAGCTGTACGCGCACACGGCCGACCCGACGCTGGAACGCGACGCCGACGAGGTGGTGATCACCTTCGACGCCGGCTATCCGGTCGCGATCGACGGCGAGACGGTCACCCCGTACCAGGCGATCCTGGAGCTGAACCGGCGGGCCGGGGCGCAGGGGGTCGGTCGGCTCGACCTGGTCGAGGACCGCCTGGTGGGCATCAAGACCCGCGAGGTGTACGAGGCGCCGGGCGCGATCACGCTGATCACCGCCCATCAGGAGTTGGAGGCGATCACCATCGAGCGGGACCTGGCCCGATTCAAGCGCGGCGTGGACCAACGGTGGGCTGAGCTGGTCCACGACGGGCTGTGGTTCGCGCCGCTGCGGACGGCACTGGACGCGTTCGTCGACGAGACGCAGCGGCACGTCACCGGCGAGGTGCGGGTCAACCTGCACGGCGGCCGGGCCACCGTCACCGGCCGGCGGTCCGAGGCCGGTCGCTTCGACGTCGGGTCGGCCACGTACGACACCGGCGACGGCGTCGACCAGTCTTTCGCGAAGGGATTCGTGCAGTTGTGGGGTCTGCCCAGCAAGCTGTCGGCCGCCCGGGACGCCCGGTTGGGTGGGGTGCGATCGTGACCATCAGAATGGACGGGGTGGACGACAAGAGCCTGACCGAGAACAGCACCGCAGCCAACCGGACGAGCCTGTGGGGTGGTCGGTTCGCCGGCGGCCCGTCGGAGGCGCTCGCGCGGTTGTCGGTGAGCGTCCAGTTCGACTGGCGACTGGCCCCGTACGACATCGCCGGTTCCCGGGCGCATGCTCGGGTGCTGGCCGGCGCCGGGCTGCTCGATCCGGAGGAACTGGGCCGCATCCTCGCCGCCCTGGACGACCTGGAGGCCGCCTGCGCCTCCGGTGCGTTCCGGCCGACCGTCGACGACGAGGACGTGCACACCGCGCTGGAACGCGGCCTGCTGGAGCGGCTCGGCAGCCTCGGTGGCAAGCTGCGCGCCGGGCGGTCCCGCAACGACCAGGTCGCCACCGACCTGCGGCTCTACCTGCGTGATCACGCTCGGGGGGTGGCCGCTCGGCTGGTCGAGCTGGCCGAGGCGCTGGTCGAGCAGGCCGAGCGGCACATCGACACCGCCGCGCCCGGGATGACCCACCTCCAGCACGCCCAGCCGGTCACCTTCGGCCACTGGCTGCTCGCCCACGTCCAGCCGCTGCTGCGGGACCTGGAGCGGCTGCGCGACTGGGACCACCGCACCGCCGTCAGCCCGCTCGGCGCGGGCGCGCTGGCCGGGTCGGGGCTGCCGCTGGATCCGGTGGCGGTCTCCAAGGAGTTGGGCTTCCGCACCTCGTTCGCCAACTCGATGGACGCGGTCGCCGACCGGGACTTCGTCGCCGAGTTCCTCTTCACCACCGCGCTGGTTGGCGTGCACCTGTCCCGTCTCGGCGAGGAGGTGGTGCTCTGGACGTCGCAGGAGTTCGGCTGGGTCGAGCTGGACGACGCCTTCGCCACCGGTTCGTCGATCATGCCGCAGAAGAAGAACGCGGACATCGCCGAGCTGGCCCGGGGCAAGTCCGGCCGGCTGGTCGGCGGGCTGGTCGCTGTGCTGACCATGCTCAAGGGCCTGCCCATGACGTACGACCGGGACATGCAGGAGGACAAGGAGCCGGCCTTCGACGCGGTCGACACCCTGGAACTGCTGCTGCCGGCTCTGGCCGGGATGATCTCCACCATGACGGTACGCGTCGACCGGCTGGTCGCCGCCGCGCCGGTCGGCTTCTCGCTGGCCACCGAGGTGGCCGACTGGCTGGTCCGCAAGGGTGTGCCGTTCCGCGACGCACACGAGATCACCGGCAAGCTGGTGGCGCTCTGCGCCGCCCGGGACTGCGCCCTGGACGAGGTCTCCGACGACGACCTCGCCACGGTCAGCGAGCATCTCGATCCAAGCGTGCGCGACGTGCTGTCGGTCCGCTCGGCCCTCGCGGCCCGGACCACGCCCGGCTCGACCGGCCCCGGCCCGGTCGCCGACCAGCTCGCCGCCGCCGCCGACCAGTTGGTCACCTGGCGGGAGTGGGCCGCGGAGCAGGTCGTTCCGCGCTGACCTCCGATCGACGCGCGGCACATGGTGACACCACGTGCCGCGCGTTCGCGTTTCTGCCCGAATCGGCGGTGCCCCTGAGGCCCGCGACCGGGCCCTCGATGCCGCCGGTGGCTCGGTTCACCTGGTGGCCAGGTCGGTCTCTTCGGTGCGATCGGTTTCTGCGGTGCGGGCGGCCAGCCGGTCGTAGCGCTGCCGAGCGGCCTGGGCGCTGCCCAGGCCGAGCCCTTGGCCGATCGCCTGCCAGGTCAGCCCACGGCTGCGGGCGAGGTTCAGCAACCCCACCTCCATGGTGTTGACCTCGGCGCGTAGGGGCGGAAAGAGGGCGAGCGCGGCGAGCAGGTCGGCCTCGTCGACCGGTTCCTCGCCGGGCGTCGGCTCGACCGCACCGGCGGCCAGGGCCAGGAGCACGGCGATCGCCTCGTATGGGTCGGCGGCGTACGGATTGGTGTGCCGACGGCGCTGCGTCTCGGTGGCGGCGTGTCGGTCGGTGAGGCGCTGAAGCGCGGCGTAGGTGCGGTGCGCCCGGGCCCGATCGGCCTCGGCGGACGCGATTGATTCGGCGGTCATGCCACCCAGTCCACCGCTTCAACGAAACGTTGTCAACGAAATGTTGAAGGACTCTGGCTTCCGCAGCAACAGCGCCGCTTCGATATCCGATCGGCTGCGGGCAAATCTGACGCCCCTGCGCCGCCTACGATGAGGCGTTGGTCGATCTGTGCCAGAGGAGAGTCGTGGCCCAGCCCAGCCTTGATCCACCCCGACCCGGCCTGGCGGCCACACCGGCTGAGTTCGTCGCGGCGCTTCGCGCGCTGCGGTTGTGGTCGGGTCTGACATACCGGCAGCTGACCGCCAGAGCGAGGGCGTCGGGTGACCACCTCGCGGTGAGCACGCTGGCGTCCGTGCTGAGCCGTTCCACCCTGCCGAGACGTGAGGTCGTGGTCGGCTTTGTGCGCTCCTGCGGTCTTGACGACCAGGCCGTAGCCGACTGGGTGGCCGCCCGGGACACGTTGCTTGCCCGATCCGACCGAGCCATCGGCGGGAGCCCTGCGCCCGGCCGCCAGCCGCCGGCGCACGCCGATCCGTCCGTGCCGTCGGCCCCCAGGATGTTGCCGCCCGACATCCGGGACTTCACTGGCCGCGCTGCGGAACTGTCGGCGCTGCGGAACCTGCTCGCCGGGCCGCCGGCCGATGCGGGTCGACCGGACGCTCAGGTGACTGCGGCCATTTCCGGCATGGGCGGAGTTGGCAAGACGGCTCTTGCGCTGCACATGGCACACGCGCTGCGGGCGGCGTTTCCGGACGGTCAACTCTGGGTCGACCTACGCGACGCCGAAGGGTCACCGCTCGACCCGGGCGACGTGCTGGCCCGGTTCCTCCGGGCGCTCGGGATCGACCTGCGGGCGATCCCCGACGGGCTCAGCGAACGCGCCGAGATCTATCGCACCCTGCTGGCGCACCGTCGGGTATTGGTCATCCTGGACAACGCGAGTTCGGAAGGGCAGATCCGTCCGTTGCTGCCGGGCGCGGCGACGTGCGCCGTGCTGGTCACCAGTCGGCTCCGGATGACTGGTATCGAGGGTGCCTGGCACCTCGAGCTGGGGCAGTTCACGACGGACGAGGCGATTCAGTTGCTGGCCCGGATCACAGCTAACGAGCGGGTCCTGCCGGACATCGAGAAGGCCACCGAGATCGCGGAGTACTGTGGCGGTCTACCGCTCGCTGTCCGGATAGCCGGGGCTCGTCTGGCGGCTCGTCCGGCCTGGCGGCTGGCTCATCTGGCGGCGATGCTCGGTGATGAGCGGCGTCGATTGGACCGGCTGGCCACCGGTGATCTCGCCGTACGGGCATCGTTGGCGTTGAGCTACCGCGAACTCGACGAAGAGTCTCGCCGGCTGTTTCGACTGCTTGCCCAGTTCGACGTCCCCGACTTTCCGGCCTGGCTGGCCGCGGCCGTGTTGGGCTGTCCATTCGAGCAGGCCGCCGAGCACGTCGAGACGCTGGTCGATGCGCAACTACTCGCCGTCGCCGGCACCGATCCGGCCGGGCAGATCCGCTACCTCTATCACGATCTGGTCCGGCTCTTCGCGGTCGAGTGCGCTGCGGCGCAGGAGTCAGCGGAAGTCATCGCGCAGGCTATCGCCCGTGGGCTCGGCACCTGGGTCACGCTCGCGGAACGGATGGCGCCGGCGATCCCGGGTCCGTGTTTCGCGCTGATCGCCAGTCCCGTGCCGCGGCCACCGGTCGACTGGGCGGACGAGTACCTGGCCGGCATCGACCCGCTGAGCTGGTTCGACGCCGAACGTACGGCGATGGTCTCCGCCACCCGGCAGGCGTGCCGCCTCACCCTGGATGACCTCGCCTTCGACCTGGCCGGGCGGCTGGAGAAGTATTTCGACCTGCGTGGCATGTACGCCGACTGGGCGAACCTCAACACCGAGGTGATGGCGCTCTGTCGGCGGACCGGCAACCAGCTCGGCGAGGCCGTCATGCTGCGCGGCCTGCTCGACGTCAAGACCTGGGCCGCCGGCCCGAGCGACGGTGCCGCGATGGCCCGGCTGCACCGCGAGTCGGCCTGGCTGCTGGCGAGATTCGAGGCGCTCGGCCACGACCAGGGCGGCTCGGACGCCGCTGTCATGTGTTCCTGGGCGCTGGCGGCGGCCGGCTCCTACCCGGAAGCCGTGGCGATGGGTGAGCGGGCGCTGCGGCTGGCCACCCGCTCTCGGCACCTGGGCGGTGCGGCGCGCGCCCACCTGGCGCTGGCGGTGGCCACCTTCGAACAGGGACAGTTCGACACGGCGACCAGGCACACAACTGCCGCTCTAGAACGGGCCCGAAAACTCGGTAATTCCCGCTGGGAGGCGACCGCCTTGCAGTTCTCCGGCATCGGCCACCGGGAACTGGGGAACTTCGACGAGAGTCAACGGTTGCTCACCGAGTCCTTGCGGATCTCCCGCGCTGACCGAGATGACTACACCGCTACCTTGACTCTGCTGGCGCTGGCTCGACTGCATTTCAAGCGCGGCGATCCGGAGGCACGCGAGGCGGCTGAGATGTCGTTGGCGCTGGGCCGCGAGTACCGCATGACGCATCACGTGGCCGAGGCCCTCCAACTTCTCGGTGAAATCGAACTGGCCCGAGACTCTCCGGCGGGCGCCATCCCCTATCTGGAGGAGTCCGTCACGCTCTGGCGTACCCGGGGCTGGCCGTCGTTCCAGGCTGCTGCCTTGACCAGTCTGGGCCGAGCCCGGATGCACTCGGACCAGCGGGCCGCGCGTGCGGCGTTCGCGGAGGCTCACGCGATCTTGGTGCAGTTGGACAACATGGACAAGGCCGCCGAGTTGGAAGCGCTGATCGGATCGGTCACGCCTGCCGACGCCGGCAGCCAGCAGGGGAGGGCGGAGCTTGACAGGCCCGTCCGCGCGCTCGGCCGCCAGGATCAATGCTCATGATGTCGGCTCGGGCTGCTCGGCGCCGACGGTCCCGTCCTGGGCCCCAGCGACGGGGCCGCAGCCAGGTGGAACTCCCTGCGTAGGGCCTCCCGGGCGGCCAGGTGTCCGCACATGCCGTGCACGCTGGGTCCGGGGGGCGTCGATGCGGAACAGAGGTATACGCCGGGCAGGGGCGTGCGGTACGGGTTCCAGGCGGGTACCGGTCGAAACACGGACTGGGTGAGCGTGATGGCCCCCGCACCGATGTCGCCGCCAGGATAGTTCGGGTTGTACGTCTCGTACGCGGCCGCCGACACGCCGCGCGCCGCGATGATCGTGTCGACGAAGCCGGGCGCGTACCGCTCGATGCGGTCAGTGATCAGCGGCAACGGATCCCGGGTATCGCCGTTCGGTACATGGGCGTAGGCCCAGACCGGGCGGCGCCCGCCGACGGCGCGGCCGGGATCGGTCACGGCCGGGTCGACCACGAGCACGAAGGGCTCCTTGGCTGCCTCACCCCGGGCCGTCGCGTTCTCCGCCACGAGCATTTCGGCGCGGGTTCCGCCCAGGTGCACCGTCCCAGCCCGGCCCACCTCCGGGCTGTCCCACGGGATGGGCTCGCTGACCAGGAAGTCGGCCTTCGCCGCCCCGGGGCCGTAGCGGAAGCGTTCCAACGCCCGGCGGTAGCGCGGCGTCAGCCGGTCGCCGGCCAGTTCGACCAGGCCGTGGGGTGTGGTGTCCAGCATGATCACCGGAGCGTCGAGTTCGCCGAGGTCGTTGATCCGGCGGTCGGTGTGCACCACGCCACCGTGGGCCCGCAGATCGTCGGCGAGCGCGTCGGCGATGCGGACACTCCCGCCCTGCGGCAGCGGCCAGCCCGTGGCGTGGGCCAGATGTCCGAGCAGCAGGGCGATGGCGCCGGCGGGCAGGCTGGGCAGCCGGCCCATCGCGTGCGCGGCAACCCCGGTGAGCAGTGCCCGGGCCGCCTCGGTGCGCAAACCGTTGCCCCTCAGGAGATGCCGGAGCAGGCGCGAGCCGAGCAGCAGCGGGGCGGCTGGATCGCGCGGCAGGGACCGCTGGCCGGAGAGCAGGAAATCGGTGACGCCCGTACTGCGCCGCACCAGCGGGGCCATGATTCGCCGCCAGCGGTTCCCGTCCGGGCCGAGTCGAGCGCAGGTCTCGGTGAGGTCGTGGTAGGCGAAGGCGGCGCCGCCGGTCAGGGGGTGCGCGTAGGCGATCGGCGCCTGCAGCAGCGCGACGCCGCGGGCCGCGAGGTCGAACTCCCGGAAGAATGCCGACGCGGCGGCCATGGGGTGCACGGACGCGCAGGTGTCGTGCCAGACCTCGGAGTCGAACAGCGCCGCACCGCGCAGGCCGCCGCCGACGGTGGCAGCCTGTTCGTGTAGATGCACGGTCAGTCCGGCACGCGCCAGGGTGACGGCGGCAGCCAGCCCGTTCGGTCCGCTGCCGACGACGGCAACGTCGGCACGCGTCATGCCGGCTTCGTGTAGGAGGCAACGAAGACACCGGACGTGGGCAGGTAGCCGTTGCGCTGCCAGTCACTGTAGTGGCCTTCCGGCCGCAACCCGGAGTCCTGGGCGTAGCCGTCCACTTCGTCGGGCGTCAGCAGGCGCGTGGTTTCCGTACCGATGCGGTGCGTGCCGTCCGACTCGAACATGATGGTGGACACCTGCCAGATCCGGTTCTTTGCCAGGAGCACGGCATTCATCTGAAGGCCGGTGTCCGGCTCCGGGTAGGGCACGAATGCTGTGGTGCGGGCCAAACCCTGATGCAGCGCCTCTACGCCGGGACGATTGTGCGTCTCGACCAGCAGCCGGCCGCCTGGCCGCAGGTGTTCTGCCGCGCGGGCGATGACGTCTCGCTGCTCCTCGGGGTCGAGGACCAGCGACAGGGTGGAGCAGATGCAGTAGACCAGGCCGTATTGCCGGTCGCCGCGGTAGGTCCGGATATCGCCGAGCTCGGCGATTACCTCGCCCTCATCGGCCTTTTTCTCAAGCACCGCCAGCATCTCCTCGGAGGAGTCCACCCCGGTGATGGGACCGACGCGGCACGACAGCGGCAACGCGACGCGGCCTGTCCCCACGCCCAACTCCAGCGTGCCCCAGGCGGGCTCCGGGTGAAAGTCCGCCAAGGCGTCAACGGTGACCCGGGTAGCGCCGCCGTCTCGGAAGATGCGGTCGTACCAGCCGCCGAACTGCCTGCCGTAACCGATGTCCGCGATCGTCATCAGAACTCCGTTTCAGTGGTTGGTCGACGGAACGGGGACGGGTACGGGGGCACGTTCGCGCCGCCGCTGTGACAGCACGTAGTGGATCGCCGGATGAGTGGCACCGAACGCGAGGACGAACCGGTTGAGCCCCATGAACGCGCCGATGCCCAGATGGAACGCCGTCATGGTGCCGAGGTAGGCACGGGCAGCGGGTTTGGGGAGCAGGTAGATGACGGGGAATCCGCACTCGATGGCGATCGTGCCCCAGGACAGTGCCTTGGACAGCGCCGGGTAGCGGGTCAGGAGCTTGTGGGCGTTCGGTTCTCCGTAGTTCTTCGTCCGGATCACTCCGGCAACGGCGTCTCCCTTCAACCAGACCGGGGAGACCGCCTTCACCAATCCCGACGCGACGTAGGAGAGTGAAGTCTCCAACGCCAGAGTCCGCATTGCCAGGTCGTTTGCCCGCTCGTGATCGCGGATCAGGCCGGTGGTGGCCATCGTGGTGTTGATGACCATCTGCAACTGGTCGGCGCCGTCTCGGCCGTACGGCATGAGTTGGCCCTGCACGCTCTGTAGGGCGGTCAGTGCCGCGCCGCCCGCGATCCGTAGCGGCCGGTTCCCGGGCCAGATGAGAGTGGCCGCCGACAGCGCGGCCTGTGCACCGTAGACCGCATAGGGCAGCGCTCTGGACGTCAACGCGCGGTGCACCCTGGGGTGCTCCTGTGCCAAGTTCGGATAGAAGGCGTCGGCCTGGCTGCCCAGTAGGTCGCCCTTTGCGAACCGCTTGTGCTGGCTGAGCGTCTCCAACGACGCGATCAACGTCCCTGCGGAGGCGATGCGGCGTGCGGTGGTGGCCGGGTCCAGCGCGGTGAGGAACGAGGCCGCCCGAGTCAGACGACGGAACACAGAATCTCCTTTCATTAGGAAATGGGTGCGGGTTCGGCGTCGAGGGCACAGAGCCTGGCAGTGGTCCTGCGGCGGGCTTGGGCATCACCGGCGGCCGGTGGGCGTGATCCGCAACACCGGCCGCCGGTGATTTCCGCGTCCTTAATCAGCGGTACCTAGCCGGTTGCCGGATCTCACTAGCCGTTTCGTGCGACGTAGTTGTAGACGTTCGCCGCCAGCGCCCCCGTCGCAGCACCGAAGAGCACAGCGACCTCGGGACAGGTAACGGTGAGGAAAGTGGCCATCACCGGGTCGGCGGGGGTGTCGAGCGGGGAGGTGACGTCGGTCTGCGTAAGCATCCCCGGTGGGACATCGGTCAAGGTTTCGTTGGCGAACTGAGCGACGAGAGACATCTGCTTCCCTTCTCCATGATCCTTTTTGGATCTCCTGGTGATCCTTCCGGCGGCACAGCGACCGCTCCCCATCGGAGCGTGACATCCGCTTCGGCTGGGGGTACCGCCCTCACACGCTGGTACGACCGCCTGAGGGCAGGGCTCCCAGTCGATGCGGCCTACCGCGCGGTAGCGGGTGCTGGCGTGGGGTTCAGGGGAATGCGTTCGGAAGCGAACATGGGCTGCACCGCGTACTGCCCGCCGCGCTCCGGGTGGCCCTGGAGCATCATGAACTGGGTGTGGTCGGCTCCCCGCTCGTGCGGGATCTGGGTCGTCAGGTAACGCCGAATGAGCCGGTAGCCGGAAGTCGAGACGACGTGCGGCAAGTCGGCGGACGACTCGTTGGCCGCCTTGATGATGACCTGGAGCGCGTCGAAGATGACCTTGGGAACCCGGTTGGCCGCGTTCCAGAAGAGGCCGTACCACGGCCGGTCCCGGAGCAGCTCGATCTCTCGCCAGGGAGTTGCCGTGCCGCCTGCGATGTCCCGGTAGAGCAGGTGCATGTCCGACACACCGGGATTTGGCCCGAAGAACCTCCAGTTGGGTGCTTGGAACAGGCGTAGGGGCCCGCGCTTGATCAGGTGGTCGAACCGTTGATCGGGGAGCTGGCCGGCGGCGGTGTTGACCAGCCACGCGGCGAGTCCGGTCGATACCGCGGCATAGATGACACGTTGCCGGTTCATATCCAACTCCCGGGGACGATCAGCTCGGCGAGCTCCTTTGCGTGGGTCTGCTCCGCGAGGATCCCGATGTGGTTGGCTTCCTCGTACAGGTGGTGCCAGGAGCGGTCCGACAGCTCCAGCAACTGTTCCTGCGAGGCCCGGTGCTTCGCGGCCTTCGTGCCCTTGAGCGCCGTCACCACATGCAACGGGACGGTCAGCCTTTCGACGGGCGGGTAGGTGGATGCTGTCAGGTACTCGCGGTATGCGGTGATCCATGTGCGCGGCAGGGCGTGGTACTCGGTGATGCTGCTGCTGACCTCGCCGGGGTAGAGTCCGTGAAACGCCCCTATCGGACGTAGGGCGTTGAGCCCGGTGGCGGCCCACACGGATTCCAGCAGCAGATGCTGCCGCGCCCAGGCGTGGGGAAGCTTGCCGACGATGGCTTGCAGGTCGGCGATGACCGTGGGATCGATCATTACCACGTGAGACAACCCCGCGTCGCCGCGCGACTCGGCGTATGCGGCGGCCAGGTAGCCGCCGAGGGAGTGTCCCACCAGCACCACCGGCAGCCCATCGAGGTAGTACTTGCGCAGCTCGTCGACGATTTGGAACTGCTCCTCCAGGGTGGCCTCGGGTAACGGGCTGCTGAGTCCGTGGCCCGGCCGGTTGTATCCGACGCAGGCCGCGCTCTCGGGCAGGTGCTCACGCACCCAGGCCCACTGTTCGTGTGGAAAGCCGAGCCCATTGCAGAAGATCACACCAAATTCGGCGTCCGGTGAACGCCGGTAATCGACTTCGACGACACCGCCATCGACGCGAGGCATCGTGGAAAACTCGGCCGTCCGCCGGCGCCTGCCGACAAACCGCGTCCGCGCACCAATCGCCCAACTGCTGACGGCCAGCGCTGCCACGCCGATGGCTACTTTCCGTTCAAGCGACAATGTCCGCACCGTCGGCATCCTCTCTTCCCCCATGTAGGCGGTCGCGCCGCTGCGTGCGCGATTTCGCCCGTGGCCCTGGTAGTTGCCCAGAAGTCGGCCAACCATTTGCATTTGATCGCTTATCACCGATGGCTAATCAGTGTGAACCGCCTCGATTGCGGCTACGGTCAAGCATATCTGGCGGCATATCCGCCGCAATTGTTCACGCTTGTTCCGGACTGTTCCGGACAGCCGTCGGAGCTAAAACCCGCGGAGCTGATTCAGCGACCATTCGGGAGGTGGCAGTGTTTGGCGGACAGCGCCCGCGACCACATCAACCACGCCGCAGCAGCGTTGACAACCAACCCGCTGCCCGGTCCGAGCGCGCTCGCGCTGCGGCAAGGACTCGACCGGCGAGAGCGGCGTACCCGATGCCGAGGGCCAGCGACGCGGCCAGCGCCAGCAGCGGCAGATCCCGCAGGTGCGGGTAGACCTGCCAGTGGGTCAGGTAGATGTAGAGCGAACTGGCGGCCAGCACCCCGGCGACCCGGTTGACCACCCGGACGCTGGGCACGGTGGGCAACCACACCAGCAGGGCGAAGCCGGCCACGATCAGCGCCTCCCGGGCCGGCTGGCCGAAGAAGCCCGGCACGGTCAGCGCCGCCGCCGCGGTCACCAGCAGTCGCTGCCCGACGCTCCCGGCCCGGGCCGCCGCCCAACCCAGGGTGAACAGCCAGCCGGCGACCAGCGCGGCCGGCAGGTCGTAGCGGGCGTCCAGGCCGAACACGTCGTAGCGACCGAGCAGGCCGAGCGCGGTCAACCCCAGGGGTAGCGCGAACGGGTGCCGACGCTCCAGCCGGTCGACCCGCCGCACCGCGAGCAGCGCGGCCAGCCCGACCAGCAGGTACACCACCGCCTCGACGAACCAGAAGTGCCATTCGGTACGGGCGTCGTCGGGGCCGACGATGCTGTGCACCAGCAGCAGGGTGCTCAGCCGGTACTCGTCGTTGACCAGCATCACCGCGCCGATCCAGGCGACCGTCGGCAGGACGATCCGGGCCAGGCTGGCCCCGATCTGCCGGAACCGGTCGCCTCGGCCGGCGCCGGTGAGCTGGAACCGGGCGAAGTTGAACCCGGCCACCGCGAGCAGCAGGTGCGCGCCGCCGGTGATGGTGAACAGTGGGATGTGTGAGCCGACGATCAGCAGGATGGCCACCGCGCGCAGCGCCACGCTGGTCTCCAGCGACCGTCGCCGGCCGCCGGGTCGCCGTGGTGCGCGCAGCGCCTCGATCGGCAGGGTGTGCCAGTTCGGTGGCAGGTGGCCCAGCTCCTGCTCCAGCCGGACCGACATCTCCACGTATGACAGCGAGTCCCCGCCGAGGTCGACGAAGCTCAGCTCGGGACGTACGTCGTCGCGGTCGAGCACCTGCGCGTACAGCCGGCACAGCGACCCGGCGTCCGTCGGCGGCCCGGCGTCTGTCGGCGCGGCCGGTGGTCCGGCGTCCGTCGGCGCGGTGGCCTGGGCGCGTAGCCCGGCCAGGTCGGGTTTGCCGCTGGGCAGCCGGGGCAACTCGGCCAGGACCAGCACCCGCACGGCGCGCGGCGGCAGGCCCACCTCGTCGGCCACCAGCCGGCGCACGGCACGGGCGTACGGCTGACCGGTCACCGCGACGAGCAACTCGTCGTCGGCACCCACGCAGGTCGCCTGCACCCCGTGCCGGGCCAGCAGCGTCTCGACCTGGTCCGGGTCGACCCGCAGTCCGAGGATCTTGGCGAACCGGCTGCGCCGGCCGACGATCTCGTACAGCCCGGATGGGTTGCGTCGGGCGAGGTCGCCGGTGTGCAGTTCGGTGACGGTACGGCCGAGCGCCAGATCGGCCGGGGACTCGGCGTAGCCGAGCATCACGTTCGGGCCCGCGTACACCAACTCGCCGACCTGCGGGTCCGGCTGGTCGGGGACCGGCGCCAGCCGGAACGTCCCGCCGGGCACCGGCACGCCGATGGCCGCCGGGTGTGCCACCGCCAGGTCCGGCGGCAGGTACGCCATCCGCGCGGTCGCCTCGGTCTGTCCGTACATGACGAACAGGTCCCAGCCGCCGCGCCGGCCCAGTTCGGCGTAGCGGCGGACCTGCTGCGGGGCGAGCCGACCGCCGGCCTGGGTCAGGTAGCGAAGGTGCGGCAGGTCCAGCTCGGCGAAACCGACCCGGTCCAGCAGGTCGAAGGTGTACGGCACCCCGGCCAGGCTGGTGCCCCGGGCGGTCCGGAACAGCTCCCAGAAGCCGGCGTCGGCGACGGAAAGATCGGTGAGCACCAGCGCCGCGCCCCGGGCCAGGTGGCTGTGTACCACCGACAGGCCATAGCAGTAGTGCAGCGGCAACGAGGTGACGGCCCGGTCGGTGCCCCGGATGCCCAGGTACTGCGCGATCGACTCGGCGTTGGCCGCCAGGTTGGTGTGCGACAGCCGGACCAGCTTCGGTGAGCCGGTCGAGCCGGAGGTGCTCAGCAGCAGCGCCAGGTCCGGGTGCAGGTCGTGCGCGCTGCCCGGCCGCCGTTCGTCGACCGCCCAACCGGTCGCCGGTCCGCACACCACGTCCGGGTCGTACGCCTGTGCCAGCGCGGCCAGTGCGTTGCCGCCCGGCGCCAGCAGCACCGGGTGCCCACCGCGCACCGCACCCAGGTACGCCACCAGAGCCTCGACGGTGTTCGCGCCGACCACCAGGACCAGTCGCCGGGTCGTGCCGAGCCGATCGGCGTGCTCCTCGACCCGCCGGGCGAGATCGGCGTAGCTGATCTCACCGGTGGTGGTGACGACGGCGGGACGGTCACCGTGCACCGCGAGATCGCGGACGAACGGCACCACCCGCCGGGCCGGGACCAGGGAAGGTGCGAGAGTCACGGCCGCCAACTCTAAGGTAAGCCTGCCCTAATTTCCTAGGAGCGCGCGGCTCGGATCACATCCGCCACCAGGGCAGCGTCGTGGCGTCCGGTCGCCGGCCGGCGGTCCCGCATGATCAGGTCGAGCGGTTGGCGGGAGTCCGGGCCTGTTGCCGCCGCCCCGTCGGTCGGTAGGGTCGTCGGCGTGGATCTGGACGACACCGCCGCCCGGCTCGGGGTGCCCGTCGAGGAGGTCGAGCGGGTGCACCAACTCGCCGGCGACCGGCCATCGGCCCCGTTGCCCGCCAAGTCCGACGCACCCGCGATCCTCGACCGGCTCGCGGTACGACCGGACGACGCCGCCGAGATCATGGCGGGCTGGCCCGACCCCGACTCGCCGCTGTGGACCCCGGAGCTGCGCTGGCTGCTCGACCGTTCGACCGCGCTGGTCCGCGCCGATCTCGGAGGCCACGGCTGGCTGTCGCCCGGTCCGGCGCTGCCCCGCGACCGGGGCCCCGCCTGGCGGCACCTCTACGTGTACTCCTACCTGGCCCTGGTCGACGTCGTCGCGGCGTACCACCGCGACCACGGCATCGCCGACGCCGTCACCTGGCTGACCCTCGCGGACCTGGGCCGCAACCTGGCGATCGACCGGCGGATGCGCGGTGAGGGCTGGCCCGTCATGCAGAGCTGGCTGACGCTGCACGCTCGCGGCAGCGTCTTCGAGCTGGGTCGGCTCCAGCACCAGCGCGGCGACACCATCGACCTGCACGTGCCCGACTCGGGGCCGCTGACCCCGGAGGCGGTCGAGGCGTCGCTCGACGAGGCCCGGGCGTTCTTCCCGCGCCACTTTCCCGACGAGCGCTACACGGCGTTCTCCTGCGGCTCGTGGCTGCTCGACCCGCAACTGCAGGAGTACCTGCCCGAGGGCTCCAACATCGTCCAATTCCAGCGCAGGTTCGAGCTGGAGCCCTACGAGGAGGCGGACGGGCCGGACGCCGACGTGGAGGTGCTGCGGTTCGCGTTCCGCACGCTGACCACGCCGCTCGATGAGTTGCCGCGTGGCACCGTGCTCCAGCGCGCGATCATCGACCACCTGAAGGCCGGTCGCCACTGGCACTGGCGCCGGGGCCGCTTCCCGATCTAGGACCGCACCGCCCGCCGTCGCCGGCCCGGTTGATCCACTCCATTCCGGCGAAGTTGCGCTGTCACCCCGCCTGCGAGGCCACCACTTCGCCGGAGTGGAGTCGATCACCGTGGGGGAGCGCGGGTTGTCGGTCGGGCCCGGTCCGGGTTACCTGGGAGCGTGGACCATTCCTGGCTGCGCGCTCCGGCCGCCGACGTCGCCGAGACCGCGCGGACGCTGCTTGGTTGGGAGGTCAGCGCCTGTGGCGTACGGGTCCGGCTCACCGAGGTCGAGGCGTACGCCGGGACGGGTGAGGACCCGGCCTCGCACGCCCACCGTGGGCCGACCCCCCGCACCAAGGTCATGTTCGGGCCGGCCGGGTACGCGTACACGTACTTCGTGTTCGGGGTCCACTGGTGCCTCAACGTCGTCTGCGGTCGCGGTGGGGAAGCGGCGGCGGTGCTGCTGCGCGCCGGTGAGGTCGTCGATGGGCGGGACCTGGCACGCGAGCGCCGGGGCGAGGTGGCCGACCGGGATCTTGCCCGGGGCCCGGCCCGACTGGTGGTGGCCCTGGGGGTCACGGCGGCGGCGAACGGAACGTCGATGGTCGACGGGAGCGGGCCGCTGCTGCTGACGCCGCCGGCCCGTCCGGTCGACCCGGCGAGCATCTCGGCCGGGCCGCGGGTCGGGGTGGCCGCGGCCCACGACATCCCCTGGCGTTACTGGATCACCGGCGACCCGACCGTCAGCGCCTACCGCCGCCACGTCCCCCGACGCCGAGCCTGACGTGGCTCAGGAGATCCAGCCGGACCGTTCGCGGGCTAGTCGATCAGCTCTGGAAATTCGGCAGGCGTCAATCCGGCTTGACGCAGGATGGAGGCGAGCGTGCCGCGCTTGATCGTGCCGTGGTGGGGCACGATGGCCACCTTCCCATCCGCGTTGCGGTATACGCCGTGGCTGCCCTTCGTGCGCACGTGATCGGAGCCAGCCTTGGTCAGCCCCGCGATTACCTTCCTGATTGGTAGATCGGCCAGCGCTGGGCTCACGCGGCTCTTCCAATTTGGAAGGACGTCACCAATGGGGTCGCCTCGATCGCGGGCTGAGAGACTTCCTCAAGGTATATCTCCACCGCTTCGCGAAGGTTGGGCAGCGCCTCATCGAGCGTTTCGCCCTGGCTGGCTACCTCCACCTCCAGGCAACGTGCGACGTACCAGTCTTCCTCCTGGTGCACCGCCGCGGTGAAGGTGTGAACCATCAGGATCCTCCTGAACTTGGCGCCTCGCCGTCCATTCTAGGGGCGGGTGCTGATGCGGATGGGAGCACGCCATTCGTCGGCTGGTGCGTCCCCGGCATGGGGCGGGCGTGACGGGGGACACTCCGGGCGCCCAGGGTCGCGGAATAGTTGACTCGTCAAATATGTTGTCGGGGACGCCGGGCGATCCCCCGGTCGGACGACACGAGGAGCTGTCATGCAGTTCGGAGTCTTCACCGTCGGCGACGTCACGGTCGACCCGACCAACGGTCGTGAGCCGACCGAAGGCGAACGCATCAAGGCGATGGTGACCATCGCGCTCAAGGCCGAGGAGGTCGGGCTCGACGTCTTCGCCACCGGCGAGCACCACAACCCGCCGTTCGTACCCTCGTCGCCCACCACCATGCTCGGCTACATCGCCGCCCGCACCGAGCGGCTGCTGCTCTCCACCGCGACCACGCTGATCACCACCAACGACCCGGTGAAGATCGCCGAGGACTACGCGATGTTGCAGCACCTGGCCGACGGCCGGGTCGACCTGATGATGGGGCGCGGCAACACCGGGCCGGTCTACCCCTGGTTCGGGCAGGACATCCGCAACGGCATCCCGCTCGCCATCGAGAACTACGACCTGCTGCGCCGGCTCTGGCGCGAGGACGTGGTCGACTGGAAGGGCCGGTTCCGTACCCCGCTGCAGTCGTTCACCTCGACGCCGCGTCCGCTCGACGACGTACCCCCGTTCGTCTGGCACGGCTCCATCCGCAGCCCGGAGATCGCCGAGCAGGCCGCGTACTACGGCGACGGGTTCTTCGCCAACCACATCTTCTGGCCGGCCGAGCACACCCGCCGGATGGTCGGCCTGTACCGGCAGCGCTTCGAGCACTACGGCCACGGCTCCGCCGACCAGGCCATCGTCGGCCTCGGCGGGCAGGTGTTCATGCGGCGCAACTCCCAGGACGCGGTACGCGAGTTCCGCCCCTACTTCGACAACGCCCCGGTCTACGGGCACGGTCCGTCGCTGGAGGAGTTCACCGCGCAGACCCCGCTGACCGTGGGCAGCCCGCAGGAGGTCATCGACAAGACCCTCGGCTTCCGCGACTACGTGGGCGACTACCAGCGGCAACTGTTCCTGCTCGACCACGCCGGACTGCCGTTGAAGACCGTGCTGGAACAGCTCGACCTGCTCGGCGAGGAGGTCGTGCCGGTGCTGCGCAAGGAGTTCGAGTCGCTGCGCCCGGCGCACGTACCGCTGGCGCCCACCCACGCCTCGCTGCGCGCCGCCGCACGCGCCAGCGCCGACGACCGTGCCAGCAACGACGACGCTGCCGTGACCGGCGCGGAGGCCGGCCAGTGACCGTACGCACCCTGGCCGTGGTCTCGGCCGGGCTCAGCCAGCCCTCGTCCACCCGGCTGCTCGCCGACCAGCTCGCCGCCGCCACCCGCGACGAGCTGGTCGGGCACGGCGAACAGGTCGAGCTGCGCCCGATCGAGCTGCGCGAGTACGCCCACGACATCGTCAACCACCTGCTCACCGGCTTTCCGGCGGAGCCCCTGCGTCAGGTGCTGGAGCAGGTCACCGGCGCCGACGGGCTGATCGCCGTCACTCCGATCTTCAACGCCTCGTACAGCGGACTGTTCAAGTCGTTCTTCGACCTGGTCGACGCCGACGCCATCGGCGGGCGGCCGGTGTTGATCGGTGCCACCGGCGGCACCGCCCGGCACTCCCTCGCCCTCGAACACGCGCTCCGGCCGATGTTCACGTACCTGCGGGCGGTGGTGCTACCGACCGCCGTCTTCGCCGCCCCCGAGGACTGGTCCGGCGGCACCGCGCAGGGCGCGCTGCGCAGCCGGATCGACCGGGCCGCCGGGGAACTGGCCGGGCAGGTACACCGCGCCGCCCCGGCGCGTGGTCCGGCCGACCCGTTCGCGCTGACCACCGACTTCGAGCAGCTGCTGCGCGGCCCGGACGCCTGACACCGGCCTGCCGGCGCCCCGCACCAGCCCTGGCGCGGGGCGCACGGGCCTGATCAGGCGGCGTGCTCGGGCGCGTACGGATGGGCGACGAGTACCGGGCACCGGGCGTGGTGCACCAGCGCCTGGCTGACCGAGCCGAGCAGCAGGCCGGCGAAACCACCCCGGCCCCGGGACCCGGCCACCACCAACGCGGCCTCCCCGGACGCCTCGATCAGCGCCTCGTCGGGTTTCGGCGCGGTGACCACCCGTTCCTCCACGGTCAGGCCGGGGTGGCTGCCTCGGGCCGCCGCGGCGGCGGTGGCCAGCACCTGCCCGCCGTCGGTGTCCCGCTCCCCGGCGACGTGCACCAGCACCAGCGGGCCACCGCGCCGGACGGCCTCCTCGGCGCCGTAGCCGACGGCGAGTTCCGCCGACTCGGAGCCGTCCACCGCGACCAGCACCGGTCCGTCGGTCGGCAGCGGCCGATCCGGTGGCCGGACCACCAGCACCGGACAGTGTCCGTGTGCGGCGACCTGGGTGCCGACCGAGCCGAGCAACAGGCCGGCGAAGCCACCCAGACCCCGGCTGCCCACCACGACCAGCTCGGCCCGGCGCGACTCCTCGACCAGCGTGGCGCCGGGTCCACCGGCCACCTGCCGCACCTCGACGGTGAGCGCCGGCCACCGGTCGACCAACTCGGCGGCGGTCTGTTCGAGCATCTTCCGGCCGTCCTCCGAGGGCGCCGGCAGTCCCACCTCGTACGGGTTGATGGGCACCCCGTAGCCGAGCGGATGCAGATAGCCGTGCACCAGGTGCAGCGGACGGGACCGCCACACCGCCTCCTGGGCCGCGTGCTCGGCGGCGACCAGGCTCGGCGGTGATCCGTCCACACCCACCACGACAGGTCGGTTCATGATGCCTCCAGACGTCGTCGTCACGTCATTGTCGAACGTCGCCGACCGGCAGGCCGGCCCCTGACACACCCAGGTGGGGCCGACCCGCCGGCGGCCGGGCGGGCCGCACCGGCCCGCGACCGTGGGATCACACCGGGGGAGCGGCGCGACCCCACCGGGTCACGATCTTTCGACGGTACGCGGTTCGCGGACGACCGCCACCGGAGCCTGCGCGTGGTGCAGCACGGCGTGGCTGACCGAGCCGAGCAGCAACCCGGTCAGCGCGCCCCGTCCTCGTGCGCCGACCACCACCAGTTGGGCCGCGGGGGACTGCTCCACCAGCGCTCGGGCCGGTGAGCCCCGGACCAGCAGCTGCCGCACCGGCACCTCCGGATGACGCTCGGACCAGCCCGCCACGGATCCGGCGAGGGTGCGTTCCTCCTGCTGGCGGAAGGCGTCCAGGTCGTAGACCAGCGGCAGGATGTCGCCGGGACCGGCCGGGGCCGGAAAGAGCCAGGCGTGCACGGCAACCAGTTCGACGCCGCGCCGGGACGCCTCCTCGAACGCGAACCCGACCGCGTGTCCGGACGCCGGCGAGCCGTCGACGCCGACCACCACCGGGCCGTCCGCCCGTGGCTCACCCCGGACCACCAGCACCGGGCAGCCGGCTCGGGCGCTGACCTGCACGGCCACCGAACCGAGCAGCAGGCCGGCAAAGCCGCCCAGGCCACGGTTGCCGAGCACCAGCAGCGCGGCGTCATCAGCTTCGGCGAGCATGACCGCCGCCGCTGCCCCGTCGACCACCGCGCCGGTGACCGACACCTCCGGGGCGGTCTTGGTGGCCTCGGCCACCGCCTCGGCCACGTACTGTTCGGCCTGGTTGCGCAGGCCACCGTCGGCGGGAGCACCGGTAGCCGGGCCCAGCGGCACCCCCATCAGCGGCCAGATGAACGCGTGTACGACCCGCAGCGGCCGGTTCCGGTACGCGGCCTCCCGCGCGGCGGCCCGCACCGCGTGCAGCGCGATCTCGGAACCGTCCACCCCCACCACCACGGGGGCGCCGGTGTTGCTGCCCATCACGTCCTCCTTCGGCTCGCTACCAGCCTGACCCACCCGGCGGCGCCACGGTCCCCGACCGCCGTTCCCGCCGTCGTGTCACCATCCCCGGACGCCGCCGACGCGCTGCCCGGACTCTCGCCGTCGCCAGTTGCCGACGCCGGGCGCTCCGGGTGACCCGGGTGGGTGAGCCGGAGCAGCAGGCCGGGCAGCACGCTCACCGCGGCGCAGGCGAGCAGGTCCATGGCGCCCAGCGGCGCGGTGCCGAGCAGTTCCCGCAGTGGTGCCAGCAGCACCCCGGCCACCTGCAACAGCGCGGAGACGGCCACCGCCAGGGGCAGCGCCGGGTTGCCCCGCCGCCCATCGGGCGGGCGCGGTGCCCGTACGGCCAACGCCACGCCGAGCTGGGCCAGGCCCAGCACCACGAAGACCACCGACTGCCACGGCCGGTCCCAGCGGGCGGCGAGTATCCCCGCGCCGAGCGTCACCGCCGAGATCAACGCCCCGGCGACCAGTACCTGCCGGCCCAGCCTCGCTCCGAGCACCGACTCCCGTGGGGAGCGCGGCGCGCGGCGCAGCGTCCCGGGTTCCGCCGGCTCGGCGCCCAGGGCGACCCCCGGCAGGCCGTGCGTGAGCAGGTTGATCCAGAGGATCTGCGCCGGCAGCAGCGGTACGGCCAGCCCGAACAGCGGACCGAGCAGCATCACCGCGATCTCGGCCACACCGCCGGAGAGGGCGTAGCGCAGGAACCGCCGGATGTTGTCGTAGATCCGCCGTCCCTCGCCGATCGCGGTCGCCACGGTGGACAGGTCGTCGTCGACCAGCACCAGGTCGGCCGCCTGCCGGGCCACCTCCGTCCCGCCGCCCATGGCCACGCCGATGTCGGCCCGGCGCAGCGCCGGGGCGTCGTTGACCCCGTCGCCGGTCATCGCCACCACGTGTCCGTGTGCCTGCAACCCGGCGATGATGTCGAGCTTCTGATCCGGCTGGGTACGGGCGAACACCCGGGCCTGCGGATGCGCGTCGACCGGGTCACCGGCGTCGCCCCGGACTACCGGGTCACCGGACTCCCACACGCCCAACTGCCCGGCGATCGCCGCCGCGGTGGCCGGATGGTCACCGGTGACCAGCACCAGCCGCACTCCGGCGGCGGCGAGATCTCCGACGATCTCCGGTGCGGCGGCGCGCAGCGGGTCGCCGACGGCGACCAGGCCCACCGGGCGCAGCCCGACCGGCTGGGCCGGATCGGTCGGCGGGGCGTCCAGCCGTCCGGCAGCCAGGGCGAGCACCCGCAGCCCGGCACCGGCCAACTGGTGCGCGGTGGCCGTCAGTTCGGCCAGTTCCTCGGCGGTGGCGTCCAGCAGCGGCGTGCTGAGTACGCTCTCCGGCGCACCCTTGCACACCACCAGGTACCGGCGGTCACAGCAGCGGTGCACGGTGACCATCCGGCGTAACCCCTGGTCGAACGGGTGCTCGGCGACCCGCGGCCAGGCCCTGCGGGTGCTCTGCGGGTCCAGGCCGCACCGGGCGGCGAAGGCCACGAGAGCCGCCTCCAGCGGATCACCGACACCACTCCACTCGGCCCGCTCGTCGGTCGGCGGGGCCAGCGTCGCGTCGTTGCACAGCAGCCCGGCTCGGGCCAGCCGGCGCAAATCGTCGGAGACCATCACCGGACTGCCGTCGCGGTGCACGGTGCCGTGCGGGGCGTACCCGGTGCCGGTGACACCGAACTGGACGCCGTCGGCGGTGTACGCCTGCTGCACGGCCATCCGCCCCTCGGTGAGAGTGCCGGTCTTGTCCGAGGCGAGCACGGTGACCGAGCCGAGCGTCTCCACCGCGTGCAACCGGCGGGGGATGGCCCGCGATCCGGCCATCCGCCGCGCCCCGAGTGCGAGAGCCAGGGTCACCACCGCCGGCAGCGACTCCGGTACCGCGGCCACCACCAGGCTCACCGCGGTGACCGCCATCTCCACGAGCGGCCGACCGCCGAGCACACCGACGACCAGGACCAGCCCGGACAGCAGCACCGCGGCCAGCCCGAGGACCCGACCGAGGCCGGCGAGTCGACGTTGCAGCGGGGTGGCCGCCGGCCGGGTGGTGGCCGCCAGCGCGGCGATCCGACCCAACGCGCTCGCCGTGCCGGTGCGCACCACAGTGCCGGTACCCCGCCCGACCATGACCACCGTGCCGGCGCTGACCTCCTCGCCCGCCCCGCGCGTCACCGGCATCGACTCGCCGGTCAACGCCGACTCGTCCAGCCGCAACCGGCTCGCGTCGGTGAGCAGCAGATCGGCGGGGATCACGTCGCCGGCCTCGACCCGTACCAGGTCACCACGGACCAGTTCGGCGGCGGGTAGCACCACGTCCCGTCCGCCCCGGAGCACCCGCGCGCTCGGCGCGGCCAACTGGTCCAGGGCGGCGATGGCCCGATCGGCGCGAACCTCCTGGAGCACACCGATCACGGTGTTGACCGCGACGACGAGCAGGATCACCGCCGTGTCCGCATAGTCCCGCAACGCCGTGGTGACCGCGGCGGCGACCAGCAGCAGGGCGACCAGCGGATCGGTCAACTGCCGCAGGATCCGGACGGGAAGGTGCCGGCGCGGCGGTGCCGGGGCGGCGTTCGGCCCGTCGGCCGCGAGCCGCGCGGCGGCCTCGGTGGCATCGAGACCGCCCGCAACGGTCGGTCGGGTGACGGTGTCAACGCTCACCGGTACGCCCCCGTCCGGACCTTCGCGTACACCTCGTCACCCTGTTCCACCCCTGCGCCCGGGACGCCCCGACGGTCGTCCTCCGGCACCAGCCTCGCCCGGTGACACCGGCTGGCGGCAGAGGCGACCGCCCGCCCGGCCCGGGACCAACGGCCCTGCCGCCGCCCGGGGCAGGGCCGTACGCCGGCCCTTGGCGGGCCGCAGGTCCCGATCCCGGCGCGTATCGTCGGGGCCGTGCGCGACGACCTGCGGCTGCGTGCCGTCAGCGAGGACGACCTCCCGGAGTTCTACGCCCACCAACTGGATCCCGAGGCCAACCGGATGGCCGCCTTCGGCCCGGCGGATCCGGCCGACCCGCGGGCGTTCGCCGCGCACTGGGTCCGCATCCTCACCGGTGCGCGGAACGTGGCCCGGACGGTGACCGTCGACGGCCGGGTCGTCGGGCACGTGCTCGCCTTCCCCGTCGACGACCGCACCGAGGTCAGCTACTGGATCGACCCGGCCTGCTGGGGCCGGGGCTACGCCACCCGCGCGCTGGCCGCGCTGCTGGGCGAGGTGACCCGCCGGCCGCTGCACGCGCGAGCCGCGATCGACAACGTCGGCTCCCTGACCGTGCTGCGTCGCTGCGGGTTCGTCGTCCGGGGGACCGACCGGGCGTACGCCCCGGGCCGCGGCCACGAGGTCGACGAGTACATCCTGGAACTGCCGGCCTGACCGGGACCCCGTACCAGTCGCTGCGCCGGGCGCCGGTGGCCGCCCCGCCGGGCCGCTGACCAGGGCGGCTACTACTCTCGCGGGGTGAATTGGCTGGAACTTGTCGGCTGGGCCGGCTCCGCGCTGCTGGTCTGGTCGCTGCTGCAGACGCGCATCCTGCGACTGCGGGCACTGAACCTGATCGGCTGCCTGATCCTCATCGGCTACAACGCCGCCGTGCAGGTGTGGCCGATGGTGGGGCTCAACGTCGTACTCGCGGTGATCAACGTCTGGTACCTGCGGCGGCTGCTCGCCACCCGGCACGACGAGCAGACCTACCAGGTGGTCGAGGTGGGCGCCGACGACGCCTTCCTGGCGCACACGCTGCGGGTGCACGCCGCCGACATCGCCCGGTTCAACCCCGGCTTCCATCCCACGCGGCTGGCCGGCCGTTCGGCCTTCCTCGTGGTCCGCGCCGACGAGGTCGTCGGGGTGGTACTGGCCCACGACGCGGGCGACGGCGTGGCCCAGGTCGACCTGGACTACGTCACCCCGCCGTTCCGGGACTTCACCCCGGGCGAGTTCGTCTACCGGCGCAGCAGCCTGTTCACCGACCGCGGATTCCGACGGGTGCTCAGCCCGCCGGGGATGCTCGCCCCCTACTACCAGCGCATCGGATTCCGCCAGCAGGGGCAGTCGTACGTGCTCGACCTGCCCGGACGGTAGCGCCCCCACGGAACATGATTCGCGGCCGGGACGAGTGGGCATAGGCACCGCTACGCCGGCGGGGCCTCCGCCGACGGCGCCACCGGGCGCGGTCCAACAAGGGAGAGCCGGGCGTGCACAGCTACTGGAGCCAACTGGCCCTGGTCGCAGTCCTGATCGTCATCAACGCGATCTTCGCTGGCAGTGAACTGGCCCTGGTGTCGCTGCGCGACAGCCAGATCCAGCGCCTGGCCCGCACCAGCCGGGCCGGAGCGGTGCTGGCCCGACTGGCCCGCGACCCCAACCGTTTCCTGGCCACCATCCAGATCGGCATCACCCTGGCCGGCTTCCTCGCCTCGGCGGCTGCGGCGGTGTCGCTGGCCCGGCCCCTGGTACCGCTGTTGGAGGTGTTCGGCCGAGCTGCCGAACCGGTCGCGATCGTCCTGGTCACGCTGGGGTTGACCTTCGTCACGCTGGTCTTCGGCGAACTGGCCCCGAAACGGATCGCGATGCAGGTGCCGGAGCGGTGGGCGCTGCTCGTCGCCCGCCCGCTGGATCTGCTCGCCGGCCTCACCCGGCCGGCGGTCTGGTTGCTCGGCGCCACCAGCGACCTGGTGGTCCGGCTGGTCGGGCTGAACCCGAAGCCCGAGCGGGACGAGATCAGCCCCGACGAGCTGCGCGACATCGTCGCCGGCAACCACGGCTTCACCAAGGAGCAGCAGACCATCATCGCCGGGGCGGTGGAGATCGCCGACCGGAAACTACGCGCCGTGCTGGTGCCCCGGTTGCGGGTCTTCTGCCTGGACAGCGGTACCACCGCCGAGGCGGCCCGGCTGGTGCTGGCCGCCTCCGGGCACTCCCGCGCGCCGGTGGTCCGCCACGGTGGCCTGGACGAAACGGTCGGCGTCATCCACCTTCGGGATCTGGTCGGCGTCCGCGACGAGCAGATCGTCGACGAGTGTGTGCGGCCACCGATGTTGCTGCCCGACTCGGTGTCGGTGGTCGACGCGTTGCGCCAGTTCAAGGCGGAACGCCAGCACATGGCCCTGGTCGTGGACGAGCGCGGCGCCGTCGACGGCATCGTCACCCTGGAGGACATCCTCGAGGAGATCGTCGGGGAGATCTACGACGAGACCGACCGGGACGTACGCGAGGTGCGTACCGACGCCGACGGCGCGTTGCTGCTGCCCGGCACCTTCCCGGTGCACGACCTGCCGGACATCGGCGTGGACCTGCCCGGACGCCCGGACGGCGACTACACCACGGTCGCCGGGCTGATCCTCGCCGGCCTCGGCCGGATCCCCACCGCCGGCGAACACCTCACCGTCGACGGGTGGCGCCTGGAGGTCACCCAGGTCGACGATCGCGCCATCGACGGCGTACGGCTGCGGCGTCCCGCCGAGCCTGCACCCGACCCGGCGGCCGCGGCCGATCCGGCGGCCGCTGTCGGTCAGGAAACCGCGACCGATCCGGCGGCCGCTGTCGGTCAGGAAACCGCGAGCGGGCCGGCGGCGGCGACCGGCGCGGACGGGGAAGCAACGGCGGCGCAGAACGGCCGGACCGGCGGGCCGCAGGATGGCCGACCCGACGGCCGGCAGGCGCCGACGGCGGTCGAGGGCGTGCTCGACGCCAGCCGGGGCTGAGCGCGGCGACCGCTCACCGCGGCGGCGCGTCCTCGGGCAGGCCCGGCACCGGCGGGTCGAGCCGGAGCCGGTGCACCGGCACCTGCACGGTGCGCCGGCCGAGCAGTCGGGCGACCGCGCGGATCGCCCACGGTCCGGAGGGATGGCGTTCCGGACCGATCAACCGACCACTGAGCCGGCCGTACCAGTGCCGGGTGATCACCAGGTCGGTCAGCCGTAACGGGCCGCCGGGCGCGCCACGCACCACGAGATCGACCACCCGGCCCAGCCGCCGGCCCTGCTCGTCGTACGCGGTCCGGCCGAGCAGCTCACCCGCCCGCACGGCCGGCTCCCGGGATCCTGCCGATCAGGTTGCGGCGCAGCCACGCCTCTGCCGGGGAGGTGGGCAGGTCCTCGGCCCGTACCCGCAGCCACACCGCGCTGTCGACCCGGGCGACCAGCCGGTACGGGATGCGCAGCGGCACCATCGGCCGGTCGGTGACGAACCGCTCCGCGGTCAGTACCAGCATCCTGCCGATCCGGCCACCGACCCGCAGCCCGAGCGCGCCCGGCCCGGTGAGCAGCGTCCGCAGGTAGGGCACCCCGTGGGCGTCGAGCGCGAACTCCACGTCGTCGACCTTGCCGACCAGCCGGCCGTCGACGTCGACGAGTTGCCGGTCGAGCAACTCGCGGCTGACCTGGATCCTCACTGCCCCATTCTGGTCCCGATGGCCACCGGTATGGCGGCGATCGCCGCGGCCACGATGATCAGCAGCAGGACGGCGCCCAGCACGTTGAGCCACCGCCCGTTGACCCGGTCACCGAGGTAGGTGCGGTCGTTGGCGACCACCAGGATCGGCAGGTAGGTCAGCGGCAGCGCCACCGCACTGATGATCAACATGTACTCGGTGAGTGTGACCGGATCGATCGTGGTGAGCAGCAGGAGTACCCCGAGTAACACGCTGACCAGCAGCACGGTGTGGAACCGGGCGGCCTCGCGTGGGCTGACCCGCTTGCCCCACTGCCAGCCGAAGTACTGCGCGGCGGCGTACGCGGCGGACAACCCGGTCTCCAGCGCGGCGCCGAAGGTGACCGCGAAGAACGCCAGTGCCGCGATCGCCAGCCCGACCCCGCCGAAGGCCAGCACGACCGGGTGCGCGACCTGATCGAGGTTGGAGACCGTCACCCCGGCGGGCTTCAGCACGACCGTCGCGGTGGCGATCAGCGACAGCGCGAGGAAGCCGCCGATCGGAAAGCCGACCAGGACGCTGAACCGGGCGTCGGCCAGGTCCGCGGCGCTCCACCTTTCCTCCACCCCGCCCGAGGAGAAGAAGAAGACCTCGTACGGGCTGACCGTGGAGGCGAACAGCGCCACCGCGACGAACCAGTACGCCCCCCAGCCCTGACCGGCGTCGTCGATCGTCACCGCGCTGCGTCCGAGCGCCGCCCAGTCGGTCGGCAACCAGAACAGCGCCACGGCGAAGACCACCAGCGCCAGGCCGGCCAGCCCGAACACCCGTTCCATCACCGGGAAACGGATCCGCCACAGCACCAGCCACACCGCCACCCCGGCGACCGGCACCCAGAGCAGGTACGGCACGCCGCTGGCCAACTGCAACGCCAACGCCACGCCGCCCAGCTCGGCGGCCAGGGTGATCACCGTGACCAGGTACGACGCCACCAGGTTGACCAGCGCCATGCGCGCCCCGAGCCGCTCCCGAATCAGGTCGAACACCGCCCGCCCGGTCACCGCCGCGATCCGTCCCGCCATCTCGGCGTACGCGCAGATCGCGATCACGCCGAGCAGCAGCACCCAGGAGTGCGCCATGCCGAATCGGGCGCCGGCCTGACCGGCGGCGACCAGGTCGCCGATGTCGACGAAGCCGCCGACGGCCGAGAGGATGCCGAGCGAGGCAGCGAGGAGCTTCTTCACGTCGAGGGCGTCGTGGGCCTGGTCATCGCCGCGACCATATCGCTACCAAAGCCGTCATCTACCGCAAAGCCGGCATTGCGTAGAGTCGTCTAACCGCGCTGAAGGATCAAGGGACTACCCGCATCGCGGGTCGGCCATGCTCAGCCGCCAGGGTAGAGGTTCTGCAGGCGGACCTGCCCCCGGGCGACCAGCCGGCCGGCGGTGTCACTGATCTCCACCTGCCACAACTGCTGGCTGCGCCCCCGGTGCACCGGGGTACCGACCGCGGTCAACTCGCCCTCGCTGACGGCCCGCAGGAAATCCGTCTGGTTCGACACGCCGACCACCTGCCCGCGCTCACCCAACCAGAGGCCGCCACCCACGCTGGCCGCCGTCTCCACCACCGAGCAGTAGACCCCACCGTGCTGGATGCCGTACGGCTGGTGCAGCTCCGGGCGTACCTGCCAACGGATCGTGACCCGGTCACCGCTGGCCTCACCGAACTCGAGGCCGAGCAGAGCGAAGAATCCACCCGAGAACTCGGGTATCTCCATGGCGGCCTCCTCGATCTTGGCGGCGTCCAGCCTACCGAGGGCGGGCCTGCGTGAACCCGGTAGGGCCGGGAGGGGTGCATGGGGGAGAATCGGTGACCGTGACCGACAGCAACCTCCCGCCGGCCGGGCGGGACTCCCTCACCGACGACCTGCGGTGGCGCGGCCTGATCCAGGACTCCACCGACCCCGACGAGCTGCGCGCTCTGCTCGACGGTCCGGCGGCCGCCTTCTATGTGGGCTTCGACCCGACCGCGCCCAGCCTGCACGTCGGCCATCTGATGCAGGTCACCACGGCACGGCGCCTGCAACTCGGCGGGCACCGCCCGCTGCTGCTGGTCGGTGGCGCGACCGGGCAGATCGGAGATCCGAAGGAGAGCGCCGAGCGCACCCTCAACCCGCCGGAGGTCGTCGCCGGTTGGGTCCAGCGGATCCGCGACCAGCTCGCGCCCTTCGTGTCGTACACCGGTGACAACGCCGCCCAACTGGTCAACAACCTCGAGTGGACCGGCGAGATGTCGGTGGTCGAGTTCCTCCGTGACGTGGGCAAGCACTTCCCGGTCAACAAGATGCTGGCGCGGGAGGTGGTCCGGGCCCGGCTGGAGAGCGGCATCAGCTTCACCGAGTTCAGCTACCAACTCCTCCAGGCCAACGACTTCTACGAACTGCACCGTCGGTACGGCTGCCAGCTCCAGTTCGGCGGCTCCGACCAGTGGGGCAACATCACCGCGGGCGTCGACTACGTCCGCCGTCGGGGTGTCGGCCCGGTGCAGGGATTCACCACGCCGCTGGTCACCAAGTCGGACGGCTCGAAGTTCGGCAAGACCGAGGGGGGCGCGGTCTGGCTCGACCCCGAGATGACCAGCCCGTACGCGTTCTACCAGTTCTGGATCAACGTCGACGACCGCGACGTCGGGCGCTACCTGCGCTACTTCAGCTTCCGCTCGCGCGAAGAACTCGAAGCGCTGGAGAAGGAGACGGCGGAGCGTCCGGCGTCGCGTGCCGCCCAGCGTGCGCTCGCCGAGGAGCTGACCACCCTGGTGCACGGCGAACGGGAGATGGCCCAGGTGGTGGCCGCGAGTCAGGCGCTGTTCGGCCGGGGCTCTTTGGCGGAGCTGTCGCCGGCAACCCTGCGCGCGGCGCTCACCGAAGCCGGCCTGGTACGCCTCGGCGAGCTTCCGGAGGTGGCTGCCCTGCTCAAGGAATCCGGCCTGGTCCCCAGCATGAAGGAGGCCCGCCGGGTGATCGCCGAGGGCGGTGCCTATGTCAACAACAACCGGGTGACCGCGGCCGACGCCGTGGTCAGCCCCGACGACCTGCTGCACGGCAGGTACCTGGTGCTGCGTCGGGGTAAGAGGTCGTTCGCCGGCGTGGAACTGGACGTCTGAAGCGGCGCCCGAAGGAGTGTGACGCGGAACGCGCCCGGCGGATTTGACGATCAATCCGCCGGGCGCGTAACTTTCTCTCTGCCAGCGCGGAACGGACGAAACAGGTCGAAAAACCTGGAGGCCGGAGCGCAGGTCGATCTCCCGGAGCGAGCGGCTCAGTCCGCATCGACGCCGGGACCGGGTGGTGCCCCGAACCCGCCGCGAGGCGGATTTGGCGAGGCGGAGCCGACCGGGTATGGTTGACCGCCGGCAGGGAACCAGGCGCGCTAGCGGGACACCGCAGCGGCTGGCCTGCCAAAACCACGATAGAAGCGGCGCAAGCCGGTTCGGTCATGGTGCCCGGAGAAATGGGTTGAAGCGCGACAAAGCGGCGCAAGCCGGTTTGACACGGCAGAAACCACCGGGTAACGTAGTAAAAGTGCCCGGCGCGAGAGCGGCGGGTGGGATGCCCCGGATGGTGGCCCTGGTGGGTTGTCGGATGGTGTGTGGTTGTTCTTTGAGAACTCAACAGGGTGCTTGATAAGCCAGTGCCAAGTTAGATTTTTTACCCCGTGCTGGGCTGAGCCTTTGTGGGTTTGGTCTGGTGGGGATTCCTTTGGCAACATTTGTTTGTTGCTGGGATTTCTTTTCAAGTTTTTGTTGGAGAGTTTGATCCTGGCTCAGGACGAACGC
>NZ_SJJR01000016.1 GCF_004331455.1 Micromonospora zingiberis
CTTGACCGCCGCGACCGCCCGACGACGCAGATCCTCTTGTGCCTGCGGGGAAAGCCGCCGTGCATCCCGTACCGTAACACCCATACAAGGACAACGATCACAACCTGTTTGAATTACGGCTCAATAACGCCTCTGGTAGTAAAAGGGCCCCCTCCTAACACTCGAACCGGCGCCGCGCGTACCTGCGGCGCGGTCGCGGTCAGGGGCGCAGACCCAGCCGGATCACCAGGTCGAGCAGGGCGAAGACGAACAGGGCGATACCCACGAAGCCGTTGGCGGTGAAGAACGCCCGGTTGACCCGGCTCAGGTCGGTCGGCTTGACCACCAGGTGCTGGTAGCCGAAGGCGACCGCGGTCAGCGCCAGTCCGATCCACCAGAGCCAGCCGAAGCCGACCAGCGCGCCGAACCAGAGGAACAGCGCGAACGTCACCACGTGCGCGACGGTGGAGGCGTGCAGCGCGAACCGCAGCCCGTACCGGGCCGGCACACTGTGCACCCCGATCTGCCGGTCCACCTCGGCGTCCTGGCAGGCGTAGATCAGGTCGAAGCCACCGATCCAGAGGCCGACGGCGGCACCGAGCAGCCAGGCCGGGCCGCTGCCGGCGAAGGTGCCGGTCACCGCGAGCCAGGCGCCGACCGGCCCGACCATCTGGGCCACGCCCAGGATCGCGTGCGGCCAGTTGGTGAACCGCTTGCCGTACGGGTAGACGACCAGCGGCACCACCGCCAGTGGCGCCAACACCAGGCAGAGCGGGTTGAGCAGGGCGGCGGCGGCCAGGAAGACCACCAGCGCCACGCCCGCGCCGGTCCAGGCCGTCCGCAGGCTGACCGCCCCGGTCACCAGTTCCCGGTTGGCGGTACGCGGATTACGCGCGTCGATCCGCCGGTCGAGGATCCGGTTCGCCGCCATCGCGAACGTCCGTGCCCCCACCATCGCCACCGTGATCAGCAGCAGATCGACCCACGAGACCCGCCCCCCGTTCACATTCATGGCGGTCAACGCCGACAGGTACGCGAACGGCAACGCGAACACCGAATGCTCGATCGCCACGAGCCTGAGGAACGCCTTCACCCGCCCCCGCGATCTTGCACTTTCCGTCGGGACAGAGCTGGGCGAAGCGGACGAATCCGCGACCGAAACTGCAAGATCGCGGGGGTTGTCGGCGGCGGAGGCGGGGGTCGCCATCAGATGCCGTACTCCTTCCAGCGTTTGTCGACAAGCGAGACGACCTCGGGAGCCATCGTCATCTCCTCGGGCCAGCCTCGGGTGTAACCCTCGCTGGGGAGTTTGCGGGTGGCGTCGATGCCGGCCTTGCCGCCCCAGAACTGCTGGTACGAGGAGTGGTCGAGGTGGTCGACCGGGCCCTCGGTGAGCAGCAGGTCCCGGGCGTAGTCGACGTTACCGAAGGCGCGGAACGCCACCTCCCGGTAGTCGTGCACGTCGCAGTCCTCGTCGACGATCACGATCAGCTTGGTCAGGGACATCATGTGTGCCCCCCAGATCGCGTTCATCACCTTCTGCGCGTGCTTCGGGTACCGCTTACGGATCGACACGATCGCGCAGTTGTGGAAGACCCCGGCCGCCGGCAGGTCGTAGTCGACGATGTCCGGGATGAGGAAGCGCAGCAGCGGCGCGAAGATCCGCTCGGTGGCCTTGCCGAGGCCGTGGTCCTCCTGCGGTGGCTTCGAGGTGACGATCGAGTGGTACACCGGGTCACGCTGCATGGTCATCGCCTCGACGTGCAGCACCGGGAACGGCTCGACCGGGGTGTAGAAGCCGGTGTGGTCGCCGAACGGCCCCTCCGGCAGGCGCTCGCCCGGCTCCAGGTAGCCCTCCAGCACCACCTGGGCGTGCGCCGGCACCTGCAACGGCACGGTCAGGCAGTCGACCATCTCCACCCGCTCGCCGCGCAGGAACCCGGCGAACAGGTATTCGTCGATGTCGGCGGGAAGCGGCGCGCTCGACGCGTAGCTGACCACCGGGTCGCAGCCGATGGCGATGGCGACCGGCAGCCGCTGGCCGAGCCGCTCGGCCACGGCGTGGTGCGCGGTGGAGTTCTTGTGGATCTGCCAGTGCATGCCGAGGGTGTTGTGGCTGTGCTGCTGGAGCCGGTACAACCCGAGGTTGCGCTTGCCGGTCTCCGGGTGCTTGGTGTGGGTCAGCCCGAAGTTGTGGAAGATCCCGCCGTCGCCCGGCCAGACCTGGAGTCCGGGCAGCCGGTTCAGGTCGACGTCGTCACCCCGGTAGATCACCTGTTGGCAGGGGGCGGTCTTGACCTTCTTCGGCGGCATCGACTTGAGCTGCATCACCTTGCCCAGGCCGCCCATCATGCCGGAGAAGCCCACCGGCAGTTCCGGCTTGAGCATCTCCCCGATCCGGTTGCCGATCTCGTCCAGCGACTCGACGCCGAGCGCCATCGCGGTGCGCTTCTCGGTGCCGAACAGGTTGATCGCCACCGGCATCTCGCCCCGGGTGGGCCGCTCGAAGAGCAGCGCCGGCCCGTCCGCCCGGACCGTCCGGGTGACGACTTCGCTGATCTCCAGCGTCGGGTCGACCGGCACGCCGACGCGGCGTAGCTCACCCTCGCGCTCCAGCGCCGCCAGGAAGTCCTTCAGATCGGTGTACGGGAACCCACGAGCCGCCATGCCCGCAAGTCTGTCCTACCCGCCTTCGACGTGCCCACGCCGGGTGCTGTGACATTGAAAGGAAGGGCACCTTATTAACGCCTCCGGTAGAGCAGGGGCCCCTTGTTAACACGCTGCGGCATGAAGCCGGTTCGGCCGGGTAGTCGAGCCGCCGACCAGGGGGGCGACGATGGGTGACGGACGGATCCCGGCGGGCTTCGCCGAGCAGCGGACGCAGGTCGGCGACGTGGCTCTGAACTACGTCCGGGGTGGCAGCGGCCCCACGCTGGTGCTGCTGCACGGGTACCCGCAGTCCTGGTACATGTGGCGGCACGTGCTGCCGGAGCTGGGCCGGTCGTACGAGGTGATCGCGCCGGACCTGCGGGGCTTCGGCGGCAGCGACGCCCCGCCCGACGGCTACGACAAGAAGACCCTCGCCGCCGACCTGCACGGGCTGCTCACCGGCCTGGGCCTGGACCGCGACCTCCGGCTGGTCGGCCACGACGTCGGGACCATGGTCGCGTACGCGTACGCCGCTGCTCACCCGGACCGGGTGACCCGGCTGGTGCTCAGCGAGGCGCCCATCCCCGACGAGAGCATCTACACGTTCCCGGCGCTGACGGCCGCCGGCCCGGCGGTGTGGAACTTCGGCTTCTTCAGCCTGACCAACGGGCTGCCGGAGCAGCTCGTCGCCGGCCGCGAGGCACTCTGGGTCGACCGGTTCACCGACTCACTGATGATCCGCAAGGGCAGCCTGGACGCGGCGGACGTCGAGGAGTACGCCCGGCCCCTGCGCGACGAGGCGCACCTGCGGGCGAGCTTCGAGTGCTTCCGCGCGTTCGGGCAGGACGTCGCCGACAACGCCGAGTACCGGAAGTCGAAGCTGGCCATGCCGGTGCTCGCCATCGGCGCCCAGGCGAGCCTCGGCCGTCAGGTGTCCGACCAGGTCAGCCGGTACGCCAACGCGGTGACCAGCGAGGTGGTCGAGGACAGCGGCCACTGGCTCTTCGAGGAGCAACCGGCCGAACTCACCGCCCTGCTGCTGCCCTTCCTCCGGACCTGATCGACCGGAACACCCACGCGGCGGCCGACACCTCGACCCGAGATCAACACCGTTCCGGTGAGCTGGCGGTATCGGGTGGGCTCGGCTACCGCCACTCCAGCGAAACGGTGAAGCGCGGGAAAACCGTGCCCAGCCACCCGGGCCAATCCAGGTCAGAGGCCGCCGTAGGAGTGCAGGCCCTCGAAGAAGATGTTCACCCCGAAGAGGTTCATCAGCACCGTCAGGAAGCCGAGGATGGCCAGCCAGGCGGCCACGTTGCGCTTCACGCTCGGCGTCGCCCGAGCGTGCAGGTACCCGGCGTACACCACCCAGGAGATGAAGGCCCAGGTCTCCTTCGGGTCCCAGCCCCACGGCCGGCCCCAGGCCGCCTCGGCCCAGATCGCCCCGGCGATCACCGCGAAGGTGAAGATCGGGAACGAGAAGGCGTGCAGTACGAAGGTGAGTCGCTCCAGGCTGGCCGCCTCCGGCAGCCGCTTCGCCAGGGTGTACGGGAAACTGCGCTTGCCCTGCTCGTACCCGGCCCGCATCAGGTACGCCGCCGCCGGCACCACGCCGAGCAGGAACAGCCCCGAGGCGAAGACGATGGTCGACACGTGCACGATGAACCAGTACGAGTTGAGCGCCGGCACCAGCGGCACGATCGGCGTGTAGAGCACCAACTCGGCGGTGGCCACCAGCAGCACCATCACCAGGGTCAGGAACAGTCCGAGCCGGCGCAGCGACGGCACCTTCACCAGCACCACCAGCCAGGCGGCGACGCCGATGAACGAGACCGTGAGCACGAACTCGTACATGTTGCCCCAGGGCATCCGGTCGGCGGCGAGACCGCGCGTGACCAGCCCGACCAGGTGCAACGCCGCGCCCAGCGCGGTCAACCCGACCCCGATCCGGCCGGCCAGCTCGGCCCGCCGCGCGGTGCGCTCGGCCCCGCTGACGGCGGGAGCGGTGGCGTCCCGCTCGGCCACCGCGACGGCACCGGCACCGACCGCCGCACCGACCAGCTCGCGGGCGGGTGCCGCCACGGCCCTGGCCCGCGAGTTGCCGAGGGCGTACTCGACCGCATGGCTGATCATCGCCAGCAGGTACACCAGTGCCGTGAACGACACCACCTGGTCGGAGAGTACGGACATCACTCGGCTCCTTCTCGCGCGCCGGGGGCGGCTTCGGCCTCGACCGCCGGCCGGTCGTCGCGCAGCGCCGCCACCAGTTGGGCGAACTCGTCGGCGAAGCCGGGATGTTCGGTACGGGGCAGGCCACCCACCTCGACCAAACTACTACCGCTCGTCGGAGATCCACTGGCGGGGTCGACCGTACCCGCCGGCAACAGCCGGACGAAGACCCGTCGACGCCGGACGAACAGCGATCCCATCAGCCCCAGCACCAGGCCGACCGAGCTGATCAGCAGCAGGTTCGTGCCCGGGTCGTAGCGCACGGAAAGCACGATGTACGACTCGGAGCCCAGAAACTCGACCTTGCTGCCGTCGTCGAGGGTCCAGCTCTCCCCGGGCCGCAGTTCCTTCGTACCGATCTCGGTGAGCCGGCCGTTACGCACCTGGCGCTGGTCGAGCTGGTACACCGAGCCCGGGATGCCGGCGTCCAGGCCCAGGTTGCCCCGATAGGCCACCAGGCCGAGCAGCGGGTTCTGCTCGGTCGGGTGCTCGGAACGGGTGAACGGGGGCTGTTGCGGGGCGGTCGGCAGGTACAGGCCGTCGAAGGCCACCTGTAGGTCCCGGTTCCGCTCGCCGGTCTCCGGGTCGACGTTGGCGTCCGGGAAGGCGGCCAGCCCTTCGCTGGTCAGCCCGATGTCACCGTTGCTGAGAAACGGTACGGCGCTGGTCGCGCTGCGGCCGAACCGATCGGTGTAGCGGATCACCGGGGCGTACCCGTGCCCGAGCAGGTAGACGTTGGCGCCGTCGAGGCGCAGCGGCGAGTTGACCGAGAACTCCGCCGCGCGGGGTGCGCCGCCGTTCTCGTCCACGGTCACCTTCGCGTTGTAGAACGACGGCTGGCCGGTCGGCAGGAAGCGGGCGTCGAACTCGTCCAGTTGCATGCAGAACCGGGGCAGGTCGTCGCCGACGCGCGGGCCGAGCTTCGCCTCGGCGTACTGCTGGCGGGTGTTGCAGAAGACGTGGTCCGCGCCGGCGACGAGCAGCCGGTTGCCGTGCCAGCCGTACCACGAGCCGAGCGCGACGCCGACCAGCAGCAGCACCATCGAGGCGTGGAAGATCAGGTTGCCGGTCTCCTTGAGGTAGCCCTTCTCGGCGGAGACCTCGTCGCCCCGGACCACCACCCGCCACCGCCGACGCCGCAGCGTCTCGGCGATCGCCGCCACGCCACCGTCGGGCGCGGGCACCACCGCGTGCTGCGGCAGCCGACCGAGCCGCTTCGGTACGGCCGGCGGCCGGGCCCGCAGCGCCCGGACGTGGTCGACCAGCCGGGGCGTGATGCACCCGATCAGCGAGGTGAACAGCAGCAGGTAGATCGCGGAGAACCAGACCGAGCTGAACGCCTCGAACGCACCGATCCGGTCCAGCCACGGCGCCAGTTCGGGGTACGCGGTGAAGAAGTCGCGTACGTCCTCCGGGTTGACGCCACGCTGTGGCAGCACCGAGCCGGGGATGGCGGCGACCGCGAGCAGGAAGAGCAACACCAGCGCGGTACGCATGCTGGTCAGCTGCCGCCACGAGTTGCGCGCCAGGGCGAGCAGCGGGTTGGGGCGGCGCCGCGGCGCCTCGGCCGGTGCCGCCGGCCGCTCGTCCACAGCGGTCATCAGATGCTCACCTGGAAATCGCCCACCCCAATGGTGGTCTGCAACCAGATCACCACGTTGGTCCAGCCGCCGGTGACCAGCGCCAGGCCGATCATGATCAGTAGGACGCCGCCGATCCGGGTGACCCAGCGGCTGTTACGCCGGATCGCGCGGAACACCCCGAGCAGCCGATTGAAGCCCAGCCCGAAGACGACGAACGGGATCCCCAGCCCGAGGCAGTACGCCACGGCCAGCACCACCGCCCGGTCGGTCTGCCCGCTGGTGGCGGCCATGCCGAGCACCGCGGCCAGGGTCGGCCCGGTGCACGGCACCCAGGTCAGCGCGAACACCGCGCCGAGTACGGGCGCGCCGAGCAGGCCGGCGGAGGGCAGCCGGTTGATCCGCAGTTCACGCTGGAGACCGGGCAGCACACCGAGGTAGCCCAGGCCGAGCAGCACGACGAGCCCGCCGATGACGATCTCCAGCGGCCGCTTGTAGTCGAAGAAGACCCGGCCGATGGTGCTGAACATGATCGCGGTGGAGACGAAGACGACGGTGAAGCCGGCGACGAAGAGCAGCGTCCCGGCGAGCATCCGCCCCTTCACCGCGACGCCGACCTTGGGCGCTTCCTCCCGCAGCACGGTGCCAACGCCAGCGCCGCCCGCCGTCGCGTCGACGCCGTTCGCTTCGCCGGCCGAGCCGGAGGTGTTAACAAGGGCCCCCTCCTCTACCGGAGGCGTTAACGGGGGGCCCTTCCTTTCACTTCGGCCTTCGAGGTCGGTGCCGGCGAGGCCGGTGACGTACGACAGGTAGCCGGGCATCAGCGGGAGCACGCAGGGGGACAGGAAGCTGACCAGCCCGGCCAGGGCCGCCGCGCCCACCGCGAGCAGCAGCGGACCCGACAGGGCGAGCTGCCGGAACGTCTCGCCCATCAGCGTGGGCCGGCCGTCGCGGGCGACTCCGCGGCGATCCGCTCGACGATGGGTTGCAGACCGTCCTGCCGGACCGCCGCCCGGATCACCACGGCGATCCGGCCCTCCCGGTCGAGCACGACGGTGGCCGGAATGGTGTTCGGCGGGATGTCCATGGCCAGGGCCAGCCGGCTGCCCGGGTCGAAGATGCTCGGGTAGCTGACCCCGTACGCCTCCTCGAAGGCGATCGCCTTGTCCCGGCTGTCCTGCACGTTGATGCCGAGGAAGGTGACCCCGGACTCCTTGGTCGCCTGGTAGGTGCCTTCGAGGTCGTCGGCTTCCGCCCGGCAGGGCGCACACCAGGAGCCCCAGAAGTTGACCACGACCACCTGTCCACGCTGGCCGGCCACGTCGTAGGAACCGCCCGCAAGCAGTTCACCGGCGATGCTGGGGGCGCCGGAGCGTTGCTCCGCGCTGCACTCGACGATGCCGCCGGCACTGTCGCAGGCCGCCTCGCGCCCGTCGCCGGTGCAGCCGGTCAGGGCCGCCGCGACGGTCACGGCGAGCAGGCCCAGGGCCCATCCGCGGACGGCCATCTCAGGCTCCCTTGGCCGTCCGCGCGGTCGGCGACATCGCCACCAGGTGCGCGGCCGGTTCGGAGTACCCGATGCCGACGATTTTTGCCCCGTCGAAGTGGAAGGTGGTCAGCGAGGCCAACGAGCACTGGCGGCGGCGCGGGTCGTGCCAGAGCCGCTTGCGTTCGACGTGCCGGCGCAGCGTCCAGATCGGCAGTTGGTGGGAGACCAGCACGGCCTCGCGGCCCTCGGCGGCGACCCGGGCGGCGTGCAGGGCGGCGAACATCCGCTCGGCGATCACCCGGTACGCCTCGCCCCAGGAGGGGGTGACCGGGTCGCGGAGCACCCACCAGTTGCGCGGGTCGCGGAACGAGCCGTCGCCGGGCGAGACCCGCTTGCCCTCGAACCAGTTGGCGCTCTCGATCAGCCGCTCGTCCACCCCGACGGGCAGCCCGAACTGGGCGGCGATCGGTTCGGCGGTCTGCTGGGCGCGCTCCAGCGGGCTGGCCACGACGTGCACGACCTCCCGGTCGGCGAGCCCCTGCGCGGCGGCCTTGGCCATCTGGACACCCAGTTCGCTGAGGCGGAACCCGGGCAGCCGGCCGTAGAGGATGCCGTCCGGGTTGTGTACCTCACCGTGCCGAAGCACGTGGACCACCGTCTTGCTCACCGCTGTGCCCCCTTAGTTCGCGACTGCGGGGCTCGCAAAACCGGCTCACTCCTCGCGCTCACCGCTGTGCCCCCTTAGTTCGCGACTGCGGGGCTCGCAGAACCGGCTCACTCCTCGCGCTCACCGCTGTGCCCCCTTAGTTCGCGACTGCGGGGCTCGCAAAACCGGCTCACTCCTCGCGCTCACCGCTACCCCCCTGTACCCGCCGCTGCCGCTGCGTTGGCCGCCGCCGGCAGGGCGGCGGCGATCTGTTCCAGGGCGACGTCGTCGATCGCCGCCGAGACGAACCAGGATTCGAACGCGCTCGGCGGGAGGTACACCCCGGCGGCGAGCATCGCGTGGAAGAACGCCTTGAACGCGGGCACCTGCTGGGTGCGGGCGCTGTCGTAGTCGAGCACGTCGGCGTCGGTGAAGAAGATCGAGAACATGCTGCCCGCGTACGACAGCCGATGCGGGACCCCGGCGGCGGCCAGCGCGTCGGCGGCGAGCTTGCCCACGACGGCGGCGGTGTCGTCCAGCTTGCGGTAGAGCGCCTCGTCGGCGAGCCGCAGCGTGGTGAGGCCGGCCGCGCACGCGAGGGGGTTACCGGAGAGGGTGCCGGCCTGGTACACCGGGCCGGCCGGGGCCAGCCGCGACATGATCTCCGCGCGTCCGCCGAACGCCGCGGCGGGCAGCCCACCACCCATGACCTTGCCGTACGTCCACAGGTCCGCGTCGACCGGGTCGAGGCCGTGCCAGCCGGAGCGGGACACCCGGAAGCCGGTCATCACCTCGTCGATGATGAGCAGTGCGCCGTGCGCGTGCGCGATCCGGGCCAACTGCTCGTTGAAGCCGTCCCGGGGGGCGATCACGCCCATGTTGCCCGGCGCCGCCTCGGTGATCACGGCGGCGATGTGCTGGCCTTCGGCGGCGAACGCCTCCTCGACCGCGGCGAGATCGTTGTACGGCAGCACGATGGTCTCGCTGGCCGCGGCGCCGGTGACGCCGGGCGAGTCGGGCAGGCCGAGGGTGGCCACGCCGGAGCCGGCGGCGGCGAGCAGCGCGTCCACGTGCCCGTGGTAGCAGCCGGCGAACTTGATGATCTTCGAGCGACCGGTGTAACCCCGGGCCAGCCGGATCGCCGACATGGTCGCCTCGGTGCCCGAGTTGACCAGCCGGACCTGCTCGACCGGGGTGCGCTCGACGATCTCGGCCGCCAACTCGACCTCACCGGGGGTCGGCGTACCGAAGCTGGTGCCGTTGGCGGCGGCGGCCTGGACCGCCGCGACCACCTCGGGGTGAGCGTGGCCGAGAATCAACGGGCCCCACGAGCAGACCAGGTCGACGTAGCGCCGCCCGTCGGCGTCGTGCAGCCAGGGGCCCTCGCCACGGACCATGAAGCGGGGGGTGCCACCGACCGCCCGGAAGGCACGCACGGGGGAATTCACCCCGCCCGGCACGATGGCGCAAGCGCGGTCGAACAGGGCCGCTGAGGCCGGCGCGTCGACCGGGTAGCGGTCGGATCCGGCGGAAATCACCTCGGTCACGATGCCGCCATTGTGTCAGCGTCGACCGGAGGGTCGGCAGGCACCCCGGATCGGGGTTACCAGGCTCACCTGCGGCACGCTGGGTCGAGCCGGCTCGCCTCAACAGGCCAGAGGTTCGAGATCGCGATAGGCTGACCCGGTGGATCGTGCCGAACTGTCCATCACCGTACACCGGACGGGCGACGAAGCTGTGCTCCGCCTCGCTGGTGAGATCGACATGCTCACGGCCGCCCAGCTGTCGACCGTCGTGAATGAGGTTCTCGCCGAGCCGCCGCCCCGGATCGTGCTCGACCTGGGCGGGGTCACCTTCTGCGACTCCCAGGGCCTCGGCACGCTGGTCGTTCTCAGCCGCAAGGCCAGCCACGCCCAGAGCCTGCTCGTCCTGACCAACGTCGGCGAGTTCCTGCTCCGCGTCCTGGACATCACCGGCCTCCGCAGCGCCCTGATGATCCGCAACGACGCCCCCACCACCTAACCCACGCCCACGCCCACGCCCACGCCCACGCCCACGCGATCTTGCACTTTGTGTCGCCCATATGCGGCATTTGTGCCGACTTGGTGCGACACAAAGTGCAAGATCGCGGGGCGGTAGGGGTGGGGCGGCGGGGGGTGGGGTGGGGGTTAGGTTGTGTCTCGCGGATCTTGGTACGAAACGGCCTCCATGGGGGCCATCTCGTACCAAGATCCGCGACGAGGAGAGGGCGGCCGACCAGCGTGGTTGGAGCGCGGCGTGGACGAGCAACGCCGCCAGGACGGGCGCGGCCTCAACGGCGCACGCACTGGCGCGGCCAGGCGGCCAGGCGGCCAGGTACGACATGCTCGCCTTGCTCGACTCGTCGAACTTCGATCGGCCTATCCGCCGTCCCGACCAACAAGATCCGCTAGACAGGATCTAGTCGGGGGTGGGGCCCCAGCGGGCTTGTTCCAGGGTGGCTAGGGCCTGGGGGACTGCGTCGGGGTTTCGGTCGGCGGTACGAAGCAGGGTGGTGGCCTCGTCGACGGCGTCGGTGAGCAGGCGCCACTGGGCGTCGCGTTCGCGCACCGTCTCCGACTGGGCGGCCAACTGGCGGGTCTTGGTCCACAACTCCACGAAGACGGACACCTTCGCCCGCAGCACCCAGGGGTCGAAGGGCTTGGTCAGGTAGTCCACCGCGCCGACGGCGTAGCCGCGCAACGCCAGCTGCGCATCCCGATCGGCGGCGGTCAGGAAGATGATCGGTACGTGCCGGGTACGCTCCCGCCGCTTGATGTGGCTGGCCGTCTCGAAGCCGTCCATGTCCGGCATCTGCGCGTCCAGCAGGATCACCGCGAAGTCGTCGACCAACAGTTGCTTGAGCGCGGCCTCGCCGCTCTCCACCGCGACCGACTGCACCGGCAGCCCCTGGAGGATCGCCTCCAGGGCCATCAGGTTCTCCCGGCGGTCATCGACCAGTAGCGCCTTCGCCACCTGCGTCACGAGCCCTCCTCGGTACGGCTGCCACTGATCCAGGAGCCCATCAACTCGATCAGCTCGTCCAGGTCGACCGGCTTGGTGATGTAGTCACTCGCCCCCGCCGCGATCGCCGACTCCCGGTCGCCGGGCATCGCCTTCGCGGTCAGGAACACGATCGGCAGGTCCGCGAACCGGTGGTTACGCCGGATCTGTCGGGTCGTCTCGTACCCGTCCTGGTCCGGCATCATGGCGTCCATCAGCACGATGTCGACCTCCGGATGTTCGGCCAGCAGGCGTACGCCGTCACTGCCGTTGTCGGCGTAGAGCACCGTCATGCCGTGCAGCTCCAGCGCACTGGTCAGCGCGAACACGTTGCGCACGTCGTCGTCGACGATCAGCACGGTGGCGCCGTCCAACTGGCGGGTCTTCGGTACCTCCGGCTGCGGCAGCAGTTCCACCGGTGGCATCAGCAGCGACGACGGCAGGCCGGCCCGCTGCGGCGACGGTGGTGCCGGCGCCACCACGGCGTCGGGCGCGAGCACCTCGGGCAGGTAGAGGGTGAACGTCGAACCCTGGCCGGGTGCCGAACTGACGGTGATCGTGCCCCCGATCAGCCGGGCCAGGTCCCGGCTGATGGACAATCCCAGCCCGGTACCGCCGTAGCGGCGACTGGTGGTGCCGTCCGCCTGCTGGAACGCCTCGAAGATCAGTGACAGCTTGTCGTCGGAGATGCCTATCCCGGTGTCGATCACCGTGAAGGCGATCACCTGTCGGGCGTTGATCAGCGCCGGTACGTCGAAGACCACGTTCTCCGGGGCACGGGAGATGCGCAGCGTCACCGCACCGTTGTCGGTGAACTTGACCGCGTTGGACAGCAGGTTGCGCAGGATCTGTTGGAGTCGCTGGGCGTCGGTGACCACCGCGGGCGGCAGGTCCTTGCCCACCCGTACCTGGAAGTCCAGGCCCTTCTCCTCGGCCTGCGGGGCGAAGGCCTGCTCGACGTAGTTGCGGATCTCCGCGAACCGGATCTCGGTCGGTTCCACGTCCATCCGCCCAGCCTCGATCTTGGACAGGTCGAGGATGTCGTCGATGAGCCGCAACAGGTCGGATCCGGCGCTGTGGATGGTCCGGGCGAACTCGATCTGCTTCGGGCTGAGGTTCTGCTCCGAGTTCTCCGCGAGCAACCGGGCCAGCAACAACAGGGAGTTCAGCGGCGTACGCAGTTCGTGGCTCATGTTCGCCAGGAACTCCGACTTGTACGCCGAGGCCCGGGTGAGCTGCTGCGCCTTCTCCTCCAGACCGAGCCGGGCCAGTTCGATCTCCCGGTTCTTGGTCTCGATGTTGCCCTTCTGCTCGGACAGCAGGGTCGCCTTCTCCTCCAGTTCGGCGTTGGTGCGCTGCAACTCCGCCGACTGTTCCTGCAACTCGTGGGCCAGCCGCTGCGACTGGGCGAGCAGTTCCTCGGTACGCCGGTTGGCCTGGATGGTGTTGACCGCGATGCCGATGGTGGCGACCAGCCGCTCCAGGAAGGACAGGTGCAGCTCGGAGAACGGGGTCACGCTGGCGAACTCGATCACGCCGAGCAGTTCGCCCTCGAACAGGACCGGCAGCACGACCAGGTCGGCCGGTGGGGTGTCGGCCAGCCCGGAACGGAGCGTGATCCGGCCGTCCGGCACGGCGCCGACCCGGATCGTACGGCGGGAGAGCGCGGTCTGCCCGACCAGTCCCTCGCCGGGCCCGAAGGTGACGTCGTGGCCCCGGGACACGTAGCCGTACGAGGCGGTCAGCCGCAGCCGCATCACTCCCTCGGAGTTGTCCGCCAGGAAGAACGCGCCGAGCTGCGCGTCGACCAACGGGGTCACCTCCATCATGATCATCCGGCAGACCTCGCCGAGGTCACGCTGGCCCTGCAGCAGTCCACCGATGCGGGCCAGGTTGGAGTCGAGCCAGCCCTGCTCGGCGTTCTTGTGGGTGGTCTCCCGCAGGGTGACGATCATCTGGTTGATGTTGTCTTTCAGCTCGGCGACCTCGCCCTGCGCCTTGACCGCGATCCGCTGGGTCAGGTCGCCCCGGGTCACCGACGTGGAGACGCGGGCGATCGCCCGCAACTGGGTGGTCAGGGTGGAGGCGAGCTGGTTGACGTTCTCGGTCAGGTCCCGCCAGGTGCCGGAGACCCCCTTCACCTGGGCCTGACCACCCAACTTGCCCTCGATGCCGACCTCGCGCGCGACCCGGGTGACCTCGTCGGCGAACGAGGACAGCTGGTCCACCATCGTGTTGACGGTGTTCTTCAGCTCCAGGATCTCGCCCTGCGCGTCCACGGTGATCTTCTGGGACAGGTCGCCGTTCGCGACCGCGGTGGTGACCGAGGCGATGTTGCGGACCTGGCTGGTCAGGTTCGACGCCATCGAGTTCACGTTGTCGGTCAGGTCCCGCCAGGTGCCGGAAACCCCCTTCACCTGGGCCTGACCGCCGAGCTTGCCCTCGGTACCCACCTCCCGGGCCACCCGGGTCACCTCGTCGGCGAACGAGGACAACTGGTCCACCATCGTGTTGACGGTGTTCTTCAACTCCAGGATCTCGCCCTGCGCGTCCACCGTGATCTTCTGCGACAGGTCACCCTTGGCCACCGCCGTGGACACCTGCGCGATGTTGCGGACCTGACTGGTCAGGTTCGACGCCATCGAGTTCACGTTGTCCGTGAGGTCCCGCCAGGTGCCGGCCACTCCGCGCACCTGGGCCTGACCGCCGAGCTTGCCCTCGGTACCCACCTCCCGCGCGACCCGGGTCACCTCGTCGGCGAACGACGACAACTGGTCCACCATCGTGTTGACGGTGTTCTTCAACTCCAGGATCTCGCCCCGGGCGTCCACAGTGATCTTCTGGGACAGGTCGCCCTTGGCCACGGCGGTGGTGACCGAGGCGATGTTGCGGACCTGACTGGTCAGGTTCGACGCCATCGAGTTCACGTTGTCGGTCAGGTCCCGCCAGGTGCCCGAGACCCCCTTCACCTGGGCCTGACCGCCGAGCTTGCCCTCCGTGCCCACCTCACGGGCCACCCGGGTCACCTCGTCGGCGAACGACGACAACTGGTCCACCATCGTGTTGACGGTGTCCTTGAGTTCGAGGATCTCGCCCCGGGCATCCACGGTGATCTTCTGCGACAGGTCGCCCTTGGCCACCGCCGTGGACACCTGGGAGATGTTGCGGACCTGGCTGGTCAGGTTGCCGGCGAGCTGGTTGACGTTCTCGGTCAGGTCCCGCCAGGTGCCGGAGACGCCGCGCACCTGGGCCTGGCCGCCGAGCTTGCCCTCGGTGCCCACCTCACGGGCCACCCGGGTCACCTCGTCGGCGAACGACGACAACTGGTCCACCATCGTGTTGACGGTGTCCTTGAGTTCGAGGATCTCCCCCTGCGCCGCCACGGTGATCTTCTGCGACAGGTCGCCCCGGGCGACCGCCGTGGACACCTGGGCGATGTTGCGCACCTGGGCGGTCAGGTTGGACGCCATCGAGTTGACGCTGTCGGTCAGGTCCTTCCAGGTGCCGGCCACGTTGGGCACCTCGGCCTGACCGCCGAGCTTGCCCTCGGTGCCCACCTCACGGGCCACCCGGGTCACCTGCTCGGCGAAGAGCCGCAGGGTGTCGGTCAGCGAGTTCATGGTGTCGGCCAGCTCGGCGACCTCACCCCGGGCACTCACCGTGATCTTCTGGCTCAGGTCACCCTTCGCCACCGCCGTGGCCACCTGGGAGATCGACCGCACCTGCCCGGTGAGGTTCGACGCCATGGTGTTCACCGAGTCGGTGAGGTCCTTCCAGGTGCCGGCGACGCCGCGTACGTCGGCCTGGCCGCCGAGTTTGCCCTCGGTGCCCACCTCCCGGGCCACCCGGGTCACCTCGTTGGAGAAGGACGAGAGCTGGTCGACCATGGTGTTGACCGTGCGGCCGATCCGCAGGTACTCGCCCCGCAGCGGACGGCCGTCGATCTCCAGCGCCATGTGCTGGGAGAGGTCGCCGTCGGCGACCGCGACGATGACCCGGGCGATCTCGGTGGTGGGCCGGCCCAGGTCGTCGATCAACGAGTTGACGGCCCGCTGGCCTTCCGCCCACGAGCCGTCCAAGCCCTCTTCGTCCAGCCGCTCGGTCAGCCGGCCGTCCCGACCGACGATCCGGCTGATCCGCCGCAGATCCAGATGCTGCCGCTCCTGGAGCGACACCACGTCGTTGAAGGCATCCGCCACTTCACCGGCCGCGCCCGAGCGCCGGGGCAGCCTGACCTTGAGGTCACCGCCGCGGACCCGCCGCAACGCCTCCGCCAGCTCGGTGAGGACCGCCTCGTGGTCGGCGACGCTGATCTCGGCGGTCACCGACTGTTTCGCCGTGGTCATCATTCCTCGCTCACCTCGGGGTCCACCGGCTTGCGCCGGCCACCCCATCATTGTCCCCGTGACCTCGAAACCGCCACGGCGCACCGCCGCCACGGATGCGGACCCGGCACCTGATCGGCTTGGCACTGGCCGGGTGTCGGTGGAGGATACGAGGGTGTCAGCGGAGGCGGGGCCCGCGGCGACCAGAGGCCCAGACGATCATGTACGACGGGTCCGGCTGCCCGCCGACCGTCGTACCCCGGCAGCCGCGCGGGCGGTCGTGCGGTCCGTCCTCGCCGAGGCGAACCTGGACGAACTGCTCAACGAGGCACTTCTGCTGACCACGGAGCTGTCCACCAACGCCGTCGAGCACGCCCGCACCGAGTTGGACGTCGAGGTGACCGCCGATCGGGCGGGCCTGACCGTGACCGTGTCCGACTTCGCCTCCGGCCCCGTGGACGACCTGACGGTCGGCGTACGCAACGTGGCGACGGACATCACCGAGGTCGCCGAACGCGGGCGAGGACTGCTGCTCGTCGATCACTTCGCCAGCCGCTGGGGCACCACGTACCTGCCCACCGGGAAGGGCGTGTGGTTCCGGCTGGACCGGCGCAGCCCCGACGGGCGGCAGCCGGACGGGTCCACGGTGCCGGCCAGCGACCCGGACGGCGCCGGACAGAACGCCGCTCCCAGCGCCGGGGCGATGAGCACTCTGATGCAGACCACCCCGGACCCGTACGCCGAGGATCCACTGCCCGATTTCGCCAGCAACCTGCTCACCCGGGTGGCGGAGATGGTCGGTGCCGCCGGAGGTGTGGTGCGGCTGGATCGTGGCGACGGGCAGGGCACCCAGGTGCTCGCCCGCTACGGCCGGCAGCCCCGGGCCGGCAACGATCTGCTCCGGGTGCCGTTGGCGGTGCATCGCCCGTACGCCGGGGAGCTGGAACTGGACGCCGCGCCCACCGCGTACGCCCGTCCGCTGGCGGTGCTGACCGCCGAACGGCTCTCGCTGCACCTGGAGAACGACCGGCTGCGCCGCGCCGACGTACGCCGGCAGGCCTGGCTCACCTTCCTCGCCGAGGCCAGCGAACTGCTCGCCCAGTCGCTGGACGTCGAGCTGACCATGGCGCTCATCCCGCAGCTGGTGGTGCCCCGGCTCGGTCAGTGGTGCGCGGTGCACACCACCGACGAGTGGGGTCGGCTCCGCCTCGCCGCCGCCAGTCACGCGGACGAGGCGATGCTGCCGCAGTTGCACGCCACCCTGCGGGAGGCCGGTCCCGACTCGATCCAGGCCCGGCTGCGGGAGGCCAGCCGCAACGGCACCCAGACACCGCTGGGCGCGCCGATGGAGGGTTTCGCCGTACCGCTGATCGCCCGGGGCCAGCGCCTCGGCACCCTGGCGGTCGGACGACACCAGCGGCACCGGCATGACCCGGACGAGATCGCGGTGCTGGAGGACGTGGCCCGGCGGGCGGCCCTGGCCATCGAGAACGCCCGGATCCACGCGGAACGCCGACGCATAGCCCAGACTCTGCAACAGTCGCTGCTGCCCCCGGTGCTGCCGCCGGTGGAGGGCATCGGCTTCGCCGCCGAGTACGTGCCGACCGGCGGAGACGCCGACGTCGGCGGCGACTTCTACGACGTGGTGCCGCTGCCGGATGGGCGCTGGCTGGTGGTGATCGGCGACGTCTCCGGCAAGGGGGTGCAGGCCGCCGCGGTGACCGGGCTGGTTCGGGACGTGATCCGGGTACTGGCCGGAGACGGGAAACCGCTGCCCGAGTTGCTGTCCCGGCTGAACGAGACGCTTGTCGAACGGGGCTCCGGCCGCTACTGCACGCTGGCGCTGGCCGTGGTCGGCCCCGGCGAGGGCGACCGGCTCGGTGTCGGGCTGCATCTGGCCGGGCACGACCGGCCGTTGCTGCTACGCTCCGGCGGCGGCCCGGCCAGCTTCGTCGGCACCGGCGGTACCGCGCTCGGTCTGCTCGACAGAATCAGCTCCCCGACGTCGGAGATCAACCTGGGCCCAGGCGACTGCCTGGTCTTCTACACCGACGGGGTGACCGAGCGCCGCCGGGGCCGGGAGCTTTTCGGGACCAGCCGGCTGCGCGACGCGGCCACCCCGCTCGCCGGTTACCCGGCGGATGTGGTGGCGGCCCGGCTACGCTCCACCGCGATCAACTTCTCGGTGGAGGAGCCCCGCGACGACATCGCCATCCTCGTCCTGCGTAACGACACCGCCGTGTGACCCGCTCCGATCCGCCGCCTGAGCGCCGGGCGGGTCAGAGGCCGCCGGGAAGGCGGCCGGGGGCGAGCCGGTGGGCGGGGTCGAGGTGCTGCTTGACCGCGCGGAGCCGGGCCAGGCCGGCCAGCTCGCCCCAGAGGTCGACGGCCCGCCGGACGGCGGGTGGCGCGGCGAGCACCACGCATCGGCCCTGTCGGGCGAGCAGCACGCTGCGGACGGCGGCCAGGATCGCCGCCACCCGGTCGGGCGGCAGCGCGCCGGGCAGGGCGGCATGCACCACACCGAGACCGGCCGAGCCGCGAACCGGGATGGGCGCCCCGGCGGCGTCGCGCAGTGCGTACACCGCCGCGTGCAGATCGGTGATGGGCACCTCCAGCCGCAACGCGGTGTCGCCGGGCGCGAACGGATAGCTGCGCCACCAGGACGGGGCCGACCGGGCCACCGTCGCGCGGGCGCCGAGCAGCGACACCAGCCGGTCGCTGCGCTCCGCCACGTCGGAGGGCCCACCCTCCAGCAACACCACCAGGCAACCGGCGCCCGCCGGGCCGGCCGCTGCCCGACCGGTCATGGACGGATGGCGAGCCATCGCGGCGGCCCGGCGGTCCCACTGCGGCCGGGGTCCCGCGCCGGCCGGCAGGTCGAGCTCGATCGCGGCCGGATCGAGGCGGGCGGCGAGCACCGCCCGGATCAGGTCGTGCACCTCGAGCGGGGTCCACACCGGCCGGGTCACCCAGACCCGGCTGGCGGGCATGGGCTGCACCCGCAGGGTCGCGCTGACCAGTACGCCGAGCGCCCCCTCCGAGCCGCACAGCAGCCGCGCCTGAGCCAGCCCGGACGCCCCGCCGTCGGCCTCGGTCAACTCGCCGTCGGCGGCCAGGTAACGCAGGCCGACGAGTTGGTCGCAGGCGGTGCCGTGCCGGTGCCGCAGCGGGCCGGCCTCGTCGGCGGCGAGCACCCCACCCACGGTGGCACCGGGCGAGGGCGCGTCCACCGCGAGCCGCTGACCGGTGCGTTCCAGGGTGGCCTGCACCGCGCGCAAGGGCGTGCCAGCGCCGACCTCGGCCGTGCCCGGACCGGGTGACTGATGCCCGATGCCGGCCAGTCGCCCGGTGTCGAGCATGATGTCGACCCGCTCGGGCGGCGCACCCCAGTCGATCTTGGTGCCGGCGCCGCGCGGCACCACGGTCAGGTCGTGTCGAGCGGCCAACTGGAGCACCTGGGCCGCCGCGTGGGCGCCACCCGGGACCGCCACCCAACGGGCGGCGCGGCCGGCCACCTCGTCGGCCGGTCCGGCGAACCGGGCGAAGCGCGGACCACAGATCTCGATCAGTCGGTGGGTGATGTCGAGGGCACCGGACGCGCCGGTGGTACGTGCTGGCACCATGCCGCGATCGTACATGTGTTCGAACTATTCGGAAGGCATTTGCATCGCCCCGGAGACCAGCAGGGCCGGTAACGTGGCGCCGTGACCACCGAGACCCCCGTACCCGTGGCGAAGCGGGTACCGACCGAACGCCTCCACCACGGCGACACCGTCGTCGACGAGTACGCCTGGCTGGCCGCCAAGGACGATCCGGAAACCATCGACTACCTCAACGCCGAAAACGCCTGGACCGAACGGCGAACAGCGCACCTGTCCGGGCTGCGTACCGAGTTGTTCGAGGAGATCCGGCGGCGTACCCAGGAGACCGACCTGTCGGTGCCGACCCGCAAGGGCGAGCACTGGTACTACACCCGCACCGTCGAGGGCCAGCAGTACGGCGTGCACTGTCGCCGGGCGGTCCGCGACGGCGAGACCGCGCCCCCGATCAGCACCGACGGCGCCCCACTGGACGGCGAGGAGATCCTGCTCGACGGCAACCTGCTCGCCGAGGGACACGACTTCTTCTCGCTGGGCGCGTTCGACGTCAGCCCCGACGGGCGTTTCCTGGCGTACTCCACGGACTTCTCCGGCGACGAGCGGTTCACCCTGCGGATCAAGGACCTCGCCAGCGGCGATCTGCTGGCCGACGAGATTCCCGGCACCTTCTACGGCACCGCCTGGTCGGCCGACGCCACCGCGCTGTTCTACGTGACCGTGGACGAGGCGTGGCGACCGCACCGGGTCTGGCGGCACCTGGTCGGCACGGCCGCCACCGACGACGTGGTGGTGCACGCCGAGGACGACGAACGGTTCTGGGTCGGGGTCGAGCTGACCCGCTCGGAGCGGTTCATCCTGATCGACATCGCCAGCAAGCTGACCAGCGAGGTACGGGTCATCCCGGCCGACAACCCGACCGGCGAGCCGGCGGTGATCGCGCCGCGCCGGCAGGGCGTCGAGTACTCGGTGGAGCACCACGGACACCGGTTCCTGATCCTGCACAACGACGGCGCCGAGGACTTCGCCCTGGCGTACACCTCGGTGGACGCGCCGGGCGACTGGGTGCCACTGATCGACCATTCCCCCGGCACCCGGCTGGAGTCGGTGGACGCCTTCGCCGACCACCTGGTCGTCACCCTGCGCAGCAACGGCCTGACCGGTCTGCGGGTGCTGCCGCTCGACGGCGGCGACGGCAACGACATCGAGTTTCCCGAGCCGCTGCACACCGTCGGCCTGGACGCCAACCCCGAATACCGCACGAACCGACTACGGCTGCGCTACACCTCGTTGATCATCCCCGACTCGGTGTACGACTACGACGTGGCGACCCGCGAGCTGACGCTGCTGCGGCGCCGGCCGGTGCTGCCCGGGCCGGACGGGCGGGCCTACCAGCCGGAGGACTACGAGCAGCAGCGGGAGTGGGCGCTGGCCGACGACGGCACGCGGGTGCCGATCTCGCTGGTCTACCGACGGGGTACCCCACGCGACGGCTCCGCGCCCTGCGTCCTTTACGGCTACGGATCGTACGAGGCCAGCATGGACCCCTGGTTCTCGGTCGGCCGGCTGTCCCTGCTGGACCGTGGGGTGGTCTTCGCGGTGGCCCACATCCGTGGCGGCGGCGAACTGGGCCGCCGCTGGTACGACCACGGCAAGATGCTGGCCAAGAAGAACACCTTCACCGACTTCGTCGCCTGCGCCCGGCACCTGGCGAAGGCCGGCTGGACGGCTCCGGACCGGCTGGTCGCCCGGGGCGGCTCGGCCGGTGGCCTGCTGATGGGCGCGGTGGCCAACCTCGCACCGGACGCCTTCGCCGGCATCGTCGCGCAGGTGCCGTTCGTGGACGCGCTCAACACGATCCTCGACCCGTCGCTGCCGCTGACCGTCACCGAATGGGAGGAGTGGGGCAACCCGCTGGCCGACCCGGAGGTGTACGCCTACATGAAGTCGTACACGCCGTACGAGAACGTCGCCCCGCTGGAATACCCGGCGATCCTCGCGATGACCAGCCTCAACGACACCCGGGTGCTCTACCACGAGCCGGCGAAGTGGATCGCCCGGCTGCGGGCCACCGCACCGCAGGGCGACTACCTGCTCAAGACCGAGATGGAGGCCGGCCACGGCGGGCCCAGCGGGCGCTACGACGCCTGGCGGGAGGAAGCCTTCATCAACGCCTGGATCCTGGACCGCCTCGACCGCGCCTGACCTCGACCGGGCACCACCGGCAGACCGGCGGCCTCGGTGACACGTCTGGTCACCGAGGCCGCGGCTCAGATGGCCGCCGCGACCATGCTGGCGGCTGGCGACCGGCAATGGTGGGGCTGGGTATACCCGCGAAAGTGGATCCAGTCGGCTGGGGTGGACCCGGCCGCGTCACTAGCGTTCCCGGCATGACATCGGCCGCACCGACCCATCTCGCCCAGGCCCTGCGCCGCCGCCGGTATCCGCTGACCGGCTGGCCGTGGCGCGCCCTGGCCTACCTCCTGACCAGTGTGCCGCTGGCCGGCGTACTCTCGCTCGGGCCGCTCGTGGTGCTGGCTCCACTCGTCGCCGCGACCAACGCCGCACGCCAGGGTCGGCCCATGTCGCTGTCACTCACCGTGTTCCTCAATGTCGTCGCGTTGACCGTCCTGCTGCTGGCGCCGCTGCTCGCCGTGCCGGTGGCGGCCGTCGAGCGGTACCGACTCGGCCTCGTCGACGACCGACCGCTACCCCCGGCGCCCTGGCGCGGGCTCGCCGCCCGGTACGCCACGGGGGCGGCCTGGCGGGAGGCGGCGTACCTGTTCTTCCTCGGTGCTGTCGTGCCCGCCGTCTACTGGCTGTTCACCCTCATCGTGCTGATGGTGCTGCTGCTGATCGCCAGCCCGTTCGTGGTCGGTCCGGGCGAGCAGGTGGTGGTGCTCTGGGCCACTGCCGAGACACCCGCGCAGGCCGCACCGTACGCGATTGTCGGCGTGCTGCTGCTGCCGGTGCTGTGGTACGCGGTCGGCGTGCTGGCGGCGGCCCAGGGCGCGGTGGCCCGGTGGCTGCTGTGGGCCGCTCCGGACGGGACGGCGCTGCGCGAGGTGACCCGGTCCCGCGCCCGGCTGGTCGACGCGTACGAGGCCGAGCGGCGGCGCATCGAGCGTGACCTGCACGACGCTGCCCAACCCCGGCTGACCAACCTTGGTCTCCAGATCGGCCTGGCCCGGCTGGACGTGCCGGACGATTCCCCGGCCGCCAGGCCGCTGGACGCCGCGCACGAGCAGGCCAAGGGCCTGATGGTGCTGCTGCGACAGATCGTCCGGGGCATCCGCCCGCAGAGTCTCACCGATCTGGGACTGGCCGGCGCGGTCCGGGAACTCGCCGACGAATCACCGGTCCCGGTCGGGGTGCACACCGACCTGGCACGCCCGCTGCCGGAGGCGGTCGAGACGACGGCGTACTTCGTGGTGTCGGAGGCGCTCGGCAACGTGGCCCGGCACGCTGCGGCGACCGGGGTCGAGGTGCGGCTCAGCGACACCGGCCGGGTGCTGGTCGTCGAGGTGACCGACGACGGTCGGGGTGGCGCGGATCCGGCGCGCGGCAGCGGCCTGACCGGGCTCGCCGACCGGGTCGCCGCCGCCGATGGGCGACTGTTGCTGTCCAGCCCGCCGGGCGGCCCCACTGTGCTGCGGGTGGAACTACCGTGGTCGGCATGATCCGGGTCGTGCTCGCCGAGGACGAGGTGCTGCTGCGGGAAGGGCTGACGGCCCTGCTCGCCCGGTTCGACTTCGCGGTGCTCGACGCCGTCGACACCGCCCCGGCGCTGCTCGCCGCCGCCCGACGACACCGGCCCGACCTGGTGGTGACCGACATCCGGATGCCACCCGGCCACCGCGACGACGGGCTGCGCGCGGCGGTGGAGCTACGCGGCGAGCAGCCCGGCCTGGCCGTGGTGGTGCTCAGCCAGCACGTGCAGCCCGAGTACGCCTCGGCCCTCCTGGACAGCGCCGACGGCCGGCGGGTCGGCTACCTGCTCAAGGACCGCGTCGCCGAGGTCACCGAGTTCGTCGACAACCTGCGTACCGTCCTCGGCGGCGGCACCGTGGTCGATCCGGACGTGGTCCGTCGCCTGCTGCACCGCCCCCGCGACCCGCTGGCCGCCCTCACCGCACGCGAGCGGGAGGTGCTGGTGCTGGTCGCCGAGGGGCGGTCCAATCTGGCCATCGCCGCCCGGCTGCACGTCACCGAGGCGGCGATCGGCAAACACGTCGGCAACATCCTGGCCAAGCTCGGCCTGCCGCCGGACGACGACAGCAATCGGCGGGTGCTCGCCGCGCTGACCTACCTGCGCGCCAACACCGCCTGAGCCTCGGCACCGGGCTCAGGTGGCCCGCAGCTCCTCCACCGCCGTGTTCGATCGCAGGAAGAGCAATCCCACGCCGACCGTGGCCAGCACCGCGACCACCGCGCCGCCGCCGAGCAGCGCCAACTGTCCCAGCGGTACGCCCGGAGCGCTCACCACCTGGTCGACCTGCACGAACTCGACGTAGTTTTGGCGGGCGACCGGGTCCTGACACAGCTCGGCCGAGGCCCGGCACACCTCCTCGGTCCGGCCGCCCGAGGCGATGTCCCCCATGAGCATGCGGCCGATGACGTATCCGGCGCCCAGTGCGCTCAGTACGGCGGGCACCACCGGCGCCAGCACCTGCCAGAGGATCGAGGTGCCGATGGTGGTCCGGGGTACCCCGGTCGCCACCAGCGCCGCGTACGCCCGGCGTCGGGTGCTGATCCCCTCGACCACCATCACGATCAGGCCGGCGGCGGCGACCGTCACCGCCAGTGCGACCGCCAGATCGACCAGGTCCATCGTGCGCAGGTAGAACGAATCAGGCTGGAAGTCGGCGAAGCCGGCCACCTGGTTCTGCTCCCGTTCGAGCTGGTCCCTGAGCTGGAACCAGGCCCGGAACGCCGCCGCACCGGCGCCGAAGACGAGCGCCGCCAGCAACGCGGCGAAGGTCCGGCTGCCGGCCCACGGGTCGTCGGTCAACCGGCGGGCGGCCAGTAGTCGGGCCGGGCTGCTGGCGTACCGGTGCAGCAACCGCCCGACCAGGTACGAGATCGTCCCGGTGCCCAGGACCACCCCCAGTACGGCCGAGATGGCGACGACCAGGACCACCAGGGCCAGCCAGGCATCCAGCGCCGGCCCGAGCGATTCCCGAACGGGCTCGAACAGGGCGGCTGCCAGCACACCGAGCCCGACCAGCAGTGCTGGCCAGGGGCGGGGCGCGCCGGTCCGACCGGCCCGGCGGACCACCCCGAGTGGCGTGGTGGTGACCCCGCGCAGCATCACGGCGGTGGCGAGCGCGGCGATCGCCGGCAACGCGAGCACCACCACCGCCAGGGCCGGCACCGCTGGCAGCACGTCGGTCGGTAGGGCGAGTCGGCCGTCGCCGTCCGGCCGGTGCAGAAGCGTCCGGCCGACCAGGTATCCGGCCAGCCCGGCGAGGGCGCCGAGCAGGCTGGCCAGCCCGGTTTCCAGCGCCGCGAGGCGGGTCACCTGCCCCGGGGTCGCACCGGCCAGCCGCAACGCGGCCAGGCGCCGATCCCGCGCCGGAGCACCGAGCCGGGCGCACTGCCCGGCCAGCGCCAGCACCGGGATGGTCAGCAGCAGCAGCGCGAACGCGGTGCCCCCGCGCAACCCCGGCTCCCGCAGCAGGGCGTTGGTGTACTGCTCCGACTGCGTCCCTTCGGGGCCGGGCGGTTTCTCGATCGCCAGGACGGTCAGCGCAGCCAGCACCACGAGGGTGGCCAGGGCGGCACTCAGCGCGGTCAGCACCATCCGGGCGAGATCGGTGCGGTTGCCGGCCACGGCCAGCCGCGCCAGCGTGCCGGGACTCACCGAAGACCACCGGCGAGTGGAGCGTCCAGGCCGAGGCCGGTGTGGTCGATCACGCCGTCCCGCATGACGATCTCGCGATCGGCGTACGCGGCGATTCTGGGCTCGTGCGTGACCAGCACCACCGCCGTCCGCTGCTCACCGGCGAGCCGGACCAGATGGGTGAGCAGCTGCTCGCCGGTGACCGTGTCGAGGGCGCCGGTCGGTTCGTCGGCGAACAGCACCCTCGGCTCGGTCACCAGTGCCCGCGCGATCGCACAGCGCTGCTGTTGGCCGCCGGACATCTCGCCGGGCCGCACGTCGGCGAGTTCCGCCACGCCCAGCCGGTCCAGCCAGTTCAGCGCCGCCGTCCGGGCCGCTCGCCGCCCCGTGCCGGCGAGCAACAACGGCAGCGCGACGTTCTCCGCCCCGGTCAACTCGGCGACGAGGTGACCGAACTGGAACAGCACGCCGAACTCGGTACGCCGCAGCCGGGACCGGGCCGCCTCGGACCAGGTGTCGATCCGATGGCCGCGCCAGGTCACCTCGCCCGCGTCGGGGCGCAGGATGCCCGCGAGGCAGTGCAGCAGGGTGGACTTGCCGCAGCCGCTCGGCCCGGTCACCGCGACGATCTCGCCCTCGGCGATGTCGAGCGTGAGGCCGCGCAGCGCGGGTGTCGGCCCGTACGACTTCACCAGACCGCGAGCGTGGAGTTGCGTCACGAGTGCACCTCCCGGTGCCAGTCGGCGACCCGCTCCAAGGTGGTCTGCAACCACCGCAGGTCGGCGTCGAGATGGGTGATGGCGTAGTCGGCCCCGACGATGTCCGCCACGGTCGCCGACGGCGCCGTCTTCAACGCGGTCAGCTCGCGCAGCCGCTCGGTGTGCGCCCGGCGCTGCGCGATCAGGTAACCCCGTGCCCGGTCGGTGTCGGCGACCAGCAGAGCCACCACCACCTTGGCGAACAGGGTGCTGTTCACGTACGGAATCGGTGGTTCGACGGTGCCCAGCCACTGATCCAGCGTGGCCCGCCCCTGTTCGGTCAGCGCGTACGCCATGCGGTCGGGGCCGGCGAGGCGATCCTGGCCGGCCGGGGTCACCAGGCCGTCCCGCAGCAGGCGACCCAGGGTGGCGTAGACCTGCCCGAACGCGAGTGGACGGGCCTGCGGCAGCCGCTGGTCATGGGCTCGCTTCAACTCGTACCCATGTTTGGTGCCGCTGGCGAGCAGACCCAGCAGGACGTGCGGAGTGGACACCCGCCCACTATTCGCTCAGTGAATAGCGGGTGTCAAGACCCCGATCGATACCCGACGGTCAGGCGGCCACCGGCCGGGCCCGGGTCGCGGGCACGGCCTGCGGCGCGCACGCCGACCGAGCACCGCTACTTCGAGCGGTCGTACGGCCAGCGTGCGCGGATGGTCAGACCGCCGGGGTGGCCAGTGGGCGGTGCAGGAGTCGGGCGCCTCCGCTGAGTGCGATGACCCGCGCCGGTCCGCCCCGGACGGCGGTGATGGTCACCTGTTGTCCATGCTCGTGGGCCTTTTCCCTGACCTGCAGTAGGGCGGAGAGCGCGGCGCAGTCGAGGAACCGCAGCGCCGTCAGATTGAGCCTCAGGTGGGTGACCCACTGGGGTGCCAGCAGGCGCCCGAGATCCTGCTGGAGTTGGTCAGCGGTGGTCAGGTCGGCCTCACCGGTCAGGCTCACGTACCGGGTGCCGGGTCGCACGTCGTGATAGTCGAATCGCAGCAGATCGTCCATCGCAGACTCGGTCCTTGCCGTGGCTAAGGGCGATTGGAGGGCCGGAGAGGTTGCCACCTTCAATCCGGCGCCGGGGAGGACAGAGCTTTTCGCGCGGCAGTGCCGACCTCGACGTGACGCGTAGGGCGCCGTATCCGACGGTACTCCCGCCTCAGCGTCCCTGCCAGTGGGCGACATCGCCGCCGGCCAGACTGTTAACAGGGGGCCCCGGTACTACCTGAGGCGTTAATAAGGTGCCCTTCCTTTCCGCTCAGTGGCGGCGGAGGGCGACGACGGCGACGTCGTCCTGGATCTCCTCGGGGGCCAGTTCGGCGAGCAACCGCTGGCAGAACCGGTCGAGATCGGCGTCGACCCGAGCCGAGCTGGTTGCCAGCGCGTTCAGTCCCTCGTCGATGCTGACGTCACGCCGCTCGATGAGCCCGTCGGTGTAGAAGACGATCGTCGCCCCGGGCGGCAAGACGAACTCCAGGTCGGCGGGGCGCGGCGCCCGCACCCCGAGCAGCGGGGCGGAGTGGTGCACGTAGTCGGTCTTGCCGTCCAGGCTGATCAACGGCGGCAGGTGGCCGGCACTGGCCAGTCGGACCCGCCCGGTGGCCGGGTCGAGCAGCAGCACGCAGATGGTGGCCAGTTCGTTGGGGAGCAGCGTACGCATCAGCTCGTTGACCCGGTGCAGGATCTGACCCGGCTGGTGCCCCTCGACCGCGTACGCCCGCACTGCGTGGCGCAGCTCGGCCATCACGGTCGCGGCGTGCAGGGAGTGGCCCGCGACGTCGCCGATCGCCAACAGCAGGTGACCGTCGAGCATCACCAGTTCGTAGAAGTCGCCACCCACCTCGGTGCGGGCGCTGGCCGGCTCGTAACGGACGGCCAGATCCAGCCCGGCGATCTCCGGGATGCGTTGCGGGAGCAGGCTGCGCTGAAGGGTCACCGCGATCCGGTGCTCCTCGTCGAAGGACCGTTGCGCCTCGACCGCGGACGCGACCGCCTGCGCCAACTGGCGCAGCACCGGGGTACGGGCGGTCTGCGTGGCGGTGGGCACCACGACGTAGAGCGGGGCCCGGTCGTCGCGCAGCCGGGCGGCGGCCACCGTCACCGTGTCGTCCGACGGCCAGTCGACAAGCGCCCAGTCGGCCGGGTCCTGCACCCGGACGGTGGCGCCGATCGGTGTCCCGCTGTCGTCGACGGTCCACGGCACCACCCGGGCCGGCGCACCGGGCCCGGCACAGACCCCGGCCAGGCAGTCACCGTCGAAGGTCTCGGCGACCACCGCGGCGGGGCTCTTGAAGATCTCCGCAGCCCCCGCCGCCGCCTGTTCCAGCAGCCGGGTGAAGTTCGGCGCCGCGTGCACCGCCACGGTGGTGTCCGCCAGCCCGGTGAGCCGCTCGGCGAGCAGCTCGGCACGCTGCCGCGCCTGGTAGTAGCGGAGCACCGCGTAGGCGGTGGCGACGAGTTCCTCCGGCTCGATCGGCTCCGCCAGATACGCGTCCGCGCCTCTGGTGAGGCCCTGCGCACGGTCGGTCGTGTCGATGGCGTGCGCCGAGACGTGGATCACCGGCAACGCCGGGTGGATCGACTTGATCCGTTCGCAGACCTCGAATCCGCTCAGATCCGGCAGCCGCACGTCGAGGACCACCAGATCGATCGGATCCACCACGACCCGGCTCAGCGCCTCGCTTCCGCTCTCGGCCTCGACCACGGTGAACCCGGCCCGGGTCAGCCAACTCACCAGCAGGTAGCGCTTGGTGCGACTGTCGTCGACCACCAGCACGGTCGGCGGGGCGTCCACGTCATATTCCGTTCGCGGGCAGCGAGACGGTGAAGGTGCTGCCCTGACCCGGCACACTGGACAGTTCGAGCGTGCCGCCGAGCAGGGTCACCAGCCGCCGGGCGTACGGCAGGCCGAGGCCGGTGCCGCCGACCCGGGCCGGCCCCGGCGCCTGGTAGAACTCCTCGAACACCCGCTCGTGCAGTTCCGCCGGAATGCCCGATCCGGTGTCGGAGACGAGGAGTTTCCAGCCGTCGCCGTCCCGCTGGGCGCGCAGCCGTACCTCGCCCCGGCTGGTGAACTTCAGGCCGTTGTGCAGCAGGTTGCGCAGCACCTGGGCGAGCAGCACCTCGTCGGTGCGTACGGTGGCGGGCGCCGGTGGCTCCTCCACCACCAACTCCACCTCGGAGGCGGTACGCAGCGCCCGGAGAGTGCCGCGCAGCTGACCGAACACGGCCCGCAGATCCACGTCGGTCCAGTTCGGTTCGATCCGCCCCGACTCCGCCTTGGCCAGGTCCAACAACTCGTTGACCAGCGAGAGCAGGTCCGAGGCCGACGACCGGATCAGACCGACCTGGCGCTCCTGCTCAAGGGTGAGCGGGTCGGAGGCGGAGTCGGTGAGCAATCGGGCCAACCCGATGATCGCGGTCACCGGTGCCCGCAGTTCGTGGCTGACATTGGCCAGGAAGCGGGTCTTGGACTCGCTCGCCGAGCGCAGTTGCGCCGACTTCTCGTCCAACTCGGCGTAGAGGGCCACCACGCCCCGGTTGGTTTCTTCCAGTTCGTCGGTGAGCTGGTGGTACAGCGCCAGCACACCACGGTTGGTCTGTTCCAGTTCCTCGTTGAGCCGGGCCAGTTCGTCGCGTTGGCTGCGTACCTCGTCGAGGGCGGCGATCAGCTGCGAGTTCTGGGTGGCGAGTTCCTCCTCCACCGTGCCGGGCACGCTCTGCCCGACCTGGGCGCGCAGTTGCTCGAGACGCTCTGCGGTGAGCGCCTGCGCGGTGACCGGGATACGCCGTGACATCCTCACGACCGTATCCCCCGCCACGGCCACCACGCTCAACGTGTCCACCAGACGCGCCACCGCGCCCGACTGCGGCTCGTACCGCCCGTCGACCAAAGGGCCGACGGGGTCGAGGTCGACTCGCAGGTGGCACCGCCCGTCCGGGGTGGCGGTGATGCCGAACGCCACATCGGCTCCGCCGACGGCACGCAGCAGGTCGCGGGCGACCTCGCTCAGGGCGGTGGCAATCCGGACCTGGTCCTGGTGCTCCAGGCCGACCGCCGCCGCGACCTCCCGGCCCCGCTGGCGCACCACGAAGATGTCCTGTTCCACCCGCAGCGCCATCCGCAACAGCGGTTCGTAGCTCATGGCCACGACCTCGCCACCAGTACGCCGGCGTCGTCGCGCCGGACGCCGGCGTCCCGCAGCAGCGTGGCGGCCACCACCAGCGGCGACCGGCCCACCAGGCCGGGGTAGTCGGCGAGTCGCCAACGGTCGACGACGCCGTCGCTGTGCATGATCAGCAGGCTGTCGGCGTCGAACGGATAGTCGTACTGCCGGATCGTCGGGCGTTGGTGCCCGGCGATGCCGGGCAGGGAGACCAGCCCACGCTGCCGGCCGTCTCGGGTCGTCACCACTCCGGCGATGTTGCCCAGCCCGGCGTATCGCAGCAGCCCGGCAGCCGGATCCGGCTCGGCTACGGCGAGCGCCGCGCCACGGGTGTGCGACAACGCCCGGTGCAGGTGGCCGACCACGTCGGCCGGGGACGACGCGGGGGCGGCCCGGAACGCGGTGAGCGCGGCGTCGGAGGCGGCGGCGGCCAGCGGGCCGTGCCCCAGACCGTCGGTGACCAGCACCTGTCGGCGTTCGCCCACGACCCGCCAGGCGTAGCCGTCCCCGCTGACCGGCTCACCGGTCAGCGGGCGGGTGAGCCCGCCGACCCAGGGCCGTTCGGTTTCCGGGTCGGCCAACACCTGCACGGCGATGACCGTTCCCCGACCCGGTCGCGAGTACGCGTCGAACCAGCTGGACTGCCGGACGATCGCCCCCAGTCCGATACCGAGGGTGCCGGTGGTGGAGTGACCGTCGCGGGCGGAGTCGGTGAGATCGGCCATGCCCGGCCCGGAGTCCACCGCGACCAGTTCCACACCGGCGTCCAACTCGCGGCGAACCGGCCGGAGCAGCAGCACGCCGTCCTCGGCGTGCTTGATCAGGTTGCTGGTCAACTCGGCCGCGACGATGGCCAGGTCGGCGATCCGGCCGTCGGGCAGCCCCAACTGCCCGCCCAACCGCTCGGCGGCCCGCCGCACCGCGCTGCCGGCACTGCCGCTCTCCACCCGGAACCAGGTGCCCCGATCGGCAACCGGCTGGGCGGTCACCGGGACCACTTGGTGATCGTGATCCGGGTGCCCTGGCCGGGGGCGGTCTGGATGTCGAAGTCGTCCACCAGCCGCCGGGCGCCGCTGAGACCGAGGCCGAGGCCACCGCCGGTGGTGTATCCGTCGGTCAACGCCAGTTCCAGGTCGGCGATGCCGGGCCCGGAGTCGGCGAAGACGATGGTGATGCCGGGTCGGCGGCCGTTGTCCACGGCGGTCACCTCGACGGTGCCGCCGCCGCCGTAGACCAGGGTGTTGCGGGCGAGTTCACTGGCGGCGGTGACCACCTTGGTCTGGTCGACCAGGGACAACTTGACGGCCACCGCGACGGTACGCACCAACTGGCGTACCCGTACCACGTCCTCGTCGCTGCCGACCGTCTGCGCCTGCGGCCGGCTCAGGTCGACGCCGCTGGTCACGGCGACGCCGTCGGCTCGACGTCCGAACCGTCGTCGAACTCATCGTGGCGGTCGTGGTCACGCTCGGCCGCGATGAGTTCCATCCCCCGTTCGACGTTCAACGCGGTACGGATCCCGTTGAGCGACAGGCCCAGCTCGACCAGGGTGATGGCGACGGCCGGGCGCATCCCGACGACCACCGTCTCCGCGTCGAGCACCCGGGAGATCGAGGCGATGGTGGACAGCATCCGCCCGACGAAGGAGTCGACGATGTCCAGCGCGGTGATGTCGATGATCACGCCATGGCAGCCGGTGGCGACGATCCGCTCGGCCAGATCCTCCTGGAGCGCGACCGCCGTCTGGTCGGACATGTCGACCTGGATGGAGACCAGCAGGATGTCGCCGATCTTGAGGATCGGCACGCGCTCCATCACGCCTCCCGACGTGACTGGCGGCGGCCGGACTCGACCCCGGTGAGCCGCAGCACGTGCCGCAGCGCGTCGGCGAGGCTGGCCTTCGTGGCGATGTCGCCGAACTCGATGCCGAGCGCGACGATGGTCTGGGCGATCTGCGGCCGGATGCCGGAGATGATGCAGTCGGCGCCCATCAGTCGGGCGGCCACCACGGTCTTCAGGATGTGCTGGGCGACCTGGGTGTCCACCGCCGGTACGCCGGTGATGTCGATGATCGCGTACGGCGAGCCGGTGTCGACCAGGGTCTGCAGCAGCCGCTCCATCACCACCTGGGCACGGGCCGAGTCGAGGGTGCCGACCAGCGGCACCGCCACCACGCCCTCCCAGAGCTTGACCACCGGGGTGGACAGCTCCAGCAGTTGCTCGGCCTGGTCGGCGATCAGGCCCTCCCGGGTGTGCACGTAGCTTTCGAAGGTGAACAGGCCCATCTGGTCGACCATCGCGGCGAAGGCGACGTAGTCGCGCAGCGTCCGGGTGCTCTGGTCGTCCTCCATCGCGCTCAACAGGGCGTCCTTGAGGGCGAAGACACCGGTGGCGGTCTCGGTGGCGGAGAAGCCCTGGCGGGCCTGCCCCCGGGACAACTCGGCGAGCACCGCGCGCAGCTCGGTGGCCTCCTCGGCGGCCAGGTCGACCGCGCCCTTGCCGAGGGCGTCGACCAGGGCGCGGTGTAGCTCCTGCACCTGCCGGAGCAGTTCGGCCTGGCTGAGCCGGCCGCGCAACTGCTCGCCGACGACCTCGGTCCACCGTTGGATGACCCGATCGACCCGGCTGGTAAGCAGGTCGGCCAGCCGGCCGCTTTCGTCAGTGCTCAGCGCCATGACATAACCCCCTCGACCTGGACCGGCCGGACTCTATCACCGGAGACCCCGGAACTACTTGCCCCAGGGCAAGGGAATGATGGTGGCCACCCGATCCGCGCCCGTTCTGCGTACCGGGGCTTTGGTGGGATACCGTTCCACCGATAAACAGGAGGTCTGGCGAATGTCCTTGACGGTGCACACGGAACAGCGCGGTGACGTGGTCGTAGTGGCGGTCGCGGGCGAACTGGACATGGCCACCGCACCGCAGTTGCAGGACCAGATCACCGACCTGCTCGACAAGGGGCGCAGCCGCCTCGTCTTCGACCTGTCGGAGGTCTCGTTCTGCGACTCCACCGGCCTGTCGGTGTTTGTCCGGGCCAAGAACAGCTGCGACGAGGCCGGTGGCGTGGTGCGCCTGGCCGCGCCGCAGCGCGGGGTGTTGCGCATCCTTGAGGTGAGCGGCCTGGTGGAGGTACTGCACACCTACCCGACCGTCGACCAGGCGGTGGCGGGCGACCCCACGCCGGCCTCCTCCTGATTCCGGCAGGCTCAACGCTCGTCCTCGATGTAGCGGGGACGAGCGATCATCATGCCCGCACCCGTCTGCACCGCGAGGGCGAGTAGCAGGAAACCGAGCGGCGCCGTCCAGCCTCCGGTGGCCTCGTAGAGGATGCCGACCAGCAGCGGCCCCAGCGCCGCGATCACGTACCCCGTGCTCTGCGCGAAGGCCGACAGCGCGACCGTCCCGTCGGCGGTGCGGGCCCGCAGGCCGATGGTGGTCAGGATGAGCGGGAACGCCCCCTGGCCGAAGGCGAGTAGCACCACCCACAGTACCGCCGCGTCCCGGGGCGCCAGGGCCAGGCCGAGATAGGCCAGGGTCGAGGCGGCGGTCAGCGCGAACACCAGCGGACGCAGGCTGCTCAGCCGACCGGCCAGCGTCGGCATCAGCAGCGCGATCGGTACGCCGAGCGCGGTCACCCCGGCGAGCAGCAGGCCGGCGTCCTGCGGACGGAAACCCGAGTCCCGAAACAGCTGGGCCAACCAGCCCATGATCGCGTACCCGCTGAGCGACTGCGCGCCGAAGTAGACGGCCATCGCCCAGCCGAGCCGGGTGCGGGCGGGCCGGACAACCGACCCGCCGGTCGCGGCCCCCCGGGCCGCCCGGCGCGTGGCGGTGCGGCTGCGCAGCGCCGCCGGCAGCCACGGCAGTACGGCGACCAGCGCGATCCCGGCCCACACGCCCAGCCCCGCCCGCCAGGAGCCGAAGGCGTGGGCCACCGGCACCGCGGCGGCAGCGGCCACCGTCGTACCGGTGGTCAACGCCATCGTGTACGCCCCGGTGACCAGCCCGGTGCGATGCGGGAAGTACTGCTTGACCAGCATCGGCAACAGGATGTTCGCCACCGCGATGCCGGCCAGCGCGAGCGCGCTGGTGAACAGGAACACCACGGCCGACCCGGTGACCGCCCGCAGCACCTGACCGGTGGCGAGCGCAAGCATCCCCAGCACCAGCAGGCGGGGTGCGGACAGCCGGCGGACCAGCCATGGCGTGACCGCCCCGAGCCCGGCGAACGCGATGGTGGGCAGGGTGGTGACGAAGCCGGCCATCGTGCCGGAGAGCGCCAGGCCGACGCGTACCTCGTCGAGCAGGGCGCCAAGGCTGGTGACGGCGGCCCGCAGGTTGAGCGCGACCAGCAACATCCCGGCCAGCACCAGCAGGCCGCCACTGGCACGCGGTGCCGGCGCGGTGGGGTCGAGCGTGGGGCGTTCGCCGGGTGTGGCCTGGGCGGCCGGGGTGGTCGACCCGTCGGCGGTGGTGGTCGGAGCAGCGGGGGTGCCAGCGGGTGACGGGGGCATGACCTCGAACCTACAATCATGGGATGAATTCCGGCGAGAGGTTGTAACCAGTGCCACCGTCAGTTGATTCCGCCCCGGTGCCGCCCCGGGGGCAGCGGGTCCGGGAGACGATCACGCAGCTACGTCAGCGGATCCTGGCCGGCGAGTGGCCGGTGGGCAGCCGGATCCCGACCGAGCCACGGCTGGTCGAGGAGCTGGGCGTCGGGCGCAACACGGTGCGCGAGGCGGTCCGGGCCCTCGCGCACGCCGGTGTGCTGGAATGCCGGCAGGGCTCCGGAACGTACGTCGTCTCCACCGACGAGTTGGCCCCGGTGGTGGCCCGCCGGCTGACCGACGACCGGATGGCCGAAGTGATCGAGGTACGCCGCGCCTTCGAGGTGGAGGCGGCCCGGCTCGCCGCCCGACGGCGTACCCCCGAGGATCTGGCCGCACTCGACGGCGCGCTGGCCGCCCGCGAGGCGGCCTGGCGCGGCGGCCGGGTCGCCGAGTTCGTCGAGGCCGACGCGGCGCTGCACACCACGGTGGTCGCGGCGGCGCACAACAGCATGCTCGCCGAGCTGTACGCCTCCATCGGCGCCGCCATGCGCAGCACCGTCACCCAGGCGATGGGGGACGCCCTGACGCCGGAGCGCCACGTCGACCACGCCCGGTTGGTGGCGGCGATCCGGGCCGGCGATCCGGAACTCGCCGCCCGGGAGGCCGGCGCGTTCCTGGAGCCCGCGCCCGGGGCATAGGTTGTCCCCCGACGGAAAACGGGACACCTCGGGAGTGCGGATGCTCAAGGGCTTCAAGGACTTCATCATGCGCGGCAACGTCGTCGACCTCGCGGTCGGCATCGTCATCGGCGCCGCGTTCACCGGCCTGGTCACGGCCTTCACCAGCTCGTTCCTCCAGCCGATCATCAACCTGATCGGTCAGGGCCCCGCCGGTGACGGTGCCCAGTTCTCGCTGGGGACCAACAACCCGGTCACCTGGGGCGCCTTCCTCAACGCGCTCATCACCTTCCTGCTCACCGCCGCCGCGCTGTACTTCCTGGTGGTGTACCCGATGAACCGGCTGGCCGAGCGGCGTCGCCGGGGTGAGGAGCCGCCGCCGGCCGCGCCGAGCGAGGAGGTCAAGCTGCTCACCGAGATCCGCGACGCCCTGGTCGCCGCCGGCCGGACCACGCCGGCCCAGCAGCGCGGCGCGCTGGACGACGTACTCGGCCGCCGGGAGGAACCGCCCACCGGGCGCTGAACCCGGCAAGTGCACATTGGCCCCTGCGGGAATCCCGCAGGGGCCGCACCAACTCGAACACATGTTCGATAGAGTCCCGGCATGGAGCAGCGAAAGCACTGGTGGAACGGGAAGTGGGGACGGCTGGCCCGACGGGACGTCTTCCTCCGCACCGACGCCGACCGGTGGTACGTCGAGCAACGGGCCGGCGGCGCCGAAGGCGCCTCCCGCTTCTACCACTACGACACCCTGGAAGAGGCCGAAGAAACCATCCGCGCCCTGCTCCACCCCGCCGACCCCTGGCGCGAACTCTCCCCCCGCCCCAGCACGAGTTGATCAAGAAGTTTGCGTCGCGGATCGGGCCGGATGTGGACGCAAACTTCTTGATCAACGCGCGCTGGGGGGTGGGGTTTAGGGGGAACGGGGGGTGGGAACCGCTGGGGGATGGAGCAGCAGGGGACCGATCAGCAGGGGACCGTCTCGCGGGTGACCACCGGGATGCGGGTGGTCGACGCGGCCGGCATGGACGTGGGCACCGTGGACCTTGTCCAGCGTGGTGATCCCAACGCGGTGACGGTGCAGGCACCGACCGCCGATCCGGGCGGCAGCCTGGACGAGTTGATCGAGTCCGCCGCTGCCGGGGAACCGGACGTGCCCGCCGACCTGGCCGCCCGGCTGCTGCGTACCGGCTACCTCAAGGTTTCCACCGACCTGGTCCCCACCGGCGCCGTCTACGTACTCGCCGACCAGATCGCCGGCATCTCCACCGACCAGGTCCTGCTGAACGCCCTGGCCGCCGACCTTCCCGCCGAGGACTGACCCCCGCTCAGGGCAGCGCAGTCGGCTTGGCCGGGTCACCGGCATCCTGATCAACTCGCTGGGTGGGCGGGTCGGTCGGGGTGGGGCTGGACCGGCGGTGCCGTTCGAGAAGCGGAGGGCTGGGCAGGCGACGCCTAAGCCGCGGACCGGTCCGGCGGAAGAGGAACAGCATCAGGCAGCCGGCCACCAGGCCCCAGAATGCGCCACCGATACCGGCCAGGGAGACGCCGGAGGCAGTGACCACCAGAGTGACCACGGCCGCTTCCCGAGCCTGCGGGTCAGCCAGCGCCGAGGCCAGCGCGGTGGCCAGCGCGCCGAGCAGGGCCAGCCCGGCGACCGCCTCGATCAGCACCGGCGGCGCCCAGCCGACCAGGGTGGTGACCGCACCGGCACCCAGCCCGAGCAGGGCCAGGCCGACTCCGGCGGTCACCGAGGCGATCCACCGACGCTCCGGGTCCGGGTGCGCGTCCGGTCCGGCGGCGAGGGCGGCGGTGATGGCGGCCAGGTTGACCGCGTGCCCACCGGCCGGCGCGGCGGCGATGCTGGCCAGCCCGGTGGCCCGTAGCGCCGCGCCGAGGGGCGGCCGGTAGCCGTAGCCGACCAGTACGGCGGTGCCGGGTACGTTCTGCGCGGCCATGGTCACCAGGAACAGCGGCAACGCCAACCCGATGATGGCCGGCAGGCTCCACTGCGGCACGGTCACCTCGATCACCGGACGCAGTCCGCCCCCACCGCCGGCCGGCGTGCTCAGCGCGATCGCCCCGGCCGCCACCACCAGCGCCCCGGGCACCGCCCAAGGTCGGGCGAAACGGTGCAGCACCAGCCAGCAGAGCAGCACCGGGGCGGCCAGCAGGGGAACCTCGACGAGCGCGCGGACCGGTGCGGTGCACAGTGGCAGCAGCACCCCGGCGAGCATCGCCCCGGCGATCGGCTTGGGAATTGCCGCGACGGCCCGGCCCAGCACCGGGAAGAGCCCGGCGGCCACGATCAGCAACCCCGAGACGAGGAAGGCTCCGACGGCGACCGGCCAGCCTCCGGGCATCGGGCCGGTGGCGATCAGCAACGCCGCGCCGGGCGTGGACCAGGCCACGCTCAGCGGCAGCCGGTGACGCAGGCCGAGCCAGGCGGCGCAGAGGCCGCACGCCACGCAGAGCACGAGCAGCCCGGAGGCCGCCTGGGTCTCGGTGGCCCCGGCCGCCCGCAACCCGGCCAGCACCACGGTGAACGAACTGGCGAACCCGACCAGCGCGGTCACCACACCCGCCAGCACCGGTTGCATCCGACCCGCCATACCCCACCTCGATCGTTCCGTTTACGGAACAGGAATGTGTAGCACCATAGCGGGATGCCGCAGCCACCACCATCAGGCCCCCCGCCGGTCACCCCGGAGGCGGACACGGATCCCTCGGCGATCGGTCGCCGGGTCCGCGCCCTGCGTGCGGCCCGCGGCATCTCGCTGTCCGCGCTGGCCCGGCAGGCAGGGGTGGGCAAGGCGACGCTCTCCGGGCTGGAGAACGGCACTCGCAACCCCACCCTGGAGACGTTGTACGCGATCACCGCGCACCTCGGCGTACCACTGACCGCCGTGCTCTCCGGGCCGACGACCGGGCCGACCGTACGCGGGGCGGCGGTCAGCGCCACCCTGCTGGAGGTGTTCGAGGACTCCGACGCCACCTACGAGCTGTACCGGATGCGGGTGGCACCCGGACCTGGCCAGCTCTCCCCCGCGCACCAGGCCGGGGTGACCGAACACGTCACCGTCTTCACCGGAGTGCTGCGCGCCGGCCCGGCCGACGAGCCGCTGACCGCCGCCGCTGGCGGGCACCTACGCTGGACCTCCGACGTGCCGCACGTGTACGCCGCCGTCGGCGACGACGAGGTGACCGCCAGCCTGCTCCTGCGCTACCCCCGGAGTAAGGAAGGGCACCTTATTAACGCCTCGCGCAGATAAGAGCGACCGGCAATAGGCCGACACGTCCTGATAGCCAGCCCGCCACCCAGGGCGGGGAAGATCTTGGTACGAATCTGCCCCTTGAGGGGCGCACTCGTACCAAGATCTCGGATGCCTTGGCGTGGCAGCGAGCCTGCCAGATGGTTGCCTGGGGTCAGTGACGGGCCCCTGGGCATGTGCCCGGCCGCTCGACCTCCCGCTGCGTCACCACCACCAATTGCCGGCCGCTCTAAAGGGCCCCCTCCTAACAGCTCAGCCCGCGCCGCAGCTCAGCTGGGCCGAGCAGGCGCGGCTGGAGGCAGCGGCTCAGCCGTCTCGGGCGGCGGCCGGGGCGGCGAGTCGCTGCCGTACCGCCCAGAGCGCCGCCTCGGTACGCGAGGCCGACCCGGTCTTGCGCAGCAGGTTCGACACGTGCACGGTGACTGTCCGTACCGAGATGCCGAGGACGCGGGCCACCTGCTTGTTGGACATCCCGGCGACCAGGCAGTCGAGCACCTCCATCTCCCGGCCGGTCAACTCGGCGCGCAGCACAGGAGCGGGAGCGGGAGGAGTGGGCTCGGGCGGGGCGAGCAGGGTGTCGGGATCCTGCCCGGCGTGCGCGGCGAGCAGTTCGGTGAGGGCGTACGGGTTGCCGCCGGTGTGCTGCCAGACCTGGTGCGCCAGCCGGGGGTCGGCAGGCGGACTGGCGTACACCTGGTTCAGGATCTCGGCGACCTCGGCCGGGCGCAGCGGCCCGAGATGCTGGCGCACCACACCGCGGATCCCGCAGAGGCGGGCCAGGGTGCGGCCGGTGAGGGCGGGTGCGACCGCGTGCGCCGCGGGCCTGGTCGCCACCATCAGCAGGGCCGGCAGCCCGTCGGCGGTGGCCAGTTCGCCGACCAGGTTTAGGCTCGCCGGGTCCAGCGCGTGCAGGTCCTCCACCACGAGCACCGCCGGGCCGGCACCGACCAGCGCCCGGACGGTACGCACGGCCAGCCGGAGCAGGGTGCCGGGGGCGTAACGCTCACGTGGCGCGGTGGGTTGCTGGGCGAGCCAGGCCAGCGCGTCGCCCGGAAGATCGAGTCGGCTGGTGTCGCGCCCGCACAGTACGGCGGCCAACCAGTCGTACGGGGCGGGACTGTGCACCCGGGCGGCGCCGCTGAGCACCACCTCCGGCCGGGGTGTGAACCCGTCGAGGGCGGCGGCGACCAGCAGACTCTTCCCTACACCCACGCCTCCGGTCACGACGGCGACGGCTGGTGACCGGCGACGACCGCCGACCACGGTGGACCACGCGCGGTCCAGCTCAGCCAGCTCACCGGCGCGCCCGACCATGGACACCGGCAACATTCCTCAACCCTACGCAGTAGTGCGTAGAGACGCGGGAAGGGTCTTCTTGGCAAGCTTGTCCCATGACGCTGATCCTCCGCTCGGCCATCCTCAACGACATCGGCCTGGTTCGGACCAACAACGAGGACTCCGCGCTCGCTGGCGAGCGCCTCGTCGCGGTGGCCGACGGCATGGGTGGGCTGCCCGCCGGTGAGGTGGCCAGCGAGATCGTCATCCGGATCCTGGACGAGCTGATCCCGCCGACCACCCCGGATGCCGCCGCCGACGCGCTGCGCGCCGTGGTGAGCACGGCCAACCAGCGCATCCATGCCGCCATCGCCGCCGATCCGGCCCGCGACGGCATGGGTACGACGCTGACCGCCGGCCTGCTCGCCGCAGACACGCTGGTGCTGGCCCAGGTCGGAGACTCCCGCTGTTACCTGCTTCGGGAGGGTCGACTGTGTCAGTTGACCCGCGACGACACCTTCGTGCAGGCGCTTGTCGACCAGGGGACGCTGACGCCCGACCAGGCCCGGCACCATCCGCAACGTTCGCTGGTGACCCGCGCGGTGCAGGGCGCGGACGCGCCGCCGACGATGGGGATGTTGACGGTCGCCGCCGGTGATCGGCTGCTGCTGTGCAGCGACGGGCTCTCCGATTACGTGGCCGACGACGCCATCGCCGCCACCTTGGGCCTGCATGCCGACCGCCACCAGTGTGGCGAGCAGTTGGTCAAGCTCGCCCACCAGGCGGGCGCGCCGGACAACGTCACCGTCGTGATCTCCGACGTGGTCGCCGGCTGAGGCTCCGGCGTGATCGCCGGCTGAGGCTCCGGCATGGTCGCTGGCTGAGGCTCCGGCGTGGTCGCTGGCTGGAAGGTAGGGAGTTCCGGCGGACGAGCCGGGCCCAGGCCGGGCGGCATGGCCGGAGCCGCTGCGCGCGGCTAGGTAGTTGTGCCATCTAGATAGCGCCACTAGGGTTCGGCGGGTGGATGCCGATCGGCGTGGGCAGTGGCTGCGCGGAGTGCTGGACCTCTGCGTGCTCGCCCTGCTGCGCGACGGCGAGTCCTACGGCTACGAACTCGCCCAGGCGCTCGACGTCGCGGGTGTCGGGCCGATCCAGGGCGGCACGCTCTACCCGGTGCTGCTGCGGCTGCAACGCACCGGCCTGGTCACCGCGCAGTGGCGGGAGGGCGGGTCGGGTCCGGCCCGCAAGTACTACCAACTCACCGACGACGGGCGGGCGGCGCTGCACCACGGCGGCACGGCCTGGCTGGCGTTCGTGGCACCGGTGACCGACATCGTCACGAAGGGGGTCGACGGGTGAATGCCGACGAATGGCTGCGGGTGTTCGCGGCCGAGTTGCACCAGCGCCGGGTGGCGGCCGACGCCGCCCGGCACGTGGTCGCCGAGGCCGCCACCCACCTGCGCGAGGGGGGCGGCGACCCGTGGCTGGTCTTCGGCCCACCGCAGGCGTACGCCGCCACGATCGTGGAGAGCATCGGGACCGTGCCCGGCCCGCGTCCGGGCCCGGTGCGGCTGGACGCCCGGGGCATCACCAAGCGGTACGGCCGGCGCACGGTGCTGCGGGACGCGGCGCTGACCGTACGGGCCGGTCAGATCGCCGCCGTGGTCGGCGCGAACGGCTGCGGCAAGAGCACCTTCCTGCGGATCTGCGCCGGGCTGGTCTCGCCCGACGCCGGTGAGGTGACCGTCTCCGGCCGGCTCGGCTTCTGCCCCCAGCAGGGCGGCACCGCCGACTTCCTGCTCCCCGACGAGCACTTCGTACTGGTCGGCGCCGGCCAGGGGGTGGCCCGGGAACCGGCCCGACGAGCCGGCCGGGCGGCGGCCCGCCAACTCGGCTGGGACGCCCAGGGTGACGTGCTCGCCCGTCACCTCTCCGGCGGTACGCGGCAGAAGCTCAACCTGACCATGTCCACCCTCGCCGAACCTGACGTACTGCTGCTCGACGAGCCGTACCAGGGCTTCGACCAGGGCAGTTACGTCAACCTCTGGGACCAGTTGATCCGGTTGCGGGACGCGGGACGGGCCATCGTGGTGGTGACCCACCTGCTCAACCAGCTCGACCGGGTCGACGTGGTGCTCGACCTGACCCCCGCCCACCAGGGAGGCCACTCATGAGGCGACTGGTCACCGTGGCCGAGATGACGTTGCGGGAGCTGGCCCGCCGTCGAGGCGTACTCCTGCTCCTGCTGTTGATGCCGTTGGTCTTCTGGATGATCCGGCGGGACACCTACGTCGGGCAGTCGATCCGCGCGCTGCTGCTCGGCATCAGCTGGGCGGTCAGCACGGCCGCGCTCTTCGCCACCAGCGCGGCCCGCGAACTGGAGCCCCGGCTGCGGCTCGCCGGCTATCGCCCGCACCACCTCTACCTCGGCCGGATGCTCGGCCTGTGGGCGCTCGGGCTGGCCGTCTCGGTGCCGTTCTTCCTGCTCACCGTCTTCGACGCGGCCAACCTGCGGTACGCCGGGATTGCCGTGGCGATGCTCTGCTGCGTGGCGGTGGCGGCGCCGTTCGGCATGCTGATCGGCGCCCTGCTCCCCCGCGAGTTGGAAGGCACCCTGCTGCTGCTCACCGTGGTGGCCATGCAGATGCTGCTCGACCCGGCGAGTCCCGGGGCGAGGCTGACCCCGTTCTGGTCCAGTCGGGAGATCGCCACCTGGGCGGTGGACCACACCGACGGTGGTTACCTGAACCGGGGTCTGCTGCACGCCACGCTGGTCACCGTGCTCCTGATCGTGACGGTGGCGGGCGTGTTCGGCGTCCGGCTGCGCCGCCGCCGGCATCTGCACCACGCACCGCTCACCTGAGCAGCGCCGGAGGCTGGGGCGACGCCGGGGCAGGACTTTTGACATACGCCCTAGCATCACGGGGTGCGCCTGAGAACCCCCGCCGCCGTGGTCGCACTCGGCGTTGCCGTCACCGTCCTGTCCGCCTGCAGCCCGTCCGTACCCCGGGCCGATCCGCGCAGCGCCCAAGCCCCGGCGGGCGGTGCCGACGTCGACCCGGATGCAGCCGGCGAGGCCACCGGGCAGCCGGGCGGACACGCTGCCCCGCAGGCCAGCACCGGCCTGGGCAGCCCAGCGGTCAGCGCCAGTCCGACCCCGCCGGCCGCGTCCCCCGGCGGTGGCGTACGCACCGGCAACCCGGTTGCTGCGGTGGCCGTACCGGCGGCGGGACGGGCGGTGGACACCTCCCGGCCGACCCGTACCGTCGGCTCCGGCACCCCGGCGAGCTGCACCTCCACTGCGGTGGTCCGGGCGGTGGCGGCCGGCGGCCTCATCACCTTCGACTGTGGCCCCGACCCGGTGACCATCGAGATGACGGCGACCGCGAAGGTCCGCAACGCCAACGGCCCGCAGGTGGTGCTCGACGGCGGCGGCAAGGTCACCCTCAGCGGCCAGGGCAAGCGGCGCATCCTCTACATGAACACCTGCGACCCGTTGCAGGGCTGGACCACCTCGCACTGCCAGAACCAGGACCACCCGCAGCTGACCGTGCAGAACCTGGTCTTCGCCAACGGCGACGCCACCGGTCAGCGTGCCGAAGGCGGCGGCGGTGGGGCGATCTTCGTCCGGGGCGGCCGGTTCAAGGTGGTCAACTCGCACTTCGTCGACAACCGCTGCGACCCGACCGGCGCTGACCTGGGCGGCGCCGCCATCCGGGTCCTCGACCAGCACGACAAGCAGCCCGTGTACGTGGTCGACAGCACCTTCATCGGCGGCTCCTGCGCCAACGGCGGCGCGCTGAGCAGCATCGGCGTCTCCTGGGAGGTGCTCAACAGCACGCTGCGCGACAACAAGGCGGTCGGCGAGGGCGCCAACCCGGCCCGCGCCGGCACCCGGGGCGGCGGCAGCGGTGGCGCGATCTACTGCGACGGCAACGAGTTCTCGGTACGCGTCGCCGGCACCACCATCGAGGACAACGACGCGAAGGAGGGCGGCGGCGCCATCTTCTTCGTCAGCAACAACCGGACCGGCACGCTCCGCGTCGAGCGCTCCACCCTGCGCCGCAACCCCAGTCACGGCTTCGAGACCCACCCCGGCATCTTCTTCCAGGGCGCCGGCAATCCCAGCTTCTCCTCGTCCACCATCCGCTGACCCCGGGTCAGTACGGGTTGCCGTGCCCGGCGGTCCGGCCCCGGGTGAGGGCGGCGGGGCGACCCGGGAGGGTGGGTGCGGCGGACATCGGCGGGCTGTCGGTGTGCGCGCGTTCGGCCATGCCGGCGAAGAGTTCCTTGAGGGCGTCGACCGCGTCGACCCGGGGGCGCCAACCCAGCTCGGTCTCGGCCCGGTCGCTGGACATCAGCGGCGCGTTCAACGCCAGCTCCACCCAGCCGGCGTCGATCGGTTGCAGCCGGGCCCGCCAGGTCAGCGCGGCGGCGGCCCGCAGCACCGGGGCGGCCACCGGCACCGTCCAGCCGTGGAAGTGCCGGGCCACCAGCTCCGGGGTCAGCACCGGGTCCGCGGCGACGTTGAAGGCGCCGCGCACGTCACCCAGGACCGCGCGGGCGTACGCGTCGGCCACGTCGTCGGCGTGCACCGCCTGCATCCGCAGCCGCCGGTTGGCGGGCACCAGCGGTAGCCGCCCAAAACGCAGCAGCCGCACCGGCACCAGCGGCCCGAGGAAGTACCGGCTGATCTCCGTCCCGGCCTCCCGCTGGAAGATCAGCCCGGGGCGCAGCCGCACCAGCCGCAGCCCCGGATGGGTCCGCTCGATCCCGTCGAGCATCTCCTCCACCGCCGCCTTGTCCTGGCTGTACGACGACCCGGGCACCCCGGCCGCCGGCCAGCGCTCGCTGACCGGCATGTTCTTCGGCCCCGGCGCGTACGTGCCGACCGACGAGGCGTACACCAGGGCCGGTACGCCGGCACGCAGCACCGCGTCGGCCACCGCCCGACTGCCACCCACGTTGGTACGACGCAACACGTGCTGGTCGTGGCTGGGCTGAATCTGCCAGGCCAGATGCACCACCGCATCCGCCCCGGCGAAGACCTCTCTCAGCTGCTCCGCCGCGCCGGGCAGACCGATGTCGCAGGAGTGCCACCGCACCCCGTCGTACGGAGCACCGGCCTGCGGTCCGGGCAGCCGCCGCGCCACCCCGACGAGCTGGATGTCCCGCTCCCGCCGCAACCGGCGCAGCAGCGCCGTGCCGACGTTCCCGCTGGCCCCCACCACCACGATCCGCATGCCCGGTCCGTACCCGGTAAGGCGCTTTCCAAGCACGCACGCCGCGCCGTCGTCCGCTCGGGTGGCGGCACGGCTCGCTGACCGCGCCGCCGAGCGCTGCCCGCTACCGAAGGCCGGGCGGCTCGCCTGACCGCGCCGCCGAGCGCTGCCCGCTACCGGGCGAGCAGGGCACCGATCAGGCAGGCGAAGGCCGCGACCGAGCTGACCGTCCGGACCAGGTTCCAGCGCACCCAGGGCTCCTCGAACCGCCGCCGGAGCACCGCCAGGTCGGTGGTCCCGTCGACCGACCCGGCGGCGTCCAACTGATTGTTGAGCGGCACGTTCGATCGCATCGTTACACCGAAGGTGACCAGGTGGCCGACCAGCGCGGCGACCAGCCAGCCGAGCACCGCGCCGCCGACGCCGAGGTGGCCGAGCACGGCCACCGCGACCAGCAGCGGCCCGCCGAGGAACACCGACAGGAACCAGCCGTTGAGGATCTTCCGGTTGATCGACTGCATGGTGCCGACCAGGGTCCGGTCGTCGGTCGCGGCCAGACCCGGCATCACCGAGCAGGCGTACGCGAAGAACAACCCGGCCACCAGCCCGGTGCTGAACGTCGCCCCGGCCAGGACGGCGAGGCGGACCGGCTCCGGCATGATCGACCTCCCGTGTCGCGGCGGCCGTGGCTGTTCGGGGCGCCCGGCGGCCCATGATGATGCGGACTGACCCGATCCTGCCAGTCCCGACCAAGGCCCTCCATCCCGCGCGGCGCCGCCTTGCGCCCCCATCGAGCACAACGCCCGCCAGCTGACCGGTCGACAATTTCGCATTTTCGCTACTTCCGCACTGCTCAATACCGGCGGCAAAGACCGAATCCGCGCCCACGCCAACCGTCAAATTGCGATCTTTTTCGGAAGCGCGACGGAATAGGAATTCGACAGAATCGGGTTTATTCCTTTCGATGCCTACGGCTGGGTGGCCACCACGCCGGCAGGCAGGCCCGTTCACGTGGGAGGAAAGATGTTGCTGGCGGCAAGCCCAACCCCGCCCATCGGAGCACATTCGCTCCTCGTCCTGTTGCTCCAGATAGGACTGTTGCTGCTACTCGCCCTGCTGCTCGGGCGGCTGGCCAACCGACTCGGGCTGCCGGCCATCGTCGGCGAGTTGTCGGCCGGCGTACTGATCGGGCCCTCCGTGCTCGCACATGCGCTGCCCGGCGTCTCCGGTTGGCTGTTCCCGACGGACCCGGCGCAATTCCACATGCTCGACGCGGTCGGCCAACTCGGCGTCCTGCTGCTGCTCGGCATCACCGGAATGCACATGGACCTGAGCCTGGTACGCCGGCGCGGCACCACCGTCGCGAAGATCAGCATCGCCGGGATCCTGATACCGCTCGGACTCGGCGTGTGGATCGGCTTCCTGCTCCCCGCCGCACAGGTGCCGGACTCCACCGAGCGGCTGACGTTCGCCCTCTTCCTGGGCGTCGCCATGGGCGTGAGCGCCATCCCGGTGATCGCCAAGACACTCATGGAACTACGACTGCTGCACCGCAACATCGGTCAGCTGACCATCTCGGCGGTCGTCATCGACGACATCGCCGGCTGGATCCTGCTCTCCGTCGTCTCCGCCATGGCGACCGTCGGCGTACGCGGCGGCGACCTCGCACTCACGATCGCCGGCCTGATCGGCATCATCGTGGCCGCCCGACTGCTCCGCGCCCCGGTCGGAGCGGTCCTGCGACGCTTCTCCCGCTCACCCGACAACGGCCCGCTGGTAGCCGCCGTCACGGTCCTCATCATCCTCGGCGCCGCCGGCACCCACGCCCTCCGCCTGGAGGCCGTGTTCGGCGCACTCGTCGTCGGCATCCTGATCACCAGCACCGGCGCGGTCGACCCGGCCCGCCTGGCACCACTGCGGATCACCGTCATGTCCGTACTCGCCCCGCTGTTCTTCGCCACCGCCGGCCTACGCATGGACCTGACCGCACTCGCCGACCCACAGATACTGGTCATCGGGCTCGTCGTCCTGTTCGCGGCGATCGCCGGAAAATTCATCGGCGCATACCTCGGCGCCCGACTGAGCCGACTCACCCACTGGGAAGGACTGGCACTCGGCGCCGGAATGAACGCCCGTGGCGTCATCGAAGTCATCATCGCCATGGTCGGCCTACGGCTCGGCGTACTCACCCCGGCCATGTACACCATCATCGTCCTGGTCGCCGTCGTCACGTCGCTGATGGCCCCGCCGCTACTCCGCCTGGCCATGGCCCGAGTGGAAAACACCGCCGAGGAACGGCTCCGCGAGAACATGTACGACGCCAACCCGTCGACCACATCCCGCTGAACAGCCACTCGCCGACCCGGATCCGCCCTCCCGACCGCCGACCCGGGGTCCGGGTCCGGCTCGGCACCGGCCGGCTCCTGCCGTACCTGATCCGTCTATCAGGTGGCGGACGGCGGGTGAGCTGAGCATCGCGCGCCGGGCGGCGGGGGTCAGGTAGCCTGTGGGCCGCGGGCCGCTAGCTCAATGGCAGAGCTGTGGACTTTTAATTTTCGGGGTGCATCCTTTACCGACTACCGAACGTAAAGCATTTTCGTCCGGATTCTCGCTCGCGAATCCAGGAATATGCCGCCGAGTACCAGCAGGTCAGAGTGGTCATTACCCATTGTGTTCACCAATCCCGTCGTTACTCGGGGCCGAAATCCAGAATCTAGGCATGAAATCCGTCCAGGGTCGCTGGCAAGCGATCACCCACGGAACACCCCCGGCCCCACCAGCCACCCCTGCTTGAGCGCTGTACACGCCAGCTACGTCGGACGTTACGCCTGGCCTAGCACCAGCCAGCGTAAGACTCAAGCGCCCAACACCGCTGCCGCGATAGGCCACGGGACCGGGATTCTGGTCCCCTGATAGGGGTAGCGGGTGGTGCCCGCATCGGCGGGATTCCAGAGGATCACCTCGCCATCTCTGGGCCACCAGCCGCCGTCGCAATATCGACTGCGTAGTTCCTTCCAGCCGATGCGCACCCTCTCCAAGGTCCTGACCTCGCTGCCCTGCATCGGTGTCAGGACCGCAGCCCGGATCCTGCTCAAAGTCGGCGCCGGTAGCTCGTTCCCGACCGCCGGGCACCTGGCCGCCTACGCCAGTCTGGCCCCTGTCACCCGTTGTTCCGGCACCAGCCATCCGCGGCAACCTACAAACACACCTACGGCTTCCCCCCGCTGCGGCAACGGCGAGACCAACATCGCCAGAGCTACCCGACGCGCCAGCCGCCGCCCCCACGACCTCATCACCACCGTCACCAGCAGCTACCCAGTCACGCAATGACCCTGCGATGCAGCGAGGTCGCAGCGCTGGGCTACATACACGTCAACAGCGCGATCCGGCTGGCGAAGCGGCAACCCCTCGGACACTCGACCGCCTTTGAACAAACCTCAGCGGCGCTCCGAATTCCACCCGACCTACTGTCGCCAGCTTCCTTGCGGGTCTCGCTCGGGCATCTGTGACGGGTGCCCGAGGTGACCTTGTGCGGCCGACGCGAACCACCCTGCCCACCGATCAATGAACTCGTCTAGGTCATCGACTTCGACAGGGGTAAACGGCCAGGCCACCTGATATTCGGCAATGCCACTCCAGATCGCTTTAGCCGATTTCTCTCCAGGAAAATCTGCGAAAGGGTTGATGGACGTGCGTTGCGGCACCAGAGGGCTGATCATAAAGGCGGTCTCGAACCACTCGTAGCGCCCCTTCTCCTGGGCATCGCAGTACCACAGCGCATGCCCCCTGCCTTCGTAGCCACGCGAACTCATCGGGATCTTCACACCGATAGCGCCATGCGCGACAACATCGAAGGCGGGGGGCTGCCAACCTCCCCATGGTTCATTCGGAGTTTGACCGGGTGGCGCGAAGATCAGCTGTGCCCCATTCAGGGTGAGAGTCCAGCGCTCGTCACGCGACGCGCTGAGGCGCGCAGTTGGCGCAGCCTCCATTACTGCGTCCCTCAGCGAGTCACCGATTCGAATCAGAATTCGGATCGCCGCCTCCGCAAGATTTGCCTGCTTCTCGGAAGCCGACCTTGCGACGGAGGCGACGACAGCTGCGGCACCCTGGCGCTCTACTTCCTGCCGGTCCGCAGCCTGTAAGGCGGCGAGGCCGCTACTTCGCGCGGTTCTGGTGGCGCGATCCAGCCGGGCGAGGAGCTTTGCGGGCGCGGGCCGAGCTTCGGGAATCTTGAAGAGGCATTCCTCCACCAGAACCGCCAACGGCGCTGCAGCGCCGGTGAGCGGTGGAGGAGTCGAGTGCAGGTGCTGCTCACGCAAGTCATGAGGGTACGGTCCGGGGAACGGCAGTTGCCCGGTGACCAGCTCGAAGGCAATGACGCCGAAGGCGTAGACGTCGGTAGCCGCAGTGGCGTGTTCGTCGCGCCACTGCTCGGGTGCGGCGTAGGCGGGAGTCTTGGCGAACTTCCTGGTGTCTGGCGCGGTGGCGGCTTCGGCGTATCGCGAGATGCCGAAGTCGGCGATACACCAACGACCGTTCAGCAGCAGAATGTTCGCCGGCTTGAGGTCACGGTGCACGACCCGGCCATTGAGGCCGGCCAAGGCTGTCGCGACATCGGAGAGCACGGCAACGGCGTCCACGAGTGAGAGGGGCCCGCTCTCTCTCAGGTGCGCGGCCAAGGACTTCTCTGCGCGAGGCATGACGAGTACGAGGTCGTTCTCGGTTTCGCCGCTCTCGATGACGGGCACGACGTGGCGCACACCGTCAAGGTCGTCGGCGATGAGGAGTTCTCGGTCTGCCCCCACATCGCGGGGAACGAACTTGATCACTGCGTCCGGATAATCAGTTGAACTCGCCCGGTAGACCCGGCCGAAACCGGCCCTATCCCCGATCGGGGCGCCGATGATCCATTCGCGTTGCAGAGTGATGCTGCGAGTCACAGCTGCCATGATCCCCCATGCTGCGTCAGCGGAACAGGCGGCATCGACAGCTGGTCGCGTAGGACGACGCGGCGGTTGCTCCTGCCGTCGCCGAGGGCAGGCTGGCGCGGGGATCGCCGAGCTGTGGGACCGCCGTTAGGGTCGGTGGGCCTACCGCAGCCAGCAGCCAGACATACTGAGATGGGTGGTGAGCCACACTGATCCCCACCCGCTGCCGACAGGAAGTTGGCCCTCAGCATCGGCATGAGTCGGCACCGGCTGATCGTGCTCGGTCAGCCGCCGCACCTCTTCGACCCGGCCACGATCGAACTGACTCGGAAACTAGCTCGGGAGCTACTGCCAGGTGAGGGAACCGCACCCAGGCCGGTGGTCAGCCGTTGACGAGCTGGCGCTGACTGCCCGCCAGTCCATCCGCCGCTTCGAGCTGGCCAGTTGTCTGGATGCCTTGTACGCGTTTTCGTGGTCATCGGCACGGCAGCTCCCAACACTTGCGGTGCTGATCGGGCAGGCCTACGCCGGGGTGCCAGCCGGTGGGCGCGAGGCAGAGCAGGAGGATGTTCGTGCCTGGTTGGAGGCGATGCGGCGGCGGGTGCCAGTCGTTGACGAGTACCAGGATTCAGAACGGCTGGACCCGAATGCGGGTGTGCACGTGTTCTGGAGCGATCGGATGTGGCCGCTGCATCCAGGCCTGTTGCACGACCCCGAACAGGTAATGGAGCAGCTGCGCCGGTACGCCGCTGCCGCTGATCCTGTTCTGGTGTCAGCCGTTGGATTCGGTATCGCCGACGTCGTGAAGATCGGCCTACGCGCTATCGCGATTCAGCGCGCCTTCTACGATGGCTCTGCCGCCAAGCCGGCACTTGCTGGCCGGGCGAAGGCTGCAGCAGGGTCCCTGATCGCGTTCTGCCGTGAAATCCGCGAGGACGGGATGCCGGTCTGGCTGGTCTCTTCGGGTGGAGTGGACGTTGATGATCGGCTTCGGGCGGCGGTTGACTGGTGCGCCCGGGATGCGGTCGAGGTGTCGCGGAGTAGCTGGCTGCTTGGTGGTGCCTTGCTCGTGCGGCTGGAGGGCGCCCTGCTGCCGGTTCCTGCCGCACTGGTTCTCGATGCGCTCGTGGCGATGGGGGCTCAGCTGCTTGAGCTGGCCGGCCGGACCAGCAACGCCGTTACGGCGAGTCTATTGACCGAGGCGGAGCATGTTTTCGCGGTAAGCGCGCGTGGCCTGGCGACTCATTTCCTCGGGCCGGTGCGATGTTCCTGGTCGGGCCAGCTGACGGGCGTCATGTTCCCAGCCGCACGCCGCCTGGTGGCGGTGCAGGTTGCCGTCGGCACCACTGGGCGGGAGACCGCCCGTGAGGCGGATCGCGCCCGGCGCCGTCTCGCCGCGGTGAAGCCAGGTCAATTCCTGGCATCAGACGGGGCTAACCCGAGCGGCCAGCAGTGGGCAGCCCTCGTCGGCGCGGACAGTCCGCTCGCCGAGTACGGCGGAACGGGGGCGCTGATCGCCGAGGGGACCGTGGTGCGGCGTGTCGTGATCGTGGACGGCCCGTGGAGTCCATCGGAGAAGATCCGCGCCGGGGCGATCTTCGTGTCGCTGGAGCAGTGGCGGCAGATCGCCGCCGGCGTCGGCGATGATCACGAGGAATTTTGGGCGTTTCTCGACGAGCTCGCTGAGCTACCCGGCCTGCGGATGGTCGAATACGCCACGCCCCTGGATCTGTGGGAAACCTTCCAGCACCGGGGGATCCTGTTCGACGGCTCCACCGACCAGCAGCAGCAATCCGATATCGACGTGCACGGGCGGTGGCGAAGCCGGGCTGTGTGTGACCCGTACGAGATCGTCTTGCGCCGGCTCGGTCTCCCCGGGCTTAGGGACTGGTCCTTCGCCGGGACGCCCGCAGGCGGTTGCCTGACGGTCGGGCAGACCACCCCGTACCAGCACGTGGTGATCAGTGCCAGCCCGCCGCTCGCGTTCCGCGTCGATGCGGACGTCGCCCACGAACGACTGTGGACTCAGACGCTCGGCGAGATGATCCACGCTGGGTTAGCCGGGCTGTCCACCGCACCGGATGGCGACCTCGCCGCCGGCTGGCGAGCCTGGACCACCGCTATCCCGGACCCGATCCTGATCGTCTTCCACGCGCTGCCGCCGGACGCCGAGCATGCGGTGAGGTTGCTGGCCACCGACGGGACCACCGTCTGGTTCGGCTACCGACCTCCCGCCGGCACGACGGTGCTTCCGGTCACGATCCACCAGCAGCTCGGCGAGGCGCTCTGGTGTCTGCTCGTGGGCGTCCTCGCCGAGCAACTCGCACCGGACGGCGACCAGCACATCGTCAACGCCGACCTGGCCGCCGCCGAGAACGACGGCGTGCGTCAGGCCGGCGAGACGTTCCAGCGCGCGTGGCTGCAGCTGCCGGTAACGACGATGTTCCTGGGGACGGCGTCGGCCGGACGTCCGGCTACCGGCGGTGTCGCGGCGAGCATCAGCGACGGCGCCCGCGCCCGCGCACAACGAGCCGTCACCGATCACCTCCTGACCCGGGCCCAAGAGACCGCCGCCGTCGACGATCCCGACCAGTTCCTCCACGAGACGGCCATCGAGACCGCCGTAGAGTTCCTGCAACACCAGGTCAGCCGATTTGCCGCAGCGCCCGCGGCGCGGACCGCCGCAGTCGCGGTCGAGCGGCTCTGGGCGAGCCGAACCCGCACCGACGACGATCGAGTCCTGCGCCGCGCCCTCGGCCTTCCCACCGACAGCACGGTCGACGACCTCGCCCAAACGAACATCGTTGCCAGCCGCGCCGCCGACCTGCTCACCGAGACGCTGCTCGGCCAGTGCCCCGACGTCGGCCTGCCGATGGACCACCGCGATTGGCACCACCTGTTCAACATCGCGGCGATCCTGGTCGACCTGCTCGGCCGCCGCGATCATGCCCGCGCTGGCCTCAGCTTCGACGGCCGCACCGACCCATCGGCCCGAGACCTGCCGTTCTACGCCCACCGCTACACCGCCGACCTCCAACTCACCCACGACACCCGCCACGGCCGAAGCTTGCTCCACGAGGCCGAGTTGGACCCCGCACCGACCCAGGGAACTGAGGACGAACGGTTCGTCTCATGGACTGAGGCCATGCACAGCCGGGCCAACGCTGCACGGAAGTCTCCGCTGCACCGGCAAGCCGCCGAAGCCGGCCTCCGCGCCAACCAGATTTTCGGCGAAGCACACGACACGGGCTGCGACGAGATCTTCGCTGTCCTCGCCGTAGCGTCCTCATGGGAGGCAACCACTGATGCCGCCGAGATCCGCGTCGCCGATCTTGTCGAGACCGTCCGCACCTGGTCTGGACTCCAGCCGCAGCGACTACACCGAGCGGTAGATCTCCTGACCCTACGGCGGGACACCGCCGCCCAAATCCGGATCGGCCACCGGCCGACCTCTCCCGGCGAGCGCTTCTCCGGCCGACCGCTCCTACCCGTTCCGGGCTGGCCAGACCAGCTGCTCGTGATGCCCAGGCGCACCGCCCGAGCAGCGCAGCTACTTCTCGGATATCTCCAGGTCGCCCGCCTCCCATGGCCCGACAACCCCGCAGCTGTCGTCAACGCCTTCAAAGACTGGGAGCAGCGCGAACAGAAAGCCTTCGAAGCCGACGTCGAACGAGAAGCCCGAGCGCCACACCGCACCGTGATTCCCCGTCTAAAGCCGGACCGAGCACAAAAACTGGGCATCACCATTCCCGGCGAAATCGACCTCGTCGCCATCGATCCCGAACGCCGGCGGGTGTTCGTCGTCGAGGCCAAAGCCAGCCACGTCGCCACCGATAGCGACCGCGTGCTCTACGACATCATCGACTACCACGGCGCGCCCGCCTCCGGCCACGAACGATGGGACCACTTCCGCCCACAACGCGCGACCCCCTACCTCCCCAAGCTGACGAAGAAGGCCGCTGCTATCAACGACCAGCTCAGCGCCCTCCTCAGCGCCCACGGCCTAGGCACCGACATCGACGGCTGGACCGTATGCCCGATGGTGGTGACTCCCTCACCCGTCCCGGCCGCCTACGTGCCACAACCCGTGGTCCCGTTTGCGACCATCGACGACCTCGCGCAGATCCTGGCCGATCCGGACACGCCGCATCCTGGGCCGAGTCTGCAAGTCTGGCCCTGCACACCGCCTGCGGCTTCCCCGTCGGCACCCACGAACGCGTCGGCCGCCACCACGGCGCCTGGTGTCGGCGGCAGGACCGAGTGCACAGGCAGGGCTGAGGCCGGCGGTGGACACTTGGGTGCTACCGCTCCTTGCGCAACTAGGTGACTATGGGGAGATGTCTCAGGCGCGAAGGGTAGCCGTCGTGGGCGGGCCGCTGTTGGTCTTGGTGGCCGCCACGATCTTCGGGGTTGTGCTGTGGAAGCAGGACCACGCAGTTGGTGCCTATTGGGTCGCCATCGCTGGTCTTGTGGTCGCCGCGATCGCCTTGGTAGTGACTTGGCTTACCTGGGTCCGTCCGATGAGCCCCGCTCCGGGCAGTCGCTCAGCGGTCAGCAGTCGCCCGGACGTCAACATCGTCAAGGGCCACAAGTCGTTTGGGTCCGCGACCAACAGCCAGGTGGTCTACGGCAGTAACAACCGTCTTGGAGAGAGCACGGCAGATGACCGGTGATGGTGCCCCTCGGCGCGTAGGCAAGAACACCGTCAAAGGTGATCGAAGTTTCGGATCAGCCGATGGTTCGTTGATCATCTACGGCGACGGCAACGTCGTCGGTTCGTTGCCGGACGTCGATGATGACGACGAGAGTCCTGTGGAGGAGGAGCCAGCCTCTTCGCCTCGTTCCCTTGTCTGGATATTGATCGCTGGCGCCGTCGGGGCCATCATTGCCCTCTGCAACATCATGCCGGATCTGCCCGAGCCCAAGTCCTCATTTCCTTCCGAGAATGGCGCACGACCAACCGGGTCGAACGACGCCGCTGTCCTCGCGGCTGCCCTCGCCGGACTGCACAGCTGCGCAAAGGCCCTGGTGTTGCAACCTCAGAACTGCCCGCAGCACGTCAAGGACTGGGGCGCTGGCGATGCCACCACCGTCACATGGCGGATCCACGGTGTACCTGGCGATGGTGCCGTCATCCACTACAACGGCGAGGAAGGCCGCTTCCACGTGCTTGGTACCGCGGTCATGACGGCCTCGTACGAAACCGCATCCGGGCCCAACCTCAAGTTGAGGGTCATCCAGTTCTGGGCTCGAGTCGAGTGGGCAGCGGGAGAAGCCAAGCTAGCCGAATTAAGACATTACGACGACACCCCCAGGCCAGCCGTGGAAAAGAGCAATCCGCAGATCCCTCACGATCTCGCTCTATCACTGGTGAAGGCTGCGTTCGCAAAATGTGTCAAGACAAGAAAGCCGCAGCTGCCGCCGGAGTGCCCTGAAACTTATTCAGGCGCCGGGTCGGGCAGGGTCAGTTGGAAGCTCAACGGTGACCCCTCAATCAACGCCAAGCCGCGCTTCGAACCATCAACAGGACTCATCCGTGTCGACGGCAACTACTCGATGACGGCGTCATACAGTCGGCTTTTCTTCGGGGCGACGTCCGAACCAGCCAGCGGAAGGTACGACGCCATTCTGTCAGTCGATGATGGGAAGGCGCGAGTGCTGCGCATCAACGCGGCATAGCCTCGCTTGCAGTCACTGAAGGACGTCTCGTAACTCGTTGAAGGCGTTGCCGGCACTGGCGTTGGTGTCATCCCAGCAGGATGATGTTGGCTCACCGAAGTTGATGGGGTCGGCTGATTTCGTTGGTCTGTCCAGCATGGACCCCAGTGTGACCCGACTTGGGCCACGGTTGGCTGATTCCATGGTCGGCAGGGCGGTGACCTGAGGTGTTGTGTCGGGAGGCACGCACTAAACGGGCCGGGTTCTATCGTGTCGGCTGTGGCGTACGTGCGGACGGTGAAGACGGCGTCCGGAGCGCGGGCGGTGCAGATCGTGCACTCCCAGCGGCGGGGCTCGCGGGACATCGAGCACATCGGGTCCGCGCACACGGATGCGGACCTGGAGCTACTCAAGGCGGTGGCGCGGCAACGGCTGGCCGCGGGGCAGGGCGAGTTGGAGCTGCGTTTGCCGGGCAGCCCGGCCAACCAGGGCGAGGCGTTGCCGATCATCTCCTCGCGGATGGGGCATCTGCTGGACGCGCTTGGTCGTGGCTACGACGTGTTGGGGTTCGCAGCCGCGACTGGCCGGGACGAGGTGTTCAAAGCGCTGGTATTGGCCAGGATCATCGAGCCGACCAGCAAGCTGGACTCGCTACGGGTACTCGCCGAGGCCGGTATGGACCCGCCGTCCTACCGGACGGTGAAGCGGCGGCCGCGCATCTACGCCGGCGCCGGTCAGAACCCCGACGACGCCGCCCGGGACGCCGATGACTCGGAGCCTGGGCACGTCGATCCCGCTGGCGGGCGGTGGCGGGCCCGGTTGGCACGCGCCTGCGCCGAGCACGTCAGCTTGGGCCCGACGACGTTGCTGCTCTACGACGTCACGACGTTGTACTTCGAGACCGACGAAGGAGACGGGTTCCGCAAGCCGGGGTTCTCGAAGGAACGCCGTCTGGAGCCGCAGATCACCGTCGGTCTGCTGACCGACGGGTCGGGGTTCCCGCTGATGGTGCACGCGTTCGAGGGCAACCGGGCCGAGACCACCACCATGCTGCCGGTCCTGCGGGCCTTCCTCGACGCGCACCACCTGCCGGATGTCACCGTCATCGCCGACGCCGGCATGGTGTCCGAGGCGAACAAACGCGCCATCGAAGCCGCTGGGCTGTCGTTCATCCTCGGCGCCCGCGTCCCCGACGTGCCCTACGCCGTCACCGAATGGCGCGACGCCCACCCCGATACCGAGATCCCCGACGGGCACGTGTTCGTCCAGCCCTGGCCAGCCGGCCCCGGCGACAAACGCCGCAACCACACGATCTTCTACCAGTACCGGGCTGACCGGGCCCGACGCACCCTTCGAGGGATCGACACCCAGGTCGCCAAGGCCGAGAACGCCGTCGCCGGCAAAACAGCGGTCAAGCGAAACCGGTACGTACGCCTGACCGGCGCGACCAAGACCGTGAACCGGACCCTCGAGGCCAAGAACCGGGCCCTGGCCGGCATCAAGGGCTACATCACCAACCTGCCCAACCCCCAACCCGAGCAGGTCATCGGCGCCTACAGCCGGCTACTCCAGGTGGAGAAGTCCTTCCGGATGTCCAAGACCGACCTGGCCGCCCGACCGATCTACCACCACACCCGCGAATCGATCGAAGCGCACCCGACCATCGTGTTCGCCGCCCTGGCCTTGTCCCGCTGGATCGAGAACACTACCGGCTGGAGCATCAAACGCTTCGTCACCACCGCCCGCCGCTACCGCACCATCCAGATCCAAGCCGGTGAACACACGATCACCGCCGCTGACCCCCTACCCGACGACCTCCACGCCGCTCTCGATGCGATCCACGGCACGCACTAATTGGCCCAAGTCGGGTCGCCCGAAGTGAGTCATGCCCGCGCTGCCATCATCGCTGATCTCGTCCCTGTCCTGCGCACCGGCGTTGACCGTTGCCGAAACCACTGGTGGGCTGCCTGAAGCGCTCGCCGGTCTGCCTGATCCACGCGCCAGGCGAGGTGTCCGGCACCGGTTGACAGTCGTGGTCACCGCAGCCGTGTGTGCCGTGGTCGCCGGCTATCGCTCGTACGCCGCGATCGCCGAATGGGTCGCTGACGCGCCGGCGGCAACGGCTCTCGCTTTGGGCATGATCCCGGATCGGCGCCCGTCGGAGGCGATGATCCGTCGGCTGTTGCAGGCCATGGACCCGCAACTACTGACCGCAGCGATCAGTGCCTGGCTCGCCGGCCGGGTCACCGCCTCCACCTCAATGGCTGGTCGGGCGATCGCCGTCGACGGTAAGACCCTGCGCGGCTCCCGCACCACCGGCACCCCTGCCCGGCACGTGATGACCGCCTGCGACCAGGCCACCGGTGTGGTCCTGGCCAGCACCACCGTGGACGGCAAAACCAACGAGATCACCCGGTTCGCACCGCTGCTCGACCAGATTGGCGACCTACGCGGCACGGTGATCACTGCCGATGCCCTGCACTGCCAACGCGAGCACGTCACCTACCTCGCGCAACGCGGCGCGCACTGGATCCTGACCGTCAAAGGCAACCAACCCCACCTGCACGCGCAGCTCACCGCACTGCCCTGGCGGGCAGTCCCGGACGCCACCCGCGACACCGACCGCGGACACGGTCGCCGCGAGATCCGCAGCTGCAAGATCCTGACGATCTCCACCGGCATCGACTTCCCGCACGCCGCCCAAGCCATCCAGATCCGCCGCCGCAGACGTCGCCTGGACCAGCCGAAACGCTTCACCACCGAGACCGTCTACGCCATCACCGATCTCCGCGTCCATCAGGCGAAACCGGCACAACTGGCAGCGTGGACCCGCGAGCACTGGTCGATCGAAAACAAGGTCCACTGGGTCCGCGACGTCACCTACGACGAGGACCGCAGCCAGATCCGCACCGGCACCGGACCCGAAGTCATGGCCGCTTTACGCAACGCCGCGATCAGCGCCCTACGCCTGAGCGGGGCTACCAACATCGCCGCCGCCAACCGACATCACGCCCGCGACAGCACCCGCCCGCTGGCACTACTCAACATCACCTGACGACTTTGCCGGGGCCCTGGCCACCGCCCACGGACGGAATGTCGCCCAACACCGCCATCGTTCATGGTCGGGGTGTGAGCCTCGTCCGCTTACGGACGCGAGGTTCGCTTCCTCCGAGCGCGAACTGCTCGGACCGCCAGCAAGAGCACTAGGGTGCCGAGCGAGAAAACACCTACTGCCCAGGCGAGAGTATCTGGTCCATCGGCAAACATAGTTCCTCCAATCACGCCTCCGCCTCTACCTCTGATTATAGACCTGCAACAAGCCCTACCTGATCTTGCGTCACACGAACGACGCTGTTGGCCTTGGCCGCCACGCTCTCATCGTGCGTGCAGAGGAGGACAGTACGGTCCGTAGCAGACTGCAACAAGAGATCCAGTACGACGTCTGCGGATTGCTCATCCAGGGATCCCGTCGGCTCGTCGGCCAGTAGTAGCCTTGGGTTGGTGATCAGGGCGCGGGCGATTGCCACGCGCTGCTGCTCTCCGCCGGACAGCTGGTAGGGACGGTGACTAGCCCGTGCGCCAAGCCCGATCCGATCGAGAGCGTCGGATGCCTGCCGAACTGCCGAACGCCGCGACTCGCCTGCAAGTAACAACGGCAGTGCGACGTTAGTGGCTGCATCGATGTGGGGCACTAGATGAAATGCCTGGAAAACGAAGCCGACGTTTGCGGCCCGAAAGTCCGCTAGGTGGCTGTCGTCCAAGGCCGATAGCTCGGTTCCCAGAACGTTCACCACACCCTGGTCCGGTCGTGCAATGCCTGACACTAGGTTTAGCAGGGAGCTTTTGCCTCCACCCGACGGTCCGACGATCGCGGTAACCGTGTGCTCGGAGATCGTGAGGCTCGCTCCGGAGAACACATCGACCCGCTTTCTGCCCGTGTTGTATGACAGGTGAACATTGCGTATCTCGACCGCGATGGCCATATTCACTCGCCCCCTGCATACAGTTCGCGGAAAACTTCCAAGCGGCGACGCTGATCCACGATCAGCGTTAGCAGAAGGTTGGGCACTGACGCAAGGACTAAATATCCCATAAGAACTCCAATTAGAAGCGTCTGGCTGTAACGGCCTAGCAGGTGCGGCATGGCGACGTGCACGATTGTCGCAGCCAGCAGGGCACCGCACATCATCCGGGCCACTATCGCGGTCATGAATGCTCGCGATACCGTTGAAGGTCTAGTACCAAGGGCGACGAGTAGCCCTCTCAGCTTCGACGACTGGGCCCTGAGACGCCGGTCCGACCGTGCTCCGTACAGAATCCAAATTGCGGCACCAAAAAATGCGACACCGAGTGAGGCTAGCCGTGTCTCGGACACCACGTCTCCACCGCTCAGTGACCGCCAAGCCAACTCCGCTCTGGTCTGCCTCGCTGCCTGGTTAGTTGAATCAGTTTTGAGAGATAGCATCGTTTGATATACCGCTACCGTAGATGGATCCGCAGCGACCAACGCCGCTAGTTCATCAGCGCCTAGTAGTGATGCTGGAAGAACAATCAGGCCGCGGACCTCGGTGGGGAAGCTTGGATCGGCGTACGGCTCAGCGAGATCAGTGACCCTTACTGCGATCGGCGGGGCTGACACGCCCGATAGCACAGTAATGAGTGCGATGCGATCGGCGTTGGTGATGCCGAGATGGAATGCGGTAACTTTGTCCAGAATCACCGCATCATCGCTCAAGCTAGTCGGCACGTTGCCGCCCAGAAAGCGAGGTACTTGAGACATGCTTCCGTCGATGACCATCGCCGTGACCGTCCACGTTCGTGACACATCGACTTCTTCTAAGGTCGGGTTACGCGACTCGCCGCTGCGGACAGCTTGCACGCGCATGCCTACGATTTCCAGGTAGCGCAGATGCTGACTATCCTCGGCCTTGCCGCCTGCTGCCGGTGCCGACACTCGCTCCCGCTCGCTATAAGACGCGCGGTACTGAAACGCCGCCCCATCGACGCGGCTGTCGACAACGATAGCAAGAACGAATGCGATAAGGGAGCCGACAAGGCCGCTCACCAAAATGTCAGCCAGAAGACCTCGCCACATTCCTAGGGTGACAAACCGTAGCGCTACAAGGAATGGACTCATGGCCGCTCATTCCAGTTCTCTCGGAAATGGCGACCTGTTGCTCCATCGCCACGTACGGTTGGTCAATGTCACCCATGCCACCACAAAGTAGACGAGGGTGGCCCCAGCCCCGGCACTTGCCATGTGGATTTGGTATCCAGGCGGCAACGCTGGAAAAAGGAATCCCTGATAAATTACGGAAGCGCTTAGATAGATGCCAAGGGATATGCCTACGGCGACGATTAACGACTCGACCACAGCGACCCCTCTCACGAGCTTCCTGCGGCGGACACCGAGTATCTGTAGCAGGGCCATCGAGCGACCGTTCCGATGTACCAGTGCGATTGCCTCCCGAATAGCGAGACCCGCAATCGCTAGGTACGCCAGCACGGAGATTGTTAACACCACACGAAATCCCGCGGTCACTTCTGCCTCACTGCTGGCCCGTAAATCTGCAGTTGCGGACACCAGTGCACTGTCGCCTTTGGGAGATGATGCAAGTAGACTCTCTACCTCGTGCGCTGACCTATTCGTCGTGAGGGCCGCGATCGTCGGTTCAAGCGGTGGCATTGAGCCAAGTCCAATTTCTGCGTTCGAAGGCATCGGACCGACTGCTACGTAGTCACTGGTTGCGTATCGTACGGCCAGGATGCGTCGAACAGTAGGTGTATAGACACCGTCTCCTATCTGAATGTTGACCGCGTCGCCAGGCTCTGCATCTAGGGTGCTGGCTAAGTGTGCACTCAGATCGATCCAATGTCCGGCAGGTGCGGGTGCGGATTCTACGACGTGTTGGTCGGAGAACCAGGACAAGTCGATCTTGTCCGGGTCACGAGTCAACAAGAGCTCTACGCGACCCTGAGTCTTGTCGTAGAAGCCGAAATCCACATTAGAAAACCTTACGAAGCTCACGTAGCCGCCGTCGCTAGCCACCTCCCTGAGGGCCGCTTCAGACTCTTGGTCGAGGAGATGATCGATCTCGAAAGTAAAGTTTGCGTGAGCATATGTCGAGGTCTCAAAATAGCGGAGCGTTGGCAGTGCCATTCCAAGCGATGCCAATGCAACGCTGGCAAAGGTGCTGAAGGCTAGCGAACGAGCGAGCGACATCCAGAACAAAACGGTTATGACTGACAGGAACCGCCGGGCGCGGTCGACGGCGGTATTGCGTGAAGTCGCCATTTCCCTTCGGCCCGGCGGCTCAATGAGCTTTTGCTCTGTCATCGTTCAGTGGACACTTTCAGGACACCCTGCTGAAGTTGCTGCAGTTTCGGTCGACGTTGTGCCCGGTACCGGTGCCGTAGCGGGTGTACCCAGTGCCTGCATACTCGCCCTGAGCCCTCGCCTGTTGCGAGACGGTGGTCGGCACGGCGATCCAGGACGAGTCGTGACGTGCCAACCACACGTTCCCGCCATTAACGGGGTCGGTAGTAAGGTTGAATGGCTTAACTCCGCCGCCCCAGTCCGTCCAACTTACGGTAGGACGCTTGAATGGGAAGTAGGGAAATGCGTGCTGGTAGAAAATCGGACTAGGAATGTAGTTATTGTTGAACTCTAGCTTTCCGGTCGAGGTCAAGTAATTTCCGACCGACACGGTCCCCGAGGACGGAGAAAGAGTGTTCGTGCAACTAACCGAGTAGGCTTGCGCGGCGGAGGTCGTCATCGCGACCGCCAATGCTCCGAACGTCAGTGTGGACAGTGCCCGCCGAACCGATAAGCGCATCTACATCCTCTTCCCTCAAGTGCGTAGTAGGCAGGTTAAATAGATCTATGCCCGACCAAACGGATAGCTAGGCTGGTACATGGATACATCCCGTGAGTCGGCGCATCTAAAATGCAACTGGGTCCGATTACATGACTCCGAAGGTGGGCCGCGTATGCGGATCGTCGTACACCCCTTCCGTTTCTCAAGCGTCAAGCTGGCGCCTCGATTTGTGGCAGACGAGCCTCAGTTCGCACCGGTGCATAAAAGGGGCCTCGCTCAGCCATTGACGAATGACACTAGCAGCGGGGGCGAGTGCTCGTTGCCCCTGTCCATCCCTACTGGACGTCAGACCCTCGCGAGTCGTCGACGAACACGTGTCTAGCCTTACGCATCGTGTTGCGCAAACGGTTCGGCTGATGCCAAAACAGGGCAAACATCAACTGCCGATAGCCGCTAGATCACGACCGGTCACTAGATAACGTTCCGATAACGACCGCGTGCTACGGGGACGCTAGTGCCTCGTCATGCAACCTTGAACGGGTAATTCGGGCGTGCTCGTTGGTTGACGCCAGCGGATGTAGTCGCCGATGGCGGCGTCCTGCTCGGCATGGCTGTGGTGGTCGGTGCCGTTGAGGGCGAAGTAACGTACGGCGGCGAACTCGGCTTCGATCCAGTTCAGCCAGCACGCATACGTTGGCAGAACACCAGCTCGACCTGATTGGCGGTGCACCAGGCGCGGACCTCGGGGTGCTTGTGCGGGGAGAAGTTGTCCAAGATGGGGTAGAGGCGTTGGTCGTGCCAGCGGCGGCGCAGGGTCTTGAGGAAGCTCAGGAACTCGCGCCATCGTTTGCGGTCGCGGATGCGGTAGTGCATCTTTCCTGTGGTCAAACGAGCCGTGCGGCGCTGGTATCGCTCCAGCACCCCGGAAACCTGTTCACGGAAGGTGCGGCGGCAGCCGCGCGTGGGGCACACCAGACGCCGCACCCGCACACGGACCACCACCCGCCGCCCGTCGACCGGAACGTCGGCGACCGTCCGCCAGTGATAGCCGTGCACCCGTCCGGACGAAGCCCAGCACCTCGGGCAGACCGCGGTGTCCTGCGGCGTCCGGGCCCGCACCACGATCCGCTCACCCTCGTCGGCCACATCCTCGATGACCAGCGGGGACAGCCCCGAGAACACCGTCTGTACAAGTCCGTTGCCATACTCCACATAGGAGCAACGACACTCGCCACCCTCCGTCACCACCGAAAGTGAGACAGGGCCTTTAACGAGACAGCCCTCCACCATCGGCGTTCATCGAATTCGGTGGTGGTTAGGCGGCGTTGGGGGATTGCTGGGCTGCGTGTCGCTGCCAATCGACGGTTGCCACCGAGGCCGTACGAGTCGCCGCTGCTGTAGGTAGATCAGCCGGGGTCTGGTCGACGTTGCTGCCGACGATGGCGGCACGTGCGTGTCGCAGGGCCGCGATAAGTCGGTCGACGCCAAGCCCGTTGAGATCAGTGCCGTCGCCCTTCGTGGTGAGGTACACGGACGGCGCGTGGTTCGGGTCGTCGTCGTGCTCCAACGCGACCTTGACGTACGAGTCACTACAACCCTCGCCTGGCACGCGGTCGATGACCATGGAGTGTATGAGCATGTTTCCTGGTGTTCGTGCGTCCAAGACCTCTTGTTTCGAGTGGCCGTCGCACCATGTGATTCGGTGTGGGCACGGATAGTGGGCGGTGCCGCGCGCGTACCGCAACGGGGCGGGGTGGTGCGCCGGTGTCACGGCGGTGTCCGGTGCGTTGGGCAGCAGTGGCGCCGCTTGGCTGTCGTGGATGAGACGCCGCAGTTCGCCGGCCAGGGTACGGGCTTCCGCGGGGGTGAGGGTGATGCCGGCCATCTGCGACTTGGTTATGTCGATCGTCCCGATCGACTCGCGGTAGTGGCGGAACACCATGAGTTCAAGCCACTCCGGGCGGTCGGCGGTCGCACGTTCCAGATGCAGATCCACCCTAACCATTGCATCCTCGCACAGGTCGGGCATGTGGACCCGGTCCTCGTAGAAGCCGTCGACGTCGTGCGTTGCCTGGCACCAGGAGGGGCACGATGCGGTCGACCAGAAGGGCGACCCGGCCGCTGGTGGTGCGATCGGTAGGGGTTCTTCCCCACGCTCGGCTGCCGAGACGAGTTTGTTCGCGAGGTCGCTGGCCTCCGCCACGGTGCAGGTAAACCAGGTTTCCTCGGCCCACCGGTCACGGAAGAACCGGAGGGCCGGCTCGACCTCGGCGGGCCGCTGAACGAGTTTGACGTGCAACCGCGCGGCCTCGTACCGGCGTTCGACGGGGATCTTCGCACCGTGGTCATGGGCATCGGCCAATGACAGCCGCATCTGGACCGCGGCACTCTCGTGACGCCGCTCGTCCAGCTTGTCATCGTCGAAGTGGCCGAACACCCTAACCTTCTGATCCGGTGCGCCGTGAGGCGCTGTTGTTCGAGTGGAGGTGGAAGACCGCCACCGTCTCCCTGTCGCAGCAGGTGGGCGTAGCTGAGGGCAGCCTGTTCCGGGTGGTGCCGGATCGGGTGGGAAGCAGCCCTGACAAAGCCGGGGCGTGCCAGCACTGCCAGATGGTGCGGGTCCGGCGAGCGAGACGAAGAGGAGTACGCGAGGAACCGGCGTTATTACGTCCCTTAATGGGTTACCGGCTCGAACCTGGTGGATCAGGGCCGGACGACGGTGACTTCCCGAACGCGAATGTGGTTGGGAGGTTCTCGGGCTGGATTGGATCGCCGGTCCGGGAGGCGGTGGGGAAGGTCTGCGGCGTACCCACAGCGAGGGCCGTCAGGGGCAAAGTCGGGCTCCTCCTTCGACGAACGAACAGCAGTGAACACGGGAACCACCCGACCGCGACTCCCGGGCCGACCGCGTCCAGCGGACCGGTCCGGGATAGGCGCACCGACCGCTGACGGGTCGGGTGGGGCGGAGCCGCCGTAGTACTCCGAGCCGGGGAAAGCCCGGTACATGGGGAAGGGCGGCAGCGGTTACGCGAAGGGACGGATGCTGTAATGCCGCAAGACGCGCCGCCGAACGGCGACGCCCGGCCGGACGTAAGTCCGGTTGATCGGGTAGCGGAGATGCAGGCCAAACTTCATCGTTGGGCGGCGGCCGATCCCGGCCGCCGGTTTGATGACCTGTTCAACCTCGTGCACGACCCGGCGACGCTGATCATGGCGTTCGACCGGGTCGCCGGTAACCGGGGAGCCCGCACTCCCGGCGTCGACGGCCTGACCGTCGATGACGTCGAGCAGTACGTGGGCGTCCCCGGGTTCCTGACCGACATGCGTGCCCAGCTGAAGGCGGGCACGTTCCGGCCGCTGCCGGTGCGGGAACGCAAGATCCCGAAACCTGGCGGGTCGGGCAAGGTCCGCAAGCTCGGTATTCCGACCGTGGCGGACCGGGTCGTGCAGGCGGCGTTGAAGCTGGTGCTGGAACCGATCTTCGAGGCCGGTTTCGAGCCGGTCTCCTACGGGTTCCGGCCCAAGCGGCGGGCCCAGGACGCTATCGCCGACATTCACCAGTACGGCACTAACGGGTACCGGTGGGTGCTCGACGCGGACATCGAAGCGTGCTTCGACTCCATCGATCACACCGCGTTGATGGACCGCGTCCGAGCCAGGGTGAAGGACAAACGCGTGCTGGCGCTGGTGAAGGCGTTCCTCAAGGCCGGGATCCTCACCGAGCTCGGTGACCGGCAGAACACGCACACCGGCACGCCGCAGGGCGGCATCCTGTCTCCGCTGCTGGCCAACATCGCGTTGTCGGTGCTCGACGAGCATCTGATGGCGCCGTGGAAGCCGGGCGCGACGATGTCAACCAGCGGGCGCCGTAACTACCGGCGCAGCCGTGGGTTGCCGACGTGGCGGCTGGTCCGTTACGCCGACGACTTCGTGGTCCTGGTCCACGGGACCCTGGACCACACGGCCGCGTTGCGCGAGGACGTCGCCGCCGTGCTCGCTCCGCTGGGCCTGCGCCTGTCGCCGGCCAAGACGCGGATCGTGCACATGAGCGACGGGTTCGACTTCCTCGGCTTCCACATCCAGTGGCAGCGCAAGCGAGGCTCGAACCGCTGGCACGTGTACACGTTCATCGCCGCACGGCCGATCCGGTCGCTGAAGGCGAAAATCCGAGCACTGACCCGCAGGACATCACAGCAGGACCTGAAATCCGTGCTGACCAGGCTCAACCAGGTCACGCACGGCTGGGCCAACTACTTCCGGCACGCCGTCGCCAAGCACACCTTCCACACCCTGGACCGGTTCACCTGGCAACGGCTGATCACGATGCTCACGCACCGGCACCGCTGGAACTGGAAGGCCGTCCGCAGACAGTTCACCACGCCGACCGGCAGGTGGCTGCCCATCACCGCGGACGGGACCGCGCACCAGCCGATAGCGGCCACCCCGGTGACCCGCTACCGGCAACGCAGGATCCCCAACCCCTGGCCCGCACCCGACAACGCCTGACGACAGCAACCGTGGAGAGCCCGTTGCGCGGAGACGCGCACGGCGGGTTCGGCGAGCGGCCTGGAGAAAACGGACCAGCGGCAACGCGGCACCGCGCTCCAGGCCGACTCAACTAGTTCGTTTCTGCTGGTCCAGGCGTTGCCCTCAATGGGCCGCCACGGTCGGCGGGCGGTGAAACTGCTGCGATGCTGGAACAGTCGCGTCCGTGCTGATGGGGTGCCGAACATCCGAGCACACACGGAGCACCACACGATCGCCGTCGCCGTCGCCGCAACGGAGCAGGCCGACCAACGATCGGCGGCTACCGCACACCCACCGACTCACAGCGGGTCGAAATGATCAACGATTGATCGCCGCCAACCACGTCGGTGGATCGAGGCTTATGAGGCGCACCGCGATCAGTCCGGCGATCAGTCCTCGACAACGGGACGGATGGGTGACAGGAACGGATCGAGGCGTTCGGTGATCTCACCCCGCGCCATGACGTGCACCCGGAACGCGTTCGGACCGGGAGGGACGGGCATCTCCTCGTCTTTCTCGTAGAGGAAGCCGTAGGACCCCGGCAGCCGTCGTGCGACGAACTGGAGCACTTGGCGCATCCCCACCGCCTCGTCCCGACGTCGGTTGGCCACCCCATGCAGGAGCAGGTAGTACTCCCCGTTGAGTACGGTCACCTCCGCCGAGACGTTCGTCGGGAAGTCCAACCCGACCACCAGTTCGTTCAGCTCATCGATGATGGCGTCGAGTTGGCCAGTGTCCGACTCCTCGGTGGTCTGCGAGAGGCGGAACCAACCGTGGAACTCGTACACGTCACCCTCCGAACGGTCCGTACCGCGGGCCAATCAGGGCCAGAAGAGTCGCGGTCATGCGTCTGTAGATGAGGGCAACTTCGACATCAGGATCTGTCGCTGCGGCCTTCGCGGAGGCTTCGGGCGCTGTCCAGTACGAGGAACTCGATGACCAGCGGTAGCAAGGTGCCATGTGGAGGTTCGGGGCAGCGACCAGGCTATCGTGACTGCGGCGTCACTCGATGAGGTCTCCATGCCAGGGACGCTGGCCGCACGTACACGCTCGCCAGCTACGAGCGCCGGTATGGGTCGTCCCGGAAGCGCCTTTCCCCGAAGGTCCCGGCGGTGCTGAGCCAGTCCTCGAACCGATCACAGCGGAACCCTGCGCGGCCCACGCCCCCGCCACAGCCCTGCCCGATACGCTCTGCCCGCCGCCGACCAGGAGAGCGGCGTCGTGCTGGCCAGCACGTGCTCACGCTGGCAGTGCAACGCATCCGCGGTCACCACGCACTTTGCCAGCGCACTGCTCCTTGGACCGCTCGCGGCTATCCCTTTTCTCCACCTCGATTTTCAGGTTCTTTGGCCACATAAACACGACGTCCGGTATTCCCCGGCCAGCCGGCGCTCGGCGCGCCCACGAAAATGATTGATTCTATTGCAATAGAACCATCCTGGAGAGCTTCCAACTCGAATACCAGATCCTCGATATCCTCGTCGACCTGCGCACTATGCTCATGGACGGCAACGTGCAGAATTATCCGGTTCGAATCCAGATCAACAGAGATTGCACGCATTACCCGCGAGATCAGTCCGAGCGCCGCCTGGACAACGTCAAGGACCAATCTGTTTTCGCGCTCCAAACGGTTTTCCACTACCTGACTCCTCACGGCGCTTAACTTCCATACCCACGATGAACCGACGCCCGACTACAACGACCGGTTTTTCCACACTGTAAAGGCTGCTTGGTGGTGGCTGCTTATACCGTCACTGCCATTCCGCGCAGCGGATTTCGCCGATACTTCTCGGGGCATCCCCATTCGACGTGCCAGAGATATGCAATATGATCCGTTACCGCGGGGTGTTCCGAGTAGAACAGCTCGCTGCCGCCGTCGACTTCGATACAGGGAAGGCGAGCTGCCATCAGCTGCCAGTGACGGAGCTGCTCCGTCGCTTTCCCACCCGGTTCCGTGGCGGTGACGAAAATATCCATATCTGGCGTCACACCGAACGCCTTAGCGACAGACTTTAGGCGAGCGGGGAGATTTGCGGTAAAGCCAATCTTGACTACCGGATAGTCACGGAACTCCATAAAGTAGACTACAGATCCGCGCTCTCGGACCATCTCCTCGTCCGCCTCCGCAGCCAGTTCCTCGGTCTGAATCGCTGGGGCGGGCCACCATAGGCCAGTCTCCTCAGGCGGCGGGCTCTCGAAATCCGGCAACAGCGACAGAGGGCTGACTGGCACTCGCCGCGCATAGCCCATGTTGGTGCGCTTTTCCTGATCCACGCACCACTGCGCCTCGAACGGATCCAAAAGTTTTCCGTTAACGAGATAGCCCGCAGCGGCCAACTCCGCGATGACGTCTTGGCGCTGCTCCGAATCGTCATCCAGTTCACTTAATCGGACTACTTCCGCTTGCTTCAGCCGTTCACTGAGTCGGGCGAGGAAACCGACGGCGGCGAGCGAAAGTCGCGTGTCTCGCGTCCAGCTGGATCGCATTGAAAATTCCGGTGGGCTTGTGCGGCCGGAGAGGACAGTCCTCTCGTCGCCACCGAGTCCGTGTGCGGCGCTCACGATTCTCCTTTGAGGGGATCGACAGATGTTGCTAGAGCCGGCTTGAATGCAGGCCACCGGGCGTAAGGCGGGAAGAGGTAGAGGGTAGCCCGCCCAGACGGGCGAGTTTGGCGTCTTGCTCGCGGTGGTGCCCGGATCGCGCTAAGGGAGAAATTCGCGAAATGCCGTCGTCGTCCGGCGGATAGTTGGGGCGGGACTACCAGACGTCGTCTTCGTCGTCGTTGTCGCGGCGTAGGTTGTCTATCAGGGCTTGGAGGTACGTGTGGGCTTCTTCGTAGTCGGCTTTCAGGTCGAGGTCGGTCGTGTGTTCGGCGGCGTCACGGGCAAGGGCGAGAGCCGAGCCGAGTTCCTCGCTGATGCCGTTCATCGCGCTCCAGTTGTGGGGCTGCATCGCGTCCTGGACAAAGGGGCGCGTCCGCTCGTGGACGCCGCGTTCGCGAGCGCGGGCGGTGATGTCGTGCGCGAGGTCGGGTTGGTCCAACGCCCACATGTCTATGTCGGCGAGCAGCTCGACGAGTGACCGGAGTTGGTCACCATCGAGCTTGGCGGCGAGCCGGGCCAGTGCGGTTCCTTGGTTATTGGTGAGGCGGTCGTTGACGGCGGCGGCGATGACCAAACCGGCGTACGGCGCGCTGAGGTTGTCATGGATCCAGGCGGCGAGACCGTCGGCGTGGGTGTCGAATGCGCTGTTGAGCTCGTGGATGTCGTCGGGGAGCGGGACGCCGTTGTCGGCTTGGTCGGCGAGGTGATCAAGAACGAGGCGGGGGTGTGCGGTCGCGATTCCGGTGAGGGCTTCCTGGACTGCGTGGGAGTCGTAGCCGGCGTGTGAGATGAGGCGGAGTATCGCGGTGGCGTCGTCTGAGTTGAGGGCGGCACCGTAGGTCCTGCCGTCGTAGTGGCAGGCGTCTTCGATGGCTCGGATCGCGCCGAACTGGCTGACCGCGTGCTCGAGGAGCACCTTCACCGCAGCGATGGGCTGTTCGCCGAGGTAGGTGCCGGCAGCGGCGAGGTACGCCTGGGCGATGTCAAGGTCAGGGTCATTGATGCCGGTGGCCCACACCTCGAACAACGGTTCGCCGAGGAGGTGCCAGCGTTGTCCCATGAACCCGTTGGCGATCGCCATCTTCACCTCGCGTCGACCATCGACGATTTTGTCCTGAATCCAGGCGGTGGCGTCGTCCCGAGCGTGGTCGAGCCACCGGGTGATGAGGAGGTTGAGTTCCTGGTCGAGCGGCCCCGGCGGGCGTTCGTTGATGTCGCGGACGATGGTTTCGAGGTGTTCGGGTGACTGTTCTGCGATGCTGCGCCACAGCCCCCACAGGGTGATCGACCGGCCGTTGTCGAGGGTCAGGACGGCTCGGGCCGTCTGGTCGAGCAGGTCGAGCATCGCGGGTATGTTGCCGAGGTCGAGGAGCCTGCGGGCGACGTCGGCAAGCTGCTCGCGGCGCAGTGCCATGCGCTCCTGGACCTTGTCGTGGATGCGCGTGTTCTTGTCCGCCTGCCTTTCCTCTTCGGTCAACCCGGCGAGGCGTTCACGCTCGGCGGTTCGCTCGGCCATGAGCTCTTCCATTGTCGGTACCACCCGACGTTTCGCAGCCGCCAGGCCGAGTTGGTTTTTCCACACCTGGTCCGCGACGTCGTCGGCGAGCCCGGCAGCGTTATCGAGCCGAGCCAGCAGCGTGAGTGCCGCATGCCGGATCCGGAGCGACGTGGCGTGGTCTGCGCTCCACTCGATGTGGTCGCGAACGCGGCGTCGGACAGCCGGCACTGTTGTCTTGTCCGAGACGTGTCCGAACGCCTGCAGGGTCGCGAGGTCGTCGTCCTCCCACTGCAGGACGGTGTCGTCACCGACGACCTGGTTGAAGTAGCCGTGCGGCTGCAGCAGCGCTTCGTGCAGGAGGTCCAGCGCTTCACCAGCGCGTCGCAGGTCGTTGGAGAGGGCCTGTTCTTGGAGTAGCTCGCGTGTCTGGTTTCGGACGTCCCGGACCTTCGCCGCGTTGAAGGTGTGCGGCTGTAACGCGAGCGTCCTGATGCTGGCCTGCACGGTTTCGAGCTCTTCTTTTGCCAGCAGCGGCTTGAGCGCGAACAAGGGGGTGGCTGCGTCCTGCGCGTCGCCCGACTCCTTTAGCCATTCGGTGACGCGGGCAACGATGCGCTTCGAGAACGACGCGTGCGGAAGCGTCGCGAGGTTGGCGAGACGGTCTGTCACCATGCGTTCAGGGTGGTCGGGATTCGAGTTCGCCGGCCTCGCGTCGCGCCGGCGGAGTGCCCACAGCGCGTCGAGGACGGTCTCCAGTTGGTCGGCGTCGTTGGCGGCGGCTCGTGCGTACAGTCCCGGCATCTTCGCGCGGACGTCGTCTCGGCCGAGCGGTGCCAGACCCAACGGCTTCCGATATGGATGCTCTTCCTCGTCCTCCGGAGGTTCGACGCCTTCGGCGTCCTCCCAATCCAGACGGGCACGGACCTCGTCGAGGATCGTGACGACCTCGGCCGGATGGGTGGCCGCCAGCTGCTCTAACTGGCTAAGCTCGTCAACCAGGCGCCCGTTGTGGGGGGTCTGCAGACGGGTACGGATGGCGGTCCAGATGTTCGGCATGAGGCGTGGTCCGCCGCGCTGCGCGAGTCGCCAGTCCAGCTCACCAAGAGACAGGGCGAGCTGATGGTGATGGTCGGTGCCGAACGTGTCCCAGAGTTCGGTGACGAACCCGCTGTCGTAGTCCTCGAATGCTGCGGTGACCTCGAGGACATGGTCGGCGAGTACGTCAGGTACGACCCGCAGCACGTCGCCGTGTTCGACCAGGACGCCGCGGTCGCGCAGAGCCTTGAGCAGCCGGGCCAGTTCGATGGGCTTCAACGCGCAGAAGCCTGCGATCTTGTCCATCAGCGCCCGGTCCTGCGTTTGAACTGGTCCGAGGGCCGTGTAGGTCGCAAGGACTCGCTGAGTGGTTTCCGGCCGGAAACCTTGTACGTCGGTACCGAGCAGCTCTTGGTACCGAGTCAGGATCTGGGTCCGCAGAGCAGCATCGACGCCAAGTGACGCGGTGAGCTCGCCCCGCCTGATGAGGTTGACCGTGATGACGGCGACGAACGGACTGTGTTCAGCCTGTTTGGCGAGGTAGCTCGTCAGCGGGAACCGCAGCCTCATCCCCTCAGTCAAGGCCTTCACAAGCTGCCGCGCCTGCTTCGGCGCCAGCTGGCCCACATCGACGACCGCGAGTTCGGATGGGCCGAACTGCGCCAACGCCACTTGCTCGACGACCCCGGTCTTTGCGCTCGGACGGGTCGCCAGAACCAATTGCACATCCGCCCGTTCGCGGACAAACGCCAGCAACGGCGCCAACGCCGCAGGGTCCGTGTGCGCGTCGTCGATCAGGATGACCATCGGACCCATCCGAAGCTCGGTCATCGCTGCGGCGTGGAACCGATGCCCGGCCGCCAAACACACCACCGGAAACCCAGGCCACCGCTCTTGTAACGCGGTCAGCGCCTCAGCCACCAGGCGCGACTTCCCCCGGCCCGCCGGAGCCGAGACGACCACCACCTGGCGGAACCCGCCACTATCCCGATCGAACGCTGCCCCCAACGCGGTGAGCTCATCCGTGCGCCCCACCAGCGGACCAAGATCGTTCATCACGGCGGTCGGATTCCTTCGCCCCGAGACGAACGTCTCGAGCGACACGAACGCATCCCCGGGCGCTTCGAGGAACATTCGCCGGACGTCTTCACCCCAGGTCTGGTCGAGAATATTCCGCTGAACCTGCGCAGGCAGGTCCTTCAGCATGGCGGTGAGCTGGCCACGGTCCAACAGGGTCCAGCCCGCATACTTCCTCATCTGCGCGCGCGCCTGAGAGGAGGCGACCCGAGAAAACACCAGGTAGAACTCCTCGGCCCCCTCGTACGTCACCTTCTCAACTGCCTGCTTCACCTCGAAAGACCTCAGCCTGTCCAGGTGCTTGCACTGCCACGCGGCCGGCACCCCGTCGCTGTACTCACCGGCCAAGTCGATCCCGTCTTGCTTGTCGCCCGACGTGCCCCACCGCTCCACCCTGGCGACGTGACGAACCCCAACGCCCAGGTACCGCTCCGCCCTCAAGAGCCGCTCGACGAACTCTTCAAACTCGTAGGGGTTCAGCCATGGAGTCGGCAGCAGCTTCGAGTGTTTGTCAGATGACAGCCACTTTGCGGCGGGCCGATGATCCTCATCGCCCGCGTCGCGATTCCTCTTACCCATTTCCAGCCCCTGCATATGCCTCGCCTACAGCCGACGAACTGGGGTATCAACCCGGCCCGTGGAGCGGCTTCCATTGTCCCAGCCAGTGCCGACACTCGGAAACCGCCCAGCTCGGCCGCATCGGCGGCCTCCCGTGGGCAACACCCCTCGCAGGCCACAACCCGCCCGGCAACCCGCGCGAAGATGTCAGCTCCTGCCAGTACGGTCGAGCGATGATTGACGCAGATGCGGCGACGGGCAGCAAAGCGTTGGACTCTCGCATCAGCCTCGCGACCTCGATGCACGCCCAACCTGGTGTCTACGCCTTGCTCGTCGGCTCGGGCACGTCGACGGGTGCGGGCGTGCCGACGGGCTGGGGTGTTGTGACTGCGCTCGTGGCCAAGGTGGCGGCGGCGTCCGGCGACGAGGTTCCAGCGGACTTCGATGCAAACGTTTGGTGGGGCAAGCACAGAGATGGCGAACCCCTGGGCTATTCCGATCTACTCGCGTCGCTTGCTAGCACGCCGGCAGCCCGTCGGGCGATCTTGGCCAGCTTCTTTGAGCCCTCAGAGGAGGAACGGCAACAGAGCATGAAGGTCCCCGGCGCGGCGCACCGGGCGATCGCGGCGCTGGTGGCGCGAGGAGCTGTCCGGGTTATCGTGACTACTAACTTCGATCGGCTAATCGAGCAAGCGCTCGAGGCTGAAGGGGTCTTCCCACAGGTCATCGCCACCCCTAGCGCCATAGATGGTATGGAACCGCTGGCTCATGCACGATGCACGGTGATCAAGTTGCATGGCGACTACGCCAGGATCGACCAGCTGAACACGGTGGAAGAGCTGAGCCACTACCCCGAGCCGCTCAAGGGATTGCTGGAGCGTGTTCTGGATGAATACGGCCTCGTCGTCAACGGCTGGTCAGGGGACTGGGATCACGCGCTAGTGACAGCCATCGAAGGTATTCGTTCCCGGCGATACCCTCTCTACTGGTCGAGCTTCGAATCTCTGGGGAGCCCCGCCCGACGCCTGGTCGCCCAACACCGGGCGCACGTGATCGTTGGAGTGTCGGCCGACCAGTTCTTCCCAGACATCCTGAGCCGGCTTGGGGCGCTTGATAGCCTCGCGGATCCTCCACTGACAAGGGCGATGGCGATTGCCCGACTGAAGCGGGCCCTGCCTGACCCAATCAAACACATCGAGTTGCGGGACCTTCTCGACGTGGAGGTTCAGCGGCTTCGGGCGTACCTGGCGGATAGGCCGCAGCTGGCACCCGGAACCGACGGGCAGACGTTGCAGGATGCACATGACGAAATCCGTCAGCGCTGCGGCACGCTGCTGCACCTGGTAGCGCAAGGGGTGTACCTAGACCGCGACCGACAGCACATTGCGGTGTGGACAGCGGTGATCGAGCAATTGATGCGAGCGCGCCGGCAGCCCGATGGCCAGTTCCATCCGTTCTGGGTAGCTTTGCACCACTATCCGGCACTTCTGGTGTTGAAGGCCGCGAGCCTGAGTGCAGTCGCCGCTCGGCGCGATGATGTCTTACTGCGACTGCTTCGCGAGCCAACCTGGCGTGATCGGACCAGCAGCGAGCAAGAGGCGGCAGCGCTAGACGTCCTACACGTTTATCGAGTTCTCGATCATGATCTGATTAATGACTTTCCTCGTTGGAACGGGACCAGATGGCTCTATCCTCGCAGTAGGCTATTGAAGGACGAGTTGCGTGAGGTGTTCCTTCCCTTGATTGGCGACGAGGAGTCGTATCAGCAACTCTTCCACCGAACTGAATACCGCGTAGCGCTCGCTCAAATGCGGTTCGGAACCTCGGCAAGTTCCTACCGCCCGGCGCCAGGGGAGTTCATCGGTGAAGGCCAGTGGCGGCACAATAGATTAGCCTGGGAGGCCGACTTCCGCGGTCACGCTGATCGTGAGGTATGGGGCTGGTCAACAGGCGACGACGGCCCCTTCGACCAGACGCTGAAAGAGTTGGCAGAAGACCTTGGAAGGAGCCGGCGATGGGGCTGATCTGCAAGGTCTGGCGGTATTGAGCACTTTCCTCGCTCTCGCTCTCAAGAACTTCGCGGAGGTGCACCTGATCGCCGATCAGCGGCGGAAATGGATACGAGAGGCCGGATGTAGGTGGACGTAATCTGCGCCGTAGCGTAAGAAGTGGGGACCCAAGCATGATGGGGGGGAGCACGTGGCCTTTCAGAACGAACCCGAGCAACCTGCCAGCGCTGACAGGCGTGTTCGCCCTGAGCCGATGGGCCGATGGGAACGCATCGGCGCCCTCGCTATCGGGCTCACTCTCGCTGGAGTCGGTTGCGTTGCCGTGTTCAAGACAAACAACCAGGCCGGGACGACAACCCTGCTGATCGCTGCCGGAGTCCTTTTGCTGATCGGAATACAGGGCACCTCACTTGTGCGGGTTAGTGGCGGCTCGAACACAGCCGAGTTTGAGCGCCGACTCCGGCAGGAAAGGTTTATCGAGGCAGCAGCGCAAGAATCTGCGACTAACCCCGAGCGAGCGAAAGGAATGATAGAGGGTGGCGTCATTCTGGATCCTTCTGTCGCCCCCGAGCTTCATCTAGCTATTACATGGAACAACCTCCTACGGGAGGCCCTTACTGAGGCGGCTAGGCCATGCACAGTGTCTGCGCGCCCGTACTCTGTGTCCGCTCCAGTCAAGTTCACCATCGAGACGCCCGAAGGTCTAATAGCGGTCATTCCGAAGCCGTTTGGGGAGCCGGCCGGGGAATCTGATCTAAAGGAACTAGCGAGACACGGCGGTACAGGGGAGGCGATGGGTGGTCTCATCGTGGGCAACAGTGAAGCGACCGCGTTCTTGCGGCTTCTTTTGGCAGCCGGGACGTGGCCATTGCCGATCGAAGTTGTCACGTGGGCCGGCAGGGAAGACCATCAACGGCTTGTGGCCGCCATTCAACGCATGCGCTCCACGGTCGCGCCGCCTGGGGAAATGATGAGCCTTTTTCATCGTGATGGTGCTGGTCACGGTGGGTGTGAGGAGGCGGTGTCGACATAGGGCGAGGCTCCCGGTAAGACAGCAGTCGACCAAGATCCGATGCCCCAACCGGGAGCCTCGCTGTGCTGTCTTACCCGTCAACGGTCGCGCTGTCCAGCCGCACCCTGAACCACCTGGCCGACCTCATCCATGCCGAACGCACCCGCCGTCGCGGCCGGTGGCGGCGTCTTGATGCCGGCCGGCCGGCCCTGCTTGCTTTGGCCCATCTGCGTAACGGTGACACCATCGCTCGTCTGGCCTGCGGCTTTACGATCAGCGTCACGACCGCTTGGCGGTACGTCCGAGAAGCCATCGACCTACTCGCCGCGCACGCCGAGAACCTGAACGCCGCCATACGGCGCATCGCCCGGCTCGCGTACGCGATCCTGGACGGCACCCTGATCCCGATCGATCGGGTCGCGGACCAGAAGCCGTACTACTCCGGCAAGCACAAACGCCACGGAGTCAACGTGCAGCTCATCGCGGACTGCAAAGGACGTCTCGTCTGGGCCTCACCCGGCCTGCCCGGCGCCGTGCACGACCTGACCGCCGCGCGCACCCACGGCCTGATCGAGGCTCTGAGCTGCGCCAACGTGATGACCTTCGCTGACAAGGCGTACCAGGGCGCCGGCGGCAGCATCCGCACGCCGTTCAAACGCCGTCGTCACCGACCGCGACTGTCCCGACGCCAGAAGACCGTCAACCGGCACCACGCCAAGATCCGGGCCGTCGGCGAACGCGCCGTCGCCACCCTCAAGAGCTGGAAGATCCTGACCAAGCTCCGCCGCTGCCCACGACATGCCACCACGATCGTCCAGGCCATCCTCGTCCTACATCACATCCGGACCAGCCAAAACCCACGATGAAAAGGGCTCGATCTCTTAACCCTGCTTGCCCGCGCTCTAAAGGATGTCTCGTAACTCGGTGATGGCGTTGCCGCGCAACGGTTCCTGGATCAGCCGGCCAGGATGATGTTGTGGAGGTGGGCGATGCCGGATGCGGTGTCGGTCAATGTGTGGGCGGCGCGGCGGTAGTCGCGCAGGATCTTGAAGTACTTCATGCGGGCCAGGGCGTGTTCGACCTGCGCTCGGACCGTGCGATGCTGCTTGTTCAGGTCCGCCTTCCACTCGGGCAGATCACTGCTGTCAGCGGGCTTGCGGTACGGGATGATTACCTCAGGATTGCCGCGGTAGGCGCCGTCTGCCATGACCGGTCGGCCGGCCAGCTTTTGGTCGATGCCGCTGGTGCGGTAGACGATGGTGTCGTTGCGGTTGCCGGGTTGAGGATCGCCGAGGGCCACGACGAGGCGGGTGTGGGCGTCGATGGCGACCTGAAGGTTCGTGCTGTAGCGGTAGTTCTTGCTCGGGGCAGCCAGGCGGTGGTCTCGGGTCGGGATGAGGGTGCCGTCAACGATGGTGATCTGGTCGACCCGACGTCGGCGTCCCGGCACGAGAGCGAGCAGGGGGCCGACGGTGTCGATGACCCGGTGAGCGGCGGAGTGCGACACCCCGAACAGGGGGCCGATCTGCCGCATCGTCAGGTTCGTACGCCAGTACGCGGCCACCAGCAACACTCGATCGGCGAGGTCGAGAGACCACTGCCGGCCGGGCCGGCCGTCAGCGATGGCGTCCCCGCCACGATCGGCAACCAGCCTGACGAGGCGGCGGAACTGGGTGGGCTGCAGCCCAGTGAACGGGAAGATCCACTCCTGGCGGGCCGCCGAGATCACCTGCACCCCGACATGATCCACCATGGACCAACCGCCGAGTTACGAGACGTCCTTTAGGTGTTAGCCTCTCTGATTCCGTTGGCGTCTGGGCGGCTGCTCGGCGGATGGCTGGCGTTCGACCACGGTGAGGCGTTGGACGGTGAGGTCCAAGCGGACGGTTCCGCCGCCGTAGTGTCGGAGTGTGCGCCAGGCGGCGAAGCCGGTGAGGATTGCCTTCTCCCAGTCTGCTGCCCGGTGTGCGCCGACCTCGAGGTGGGCGACCATGCCGTGGATGGTGTCGAGGACATCGTTGTCGATGTGGTTTTTGCCCTCAAGGTAGTGGTGGCGGCTGGCGTAGGCGAACACCAGTGCGGAGATGCCTTCCTCGATGGCGATCGCGCGGCCGCCGTCTTCGGCTTCGTCGGTTCTCGGGTTGCTGCGGCGTTTGCGTTTCAGCAGTGATCGCATGACGGGCGACCAGCCGAGGACCGCGGCGTAGGACAGGTGGAAGATGTCGTGGAAGCAGTAGCCGTCGGCGATGTGTGAGGCGTTGGTGATCGGGTCGCCGACCTGCTCGCCGTTGCAGGTGAGTACCGATACTTCGCGATCTTCCGGACTGCGGGTCAGGGTGAAGACGAAGTCGGCGTGTCGTGGGAGTTGCTCGCTCGCGTCGAGGTCGTTGTCGAAGGGGATCGCGTCGGCGGGGGTGTGTCGCCAGCGGTCGCTGATCTTGCTGAGGTTGGCGGTGGCCACGTCGTCGAGATCGAGATCGAGGTGGTGCGCCACGGTGGACAGGTACCAGAGAACGTCGCCGAGTTCCTCGCGCATGCGGGCCCGGAACTCCGGGTTGGCCGGGCCGTCGCGCAGCTGCTTTTTGTAGGCGGTCAGTACCGCGCCTGCCTCGCCGGCTAGGCCGAGCAGGGCGACTGCGACGCGATCGCCGGCGGGGATTGGCTGGATCGTCTTGGCCGCCGAGCGCTGATACGCCGTCATCTCCACGCGACACTCCTCCATCTTGACGGACTTCCCGACAACTTGCCTGCCCTCGATTGACTGTCCCACAAGGACGGGCGTAGAGTCCAGCAAGACGACGGATTTTCCGACAACCAGCGGAGCGAGTGATGCGGAGCCTGACCGGTCCCACTGTGGAGACGATCATCGGTGTGGTGGTGCGTCTCCTCGCTGACGAGCGTGGTGAGTCCGAGGCGGATGTGCGCGACGAGTTGGCGGAGGGTGGTTGGGAACTGCCGATCGACTCCCTACGTCTTGTCGAGATCCTGGTCCAGTTGGAGCAGGAACTCGGAGTCGAGGTCCCCGCTGACGTCGAATCGGCTCGGTCGATGCGCTCCGTGCGCGCCTTCGCGGAAGTCGTACTTGCCGCTTGCACCACCAGTGACGGGAGCCCCTCATCATGACCACGACACCCGATCCCGAGGCCGGCCGCCTCGGCGACTCGATTCTTCTGAGCGACCGGCTGAAGAAGACCCGCGAGTACCTCAACTTCTCGCAGCAGTGGGTCTCGGAGCGGACGGGCATTCCGCGTTCCGCGATCAGCGAGATCGAGCGAGGCGCCCGGCGGGTTGACAGTCTGGAGCTGAAGAAGCTGGCCCGGCTGTACCGGTACCCGGTCAGTTACTTCCTGGACGAGGACCTCGACGCCATCCCCGCCGAGCACGCCGTGGCCGGGTTGCCTCGCCGGCTGACCAACCTCAAGCCGGAAGACCTCAATCAGGTGATGAAATTCGCCCAGTTCCTAGAGACGTCCTACGAGGCGGACGCCGAGGTTGACGGACACGACGACCATCCGGTGCCGGCGCGTCGAGGAGCGTCATCGTGAACTGGTTGATGGCCCATCGGGTCGCTGGCATCGCCGCGGCCAATTTGCGCCGTCGTCTCGACCTGCCTGAGGACTGCTACGTCGATGTGTTCGCCGCGCTGAGGCGCTGCGGTCTCATGGTTGCCGGGCAGGACATGGCCAGCTTGTTCGGCATGTACTTTCCGCCGGGGCCGAGTAGGCACGGCGGCATCCTCTTGAACAGCACCATGGGTGAGGCGACGATCCGGCACACTGCCGCGCACGAACTCGGTCACGCGGAGCTGGGACACGGGCGGTGCCTCGCCGACGGCCGGGACCCGTTCAGTGCGACGCCGCCACAGCAGTGGCCCGACGAGGAGAAACAGGCGGAGGCGTTCGCGGCCTGGTTTCTGATGCCGATCCGGGCGGTCAAAACGACCTTGACCCGGCTAGGGCTGGATGTTCCGCGCGAGGCCATGGACGTCTACCAGCTGTCGCTGCACCTGAGTACGTCGTATCGCGGGACGCTGCGACACGTCCAGCACCTGCGGATGGTGACGCCGGGAGTCGCGAGGGGCTGGGCAGCCGTTACACCGACGCGGTTACGTGCCCGCCTTGGTGGACAGGTCGCCGGCCGGGCGTGGGAGCTGAGTGGCCTGACTGAAGGTAGTCGTCTGCCGGTTGAGCGGGGCGATCGCCTCGTTGTGCGGGCTCCCTGGCTGGGTGACAGCCCCTATTTCACCGGCCCGGACGGGGTGACGATGCTCGCCGAGCCACGTGCCGTCTCCCCCGGCGATGGCGTCGAGTTCGACATCACCGGATGCATCGACAGCGAGTCGGTGCTGACGGTGAGGTCGCGGGATCGACGGGAAGCCTGGTCGGTCACTCTGATGCCGACACCGGACGACCACCGTGGGCTCATCGCCAGTGCGCGGACGCAGCTTCTCGTCGGACCGATGAGCGGAGCGCGACGGTGAGCATGATCAGCGTGGAGGCGTCCAACGTGTCTACGGCTTGGCTGGCCGTCGCGGGCCGCCTTGACCGTGAGCCGAAGCGTAAGGCGATCCATTCTGTGGTTCGGATCTCCGACCCGGTGGCCGAGACGCCTGTGGTACGGGCGGCTATGGACGACCTGCTCGCGGCCCAGGACCTGCAAGGCGTGGACACGGTCGCCAACACGATCTTTCCCGCCGCGCTGGCCGTGTCGAGCCGAGACCACGCGGAGCTCGTGCGGCGCTACGTGGGGATGTACCCGCTGCTGCAGAGGCGCTTCCCGCAGAACAGGCGCGGCACCTATTTTCATCGATTGATCCAGTATCCGGGCAGTAAAGGGCCATTCGATCAGATCGGTGCCGTCATATCCCGCATTCGCATCGAACGCGACGGCGGCAACCCCAAGCAGGCGCGCTACGAGACTGCCCTGGCGGTTGCCGACGATGCGGCCGAAAACGTGCCGGTCTACATCCCTGGCCGGGACAACAACGCGATGGCGTTCCCGTGCTTGAGTCACTGCTCCTTCCAGCTGGACACGGAAGGTCGCGTACACCTGCTGGCGACGTACCGCAGCCAGTACATGGTCCAGCGCGGATACGGCAACTATCTTGCGCTCGGCCTGCTCCTTGCCCACGTCGCGGATCAGACCGGGTTGCAGGTCGGCCACCTGACCGTCGTGGCGGGCCGCGCGTATCTGGAACCGCCGGTCATGCAGGTGCGCCGGATGCTGACTCGTTTCGCCGAAATGACGTGAGGCTCGCGGGCGGGGTGCCGTTAGCGCGGCTGGTCGGCCTGAGCAGCAGCCAGGGCGCGGGTCACAGCGGGGTTGTCCAGCACGGAGAGACACTCGTCCGCGTAGGCCGAGAAGCCGGTGAGGGTGTTGGCTAGCTGCGGGTCGGCGCTGACGTCGAGGTGGCTGCTCTCGACGTGCAGGTCGCGGTGGATGCGGGCGCCGAGCTGGTCCAGCGCGGTGGCCAGGACGGTAACGGCGTCCGCGTACGCCACGTCGCCGTCGGCCGGGAGGTCTAGCGACATTGGGAGCTCCTTGGGTAGGTGGTAGGTCAGGGCGTGATCATTGCGCGAGGGGTGCTGCGGTCGGCAGGCGGTCGTTGATGCCCCACTTCGGGGGGAACCATGCCGTCAGCGGCTCGGCATCCTGGCGGTAGTTCTGCTTAATGCTGGTTCGGCCACTGATGCCTGCGATGCCCGGATGGGCGACGCGGGCGTACTTGTCGACCTCGCAGAACAGGTTCTGACAGTCGATTAGTTGGAGACGGCGGCCCCCCAGGGTGGGAAACGACAGTCCCAGCCGCGCGAAGTGTTGTTCCTGCGTGTCGGCGACGTAGCGGATGACGTCGGCCTCGATCCCGTCCGCCGCCGCGCCGAAGCACTTGCGAATGCCGTCGCGCGCACCAGGCCCTGGCACGACGAACTCCATCTCGTCGAAGGTGAGCGCGGGGGCGTAGTTGAGGTCGATCGCGAACTGGTAGGCCAGGAAGTTCCCGAACGTGGGGAACGACCGGAGGATCTCGAACACCTCGCGCAGGCCTCGGGCGTCCGCGACCCGGGCGGGTACCGACGACTCCATCATCATCTCGATGAGGCGCAGGTGGTTGCGATGCTTCCGTGCCTCGCCGAGGTTTGGTGGCGGGATCACGTAGGCGGCGGAGTAGAGCCGTTCCCCGGCCGCGAGCGCCTCACTCAACACAGGGTCTAGGGCCTCGAACCGGTATTCACACCAGGTCAGCGGGCCCGCTGCCGCAGACAGACGACGCCAGGTCGACGAGCGGTTGAATAGCTTAAACAGCACGGTCCGGAAGAAGACCTCGCTCCAGGTTTGGTTGCCGCGGTAGATGACGTCGCGGATCAGGTGCTGGCTGACCCGATCGGCAGCGCGGTAGCAGTTGGTGAACCGGTAGTGCGCGAGGATCGGATCCTGGGTCCAGGGGCGAGGTGCTCCGCGCAGGCGGGCGATATAGATCCGTTGCCGGGCCTCCGCGAACCGCCAGTAGGTATCGAAGACGGGCGTTGGCGCCAAGCGCCGGCCCGCAACCGTGATAGCCCCACGACGGGCCATCGAGCCGCCCGCCGCCTGATCAACTATCGCCCGGACCATGTATCTACTATATATTAGTTACTCATTCGGAGATAGAGGGGCGGGTGGCGTGTGGGTCTGTTGAAGGATTCGCGGCGCCGCACGACCTCGGTCCAGTGGCCCGCCGAGGTCGACGCCCACCTCGACCTTCTGGTCCGGCTGGCTGCAGACGAAGGAATTCCGATGAGCCGTGCCCAGATGCTGTCGGCGCTCGTCGCTAACGCGAGCCTTAGCGGCCCCACGGTGGCGAAGATGGTGCGCCGGTATCTCGGCCAACTCAAGGTCGGAGATCTAGCTCGCGGGGCACCCCGATCAGAAGACCTTCCTCAGGTGCGCCACCGCGGCAGACAACGCACCCACCCGACCCAGACGAACTGACTCAGGTCGGTCCACCCAACGTCCGGCACCATGCCGGCAGTTCAGCCGGCAACTTCCCGCATCCGGCGTTGGTCGTTGCGTCTGGGTGACGGCTACGCGGCGTAGGCGGCGGTCAGGGTCGCGCCGGGGACGCGGCGGGGCAGCCGCTGCTGGATCTGCGTTCGTAGGTGCGTGGCGGTGGCGGCGAGAGCGGCGGTGAACCAGCCGACGAAGCCGCCGGAGTCGCGGACCGGCCGCTGTGGTGCGGGTTCGCGGGTGGGGGTCGGCTGCGGCAGGTGTGGCGGTTGTGCGGCTCGCGCGGCGCGCATCGCCTGTTGTGCCTGCCTGGCGGCCGTACATGGCCCGGTCTGGTCGGCGCATTGCAGGTTGGCGCACCGGTTGCCGGGTCCGGGTTGGTGGGCGGTGAGGACGTCCACGGCCAGCCTGTGCCGTTCGAGAATTCGGTTTCGGCTACGCGGCCTGCTCGTACTCGTTGATCAATCCGTGGACCACCCTCCTGCGCTGCACTCGGACCGAACCCAGATCGGCCACGGGCGCTGGGAGCGTGTCTCGGTCAGGTGGGCGTTGTCCGCGGCCCTGATGCGGCCGATGTTGGTTGTAGTGCGCCAGGTACTCGCGCAGCACGGCGAGCAGATGCCGCGTGTTGTAGATCAAGATCCGGTCCAGGCATTCTCGCCGGGCCGTGCGCACCCAGCGCTCCGCGAACGCGTTCGCGCGGGGCGTCCGAAGCACCTCGACGCCCTCGGCTTGGAACACGGTGTCGAACATTGCGGTGTACTTGGCGTCCCGGTCCCGGATCAGGAACCGGAACCGGTTGGCCCGCTCCCCCAGGTCCAGGATCAGGTTGCGGGCCTGCTGCGCCACCCAGTCACCGGTCGGGTTGGTCGTGGCCCCCATTAGGTGTACTCGCCGCGTGCGAACTCCATGAGGAACAGTACGTAGATGCGGGTCAGGCCGATGGTGTCGACGTGCAGGAAGTCGCAGGCCAGGATGCCTTTGGCCTGCGCGGTGAGGAACTCGGTCCACGTCGGTACCGCTCGCCGCGGCGCCGGACCCACACCAGCCTTGGTCAGAATCGCCCAGATCGTGCTTGCCCCGAGCCGGTAGCCCAGGCCGGCCAACTCGCCCTGAATGCGCCGACACCCCCAGGTCGGGTTGTCCCGAGCCAGCCGCAGCGCCAGCTCCCGCACCTCAGCCGTAACCGGTGGGCGACCCGGCTGCCGCCTCGGGTAGGTCCACCGCCGCGCGATCAAGTTGCGGTGCCAGCGCAACAGGGTGGCCGGGGTGACGAGAAACGTCGACCACCGCGCCCGCGGTAACAGCCGCGACAACCCGGCCAGCACCGCCCGGTCGACTGGTTCCAGATCCAGCCGCCGCACCTGCCGATGTAGCACCGCGACCTGGTGCCGCAGCACAACCACCTCGACCGCGTTGGCGTGCCCACCGCGGGCCAACAGGATGATCAGCTGCAGTGTCCGACGAAGAATCAGATAGCCGAACGACAGGATCATGACCGGCAGCATGCCGCCATTCATCGATCCCACAGCGGACTAAGTCGCACGTCAGCGCCCTGCGGCCGAGTTTTCGAACGGTACAAGGTCGACGGTGCGATCTGTGCCGGCGTGCCTTCGAGCGCACACCCGGCGTGCACCTTTCAATGCACCGGGCTCTCCACAAGTCCCGTGCGGGATCGTGGTGTCTCGTCGTTTAGTGGCTGGCCAGGGCGTGGGATGTTCACGCCGCGGTAGAGATACCGAGTGGTGCTCAGTTTCTCCGGGTCGAACAGGTCCCGTTGGCCGTGGGGCCACCATCCGCCGTCGCTCAACGGGTCTCGAACCCCAAACCTTCTGATCGGTGGTTCCGCAAGAAGATGTCGCTCGCCTGAACTCTGGTGCGAACGCGGAGCTTGTCGAAGATGTGCGAGACATGAACGCCGATAGTCCGCTCGCTGATGAACAACCGCTGCCCGATCTCCTTGTTGGTCAGGCCCTCGGCCACCGCAGCCAGGACCTCCCGCTCCCTGGCGGTGAGCTCGGCGAGTTCCTCGCTGTTGTGTTCGACCAGCGGCGCGGCGTCCGCGGGCCGCTCCTCCAGCGGAAGCTGGGCCCGGCCGGCGAGGGTACGGATCTCGTCAGTCAACGGCACCGCGCCGAGACTCTGCGCCGTCCGGTACGCCTGGCGCAACAAGTGGCCGGCGGCGGCGGGTCGGCGGCGGCGGGCCAGCAGCGCCTCAGCCTGCCGCAGTCGGGAGTAGGCCGCCGGATACGGATGGTTACAGATGTCCCACTCGGCGGCGACCCGTGCCCACAGGTCCGGGTCCGCCCCGTCCAGGCGGCTCACCTCGGCGGCGCAGAGCATCAGGTATCCGTCGACGACGTCGCGCACCGGCCGGGTCACGCGCTCGCTCTTGCCGGCCACCCGGTCGGCGATCTCCCGCAGCCGGCGTACCGCGTTGTCGTCGACCGCGACGGTGCGGCTGGCGTGCGCCTCGGCCTCGGCGCGCAGGCCGTGCCAGACCAGCACGGCGAGGATGACCAGGTCGTCGGAGCGGGTCTCGGTCAGGCCGCGTTGCACCGCGTGTCGGGCCACGTCGTGCCGCCCCTGCCATATGGCGAGCGCTGCGCGCAGGGTGAGCAGGGGGATCACGTGCCGGGCGCCACCGCCAGCGAGCATGGTGGCAACCGCGTCGAGATCCCGATCGGCGGCCTCGACGTCGCCGTAGCCGACCGACAGCCGACACCGGGCCAGCAGCAGCTCGACCGCGTCCGCACCGGAGGGCCGGTGCCGCAGCGCCGCCGCGACGACCTTCTCCGCCTCGGCCCACTGCCCCACCCGGAACAGGCCGTTGGTGGCGATGGCAAGCAGCCGGGTCTCGTAGCTGCGGCCCAATCCCAGCTCCGCCACCCGCTCGGCGCCGCGACGGGCCACCACCACGCCCTCCTCGAGAATGTTCAGCGGCCCGGTGAGCAACTCGGCCAGGTGCAGGTAGGCCAGGGCGACATCCTCCGGACGACCCGCCCGCTCTGCGGTCGCCAACGCCCGACGCAGCACCGCCAGACCCTCGTCCGGATCCTCGCGGTACGCCTGCGAGAAGCCCAACGCCATGCTGGCCAGCACCACCTCCGTGATGGCACCGTCCACCTGCTCGGCCAGGGCCAGCGCCTCCCGGGCCCGCTCGCCCGCGTCGGCGTACCGACCCAGATGCAGCAGCAGCTCCGCGAGGCGGGCGACGGCGGTGGCCCGCTGCCGGGGCGTGCAGTCGGCAGCGTCCAACGCATACTGGTACTCCGCCTCGGCCAATGCCGACCGGCCGGCGGCAGCCAGGTAGCGAGCCCGCCGGATGTGCAACTCGCAGGTGGGCAACTCGCTGTCAACGCTGGCCAGCTCCTCCAGCAGGGCTAACGCCCGGGCGTACTCGCCACAGTGGTAGGCCGCCTCCGCAGCATGGCCGAGCAGATCCGACAGGTTGACGCCGGGCAGGCCCTGAGCCAACTCCACCGCGACCGACCAATGCCGGTGCGCCTCGGCGTAGCCGTACAGCCGCTCCGCCTCCTGCGCGGCGGCCACCGCCGCCGGCAACGCCCGCTCCGGTTCGCCGGCCAACCGCCAATGATGCGCCAGCCGGGCCTGGTGCAACTCACCCGGCGCCGAGGTCAACGCCTCGGCATAGCGGCGATGCAACACGGCCCGCTCGACGGGCAACAGCTCCTGTTCCAGCACCTCCGCGACGAGCCGGTGACGCAGCTGATAGCCGTCGTCGGAACCGACCAGCAACCGGTGCGACACCGCGGCGCGGACAGCGTCCAGCAGCTTCGGCTCGGGCAATCCGAGCACCCGGGCGAGCAGCCAATGCTCGACCGGCTCCACCCCGGCGGCGACCGCGTGCACGACCCGGCGCGCCGGCTGAGGCAGGGCGTCCACCCTGGCCAGAAAGACATCTCGCAGGGTGTCCGAGAAGCCGTCGCGACCGTTGCGTAGATCCCGAGAAAGCTCCTCGACGACGAACGGGTTGCCACCGCTGCGCCGCCACAACCGGTCAGCCGCGTTCAGAGCTAACGGACGGCCCACCACGGCTGCGGCGAGCTGCTCGGTCCCGGCGCGATCCAGCGGATCCAGATCCACCACCCGCACCGACCGCAAACGACGCAGCTCGGTGAGCACCCGACGCAACGGGTGCGCGTTCTGCAGGTACTCCGAACGCACCGCCGCGAGCACCGACAGTTGAAGGTCACCCAGCCCCGCGAGCAGGTAGAGCAGCAGCTGGCGGGTGGTGCGGTCGACCCACTGCAGGTCGTCCAGGACCAGCACCACCGGGCGACCGCCCGCGATCACACTCAGTCCACGCGAGACCCGCTCCAGCAGACCGCCGGCGCCGTCCGGGCCGGTGGCGTCCTCGGCAAACACCGCCAGCAACGCCCGAACCGAGGCAGCGGTAGGCGCGGCCAGGTCGGCGTCGAGGCGGCGCAGCGCCTGGCGCAGCGGATGCAATGGCGAGGCGTCACCGATGTCCAGGCAGGAGCCGGCGAGCACCAGGGCACCGGCAGAGCTGAGTCGATCACCGATCTCGCCCAGCAGCCTGGTCTTACCCACACCACTCTCGCCGGTGAGGAACACGGCTGCGGTGTTTCCTGGCGCCACATCGTCGAGCAACACGGCACGCACCATCGCGACCAGGTCCGCCCGACCGACCAGCGGTGGGGCGTCCACGTCAACGCTCATCGCGGTCGAGAGCTCGGGACGGTTGAACGCTGCGATCCACAGCTTGTGGATCAGGTCCACCCGAACTTTCTCCCTAGTAAGCGATCTGACAATCTTTGACAGCATCTGCCAGGACGGGAACCGCTTGCCGTTGAGCGCCTCAGCCACAGTTGTATGGCTGACGTCCCCCAAGGCGCGTGAGATTGACCTGGCGCTCGGCCTACCAGCTTCGACGTGCAGTTCCGCCAGCGCACGAGCGAGCCTCCGCTTCGCCACGCCGGGGTCCTCGAGGGAAGGTGCGATCATCAGGCCTCGTTGCGCGTCGACATTCGACTTTGTACTCTACCTACGTAACATCTTACGCTTCTTACAACGTCTCGCCTAGCACTCCCGACGGACCGCACCGCACCGCGCCACGTTTCGTGGAACAACGAGCTGCACAGTCAGCCACACGGCTTCTGCCGACAGTACCAGCGACACCTCGAAATCGATCATGAGGACACACGGAAGGTTCCGCGGATGCGCCGACGCAACCAGCGCGCCGCCGGTGTTGGCGTTCGGTCCAGCGCGCACGACCCGGTAGGCGGTCAGGCAATGCCGAAATTGGCAGAAGATCAGCAGAAACTGGTGGAGGAGATCTGGTACTTCCTGGTTGATATGGACCGATGGCCAACGTTCGCGGAGCTGGATCGGCGGATGTACCGGGACCACGGGATTGCCGAAACCGACGCCATCCTCGTACGTCTACCGGCAGGACTCGTTTCTGGCTACAGCGCCCGCTCACCCGCATCACTCGATGATGCCACCGAGATATTTTTGACGGTCGCTGGCATCTGCGCGACCGGCAGTGGTCGCCGGGAACTTAACCTATTCCTAGCTGTCGTACGTCACGCAGCGGTACTTGAGCGGGAGTTCCTGCCACCCGAAGGCTGCCCGAACGCCCGGCCCCAGCTGACATCGCCGGCAGTTGCCCAGCATCTCAATCTCGACGCCCCCTCAGGGGAGAGCCTGCTCACCCGCATCGGCGCGATACTTCGCGCGGAAGACTGGGGTTGGGCCTCAGCCTCAGCGTCCGGCGGCATCTGGACGTTCGAGGTGGATCGTCGCGTTCGTCAACTGGCAGGGGTGCAGGGCGTCGACGACTACTGCCGACGCCGTGTCAGCTCGTCGAGTGGGCTTGAGTCCTCGACGGGCACCCAAGCTTGGAATCAACGAAGCTCTGACCTGGCAACGAGGCCACGTGGATTCGTGTCCGGACTTGAGGTCTTGACGGTCGTGCTGACTGCGACTGGGGTAGGAATCGCCGGATTGCAGGTCAATTGGCAGCCAGTCGGTGTCATTTCGCTGATTGCCGCGATCATGTTCGCTGTACTTTCCTGGCACCGCTGGCGGTCACGCCGCCGAGCGACTGATCCGATCCTGATCGGATCGACCAGCGCAGGACTTCTCCTGCTCCTAGTCTTTTTCTCGGCCCTAAATCAATGATCGCCGGGCATCACGATTCCTGTCGGGTCCGGCAGGCTACGTAGCGGTACATCCCTGACAGCTTCCCGACGTCCGAGCAGCCACGATCGCCGCGAACCCAACCGCCGCCGCCCCCGCCGCCACCGTTCGGGCGGGCAGCATCAGCTATACGTGCTGCCGGCATCGTCGCCTCGAGAGGCTCTGCTCGCGCCTGAACACATCACCATGCGGCGGCTGGATGCCGTGCCTTGACACTCCGGTCCAAATCTCCTGATCGGGTTCAACCGGAGATCCTGTCATCACTGACGGAGATTCCGTTGGCAGGGAACCACCCGCCGATCTGTTGCCACATGCTCGCCGGCCAGTACCGGCGGCGGACTGTACCGGTGTCGCTGAACTGGCCGAGCTGTTCTACCGCGTAGGTGTTGCCGATCTCGTTGAGCAGCATCGAGGACGCGTGCACGGTGCCCGGCCCGAGCCGATCGAGCGCGCCGAGGTCCACGACTGCCTCGGCCGGCATGGAAGATGCGCGAGCAGGCATCCGACTTAGTACTCCAACGTCACTTGATCTTCCGGCTGGCGTGGTGATGGAGTCTGCGCTGGTATGGGATCGTCGGGCTCGGGCTTGGGATGTTCGCCGCCAGGTTGACCAGTGCAGGGTGTGCGCTGGTGGGAGTGGTTGGGTGAGGACGAAAGCGTTGAGGAGTCGGCGGATCTCGGCGACGGTCAGCGCGATGAGTTGCGGGTCGGTGTCGGGCTGCTGGGCGGCGAGGATGGTCAGGACGGCCAGGGCGAGCATGGCCAGGGTGATGAACCGGTGCCAGCCGGTCCAGCCGCGGACCTGGTAGTGGTCCAGGCCGACCTGGCCTTTGCCGGTCTGGAACAACTCCTCGATGCTCCAGCGGGAGCCGGCCACCCTGACGAGGGTGTGCAGCGGCACCGGGCGAGGTGACCAGCACAGGTAGAAGGCCAGCTCGCCGGTGGTGCGGTTGCGGCGGATGAGCAGCCACCGATGCTCATCCGGCTGGGTGGCGGTGGTGATCCAGGCCCACAGGTAGTCGCGGGGACCTTTCGCTCCCGGCCCGCAACTGTGCAACTGCCACTCGGCGGTGGGAATCTGCTCGGCGAGATCGTCGACGCGGATCAGGGTGCGGCCGTCGTTGACGTGCACACGTCGGTCACAGCCGACGGCCAGGACATAGCCGATCCCGCGCTGTTCCAGGTCAGCGCGCAAGCTGGGGTCGGCGCCGTAGACCTCGTCGCCCGTCACCCACCCGACCGGGACACCGGCGTCCAACGCGGCGGCGATCATCTGCCGGGCCAGGGCCGGCTTCGTGGCGAACCCGACCTGGTCGGGGACACTGGCGGCGGCGAGGCGGTCGGGCTGGTCGCACCAGGTCGCTTCCGGCAGGTAGAGCCGACGGTCGATCAACGCCCGACCCGCAGGTGACACGTAGGCCAGGAACACCCCGACCTGACTGTTTTCGACCCGACCGGCGGTGCCGGTGTACTGCCGCTGGACCCCGACCGAGCACACGCCTTTCTTCAGGAACCCCGTCTCGTCGGTGACCAGTACCCCGTCGGGATGACCGAGCTGCTCGACCAGCCAGGAACGCACGTCATCGCGGACATCGTCGGCATCCCACACCGCCCTACGCAACAGCCGCTGAATCGCCTGCGGATCTGCGTGACCCGCCCACTCCGCAAGCGACCAGCAGGTCTTGCGTTCCACACCCGACAGCAGCCCTTCCACGAACTGCCCGACGGTCGGACGCGGCTCCGCCCGCACGAACCGGTCAGCGACACGCGTCACCGCCTCGTCCAGGATGACCCGCCACCCGGCAGGGTCTACGCTGTGGCCCACGGCCACTGCACGATCTTCGGTTGTCCTCACAAACCATCGATGATCAACGCAGTGGGCCGTCCTCATGCCCGCGCCACGCCCAACACCCGACCCAAGTGACGTTGGAGTATTAGAGCGGCCGGCAATTGGTGGTGGTGACGCAGCGGGAGGTCGAGCGGCCGGAGGCGGACGCGGCACATGCCCAGGGGCCCGTCACTGACCCCAGGCAACCATCTGGCAGGCTCGCTGCCACGCCAAGGCATCCGAGATCTTGGTACGAGGGCGCCCCTCAAGGGACAGATTCGTACCAAGATCTTCCCCGCCCTGGGTGGCGGGCTGGCTATCAGGACGTGTCGGCCTATTGCCGGTCGCTCTTAGTCACTCTTTTGAGCAGCCAGTACTGTTTCAGCTCCTCCTGCTGTTGCTTGGTTCTACTATCCCAGGGTGATTGAATCGGGCATCCGGGACGATCGGGGTAGTTTTCCTGCGGCCGAAAGCGAGCCGTGGAGACGATGCACGACGAAAGAGGGCGTGAACTCTACGTCCACGCTGCAGTCGCTGCCCCCTTCGCAAGTAAGGCGACGAGTACCAGACCTTGACCAACGGTTCGGCATCCGTGCACATGAGGCTCAGCTAAAGAGCGCCGCCAGCGGAACCCCATCGCAAGGCGTAGGCGCCTACCGGGGGTAACACATGTCACGGGGATCGCCGTTCAAGAGTTGCTCTTGTCGTGATGAGAACAAGAACAAGATCGGCGCCGCATGTCCGAGGCTGCGTCGTGCCTGTGGTGCGTGGAGCGCCGCCCACGGCACGTGGGGCTACCGGATCGAGCTACCGGTGCAGCCCGATGGCAAACGGTGGCAGCTGCGACGTTTCGGTTTCGCTACCCGTGAAGCGGCACTCGTTGACCGTAGCCGCGCACAGTCGCTACTCGAACTCGCTGGTGACGACACCACAGTCGGCAACGATATCGCGCGCATGCTCAAGGACACTAAGAGTGGTCGACCGTTTCCCGATCGGGATTCTGTTGTCCGCCGCGTCCGCGCCGGGCTCGTGGCATCTGCGGCGATGACCCTGGGTGACTACCTCTGGCAGTGGCACGCCAGTCGTCGCAAGATCCAACCCACCACGTTGGTCAGTTACGAGACCCATATCCGTGTTCATCTCGTTCCACACCTTGGTCACATCCCGATCGATCGGCTCCGAGTCGGCCATCTCCAGTCGATGTTCGACAGCATCAGCGACCGCAACCTCCAGATCGACATCGCCCGCTGCAGTGATGACGTCCAGGTCCGGGCGTCGGTCAGAGGTGTCCGTAGGACGGGCCCGGCAACGATGCAACGTATCCGCGCGACCCTGCGTAAGGCTCTCAACGATGCGATACGCACCCATCGACTCATCGAGTTCAACCCCGCCGCGTACGTCGAGTTGCCGTCGGTTCAAGCACCGAGGGCGCGGGTATGGACCTCCGCCGCCATGCAGCAGTGGAAGGAGACGGGACTACGGCCCAGCAGCGTCATGGTGTGGACACCCGAGCAAGCCGGCGCGTTCCTCGATCACGTCGAGGACCATGACGTCTTTGTCTACCCCATCGTCGCTCTCATCCTGCACCGGGGCCTGCGTCGCGGCGAAGCACTCGGCCTGCGCGAAAGCGACGTCGACCTGGAGGGGAGGACCGTGACGATCACCCAGCAGCTCACGACCGTCGGCTATCGACCAGTGATCAAGATCGTCAAGAGCTACGCCGGTGACCGCATCATCGCGCTCGACGCCTCCACGACCACGGCGCTACGCATCTACCAGGAGCGGCGGGAACGCCGGCAGGCCGACGCCGCCTGGCCGAAGACCGGGTTGTTCTTCGTGCAACCTGACGGTCGTCAGTGGCATCCTGAGCAGGTCAGCGATCGCTTCGAGCGACTCGTCGCACGTTCCGGGCTGCCGCCGATCCGGCTGCACGACCTGCGGCACTGCGCCGCGACGTTCCTCAAGGCGTCCGGATCCGACCTCAAGGACATCCAGGAGGTACTCGGGCTCTCGAGTATCACCGTCGCTGCGAACACCTACACCTCGGTCGTGCACGAACTCGAGTCCGAACGCGCCAAGGCCGAAGCCGCCTCTGCCCTAGTACCACGCCGATCAGGTGCCGTAGTCGGCACATCTGCGAGGCATCCGCAGGAGGACGACTCAGGTGGGCCGCCGGGGACTCGAACCCCGAACCTATGGATTAAAAGCCCCCGAGGCCTCAATAATCCAAACTTGAAACAACGCTCTCACCTGCGCAAACGGAGTCTCAAACTGTCCAGTATGGACCTGAGGCATCCCTTGGGTGCTCGCATGTTGGCAACATGTCGCTACCTTGAGCGAGAAAGACCTCGGGTTCAGTTACGCGGAGTGACGGCGCAGCTTAGTCGGAAAACCGCCCAGAGCGCGGGCGTACGGTGGGGCGTTATCTCCTGTATCGCCACCACGCGCCCACTCCATCTGCTATGCGCAAATGAGGCTTGAGCTGCAGAAACAGCGCACGGCTTATCCGCGACGGCAAGGGCGTCCAGCGGATGGGTGGCTCTGCTACGGTCCGGTATCGTGTCTCAGACGGGCCGCTAGCTCAATGGCAGAGCTGTGGACTTTTAATCCATAGGTTCAGGGTTCGAGTCCCTGGCGGCCCACTCCTAGGCAGGTCAGCGGCCCTTTCTCGGGCTGTTTCAGTGGTGATCACGACTCGTAAGCAGCGAAGTGCAGCACCGGCCAGGGGTGAGGCAACACGCTCCGCCTGAGGTACAGTTTTCTGTACCTGCCTGGAGGTGGTCATGCGGACCGTGAACTTCACCCAGCTACGACAGAACCTGGCCGCCGAACTCGACAGCGTCATCAACGACGCCGAGGAAGTAGTGGTGACCCGCTCGGGCCACGAGCCGGTGGTGATCGTGTCGCTTGCCGAGTACGAGTCGATGAAGGAAACCGAGTACCTCCTGCGCAGCCCCAGCAACGCCGCAGCCCTCCGCCGATCGATCGCGGAGCTTGAGCAGGGCGACACGGCCGAGCGGGAGCTGACCGACCCGGACACCGCGCGAGACGTCGCGTGAGGCTGGTCTTCACCGCAACGGCGTGGAGCCAGTACCTCAGCCACATCGACCGCAAGCTGGTCAAGCGCATCAACGACCTGATCGCGGACGTGATGCGCAACGGGTACGAGGGCATCGGCAAGCCGGAGCCCCTACGGGGCGAGCTGTCCGGCTTCTGGTCCCGCCGAATCGACCGCGAACACCGGCTGGTGTACCGGATCACCAAGGACGACGTCGAGATCATCGCCTGCCGGTACCACTACGGCGACCGATAGCGCCTGGACTGGAACCAGCAGCGTCGGGCGGTCATCGGTTTCTAGCGTCTGGCCGGATTCCGGATGCCGGTCCGCCAGGTCAGGCTACGTAGCGTCGGCTCGGCGAACGCGGCTGCCAGCGGCGCATCGTCGTGGTCGTTGAGCCAGGAGACAAGGTCTGAGCTGTATGCCTCCTGACGCACCAGCTTGACGACGGCGGCCGTGTCGAGGTAGATCACCAGCGCTCCTCGTCCCGCATCGCGGCGAGCGTGTCGGCCACCTCCACGTCATCGTCGCCGAGTTTCGGCGGAAGCGGGACAGGACCGCCACCGGTCGGGGCGACGGCCCGCCCCGCAGCTACCAGCTTGGCCAGCATCGACCTGTCGTCACTCACGGGAACAAGTCGGGCGATCGGGTGTCCGCGATCGGTGATCTCGACGGTTTCGCCACCGCTCACCCGAGCCAACGCCTGGCTTGTTTCCGGTTCAGCTCCCGCACACCGATGCGCTCCATGAACAAGAGTGTCGAACTGATGTTCTACCTATCCAGCGGCTTGTACCACCAGGAATGTTGCCCCAGCACAGGGCCGGACAGCGCCGAGCGGACCGGAATCACAGGCAGAACCGAGAACCTGGCCGCCGCACTCGGGAGCGTCATCGTCCCACCACATGATTGATTGATCGGTTTCAGCACACGCATAAGACCTAAACCAACCTCCGCGCCTGCCGTGAGGCAGCAGCTCGGTACCGCTGGCCGGATACTGGCCGGATGGCGGAGGAAGAGGGCATCGGATCGACGCGGTGGACGATCCATGGTGAGCGGGTGGTGGATGGTAGCCGGCGGGCGCGGTTGAGCATCGCCGATGTGGAGCTGCCCGATGGGGTCCGCTTCGAGCAGTATGTGATCCGTGCGCCCCGGTCGGCGATGGTTGCCGTGCTTGACGGTCAGGAGCGCCTGTTGCTGATGCGGCGGCACCGGTTCGTGTTCGATCGGTGGGTGTGGGAGTTGCCGGGTGGCTACGTCGATGACGGGGAGCAGCCGGCGGCGTGTGCGGTCCGAGAGGTCGAGGAGGAGACCGGGTGGCGTCCGGGTGCGGTGGAGCCATTGCTGGCGTTCCAGCCGTGGGTAGCGACTGCGGATGCGGAAAACCTGCTGTTTCTTGCTCGGGATGCGGAGCACATCGGTGCCCCGGTGGATGTCAACGAGGCCGAGCAGGTCGCTTGGATTCCGTTGGAGGAGGCACGGCATCTCGTCTCCCAGGGTGAGATCGTGGGTGCCGGTACGGTGATCGCGGTGTTGGAGCTGGTCGCGCGTGAGGCCCGGGGCGAGTTGTAGTCAGCGGCGTTGCCCGAGGGCGGCGTCGATGCGGGTGATGAGGTGTCGGACGGCTGGTCGGCGGCGGTGCGCCATGAGGTTCCTTTGCAGATTACGGACGTAGCCGACAGCGCGGGCGGACTTCAGTTGCGTGGTCAGGGTGAGGGCCTGGGCGCCGATGATGCTGGCGCGTTCGGGCTCGCCAAGGCGGGCCTGGATGGTGGCCAGGAGTGCGAGGTTGAAGGCTTTGCCGCGTACGTAGCGTTCGTCCATCCGCAGCGAGCGGGCGGCGAAGCGTTCGGCCTGGCGGTATTGGGCGAGTGCGGCGAAGCAGTGGCCGAACTTGGCTGACAGGTACGCCTCGTCGAAGTAGCCGAGCCATTGCGGGTCGCCACTGCGATCGGCCCTGTCGAGGGTTTGTTCCGCCTGGTGCAGTGTGGTGGCGCAGGCGGGTTCGTCGTGGGCGACGGCGTGGGCGTGGGCTTCCATGACCAGCGCCTCGGCAGTCAGCACGGTGATTCCGGCGCGGTGTGCGGTCTGCCGGGCGGCGCGGGCGAGGTCGACGCCGGTGGCGGTGTGGCCGAGGTAAGTGGCTTGGTGGCTCATCGCAGCGAGGATTTCGGCGCCCAGGCCGGCGTCGGCGGCGGTTCTGGCCAGGTCGAGGGCATGGGTGAGGTAGCGCTGGGCGAGGCCGTGTTCGGCCATGTCGTACGCCTGCCAGCCGGCGAGCTGCGTCAACTCAGCGACGGCGGCGAGCAGCTTGCGGCCGGTTGCCGGATCGTAGCGGCCCTCGGTCAGCAGCGGTGTGACCTCGTGGTGAAGGTAGCGGGTGACGTTGTCGCGGGCGTGGCCGCCGCCGTACTGGTTGTCGAGTCGTCGGTACGTGGCGGTCATCTCGCGGATGGTGTCGATGTCGGGCTGACCGACCGTCCGGCGCCCCTCCTGCGCGGCGGGTTGCGGAGTGGTGGCGGTGAACCAGCGCAGGGCGGGAAGGGTGTAGACGGCGGAGCTGAACACTGTCTGGCGGAGCACTTCTCGGCGGTTCACGTCGCCTTCCCATAGCTGCGCGGCGGCGCGGATGTCATCGCGCCAGGAGCGGTTGGCCGGTAGATCACTGTGCCGGCCGTGCCGGTGGTCGGCCATGTCCGGGCGATATGAGCGCTGGCGAGGTGCGAGGCCGAGCGTCATCCGTGATTCGTCGGGCATGCCGCAGCCGTCGGCGATCCGCTCCAGAACGTCGATGGAGGTCACTCGCCGACCGGCGACGATCCGGCTGACGTAGCCCTGCTCCAGGCCAACGGCAGCCCCGATGCGGGTCTGACTCGCGCCGGTGTGCCGGGCGACCAGCCGAAACAGGGCACCGATATCGCGGGCAGCCAGCGCGGCACGGATCTCCTTGTGCGACCAGAGGTCATCGGGAATCCGAAGGTGATCGAGCAGCACAACGGCTCCCAGTGTCGTCGGGTGACTACTCATGGTGCTCAACCTGGAGCCTAGGGTCGCTGTCCGGGCAGGTCGAGGCCGCCCATGTCACCGTGACATGACCAGCGGACATGGCCGCCACACCCTGTTCGACGGAATCGTCTCGGACATGTTCTTCGATGCCGACAATCCGCTGGGTCTGGCGAGGACAGGCACCCTCCACAGCTCCGAACCTCCCGTCGGACCCGCCCGTCCGGCGCTCGACGAGGAGGTGGGACGGTGACGCTGCGATCCCACCTGCACCTGCTGACGCGGTGGCTGCTGGGGCGTCCCGAGCCGCCACCGCCGCCGGGGACCGGACAGCGGTACCAGGAAGTTGAGCAGGCGGCGGCGCAGCAACGGTTGCTCGACCATGCGGCACGCCTACGGTCCCACGGCGGCCACGAGCGGCCGTGGGACCTGCCCGGCGAACCAGCCAGCGGACTTGGGCCGGGGAACCTCCGGTGAGCCGAACCGTGGCCGGCGCGTCCGGACGGGCGACTCCGCGCAGACGGAGCGTCTCGTATGACGAGTACCTCTCCGCCACCGCGTTGACTTTCGCCCGGCGGCATCGGCCGGTGTGGTCGTGGCGACTCTGGCGGCGCATCTGCGGTTGCGGAGCCGACCTGCCGTGCCGGGCCTGGCACCGGATTCCGATCAACCCGGGCCACTGGCCGCAGGAGGGTGAGCAGTGACCGGCAGTCCGGAGCGGATGATCCTGGCCGTACACGTTCGAGGGCTCGACGGTATGTGTATCGGCTGTCGCGCCTGGTGGTCGCGCCTGGCCCCGTACCCGTGCTGGCAGGTGGACTGGGCGACCAGCCAGCAGGCCCGCGCCAACGTCGCCCGGTTCCTGGGCGGTGTCCGGTGACCACCCACGGCCCGGTCATGCCGATCTGGAGCTGTGGCGGCTGCGACCTGCCGTGGCCGTGTCCGACCCGGCGGCGAGAGCTACGCGCGGAGTACGCGGACGCGCCGGTGTCGCTGGCGCTCTACCTCGGGGCCTGCCTCATTCAAGCCGCCGAGGACATGTCCTGGGCACCGGCCGGTGCACTGCACCGACGCTTCATCGGTTGGACCAGACAGCCGCCGGACGTCCAGCAGCGATGTACAGCAACCGTGCCAGCCGAACCCGACCGGGATGAACGCCAGCAGGCCGGATGACCTCGGACCGCACCCGATCCGGCTGGGCCATCCGATTGTGGCGCCGGCCCGCCGGCCTGGGGGCGGACCGGGTCACGATCGCCGCTAGTAGCCGAATCTCCACTTCTGGAAGCCGCCGCCGTTGCAGGGGTGCAGGTATGCCTGACCGTTGTGGTTGGAGTCGAGGCAGCCGCCGGCCTCGTTCACGAAGATGGTCTGGTACCACGGGTCACCCGTGACTGAGAAGAAGTAGTTCGGGAGAAAGGCCGAGTCGCAGCCGTTGTGCGCGATGAGGACGGCCACGTTCATCAGGCATCGGCCGGTCGCCACGTTCACCAGCATGACGGAGTCGATGCCGCCCTCGTGGCCGTAACGTCGCGGTTCCCAGAGCTGGTTCCGGTTGCTGCCGACCGGTAGCGAGCACGGGTTCGTGTAGACCTGGCCGGACAGGTCGGTGTCCAGGCAGCGCCCGGTCGCCCAGTTACGCAGGTAGTTCTGACCGACGTACTGGGCCTGTGCGGGTGTCGGGACGACCATCGCGGACGCGGCGACGAACAGGGCGACGAAGATCATCGCGGCGAGGCCGCGCTTACGCCGCAGAGTTACGGTCGAGGCTCGGTGTGCCGGGGTTGCGGCCGACCGGCTGTTGACTTCGGTCATCGTGCTCCAATCGATGGGTGAGACCCGGCGGTGGTCCGCCGCTGGCCTGTCGGTATGACCGCTTGGTCGACGATGCCGCTCCTGACCGGGGCCCGCTCTGAGACGGACCTGTCGGCTGCTTCCGATCGGCCAGCTCGGATCAGACAGAACATAGTGGACTGTTCCGGAGAGTTGTCAGGAACCTGTCAGGACCTCACCAAGGCCACGGGATATCACAAAAGGTCACGGCCAGGTCGCCCACCGACAACCATCGGCCGGTCTTGGTCAGCGGGCGCTTGACCGGATACGGGTCCCTCGTCAGCTATCGGCACATCGAGTCGATCAGCTCTTCGAAGTCGGGGAACTCGTCACGCGCCGCGGTGATCACCTCGCCCGCCGACCTGCGATGCGCCGCCGCCCGGCGTTCGGCGATCTCGGTGCGGCGGGCGTCCGGGCGGGGCTGATGCTCGTGCTCGGGATACTGCGCCGCCTCCCAGGGACCGAAGCCGTCGGCGAGCAGCCAGAGATAGGCCGGCAGGTTCTGCGCTACGACCGCCGTCTGGCCCTCCGACCCGAGGAACACCACCGGTTGTTGCTCGATCGGCTCACCATTACGTACCAGCCAGAAGGCGGCGAGGCCGCCCGTGCCGTCCTGCCCGAAGACCCGGAACTCGGAGCCGTCGAGCTCCGCGTTGCCCGTCCAGGCCCGCCACCAGTCGGCCGTTTCGTGTTCGTCCAGGAAGTTCGGGTACGGCTCGAAGTCGACGCCGTCCCCGTCGCGGTAGTCGAAGCCGATCTCGTGGGCTTCGGACAGGGGAGGCGGCAAGATACGACGATCATCATCCACCGCAGCACCCTAGCGAGGGGCACCGACGCGATCAGTCCACGGTGGAGCTGGCCCGTTGACCCGCGTGATGTGCCGTGTCAGGTCGCCTGCCGCGACCTTCTCAACCGGCTCAGGTCGACGCCGTAGGCGAGCGCGATGGCGAAGGTCAGCGCCGCGCCGGCCCAGGCGGCCAGCCAGAACAGGGAGCCGCGCAGGTCCAGGCCGCGACCGCTGGCGAGGATCGGGTCGTACGGCGGGGGAACCAGCCAGTTCGAGGCAGGACCGCCAAGGAAGAAGATCGCCCCGGACACGACAATGCCGCCGGCCACGAAACGCCGTAGCGAGCGCCTGCCGAAATCTCGCCGCCGGATCAGGTTGGCGAACAGGCCCAGGCCGATTGGTCCGCCGAAGACGAGGGCCCCGCAAGCGATCAGCGTTGCCGTCCCGTACGTCACGGATCGATGCTACGTCCGAGCGCCCGCCCTTACCGGCCCGTACGGAGCCGGATGTGTGCTCTTCCCGCCCCGTTCGCACAGGTACGGCGTGCGCCGAGTTGCGGCCGAGCGGGACGGCTCGGGTGGCCCGTGGTGGTTATTGTTCGCGGCCATGGGAGCACTCAGGCCGTGGCACCTGTTTCTTCTCACCCTCTGCTGCCTGCTGCCGGTGGCGGCGGCGATCATCGGCGCGCTCTGGGCCGCACGGCGGGGTCGGCGCCAGCGGTGACCGACCGGTGACCCCCTTGGCTTCTTGGTGAGGGCACCACGACCGCCCCCCGGGCACGCCAGCCACGGTGCCAACGTCGGAACCCACGGATCACCGAGCAACGTGCGGAGACGAGGCACTATCCCAGGGCAGACTGCGACGGAAGCCGAAACTCGAACTCGATGCTCCGCACCTGCTCCTCCGGGCAGATCGCTATCGCTTTGGGTCTTCCGGTCTGGTAGCCCTGCGCGAAGTCGACCCCGCAGCCCTTCAGAAGTTCGATGGTCTCCTCGTCCTGGACGTGTTCGGCGGCAACCCGGATCCCGAGAGCGTGGCTCAGGTTGACGATGTTCGACACGATGGCCCGGTTCGCCGGTGATCGGCAGATGTCGACGACGAACGACCCGTCGATCTTGACCAGGTCCACCGGCAGGTACTTCAGGTGGGAGAGGGTGGCGTACCCCGTACCGAAATCGTCGAGCGCGAGGCCACAGCCGACCTGTCTGATCCCGGTGGCGAAGTCCAGCGCTTCGTTACGGTTCTCGATGAGAGCGGTTTCGGTGATCTCGAAGGTCAGGCATTCGGGCTTGACCTTGTGCCGATGGATGGCCTCGGTCACGTACGCGAGCAGGCCGGGGTCGGCGAGGGACTTGCCAGAGATGTTGACCTGGTAGTGCGAGGTCTGGGCGCCCTGACCGATCAGTTCCAGGGCATGGTCGATGACCCACTTGTCCACTGCGAGGATCTCGCCGACCCGCTCGGCCATGTCGAGGAAGGCCCAGGGCGTGACATATTCACCGCTGCCGCTGCGTACCCGTAGCAGGATCTCGTGGCGCGTGACCTGGTTGAGGCTGAGGTCGACGATCGGCTGGGAATAGAGGGCGAACCGGTTGGTCACGACCGCATGCCGAACCCGGGAACGGCATCTCTCGATCCGCTCCTGGTCCGAGACAGGCTGGTCGAGGACGGTGACCGGGACACCGTTGCTGCGCGCGTCGCTGGCCGCGTGCTCTCCGTCGACCAGCAGATCGGCCCCGCTGGCGAGCACGCCGCCGTTGAAGTGCACCACGCCTGCCCAGGTGTTGAGGCGTGAGGTCCGCTGCCGGACGCCGAACAGGTGGCTTCGGAACGTGTCCACGATCCGGTCCGCCAGGGCTTCGGCGGGCTCCGCCTGCTCGTCGGCGGCGGTGGTGAGGAGCACGCCCCACAGGCCGGAGCCGACCAGCCCACAGGTCGCCTCGTCCCCGACGATCGCGCGCAGGCGCAGGGCGACTGATGCCGTCAACTGTTCGCGGTCCTCGTCGGTGAGCGCATCGGGTAGCCGCACGGCGGGTTCGGTCGCCACGACGATGAGGGCCCCGCCGGTGGTACGCCGGGCGCGATCGACCTCGTCGGTGAGGTAGCTACGGGTGGGCAGTCCGGTCAAGGTGTCCTGCGCGGTCAGGTCGGCAGAGAGCATCTCGCTGCGGATGGCCAGCCGGCGGCGTTCCTGCCGGGCGAGTTCCAGCGCGGTGACGTCCTCGCCGGTGGCGATGACGCCCGATGGCTCGCCCGCGGTGGTGAGGATTTCGAGGTGGCATTGCACGTGGCGGATGCTGCCGCCCGGCTGGATCACCCGGAAGGTGACCTCGTCGGGACGTTCCTGCTCCCAGGCCGTCCGGACCGCCTGACGCACCCGCCGTACGTCGTCGGGGTGTACGAGTTCGATCAGCGCCTCAAGGGTGAGGCGCAGCGTTCCGGGCGCATGCCCGAAGATCATCGCCATCTCGTCCGACCAGGAGAGGCGTTCGAGGCCCTCGGCCTCGCCCGGCGCCCAGGTGATCGTCCCCAGCTTGGCCAGTTGGGCGGCGCGGGCGACTCTGGTCGCCTCGTCGACACCCGTGGCCAGCGGGTCGACGACATCGGTGTCGACGATGATCTCGTATCCCTCGGCGAAGGCGATGTCGTACTGGCTCTGCACCGATCGCGCGAAGCGGCGGGCGCGGGCGAGTTCCAGCGGACTGGGCCCGCCTGTCGCAGCCAGCGCCAGGATGTCATCGAGATTCACGGCTACCTCCCTGGCGTCGGCGGCTTTCCGAGTCCGTGTAGCCGGCCTCCTCAGCCAGCTCGCGCAGCCGCTTCTTCGCGGCAGCCTTGTACGAGCGGACGCTGATCTCGGTCACCCCGAGGATGCGGGCGATCTCCTGGTTGGAGAAGCCGTCATGCTCCATCTGGAACACCACCGCCTGCCGCGACGGGAGTTGGCTCAACCAGGTGCTCAGCACCTCCTGGGCCTCCCAGGCGTCGACGATGTTCGACTGCGGCGCCGGCGGCAGGTCTTCCGGCGCCATTGCGGCTTCGCGCTGACGTCGTTGCTGATCCTTGAGAATCTTGAACCGGGCCGTAATGATCACCCACCCGATCCGCTTGACGTGGTCGCGGAGCGTGGACCACTTGACCCGCCCATGCAGGTACGCCTCGTTGAGCGCGTCCTCGACCATGTCGCGGTCCCGGCACTCTGCCCGGAGAATTCCCTCCACTTTGTGGTACGACGCCTCGACGAAGGCGGCGAACTCCCGGTCGTGTTCGGCCTTGAGACGTGCCGCCGCCGCCTTTCGCGCCGCCTCCCGATCCGCCGGTTCGGGCGTCAGGGCGGCGGTGCCCTCGACCTCGGTCACGCGGCCTCCCTGGCCTCGTCACAGCCGAGCATCATGCGGCTGCCCAACTCCACCTCGCGATGTCCATCGCGATCACTCTCCACGATCCGCACCACCTCGCGGTCGGCTGCCGCAAGCTCGACCAACCCGGCCAGCCGGGCCGCGTTGCGTGTCGATGCCTCGCGTTCCTCGTGTAACCGTGTCCGGTGCGCCACGTAGGCGCGTACCAGCCCGGCCACCGCTCCGGCGATGGTCAGGGCCATCGCCATCACTCCGTAACCGGAGAGCGGCTCCGGCAGCGTCTCGTTCATCGTGTCCCCTCGTCCTCTCAGTCCCGCCAGTTACCATCCGTGGCGAGGGGCAGATGTTGATGTCGCATCGTCCACAAAGTTCCAGGGAGATTAAGGATCAAGATTCTTACCTGGCCACAAAGCACAAAGTCATGCTCTGGGCACGCTAAGCAAGCCGGCCCGGCGACACCCCCACAGCAACATCACGAGCACATTCAGTAACTCTCCGTTGCCGAACGCAGGGGTACGAGGACACCGGCAAGCCCGAGCCCGCCGGGTGGCGCGGACCGCCCGCTGGAGGCGCCGTGGATCATGATCGCCGGCCCTGGGATCCGTCGCGGTGGAGTCCGTTACCCTGCTCGTCTGCTGCTCGGAGCGGTTCACGTTTGTCGTCCACGCTCGGCCGTGGGCCACTCGTGACCTTCAGGAGTGCTTGGGGAGGAACCCCTTGACGGAACCGCTGCCGCAGGCGATCGACAGCTGGCAGAAGGCGGAGTCGAACGCCGCGGATTGGATGAGGTACTGGGGCTTCGCTGACGCGAGGGTCACCGAGGGCGGCGCCGACTCCGGCGTCGACGTCTGGTCACGCGCGGCGCTCGCCCAGGTGAAGTGCGAAGCGGTCCAGGTTGGTCGGCCCGTCCTGCAGCGCCTGGTCGGCGCCCGAGGGCGCGACGTGGATAAGGCCCTGTTTGTCTTCTCCGGCGCGGGATTCTCCTCGCCCGCTGTCGAGTACGCGAACGAGATGGACATCTGCCTGTTCAAGTACACGCTGGCAGGTGCGGTGACGGCCGAAAACAGGGCGGCTCGCGCGTTCCTCAAACAGTTCGCTGCTCAGCGGCGGGCGGCGGAGCGGACGCGCGCTGCCGCATCGCGTGGTCCGGAGTACGGATCCCCCGAGGAGCGGACCGTCGCGCTGACGCGGATGACGGCTGCGCTGCGCGACGTGCAGGCGCAGCGGGTTGCTTCAGAGCAGGTCGAGAAGAGGTCTGCCTCCGGCGGGCGACGCCGGTTGGGGTGCGGCGTCGTACTCCTGCTGATGTGGGTATGCATGGCGGTCAAGCTCGGATCGCTCGGTGACAGGGTCGTCATGACGGTATGGATCGGCGGCTCGATCGCGTTGATCGTTTGGGGAATCATCGCCTTGTCCGGGGCGGACTCTGACGAGAGATTCTGATGAAGCCAGCAGGTCGTTCCGCTCACTGGTGCAGGTCGCGTTCGAAGACCGCGCGTTGGGCGAGGATGTAGCTCGCGTCGTTGAGGTACTGGATGTGGTGCCCGTCCGCGAGATGCCCGGCGAACGCGCTGTTGCCGGCGGCGGCCTGGCTGTGCATGAAGTCGACCAGCGCGTGTAGCCGCGCTACCGCGACGTCGACCAGCGAGGATCGGGCGTCGTTGGCCAGTCCGTAGCGGTCGCAGAACGTACGCAACCGGGCTGCCTGTTCCTCGGTGGTGCCGAAGCCGTCGGTGTTCTCCGGGGCGGTCATCGGCACCCACCGGTACGCCGCGTAGGCGACGTCCCACAGCCGGGGTCCGGGCTGTGCGTGGTCGAAGTCGATGATGCCGACGACCCGGTTGCCGTGCAGCACGCAGTTGTGCGGCGCGTAGTCGCCGTGGCAGATCACCTCCACCGGTTCGGTGGCTGCCACCTGCCATCCGTCCCGTGGCGCTCGGCGTGCGTACTCGACTGTCGCGTCGTGGTACGCCCTCAGCAGCAGGGCCGCGCTCTCCAATGCCTCGATGGAGGCCGCCGCGGCGGTGGGCGGATAGTTCGACACGTCGCCGGGAATGAAGTCGAGGATCTCGAAACCGGGCATGGTGTCGCGTACGCGCGGTGCCGCCTCGAAACCCTGCGCCGCCAACTGCCGCAGCAGGTCGTGGACCCGGGGTGACCAGGGCCCGGTGGGGCGGCGTACGGTGTCGCCGATCCGGAGGACCTCGTTGACGCCTCCGCCCGTCAACCGCTCCACCTCGACCATTCGCCCCACCCCGCTGTCTTGATGTCCGACTGGCCGTTCCGCGCCGGGACCAGCCATGACCGTACGACGCACCCGGATCCGTACTCCAAGGATTTCCCGCCCTACCAGGCCGGACGGGCCCTGGGTCGGCGTGCGATGTGGACACACCGCCGCCGCCCAGGGCCCGCCCGACGTCAGCGCGCGTCGGACCGGGGTGCGCCCGGGTGGGCGCAGCCGCTGGCCGGCGTCACTGGAACTGGCTGAAGAACCGCCAGGTCTCGCCGGGTGCCCAGGTACGGGAGCCGCTGTCGCCGGGTGCGCCGTCCTGCGGCGCCGCGATGTGGCCCTCGTCGAAGGCGATCCACTCGACCGGGAATCCGGCCGCGCAGCCGGAGTAGGCGGTCCGGATGTGGGTCAGGCTGCCCGATGCCGGCTCTCGCGGGCTCTGCGCGGCGCAGCCGTTGTTCTGGACGAACCGGTCGCGCAGCGACCGGCCGCTGGCGATGCCGAGTACGCCGTCACGGGTGCCGTGCACGCCGAGGTACGCGATCCGTCCGGTGCCGCCGCTGCACCCGCTGAGCTGCGCTCCGGAGAGCACCGCGACCGCGCGGAACACGTTGGACCGGGCGCAGGCCAGGGCGTAGCTCATGCCGCCGCCGAAGCTGAAGCCGGTGGCGAACCGCTGGCGCGGGTTCACGCAGAGCCCGTCCTCGATGCGGCGCAGCATGTCGTCCACGAAGGTGACGTCCTCGCCGCCGGCGTTGCCCCAGCCGTTGCCGATGCCCTGGGGCGCGACGAAGATCGCGGTGTTGTTCGCCAACCGTTGCAGGCCGTAGTAGGACCAGACGTCGCGCTGCACGGTCTGGCCGGTGGCCACGTCGGTGGCGGTGCCGCCGCGCCAGTGGAAGCCGAAGATCAACCGGTAGGGGTTGTTCTGGTTTTAGTTGTCCGGCACCCGCAGGATGAACGTACGCTGCTTGCCGTTGCTGGTGATGGTGTGCGTACCGCTGGCGATCGCCGGGGCCCGGCCGCAGCCGGCGGTGCCGTTGCCCGGGTTGCCGGGGTTGCCGCCGTCGACGCGGACGAGTTGCCACTGCTGGTGGTTGCCGTTGAAGTCGTCGTACTGCACGATGTTGCCGCCGTCGGCGGTCGAGGCGCTCTGCACCTCCATCACCTTGTTCGAGTTCCGGTTGATCAACCGGACGTAGCCACCGTCGGAGTCGGCCAGCCGGAACTGCTGGTTCGTCCCGTTGTGATCGGCCCACTGCACGATGCTGGCGCTGTTGGCGGTCGAGAAGTTGTAGACGTCCAGCACCTTGCCCGAATGCCGCGACTTCAACCGGTAGTAACCACCACCGGAGTCCACGAACTGCCACTGCTGCTGATTGCCGTTGTTGCGCGCCCACTGCGTGATCCGCGCCCCGTCCGTGGTGGCCAGGTTGTACAGATCCAACGCCTTACCGCTGTTCCGGTTGACCAGCACATACCAGGCGTTCGTGTCGACCGTGGCAGCGGCGGCGGGCGCCGCGCCCACGATTCCGATGGCGCCGATCATGACGGCGCTCAGCGCCGAGGCGATGAGCCCGGACCGCCAGCGACGTCTTGGTGGGTGGCCGGGACGGGCCGCACCGATGGACTTCATGACTCGCTCCTTCGTTCGGGAGCGCGCACGGGTATCAGCGCGGGCGCGCTCCTCACCGTGTGCCGGCGTCTGGTGGTGGCGTCAGCACGGTTTCGACGGGCGCGAGGGGCCGCGGAGAGGTGGTCGCGTGTGCCCGGGTCGACTGCGGTCGTGGGCTCGGACCAGCCCGACAGGCCGCAGTGCTGCGCGATTCTCCTGGCGGCCATCCGGCGCCGTGGGCAGGATGTTAGCGCTAACACAACTTGATGTCAATCGATGTCTAGGCCGACCATTGTCACCGGGTGACGGCGGGGAAACCTTCTGTGAGCGCTGCCATGGCCCGGCGAATGCGGGTGGCTGCCGCCGGGCTGGTTCCGTAGCTCAGCACTACGTGTTGCAGCACCCCGGCCACGGCCAGCGCCAGGGCGTCCGGGTCGGTGCCGGCGGGCACCCGACCCAGCCGCTGCTCGGCGGCCAGGTAACGGGCGGTCGCCTGTTCGAGTGGCTGCAGGCCGGCGGTTCCGGGCCCGAGCACCGCCTCGACGCTCGCCGTCGTACCGGGCCGGTACGCCAGCAGTCGGGCCATCGCCAGCAGCATGCTCAGCGGTAGCGCCTGACCGACCTCGCCGAGGTTCTCGGCCACTGTCGCGGCACCGGCGCGGGCCGGCAGGCCGGCCACCGCGCCCGCGATCTGGAAGCTCCGGTCGACCGCGTAGCCGACGAGGAAGTCGTCGAAGTTCGTGAAGTGGGTGAACAGCAGCCCGGTGGCGACGCCCGCCTCGCGGGTCACCGCCCGGCTGGTGAGCCGGCTCGGCCCGTCGCCCACGATCACACGTTCCACGGCGGCGAAGAGCTGCTGCCGAGGCTCGGGGGTGGCGACTCCACGGGGCATGCCCCGATCTTAGGCGCCGCCGGGGAGTGACTGTTGCGAAATTTTGAGCAAACGCTCATAGTGTTTGAGCGTACGCTCATTCTCGATCTCGAAGGAGCACGGATGAGGCGAGCTGTCATCGTCGGTGCCGGCATCGCCGGTCTGGCCGCAGCCCTGCGTCTTGGCCGCGACGGCTGGCGCACCACCGTGGTGGAGCGCGCCCCGACCCGGCGCAGCGGTGGCTACCTGGTGAACCTGCTCGGGCCGGGATACGACGCGGCGCAGCGGCTCGGCCTGCTACCCGCGCTGTCCGACCGCGCGCTGGGCCCGTTCGGCACGGTGCTGGTCCGGGCGGACGGGCGGCCGAAGTTCGCCGTGCCGGCCGCCCTCGCCGAGGCCACCCTGGGCCCGCGCGCCATGTCCGTGTTCCGCGGCGATCTGGAAACCGCACTGTACGAGGCGGTACGCGAGCACAGCGAACTCCGCTTCGGCACCACCGTCTCCGCCGTCGACCAGGACCGCGACCGGGTGCGCATCCAGCTCAGCGACGGCACCACCGAGGAAGCCGACCTGCTCATCGGTGCCGACGGGGTGCACTCGGCGACCCGTACGTCGGTCTTCGGCCCGCAGTTCCGGGTCGACCTGCCGTACCTGGTGGCGGCGGTCCCGCTCACCGGGCCCGTGCACGACGTGCCGGAGTCGTCCGCCACGACCTTCATCGGCCCCGGCCGTACGGCGGCGATCATCAACCTGGGCCCGCGCGGCTGCTCGGCGTTCTTCGCCTACCGCTGCGCGGATCCGAGCCGCGAGCTGAGTCGCGGCCCGGCCGATGCCCTCGGCACCGCCTTCGCCGACCTCGCCGCAGGCGTTCCCGAGGCGCTCCGTCAACTGGCCGAAGATCCCGCCGATACCTACTTCGACCGGGTCAGCCAGGTCGTCATGCCACGGTGGAGCGACGGCCGGATCGTGTTGCTCGGCGACGCGGCCTGGTGCGTCACCCTCTTCGCCGGGCACGGTGCCGCCCTGGCGATGGCCGGGGCCGACCGACTCGGCGCCGCCCTGCACGAGCCCGCCCAGGACATCCCGGCGGCCCTGGCCGGTTGGGAAACCGCGTTGCGGCCGACGGTCGTCAAACGGCAGGCACTCGCCCGTCGGGGCATGCACCAGTACGCCCCACCGAGCCGCGTGCACGTGTGGCTGAACGACGTCACGATGCGCGCGTTCACCCTGCCCGGCGTCCGTGGCGTTCTCCGACGTGCGCTCGAACGGCAGAACCACTGACACCGGCCGCGGTACGTGCCCTACGACCCGGCCGACCCGCAGCGCTGCGTACGCGACGAACGGGTCGGTGGCGGCTGTCCCGGCGGGTGCTCGCCGAAGGAGCACCCGCCGGTCCGTGCGGTGGTTCAGCCGACGGTGGCGAGCCAGTCCTGGACGACCGGGATCTCGACCCGCTGGTAGCCGCCGAGGTAGCGGCAGTTGCTGGTGTAGCCGTAGCTGGTCACCGCGACCAGGTACCCGTTGAGGAAGGTCGGGCCGCCCGAGTCACCGAAGCAGGTGCCGCCACCGCCCCGGTTGTCGTTCGGGTTGCCGTTGAGCTGGAGGACCTGCGGGGTGAGCTTCTGCCCCGGCGAGGTCGTGTAGCGGCGGATCAGCGGGTAGCTCATCGGCTGCGGCTTCTGCGGGCCCGCCTCCGGCTTGCGCACCTCGGTGCCGTAACCCACCAGACCGAAGACGGTCTTGTTGAGCTTCGGCTGGGCGAACTGGTCGAGGTACCCGGTGGGGGCCACCGTCGCCGGAGCGATTCCGGTCACCGGCGTGTCCAGCACCACCACGCCGACGTCGTTCCAGTTGTCCAGGTCGGTGAAGTCCGAGTACTCGGGGTGGGTGAGCGCCGTACCGGAGAGGTAACCGGCGGCGGCGAGTTCCGCGGTCGTGTAGCCGACGCTCGGATCGGTGGCCACCGGGAGCGGGTTCGGCGGCGCCTCGGCGATGGCCGTGTCGAAGGTGACAAGCGTCTTGCCGAGGGTCCCCAGGGTGCAGTGCGCGGCGGTGAGGACGATGGTCGGCGAGACGAGCGTGGCCGAGCAGCGGTAGCGGCCGGTCTCGTCGTAGAACAGGATCAGGCCGACGTTGGGGTGCCGGTCACCGTCAGGTTCGCCGCCGGTGATGGCAGCCGCAGGCGTGGCGGTGGCGATCAGCGCGAACGTCGATACGACGATCGCGGCGAGGGTACGACGCAGTGCTCTCATGCCGGGCAAAGCGCCTGCCGCAGGTCTTTCATTACATGCCCATCAGTGCTGCTGCGGCGTGTCCGCGCCGGGCATCTGCGGCCCGCAGGCCGTCGGCGGCATCAGTCGCGGGCCTGGTCGAGGCCGTCGAAGAGCAGGTCGAGGGTGAATTCGAACTCGACCTGGCTGTCGCACCAGCCGAGCGTCGGGTCCTCGGCGGCGTGCACCTCGGCCGCCACCATCGCGGTCAGGTGGGGCAGTTGGGCGGCCATCGCGGCCAACTCCTCCTCGGCGGCCTCGACGTCGGTCTGGCCGCCGGCCGACGCGGGCCGGAATACCTCCTGGGCGAAGCCGAGCGCCAGACTGCCGAACGCGTGCAACGCCCGGTGGGCGATCCGATAGGAGAATCCGCCGTCCCGCAGCGTGGCGATGATGCCGTCGTAGTAGGTGTACAGCCCGGTGGGGATGGTGGGGCGGGAGCCGAGCAGCGCGGGCGCCCACGGGTGGCGCAGCATCACCGCGCGGGCGGCCAGGAATCGTTGCCGCAGGCGGTTACGCCAGTCCGCGCCCTCCAGCGTGGAGTCGACGGCGGCCACCGCCGCGTGGATCTCGGCGATGACCGCTTCGGCGAGCCCGTCGAGCAGTCCCTGCTTGCCGGGCAGGTGGTGGTAGAGCGACATCGCCTCGACGCCGAGTTCGGCAGCGAGGCGGCGCATGGTCAGGGCGGCCAGCCCTTCGGCGTCGACCAACGCGATCGCGGCGGCCAGGGCGCGCTCCCGACTCAGCGGCTCACGAGGCTTTCTCGCTCCCAATCCGGCTCCCATCTCCCCTTGACCTTACATCGTATGGTTGCCTTACGTCGTAAGGCGGTCGGCCGAGCGGCAGCGGGACCCGCCAGCGCATCCGAAGGAGTCCACCATGCATCCACTGATCCGCACCGCCCGGACGACCGGGTTGTTCTACCTCAGCCTGGCCGCCGCCGGCGCACTGGGCTTCCTGACCATCCGGCCCCGGCTCTTCGCCGCCGGTGACCCCGAAGCGACCCTCGCCAACCTGATCCAGCACGAATCCCTCGCCCGCGCCGCGATCGCCCTCGAACTACTCGTCGTGCTCACCCAGACCGGCACCGCCGTCTGGTTCTACCGGCTGTTCCGCAGCGTCGACCGCACCGCCGCCGGCTGCATCGCGGCCTTCGGCATGGTCAACGCCATCGCGATCCTCGGCAGCTCCGCGCTGCTCGCCACCGCCTCCGAGGTGGCCGCCCAGCCGCTCGGCAACGCCGCCGACACCGTCGCGTTGCTCTACCTGATCAGCGGAAACCTGTGGACCGTTGGTGGCCTCTTCTTCGGCCTCTGGCTCGTACCGATGGGCTGGTGCGTACTGCGGTCCGGGTGGTTGCCCCGCGCCCTCGGCTGGATCCTCGTCGTCGGGGGCGCCGGCTACGTGCTCAACACCTTCGTCGCGTACCTCGCCCCCGGGGCGGGGATCGTCGCGGACCTGCTGGTGGTCCCCGCCACCGTGGGCGAGTTCTGGATCCTCGGCTACCTGATCGTCCTCGGCGTCCGAAAGTCTGCGCTGCCGACGCCGGCCGCCACTCCCGACGCCGCTCCCGACGCCGCGACGGCACCGGCCTGACCGGCTCTCCGCCGGGCGGAAGGCAGGGCCGGCCGGGTCGCCGTGTCGTTGATCCGGTTGTGCCCGCCGCCCGCCGGTGACCACGGTGGGGGCGTCGACCATCCGGAGGTACGCCGATGACCAGTGAACGCGAGACCGTCGAGGTCGACCCCGTGCTGTTCCAAGCCGTCTACGACTCACCCGCCTCGCTGCCGGGCCGACATCGCTGGACCACGCCCGAGGCCGACGTACGGCGGATCGAGAAGCTGTTGGGCCTGCCGACCCGCAGCATCGGCGCCCCGCTGTGGGTCAGCGGCGACCAGCCGGACTGCCCGAAGTGCGCTCGCCGGATCACCTGGTACGACATCGTCTCCTCCGCCCTCAAGGGCATGCACGACCCGACGATGATCGCGACGGTGATCCTCGGCGAGCGCCGCTACGTCAACACCGGCCTACCCGCCGGCATCGCCGGCGTACGCTGCGCCGACTGTCGCTCCCCCATCGAGGGACTCCGCAGCTTCAAGTGCCACAACTGGGCGTACGCCTTCGAGGAGCTGACCGCCGTGCGGCAGCGGATGGCCGGCGGCTCAGTCCTCGGCGAGCAGCGGGAGCAGGTGGCGCAGCCCGGGCCGCCCGTCGAGTGACACCGCACCGGCCGGGGTGAATCCGGTGCGCCGGAGCACCGCCAGCGAGGCGGGATTGTCCAGGGTGGTCACGGCGGTCAGCCGACGCAACCCGTACGCCTGGCGGGCGAGGGTGGCCACCCGCCGTACGCCGTCGGTGGCCAGCCCGTGCCCGGCGGCCCGCTGCGCCACCCGGTAGCCCAGCTCGGCCGCACCCTCGGCGACGTCGACCAGGTTGAACCGGCCCAGCACCTCGCCCTGGTCGACCAGTACGTGGAAGTGGCAGCGACCGGTGGCCTGCTCGGCGAGCAGGGCGGCGTGCCGGTCGGTGAACTCGGCGAAGTAGTCGTCCCCACGGTCCGGCACCGAGCGGGCGAACCACTCGCGGTTGTCGCGCTCGAAGGCCAGCAGCGCGTCGACGTGCTCGGCAGCGAGCCGCTCCAGTTCGGGCATCCGCGCACCCTAACGCGACATCCTGCCGGCGCCGAGCTGTTAACAAGGGGCCCTTCCTCTACCGGAGGCGTTAACAGGGTGCCCTTCCTTACATCAGGAGGGCGCCGATGGTCCCGAGGACCAGGTACGGCCCGAAGGGCAGGTGACTCGACCAGCGGGCCCGTCGGGTGACCAGCAGCCCGAGCGCGACCAGGCCGGACAGCGTCACGGCGAGCAGCAGCCCCAGCACCGGCGTCGCCCAGCCGTACCAGCCGAGCAGCGCGCCCGCGCTCAGGGCGAGTTTGGCGTCACCGATGCCGAAACCCCGAGCGCCGAGCAGCAGCGTGGTGGCGGCGAAGAAGCCGGCCAGTCCGAGCCCGGCGGCGGTGGCCCGCAGCCAGGGGGCCGGGCCGGCGCCGGCCAGGGCGGTCAGCCCGAGCAGCAGCCAGGTGCCGGCGGCGGCCGGCAGGGTGAGCCGGTCGGGCAGTCGGTGCACCGCGAGGTCCACGAAGATCAGCGGCACCGCGAAGGCCAGCCACCAGGCCATGGCCACCAGTTCGCCGACGGGCGGGCCGGCCAGCAGCAGCATGGCGATGGCTGCGGCGGTGACCAGTTCGACGGTGGCCGGTGGCGCACCGATCCGGGCTCGGCAGTTGCCGCAGCGGGCCGCCGGGCCGAGTGCCGGCCAGGGGTGGTCGAGGCTGATCGGGGTGCCGCAGGAGTCGCATCCGCTGCGGCGATCCGTGCCGGGTGGTACGGAGTGCCGGGCGATGGCGTACCGCAGCAGCGGGGTGAGCGTCAGCACGGACAGCGGCCGGAGCCGGCGGCGCGGTGGAGCCGGAGGTCGTTGCGCCGGGCTCTCGTGTCGCGCCGGCTCGGTGGCGTACGACCGGCTCATGCCGACCTCCCCGGGAAAGCGAATACGGAACGTAGTGTGACCGGTCGGATCCGGTGGCGCTCCGTTCGTTGTGGAACGGGATCCCGGAGGTCGGCCGCGACTCGCCCGAAATGCGCGGCCAACAATGATGGAAATCCCATGGAATGCAATTTACGAGCGAGGTCCGGCGGCGAACCGGGGGACGGATCGGGCCACATGCCATTTCCCGCCCCACCGCAGCCCGCCTCGGCACCACCTGCGGGGAGCAGGATCCCACCGGGGCGCCAGCCGCTTCGATCCCGCGCCGCCGCCACCCCGGCAGGCCCTGGCAACCTCCCGGTAACCACGGATCACCACCACCATTCATGACCCAGAGTAGTCGCGTGAATTGCCTCTGTTGCATCGGCCGGCATCAGCTTATGCTCGCCCCTTGGATGTGACGCAACCCACGTCCAGCGGCCACAACCACCCAGGACAGTGCATTTGCAATTGATCCATAAGGGCAAATGCGGCTGCGTATCGGGGCAGGACCGGCGGGGGGATCCGGTCGCGAGCTACCGCACGCCCGAGAACGTCGGCGACACGATCGCCGCGTCGGCACCGAGGAGGGCATGAGGGTGCGAGCACGGCAGCTGAGCCGTTGGACGGCCGGCTTGGTCGCGGTGGCCGCGGTCGGCACGAGCACCGCCTGCGGCGCACCGGAGGCGTCAACCACAAGCCCGCCCGAACGGAGCGGACCCGCCGGCACCGACCGGGCCGACGACGAGAAGGCAGCCGAGCGGGCGGCGTTGAAGGCATACTCCGGATACCTGAAGGCATCCCGTACGGCGAGCCGGCACAGCGATCCCCAACACCCCGAGCTGACCCGGTTCCTCGCCGACCCGCTGTTGACCCGGGTCCGGCTGGGCCTGCGACAGGCCCGCGAGCACGGCGCGGTCAGCGCCGGCACGCTGCGCTCCGACCCCACGGTGGTCTCGGTCAACCTGGACGCCGAACCACCCACAGTGGAGATCCAGGACTGCCTGGACGCCACCGGCTACCGGCTGGTCTACGTCGCCAACGAGAAGGTGGTGCCGGGCACCCGCGGCTCCCGCCACCTGGCCACCGCCACCGCCACCCGCTACCCCGACGGCCGCTGGCTGATCAGCACCGGCTCGGCGCACCAGGACCAGCCGTGCTGACCCGGGCGGCGAGCCACCGAGTCCGGCAACTCCACGGCCGCAACCCGGCCGGACGGCGCCGGTGGACGGCCGTGGGCACCCGCCGGATGCTGCTCGGCGGCGCGCTGGCGCTGCTGCTGGCCACCGGCCCGGCGGTGCCGGCCGGTGCCGCCGATCCCGGCGCCGAATGCCCGCCCGCCCAGCCCAACTGCGACGTCTGGGACGACGACCCCGGCACCCCCGGCGGCGGAGGCAACGGCGGAAACAACGGCGGAAACAACGGCGGTGGGAGCGGCGGGGGCGTCTGCCAGTGGAACGGCCGCACCATCCCCTGCTACGACGAGCAGTTGGGCTGGTTCAACAGCAACGACGGCTGCTACTACCGGCTCGCCGAGCCGCAGCAGGAGGCGCCGCCGGGCTGGCAGTGGTACACGCTCACCTGCAACGGCGGCGATCTCGGCAGCGTACGCACGGAGTTGCGGGAGGGGCCGCCGCCCGGCTACGGCGCCCCGCCGGACCCGGAGGAACTGGCCCGCCGGGCCTTCGCCTCGATCACCCTGCTCGCGCCACGGGCGGCGGTCGCGCCGCGCAAGTCCGTCGGCCCCGGGCTGGTCGGTCTGCCGGTCTGGATGTGGGCCAGCCGGGGCACCACCTACTTCGGTCCGCAGAGCGCCTCCGCCTCCGACCGGGGCCTGACCGTCACCATCCGGGCCGAGGTCGACCGGATCGTCTGGGACATGGGCAACGGTGACCGGGTCACCTGCGACGGCCCCGGCACCGCGTACGACCGCCGCGGCCGACATGCCGGGCAACGCTCCCCTGACTGCGGCTACCACGACGGCTACCCGGAGGCACGCACGTACCAGGTCCAGGCGACGACGCACTGGAGCGTCACGTGGACCAGCAGCGGTGGCCAGACCGGGAGCATCGGCGGCGTCACCCGCACCACCGGTCCGGTCGAGATCCAGATCAACGAGCTTCAGGTGGTGACCAGATGAGCGTGGCGACCCGCAATGGACCCTCTCCGGTGGACGCGCCGGTCGCCCCACCCAAGGTCGTCCGGCAACGCCGGGTACGCCCCGGGCTGCTCGGCCTGGCCGTACTGCTGATCGCCCTCGGCGGACTGGGCTCGGCGTTCGCGGTCACGTCGGTCCGGGCGACCGGCAGCTACCTGGCGATCGCCCGGACGGTCGAGGTCGGCAGCGTGCTCAGCGCCAGCGACCTGGTGTCGGTGCAGGTTGCCGGCGGGCAGGGCCTCGACCCCGTACCGGCCGGCCAACTCGCCGACGTGGTCGGCATGCGTGCCGCCGTCTCGCTGGCCCCCGGCACGTTGCTGACCATGGCGCAGCTCACCGACCAGCCGCTGCTCGGTCCGGGGCAGCAACAGATCGCACTCGGGTTGCGGGCGGCGCAGGTGCCGGCGCCCAAACTCCGCCCCGGCGACCAGGTCCTCCTGGTCAGCACCCCCCGAGACGAGAGCGGCAGCGGCGGCGGCTCGTCCGCCAGCAGCACCCGGTTCACCGCCACCGTCACCGACGCGGTCAGCACCGAGGGCCGCGACGAGGTGGTCGTCTACCTGGCCCTGGCCGTGCGGGACGTACCCGCCGTGGTGGCGTTGGCCGCACAGGACCGGATCGCGGTCGTGTTGACCAAGGCGGCCTGATGGCGATCATCGCGTTGGTCTCGGCCAAGGGCTCGCCCGGGGTGACCACCACCGCGCTGGCCTGCGCGCTGAGCTGGCACCGGCGGGTGGTCCTCGCCGAGTGCGACCCGGCCGGCGGATCGGTCCTCGCCGGTTACCTGGGCGGCGCGCTGGACGGCCCACGCGGCCTGGGCGAACTGGCCGTCGGGGAACTACGCGACGGCAACCTGGACACCGCGTTCTGGTCGCAACTGGTCGACCTGGACGCGCCGCGCCGGGAACGCCTGCTGCTGCCCGGCGTGGTCGACCCGGCCCAGGCCGGCAGCGTCATCCCACTCTGGCAGCGGTTCGCCGACTTCTTCACCGGGCTGGAACGTGGTGATCCGCCGTACGACGTGATCGTCGACTGTGGTCGGCTGCACGTGACCGGCCCGCCATGGCCGTTGCTGCGGGCCGCGTCGGTGGTGCTGGTGGTGACCCGGGCGCAGCTGCCCGACCTGTCCGGCACCCGCGCCATGCTCCAGACCCTCGAACGGGACTTCGCCGAGCATCGGGTGGAACCCGGCACGCTGCGGCTGCTGCTGGTCGGCGGCGGCCACGGCAAGAGCGAGATCAGCAAGGCGCTGCGGCTGCCGGTGATCGCCCGGCTGCCGCACGACCCGCGTACCGCCGAGGTGTTGAGCCTGGGCGGCACGGTGCGCGCCGGACGGCCGTTGCTGCGCGCGGCCCGGGGGTTGGAGGTGCCGGTCGGCGCCCTGCTGGAACGGCGGCGAGCCCGACTGGCCTGGCCGGTCGCGCAGGGGGTGCCCGATGCGCTTTGAACCGGTCTCCTCGGATCCCCGCCGGCAGCCGCCCGGGGCCACCTCCACCGCTCCACCGCTGCCGCCGGCCAACGGCCGGCCGCACCCGGCGGTGCCGGTACCGGTCGTGGCGGTGGCACCGGAACCGCCACCCCGGCCACGGGTGGACTTCCAGGTGGTACGCGAGCTGCGGCGGGAGCTGAGCGAACGGCTCACCCGGTGGCAGCGGGGCCGGGAGTTCAGCGTCGACGAGGAGGACACCGAGCGGGCCCGGCTCGCCGTGCAACTGGTCGCCGAGTACGCCGACTCGGTCCGCCGGGCCGGCACCCCGATGGCCGCCGGCGAGGAACGGCTGCTGCTCGACCAGGTCACCGCCGAGCTGGCCGGTCTGGGTCGACTGCAGACGCTGCTCGTCGACGACACCATCGAGGAGGTGCACATCCTCGGCTGCGACCAGGTGCGCATCACCCGACACGGCGGCGGCGTCGACTGGGCCGAGCCGATCGCCGACAGCGACGACGAGTTGGTGGAGATCCTCCAGGCGGCGGCCCGGCGGGCCGGCTCCACCGAACGCTCGCTCTCCACCTCGAAGCCCACCCTCGACCTGCAACTACCCGACGGCAGCCGGCTGGCGGCGGTGTTCCTGGTCAGCCACCGCCCGTACGCGGTGATCCGCAAGCACAACACCCTCGACGTGACCCTCGACGATCTGGCCGGCACCCGTGGTGACCTGGACGAGATGGTCGACCCGCTGCTGCGCGACTTCCTCCGCGCGTCGATGCGCGCCGGCCTGAACATCATGGTCGCCGGGTTGGCCGGCGCCGGTAAGACCACCGTCATCCGGGCGCTGATGAGCGAGATCCCGCCCGACGAGCCGTACGTGCTGCTGGAGGAGAGCCGGGAGTTGCTGCCGGCCCGCCGGACCGAGCGGCACCGGGCGGTGATGAGCTTCGAGGCCCGCGAGGGGCACGGCGAACGCGGGCCGGACGGTCGACCGGCCGGTGAGGTGAGCATCGCCGACCTGATTCCGGTGTCGCTGCGGATGGGCGTACTGCGGATCATCGTCGGCGAGGTGCGGTCCCGGGAGATCGTGCCGATGCTCCAGGCGATGACCACCAGCCGGGGCTCGATGTGCACCATCCACGCTCGTACGCCCGGTGGAGTGAGCGAACGGATCATCGAGTTGGCCCTGGCGCACGGCCGGGAGATGACCGTCGACCAGGCCCGCCGGATGGCCGGCAACGCCCTCGACCTCATCGTCTACGTCACCGTCGAGGACGAGACCGGCATCGGCGGGCGCAAGCACCGGTTCGTCTCGCACGTCGAGGAGGTGATCGGCGTCGGTGAGGCCAGCCGGATCACCACCACCAAGGTCTTCGGGCCCGGCCCGGACGGCCGCGCGGTCCCCCGTCACCTGCCCGAACGGGTCCGCGACCAGTTGCTGCGGGTGGGCTACGACGCCCGGCTGCTGAGCCGCTGGATCGAGGCCGGGCAGGGCGCCTGGCGGCGACCCAAGCAGACCCGACTGGGTCGGCGGTGAGCCGTGTCCAACAACATCGAACTGATCGCGATGGTCTCCGGGGCCGCCTGCGTGGCCGGCCTGGTGCTGGTGGTCGTCGCGCTGGTCGGCACCCGCCGCCCGCCCGGCCCGGCGCCCGGCGCGGGCCCGGGGATCAGCCGGCTGTGGCGGGGCTCGGGCACCACCGTCCGCGAACAGCAGACCCACCAGGCGCTGCTGATCGGTGCGCTGGTCGCCGGAGCGGTGGCCTTCCTGCTGACCGGCCTGCCGATGGTCGGCCTGCTGGTCGCGGTGGCGGTACCGGGCACCCCGTGGCTGTTCTCGGTCGGTCGGGCCGAGCAGCGGGCGATCGCCCGGATCGAGGCGGTCGGCGAGTGGACCCGTCGACTCAAGGACGTCTCCGCCACCGGGCAGGGGCTCCAGCAGGCGATCATCGGCACGATCGACACCGCGCCCGAGGAGATCCAGGAGGAGGTACGGCTGCTCGCCGCCCGGCTCCAAGCCGGCTGGCTGGCCCGCGCGGCCCTGCTGGCGTTCGCCGACGAGATCGGCGACCCGGTCTGCGACCAGGTGGTGGCGGCGCTCATCCTGCACCTGACCGACCGGGGTGAACGGCTCGGCGACGTGCTCGGTTCGATCGCCGGTGCGGCGGCGGCCGAGGTCGCCACCCGCCGCGAGATCGAGGCCAAGCGCACCCAGCCCCGGTTCGCGGTCCGGTTCCTCACCGGGATGACCCTGGCCACCATCGGGTACGGGCTGCTCAACGCCGAGTACGTCCAGCCCTACGGCACGCCCTTCGGCCAGCTCGTGATGGCGGTCCTCGGCGCCGCCTTCATCGGCCTGCTGGCCTGGGTGCGCTCGATGAGCCAACCACCCCACCCGGCCCGATTCCTGCCGTCCCCCGATCCCGACGAGGTGGTGGCGTGAACCTGCACCTCACCATTGCCGTGGTCGCCGGGGCGGCGATCGGGCTCGGCGTGTACCTGGTGGTACGCGAGCTGGTGCCGGCGACCCCGGCGCTCGGCCCGGCGTTGCGTCGGCTGCACCAGCCGGCCGGAGTCGCCCGGACCGGTCCCGCCAACCGTCAGCTGGACTGGCTCACCAACCTGGCCCGCTGGCTGCGCCCACCGCACCGGCAGCTCGCCCTGCTCGACCGCAGCCCCGAGCAGTACGCGCTCTCCATCCTGCTGTCGGCGCTGATCGGACTCGCCGCGCCGGCCCTGCTCAGCTTCACCCTGTTCGCTGTCGGCGTCTCGCTGCCGGTGGCCGTACCGGTGGTGGGCAGCCTCGGCCTGGCGGCACTCTGCGCCCTGGTGGCGCACCGGTCGGTGCTGACCCGGGCCGACGCCGCCCGGGAGGAGTTCCGCCAAGCGGTCTGCACCTACCTGGACCTGGTGGCGTTGCAGCTGTCCGCCGCGCACGGCCCGGTGCAGTCGTTGGAGCGGGCGGCGGCGATCTGTGAGGGCTGGGTCTTCGACCGCATCTCCGAGGCGTTGCGGATGGCCCAGATGCAGATGCACTCGCCCTGGGACGAACTGCGTGACCTCGCCGACCGGATCGGCATCCCCGAGCTGGGCGACGTCGGCGCGATCATGCGGTCCTCCGGCAGCGAGGGCGCCCAGGTGCACGAGACGTTACGCAGCCGCGCCGACTCGCTGCGCGACCAGATCCGCACCGACAACCTGGCCCGGGCCGAGGGGGTGACCAGCCGGCTCGACATCCCCGGCGCGCTGCTGGTCTTCGTCCTGCTCGGCTTCGCCATCTATCCCTTCCTGGCCCGCCTGTAGAACCCGACCCCCGATCGAAGGAGTCCCGATGTCCGTCCTCACCAACCTGCAAGGCGCGCTGGGAGCGCGGTTGCCCCACCTGCAAGCCGCGCTCCGTGCACGGCTGGCCGAGCTGTCCGGCGATCGCGGCGACAGCCCGGTGCCCACCGCGGTGATCATCTTCGGCCTGGTGGCCGTCGCGCTGGCGGTGACCGCCGCCGCCCTCAGCGCGGCCAACGGCTGGATGGACGCCATCCCCGGCCCGCCGTCGGGTGGCTGAGCATGCACCAATTCCGGTCCGCCTGGTGGTGCCGAGGGGCATTGGCCTCCCGGCACCGCCGGCTGCCCGGCGACGGCGAGCGAGGTGGCAATCCCGTCGAGCTGGCGGTGGCGATGCCCGCGATCCTCGTGATGTTGTTCGCATCGATCCAGGTCGCCGCCGTCTTCGTGGCCCGGTCGACCGCACTCAACGCCGCGCAGAGCGGCGTCAACGCCCAGCGGCTGCACCAGGCCCCACCGGGAGCCGGCGCCGCGCGGGCGACGAGGTTCCTCAACCAGGCCGGCGACTGGCTGGTCGGTTGGGAGCAGCCCGGGCCGAGTTGTGTCACCAACGCCACCGACGTGACCTGCACGGTGACCGGGAGGTCTTTGTCGGTCATCCCCGGCGTCAGTTTCTCGGTCCGGCAGACCGCGCACGGGACGGTGGAACGATGGACCGCACGATGAGCCGGGGCTCCGTCTCGATCGAGGTGGCCGTCCTGGCACCCGCCTTCGTGGCGATGATGGTGCTGGCCGGGGTCGCCGGGCGTACCGCCGTGGCCAGTGAGGCGCTGGAGGCCGCCGCGCACGACGCCGCCCGCGCCGCCTCGATCTCCCGCGACGCGGCCACCGCCCGCCGGGAGGCCCGGCAAGCGGCCCGCCAGCAGCTCAACTGGCGCGGCGTGTCCTGCGCCGGCGCCCCCCAGGTCACCTTCCGGGGTACGGTCGGCGGCCGGTCCACCACCTTCAACGCGGCGTACCGCAGCCCCGTCGGGCAGGACGCCTCGGTCACCGTCGAACTCGCCTGCACCGTGTCCTACCAGGACATCAGACTCCCCGGCCTGCGGAGCATGCCGGCCAGCAAGCGGATCACCGCCTCGTTCACCTCACCGCTGGACCGCTACCGGAGCCGAGGATGACCGCCGGCCGGGGCGAGGACGGGCGGGTGAGCATCTTCCTCGCCATCTCCCTCGTCGGGGTGCTCGCCATCATCGGCATGGCCTTCGACGGCGCCGGGCAACTGCGTACCCTCCAGCGGGCCGAGAACCTGGCCGCCGAGGCGGCTCGCGCGGGTGGCCAGGCCATCGACCTGGCCACCGCGATCGAGGGCGGACCCAAGCAGATCAACCGGCGGCAGGCCCGCCGAGCCGTCGCGGACTACCTCTCCGCCGCCGGGGCCAGCGGCCACACCGTCAGCTTTCCGGTGGTCAACGGCGAAACCCTGATCCAGGTACGCGTCACGGTCACCTACCGCCGGGCCATGCTCGGCCTCTTCGGCTTCTCCAACACCGTCACCGTCTCCGGTGAGGCGACCGCGCGGGCGCTGACCGGGGTTCCCTAAGGGAAGGAAGGTAGCCATGGCCGCATCGGGTGGTACCGCCGTACGGCGGGCCGGTCGAATGCTGACCGGCTTCGGTGCACTCGTCGTGCTGGTCGGCCTGCTGGTCGGCGGGCCGATCGCGCTGCTGGCCTTCGCCGGCAACCCGTTGCCCGACCACGTACCCACACTGGCGGAGATCGGCACCACCCTGACCAGCCGGGACGACGGTCAACTCTTCCTGCGGGCCCTGGCGCTGGTCGGATGGTTCGGGTGGGCCACGTTCGCCCTCTCCGTACTCGTGGAGTTGGGCGCCCAGACGCTGCGCCGACCGGCACCCCGGTTGCCCGGCATGGGCCGGCAGCAGCGGGCCGCCGCCGCCCTGGTCGGATCGGTCGCGCTGATCCTCGCCGCCAGCCCGGCCGCCAGCGCCGCCACCACGGCGTACACCGCTGGTCCGTACGCCGCAGCGCCGACCGCCACCGTGGCCCTCGCCGCACCCGGCGGTCCCACCCTGCTCGGACCGGCGACGAGCCTCCCGGCGACCGGCCCGGCGACGGAGTTGGCGACGGGCGCCACAGCGGCAGGCTTCACGGCGGCGGGTTCGACGGCGACGGGCTTCACGGCGGCGGGCTTCACGGCGGCGGGTTCGACGGCGGCGGGTTCGCCGGCTGCTGCGGTGGGACCGGCGATGGCGCGGGCGGACCGGGCTGCGGCGCCGGCCGACGCCCCGGTCTACCGCGTCGCCAAGGGCGACTACCTCGGCAAGGTCGCCGACCGGTACCTCGACGACTTCGACGACTACCGCAAGATCGCCGAGCTCAACGGTCTGCGCGACCCGGACCGGATCCGCCCGGGCCAACTCATCAAGCTGCCGGCGGAGGCCCGCGACCAGGGCGCCCGCGCCCACGCCACCGGTCGGCTGGTCAGTCCGGACGCGACGCCGACCCGACCCGCACCCCGACCGGGTACCCCGGACAGCGGGGAGGGCGCGCGGCCCGCGCCGCCGAAGCCGGGCGCGACCACGCCGGATGGGAGCACGCAGGGTGGGGCGACGCAGCGGCCGGGCGTCCCGACGCAGCAGCCGGGATCCGCGACGCCCACACCGGCCGCGCCGGAGCAGGACAAGCCGGTCGCGCCGCGCGACGAGGTGTCGGGAGGCCACCCGCCGGTGGTGACGGTCGGTGCGGCCCGGGCCGGCGAGCCCGACCGGGTGAACCGTCCCCTGGCCATCTCCGCTGTGCTGGCCGTCGCCAGCATCGTCGGCGCACAGATCGGCGCCGTGCTGGGTCTGCGTCGCCGGCCGGCTGCCGCATCGGCCGCCGGCCGGCAACACGTCCGGACCAGCCCGCCCCACGAACTCCCGGTCGGCCGGCACCGCAAGGACTGACGGCGGTCGGTGACGCGCGGCGCCCGATCAGGGCAGCCGGGCCGCGGCGCCCGATCAGGGCAGCCGGGCCTCCAGCCTGCCGTTCACCACGCGGGTGGGCAGGATCTGCTGGTCGTTGGAGGACGGCCCGTGCACCACCTCGCCGCCGTTGAGCCGGAAGGTGCTGCCGTGCCAGGGGCACACCACGCAGGCGTGCCCGTCGATCTCGCGTACCTCGCCCTGCCCGAGCGGCCCACTCTGGTGTGGGCAGCGCTCCAGCATCACGGTCACCTCGTCGCCGTGCCGGTAGAGCACCAACGAGACGTCGTCGACCTTGCTGGTGACCAGTTCCCGCTGCGGCAGGCTGGCCAATTCGGCGATCGAGTGCCACCCGTCGCTGATCAGGTGCAGGTCGGAGACGCTCACGTTCACCTGGGCGCCCTGCTTGTACGCCAGGTGCCCGCCGATGTAGGCACCCGCGCTGGCCGCACCGAGCCCGAGGAAGCCGAGCGTACGACCGAGGCCATGGCGACCCGACAGCCGCGCGGCCAGCGAGCCCCCGTACAGGACCAGCGCGACGCTGTTCGACGCGGCGTGCACCAGACCGACCCGACGCTGGTCACGCGCGAGGGCCGCCCAGTCGTTGAGCCCAGCCACGGCGGACGGCACGGCGCTCGCGGTGCCGACCGCGATGAGTGCGGTGGCCGCCCGCCGCTGACCGGGCAGCAGGTCGAGTACGGCCGCGCTCATCCACGAGCCGACCGCCACCTGCACCATCGCCGGGTGCAGCGGATGCCCCAGCCAGACACCGTGCAGCAGGTCGCGGACCCGCTGCCCGCGTAGCGTGCCCTCGACAACGCGCTGTAGCCGGTCGCCGAACCGGTCAAGGCGGGAGGCTTGCTCGATCTTCGTCAACAACGCTCGCACGGGTCCCCACTTCCCGCCGTACGCCACCGCAAACCGGTCGTCGGGGACAACTTGCCCCTGGCAGTACCCGAGCGGTCGCTCACCCGGCATGCTTGTCCGATGGCGGTACGGGTGACGCGCAACGGGCCGGTGACCACGGTGATCCTGGACCGGCCAGCGGTCCGTAACGCCGTGGACGGCCCGACCGCCCGAGCCCTGGCCGACGCGTTCCGCGCCTTCGACGCGGACCCGGACGCCGCGGTGGCGGTGCTCTGGGGAGCCGGCGGCACGTTCTGTTCGGGCGCCGACCTGAAGGCCATCGGTACGCCCCGTGGCAACCGGGTGGAGCCGGACGGCGACGGCCCGATGGGCCCGACCCGGATGACGCTCAGCAAACCGGTGATCGCCGCGATCTCCGGGTACGCGGTGGCCGGCGGACTGGAACTCGCCATCTGGTGCGATCTGCGGGTGGCCGAGTCCGACGCCGTGCTCGGGGTCTTCTGCCGCCGGTGGGGCGTGCCACTGATCGACGGTGGCACGGTCCGGTTGCCGAGGCTGATCGGCGAGAGCCGGGCGATGGACCTGATCCTCACTGGCCGCCCGGTGCCGGCGGAGGAGGCGTACGCGATGGGGTTGGTCAACCGGCTGGTCGGCCCGGGTGAGGCCCGGGCGGCGGCCGAGCGCCTGGCCGCCGAGATGGCCGTTCACCCCCAGACCTGCCTGCGCAACGACCGCGCCGCCGTGCTGGCCGCCGCAACCCAACCCGAGCCCGAAGCCCTGGCCACCGAGCTGACCTACGGCCTGCACTCCCTCGCCACCGACGCCACGGCCGGCGCCGCCCGCTTCACCGCCGGCGCCGGCCGCCACGGCACCCCCACGCCCCAGCTCAGTCTCCCGGATCTTGGTACGAAACCGCCCCCATAGGGGCCCCCATAGGGGCCCTTTCGCACCAAGATCGGCGGTGCAGCGGACGGGCCGACGAGGCAGCCGAACAGCGAGGTTCGGCCGCGCCGCATTACGCGCAACGCAACCCGGCCGAACGCGGCCACACACCACCCCTCCCCTCCCCTCCCCTCCCCTCCCCCCCCTCCCCTCCCCCCCTCCCCCCCCCCCCCCCCCCCCCCCCCCCCCCCCCCGCCCCCCCCCCCCCCCCCCCCGCCCCGCCCCCCCCCGCCCCGCCCCCCGCCCCCCCCGCCTTGGT
>NZ_SJJR01000017.1 GCF_004331455.1 Micromonospora zingiberis
CACCGTCGTGCTGACCGGGCGTCGCGCCGCCGTCAGCCGGGCCCTCGGCACTACCGTCAGCGCCACCGTCGTGCTGACCGGGCGTCGCGCCGCCGTCAGCCGGGCCCTCGGCACTACCGTCAGCGCCACCGTCGTGCTGACCGGGCGTCGCGCCGCCGTCAGCCGGGCCCTCGGCACTACCGTCAGCGCCGCCATCGTGCTGACCGGGGGTCGCGCCGCCGTCGGCCGGGCCTTCCAGCCGGCCGCCGCTGGTGCTCTGGATGTCGTCGTCGTTGAGTGGCATCGTGCTCCCTCGGATGGACCCGCCCCCGCCGTCGGTGGGGTGCGTCGTGTCGCGGGTGGTACCCCGCGCCCGATCTTCTCTAACCACTGCACCCCACCGTAGACGTCCGCGCCGACCGACACGCCGGTTCGCCGCCCCACCGCCGGCACGTCGGCGCTGAGGGCGGCCGGCGGCCACCTGCTCAGCGGCGCCGGCCGGGTCGGGGGACGATCAGGACGGCGGCGGCTCCGGCGAGGACGGCGGCGGCCAGGAAGGTGGTTCCAGCTGAGCTGGCCGGGTGGAGCGGACCGAACAGCAGGGGCGCGCCGAACTGGCCGGTGAATCCGGCGGTGGCCAGCAACGCGATGGCCTGCGCCCGCCGTCCGGGTGGCGCGTGATCGGCGGTCAGTACGGTCAGAGCCGGCACGGCCAGGCCCATGCCGAGGCCGAACAGGGGCGGCGCGGCGAGCAGCAGCACCGGCACGTCGACAAGGGCCAGCACCAGCAGCGCGACGGCCCACGCGGTGAAGGCGTGCCGGAGCAGCGCGGGTGGGGCCAGCCGGGCTCGAAGGTGGACGTACCCGAACCCGGCCGCGCTCATGGCCAGCGACAGGCTGGCGGCGACCGCCGCCACGACGGCCGTGTTGGTGATGTCCAGCTCGGCGAGCCGGACCGGCAGGAAGACCAGGACGACATAGAGCAGCATGGTGGCGAGGAACTGGAGGGCGTAGACCCCCAGGAGCCGCCGGCCGTCGGTGACCAACACCGCCAGCCGGCGCGGCGCGGTCCTCCCATCAGGTCCAGCCGGCGCGGCCAGCCCGGTCGAGGCGTCGGCCCCGGCCGGCGAGTCCGACCCAGCCGGCGCGGCCAGCCCAGCCGAGGCATCGGCCCCGGCCGGCGAGTCCGGCCCAGCCGGCGCGGCCCGCCCGGTCGAGGCGTCGGCGCCGGCCGGCGCGTCCGGCCCAGCCGGCGCGCCGGGCCCAGCCGCAGGGCCCGGCGCGGTTGGCGGACGGGGTTCGTCGGGTAGGCGCAGCGCGAGCAGGGCGAGCGGAATGCCGAGCAGGTACACCAGGAACGGCGCCCGCCAGGAGAGCACCCCCAACACCCCGCCGATCAGCGGCCACACCACCCCGCCCAGGCTGATGGCGGTGGACCGCCAGCCCATCACCCGGTCCCGGGCCGGGCCGGCGTACCGGTCGAGCAGCCCGACGGTGGTGCCGGTGAAGACCAGCGCGGCGCCGACGCCGAAGACCAGCCGGGTGGCGATCAGGAGCGGGTACGACTCGACGATCGCTCCGGCGCCGCCGGCCAACCCGTAGAGCAGCAGCCCGATGGCCAGCGGCCGGCGGACTCCGTACCGGTCCACGAGGTGGCCGGTGGCCGGGGCGGCCACCGCCAGGGAGATCCCGTGCACGGTCACGACCAGGCCGGCGGCGGTGGCGGTGAGCTGCCGCTCGGTGATGAGCAACTGCACCACCGGGGTCAGTACCGCGCCCGCCAGCACGGTCAGCGTGGAGCCGATCAGCAGGACGGTGAGTTCGGGAGCCCGGCGAGTGTCGGACGAGAGCGTCGACGTCACCCGGCCAGCATCGAACCTCAACCATGGTTGAGGTCAACGGTCCGGTGCCGTACGGCGGGTAGTGACAGGATGGGGTGGACGCAAGCAGACGGAGGTGGCGATGACCGAACCGCTGGAGCCGGTGACCGAGGACTGGCAGCGGGCCCTGGCGATCGTGGCCCACCCCGACGACCTCGAATTCGGTGCGGCCGCCGCCATCGCCCGCTGGACCGGGCAGGGCAAACAGGTGGTCTACTGCCTGGTCACCAGCGGCGAGGCCGGCATCGACGGGATGGCACCACCGCAGGCCCGGGAGGTACGCGAGCAGGAGCAGCGGGACTCCGCGGCGCTGGTCGGGGTGGACACGGTGGAGTTCCTCGGCCTGCCCGACGGGGTGCTGGAGTACGGCGTGGCACTGCGCCGGGAACTGGCCGCGGTGGTCCGCCGGCACCGACCGGAGATCGTCATCACGAACAACTTCCGGGAAACCTGGGACGGGGCGCTCGCCCTCAACCAGGCCGACCACATCGCGGTCGGGCGGGCCACCCTGGACGCGGTCCGCGACGCCGGCAACCGGTGGATCTTCCCAGAGCAGCTCACCGACGGCGTCGCGCCGTGGGGCGGCGTACGCCAGGTCTGGGCGGCCTCCTCCCCCCGCTCCGCGCACGGGGTGGACACCACCGAGACGTTCGACAAGGGGGTGGCGTCGCTGCTGGCGCACGAGGCGTACCTGACCGGGTTGGGCGACGGCAGCTTCGACGCGGAGGAGTTCCTGGAGGGCGGCGCCCGCCCGGTCGGCACCCGGCTGGGCGTACGCTATGGCACCTCGTTCGAGGTGTTCCACTTCGATCTCTGGTAGGCCCGCGCGGGGCCCGTCCCACCGGTGGCGGGACGGGCCGGGAACACGCGACGGTCAGGGCATGATCTGGGCGAGGTCGGCCGGCATGGTGTCCTTCACGTCATCCCATTCGCCCTGGGTGATGTGCCGGCGCAGGGTGTCCAGGACCACCTGGACCACCCGTTCCGGGCCACCCTGGACGTCGTAGGGGAAGCCCTGACGGACCTCGTAGAGGAAGTCGTCCCGGTTGAGCTTGATCGGGACGTTCTGCGGCTGCCAGCCGTCGAAGTAGATGCCCCGCACCAGCATCGGCAGTTGCGCGGAGAACTCCACGCTCTCCTGCACCGGCATCCGGTCGCGCAGCAGGTGCAACACGGTACGCAGCGCCGCGTACGACTGGTTGCGCTGTTGCTTCGGCCAGCCGTACGCCTGCTCGATGTCCTTGAGAATGAGGTTGGTCTTGTCCACCGAGGACTCAATTGCCGACTCGAACTGCTCAGCCATCTGTCCACCCCCGTAGGTCGGTCTCCCACCGTCGGTCGTCGTGACGTCCCGGCGGACCCACCGGGCCCCGCCGTGACCGGATCGGGCTGGCCCGCCCGACACGTGGTGCCCGCCGGGCCTGGTCGCGGGCGCCGACGACGTGCAGGACGCCCTCCCGCCGCCGGTGCAGTACCACCGTCATCGCCAACCACCCCCCGTGGTGTCGCCCCCACACTCCGCACGCCCAGGGTGAACCCCCCTCACCCCCACCGGGCGAAATACCACCCGGCAGCGCCGGCACCCGCCCCCCTCGCCGCTGATCAAGAAGTTTGAGCGCGTATCCGGGCCGTTCCCAGACCAAAACCTCTTGATCAACCCCAGCCTGGGTGGGCCTGGGTGGGGTGGGTGGGTGGGTGGGTGGTGGGTTAGGCGGCTCGGCGTTCGCGGGTTTGTTTGCAGGTTACGCAGGTGGTGGCGGAGGGGAAGATTTCCAGCCGTTCCACCGGGATGGGTGCCGAGCAGCCCTCGCAGAAGCCGTAGGTGCCCTCGTCGAGCCGGGTCAGCGCGTGCTCGTACTGGGCGCGCCGGTCGAGGATGGTGCGCAGCAGCGACTGGGCGGTGTCCCGCTCGGCGGTCTTGGTGCCGCTGTCGGCCTGGTCGTCGCCCGCGGTGTCGCCGACCTCGACCAGCCGGAGCACCTGGCTCTGCTGCACGGCCTGCTCGTACTCCTCGGACAGTTCGGCGTACCGGTCCTGGAGGGAGAGTCGGATCTGGTCGATCTCCGCCTGGGATCGGCCCGTGCCGACTGTGTCGTGGACGAGCATGGCTGCCTGCCTTTCCTGGGCCTCATCGTCATCGCGGGTGGGGCCTCCCCACCCGGTCATACCGCCCAGGTGGTGATCACCAGGACGCTGTGAGCCCCGCGATTACCCTCCTGCCCCGGGGATCAAACCGGGTCGTCCACGGATTCCACGATCGCCGGGCGGCGCGGGTCGTCCACCCGGACCACCAGGTCGGCGAAGGTGGCGGGGGCGACCTCGGCGGCGTACCGGGCGTACGCGGGCAGCGTCCAGGCCAGATCGGGGGCGGTGTGCCGGCTCAGCGCGGCGGCGGACAGTTCCAGGTGCACGGTGACGTCGAACGGTAGTCCGCCGCCGAGCAGGAACGCTCCGCTGACCAGGACCACGCCCCCGGATGGCAACTCGACGTACCCGGCCCGGCTGGCCCGGTCCGCCCGGGCGTCCCACAGCGAGGGCAGTATCCGGCCGGTGCCCGCCGGCCCCGCCGGGTCGAGGACCTCCCGGCGCAGCCCGGCCTCGTCGACCCAGCCTTCGTAGTACGCGTCCGGGTTGGTCCGGCCACGCTCCAGGCGCACGGATGCGGGACGCAGGAAGTCCTCGGCCCGGATGTGCCGGGCCGGACGGCCCAGGGCCCGCAGCGGGTCGACCAGGGCGGCGGCCAACTGGTCGGGGCGGGCGGCGGCAGGACCGTCCACGGCGACCCGCAGCCGCCCGGCCGACTCCGTCCGGGCCAACCGCTGCGTCAGCTCGGTGACCAGCCGCTGCGGTGAGATGGGACGCACGCGCATCCGACCATCGTGCCCGGTGCCCGACGGATGCCGCCGCCGACCACCGGGGTACGCGCCGCTCAGCCAGCCAGGGTGCCAGCGGAACGAGCGCGTGGTCGGCCGACGCTGCGCGCCGCTCAGCCGGTCTGGTCGAGGGTCACCCGGGCATCGTCGGCCAGCCGGTATCCGACGCCGTAGACCGTGGTGACCAGGGGCACGTCCACTCCGACCTTGCCGCGGAGCCGACGTACGTGCACGTCGACCGTACGCACACCCGCGTGTTCGTAGCCCCAGACCGCGTTGAGCAGTTGGAGCCGGGTGAACACCCGACGGGGGTGCGCCACCAGGTGCAGCAACAGGTCGAATTCGAGCCGGGTCAGCGGCAGCGGATCGCCGTCGCGCAGCACCGACCGCGAGGCGGCCAGGATGTGCAGGGTGGGAATGGTCGGGGCGAGTGGCCGCGCCGGTGGCCGCCCGGCCGGCAGGGCCTCGGTGCGCCGCTCCGGCGCCACCGGGCCACCGTTGGCGATCGTGCCCTCGCCGCGTTCCAGCAGTTCCCGAGCGGCCTCCAACAACCGGCGCGCGGCCGGCGTCAGGGACTCCTCACAGGCCAACGGAATGGACAGGGTGACGGTGATGACCGGGGCGGCGGTGCTGGTGGGACGACGCTGGCCGCCCGGTGGTCGACCGGGAACCGCGGGTTGGGACGTATGCCATCCGGCGCGCGACGAGGCGGGGCTGACCGACATGGTCCTCCTAGGCTGGTCCGGGTTTTCCCCACGGCCCCGGTACGCCGCTTTATCGATGTTTCCCGGCGCCGGTGCAAGGGTCAAGGGGCGACTGCGTTGCGTGAATGTGACAATTGGCCGACACATCGGAGCCGGATGCTCGCTCTGCGTACGAGGCCAGATGATTACAGCAGAGTCGCCAAGTTGACCGAATACGGGGGGTCGGCACCGGAGTTCACCTTTCGCGAGGGTCTCGTCGCCGATCCGTCGTGACGTCCACTGGTCACGCTCCCAGGCGAACGGGTGTCACGTCCACGAGACAGCGTGGCGCGACCCGGACGGGCCTCGCCACGCTGGATGACGTCAGCGTTCGACGCTCACCCGTGCCTCGTCGGCCAGCCGGTAGCCGACACCGTGGACCGTGGTCAGCAGCGGCGTACCGCCGCCGAGCTTGGCGCGCAGCCGGCGTACGTGCACGTCGACGGTGCGCGCCACGGCGTGGTCGTAGCCCCAGACCTGGTTGAGCAACTGGAGCCGGGTGAAGACCCGCCGTGGCCGCTCGGCCAGGAAGAGCAGCAGGTCGTACTCGATCCGGGTCAACGGGATCACCCGATCACCCTGCTGGACCACCCGGGGTCCGGTGAGGATGCGTACGACGCTCGGATCCGCCGCGGCCGCCCGGTGGTCGACGTCGTCGCGCGACAGCCGCCCCTCGCCCGACTCGGCCAGTTCGCCGAGCAGTTCCAGCAGCCGGTTCAGCCGTGGGCTCGCCGACCCGGCGGCGAGGTCGACGGTGATGGTCAGGGTGGGACCGGTGCGCTGCCGCGCGAGGCGGGCCCGGTGGGCCCGGCCGGGCGGGTGTTGGCGCGGGCTGATGGCGACGACGGACACGGCGGCCTCCTGGGACTACCGCCACGCCGGGTGGGCGTGGCTGATCAGTGGGACACCCGGCCGGCGGTCGCCGGGGGCGCGGGGATGGACGGGCGGAACGGCGGGGTCGGACCCAGCACGGGCAGGCCGGCGATCCGCCAGGCGGCGAAGCCACCGATCACGTCGGTGGCCCGGAACAGGCCGAGGTCCTGCAACGAGGCAGCGGCCAGGGACGAGGTGTAGCCCTCCTGACAGAGCACCACCACCGGCAGGTCGTAGCCGACCGCCTGGGGTAGCCGGGCCGGGCAGCGCGGATCGAAGCGCCACTCCAGCACGTTGCGCTCGACGGCGAGGGAACCGGGCACGGTGCCGTGGGCGGCCCGCTGCGCGGCGGGTCGAATGTCGACCAGCAGCGCGCCGGCCCGGTACGCCAGGTGCGCCTGCTCCGGGTCGAGGCGGTCGAGCCGGGCCCGGGCAGCGCCCAGGATCTCGTCGATCCCTCGCGAGCCCGGCGGCGGCACCGGACACTGGGCGGCGGGGTCGGTCTGCGGCATCATCGGTTCCTTCCAGATGGTTCGACTCGGGCGCCGTACGCGGGACTCACCATGCCACGCCGGCCTCGGCCACCTCGGCGACCAGCAGCCGACCCCCGGTGAGCTGATAGCGCGTCATCCGGCGCAGTGCCGGGCGGTAGACGTGCACGCTGACCGCGGGCTCGGCGTGCCGGTTGGTCACCACGTGCACGTGCCGGGAGCCGAACCGGCGGCCGGAGCCGGCGGCGAGCAGGTGCGGGCGCAGCCGGCCCCCGCTGACCGTCTCCTCGGTGAGCACGCCCGAGGCGACCAGGAAGGCGCCGGAGGAGCCGCCGTGGTCGTGCAGGTCGGTGCCCTGACCGGGCAACCAGCTCAGCGCCCACACCTCGTGGTCGTCGTCCGCGGCGAGCCGGGCGTACCACCGGCTGGTCGGGTCGAAGCGCAGCGGCACCGGCCAGCTTGCGGGGTCGGCGGCCCAGCGCCGGGCGACGGTGAGCAGGTCCGGCTCGATGGCGGGCAGGGCAGGCATGTGGTCCTCGCGAACAGTCAACAGCTACGGTCCCGGCCAGTTTAAGCGTCAAACCCTATAGGTTTAGTAGGTAATCTCAGATGTCGGGACGGCGATGCCGGGTCCCACCCGGTTGAGCTGCGCCGGGGCCACCGCACACCCGGCCGGTACGACGGCTTCGGGTGGCCGTGCTGCACGCGACCCGACGACGCCGACTAGCCTGAGCCGGTGAGTGAGGAACTCGACGCCGAGACCCTGGAGTTCGCGCACCGGATGTTCGACCTGGCGCGCGACGGTGCGACCGCCGAACTGGCCGGATACGTCGACGCGGGGCTGCCGGTCAACCTGACCAACGACAAGGGCGACAGCCTGCTGATCCTGGCGGCCTACCACGCTCGCCCGGAGACGGTGGCCGCACTGCTCGATCGGGGCGCCGACTTCTCCCGCACCAACGACCGGGGGCAGACAGCGCTGGCCGCGGCGGTCTTCCGCAGCAGCACCGACGCCGTACGCGCACTGCTCGCCGCCGGTGCCGACCCCGACGACGGCAGTCCGTCCGCAGTGGAGACCGCCCAGTTCTTCGACCTGCCGGAGATGCTCGCCCTGCTGCGCCCCGCGGCCTGAGCCGACCCCGCACGACCAGCGCGAGTGGACCTACGGACGGGGGCGGACGACCTCGACGGTGCGAGCGTCGACGCCACGCAGCGCGTCGAAGTTGGTCGCCTCGGCCCGGCCGACCTCGAAGTGGCGCATCAGCCGCGCGCCGAGGTGCACCCCCAGCCCACCGACGGCGAGGGCGAGCACTTCGGTGACCAGCAACACCGGGGTGGCACCCCGGTTCGTTGCGTCCGCCCGGACCAGGCAGGAGAGCAGGAAGAGCCCGGCCATGCCCGCGTTGACGAGGTTGAAGCTGATCGCGGTGCGGCGGGTGCGGTCGGGCGGCACGTCCCACAGGTCGACCATTCCGGCCACGGTGGTCATCGCCGCGGCCACCAGGGCGGCCACCGCCGTCCAGTAACCCACCTCGCCGAGGAAGGCCGGCCCGCCGGCCACGTCGGCGAAGTCGAAGATCGTTGCGCAGACGAAGAGCCCGTACGGGAACGTCACCAACATCGGTTGGACGGGGTGCCCCTGCACCCGCAGCCGGCTCTGCATCGGTTCCCCCCTGGGATCGGATCAGCCACCAGCCCAGGGTGCTACCCGGTGGCCAGCGCGGCGAAACGACACTCGGTGGCCGGGCAGGAAACGGCGATGGCCGGGCAGGAAACGGCGATGGCCGGGCAGGAAACGACGGCGGCCGGGGCAGGGAGGCGACGCCGCGCGGCCAGCGGCGGGACGAGGCCCGGCGGTCAGTTGTCCCGTGGCCGGGAGACCGTGCTGACCAGCCGCTCGGCCACCTCTCGCAACGGGATGGACAGCGACGACGCCGCGCTGCGCAGCACGTCGAGAGCCTCCTCCGCCGGGCAGCCGCGCTGCGTCATGATCACACCGATCGCCTGCCCGATCACGCCGTCACCGAGCAGCGCGGCGTCCTGCTCGTCGGCCTGCGCGGTGCGCCGCTGCCGGTCACGGACGGCGGCGAGCAGCAGGCCGGCGTGTTCGGCGAGCAGCATGGCGGTCAACTGGTGACCGGTGGTCAGCGCGTCGGACTCAGCGGCATAGAGGTTGATCGCACCGATCACCTGCTCGTCCACGTCGACCGGCGCGGAGATCACCCCGCGTACGCCCAACTCGCGGGCGCGGGGCGTCCAGTCCGGCCAGCGGGGCTCGGCGGCGAGGTCCTCCGCGCCGACCATCTCCCGCCGCCGGATGGCATCCATCGCCGGGGTGTCCGGGCCGCAGCGCAGATCGTCCAGCCCGCTCACCGGCGCGTCGGAGGCGGCCACCCCGACCGGCTCACCGGCCCGTAGGGCGGTGAACCCGCACCAGCTCACCCCCGCGATGGCGTCCCGGGTGATCCGGACCAGCGCGGACAGCGCCTCGTCGAAGTCGTCCAGCGCGATCAACCCGGCGGTCAGTTCCCGCAGCAGGGCCGCCGTCTCCAGTACGCCGAGGGTCTCCGCCAGCGGTGGACTCGTCTCCAGGTTCACCGGCCCCCAGCCCCCGTACGCCTGGCCAGCGTCCTCACCTGTTTCCTCCTCGGTCGAGCCGGGCGAAGGGCAGCCCCGACGGCAGTCTGGACGTCACGACCCGCCCTACTACCCGCCGCAACAACGGTCGAAACGGTGCAAAGCGGAGCCCCTCCCAGGGTACGGGTACCGCTGGAAGGGGCCGCTACCGGCTCAGTGTGCGGGCCTCAGCGGGCGCCTGCCCCGCTGAGTCGCCGGCCGACCGAGGCGATCAGCCGGTCCAGTTCGGAGCCGAACGGGTTGTCGTGCACCAGGTACGTCCAGGTCGCGCTCGGCCGGACCAGTTCCGCCTCGTCCGGCTCCCAGTCCTCGTCGAACTCGGTCTCGGTGAAGGTGGCGAGGGTACGCGCCTCGATCTCCGGCACCAGGTTGGTGAACGCGGGCACCGCCGCCCGGTGGAACTCGTCGAGCGGGTCGAGTCGGCCCAGCGCCCGCAGGTGCACGCCCTCGCGGACCTCCGACAGCTCGGCCAGGTGCTGCGCCCAGAGCCGGTCGAGGTGGTAGAGGGCGATCGACCGGGCCACCCGGGCGAGCAGGTCCTCGTCCATCTCGCCGGCCTTCTCCGGCATCTTGTCCAGCAACATCAGGGCGGCGATGTCGCTGGTCAGCAGCCGCTCCCGACGCTCGGCCAGCGCCTTGCGCTGCTGCTCGACGACCACGCTGTAGCGCCAGGTGTTGCGGTGGATCTCGTGGTTGACGCCCTCGGCGACCCGCTGGGCGTGCTCCACGGCGTAGTCCACCTGCGGGTCGGTGACCAGGCCGTCGGCGTTCATCCGGGGCGACGGCGGCACGGTGTCACCGGCGTGCCGGACGACCAGGTCGTCCTCCAGGCTGACGAAGAAGACCGACCCGCCCGGGTCACCCTGCCGGCCGGCCCGCCCGCGCAACTGGTCGTCGACCCGGCGGCTGTCGTGCCGGCCGCTGCCGATCACGTAGAGGCCGCCCAGCTCGGCGACCCGGTCCCGGTCGGCCTGGTCGCTGCCGCCGAGCCGGATGTCCACGCCCCGGCCGGCCATCTGGGTGGAGACGGTCACCGTGCCGTACGCGCCGGCCTCGGCGATGATCGCCGCTTCCTCGTCGTCGTTCTTGGCGTTGAGCACCACGCACGGCACACCGGCGGCGTTGAGGCCGGCGGCGAGTTGCTCGGACTCCTTGACGTCGAGGGTGCCGACCAGCACCGGCCGCCCGTCGGCGTGGCAGCGCTTGATCTCGTCGATCAGCGCCTCCTCCTTCTCCGCCAGGGTGGCGTAGATGCGGTCCGGCTCGTCCACCCGCACACACGGGGTGTTCGGCGGGATCACCGCGACCTCCAGGCCGAAGAACTCCCGAAGCTGGTCACCGACCAGCACGGCGGTGGCGGTCATCCCGCACACCTTCGGGTAGAGGCCGATGAAGGCCTGCACGGCGACGGTGCCCAGCACCTCACCCTCGGCGGTGGCGTCCAGGCCCTCCTTGGCCTCGACCGCCGCCTGGAGCCCGTCGGGCCAGCGGCGGCGCTGGGCCACCCGGCCACGCATCTCGTCGATCAGCTCGACCGTGCCGTCGCGCACGATGTAGTCGACGTCGCGGTGCAGCAGGGCGTGCGCGTGCAACGCCACGTTCACCGCCGAGAGCTGCTCGACGTTCTCCTCGTCGTACAGGTCGATGCCGAGCTTGGCCTCGACGGCGGCCAGGCCGGTCGAGGTGAAGGCCACGCTGCGGCCGTCCTCGGCGACCGTGAAGTGCCGGCCCTTGCGCAGACCACGCACCAGCGCGGCGGCGGCGTGCACCGGGTCCTGCTCGCCGGGGACCGAGCCGGCCAGCACCATCGGCACCCGGGCCTCGTCGATCAGGATCGAGTCCGCCTCGTCGACGATGGCGGTGCGCAGCGCCGGCTGGACCCGGTCCTCGACGTCGGTGACGAGCTGGTCGCGCAGGAAGTCGAAGCCCGCCTCACTGACCGCGACGTAGGTCACGTCGCAGGCGTACGCGGCGCGTCGCTCGATCGGGGTGGACGCCTCGTTCACCCAGCCGACCCTGAGCCCGAGCAGCGTGTAGACCGGCTCCATCCACTGGGCGTCGCGGCGGGCCAGGTAGTCGTTGACGGTGAGCACGTGCACCGGGCCGTTGCCGAGCCGCACGTGCCCGTACGCGGCGATCGCCGCGGTCAGCGTCTTGCCCTCACCGGTGGCCATCTCCGCGACCTTGCCGGACAGCAGTGACATGGCGCCGAGCAGCTGGACGTCGTACGGCCGCTGGTCGAGGCCGCGCCGGGCCGCCTCGCGGCCGAGTGCGCAGATCTCCTCGTAGGTCGACGCCACGGCGGCGGCCTCGGTGAGTTCGGCGTCGTCGAAAGCGGAGACCGCCTCCTCACGTGCCTCGATGGCCGGCAGCAGCTTCTCCAGCGGGGCCAGGTCGACCGTGGTTCCCGGGCGCTGGAGGAACCGGCGGAACCTGGTCTTCAACCGTTGCGACACACCCATGAGCGGCAACGGTACGCGACCGGAGGCCCCTTTCGCGCCCTCCCCCGCGCACCGTTGCTTCCGGAGCCCACCGACGGCCCCGCCGCTCAGCCGCTCAGCACCACCTGAAGCTCCTGACGGCGGCGCTGAGCGAGGTCGACGAGCAGGGCCGGAGCCTGGACAAACGGCACCACGGCCGACACCAGGTGGGTACGGATGGCCGCGCCGTCGGCGCGCAACAGGTCGATCGTGGCGGCGGAGAGCCGTTCCCGGTCCCAGGCCGGTGCGAGCCCTCGGGGCACCCGGCCGATCTGCGCGCAGCGCACCGACAGCCCGTTGTGGTGGAACTCCTCCCCGAGCCGGACGGCGTCGGCACCGCCCTGGTAGAAGGCCAGGTCGATCACCGTGCCCTGGGGCCGTAGCAGGCGCAGCGCCAGGTGCAGCGCCCAGTCCTGCCCACGGCACTGGAACACCACGTCCGCGCCCCGGTCGCCGGGGCCGTGCGCCCAGCGGGTCTTGAGCAGCCCGGCCGGATCGCCGTCGCCGGGGTCGAGGGGGTCCAGCCCGAGGGCCCGGGTCACCTCCCGGCGGGCCGGTGTCGGGTCGAGCACCACCACCGAGGCGGCACCGTGCCGCCGGGCGAACAGGGCGGTGAGCAGGCCGACCACCCCGGCGCCGACGACGGCCACCCGCCGGCCGCGTACCCCGTCGCCCAGATCCCGCGTGGCCGGGCCGTACAGGTCGGCGGCGGCGTGCAGCAGCCCGTTGGCACAGATCGGCCCCAGGTGGGCGACGTAGACGCCGAGCAGCGGTTCGAGGTCGTCGGGCAGCGGCACGAAGCGGGTGGTGACCGGGTCGGCCACGGCGGCGCTGCGGTGGCCGTAGGTCATCGCGGCGACCGTGCCCACCGGCACCACCGGCGTGTCACTCTCCACCACCCGGGCCACCTGCATGTAGCCCAGGTTCCGCACCGGATACGGGGTGCTCGGCGGGCCCGGCTGGAACAGGCCGAGGTCGGCGTTCCAGGTGGCGGTGAGGTACGGGTTGGTGCCCTTGACGTAGCTCAGTTCGGTGCCGGCGGAGATCCCGCTGTAGAGGGTCTGCACCCGAAAGCCGCCGGGCGGCAGCACGGCCGCCTCCTGGTCGACCAGTTCCACCTGGCCCGGGCCGCTGACCACCAGCGCCTGTTCACGCATCGCGGGCCGCCCCGACGGGCGCCGTCCGGGTGGCACCGGCGGTGAGGCGGACGGTGCGGCCGGTACGGGCCGACTCGGCCACCGCCACGGCCAGCCGGTGGGTGCGCAGCGCCTCCGCGTACGGCACCCGTACGTCGTCGCCGACACCCCGCACCGCGTCGATGAACGCCCGGTCCACCGCCACCCGGGCACCGTCCGGGTCGGCCTCGAACCGGCGCTGCCCGTCGGCGTCGCGGACCGTCAGGGCGTCCTCGGCGAGTTCGAGCGCCAACCCGTCGGCCACGATCTCCACCCCGGCCCGGTGCTTCCAGTCCAGCACGCAGGTGGCGCCGAGGGTGCCCACGGCGCCACCGGCGAAGCGCAGCGCCGCCACGGTCACCGAGTCGACGTCGGCGCCGTCCACCGGCGGGGCGACTCCGTCGCCGTACGCGGTCACCTCGGTCACCTCACCGGCCAGCAGCCGGATCAGGTCCAGGACGTGCACGGCCTGCTCGACCATCGGCCCGCCGGAGCGCTCCCGCCGGCTCCACCACGGCACCGGTGGCACCCGGTCCAGCCAGGCACCGCTGACCAGGCGGGCCGCCCGCCCGACGAGCAGTTCGCGGGCCCGGGTCACCGCGTGCAGGTACCGCCAGTGGTGGCCGACGGCGGTGAGCAGTCCCCGCTCGGCCACCAGGCCGGCGATCCGCTCGGCGGTGGGCAGCTCCACGGCCAGCGGCTTCTCCACGAACATCGGTATCCCGGCGGTGACGACCGCCTCCTCGATCGGACCGTGCGCGAACGGCGGTACGCAGACGTACACCGCGTCCGGCCGGGCGTCGAGCAGCTGCCCGATGTCGCCGTACGACCGGGCTCGGTGGGCGCCGGCCAGCTCGGCTGCGGCGGCCTCGGTCACGTCGACCACGCCGATCAGCTCGACGTCGGCGAAACCGGACAACACGCGCGCGTGCCGCTGGGCCACCCCGCCCGCGCCCACCAGCCCCACCCGGCAGGTACGCATACCCTTCGCCTTCCCGTCCCGTTCCGGTCTGGCTGGCCCGTTGCCCGAGCTGGGCGCAATCAAACGTTCATCAGTCGGGAACGTGCCCGGAGCAGGGTCGTGATCAAGCTGGTGGGATCGATCCGGTTAGCTAGCGCGAAGTACTGGGAAATCCCACTCCCGGTCTTCCCGCGAAGGGGGTGCCTGTGCGGAACACCGAATCTCTGGTCTCGCCCGTGGTCGAGGCCTGGGCCACCTATCGCACCAGCTCGGCCGTTGACTGGCCGACCCGGCGACTGCTCCAGGCGAAGGGGGACAACCGGGTCAGCGTGGTGCTGCCGGCCCACAACGAGGAGGCCACCGTCGGGGCGATCGTCTCGACCATCCGCGAGCATCTGGTGGACCGGGTTCCGCTGGTCGACGAGCTGATCGTGGTCGACTCGCGCTCGACCGACCGCACCGCGCAGGTGGCCCGGGCGGCCGGCGCGGAGGTGGTCAGCCAGGACGCGATGACCCGTGGGCTGCCCCGGCTGGCCGGCAAGGGCGACGCGCTCTGGGCCGGGCTGGCCGCCGCCGAGGGTGACGTGGTCGCCTTCGTCGACGCCGACCTGCGGGAGTTCCGCCCGCACTTCGTCACCGGGCTGCTCGGCCCGCTGCTCACCGACCCGTCGGTGGACTTCGTGAAGGGGTTCTACCACCGGCCACTGGTCGGCACGACCGGGGTGGAGGCCGACGGCGGTGGCCGGGTGACCGAGCTGATGGCCCGCCCCATGCTGAACCTGTTCTGGCCGGAGCTGGCCGGTTTCGTCCAGCCGCTGGCCGGCGAGTACGCGGGCCGCCGCGAGGTGCTGGCGCAGGTGCCGTTCGTCTCCGGGTACGGCGTCGAGACCGCGATGCTGATCGACCTGCTCGAACTCGTCGGGCTGGACGCGCTGGCCCAGGTCGACCTGGGCGAGCGCAAGCACCGGCACCAGGACACGGCGGCGCTGGGCCGGATGTCCGCCCAGATCATGCTCACCGTCTGGTCACGGTTGCAGCAGCGCGGCTGGGCCAGCCCGGACCTGCTGCCGACCCCTCTGTTGACCCAGTTCCGCCGAGGTGGCTCCGACGCGCTGCCGAACCTGGACCGGGAGATCGTGGTCAGTGACGTCGCCGTCGAGGAACGGCCGCCGCTGGCCGAACTGCGGCATCGGGTGCCCCGCCGGCGGTTCGCCGCCGCATGACCCAGGCCGCCGGCGAGGAGGAGCGACAACGATGACGCTTACCGTCCTGATCAACGCCGGTCCGTGGCTGCCCGTGCCACCGGCCGGTTACGGCGGGATCGAGAACGTGGTCGCCACCCTCGTGCCGGAGCTGCGCCGCCTCGGCGTACGGGTGGTGCTCGCCTCGGTGGACAGCAGCACCCTGCCCTGCGACGAACGGATCTCGGTCTTCGCCGACGGTCAGTTCGCCGCCCTGCAACGACCGTACAACCAGGTGTCCGGCATCGCCCAGGCGCACCTGGCGGGGGTGGTCCGCGAACTGCGCGGCCGCGACGACATCGATCTGGTGCACGATCATGTGGAGGCGGTGGGCCTGGCCACGCTCGCCGCGTTGGGCCCGGACGCGCCGCCGGTGCTGCACACCCTGCACTGGGATCTGGCCAAGCATCCCGAGCTCTACGGCGGCCTGGACGGCGGCCGGCGGGTCCGGGTGAACGGGGTCTCCGCGGCGCAGCTCGCGCGGGCACCGCAGGCGTTGCGGGACCACTCGGTCGGGCACGTACACCTGGCCACCCCGCTGGCCGTCGACCCGCACCGTCGCCCACCGGTGGCCCAGGGCGGGTACGCGCTGGTGCTCGGCCGGATCAACCCCGGCAAGGGGCAGGACGTCGCGGTCCGGCTGGCTCGGCGGGTCGGGTTCCCGCTCGTGCTGGCCGGGCCGGTCGGCCCGTACCACCGGCCGGCGGATCTCGCCGCCGCCGGTGCGCCGGCCCGGCAGAACCCCGACGTGCGGTTCTTCCACGACGAGGTGGCGCCGCACCTGGACGGCGACCGGGTGCGCTGGATCGGCACGGTGGCCGGTCGGGACCGGGACGACCTGCTCGCCGCCGCCCGCGCCACGCTGTTCCCGCTGCGCTGGGAGGAACCCGGCGGTACGGCGGTGGTGGAGTCGCTGGCGCTGGGCACTCCGGTGGTGGCGACGGCCCGGGGCTGCCTGCCCGAACTGGTCGAGCACGGACGCACCGGGCTGCTCACCGACGACGAGCAGGAGTTGGGCGATCTCGTACTCGCCGCCGACCTGCTGGAGCCCGACGAGTGCCGCCGGGAGGCCGCCGCCCGGTTCACCCCGGCGGTGATGGCCCGCCGCTACCTCGCCCTCTACGACCGGGTACGCCGCCTCGGCAGCGCCGCACCCGCGCTGCGCGCGGCCTGAGCATTCCGGTGCGGCGGTGCGCACACCGCCGTTTCGCCGGGCCGGACGCCGGGTAGTTGCAGGCTCTGCGACACGGCGGAACGAGGGCGGAGATGGCGAGCCGGATCAGCTGCGAGGTACGCGACGGATCACCCGTCAGGGTCGTACGCCTCGCCGGCAGTCTCGACCTGACCACCACCCGGCAGGTGTACGCGGTGCTGGACCGGTGTCTGGCCGACCAGCCCGACGCCCTCGTGGTGGACCTGACCGGGCTGACCGTGCACGACCAGCTGGCGGTCGCGGTCTTCACCGCGGCGGCGCGACGGGCGGCGGACTGGCCGGTGGTGCCGATGGTGATCTGCGCGCCGCAACCGGAGCCCGCCACGGCGCTGGCCTCCTCCACCGCCGGCCGGGTGGTGCCGGTGCGGCACGACTGCGCCGAGGCGACCCGGGTGGCGGGTGCCGCGGCCGTACCCCGGATGCGGGCCCGGCTCGAACCGGTCGCGGCGGCCTGCCGGCGGGCCCGGGAGCTGGTGGTCGATGCCTGCACGCGGTGGGATCTGCCCGCGGCGGTCGAGCCGGCCTCGGTGGTGCTCAGCGAACTGGTCGGCAACGTGGTCCGGCACGCCGGCACCCCGATGCAGGTGACGGTGACGCTGCGCCGGCCGTGGCTGCACCTGGCCGTGGTGGACGGCAGCCGCGACGCGGCCGAGCCCGGCCGGCCCGACCAGCGCGACGAGGGCGGGCGGGGCCTGCTGCTGGTCCGCGAACTGGCCGAGCGGTGGGGCAGCGCGCCGGCCGGCGACGGAAAGGCCGTCTGGGCCACACTACCGGCGAATTGACCGAAATTCCCCCTCTCGCCTGGTTACATGGTCGACGGGGCGGGTAGCCACGCCCGTCCTTTTCGTCGTCAGCGGGGTGAGAGCAGATGCCCAAGCGGGTACCCACCGAACCTGGACAGGACCGGGGGCCAGCAATCCTTGCACCGGCCCGGTTCGGCGGCTATCCGGGCTCGGTGAACAAACCCGTACGCGGCGGCAAGCTGCTCCGGTTCCTGGCCACCACCGATCACAAACAGATCGGCCTGCTCTACCTGCTGACCTCGTTCGGCTTCTTCCTGGTGGCCGGGATCGAGGCGATGCTGATCCGCGCGGAACTGGCCCGGCCGGGCATGCAGTTCCTCTCCCCGGAGCAGTACAACCAGCTGTTCACCTCGCACGGCGCGGTGATGCTGCTGCTGTTCGCCACCCCGGCGGCGTTCGGATTCGGCAACTACATCGTGCCGATCCAGATCGGCGCGCCCGACGTGTCGTTTCCCCGGCTGAACGCGCTGGCCTACTGGCTGTACCTGTTCGGCGGGCTGATGGTCATCGGCGGGTTCTTCACCCCGCAGGGCAGCGCCGACTTCGGCTGGACCGCGTACACGCCGCTGAGCAACCCCGAGCACTCCCCCGGCGTCGGGGCGAACATGTGGGTGGTCGGCCTGGTGGTCTCGGGTCTGGGCACCATCCTCGGCGCGGTCAACCTGATCACCACGATCCTGACCCTGCGCGCCCCGGGCATGACGATGTTCCGGATGCCGATCTTCACCTGGAACATGCTGTTCACCAGCGTGCTGGTGATCCTGGTCTTCCCGTTGCTGGCCGCCGCGCTGCTGGCGCTGAGCGCCGACCGGCTGCTCGACGCGCAGGTGTTCGAGCCGGCGACCGGCGGGCCGATGCTCTGGCAGCACCTGTTCTGGTTCTTCGGCCACCCCGAGGTCTACATCATCGCGCTGCCGTTCTTCGGCATCATCACCGAGGTCATCCCGGTCTTCTCCCGCAAGCCGATCTTCGGTTACACCGGGCTGGTGCTGGCCACCATCGCGATCACCGTGCTGTCGATGACGGTGTGGGCGCACCACATGTTCGCCACCGGCCAGGTGCTGTTGCCGTTCTTCAGCATCCTGAGTTATCTGATCGCCGTACCGACCGGGGTTAAGTTCTTCAACTGGATCGGCACGATGTGGAAGGGACAGCTCACCTTCGAGACGCCGATGCTGTTCTCCATCGGCTTCCTGGTGACCTTCCTGCTCGGTGGCCTCACCGGCGTACTGCTGGCCAGCCCGCCGGCCGACTTCCACACCCACGACACCTACTTCGTGGTGGCCCACTTCCACTACGTCGTCTTCGGGACCGTGGTGTTCGCGCTCTTCGCCGGCTTCTATTTCTGGTGGCCGAAGATGACCGGGCGACTGCTCGACGAGCGACTCGGCAAGCTGCACTTCTGGACGATGTTCATCGGCTTCCACGGCACCTTCCTGGTGCACCACTGGTTGGGTAACGAGGGAATGCCCCGGCGGTACGCCGACTACCTGCCCACCGACGGATTCACCACGCTGAACACCATCTCCAGCATCTTCTCGTTCGTGCTCGGCGCGTCCACCCTGTTCTTCATCTGGAACGCCTGGAAGTCCTGGCGGTTCGGCGCACTGGTCACGGTGGACGACCCGTGGGGCTTCGGCAACTCGCTGGAATGGGCCACCACCTGCCCGCCACCGCTACGCAACTTCGACCGGATGCCCCGGATCCGTTCCGAACGCCCCGCGTTCGACGCCAAGTACGGCGAACTCGTCTCCGACCTGGGCCGCGACCTGCCACAACGGACCACCCGGCCACCACAGGAACTGCACGAGGAACTGCACCCGGAGGAGCATCTGCCCGAGTCGCCCAGCGCCGAGGGTGCCGGCGGTGCGCGGGAGGCCGTCGCCTACCACCCGGCGCCACAGTCCGGGGCCCGACCGGTCGAGGTGCCGGAGCCGGAAGACGTACGCCGGCCCAGCTTCGAGGAGACCGACGAGCCGGAGCAGAACCCGCTGGGCGGTGACCGCCGCCCGCAGGCCAACGACCGGTGGCGGCATCCCCGTGGGCATCGCGACTCACCCGAGAACTGACTGACCGCACCGCAGGTGGGGCGGCACCGGGCCGGTGCCGCCCCCACCTTGCGGATCGGCTATCGCGCGCGGGCCGAGGCGGTCCGTGGCGGGTTCGCCGTGGTCGACTCGGACTCGGCGGCCCCGTTCTGCCAGGGCGGCGGCGCATCGGCGAGCATCGCCTGGCGCAGCCAGGTCAACGCCCGCGAGAGCAGCCGCGACACGTGCATCTGGGAGATGCCGAACCGGGCGGCGATCTCCGCCTGGGTCTGGTTGCCGTAGAACCGCATGGCCAGGATCCGCCGCTCCCGCCACGGCAGGCGGTGCAGCAGCCCGCTGACCGTCACCCGGTCGTCGACCGATTCCAACGCGATGTCCGACTCGCCGACCAGGTCACCGAACTCGGCGGAACTCTCCCCGCCCACCGGGGCGTTCAGCGACGCCGGGCTGTAGCCGGCCGCGGACTCCAAGGCGGCGAGGATCTCCTCCTCCGGCGTCTCCAGCCGCTTCGACAGCTCGGCGACGGTCGGCGCCCGCGACAGCTCACTGGTCAGCGCCGCCGTCGCCTGCCCGACCTCCAGAATCAGGTCGCGCAACCGGCGCGGTACGTGCACGCCCCAGGTGCGGTCCCGGAAATGCCGCTTGATCTCACCCACGATGGTGATCGCCGCGTACGCGGTGAACGAACCCCGTTCCGGGTCGTACCGGTCGACGGCGTTGACCAGGCCCAACCGGGCCACCTGTTCCAGATCCTCCAGCGGCTCCCCGCGTCCCCGGTAGCGGCGGGCCAGGCGACCGGCGAACGGCAACGCGAAGCGGACCAGGTCGTCGCGCGCCTCATGGCGGCGCTCCGGTGGCAGCCCCTCGATCCGTGCCGCGTACGCCAGCGCCGCCGCGTCGAGGTCCTCCAGGCCCCGATCGGTGGATGGTGGTGTGGTTGTGGTGGTCTGTCCGAACATCCGCGCCTCCCTCAGGAAGGACCCCGCCCGGATTCGGCCGGCACCGGACACGCGCTTGGACACGCACGGGCCGGTAAGTGGGTTACGTGATTGGGATGCGAACGGGCGACGGCGCCGTGCCACGCCAAGGTGATCAGCCTGTCGCAGCCGGCGGTGTTCCCGCTCCGTAGGTACTCAATCACGGGATCGCGGCTTCGCGAGGATGTTTCGCCAGCCCGGTGTCAACAGACCAGCAGGCCGTGCTGGGCGCCGCCGTCGCGTAGCGCGGCGAGGGCGTCCGCCACCCCGATCGGTGCCGGGGTGGGCAGGTCGTACGGTTGGCCACGAAGCACCTCGGTGGCCCGGCGGGTGGGTACCGAGGTGACCGGGTAGCCCCGGGCCGACGCCCGGTCCAGGGCCCGACGGCGGCGGCCGAAACCGGCGATGGCCAGCCACTGCGGCAGCCCGGCGAGCGCCGGCGAGCGGACCCCCGGCGGTTCCGGCAGCACGTCCACCGAACTGAACGGTTCACTGCCGGCCAACCACCACTCGGCCTGGTCGACGCAGCGCCGGGTGGCGTTCTCGCACCAGTACGGCACCAGCCCGGCCCGGAGCACCTGCCACGGGTCGAGCAGCCGGCCGCACTCGACCACCAGCCGGTCACCGGTCTTGCCGGCGGCCCGCAGCCACCGGCGGTACAGGTCGGCGGTGGCCGCGCTGAGCGCCGCTGGCGTCGGAACGACGATCTGGTGCAGGGAACGTCCCGCCCGGGTCGCCCACTGCCGGACACCGCTGTCGAAATCGGATTCCACGCCGTGTTCGGCGATCCCGGGCGGGGTGGAGATCTCCGGCGGCTCCCAGTGCGCGCCGTCGCCACCGGCGGACCGCAGCACCTGGCGCAGCGCGTGGCTGTCCGGGTGGAAGTCCACCGGGTCGAGTCCGCTGGCCGGACAGCCGACCTGGAAGCTGTGCCCGTCGGCGGCGTCGAACACCGGCCAGGTCCGCGCGTCGCGCAGCACCACCACCGGGGCACCCGGCTCCAGCCGCTCGGCCAGGAACCGCCGGTACGCCCCCGGAAGGCCGCGCCAGCGGCCCGCCAGCGCCACCGTGGCCCCGGCCAGGGCACCCCGGCTGGCCGGACAGTGCACCTGGCGTACGTGCAGGTCGGGGTTGCCGGCGAGCAGCCGTCCGGCGAGCGCGGCACCATGGTCCAGGGCGGCCCGGGGCCGGTCCACCGAGCCCTTCGACCAGTGCGCGACCATCTCGAACCCGGCGGGCAGCCACGGCACCCCGAGCGCCACCGCCAGGTGCGCGGCGGCGCCGTGCGGCGACCCCAGCAACACCCCCGGGTAACGGCCGGACGGGTACTGGTCGACGAACCACTGCGCGACCCGGGCCGCGTCCACCTCCGCCGCCTGCGCCGGGGTCAACGCGGCCCGGCCGGCGGAGCGTACGGCCACCGCCCGGCGGACCGGATCCGGGGCGCCGAAGAACCGTGACGTCGGTCCGACCTGGCCGAGATCGGCGCAGTCCGCCCCGCGTAGCGCCCGGCCGATGGCCGCGACGAGGATCCGGGCGGTACTGCCCACCGCCACCACCCGATCGCCGGCCAGACCGGCGCCTGCCGCGGCGAGTTCCCGGCGCACCTTCCGCACCGGCCCCACCCTGCCCCGTTCGCTCACGCGGCCCGGCTTCCCGCCCGTATGCGGGTTAAACAGGGCATCACCCCACCGAGCGGCATCAACCAGCTGATCTTGTTCGATCCCCCCGACACCGTCCACCCCGCCCTCGCCGACGACTTCCCGACGCCCCACCCCCTCCCTCGCACCCCCACCACCCACCCCCCAAACCCCCCGCGCCACCCCCGCGCCGCCCCCGCGCCGCCCCCGCGCCGCCCCGCGCCGCCCCCGCCCGCCCCAGCGCCCGCCGATCATGCACTTCGTGTCGGGTCATAACGGCATGAAAGCCACATAAGGGAGACTGAAAGTGCAAGATCGCCGAGCAGGGTGGGGTGGGGTGGGGTGGGGTGGGGTGGGGCGTGAGGGGGGTCGGCGGTCGGAGCGGGGCGTTGCCGCGCGTGGGGGTCAGGCGGGGGTGTGGGAGTGGAGGGGGGTGGGGATGGGCGGAGGGGAGGGGTGGGGGTGCAGGGCGCGCGGGTCGACGAGCAGGTCCAGTACGCAGGGGCGGTCGGCGCCCAGCGCCTCGTCCCAGGCCGCGCCGACCAGCTCGGGCCGGTCGACGCGTACGCCGTGCAGGCCCAGCAGCCGCGCCCAGCCCGCGTACGGGACGTCGTCGGCGACCGGCCGGCCCGGGTAGCCGGCACGGGTGTTGAGGACCAGCACCACCAGCCGGGGGTCGGCCCAGGCCGGCCAACGACGGGCGATGGTGACCAGTTCGGACAGGCCGTGCGGGCGCATCCCGTCGTCGCCGAGCAGGGCGAGCACCGGCTGCTGCGGGGCGGCCAGCTTGGCGGCCACCGCGGACGGCAGCGCGGCACCGGCCGCCTCGTGGGCGTCGCAGGTCAGCACGGCCGTCCCCGCCGGCAGGTGATGGGCGTACCGGGTCAGGCCGGGCTCCCCGTCGAGCGTCACGGCGGCCCGCGCAGGCAGTCGCACCGACAGCTCGTCGAAGACCGACCGCAGGTCGACTCCCCGACCGGCGGGCAACTCGGCGGAGGGCAGCCGGGCGTCGGCCGCCAGGCCAGCGGGCAGCCCGTTGGCGAGCAGCCGGAAGTCGGCGGCCTGACCGGCGGGGCGCGGCTGGGAGTCGGCGGCCTGACCGGCGGAGCGCGGCTGGGAGTCGGCGGCCTGACCGGCGGGGCGCGGCTGGGAGTCGGCCGGTTGGCCGGCGGGCTCGGGGTCGGGGTCGGGGTCGGGCAGCACCAGGCAGACCGGGCCGGGACCGGCCAGCGCGCTGCGGACCGCCTCGTCCAGCAGGTCGGCGCTGCGCCGTACACCACTGAGGTGCCACACCCGCCGGCACATCCCGGCGAAGACGCGGTCGGCGTCCACCGATGGTTGATCACTGACGATCGCCAGCAGGGGCAGGGCGGCCCGGCGGGCGGCGGCGAGCCCACCGAGCAGCCCGAACGCGGCCGATCCTGCCGGTGCCAGGCAGACGCCGAGGCCACCGGTGAGGCGGGCGTGGGCGAGTGCCATGGCGGCTGCCGCCTCTGCGTGCCGTACCGGCACGAACTCCGGGTCAGCGACCGCGTGCAGCGCCTCGGCCAGCGGCGCACCCGCGATGCCGAAGACCCGTGGTACCCGCCAGGCCGCCAGCCGCGCGACGAGCGCCTCCGCCAGACCCGGGTCAGGCACCGCCCCGTCCCGGGGTGGACGGATCGACGTAGCGCAGCACCGCGCCGACCCCGTCCGTCAGTTCCGGCGCCTCGTCGGGGCCGAGCACGGTCAACTCGGCGTCGGTGCCGACCAGGGCGCGGACCAGCGCCGCGTCGGCGCGTACCCGGGCCGGGTCACCGACGCTCGCCAGCTGGCCCGGGTCGGTGGCGATGTCGGTGGCGGCAGGGCCGATCCACAGTTCGCCGTCGGCGGACGGGTCGTCCACGATCAGCATCGTGTCGACCTGGTTGCGCTGCAACGCGGCCACCACGGCGTCGAGCCCAGCGCCGACGTCCTCCTGCATGCCGAAGCGGTCCAGGGCGGCCGTGATCCGCTGGTCGGCGACCTCGGCGATGGTCTGCACGGTGAGATCGTCGAGCAGGGTCTGGTCGGCGCCGCCGGCCCGCGAGCCGGCGTCGGTACGGACCACCATGTCCTGCCAGCGCTCCGGCATCTGGGCGGCGATCATGCCGGTGGCGCGGACGTCGCCGGCCACCACGACCACCTCGGCGCCCACCCGTTCGGCCAACTCGACGGTGGCGGCGGTGACGTCACCGGCGTTGTGGTGCCACGCCTCCATCGCCGCCCGCTGGTAACGCGACTGCGACCAGCCGCCCGGCTTGACCCGACGCAACTGGTAGCTCTCCCGACCGACGACGTGGGCCCGGCGCGGTACGCCACCGGCGCTGACCGACATCGCGTCGGCACCGGTCCGGTCGGCCACCACCCGCACCCAGGCCACCTGCTCACCGCGTTGGGCCAGCAGCGGCATCACGTGCGGCAGCGGAGCGTACGCGGCCAGGTCGCGGCGCGGCGGTGCGGACAGGTACTCGGAGAGCACCACCCGACCCCGGGCGCCGAAGACCGCCAGCCCGTAGTCGCCGGGCATCGGGTCGTGTCCCCGGATCACCCGGTCGATGGCGGCGACCGTCGGCTCGTCGGCCCCCTGCTCGGCCAGCTGCCGTTGCAGGCCGCGCCACCGCAGATCGAGCGCCGCGTGCGCGTCCTCGGTGTCCAGCGAGGCGTCCAGGTAGACCGAGCACCACGGACCGGGACGTTCGTAGAGCGGACGCAGGAAGGACAGCTGCATGCTCGACCCCTTTCCAGCTCGACCCACCGCTTACCCGCGTCATCCGACTTGTCACCTGCCCGCCACCGCATGACCGGATTTCATTCACGTCGTTCAACCCGAAGGATCGATACGATCTGTGCACAGACGCGGACTCTGGGTGGTGGACATGGACACGACATCGTATTCCCGGCGCAGCCTCCACCCCACCGGCCGCGTCCTCACCGCCCGGGTCGTCCGCCTGATGGACGGCTACCCCCGCGAGGTACGGGTGGGGCAGCCGGTACTGGTGCTGGTGCTCGCCGCCGCCGGGGTGATCGGCCTGCTCGCCAAGGTGGTTCGCGCCGCGCTCTCGGCCGGCTCCGGCACCGGCCGACGCAAGTTCAAGGAGCTGAAGAAGGGCCCGGAGTACCTGGTCACCCCGATCCGGCTACGCGACGACAACGGCCGGCTGTACGAGGTCGAGCTGCACGGGCACCTGCCGCAGAGCGCCCTGCACCCGGCCGACCTGGTCCAGCTGACCCTGCGCGACCAGGGCGACCCCGACCTGGCGCCGAAGATCGACCGGATCGTCAACCTCACCACCGGGCAGTTGCTGCGCCCGCGTACCGCCACCATGTGGTCGCATCTCGGGCCGCCGCTGCTGTTGCAGGCGGTGCTGGGCGTGCTGCTGCTCGCCGGCCTGGCCGCCTGCACGGCACTGACCTGAGGTTTCCGACCGGCCGGGTCCGGGCACCGCAGGCCGCATGTTCCCCGGTTTCACCCTGGAGTACGTCGATCTCGGTGCGGTTCGGCTGCGGGTACGCCACGGCGGCTCCGGGCCACCGGTGGTGCTGCTGCACGGGCACGGCGGACCACGCGACCTACTCGAAGCGGGCGATGGCCGCCGACGTGGTGGGGCTGCTGACCGCGCTCGGCCACGACCGGGCCGCCGTGATCGGCCACGACCGGGGGGCGTACGTGGCGATGCGTACCGCCCTGGACCATCCGCAGCGGGTCAGTCGGCTCGGGGTGCTCGACGGGATCCCGATCGGCGAGGCCCTGGCCCGCTGCGACGCCCGGTTCGCCGCCCGCTGGTGGCACTGGTTCTTCCTCGGCCAACTCGGCAAGCCCGCCGAGCGGGTGATCAACGCGGATCCGGACGCCTGGTACGGCGGTTCGCCCGAGCAGATGGGCCAGGAGGCGTACTGGCGGGACTGGGCCGACGACGTGCGGGCCGCACCGATCGAGTCGGGTCACCACATGGCCGAGGAGGCCCCGGAGCAGTTGGCCGGCGCCCTGCGGGCGTTCCTGGCCGACGGGCCGGAGCAGCCGGGTCAGGCCGGGGTCAGCCGACCGGGGCCGGTTCGCGGGTCGGCTGGGTGACGGAGAGCATGCCGCGCCGACGGGCCCAACGCTCGAAGGCGATGGTGGCGAACGGCGGCACCGCGCAGGCCAGCGCCACGGCGGTAGCCAGCAGGCTCCACCGGTGCAGCCGGGCCACGGCGAGCACCAGTGCCCCGTACGCGACGAAGAGCGCGCCGTGGATCGGGCCGAAGATCTGCACCCCCAGTTCGTTGCCGGGCGGGCCGTACTTGACCGCCATTCCGGCCAGCAGGCCGGCCCAGGAGATCGCCTCCGCGATCGCCGCCACCACGAACAACCGGGTCACCGTTTCACGCACGACGGCCATGTTAGCGGCGCGGCCGGTTCGGCTCGGGCCGCCAGGGCCGCAGAGGCGACGCCGGTCACCGCGCGCCGGATGGTGGACAACCGGACGCGAGGACTTTTCCCGGGGTGCATCAACATGCGACGTTTGGGGTACCAGCGGTGACAGGGTGGTGACCATGGGCGAGGAAGTCGGCGTACAGACGTTCAGCCGCCAGGATCGGGCTCGCTACCGGGACAAGGTCCGTCGTTGCCTCGACGTCTTCGCCGAGATGCTGCGCGAGTCCCGGTTCGACGTCGACCGGCCGATGACCGGGCTGGAGATCGAGCTGAACCTGGTCGACGGCGACTCGATGCCGGCGATGCGCAACGCGGACGTGCTGCGGGCGGTCGCCGATCCGAGCTTCCAGACCGAGCTCGGCCAGTTCAACATCGAGATCAACGTGACGCCCCGGCGGCTGGTCGGCACCGGCACGGTCGAGTTCGAGGAGCACGTACGGGCCAGCCTCAACGCCGCCGACGAACGGGCCCGCACGGTCGGCGCGCACCTGGTGATGATCGGCATCCTGCCGACCGTGCTGCCCGAGCACCTGACGGCGGCCACACTGTCGGCCAATCCCCGGTACGCCCTGCTCAACGAGCAGATCTTCGCGGCCCGGGGCGAGGACCTGCGGATCGCCATCAACGGGGTGGAGCGGCTGGCGGTCACCGCCGACACCATCACGCCGGAGGCGGCCTGCACCAGCACCCAGTTCCACCTCCAGGTGGGCCCGAACCAGTTCGCCGACTACTGGAACGCGGCCCAGGCCATCGCCGGGGTCCAGGTGGCGCTCGGCGCCAACTCACCGCTGTTCTTCGGTCGGGAACTGTGGCGCGAGACCCGCATCCCGCTGTTCCAGCAGGCCACCGACACCCGCTCGGAGGAGATCAAGACGCAGGGCGTACGGCCCCGGGTGTGGTTCGGGGAACGGTGGATCACGTCGGTGTTCGACCTGTTCGAGGAGAACGTACGGTACTTCCCGGCGTTGCTGCCGGTCTGCGACCCCGAGGACCCGTCCGAGACGCTCGCCGCCGGTGGCGTACCCGCGCTCGCCGAACTGCGGCTGCACAACGGCACCGTCTACCGCTGGAACCGGCCGGTCTACGACGTGTTCCGGGGTCGCCCGCACCTGCGGGTGGAGAACCGGGTCCTGCCGGCCGGGCCGACCGTGCTGGACACCATCGCCAACGGCGCGTTCTACTTCGGCCTGGTGCGGGCGTTGGCCGAAGCCGACCGGCCACTGTGGTCGCAGATGTCGTTCAGCGCGGCCGAGGAGAACTTCAACACCTGCGCCCGGCACGGCATCGAGGCGCACGTCTTCTGGCCGGGTCTGGGCTACCTGCCGGTCACCGAGTTGGTGCTGCGCCGGCTCCTGCCGTTGGCCCAGCACGGCCTGGACCGGTGGGGGCTCGACCCGGACGAACGGGACCGCCTGCTCGGCATCATCGAGCAACGCTGCCTGACCGGGCGTAACGGGGCGACCTGGCAGGTGGCCACGCTGCACCGGCTGGAGTCGGCCGACCAACTCGATCGCCCGACGGCGTTGCGCGAGGTGGTGCGGCATTACGTGGAGCTGATGCACACCAACCGCCCGGTGCACGAGTGGCCGATCCCCTGACCAACTCCCGACACTCTGCGTGACGAACCGGGTACGGCAACTACCGTGGGTGCGATTCCATCCGCCGGGTCGAGAGGATCCGCCGATGTCACCGCTGCCGCGTCACACCATCGCCCTGACCGTCCTCACGCTCGTCGTCGGGCTCGGCCAGCCGCTGCCCGCCCTGGCCGGCCCGACCGGCCAACCCGCCCCCAGTACCCAACCGGCGGTGCCCGGGCCCACCGGTCAGCCCGCCACCACCGGCGGGGTGCGTACCGTCGTCCGCGCCGCCGCCACCGGTGCCGCCGTACGGGCCTGCCTGCACCTGGTGCCGGCCGACCGCAACCCGCTCACGGTGGTGGGTCTGGGCGAGGAGCAGGCCGGCCGGCACGGCGCCTGCACCGGCCCGAACGGCGGCGAGGTGGTCGCCACCGACGTGCTGCCCGGCCGGTACCACCTGCTGGTCCGCCCGTACGACAGCGACCGGTACGGCGCGCAGTGGGTCGGCCCGCACGGCGGTACCGGCCAGCGGGAACGGGCGGTCACCGTCCAGGTGCGGACCGGCCGGACCGTCGCCGCACCCCAGGTCCGGCTCGACCCGCCCGGTACGGTCACCGGCCGGCTGACCCGGGCGTCCGACGCCACGCCCGTCTCCGGCGGGTACGTGAAGGCGTTGCCGTCGGTCCCCCACCCCAAGGACGGCGACTCCGGTGTGATCAGCGACGACGACGGCCGCTACACGTTGGCCGGTCTGGGGCCGTACCACTGGCCGTTGTTCTTCACCGGTCCCGGGCTGGCCAGCCAGTGGTCCGGCGGTACGGCCGACCGGCTGCTGGCTCGCACGGTGCGGGTACGCCCCGGCGCGACCGTCACCGCCGATCAGACACTCGTCGGCGGCACCCTGGTCCAGGGCACCATCACGATCGCCGAGATGCCGTACTACTCCCAGGTCGTCGCCTTCCACGCGCGCACCGGTGACGTGGTGGGCGTGGCCGACGCCGCCGGCAGCTACACGCTGCGGCTGCTGCCCGGGCAGCGGGTGCTGTTGCGCTGCGACTGCGCGTACACACCCAGCCGGTGGTATCCGAACGCCGACGGAATCGGCGCGGCCAGTTCGCTTCGGGTGGGCCCCACACCGCTCACCGCCGACTTCGACCTGAGCGGCCCCGCCGCACCCTGACCCACCGCGACTCAGCGAACGCCTCACGGCTCAACTCCGCGAGATCACCTCGTTGCTGGCCAGGCTCTCGGTGCGTTGCCGGATCAACGTACGCAGGCTCTCGGCGTCAGCACTTGTCGTTCCGGCGTCGGATCCGTCCACGGTGGACAGCATCTCGGCTGTCGCGTCCACCGCGGCCAACGCCGCACCGTCGGCAAAGAGTCGCTGGTAGAGGTCGCGGTAGGCGTCCTCGTACACCTGCTTGAACGTGGCGCTGGCCAGGAAGCGTTCCTTGAGCAGGTGACCGTTGCCGCCAGGCCCACCGTCGCCACCACCGGGAGCACCGTTGCCACCGGGAGCACCGTTGCCGCCAGGGTCGGCGTTGCCGTCAGGGAGGGTGTCATCCGGGTCGGGCGGGGTGAAACCGGCGGGAGGTTCAGCCGCCGGCGCGCCGGCGACACCGCCCGCCCGGAAACCCCCGCCGAGCCGGCCCTGCTCGTGCGGGCCCTGGGTGGCGCTGCCGCTGAAGGCGAGGTTGTAGTCCCAGCCGATGACGGTGAACCGTTTCGTGGCGAGGTCGTACCAGAGGTAGTAGTTGCGGCCGGGGCCGGCCATGTCGTCGAAGTTGAGCAGCAGGTTCTGCCAGGCCGCGTACCGGGCGAAGGATTCGACGTCGATCCGGTCGGCGAGTTGCTCGTCGAACTCGGCGTCGCTGGCGGTGTCCACCCATCTGATCAGGTCGATGACCGGTTGCAGGTCCTGGCTGCCCTTCATGGTGATCTGTTTGAAGTCGTCGGCGTACGCAGTCTGGTCGTCGCCCTGGTCGGTGAACTGGCTGGTGGCCAGCGACTTGTAGAGCACACCCGCACCGTCGAAGTCCTCGGCGAAGTGCTCGTCGGGATGCTCCACGATCAGTCGCGCGGTGGTGGGCCGGTCGTTGACGGTGAAGCTGGTGTACGCGTACTCCTGGGCCACCTCGCCGGCCGCGGCCAGCAGGTTCAGGGTGACCGCCTCGTTGAGCACGGTCGAGCCGCCGCCCATTCCGCCCACCCGCACCGCGATCTCCCGGTGGCCCTGATAGCGGCGGCCGTCCACGAACTCGTCGAAGCGGATCAACCACGGCAGCGTCTCCGGCTCCTCGGCCTTCAGCGAGGTCTGGGAGAACGCACCGCCATCGGTTCGACCGGCGCGCCCGGCCTGACCGTCGGTCCGGGTCTGGCCATCGGGCCGGGTCTGACCGTCGGGCCGGGTCTGACCATCGGGCCGGGGCTGACCGTCCGCTCCGGCCGGGCCGCCGGAGCGCTGCGGGGTTTCGCCGTTGCGACTCAGGCTGCGCAGGGTGGAGTTGCCCTTCAGCCGGATGCCGACGCTGGGGATCGTGGTGCCGTCGATGACCAGGTCGGCCTCGATGTACTCCTTCTCCCCCTCGGCGTAGAAGGCGTCCAGCATGCGCTCGTAGTCGGCGTCGCGGAAGACCAACTCGATGCGGTGCGCCACCGTCTCGTCGAACAGGTCCACGGTGCCGGCGATGTCGTGCGTCACCACGTCACCGCCGGTGTCGCTGGTGCTGGTCACGTACGGGCGGACGGGTACCGAACTGAGCGTGACGGTGAGCACGAGCAGGAACGCCAGGCAGCCGACCAGGAACCTCCAGTAGTGCCGGATCCGGATCGGGATCCGGTATTTCCCGCGCATCACAGGTCCGTCTGGTCGTAGCCGGTCAGCACGGTCACCCGCTGGCCGCCGGTCCGCTCGGCCAACGCGTTGATCAGCTCACCCGGTTCGGTGCCCTTCTTCAGCCGGACCGTGTACATGATCTCGGTCAGGGCGCCGCCCCGGACGGTCTCCATGCTGACCAACTCGAACTCACTGGTGAGGCGGATCAACACGTCCTGGATGTACTCGGTGTAGTTGCCACTCGGCGGCACCTGCACCTTGACCACCTGACGCTGTACGTGGGACGCGAACCAGTTGAAGCGGTACATCAACACGATGATCAGGCTGATCGCGACGGCGGCCACCACGCCCAGCAGGTAGAACCGGGTGCCGCAGGCCATGCCCACGCCCATCACCAGGAAGATGAACCCGACATCGCGGGTCTCCTTGATGGCGTTGCGGAACCGCACCACCGACAGGGCACCGACCAGGGCGAAGGCGCGGGCGATGTTGGAGCCGACGACGAGCATGATCAGCGAGATGAGCATGCCGAGAATGACAAGCGTCTGCACGTACGACTGGCTGTACGACACATTGCGGTGGGTGAACCGGTAGACCCAGCCGATCATCGCGCTGAGCAGGAACGACAGCGACAGGGTCAGGGCGATGTCGCCGACGCTGAACGTGCCGGACAGATCCTGGAACTCGAACGGCATGGTCAGGCCTCACTTCTCGCGTAGGGGGAGGTCGACCCGGCGGCAGCCGGGCCGGATGACGCAACGGCGTCGTCGTCGGCGACGTGGTACAGGGAACGGGGAGCGCGGCCGAACGCCTCGACGCTCTGGCAGTACTTCGACATGCGGACGATGGCCAGGTTCGTCCGGGCGGCCAGGTCGGTCAGCCAGTACGGCACCCGCTCGTTGGCCTTGATTTCCAGCACGGAGAACTTCGCCGGCACGATGAGCCGGTTCTCGGCGTCCGCGCCGAGGTGGAAGTCGCGGTCCCGGCCGCGTACCCGGTGGTCGAGGGTGACCCGCAGGCCGAGGTCGGATTCCCGGCCGACGAACGCCTCCCGCTGGTAGCCGGTCATCGCCACGGGACGCAGGTCCAGGCCGCAGAGCAGTTCCAGCACCTCGTCGAGGAAGGCCCGCTGCTGCGGGGCGTGCTCGACCATCTGCCGCCGGTCGCACAGCTCGCGGGCCAGGTGGTACGGCATGGCCACCCGGCGTTTCTGGGTGACCCGGTTGACCCGCTGCTTGATCTCAACGTGCACGACGCTGTCGTCGGTGACGGTGGACCGGTCACCGTAGTGCCGCACCCGCAGCTTGCGGCGGAACTTCAGCCCTTCGATCTTCTCCCAGTAGAAGCGCAGCCCGGTGGTGTCGTAGTAGACGCTCCACACGCCGTACCCGGTGCTGCCGCCGTGGCTGTCGCGCTCCATCCGGGCGGCGAACTGCTCGCGCAGGGCCGGCACGTCGCCGGTGGGCACCAGATACTTGATCTCGTACCGGTTGAAGGCATGCAACCGGCTGGCCGCCCGCAACGCAGGCCCGCCCCGGTCGTCACCACCCTCCGGTCCGGTATCGGTAGTGAACGGTGCTTCGAAGGACGACGGTAGGTCTGGATCGCGGGACGAAGCCCGACGGAGCCACGAGCGCATACGAGTCGGCCGATCTCTGTGGGAGCAGGGACCAGCACATACAAGCGGGCCGGGCTATGAACCAGCTTTGTGTTCCGGATGAACCAGCGGTGAACCGCCGCAGGCCGTACCGTCGACAACAACCCGCGATGTAAAAGTTTCTAGACACGGTGTCAAACACACCTTACCCTGAGCCTGTCAAGGATTCTTTACATCGGGAGCGGTCATGACCCATCAGGAGAGACGCGCCTGGATCATGCTGGTGGTCAGCGTGATCGCGTACGCCGGCTACGTGACGGTCGTCCTGGGCCGGCGCGACGGCGGCTCGCTCGTCGCGGTGCCCTATGTCGGCGCGCTGCTCTGGACGGTGGGCGGCGCCATGGTCGCGAGCATGGTGGCCGAGATCGTGATGGGCATGGCCAACCCCCGGGCGTCCCGGGTTACCGACGCCCGCGACCGGGAGATCGGGCGCCTCGGCGACCACGTCGGCCAGGCGTTCGTGATCATCGGCGCGGTGTCGGCGATGCTCATGGCGATGGCCGAGTGGGACCGGTTCTGGATCGCCAACGTCATCTACCTCTGCTTCGTCCTGTCGGCCGTGATCGGCTCCCTGGCGAAGGTGATCGTCTACCGCAGGGGCGTGCCGCAGTGGTGAAACCGACCCGCGTCACCAACAACATCCGGGCGCTGCGTTTCGCCCACGACGAGATGACCCAGGCCGATCTCGCCGAGCGGATCGGTGTGACCCGGCAGACCGTGATCGCCATCGAGCAGGGCCGCTACTCGCCCTCCCTGGAGATGGCCTTCCGGATCGCCCACGTGTTCCACGTACGGCTCGACGACGTGTTCCAGTACCCCGACCAGGAGGAGGTGGCACCGTGAGGGCCATCGTTCAGGACAGCTACGGCCCGGCCGACGTACTGCGGCTGCGCGAGGTCGACCGGCCGACCGTGGGCGACGACGAGGTGCTCGTGCAGGTACGCGCGGCGGCGGTCGACCCCGGCGTATGGGTCTTCATGGTCGGTCAGCCCTACCTGGTGCGCCTGGCCAGCGGGCTGCGCCGTCCCCGGGTGCCAGTACGCGGCCGGGACCTGGCCGGCGTGGTGGCCGAGGTCGGTGCCCGGGTGACCCGGTTCCGGCCGGGCGACGAGGTGTTCGGCACCTGCCTGCGCGGGTCGTACGCCGAGTTCGCGAGCACCTCGCAGCGACGGTTGGCCCACAAGCCGGCCAACCTGTCGTTCGCCCAGTCCGCCGCGGTCCCGGTCTCCGGGATGACGGCGCTGCGCGCCGTGCGCGACAGCGGCCGGGTGCGCCCGGGGCAGCGGGTCATGGTGATCGGGGCGGCCGGCGGCGTCGGATCACAGGCGGTGCAGATCGCCAAGGCGTACGGCGCCACCGTGACCGGCGTCTGCGCCCCCGTCAAGACCGACTTCGTCCGCTCCCTCGGCGCCGACGACGTGCTCGACTACACCCGCGAGGAGGTCGACCGGGACGGCCCGGTGTACGACGTGGTCATCGACACCGGCGGCGACCGCCCGCTGTCGCTGATGCGCCGCGCGCTCACCCCGCGCGGGACGCTGGCGTTGGTCGGCGGCACGTACACCCGGGGTGGGCTGCTCGGCGGGTACGGCCGGCAGCTGTTCGGCGCACCGCTGCTGTCCCTGTTCATCGGCCAGCGGCTGCGCAACGTCAGTGCCGTGGAGCGCACCGAGGACCTCGACGAACTGCGCGACCTCATCGCCTCAGGCGCGCTCACCCCGCCGGTCGACCGCTGCTATCCGCTGGCCGAGACGGCCGACGCTCTCCGCCACCTCCGCACCGGGCACCCGGCGGGCAAGATCGTGGTCACCATCTGACACCTCCCGGCCACCGCCGCGAGGTCTCGTTCACCGGCGACTCCCCCGGCCAGCCGCGACAGGGCTGGCCGGTGACGAGTCAGTCCCGGCGGCGCCGGTCAGTCAACGCCGAACTCCATCGCGGCACGGTCGAGCGCCTCGTCCTCGGCCGAAGGGACGCCCCGGGACGCGATGGCCTCGGCGCCGCCCTGCGGCATGGCACCGATCAGCCCGGTGGAGGCCGCCTGCGCGGCGCCGACCATCCGCTGCGGGGTGGCGCCGCCGACCATGCCGAGGTTCGCGTACTGCTCCAGCTTGGCCCGGGAGTCGGCGATGTCCAGGTTGCGCATGGTGAGCTGGCCGATGCGGTCCTGCGGGCCGAAGGCCGAGTCCTGGGTACGCTCCATCGACAGCTTGTCGGGGTGGTAGCTGAAGGCCGGTCCGGTGGTGTCCAGGATCGAGTAGTCCTCGCCCCGGCGCAGCCGTAGCGTCACCTCGCCGGTGACCGCCGTGCCGACCCAGCGCTGCAACGACTCGCGCAGCATCAGCGCCTGCGGGTCCAGCCAGCGGCCCTCGTACATCAGCCGGCCCAGGCGGCGACCCTCGTTGTGGTAGTTGGCCAGGGTGTCCTCGTTGTGGATGGCGTTGACCAGCCGCTCGTACGCGGCGTGCAGCAGCGCCATGCCGGGGGCCTCGTAGATGCCCCGGCTCTTGGCCTCGATGATCCGGTTCTCGATCTGGTCGGACATGCCCAGGCCGTGCCGGCCGCCGATGGCGTTGGCCTCCAGCACCAGGTCGACCGCGCTGGCGAACTCCTTGCCGTTGATCGTCACCGGGCGGCCCTGGTCGAAGCCGATGGTGACGTCCTCGGTGGGGATCTCCACCGACAGGTCCCAGAACTTGACGCCCATGATCGGGGTGACCGTCTCGACGCCGGTGTCCAGGTGTTCCAGGGTCTTCGCCTCGTGCGTGGCGCCCCAGATGTTGGCGTCGGTCGAGTACGCCTTCTCGGTGCTGTCCCGGTACGGCAGGCCGCGCTCCAGCAGCCACTCCGACATCTCCTTGCGCCCGCCGAGTTCGGTGACGAAGTCACCGTCCAGCCACGGCTTGTAGATCCGCAGCTGCGGGTTGGCCAGCAGGCCGTACCGGTAGAAGCGCTCGATGTCGTTGCCCTTGAAGGTGGAGCCGTCGCCCCAGATCTGCACGTCGTCGGAGACCATGGCCCGCACCAGTAGCGTCCCGGTGACCGCCCGCCCCAACGGGGTGGTGTTGAAGTACGCCCGGCCGCCCGAACGGATGTGGAAGGCGCCACAGGTCAGGGCCGCCAGCCCCTCCTCGACCAGGGCGGCCCGGCAGTCGACCAGCCGGGCGAGTTCCGACCCGTAGTTGAGCGCGCGACCGGGCACGGAGGCGATGTCGGGCTCGTCGTACTGGCCGATGTCGGCCGTGTAGGCGCACGGAATGGCGCCCTTGTCGCGCATCCACGCGACCGCGACCGAGGTGTCGAGGCCGCCGGAGAAGGCGATGCCGACACGTTCACCGATGGGCAGGGAGGTCAGAACCTTGGACACAAGGAAGAGTATGCACCACGCCGCATACCCATGCAAGCCGAGTGCAAGGAAGGGCACCCTGTTAACGCCTCTGGTAGAGGAAGGTGCCCTTGTTAACACTCCACTCCGCTCCTCGCGGCGCCGGCCGGCACCACGGCCAACCTGACAGCTTCCTCACGTCCGCCCGACAGGCTGTCCGCGCGGCCCGGGACCGTCCCGGGGCCGTCCGGGACAGAGAGGCGTCGTCATGCGGAGAAATCGTGCGCTTCTGGCGAGTGCGATCGCGCTGGTCGCGCTGTCGGCATGCGGTGCGGCAGACAGCGAGAAGGAGATGGCGGGCGGCACCCCGCAGGTGCCCACGCTGATCACCGCCGAGCCGGACCGCAGCGGATCGGCACTGCCGAAGGACCAGCGTCCACGCGAGCGGCTCGACACCACTGCGGAGGAGTTCCAGGCGCTGCTCGGGCCGTACAACAAGTGCATGAAGGAGCAGGGAATCACCGACGAGGCCGCCATCGGCGCTGGCAGCGACCAGTTGGGAATCGCCACCCGGGAGGAGACGGAGCGGTTCGAGGCGGCCAACCGGATCTGTGAGCCGCAGTTCTTTCCGCTGCCGCCGTGGGAGAAGGATCCGGCCAACCCGGAGGCCCGGGACTTCGCGCTCGGCGTGGTGAAGTGCCTCAAGGACAAGGGCGTCAGGTACGTCGAGGTCGCCGAGGACGGCATCGCCATCGCCTTCGGCGGTGACCGGAACGACTCCCGCTCGATCAGCATGGGCCTGGATCTGGCGCCCGAGTGCGAACGCGAGATGGCCGCCAAGTCGAAGTGACGTGGGTAGGAACGAGCGCGGCTGCCGCAATCCCGGCCGCCGCGCTCGTTCGTGTCGGTGCCCTGCCCCGTTCTCCCCCACCCGGCTGGGAAGAGGTCTGGGAGCATCGCCCCGACGGCCTCAGCCGGCGGCGAGGGCCTGCGTCGGGGGCAGCCGGGCCGCGCGTACGCACGGATAGACGCCGGCGAGCATCCCGATCACGACGGCCCCGCCCACCCCGACGACGGCCGACTCGGCGGGTACCACCAGCGGCCAGCCCTGCCAGTTCGCGTACCCGACGGTGGTGAGCAGGCCCAACGCCGTGCCGGCCAGCCCGCCGAGCGCCGCCAGCACCACCGACTCGGTCAGGAACTGTCCTCGGATCTGCCCACGGGTCGCCCCGAGTGCCCGCCGCAGGCCGATCTCGGCCCGCCGTTCCAGGACCGAGACGACCATCGTGTTGGCCACCCCGATCCCACCGACCAGCAGGGCCACCCCGGCCAGCGCGAGAAAGAGGACGGAGAAGCTGCCCTCGGAGGCCCGCTTGGCGGCCAACGCGTCCGAGGGTCGGCTCACCACCACCTGACCGGGCCGCTCCGGTGAGATCGTCGCCGCCAGCACCCCCCGCACCGCCTCCAACTGCGACTCCTCGCACCGCACGTAGATCACCGTCGGGTGACCGTCGAACCGCAGCTCGCTGCGGGCCGCCGCCCAGCCGACCAGCACCGACCGATCGATGTCCGGCGACAGCGGTGTCTGCGCCAGGATGCCGATCACGGTGAACCGGCGGTCGGAGATCATCACCTGGGGCGCCGGCTGGCCGCCGGGCAGCTCGGTGATGCCGAGTCGGGTGGCGGCGACCGAACCGAGCACGACGGTGGGAAAGCTCGCGGTGGCCGGATTGAGCCAACTGCCGACGCGGATCCGTGCGTTGATCGTGGGCAGCAGGTCCAGGTGGCTGGCCAGCACGGTGAGGCCGGCGCCGTCGCGGGGGTCGACGCGGTCGTTGCGGCGTACCAGAGTGTGGGTGTTGCCGACGGCGCTGACCGCCGTGACCGGGCCGATGCGCCGGACCATTCCGACCGCCGATTCCGGCAGCTTGGTCGGCGGGTCGCGGTCCGGTGCCGCCATCGCCTGGAGGCGGTTCGTGCCGAGCGCGGTCAACTCGGTGAGCAACGCGGCCTGGCTGGACGCGGGGATGCCGGTCACCACGATCATCGTGGCGATGCCGATCGCGATGCCCAGTGCCGACAGTGCCGCGCGCAACGGGCGGGTCCGCAGGCCCGTCGATCCGAGCGCGAGCAGGTCCGGTATGGACAGCCGGACCGGACCGGGTGCCCGGTCGGGTTGTCCGGTCACCGGTCCGCCGCCACGGCGGGGACCGTTCGCCCGGTCGGCGACGTGTCGTCGCGGACCAGCCGCCCGTCACGGATCTCGATCCGCCGGGGCAGGGACGCCGCGATGTCGCGGTCGTGGGTGATCAGCACGATGGTGGTGCCCTCCTCGTTGAGCCGGCGCAGCAGCCGCAGCACGGACTGTCCGGTGGCGCTGTCCAGCGCGCCGGTGGGTTCGTCGGCCAGGACCAGCGACGGCCGGTTGGCCAGGGCGCGGGCGATCGCGACCCGCTGCTTCTCGCCACCGGAGAGCTGCGGTGGGCGGTGCCCGGTGCGGTGCGCCAGGCCGACCCGGGCCAGGGCACGCAGCGCGTGTTCCCGCCGCTGCCGACGGGGCACCCCGGCATAGAGCAGTCCGGTGGCGACGTTGTCGGCCGCGCTCAGCCCGTCGGCGAGGTGGAACTGCTGGAAGACGAAGCCGATCTCGCGGGCCCGCAGCGCCGACAACTGCCGGTCCCCCAGCGTGGCGACGTCCTGCCCGGCGATCTGGACGTTGCCGGAGGTGGGGCGGTCCAGCGTGCCGATGATGTTGAGCAGGGTCGACTTGCCGGACCCGGACGGCCCGACGATGCCCACCAGCTCACCGGCGGCGACGTCCAGGCTCACGTTGGCCAACGCGGTGACCCCACCCGGGTAGACCATGGACGCGGCGCGCACCGAGAGCACGGGTGGTCCGGTCACGCGGGCACCACCAGCTCGGTGCCCTCGGTCAGCCCGTCGCCGGTGATCTCGACCCAGCCGTCGGCGAACATGCCGGTACGCACCGCGACCAGGCCGGTCGGCGTCTGCACCGCGTAACCGCCCTCACGCAACGCCACCAGCGCCTCGACCGGCGCGACCAGCACGTCGGCGGCGGTACGCCCGGCAAAGCGCACCTGCACCTCGCCGGAGTCGAGGTTGGCGATGGTCTGTGGCTTGTCGACGGCCACCGTCACGGCCAGCACCTGCGGGCCGGTGCCCACACCGTTGTCGGCCGTGACGAGATCACGGCCGACGGCAAGGACGCGGGCGGGCACCGTACGCTCGTCGGGCAGCTCGACCTTGACCCGGTCGCCCCGCTTGATCGAGGCGGCGTCGGCGAGTTCGGCACCAACGGTGATCACCTTGCGGACGGCGGTCACCGACAGCAGTGGCGTGTTCGCCGGGGCACCGGGTTGTCCGGTGACCGCCTCCACCCGGATCGCCCCGCTGGCGACCTCGACGTGGCCCATCGGAATCGTGCCGGTCGCCGGCACCCCCAGGTCGGTCTGCCACCGTTTGATCGCCGCGATCAGCGCCGCGGTGAGTACGCCCTCGCCGCTGCGTACCCGCTGCTGTTCTCCCCCGGCGCCGGCACCGCTCTCGCCGTCGCCGCCGGTGGACCTCGCCGGCGCGTGGGGCGGCACCAGTTCGCCGGTCGACGGCTGCCGACCGATCGGATAGCCGAGCGTGCCGAGGTTGTCCGCGACGATCCGCACGTCCCGGCCGACCAGGTGGAGCCCGGCGATGTCCCGGTACATCGGCATGCCGCCGTAGAAGAGCACCACCGGCCGGTCGTCGGCCCGCCACAGCTGCCCACCCCGCTTGATGGTGGCGCCGGAGCGCGGCAGCCAGGTCACCGTCGCCGCCAGGTGACCGGCCAACGGGCGGGCCGCGCCGTACCCGATGGCGCCGGGCAACGTCCTGGTGGTGGACAGATCACGACGCTCGATCGCGGTGGTCGCCACGGTGTCCGTCTCCCCCGGTCCCGGCTCGGCGGCGGCCCGGTGCCGGGTCGCCGCGATCCCGGACCCGACCAACGCCAGGCTCGCCAACACGAGGCCCGCGACGAGCCACCGGAGCGCGCCGCGCCGCCGCACCGGCGGATCGGACACGCGGGGGATGAACTCGGTCGGGTCGTCACGCTTCGAATGCATACCGACGAGAGTTGCCAGCGGTCGTTAGGAACCTGTCAGGTATCGCGCCAGCGACCGCTGCCGCGGAGCAGCGGACCTATCATCGCCGCCATGTGTGCGCAGGTTCTGGTCGCCGACGACGACCTCCGCCAGGCCGAGGTGGTACGCCGGTACCTGACCGCCGAAGGCCACGACGCCGTGGTGGTACACGACGGCCGGGCGGCGTTGGAGACGGCCCGTCGGCTCCGGCCCGACCTGCTGGTGCTGGACGTGATGATGCCGGTGCTCGACGGCCTACAGGTGTGCCAGACCCTGCGCCGCGAGTCGGACGTGCTGGTGCTGATGCTGACCGCCCGGACCACGGAGGACGATCTGCTGATCGGCCTGGAACTCGGCGCCGACGACTACCTGACCAAGCCCTACAGCCCACGGGAGCTGATGGCCCGGGTCCGCACCCTGCTGCGACGCGCGGGCCGGGGCGCGCCGCCGGCCGGGGCCGAGCTGCGGCGGATCGGCCCCATCGAGATCGACACGGCCGCACACCAGGTGACCGTGGCCGGTGTCCGGGTGGACTGCACCCGTGGCGAGTTCGCCATCCTGGCGGCCATGGCGGAGCAACCCAACCGGGTGTTCACCCGGGCACAGCTGCTGCACCACACCCACGGCATCGACCGCAGCTCGACGGAACGGACCATCGACGTACACGTGATGAACCTGCGTCGCAAGATCGAACCCGACCCGCAGCGCCCGGCCTGGCTGGTCACCGTCTTCGGTGTCGGCTACAAGCTCGCCGCCGCGGCGGCGCCCCGGTGAGCGGCCGGCGGGTGCCGATCCGGCACAGCCTGGTGACCCGGCTACTGCTCACCTCGGTGCTCATCGCGGTCGCCGCGATCGCCGCCACCGCGTGGCTGGCCACCCGGACCGCCACCCGGGCGATCACCCAGGAGCAGGGCCGCTCGCTGGCCGAGAACACCAGCGTGTACGACATGCTGGTCGGCTACGCGGCCAGCCATCCGGACTGGTCCGGCGTGGCACCGCTGATCGCGCAACGCGCCGCCGAGCTGGACCGCCGGATCACTCTGATGACCGAAGACCGCACGGTCATCGCCGACACCACCCCCGGCCCGTCGCTGCGCACCGCGCGGCCGGCCGCCGTGGTGGATCCGCTGAACCTGGACCTCGGCCTCACCGGCGGCACCGACCGCATCGACCGACGAGCGGTCGGACCGTTCCGGGTGTCGTCCGCCGCCCGTGCCGAACTGCGTTCCGGGGCCGAGAAACAACTGGCCTGCCTGCGCGACGCGCGGGTCGACGGGAAGGTCGAGGAGCAGCCCAACGGCCGGTTCACGATCGTCCTGACCACGCCGGACCCGGTGGGTGCGGCACGCACCTGCGGCCTGGATTCGCCCCAGCGGGTCACCGCGTCGGAGGAGAAGGTGCTGCGGTCGCTCGGTCGGTTGGCGGGTCGCTGCCTCGACCTGAACGAGCGGAGCCAGCGCCTGGAGGTGCAGCCCGACTTCTCGGCGTACCTGATCGCCACCCGCTCCGGTCCGCCCGCCGTGCGGGAGGGCAGCCGCCACGACGTGGACGCGGCCCACGCGGCCCGGATCAACAGCTGCGTGGAAAAGTCCCGGCAGACCCTGTTGCAGCCGTACGTGGCGCCGGCCGTGTTGCTGTTCATCACCGCCCCGCAGACCGGCGCCGACCAGACCACGTTCACCCTGTCCGGCGAGAACACCATCCGCATCGTCACGGTGACCGGCGCGGTGCTGGTCGCCACCATCATCGTCACGGTGCTGGTCGGCCGCCGACTGGTACGCCCGTTGCAGGCGCTCACCGACGCCGCCGACCGGCAGCATCCCGCTCCGGTGTCCACCCCGGACGAGATCGGCCGGCTGGCCCGTGCCCTCAACGACTCGATCCACCGCCGCGACCGGGCCGAGGCGCAACGCCGGGCCATGGTCAGCGACGTGGCACACGAACTGCGTACCCCACTGACCAACATCCGGAGCTGGCTGGAGGCGGCCCAGGACGATCTCGCGCCGACCGACGCCCAACTGCTCGGCCTGCTGCACGAGGAGGCGGTGCTGCTCCAGCACATCATCGAGGACCTGAGCGATCTGGCCGCCGCCGACGCGGGCACGCTGCGGATCCATCCCGAGCCGACGTACGTGCGGGACGTGCTCACCCAGGTGGTGGAGAGCCACCGGGGTACGGCACAGGCGGCGGGCATCGACCTGACCATGCAGATCCGCGACGACCCGGTGCTGCCGGCCGACGCGGTACGACTGCGCCAGATCGTCGGCAACCTGGTTTCCAACGCGATCCGCTACACCCCGCCCGGCGGGTCGGTCACCGTCGGCGCGCAGGACAGCACGATCACCGTACGGGACACCGGCGTGGGCATCGCCGCCGAACACCTGCCGAAGATCTTCGACCGGTTCTGGCGGGTGGACGAGTCGCGCGCCCGGACGACCGGCGGCAGTGGCCTGGGCCTGGCCATCACCCAGCAGCTGGTCAAGGCACACGGCGGCGCCCTGTCGGTGCAGAGCACCCTCGGCGAGGGCACCCTCTTCACCGTCCGGCTACCCGACGCCCAGCCCACCGCGTCGCCGTGAGGTCGTCGGCGCTCCGCGCCGACAACCAGCGAGGAAGGGCGGAGCGTGCCGCTATCGAGCAATCGGAGAGAAATCCGCCGCTGGATCATCCAGCATCATCAGATTCTCACCCTCCGTGATGCCGAGGAGCGTTTTCCGTGACCCAGGCCGACCGACGCACCCGCCTGCCACAGGCCGCCGACGAGATCTCACTGCCGTCCGAGACCCGCGCCACCTCCGTGTTCGTCACCGGACACGTCCCGCGCCGCCGCAGGCTGATCATCCTGCTCAGCGTGCTGGGTGGCTTCCTGCTCACCGTCATCTGGTCGGCGGAGTTCGTCGACTCGACCATCGGCGACAACATCGCCAACACGATGCTGGGCCATGACGCCAAGGAGACCCCACTCACCGGCGTCGCGGCGGGCGTGCTCTTCGCGTTCGTCTCCGGCGTCGCCGGCACCTTCACCGCCTGCAACATCGCTGCCTTCGGCGCCATCGCCCCACTGGCCGGCACCTCCGGCGGCCGGCTCGGCCGCTTCCTGGCACCGCTGCGCCCGCTGGGCTGGATGGCGGTCGGCATGATCGTGGTGTCCGCCGTCTACGGCGTGATCGTCGGCCTGGTCGGCACGTCGATGCCCCAGTTCTCCACCGCCCCGAACACCCCCGGGTCCCTGTCGCCGCGCAGCATCCAGTCCATGGTGGTCTTCGGCCTGATCGGGCTGATCATGGTTTACCTGGGCCTGGCCGCGCTGAAGGTGGTGCCGGACCCGTTCGCCCGGATCGCCCGCCGGTACCCCAACGCGCCGCTGGTCTTCATGGGCGTGCTCATCGCCGGCTTCCTGATCGGACGGCCGTTCCCGCTGTTCCGCCAGATGTTCCGCGACGCCGCGGAGAGCGGAAACCCGCTGTACGGGGCCGCCGCGTTCACCCTCCAGTCGATCGGCAACATCATCATCATGGCGGTGCTGTTCCTGCTGCTGGCCTGGTTCGCCGGCAGCCGGCTGCAACGCTGGTTCGCCGCCCGACCGAGTCGACTGGCCGCCACCATCGCGGTGGCGTTCATCGTCGCGGGCGCCTTCACCTTCCTCTACTGGGACGTCCGACTGCTCGCCCGCCGCGAGATCATCCCCTGGTACCCGACCGCCCCCTGGGCCTGACCCGCGAACGGGGCGTGATGACGCGCGTTCGATCCGGAGGCCTCGCCACGAGGAGGCGACTCCTCCGGATCGAGCGCGCTCCGCGGAGCGACGATGATGATCGGTATGCGGGAGACGGTCGCCATCGCCTTGATCACGTCGCTGTCCACACTGACGGCCGCCGGCCTCACCGGGCTGGTCACCGCCCGCACCGTCCGCCGGCAGGTCACCGGCCAGCTCGCCGCCGCCCGGGAGGAACGCGCCGAGCAGCGTACGCTGCGCCGCGACCAGGAGCGGCGGGACACGTACGTGAGCTTCCTGGCCGCCTGTGACCGCGCGTACCGGGCGTTGGACACCGGATGGGTCGGTCCGGAGACCGCACCGGGCGAGGAGCAGCCGTACCCGGCGCTACGTGCCCTCGACGAGGCGTACAACCTGGTGTTGTTGGTGGGCCCGGACCCGGCGGCGAAGGCGGCCGGGGACACCGTGCGCAGCATCAACGAGGAGTACGCCCAGCAGCGCCCGCTGCACCGGGAGGCAGCGGGACCACTGGCGACCCGGCACCGTACCGAGCACCTTGCTGCGCTCCGGCGCCGGGCCGAGCGGCGCGACGCGTTCGTCACCATCGTCCGCACCGCGCTGGGAGCCGATCGGGTCGGCTGACGGCGGCAGCTCACCTACGCCGGGCGGTCGGGGCGGGGTGCCGTAGTCCGGGCAGGTACGGCGAGCCCTGCAAAGCCGACGGATCCCGCCGCGCGATCTTCTCGAACCTGGTGGACCGTAGCCGGGCGGCCCTGGCATAGGGATTCCGCCGCCGACGGGACGACCTGAGCCGGTCCATCCGCTCCTGCGCGGACCGGGCGTCCTTCATCACCTCGCGCACCAGCCCGCTTTCCTCCAGCAGACCGGCCAGCTGTGGGAAGTCGGCGAGCATCTCCCTCAGCACCTCCGCCCGCTCCACGGCGCTGGGCCGGACCTGCTGGCCATTCTTCAACCGACCCGAACCAGGGGTGCCACCGACGGGCGCCGCCGCCTCCCACTTGCGCACCATCTCCCTGTGCGCATCGGCGAGGTCCCGCCTGCGGTAGTCCCGCGGGCCCCCCAGATATCCTGTTTCGTTCCCAGCCTGGTTCGCGCGGTACCGCTCCTTTTCGAGCGCCTTGTCGACCATCCACCAGATCTCCTGCTCGGCGCGCCTCCTTGTCGGGGACTTGCTGTTCGGGGACGGATACGCACGGTTCGTTGACATCGCGGCACTCCGAGGTAGGCGGCAGTACCAGCCCAACGTCAGCGGAGACCGTGCGGTTCAACGCGCCGCCGAGTTGGAGGCTGCGTTCGGCGCCGGCGCGACACCTTCGCCCGGCGCGCGTGGCAGAAGTGGCCTGAGCCGGCGGGAGCCGCCGACCAGTCGACGTAGGGTAGCCAGGGGTCACCGCCGCCCGGTGACGAACCCGACCAGCGGAGAGGACCCACGATGGAGGGCATTGATCCCGCAGTGCCGCCCAGCGGCCCAGGCTGCGCCGACTGCACGGTGGCCGAACCGCCGGGCTGGTGGTTCCATCTGCGGCGCTGCGCCCAGTGCGGCCACGTCGGATGCTGCGACTCCTCACCCAGCCAGCACGCCAGCGCGCACCACGCCGCGACCGGGCACCGATTCGTCCGCAGCTTCGAGCCGGGCGAGGAATGGTTCTGGGACTACGCCGAGCAGATCATCTACGAGCAGGGCCCCGCGCTCGCGCCGCCCGCCCACCGCCCCGCCGAGCAGGGCGCACCGGGCCCGGCCGGCCGCGTCCCCGTCGACTGGCAACGGCACCTGCATCCGTAGCCTGCTCGCCGGCCACCCCGCCCGGCAAGCCGGGCCCCTGAGCATCGGGTGGTCCGGCTGGTGTCACCGGGTGAGACCGACCAGCGTGGCCAGGCGCGCCACGCCGGCCGGCGCCGGGTGCCGCTGAGCGACCTCGGCGATGACCGTACGCGCCAACGGCCGGCAGCGGACCTCGGCCGGCGCGACGGCGTCGGCGTCGACCAGCGCCCGCGCCGCAGCCCGCAGATCACCCACCTGGAGGTACGCCCGCGCCACGTCCACCAGGTAGGCGCCCCGGTGCTCGGCCGGCAGCCGCCGCCAGCCGTCCCGCCGCATGATCGCCGCGTGCCCGTGCACCGCCGCCCCGGCGTCCCCCAGTTCGATCGTCGCCACCACCCGCGTCAGCTCGACAGCCGCCGGCCCGAAACCGGTCCGCTGTGGATCGTCGTCACCCCGCACCTGGCCGGCAAGCCCGGCGGCCTGCCCGGTCAGCTCGGTGGCCCGCCGGGCATCACCACACCCTGCGGCAGCGAGCGCGGCCTGGAGCAGCAGCGTCCCGCGTACGGCGGCATCCTGCGGCCCGGCGGGAAGACGGCTCGCGGCGGCGAGGGTCGCGGCCTGGGCCAGCCGATGCCGGCCGAGTGCCCGCAACGCCTGCCCGACCGACACGGCCGCGGTGGCGGACAGCAGCGCGTCACCGCCCGCCGCCGCCATCGCCCGGTCTGCGGCCAGCCAACCCAGGTCCGCCTCACCGAGCTTCACCAACACCGACGCGGTGATCCGGTACGCCTGCACCAGCAGTTCCCGGCCCGGTGAACGCTGCACCACCTCCAGCAGCCCCGGCAACGCCCGCACCAGCTGCGCGTAGTGCGCATGCTGGTAACCCAGCCAGGCATGCTCGACCTGCCGCCGCACCTCGACGGCCGGCACCGCAGGGCCGGACGCGTGGTCGTAGCGGGCCAGCGCGGCGCGGATCCCGTCCACCCCGTCCGGCGGGCCAGCATCCTGCTGTCGCGGCGGGCGACGCTGGCCGAGCAACACCATCGGGTCGACCCGCAACACCTCGGCGATCTGCTGGATCGTCGGGTACCGGTCCAACCGCCGGGCCCCCCGCTCCACCTTGTCCACCCAGCTTTTCGACTTCCCCAACCGGTCGGCGAGCACCTGCTGGGTCATCCCCCGCCGTACCCGCCAGCGCGCCACCCGCCGACCGATCGGCAACTCACCGCTGCTGGTCACGCCGCCACCGCCGGTCCGGCACCGCCCGCGTGGTCTCCTCGACCGGTACGCGCTCCGCCTCGGCCTGCTCCAGCAGCCGCCGCCGGGCCGCCTCCCGCTCCGCCGCCTCGATCCGCTCGCCCCGACTTCCCGTGGCACCGTCCTGCCCGTTCATCCCACCTCCGCCGGCCTCGGCCGTGGAGACCTCGGTCAGGAGGGGCTGACCACCGTCTCATCAGGCCAGAGAGGACAATTTCCCCTCCGAACCGGACATTAGGACGAGCACGTGATGGTGTGATTACCACCAGTTATGCGCCCAGGCGGATGCCCATCCGGCCAGCGAGCAGCCGCAGATCGTCCGAGACGGCCCGACGCCTCGCTCGCTGGGCGAGGGCCACCACCGCATCGCGGGCGAGGGGATTCAGCGCGAACGGTACGGGTGCGGCTCGCTCGGCCTGCACGAACGCGCGGAGTGCCTCGGTATCGCGACGACCGCTGTCCGCCAAGGCCCGGCCAAGGTCGAGCCAGTAGGCCAACTGCCGGTTCTGCGCCGCAAGCACCTGGGGTCGCACCGTTCTGGACAGCTCGATCACCCGGCCCATCTCTCCCTGCTCCGCCGCGATGGACATCTGCCACAGGCCGACATTGGTCGGCCCGAACCCACAGCCGTTGAAGCCATCCCCGTCAGCGGGATCGCCGAGACTGGCTGCCTCCCGGGTCGCCTCGGCAAGGTGATCGCGAGCGGCATCCAGGCGACCGGCCACCGTTGACGTCAACGCAGCCGAGAGGTGCAGCTGGCCGAGCATCTGTCGCATCCGCACGTCGGCGGCGTCGGCCTGCAACTCGGCCAGTGACCGGTCGGCAGCCTTGGCCGCGAGCGATGCGGACTCGATCGGCAGGCTCTGCACGTAGGCAAACCGCGCCGCTGCTGTCCATGCCGAGTCCTCGACGCTCTCGGCAGCCGACATCGCGACCCTGGCCGCGTTGAGCGCCAGATGCCGGTATCCAAGATGCCGAAGGCACGTCGACGCCTGGTAGGCAGCCTGGACGAAGGACGGACCACCTACAGCGGCGGCCTCCAGCAGCAGGCTGGGGAGCATCCGAGCCATCGCCGGATAGTTGCAGATCATGCGAAGCTGATCGCTGCGCTCGATGGCGACGGCCAACTGTTCCGCCGCACGAGTCGGTGGCCGACGCTCGCCGTCTTCGATCTCGATCAGCGCCGACCAGATCGCTGGTACGCACTCCGCCGCACTCTCGCGGGCCGGGTCGCCGGGCTCGGTGCCCTGACCGAGCAGGTCGGCCACGGTCACCTGGAGGGCGGCAGCGAAAGCGACCAGCGTCGAGCGCCGGTCGATGGTCTTGCGCCCCGACTCGACCTGCGAGACGTACGACTGGCTGACTCCGGCAAGCCCAGCGAGGACGGCCTGGGACATTCCGCCTCGCCGCACCCGCCAGTAGCGGATCCTGGCACCAATTGTGTGACCGGCCCGACCGTCCATGATCTTTCCACCTCCCGGCGGCACCTCCGGCTTGCGGCTGCCCCAATCTCAACACGCTCAGGACGGGTCGTGCACGCGGAGTGGTCTTGGCCTCCGCGTTACCGCCCTCGACCAGGTCCCGCGTCGCCTCCACCGCCCTCCTGCCGGCCGCCGGCTTGTCAGAGCGCGACGATGGCTGCTGTTTCCGCTGGTAGTTCGATGCGGTCGCGTTGGACGGTGACGCCCTCGCCGGTGGCCAGGAGCACTCGGCGCGCCACGCCGGGCAGGGTCACCCGTTGGGGCTGGTGGGCGAGGTTGGCGGCGACCAGGCAGCCGCCGCGCCGCATCACCAGGAAGCGGTCGCCGTGGCGTACGTCGATGGCGAACAGGTGCGGGTCGGACAGTTCCGGGCGGGATTTCCGCAACGCGATGAGCCGGCGGTAGAAGTCGTACATCGCGCGGTGTTCGGGTTTTTCCAGCTCGGCCCAGTCCAACCGGGAGCGTACGAACGTCTGCTGGTCCTGCGGGTCCGGCACCTCGGCCGAGGACCAGCCGTGTGTGGCGAACTCCCGACGCCGACCAGCGACGACGGCGGTGGCCAGCTCCGGCTCGGGGTGGCTGGTGAAGTACTGCCAGGGGGTGGAGGCGGCCCACTCCTCCCCCATGAACAGCATCGGGGTGAACGGTGCGGCCATCAGCAGGGTCGCGCCGACGCGCAGCATCGCCGGTGACACGCTGGCGGTCAGCCGGTCGCCGGTGGCGCGGTTGCCGACCTGGTCGTGGTTCTGCAGGTAGGCGACGAAGCGGTGGCCGGGGGTGCGCTGGTCGACGGGGCGGCCGTGTTGGCGGTGGCGGAAGCTGGACCAGGTGCCGGTGTGGAAGAAGGCGCCGCGTAGCACCTCGGCGAGGCATTCCATGGTGCCGAAGTCGCCGTAGTAGCCGTGTTCCTCGTCGGTGAGCAGGGTGTGCAGGGCGTGGTGGGCGTCGTCGTTCCACTGGGCGTGCAGGCCGTAGCCGCCGGCCTCGCGTGGGGTGATCAGCCGGGGGTCGTTGAGGTCGGATTCGGCGATCAGGGACAGCGGGCGGCCCAGATGCACCGACAGACTCTCGACCTCGACGGCGATCTCCTCCAGCAGGTGGACCGCGCGGGTGTCGGGCAGCGCGTGCACGGCGTCCAGCCGCAGGCCGTCGACGTGGTAGTCGCGCAGCCACATCAGCACGCTGTCGAGGATGAAGCGGCGGACCCCGTCGGAGTGTGGGCCGTCCAGGTTGACGGCCTGTCCCCAGGGGGTGTTGCGGTCACTGAGGTACGGCGCGAACAGCGGCGCGTAGGCCCCGGAGGGCCCGAAATGGTTGTAGACGACGTCGAGGATCACCCCCAGACCCTTGGCGTGGGCGGCGTCGACCAGCCGTTTGAGGCCGTCGGGGCCGCCGTACGGTTCGTGCGGGGCGAACCAGCAGACGCCGTCGTACCCCCAGTTGTGCTCGCCGTTGAAGGCGTTGACCGGCAGCAGTTCGATCATGTCGACGCCGAGTTCGACCAGGTGGTCGAGCTTGCCGATGGCGGCGTCGAAGGTGCCTTCCGGGGTGAACGTGCCGACGTGCAGCTCGTAGAGGACGCTGCCGGGCAGTTGCCGGCCGGTCCAGGAGTCGTCGGTCCAGGTGAAGGCCGAGTGGTCGTAGACCCGGCTGGGACCGTGCACCCCGTCGGGCTGCCACCTCGACCGGGGGTCGGGCAGCGGCTGGTCGTCGTCGCCCAGCAGGAACGCGTAGTCGGGGCCGGCGCCCGGCACCTCGACCCGCCACCAGCCACCGCGGCCGGCTCTCATCTCGTGGTCGGCGACGCCGGGCAGGCGCAGCCGTACCCGTTTCGCCTCGGGCGCCCAGACCGTGAATTCGGACATGACGCAGCCTCCCGGGTCAGGTGGTGGGCACCAGCAGCGCGACGGGATAGTTGGCCAACAGATCCGCGACGCGGACCCGTCCATCACTGTAGACCCGCCCGGTGAACAGGCAAGACATCTGTTTAACGGGCAGTGACAGGGTGGTGTCGCGCCAGCCGCCGTCGGCGGTCAGGCGCAGCGGCAGGCGGGTGGCGACGGCGACCGCGCCGCCCCGGTCGAAGGCGACGGCGTGCCGGGCGGCGGGGCCGTGCACGACGACCGGCTGGTAGTCGCCGAACAGTTCCGGGCGGTCGCGGCGGGCGCGCAGGGTGCGGGAGACCACGAGCAGCTTGGCCGCGCCGGTGGCGTCCACCGCCGGCTGCCAGCCGGCGTCGAGCCGGGCCAGCAGTTCCCGGCGTACGGCGAAGTCCACCGGGCGGCGGTTGTCCGGGTCGACCAGGGAGTTGTCCCACAGCTCGGTGCCCTGGTAGGTGTCGGGTGTGCCGGGCATGGCGAGTTGGATCAGTTTCTGACCGAGGGAGTTGGACCAGCCGGCCGGGGTGATCTCGGCGGCGAAGGCGCTCACCGAGGCGTGCACCGCCGGATCGTCGTACACGGCGTCGACCAGGGCGTGCAGGGCCTGCTCGAAGGCCGGATCGGGGTCGGTCCAGCTGGTCGAGGCCGCCGCCTCCCGGGCGGCCTTCTCGGCGTACGCGTGCAGCCGCTCGCGGTCGACGGGCCAGGCACCGACGGCGGTCTGCCAGAGCAGGTGGGCCAGGGAGGCGTCGGGCAGCGGCACCGCCGCCATCCAGCCGGTGACCAGTTCCGCCCAGCGTTGCGGCACCTCGGCGAGGACGGCGAGGCGGGCCCGGACGTCCTCGCCACGTTTCGTGTCGTGGGTCGACAGGGTGGTCATGCTCGCCGGCCAGCGCTCGTGCCGGGCGGCGGCGAAGCGGTGGAACCGGCCGGGCCGGGTGCCGAAGTGGGCGGGGCTGCCGCCGACCTCGTTGAGCGCGACGAACCGGGTCCACCGGTAGTAGGCGGTGTCCTCCACCCCCTTGGCCATCACCGCACCGGTGTACTGCGGAAAGCGGCGGGCCAGCTCGTCGTCGGGGTCACGCAGCCGACGGGTGACCGCGTCCAACGCCCCGGTCAGGTCGGTGCGGCGGCGGCCGGCCTCGGCGCGGGCGTTGGCCAGGTGCCGGGCCCCGTCGGGCGGGTAGCCCCGGTAGACCGGGAACGCGGCGGCCAACTCGGCCAGGGCGGCGCGGGCGGCGTCGGTGTCGACGTCGGGGGCGAGCGCGGCCAGCCGGGTCAGTTCGGCGGCGAGCAGTCGGGTGGCGGCACCGAGTTTGGTGTCGTGGGTCAGGTCCGCCCAGGAGGTGGCCCGGCCTACCAGCCGGGTGTCCAGGGCGGTGAAGTCGGCTTCGGCGTCGCCGTCGACGAACAGGCCAGAGACCGCCGCGAGGGCGTCGTAGCCGGTGGTGCCGTCGACCGGCCAGGCCGGCAGCTCCTCGCCGTACTCCAGGATCTTCTCCACCACCAGCCAGGCGTCGGGGGCAGCGGCGCGCAACCGGGCCAGGTAGCCGGCCGGGTCGCGCAGCCCGTCGGGGTGGTCGACCCGGATGCCGTCGACCTCGCCGGCCGCCACCCAGGCCAGGATCAGTTCGTGGGTGGCGGCGAACACCTCGGGATCCTCCACCCGCAGCCCGGCCAGGCTGGACACGGCGAAGAACCGGCGGTACGTCAGCTCGGCGTCGCCGCGCCGCCAGGACACCAGCTCGTAGTGCTGCCGGTCGTGTACCTCGCGGGGGCTGCCCTCGCCGGTGCCGTCGGCGACCGGGAAGCGGTGCTCGTGGTAGCGCAGTTCCCCGTCGGCGAGGGTGAGGTCGGCCAGCGCGTCGGGGCCCTCGGCGAGCACCGGCAGCAGCAGCCGGCCCCGGTCCCAGTCGATGTCGAACCAGCCGGCGTACGCCGAGTCGCGTCCCCGGCGCAGCACGTCCCACCAGGCCGGGTTGGCGGCCGGTACGGCGACCCCGGCATGGTTGGGCACGATGTCCACGACCAGGCCCAGCCCGACGGTACGCAGCGCCCGCAGCAACCGTTGCCGGGCGGCCTCGCCGCCGAGTTCCGGGTTGACCTGACGGTGGTCGACCACGTCGTAGCCGTGCGCGCTGCCCGGGGCGGCGGTCAGCAGCGGTGCGCTGTAGAGGTGGGTTACCCCGAGGTCGGTGAGGTAGCCGGCGAGGCCGGCGGTGGCGTCCAGGTCGAAGTCGGGGCGCACCTGCACCCGGTAGGTGGCGCCGAGGGGCTTGGCGGTCATCTCAGGCGACCCTCTCCAGCACCACCAGGGAGCGGTCCGGTACGCAGACCGTGCCACCGGCCTCGATGGTGGTGCCCTTGTCCTGGTCGGGTTCGGCGGTGCTGATCACGATCTCCCAGCGGTGACCGAACTCGGCCGGCGGCGGGGTGAAGTCCAGGGGCGCGTCGTGGGCGTTGAAGCAGAGCCAGAACGAGGCGTCGTGGTGGCGTTGGCCGTACTGGCCGCGTTCCCGGATGCCCTCGCCGTTGACGAAGAGCGCCACCGAGCGGCCGAAGTCGTTGCCCCAGTCCTCGCCGGTCATCTGCCGCCCGTCGGGGGTGTACCAGGCCAGGTCGGGCAGGGGTTCGTCGACCTCCCGGCCGCGTACCGGCAGGCCGGTGAAGAAGCGACGGCGCTGGAACACCTGGTGTCGGCGGCGGAACTCGACCAGCCGGCGGGTGAAGTCCAGCAACTCGGTGTCGACGTTGTCCCAGTCGATCCAGGCGAGTTCGCTGTCCTGGCAGTAGGCGTTGTTGTTGCCCCGCTGGGTGCGGCCCAACTCGTCGCCGTGACCTATCATCGGTACGCCCTGGGACAGCAGCAGGGTGGCGATGAAGTTGCGCCGCTGCTTGGCCCGCAGGGCGAGCACCCCGGGGTCGTCGGTGTCGCCCTCGACGCCGCAGTTCCAGGAGCGGTTGTGGCTCTCCCCGTCCCGGTTCTCCTCCCCGTTGGCCTCGTTGTGCTTGTCGTTGTACGACACCAGGTCGGTCAGGGTGAACCCGTCGTGGCAGGTGACGAAGTTGATGCTGTGGAAGGGCCGGCGGCCGTCGTCCTGGTAGAGGTCGGCGGAGCCGGAGATGCGGGAGGCGAACTCGGCCAGGGTGGCCGGTTCGCCGCGCCAGAAGTCGCGGACGGTGTCCCGGTACTTGCCGTTCCACTCGGTCCACTGCGGCGGGAAGTTGCCGACCTGGTAGCCGCCGGGGCCGACGTCCCACGGCTCGGCGATCAGCTTGACCCGGCTGACCACCGGGTCCTGCTGCACCACCTCGAAGAAGGTGGAGAGCCGGTCCACCTCGTAGAACTCCCGGGCCAGGGTGGCGGCCAGGTCGAAGCGGAAGCCGTCGACGTGCATCTCGGTCACCCAGTACCGCAACGAATCCATGATCAGTTGCAGTGAGTGCGGGCTGCGGACGTTGAGGCTGTTGCCGGTGCCGGTGTAGTCGACGTAGTACTGCCGGTTCTCTTCCGACAGGCGGTAGTAACTGGGGTTGTCGACGCCCTTGAAGCTGAGCGCCGGGCCGAGGTGGTTGCCCTCGGCGGTGTGGTTGTAGACCACGTCGAGGATGACCTCGATGCCGGCCGCGTGCAGCGCCTTGACCATGCCCCGGAACTCCTGCACCTGCTGGCCGAGGTGGCCCAGCGCCGAGTAGGCGTGGTGCGGGGCGAAGAAGCCGATGGTGTTGTAGCCCCAGTAGTTGCGCAGGCCCAGGTCGGCCAGGCGGTGGTCGTTGACGAACTGGTGCACCGGCATCAGCTCGATGGCGGTGATGCCGAGCCGGGTCAGGTGCTCGATCATCGGCGGTGCGGCGATGCCGGCGTACGTGCCGCGCAGTTCCTCGGGGATGCCGGGCAGCCGCATGGTCAGCCCGCGTACGTGCGCCTCGTAGATGACCGAGTGGTGGTACGGGATGCGCGGCGGTGCGTCGTTGCCCCAGTCGAAGTACGGGTTCACCACCACCGACTTGGGCATGTACGGCGCCGAGTCGGTCTCGCTCATCCGCTCCGGGTCGCCGTGGGTGTAGTCGTAGACCGCCGGATCCCAGCGCACATCCCCGTCGATCGCCTTGGCGTACGGGTCGATGAGCAGCTTGTGCGGGTTGCAGCGCAGCCCGTTCGCCGGGTCGTACGGCCCGTGCACCCGGTAGCCGTACCGCTGCCCCGGCCCGAGCCCCGGGATGTACGCGTGCCAGACGTACGCGTCCACCTCGCGTAGCTCGACCCGGCGTTCGGTGCCCACGTCCCACTCGTCGAAGAGGCAGAGTTCGATCCGCTCGGCCACCTCGGAGAAGATCGCGAAGTTGGTGCCCATCCCGTCGTACGTGGCGCCGAGGGGATACCGCTCACCCGGCCAGACCTGCATGTCGCTCCTTAGGCCAAGAATCATGAGCGCGCGCCCGCACCATGAGCACATCGTCCGGCGGAGCCCGGGTGATGCGCGGGGCGGTAATGCCCCGCCCGGTCCGCCGCCAATCCATCCGATCGGGTGAATGCCGGGTATCCGCCCGACCGACCCCGAATGGATCCCTGTGGTGCCGTCTGTCACTGTGACCGTCCTCAAGGTGCGGAACCGGCCAGCATGACGTTTCCTTGTTTGCGGGCAACTGCCCGCGCGCCGGTGATCGTGCCGATCGGTCGGCGCGTGGTCGCGCGCCTCGATCCTCGCACCGCCGGACACGTCCGCGCGTGTCCGAAACCCAACGCTGTTCCTTCGCCGCCACCGACGCCGGCGCGTTCCCTCCTGCACGGACGGAGACTGATGTGACGACCCTGCGGGTCGGCGGGCGGACCGCCACCGCCACGGACCGGGTCCACCGGCCCACCCTCACCTCGCGACCCCAGATCCCGGCCCAGCCCGGCCCGGCCACCCCGCCGCGGACCCACCGCATCCTGATGCTGTCCTGGGAGTACCCGCCGGTGCTCGTGGGCGGCCTCGGCCGGCACGTGCACGCCCTGTCGGTGGCCCTGGCCGCCGCCGGCCACGAGGTCACCGTCGTCACCCGTCACGCCGAGGGCGCCCCGCTGGAGGAGTACGTCGACGGTGTCCGCGTCGTCCGCGCCGCCGAGGACCCGGTGACCTTCCCGCTGGCCACCGAGAGCCTGCTGGCCTGGACCATGGCGTTCAACCACACGCTCACCCGGGCCGCGTTGCGCGCCGCCGACACCGGCGGGTACGACGTCATCCACGCCCACGACTGGCTGGTCGCGCACACCGCGATGACCCTGCGCGAACACCTCGACCTGCCGCTGGTCAGCACCATCCACGCCACCGAGGCGGGCCGGCACCAGGGCTGGCTGCCCGGCGAGATGAACCGCACCATCCACGGTGTCGAGCAGTGGCTCGGCACCGAGTCGACCCGGGTGGTGGTCTGCTCCGGCTACATGCGCGACGAGGTGACCGGGCTGTTCGGCGTGCCCGCCGGCCGGGTCGACGTGGTGCCCAACGGGGTGGAGCCGCACCGCTGGCGGGTGCCGGCCAGCGCGGTCGCGCAGGCGCGGGCCCGGTTCGCCGGGGACGGTCCGCTGGTCACCTTCGCCGGCCGGCTGGTGTACGAAAAGGGCGTGCAGCACCTGCTCGCCGGGCTGCCCCGACTGCGGGAGCGGCACCCCGGGCTGCGCGCGGTGATCGTCGGCGACGGCCCGTACCGGGCCGAACTGGAGGCCGACGTGCACCGGCTCGGCCTGGCCGGCACGGTCAGCCTGCCCGGCTTCCTCGGCGGGACGGACCTGCCGGCGGTGATGGCCGCCTCGGACTGCTTCGCGGTGCCCAGCATCTACGAGCCGTTCGGCATGGTCGCCCTGGAGGGGGCCGCCGCCGGTGCGCCGCTCGCGGTCGCCGAGACCGGTGGGCTCGCCGAGATCGTCGAGCCGGGCGTCACCGGCATGACCTTCCGCCCCCACGACCCGCAGGCGTTGGCCGACGCGGTGCACACCCTGCTCTCCGACACCGAGCGAGCCCGGTCGCTGGCCCGCCGGGCCCGCGCCATGGTGCACGAGCAGTACGGCTGGGCCGCCATCGCCAGCCGCACCGGGGCCACCTACGCGGCGGCCATCGCCCAGGCGCCCGGCTTCACCGCCGAACGGGCCGCCCGGCAGATGGCGTACGGCCGGCAGGGCGCCGTGGTGCCGGAGGGCAACCTGCTGGTCGCCGCCGGCCTGCGCTGACCCCGCCCGGCCGAGTCCCCACCACCCCCGCCCGGCCGAGTCCCCACCACCCCCGCCCACGCTTTGCTCTGCTTCAACCGACGCAACGGCGCCTGAGCTGCATCAGGATGCCCGCCTCGCTGGCCGCGATCCAGATCGCCGCGGGCTTCGTCGACCGATCGGCAACGACCGCAAGTGCCGCACCGCGATGGACACGGAACGCGAGCGTTGCGTGGGGTGAAGCAGAGCAAAGCGCGTGGGGGATGGTGGGAGGGGGCGAATCGGCGTCACGGTCAGTGATGACCGAAAGGGAGGCGGCACGGGGAGCACGTCGGGTGGCGGGCTCCGGCGACGGCGGGGTCCCAGCGCGAAGGCCGGACGCCTGCCGTTTCGCGTCGTCGGGCAGGCCCGTTCGGGTAGCCGATTCTGCCGTTACGATCTTGTATCCGCACTGGTCAACGCCGGTTCACATCCGACAGACTCGCGTACATCCAGCGGGGGTGGGTCGAGGAGGGTGTCGGTTGCGGGTGCTCCTGGTGGAAGACGATCTGCGCGTGTCGGCGGGGCTCGCCTCGGCGCTGCGACGGCGGGGGCACGAGGTGGTGCAGGCGGTCACGGCCGCCGAGGCGGTCGAGGCCGAGCCAGTCGACCTCATTCTGCTCGACATGAACCTGCCCGACCGCGACGGCCTGGAGGTGTGCCGGCGGATCCGCCAGCACAACGAGGTGGTCGCCATCATCGCGGTGACCGCCCGCGCCGAGGAACACGACCGGGTGGCGGGGTTGCGGGCCGGCGCCGACGACTACGTGGTGAAGCCGTTCTCGATGGTGGAGTTGCAGGCACGCATCGAGGCGGTGATGCGGCGGACCACCCGTACCGTCCGGACCGTGACCGCCCTGCAGGTCGGCCCGCTGCGCATCGACGTGGACGCCCGGCGGGTCTGGGTCGCCGACCGGGAGGTCGCCCTGTCCCGTAAGGAGTTCGACCTGCTGGTGGCGCTGGCCCGGCAGGCGGGCACGGTGGTGCCCCGGGACCGCCTTCAGCTGGAGGTGTGGCAGACCACCTGGGCGACCCGACACAACCTGGACGTACACGTCGCGGCGCTGCGCGGCAAGCTGGACGACGCCGGACTGGTGGAAACCGTACGCGGTGTCGGTTATCGGTTGCGAGCCGCCTGAGCCGGCGACCGCGCAGCGGCCCGCGAACCTCAGATGATCCTCAAGATTCCCAGCTCGCAGCCCCGTGACCGGCGCGATCCGGGTGTGCTGGTCGATACCCAGCCATCCCTCCTGTTTGGAGATCCCCCTTGAGATACAGACGGACAACGGCCGGTGTCTTCTCCAGTCTGCTCGCCGCCATCCTCGCGGCTACCGCGTTGCCCGCCCAGGCCCACGGCCAGTTGGCGGGAACCGCCCTGCAGATGCAGGCGGAGCCGAACCAGGTGCAGGGCCTGACGGTCGTCCAGAGCGACGGGTACGCGACGCTGGCCTGGACCCACGTCGACGGGGCCACCGACTACCAGATCGAGCGCACCCCGGTCGCCGCCGACGACACCACCACCGGCAACTCCGTGATCGTCGGAGTCTGGCGCCCGAACCGTCAGATCAATAACTCCGAGCCCACCTTCGCCGACGCCGGCTTCGCCCCCGGCAACCGGTTCCAGTGGCGCGTCCGGGCCCGCTTCGGCACCACCGCGCAGCCGTACTCGGCTCCGGTCACCGGCACCACCAAGGCGCACTGGGGCGACCTGAACACCCCCGGGCAGAACCTGCGTACGCAGTGGGAGACCACGCTGGGCGCGCAGTACACCAGCGACGTCAACGAGTACGCGTACACCGCGGCGATCGACGAGCTGAGCGACCGGGTCCGCGTGGTGGAGCTCGGCCGGACCATCAACAACCGGCCGATCAACATGTTCGTGATCGGCTACCCCACCCCGCCGGCGACCCCGGACGCGGTGGCCGCGACGAACCCGCTGCTGGTCAACTGCAACGTGCACGGCAACGAGCCGGGTGACCGCGAGGCGTGCTTCATCATGGCCCGGCAGCTGGCCTTCACCGAGGACCCCACCACCCTCGACCTGCTGTCGAAGACCACCATGCTGATCCTGCCGACCATCAACGGTGACGGCCGGGCGGCCAACAGCCGGGGCAACTCCACCGGTCAGGACCTGAACCGGGACTACTCGCTGATCCGTCAGCCGGAGACCCAGACCTTCGTCGAGATGGTCCGCGACTACCGGCCGATCGCCAGCTACGACGGGCACGAGTACGGCAACACCAACACCGGTGACCTGCCGATGCTGCCGCCGCGCCACCAGAACGTGGCCCAGGGGATCTTTGACGAGTCGCAGAACATGATCGAAGGCCACATGTACACCGAGGGCGCCAAGGACGGCTGGTGGGCCTGCCCGTACGGCTGCACCGGGGCCAGCGTCGGCCTGGGCGAGGAGACCATCCTGCGCAACACCCTCGGCCTGAAGAACGTGGTCAACTCGCTGCTGGAGCTGCGCAGCTCCGGTGGACCGACCCGGCCGGACGAGAGCAACACCGCCAACAACCGCCGGCGTAAGACCTACTCGGCGCTGTGGACGTTCAACCAGTTCCTGGCGTACCACGGGGCGAACGTCGGCAACATCACCGCGGCCCGGGCCGAGGCGATCAAGTTCCAGTCGGCGAACGACGGCCGGATCGTCTTCCGGGGTTCCCGCCCGATCGAGGCGTACCCGGCCCCGCACCCGGGCGACACCCCGCCGCCGGTGGACGCGCCGCGTGAGGACCAGATCCTGGAGCAGGTGCCGTGTGCCTACAAGCTCACCGAGGAGCAGTACAACGGGGCGCGTACCGACGGCCCGAGCGGCCGGCAGACCACGGTGGCGCAGCGCCTCGCCGCCCACGGCTGGAAGGTGATCAAGGTTGCCGACGGCTACCTGGTCCCGCTGTCGCAGCCGGAGCGGGGTCTGGTGCCGCTGCTGCTCGACGAGCGGGCCGCTGAGGGCCTGGTCGTCGGTGAGCGGATCGCCCCGACCCTGACCGGTACGCACAACGGTCCGCTGACCGTCTCCGGGGTGGCCTGCCTGGACGGCGCCACCGTTCGGGGCCCGGTCCGGGTCCAGCCGGGTGCCACGCTGATCGTCAACGGCGGCTCGATCAACGGGCCGGTGGACGCCAGCGGTGCGGCCGGGTTCGTCCTGACCGACAGCACGGTCAACGGCCCGGTGAACGTCACCGGCACCCGGGGCCCGGTGGTCCTGGTCGGCAACAAGGTGAGCGGCCCGGTCAACGTGGTCAACAGCACCGGCAGCGCACCGCTGGTCGCCGGTAACACCGTCAACGGCCCCCTCGGCTGCACCGGCAACAGCCCGGCGCCGGCCAACCTGGAGGTCGCCAACTCGGTCAGCGGTCCGAAGTTCAACCAGTGCGCCAGCCTGTGACACCTTCGTACCGATGACCGTCGTACCGGCAGGCCGGTTCCGCGCCCGGCCTGCCGGTACCCCTCACCAGCCACAGTGGAGAGATCGTGACCGACACCTTTGCTCGGCTCGCGCGGCCGGGCGCCCGCCGCGCGCGGGTGACGCTCGCCGGTACGGCCGTAGCCCTGCTCGTCGCGGCGGCCGGATGCACCAGCGGATCCGACCCGACGCCGGCCAGCCCGCCGATCGCGGTCGCGGTGACCGGTTCGCTGTGCGACCAGTTGCCGGCCGGTGACGAGCCGGGCAATCCCAACTCCCTGGTCGGCCAGCCCGCAGACCAGGCCCTGCAATGGATTCCGGTGCTCACCACGTTCGAGGCGGCCGTCCGGGCCACCGGCCTGGCCAGCGAGCTGACCGGATCGCCGGGGGTGACCATCCTCGCCCCGACCGACGACGCGTTCACCGCCAAGTTCTCCCGGACCAACCTGGACGAGTTGCTCCTGCAGGACACCGACAAGCTGCGCGAACTGCTGCGCGACCACGTGGTCACCGGGCCGATGCCGGTGGCCGAACTGGTCGACGCCGGCAGCGCGACCACCCTCGCCGGTACCCGATTGACCGTCACCGGCCAGGACCAGGGCGCCCGCATCGCCGACCGGGCCGACACGGTGTGCGCGGACTACCAGGCGGCCAACGCCCGGATCCACGTGATCAACCAGGTGCTCGGCTCGCTGCCCACCACGGCGGGCACCGAAGACGACCACGACCACACGATTCACTGACCGCCGCGGGGCACAAACCCCCTCCCCGCGGACCACGACGGCCGCCGACCCCCGATCCAGGGGCGGCGGCCGTCGTCGTGTCGCGGCAGGGGCGAGATGTTAAGAAGGGCACCTTCCTCTACCGGAGGCGTTAGGAAGGTGCCCTTCCTTACCGGTCAGCGCTTTTCGAGCGGGAGGTAGTCGCGTTCGGCGGCGCCGGTGTAGATCTGCCGCGGGCGGCCGATCTTGGTCTCCGGGTCGTTGATCATCTCGCGCCACTGGGCGATCCAGCCGGGCAGTCGACCGAGCGCGAACAGCACGGTGAACATCTTCGTCGGGAAGCCCATGGCCTTGTAGATCAGGCCGGTGTAGAAGTCCACGTTCGGGTAGAGCCGCCGGGAGACGAAGAAGTCGTCGGCGAGGGCGATCTCCTCCAGCTCCATGGCGATGTCGAGCAGCGGGTCGGGCGTGGCCATCCGGCCGAGCACGTCCTGGGCCGCCTTCTTCACGATCGCGGCACGCGGGTCGTAGTTCTTGTAGACCCGGTGGCCGAAGCCCATCAGCTTGACGCCGTCCTGCTTGTCCTTCACCTTGCGGACGAAGGACTGCACGTCACCGCCGTCGGCCTGGATCCGCTCCAGCATCTCCAGCACCGCCTGGTTGGCGCCGCCGTGCAGCGGGCCGAACAGCGCGTTCACGCCGGCGGAGACCGAGGCGAACAGGTTGGCGTTGCTGGAGCCCACCAGGCGCACGGTCGAGGTGGAGCAGTTCTGCTCGTGGTCGGCGTGCAACACGAACAGCATGTCCAGCACCCGGGCCACCACCGGGTCGACCTCGTACGGCTCCGCCGGCACGCCGAACGTCATCCGCAGGAAGTTCTCCACGTAGCCCAGCGAGTTGTCCGGGTAGAGCAGCGGCTGCCCGATGGACTTCTTGTAGGCGTACGAGGCGATGGTCGGGACCTTCGCCATCAGCCGGACCGTGGACATCTCCACGTGCTGGGCGTCGAACGGGTCCAGGCTGTCCTGGTAGAACGTGGAGATGGCGCTGACCGCCGAGGAGAGCACCGCCATCGGGTGCGCGTCCCGGGGGAAGCCGTCGAAGAACCGGCGCATCTCCTCGTGCAGCAGCGAGTGCCGGCGGATCCGCTCGCTGAACTCGGTCAGCTGCTCGCTGGTCGGCAGCTCACCGTAGATCAGCAGGTAGGAGACCTCCAGGAAGGAGCTCTTCTCGGCCAGCTGCTCGATCGGGTAACCCCGGTAACGCAGGATGCCCGCGTCCCCGTCGATGTAGGTGATCGCGGACGAGCAGGCGGCGGTGTTGACGAAACCCGGGTCGTACGTCGTCAGCCCGGTTTCCTTCAGCAGCTTGCCCACACCGACACCGGCGGGGCCCTCGACCGCGGAATGTACCGGCATCGACAGCTGCCCGCCGGGGTGGTCGAGCTTGACTTCCGTCATGTGTTTCCTCGCTTCGCCGGCAGATCTACGTTGAATTGCCTTCGCTTCTACCGTAATTGCGGTTGCGGCGACACCGCCCGCCGTGGTTCGGCGGTGAGGTATGCGTCACCCGATTCCCGACCACGGGGCTGGGAAACCCCGACGAGCAGGACGGACAGGAACGGAGAGCGCACGGAGCGTGGAAGCACGCGAGCGAAACGGAACTGTGCGACGGGTCAGTCAGGCCGGCGCCCGCCGCCGCCGCCGCGACTCAGGAAATGGTGAGGTGTCGGAGGGTGCCCGCCGGCTCGACCAGGTACAGGTCGAGCCGGTTCGCGCCGGCCCGGAAGACCCGGTCGTCGGCGACCAACGCGGCGAACCGCCGGCCCCCCGGGTCCGGGGCGACCACCGGCACCACCGAGGCGATGGTGCCGTTCACGGCCACCGCCAGCAGCGTGCCGTCGGGGACCTGGTCGGGCAGGGTGCCCCAGATCAGCGCCGGTAGTTGGCCGCTGTCCGGGTCGACGGCGCGCAGGCCGTCCTGGCCGCCGACGCGGACGGTCCCGCCGGGCGGCGCGTCCCCCACGGCGGTACCGACGAGCGGATGCGGGGCCGGCGGTGGCAGCGGGGCCGGCACGCCGCCGCTGATCGGCGTCGGTTCGGCCGGGCGGTCGTAGAACACCTTCCCCGGCTCGGTACGCGGGGTCTGGCGGGCGGACCGGCCGTCGACCGGCCAGGGCAGCCGGATGGCGGCCTCGTCGGCGATGGTGGGCAGCAGGTCGACGTGTTCCCAGTTACGGTCGTCGACCCGGCCGGCGCGCTGTCCCGGCGTCCTGACGAACATCGGCACCCAGGCCACCTCGTCGGCGGCGGCCCGGATGGCGTCCATCCCGCGCCCCTGCGCCCCCTTGGTGAAACTGACCCCGTGGTCGGCGGTGACCACCACCAACGCCTGGTCCCACAGCCCGGTCTCGCGCAGCTTGCGCAGCGTCTCGCCGATCAGGCGGTCGGTGTAGCCGAGCTGCGCCAGGTGGCGGGCGCGGGCCAGGTCCACCCACCCGTCGCCCTCGTTGGGGAACTCCTCCGGCGCCTCGTAGCGGGCACCGGAGGGCAGGTACGCCCACGGCGAGTGCGGCATCAGCAGGTGCAGGAAGTGCAGCGTGGGGCGGGGCGACGGGGTCAGGCCGTTGAGGAAGCTGGTGAACCGCGCCGGCTGGTTGACGTTCAAGCTGTCCCAGCGGAACTTCGGGTCGTCCGGTACCGGCTCGGCGGCGTCGATGCCCGCCTCCTCGGCGGTGCGTTCCCGGTAGGAGTTCTCCGGGTCGATCCGGCTGTCCTGCGGCGCGGTCACCTGGCGCAGCAGCCGGCCGGTCTCGCGGACCAGCACGCCGAGCCCCTGTTCCGGCATGACCGGCTGCTCGCAGCGGCTGGGTGGGCAGAGGCGGGTGATGCTCTCCTCGGCGCGGATGTCGTACAGCCCGCCGAAGGCGGTGAAGAGGTTGTCCGGGTAGTGCGAGTAGTGCGGGGCGTACGGCTGGGCCGGGTAGCGGCCGGTCAACATCGCCGGCAGCGCGTACGGTGTCCAGCCACTCACGCCGGTGGCGTTGCGGTACCAGGTGGAGCCGGCGGCCAGTTCGGCGAAGTTCGGGAACCGTTGCGCGTCGATGCCGCCGTCCGGGCCGAGCAGGGAGACCAGCGGCAGTTCGTCGAGGACCAGCATGACCACCGGCGGGTGCAGGCTGCCGGTGGCGGTGCCGGCCGCACCGCCGTCGCCGCGCGGCAGCACCACCGGCGCGGTCGACGAGGCGAACAGGAACAGCCCGACGAAGATCAGCGGCCCCAGGCTGGCCACCCGCAGCATCCGGCCCGGGGCCCGCCACCGCCGGTGGGCGAGCGCCCCGGCGGCACCGGCCACGACGGCCGCCAGCAGCAGCGGTACGCCCCGCAGCGGGGTGAGGTGCCGGCCGACCTGCACCGCCAACGCGGCGACCAGCAGGCCCACCAGCAGGGCATGGGTGCCCGCGCGGACGGCCGGCCCGAGCAGTCCGCAGATCAGGCCGAGCAGCCCGATCGCCGCCGTCGGCAGCACCGCGATCAGGGCCACCAGCAGCAGGATCTCCCGGCGGTCGGCCCGGTGGAACAGGAAGAAGTCCGGGCTGCGGCCGAGCACGTCCAGCAGCGGTTGGGTGATCACCAGGCCGAGCAGTGCCGCGACCTCCAGCAGCCGGCCGACCTCGGCCCGCCAGCCGCCCCACCCCCACTGCCAGCGGCGCACCCGCCGCCCGGTGGTGGGCTGGTCAGCCACCCAGCGCCACCTGGTACAGGGTCCGGCTGCCCGATGGCAGCTCCAGCCGTTGCTCGACCGTGCCGTGCGCGGCGAGCAGCGCCTCGAAGGCGTCCCGCCGGTAGTCGGGGAAGATCCCGTCGGGTTTGTTGGCCAGCAGCCGGCGGGCCATCGGGTCCTCGGGGTGGACGAACTCCACCACCAGCCGGCCGCCGGGGGCGGCCAGGGCGGTGAGGCAGGAGATCACCTCGGGCAGTGGCACGTTACGACCGATCGCCAGGTGATGCACCAGGGCCAGGGCGAGCACGGTGTCCGCGCCGGTGCGGGCGGCGAAGGAGGCCCGTTCCCTCCCGCGCCAACCGCCGCCGGGCGACGGGTCGGCGAGATCCATGACCAGCGGCAGGATCCGCCGCTCACCCTCGCCCCGCAGGGTGCGGTAGAGCCGGTCGACCACCGCCGGATCCTGTTCCACGGCGACGACGTAGCCGGCGTGTCGGGCGGCGAGCCGGGCGTACCGGCCGTCGTTGGCGCCGAGGTCGAGCACGAGGCGCCGTCGCGGGGCGCTGGCCAGGGCGGCGGTGACGAACCGTTCCTTGGTCGCCCGGTCGTCCTCCGAGTAGCCACAGGTGCGCTGGTAGTCCACCCAGTGGCTCTCCGGCGGCTGGTGGTCCAGCCGGCGGACCAGCTTTTCCATCCCGCGTACGGTGGCCAGCGCCAGCTCACGGCTGTAGCCGGCGTCGCGCAACTGCTCGCGTACGACGGCGGTGCTCCGGCCGGCGTTGCGGCGTTGCACGCTGCCGTGCAGGTGAACGTGGGTCAGCACGCCGGGCAGCAGGCGGCGGGTGCCCCGGAAGAGGCGGCCCATCTGGTCCGGTTCGATGCCGTCGATCCGGGCCCGCAGCCACGGCTGGAAGTCCACCCCGATATGTGCGTTGAGCAGCAGCGGGTAGAGCAACGTCTGGCAGAACTGCCGGTAGCCGGCCCAGGGTTCGCCCTCGCGCAGCGGGGCGAACGAACCCACGTCGATGAAGATCGGGTCGGTGCCCCGCCACTGCAGGTTGTACGCCGAGCCGTCCTTGGTGGTGAAGCCCGCCGGCAGGGCCGCCCGGAGGATCTCCAGGTGCAGCAGCGCGGCGTCGCGCAGCATCGCGAAGGACCACTCGTACGGGTGGGAGACGAAGGGGATGCGCTCGTGGCGCAGCATCGCCGCCCACCGCTCGGGCGCCGTGCCCGGCGGCAGTTCCTCGGTGCCGCAGACCTTGCCGGTGGCCAGCAGGGGCGGGAAGAAGTCACTGCCGGCCAGGGCCCGCCAGTGCGCCGCCGCCGTCTCGTCGAGGGCGCGCAGCACGTCCTGGCCGGCGTGGAAGACCTGGTTGGCCGGGTCGCGGAACGAGCCGGGTTCGGGCCGCAGGTCGGTGCCCGTCGGTACGGGCTGCGCGGCGTCGCGCAGGTGCGGGATCGCCATGCCGGCCCCGGTCAGCTCTGGTCGGTGGGCTGGCGGCGGAACCGGCTGACCAGTCTGCGCCAGTAGAGCTTGGCGGCCACCGCGACGCCGGCGATCCCGCCGACCACCGCCTGCACGATCAGGCTGCCGGAACCCGCGTCCAGGTACGCCAAGTGCTTCACCGACCGCTCCTTCCCCTCGCCGTGTCGACCTCCGGCCGCGCCGACAAACATTCGCATTTCGGATTTAGGCGATCTAGCCGGACTTCTGCCACCGTACGTGCTCGTCGGCGTCCTGTCGGGCACAACGCCCACTTCCCCGGTCCGTTTCGTTCAAGACGGTGGCCGCCGGCCGGGCGTAGCCTGCGGCCATGACCCCAGAACTCGACCTCGTCGGCATGGTCACCACGGACATGGCCCGGAGCGTGGCCTTCTACCGCCGGCTCGGGATCGACATCCCGCCCGGCGCGGAACGCGAACCACACGTGGAGGTGCGGCTGCCCAGCGGACTGCGCCTCGCCTGGGACGACGTCGACACCATCCGCTCCTTCGATCCCGACTGGGCCCCACCGGTCGGGAGCGCCCGGACCGCGCTGGCCTTCCGCTGCGCCAGCCCGGCCGAGGTGGACCACTGGTACGCCGAACTCACCGCCGCCGGTGGTCACGGCCACCGGACGCCCTGGGACGCCTTCTGGGGACAGCGTTACGCGGTCGTGCACGACCCGGACGGCAACGCAATCGACCTGTTCGCCCCGCTGCCGACCGTCGACTCGTGAGCCCGGCGGCCGGTCGCGGCACGCAGGGTTCGCCGGTCGCTGCCCATCGGAAAGATCTTGGTACGAATGTGCCCTTTGGGGGGCGTATTCGTACCAAGATCTCGGGTGCTGTGGCGCGTGGCGGCGCCGGACAGCCGAGCACGGCCCTCCGCCGTCCACGATGGCTCGGATTCGCTTGGAGCCCAGCGTCAACTCCAGCACGCTGTTGGACTGCGACCCGCCGATGTACGGCCGGGGCGGCGGCCCTTGGGTCGGCTATGCGTCCGCTGTGGGATTCGGCAGCCGGACGGTGAACACGGTGTGGCCGGGCCGGCTGTCGAGGGCGACGCTGCCGTGGTGGGCCGCCACCACGGCGGCGACGATGGCCAGGCCGAGTCCGGTGCTGCCGTGGGCGCGGGACCGGGAACTGTCGCCCCGGGCGAACCGTTCGAAGACCTCGGCCCGCAGTTCGGGCGGTACGCCGGGGCCGTCGTCGGTGACGCTGAGTTCGGCGGCGTCGGCGGCCAGTCGCAGGCTGGTGGTGACGGTGCTCCCTGGCGGGGTGTGCACCCGCGCGTTGGCCAGCAGGTTCGCCAACACCTGGTGCAGCCGGGCCGGATCGCCGGGTACGCGGACGACCTGTTCGGGCAGGTCGAGCTGCCAGTGGTGCTCCGGGCCGGCGGCGTGCGCGTCGCTGACCGCGTCCACCACCAGCGCGGTGAGGTCGACCGGCTCGACCGCGAGGGGCCGACCGGAGTCCAGCCGGGCCAGCAGCAGCAGGTCGTCGACGAGGCTGGTCATCCGGGTGCTCTCCGACTCGACCCGGCGCAGCGCGTGCGCCACGTCGTCCGGCACCCGGTCACGGCCCCGGCGAGCCACCTCGGCATAGCCACGGATCGCGGCCAGCGGCGTACGCAGTTCGTGGCTGGCGTCGGCGACAAACTGGCGTACCCGGGTCTCGCTGGCCTGGCGGGCGGCGAGCGCGGCGGCGACGTGTCCGAGCATCCGGTTGAGCGCGGCGCCGACCTGGCCGACCTCGGTACGCGGGTCGGTGTCGGCGGCCGGGACCCGTTCGGAGAGCGCCACCTCGCCCCGGTCCAGCCGCAGTTCGCTGACCCGGCCGGCGGTGGCGGCGACCCGGCGCAGCGGGCGCAGGGTGGCCCGGACGATCACCGTGGCGGCGGTGCCGGCGACCAGCAGCCCGGCGGCGGTGACGCCGGCCTGGGCGAGCACCATCCACCCGACGGTCTCCTGCACCCCGGACAGCGGCACTCCGAGCACCCGGATCGTTCCCCCGGTCGACTGCCGGGCGACCAGCCGGTAGCTGCCCCGGTCGCCGAGGTCGCGGCTGTGCGCGTGGCCGTCGGTGGGCACGGTGGCCAGCGCGGGGACCTCGTCGACCGGTACCGCCCGCTCCTGCCGGTCGATAAGCGTCCACGCCTCGATGACCTGCCCGTCGACGATCCGGGCGTTGATCGTGCCGGGTGGGAAGCCGCGGGGCACCCGCACGTCGTTCCAGGGCGGCGCTCCCGGGCCCGGCTCCCAGGGCGCCCCGGTACGGGTCTCGACCATCGGGAGCAGTTGCTCGTCCAGCCGGGAGACCAGGAAGTGCCGCAGCGCCGCCGTGGTGATACCGCCGATGGCCAGGCTGACCACGGCCAGCAGGGCGACCAGGGTGACCACCAGGCGGGTGCGCAGCGACCAGCCCGCCAGCCACCGACCCGGCACGCTCACTCCGCCGGCTTGAGCAGATACCCGGCGCCCCGCAGCGTGTGGATCATCGGCTGCCGGCCGGCGTCGATCTTCTTGCGCAGGTACGAGATGTACAGCTCGACCACGTTGGCCTGGCCGCCGAAGTCGTAGTTCCACACCCGGTCGAGGATCTGCGCCTTGCTCAACACCCGGCGGGGGTTGCGCATCAGGTACCGCAACAGTTCGAACTCGGTGGCGGTCAGGGTGACCAACTGCCCGTCCCGGCGCACCTCGTGGCTGTCCTCGTCCATCGTCAGGTCACCGACGGTCAACACCGCTTCCTGACGGGCGGTGACGGCGAAGCCGGAGCGGCGCAGCAGCGCCCGCAGCCGGGCGATCACCTCCTCCAGGCTGAACGGTTTGGTCACGTAGTCGTCGCCGCCCACGGTCAGCCCGGCGATCCGCTCCTCCACCGCGTCCCGGGCGGTCAGGAAGAGCACCGGTACGCCCTCGCTGTCCTCGCGCAGTCTGCGCAGCACCTGGAAGCCGTCGAGGTCGGGCAGCATCACGTCGAGCACCACGGCGTCCGGCTGGAACTGACGGGCGACGCGGATGGCGGCCATCCCATCGCCGGCCGTACGCACCTGCCAGCCCTCGTAGCGCAGGGCCATCGACAGCAGGTCGGTCAGGGTGGGTTCGTCGTCGACCACCAGCACCCGGACCGGTTCACCATCGGGTCGGCGCAGCTCGACCCGGCCCGGCCCGACCTCACCCTCGGTCATCATGAACCCCATCGTGGTCCGGCACGCTGGGGGTGACTTGTGCGGCCCCTGTGAGCCGGCTGTGCGCGCGGACGGTCTCTCACTCGGTCACGCCGACCGGGTCGGTACGGACGAAACGCATCGTCCAGACCGTCCCGTCGGGCCGTTGGCGGGCGTAGAGATGGTCGGCGGCCGGCGTGGGTGCCGACTCGGGCCGCCGCAGCACCCACAACCGTGGCGGAGCACCGTCCGGGCCGGCCGGTAGCTCCCGGACCAGGTCGTGGGCCGGGCCACCGACAAAGCGTACGGTCACCTCACTCATCACCCGTTCCCCTCCAGACTCCCTGGTATCACCGCTCCCCCGGCTCGCACGCTAACGCACCGGCCGCCGCCCGAGGCCGGTTTGCCCTGATCGGAGGTGGGGTACGGGTGCCGAAGCCACGGGCGAGGCAGGCCCGGCGGGCGCGGCACGAGGGCAAGGGGCGGTCGATGAGAACGCTGGACGGGCGGTACCGGCTCGAACAGCGCATCGGCGTCGGTGGGATGTCCGAGGTCTGGCGGGCCCACGACGCGGTGCTGGACCGGCCGGTGGCGGTGAAGCTGGTCTCCCCCGAGCAGCCGGACGGGGTGGCGTCGGTGGAACGCATCCGGGCCGAGGCCCGCTCCGCCGCCCGGCTGGTGCATCCCAACGTCGCCAACGTGCACGACTTCGGTACCTGCGCCACGGTCACCGGCCGGGAGACGCCGTACATCGTGATGGAGCTGGTGCCGGGCGAGACGCTCGCCGCCCACCTGCGCGGTGGCCCGCTGGACTGGCGGATCGCGGTGCGGGTGTGCGCGGAGGTGAGCGCCGCCCTGGCCGCCGCGCACGCGCACGGCATCGTGCACCGTGACGTCAAGCCGGCCAACGTGATGCTGACGCCGTCCGGGGTGAAGGTGCTCGACTTCGGCATCGCCCTCGCGGCCGGCAGCGCCGACACCACCCCCAAGGGCATGGTCGTCGGTACGCCGGCCTATCTGGCCCCGGAGCAACTGCGGCGGGCGCCCACCACCCCGGCGGCCGACATGTACGCCCTCGGCGTGTTGCTCTACTGCTGCCTGACCGGGCGGCTGCCGTACCCGGCCGACAGCGTCACCCAACTACTCGGCCCGGACCGACGGCAGCCGCCACAGCCGCTGCCCGAGGTTCCCGGGCTCCCCGCCGAGGTGGCCGAGGTGTGTCGGCGCTGTCTCGCCGAGGAGCCGACCCAACGGCCGGGCAGCCTCGTCGCGGCGCTGCTGCTGGCCGAGGTGGTGGACGCGCGGGTGTACGTGCCGATGCACCAACCCCTGCTGCCACGGCAGCGGCCGGCGTCGGTGAGCCCGTGGACGGAGCGGGCGGCCGCCGAGGTCACCGAGGCGGCGGCCGCGATCCAGTGGAGCCGGCACGGCGGCTGAGTTCCGGTTTCACCGGACCGGGCTCGGGTAGCCGGGCGGTGAGTGACGGGAGGAACGCGATGCCGAGTTCCTGGCTGAACGAGGTCGCCGCCGCGACCGCCGAAGGCGGCCACATCCACACCGACGACGAGGTGTTGTCCACCGCCCTCGCCTCGCCGCTGGCGCCGCACTGCACCGGCCTGACTCCCTCGCAGCTGCTCGCCGCCGCCTTCGCGTCCTGCCTGCACCACGCCGCCGTGGAGGCGGCCGGTGGGATCACCGACGAGGCGCACACCGTGCAGGTCCGCGCGGAGGCGAAGCTGGGCCGCGACGACGACGGGCGGTACCGGGCCGACGTGCACGCCTCGATCTCCTCGGTCGGCCTGACCCGGCAGCAGCTCGCCGAGTTGGTGGAGCACGCCGACCGGCTGTGGCCGTTCTCGAGCGGGGACGGCAGCCGCCACCGGCTCACCGTCACCCCCGCCGAGAACGGACGGCCCTGAGCCGAGCACCCCATCCGGTCGCGCTGTGGGACCGAGGCCGGGGTCGGCCGTTCGGTGGAGGCAGGCCGAGGCAACCATTGACTGCCGCAAGATCGGCATTTCCTGCCATTTTGCCACGGCATTCCGGATATAAGCGAAATAGCGGATAGATTTGATTGGCCCCACTATTGGCGCGGCTAGGGAAATTCACCCGGCCGATAGCGGCAAATTGTGACTCATGCCACCAACCGGCCCGATGGCAACGGGCCGAGAGCTTTCTAGCCTCGGCGGGTGCATCCCGACGACCAGATCGACCAGAAGCTGACCCCCCAGCGATCGGCGAGCCGCTCGGCCGAAGGAGCATCATCCGAACGGATGATAGGCCGGCACCGCGCTGCGGCGCCGGCGCGGCGGGGCATCCGCGCCCTGCTGGCCGCCACCCCGATCCGGGTGGCACTGGCCACCGGCGTGACCTGCTGCCTCGGCGCGAGCGCGGTGGCGCTGGCCGCGACCCGGGAGACCGACGAGGGCCCCCTGCCCCAGGTCGCCGAGGCGGTAGCCGACCGCGCGCTGGCCGCCGAGGACGGCGCCGCCTCCCGTTCCCTGGAGCGCAGCCCTTCCCCCACCCCGGCCAGTCCCAGCCCGTCCGCCTCCCCGACCGCCACGCCGTCCGCCACCCCGAAACCGAAGAAGTCGCCGACCAAACCGGCCAAACCAGCCAAACCCAAGCCGGTCGCCGGGCTCAGCCAGGCACAGATGGACAACGCCAAGGTGATCGTGGACGTCGGCGTCGACATGAAGATCCCGCGCCAGGGTCTGGTCGTCGCCGTCGCCACGGCGATGCAGGAGAGCACCCTGCTCAACTACGCCAGCGGCGTGCTGCCCGAGTCGCAGAACTACCCGCACCAGGCCATCGGCTGGGACCACGACTCGGTCGGGTTGTTCCAGCAACGCCCGAGCAGCGGTTGGGGCACCGTACCCGACCTGATGCGTCCCGCGTACGCCGCCCGCGCGTTCTACGAGGCCCTGATCGAGGTGCCCGGCTGGCAGGAGATGAGCCTGACCATGGCGGCCCAGGCCGTACAGATCTCCGCCTTCCCCTACGCGTACGCCCAGCACGAGGAGCGGGCCGGCACCATCGTCGCCGCGCTGGTCTGAACGGTCAGGGGCGCTGCTTGGGCAGCACGACCACCCGGCCGAAGAACTCGTCGATGCGGTGTACCACGTCGTTGAAGTCGTCCAGGTCGATCGGCTTGGTGACGTACGCGTTGGCCTGCAACGTGTAGCTGCTGATGATGTCGGTGTCCGCGTTCGAGGTGGTCAGCACGACGATCGGGATGGTGCGCAGGTCCTCGTCGCCCTTCACCTCACCCAGCACCTGGCGCCCGTCCATCCGGGGCATGTTGAGGTCGAGCAGGATCACGTCCGGTCGGTGGGCGCCGGTGTGCCGGCCCTCACGGCGCAGGAACTCCATCGCCTCCTGGCCGTCGCCGACCACGTCGATGACCTTGTCGACGTCCGAGGTGGCCAGGGCCTCCTCGATCATGAGCACGTCGCCCGGATCGTCGTCGACGACGAGGATGCGAACCGGGTCAAGGGCACGAGCGGCCATCAATACCTGCCTCAGGTCGGCGAGGATGGGATCTCACGATCCCACGCTGGCGGCGAATCTAGCCCATTCCGGCCCGGCCGCCCGGCCCCGGGTCGGCGGTGTCGGCACCGTACCCCAGCACCTCAGCCAGGCCGGTCACCTTGAGCACCCGCTCCACCCGACCGGTCGCGCCGGTGACCCGCAGCCAACCGCCCTCGGCGGCGGCGCGGTTGTCGCCGCGTACGAAGACCGCGATCCCCGTCGAGTCACAGAACGTGAGGTCGGTCAGGTCGACCAGCAGCCGCCGCTGCCCGGCCGCGGCCAACCGATCGATCGCCTCGTTCAGCTCGGGGGCGCTGCTCATGTCGAGCTCACCGGCAAGACGGAGGCGGGCCGGCCCGCCGCCGTCGCGTTCGGCGTACGTGACGGTGAACGTCACGGTATTCCCCTCTCGCCGCCCAGGGACGAATGCTTGCAGTGAGGCAAGTATAGAGCGAGCCACACGGCGGGCCGCAGTTTACGCTCCCGCCGGAGAGGTCCGCCGCCCCGACGCGGGCAACGACGCGTAACCGTTGGCAAGGTAGACCGCAGCGCGCGGGAAGTCATGCAACGCGCCCGAGTAGTGACGCAGCGTGGCACCCACCGCGGCGGCCGGCACGCCCCGACTGACCAGGATGGTCACCAGCCAGTCGACGAACTCGGTGAACAGCGTGCCGTCGTCGACGTAGAGCGCGGCGGCCAGGAAATCCAGCAGGAACCCGAGGTCACTGACCGTCGAGTCCAGTTGCGCCGGGGTGTAGTCGCGGACGGCCGGCATCCGCTGCGTCAGGTCGGCCAGGGCGCTGTCGATCAGCTCGCCGCGGCGGCCGACCAGGCTGGCGTACTCGTCGTCGGCCAGATGGGCCAGCTCGGTCGGGCCGGCGCCGCGCAACGCACGCTCGTCGGCGAGCAGGTCGGCGGCGGCCGGTCCGTCGGGCGCCCAGGCCACCCCGAGCCGCCGCGCCCACCGGCCATCCGTGCCGAAGCCCCGGCCGCCCACCACCACCGGAACGTCCGAACGCCGGCACGCCTCGATCATCCGGTGCGCGTGCGGCAACCGCATCGGCAGCGCGCAGGCCAACGCGACCGCGTACGCGTCGTGCCGGTGCAGGTACGACACCAGGTGCGCGGCGGGCACGCTGGCACCGAGGAAGGTCACCTGCCAGCCCCGCAGCCGCAGCACCTCGGCCACCAGCCGGGCCGGCAGGGCGTGCCACTCGCCGTCCATACAGGCCACCACGATCCGGCCCCGGTCCGGCCGGGCATCGGCGTACGCGGCGATCGCCGCCACCACCCGCTCGCTGACGTGCGTGGCCGCGTGTTCCTGGGCCACACTCCACTCGTTGCGGGCCCAGCGCTCCCCCACCTCGGCCTGTGCGGGTGCCACCAGGTCCAGCAGCACCCGGTCGGCGGGCACGCCGGCGTCGAGCAACTCCCGGGCCACCGCGATGGCGGCCGGCTCGTCGGCCTCGGCGAGGCAGTGCAGGTATTGCGGGTAGACAGCGGCGGGCCCGACACCCGTGGTCGCCGTGGTCACGGTGTCGCCGCCGCTTCCCGAACCATGCCGGCGGGGGTGGGCACCGCGTGCAGGTGCCGGGGTGGCCGACCGCCCGCGCCGGTGGCGCGCAGCGCGAGCACCGCGATGTCGTCGTGGTCGCGCTGGGCCAGCCAGTCGCAGGTGACCTGCTCGATCCGTTCGGCGAGGGCGGGCGCCGGCATCCGCTGGCAGCCGCTCACGGCCTGCACCAGCCGGTCGGTGCCGAGCTGCTCGACACCGCGCCGGCCGCCCCGCGCCTCGGTCACACCGTCGCTGTAGAGCAGACAGGTCTCGCCGGGGGCGAGTCGGGTGGAAACCTGACCGACCCGTGGGTCCGGCACCACGCCGATGAGCATCCCGCTGAGCGGCAACTGCTCCACCTCACCGGAGGAACGCACCACCAGCGGCGGCAGGTGACCACCGCCGGCCAGCGTCAACGCCAGGCCGCCGTCGCGGTGCGGACGGACCACGCCCAGCACGATCGTGGCGAACCGGCCCTGCCCGTGCGCCAGGGTGGTCTCCAGCAGGGCGTCGTTGAGCAGGCGCAGCAACCGGGCCGGCTGCGCCTCGATCCGGTGCAGCGCGTGCAGGCACTGGCGCAGCTGGCCGGTGAAGACGGCGGCCTCGACCCCCTTGCCGGACACGTCGCCGAGGAAGAACACCGAGCCGCCGTCGGGCAGTCGGTGTGAACCGTAGAAGTCCCCGCCGATCCGCAGGCCGGCCTGCGCCGGCCGGTACGCCGTACCCCACTGCACGCCGGGCGCCTCCGCCGGCTCCACCGGCAGCAGGCTGGCCTGTAGCGTGTCGGCCACCTCGGCCTGGCTGCGATAGAGCAGGGCGGTGGTCAACGCGGCGCCGGCTCGGGCGGCGAAGGCCCGCAGCAGGTCGAGGTCCTCCGCGCCGTACCAGTCGTCGGCCGACCGGGCCACCAACAACACCCCCGCAGGAGCGTCCCGGCCGGGTAGCGCGACCAGCCGGGCGCAGACGTCGGCGGCGGTCAGCCCGGGCAGCCAGCCGGCTTCGACGGCCTGCTCGGCGAGCCACTCGACGACGTGCGACTGCCTCCCGTGCAGGCTGTCGGAGACGGCTGGGGGAAGCTCCGTCGCGGCCAGCACTCCCCGGTCCACAGTGGGCGTGTCGTCGTCGCTGCGGCGTGCCCGCCACCAGCGGGCCCGTCCGGAGCGCGGGGCCAGAATCAGCACCGCCGCCTCGGCCAGCACGGGCACGGCGAGCCGCACCACCGCGGCGGCGGCCCGGTCGGGATGCAGCGGGTTGCCGAGCTTCTCCCCCACCACGGCCAGGAAGGCCGACCGGGCCCGTTCAGCGGCGAGCGCGTCGGCCGGCCCGCCGTGTTCGCTGACGTCCTCGACGTACCAGCAGGTGCGGCCGGCGGACAACGGCACCCGCCGGACACGCAGTCGGCGGCCATGTCGGGTGATCTCCGCAACCGGGCCGTCCCACTCGAAGCCGGCGAAGGTGCCACCCACGACGAGCTCCGGCAGCAGTCGCTCGGCCACCGGGCTCACCTGCCACACCACGTCGTCCGGACCGCACAGCACCAGGCCCTCACGCAGGTGCTCGATGACCTCCGGCCAGTCGGCGACGGCCGGCGACGGCTCGATGGCGGGCAGTCCGGCGATGGGCGTGGTGGGGTGCCACGCCGGGGCCCGCGAGGCACTCGGCGTGGAAAACCGTCCGTCGCCGGGGTCGATGTCCCTGACGTCGGCACCAGTCACCAGCTGAGCCCCACTCCTTCTCGATGCCGCACCCGCGTTCGCGCGGTGTGCCTGGTCGCGTCCCGTCCCCAGGGTACGCCGGTGTGGCCGCGCCGCCACCCGGCGGCGGTCCAACCGCCCTGGTCGGCCGCCCGTCAGGCGGAACAGCGCGGCGGTTGTTACGATCCGGGACGCCCCTGACCGCCCGCCACCCGCGGAAGGCGTGATCGTTGCTGTCCCACGGTCGAAGACCCGAGACGACGCCGCTGAGCGTTTCCGTCGACCGGTCCGATCCCGACATGCCGGTGATCCGGGTGGGTGGGGATCTCGCCTACACCACGGCGAGTCCGCTGCGTACCGAGGTCGACCGGGAGCTGCGCGCCGGCCCGGCGGTCCTCGTGCTCGACTTCGCCGACCTGCAGTTCATCGACAGCACCGGGCTCAGCGTCATCGTGCACGCCTGGCGCGCGGGGCAGCAGGAGGGCGTCACGCTGCGACTGTGCGCGGTGCCCCGGTTCCTGGAGACCATCCTCGACATGACCGGCGTGACCGGCCTGCTCGCCCGCCCGGTCAGCGGCGACGGGCCGGTCACCACCGGGCCGGACGGGCAGCCCACGGCCACCGCCTGAGCGGCTCGGTCATCCCGACCCGAGATGCCGCCGCCCGCCGGCTCAAGTTTTTGGCGTCGGCAGCGAATCGCCGACCCCGCGACTTGCGTCCCCGCCCCGGGCTGGGACCATGGGGGCATGTCCTCCCAGCTGTTGACAATCGAGGTCAGCCGGTTCGAGGTCGGACGTGCGGAGCTGCGGCTCACCGGTGACCTGGATTTCGACAGCGCTCCGGAGCTGATCGCCGCCGTCGAGGAGTTGCGCCGTGATGGCTACCAGCAGCTCGTCATCGACCTGGCCGGGGTGGGCCTGTGTGATTCTTCGGGCCTGAGCGCCTTCGTGGTGGCTCACCGGGGCAGCTCGGCCCCGATCCGGTTGACCGGCGTCAACCCGACCCTGCGCCAACTGCTGGACCGCACCGGCCTGGCCGAGCTGCTGGAAGTGCCGGCGGCCACCGACGACGACGTGCAGGCGGTGGGCTGAGCGGGTCGTCGGCCACGGGTCGGGGGGATGGTCCCCGACCCTGGGACCAGGGGTCGGGGACCGGAGGATGGCTCAGGGTGCCGGAGCGGCGAGGCCGGCCCGGCGGTGCCCGGGCATCGGCTCCGCGTCGTCGGGCGGTCCGGAATCGGGCGTCTTAAACAGGTAGCGGACAAACTCCGCGTCCGTCCCGTCGTCGGCTCCGGGCCACTGTCCGGCGCAGTCGACCCCGATCACCTCACGTCCGGTGCCGTCGGCCTCCTCCAGCAGCGCCCACAGGCTCACCGGATAGCAGCGGGTGTTCTCGGCGGCCAGGCGCCAGCGGGCGTACCAGCCGGGCCGGGCGGGGACGATCTCGACAATCCGCTTCATCACGACCTGCCCTTCCGCCTCGAAAGATTCTCCGGTCCACTGCGATCGTCGGTGCCAGTCGGGTGAGCGGCCCTCACCCCGCCCGGATGAAGCGGCATCGACGGCCCCGCCCGGGGTCCGGACCCGTCGTTTCGTGCCCCGTAGCGGCGGGAAGGCGACCGACGAGGCCAGGGAACACCAGCGGAAGCGAGGTGTCACCATGCGCAAGCAGATGGAGGGCGACAACCAGCGTCGACGTACGTTGGCCCGGCAGGCCCGCGAGCGTGGCCGGCAGGCCGCCGACGAGGGCGCCAGCCTGAGTGCGTCGAAGCAGCTCACCCACCTCGAACAGGGCAAACGCGCCGGCCCACCGCCAGCCGGGAAACGTCACAAACCGGGTGCCACCCGAGGTGGTCCCGCGCCGCGGCCGGCTGGTGCCCCGGCGACCCCCCGCTCTCGCCCCGAGCAGGGCGGGCCGGAGCCGGGGATCATCACAGTGGGCTACCAGGATCTCGTCGAGGACGTCAGCCGACGCGCGGGCGTCGACTTCCGTACCGCGAAGGTGGGCGTGGAGTCGACGGTGCTCGTGCTGGCCTGGGCCCTCGGCACGGCCGAGCGCAGGCGCCTGCTGGAGGCCGTGCCGACCTCGCTGCACGACGTCGTGCCGGTCGACGGCATCGAACGGCACCAGGACCTGCCCGGCTTCCTGTCCGAGGTGGGGCGGATCAGCGGTCGCAGCCCCGAGCAGGCCCGCTACCAGGCCGAGGCGACCCTGGCGGCGCTCGCCGAACGCGATGGCGACCTGATCGAGTCGCTGCACGTGCCGGGCGAACTCCGGGAACTGCTGAACCCACCGCCCGCCGGCCCCGCATCCGCCGGGCCGACCTGACCACGGCCGCGCCGAGGGTCGGTGGGCACCCGCCCGCCGACCCGCACCCATCCGCCGCCGGGTCGCGTCGTCAGCGTGCCCGGGCCGGGATCTCCGGCGAGGTGCTCTCCAGCGGCACCGCGTTGGCCGGGATGAGGCCCAGTTGCGCCGCCGGCCGGGGCAGCGCCGCGTCGAGGACCCAGTCGGCGCTCACCCGGGCCCGGTTGCCGGGCATCGCCAGCAGGTGGTAGCCCCGGGTGACCGCCTTCGCCGGCAGGCCGGACAGCGGCACCTTGAGCGGGTTCGCGGCGGCCTGCTTGCCGCCCAGGTCGACCACCCAGCCCAGGTCGTGGTGCTTGTACGGGCGGCGACGGCCCTGGCCGTACGAGGCGGCGATGTTGTGCGCGGCGAGCTTGCCCTGCCGCTGCGCGTGCTGGGCGGTCATGGTGCAGATCTCGCCGGGCCGGGTCAGGTCGGGTACGGCGGCGGCATCGCCGCAGGCGTACACCTCGGGGAATCCGGGGACGTTGAGGTACTCGTCGACGACCAGCCGACCCTTCTCGGTACGAAGGCCCAACTGCGCCACGAACGGGTCGGGGCGTACGCCGACACACCAGATCAGCGAGCAGGTGGGCACGTACTCCCCGTCGGTGAGCTTGACCCCGTCGGCGGTGGCCACCGCCACGGAGGTGCCCATCCGCACATCCACCCCGCGGCGGCGCAGCACCCGGTCAGCGGTCTTCGACATCCGCTGGTCCAACTCGGGCAGCACCCGTGGCGCGACGTCCAGCAACATCCACTTGGGCCGGATCTTCAGCCGGGGACGCTGGGCGGCCAGCGCGTCGGTGAAGAGCTGGCCGTGCGCGGCCACCTCGGTTCCGGTGTAACCGGCACCGACCACCACGAACGTGGCCCGGGCCTGCTGCTCGGCCGGGTCCGTCGCCTGCTCGGCCAGTTCGACCTGCCGAACCACGTGGTCGTGCAGGTACAACGCCTCGGGCAGGCCTCGGAAGCCGTGCGCGTACTCGGTCACCCCCGGGATGGGGAGCAGCTTGTTGACGCTGCCGACGGCGAGGACCAGTCGGTCGTACGCCAGCCGGTTGTGCTCCCCCTCGGGTTGGGTGAAGCCCACCCAGCGGTTCTGTAGGTCGACATGGTCGGCCTCACCGATGACCACGCGGACGCCGTCCAGCGTGCCGGTCAACGGCACGGCGATCCGGCCGGGTTCCACCACGCCCGCCGCCACCTCCGGCAGCAGTGGCAGGTAGAGGAAGTAGTCGGTCGAGTTCAGCAGGACGATCTCGGCCCGGTCCCGGGCCAGCCGACTCAGCGTCTTCGCCGCGTGGTAACCGGCGAACCCGGCCCCCACGATCACCACACGAGGTTTCGTCATTCCGGCCCGGTTCCCGCCGCTGGCCGGGACAAACGTCGACCCGGCCCGGTTACCCCCCGACCGACGGTGGCATCGGCAACTCCAGGTAGGTGGTCCCGCCCAGGTCCAGCCACGCCCGGTCCGGGGCGCGGACCAGTCGCAACATCACCTCGGCACAGGTCGGGCAGCGCGCCACCAGTCCGGGCGCGTGCGAGTAGACCCGCAGCCCGGCCACCGGACCGGTGGTGCCGCAGTGGGCGCACCGACCGATGGCCGTGCTCAGGTCCACCGCGAACACCTCCCCCAGCGGGCCGTCGAGCATGTTGCCGTCCACGTACGGCAGCGCGGTCATCCGCGGCTCCTCTCAGCCGGTCGGGCCGAAACGTTCGGTACGCACCCGTCGGGCCGGATGTCCCAGCCCGACGAGCAGGTCGGCGACGGTCTCCACGAAGCCGGTGGGGCCGCAGACGTACACCAGGGGTTCCAGTTCCGGCGGCCAGCCGTGGGTGTTCACGTCGGCCAGGCCGATCCGGTGCGGCTCGCCGCGCCAGTCCGGCGGTGCCTCGCGGGTGTAGACGTACGCCACGTCGAGGCCGGCGTCGTCGCGGACCCGGTGGCGCAGTTCCTCGGTGTAGAACACGTCGCCGGGGGTGCGGACGGAGTAGATCAACCGGAACGGCACCCGGCTACCCGTCGCCCGGCGGGCCCGGACCATGGCCATCAGTGGCACCACACCCGACCCGCCGGCCACCAGCAGCACCGGGTCGGTCTGCTGCGGTCGCCAGATGAACCAGCCGCCGAGCGGTCCGCGCACCTCGACCGGGTCACCCACCTGGTAGTTGTCCACCAGGAACGGCGACACCTCGCCGTCGGGCACCCGCTGCACGGTCACCTCGATCCGGTCGCCGTCGGCGGGCCCGGCCAACGAGTACGACCGGGCGGCCTGGTAGCCGTCGGGTGCGGTGAGCCGGAGGTCGACGTGCTGGCCGGGCAGGTGGGCGGGCCAGCCCGGCACCTCGAGCACCAGGGTCTGCGCGGTCGGTGTCTCGACCCGGCGGCTCACCAGCCGGGCCGGCTGCCAGCGCATCCGCCCGCTCAATCGCCCTGGTACCGCTGCTCGCGCCACGGGTCACCGTAGTCGTGGTAGCCGGCGGTCTCCCAGAAGCCGGGAGTGTCCTCGATGCCCAGGTGGATGCCGCGCACCCACTTGGCGGACTTCCAGAAGTAGAGGTGCGGCACCAGCAGCCGCGCCGGACCACCGTGTTCGGCGGGGAGTTCGGCACCGTCGTAGGTGTGCACCAGCCAGGCCTGCCCGTCGCGCAGGTCGTCCAGGGGCAGGTTGGTGGTGTAGCCGCCGTAGGAGTGCGCCAGCGCGTAGTCCGCCGCCGTGTCCACCCCGTCGAGCAGGGTGTCCAGGGACACCCCCTGCCAGTTGGTGCCGAGCTTCGACCATCGGGTGACACAGTGGATGTCGACGGTCGGGGTCTCCTGGGGCAGTCCCATCATCTCGTCCCAGCTCCACCGGTATTCCGTGCCGGTCTCGCTGGTGATGACGAACTCCCAGGTGTCCCGCGACACCTTCGGCGTCGGGCCGGCGGAGAGGACCGGAAAGTCCGGAGTCAGGTACTGCCCGGGCGGCAGGTCCGGCGCTCCGGAGCGCGGCCGGCCCGAGAAGCCCGGCGTGATGATTGCCACCGCTAAGTCGTACCACGTCCGGCGCGGTGCCGGACACGTTCGCCGGCCCGCCGCTGACGGCGGGCCGGCGTCCTCGTCACCGTCGTTCGGTGACGACCTCCTTCGAACCGGGCACGACGTTGCGGGTGGCCCGCAGGCTGGTGATGGTGACGATGGTCAGCACGGCGATGATGACCAGGAGGGAGATCTCGGTGGGGATCACCGGGACGCCCGCCCAGATGCCGTGCGCCCAGTGCAGGCCGAGCTTGACACCGATGAAGGCCAGGATGATCGCCAGGCCGTAGGTGAGGTGCACCAGCCGGCTCAGCGCCGCGTGCAGCACGAAGTACAGCGCCCGCAGGCCGAGCAGCGCGAAGGCGTTGGTGGCGAAGACGAGGTACGGGTCCTCGGTGATGCCGTAGACGGCCGGTACCGAGTCCACGGCGAAGACCACGTCGGTGGCGAGGACCGCCACCACCACCAGGGCGAGCGGGGTCAGCGCCCGCCGGCCGTCGACCCGGACGGTCATCTTGGTGCCGTGGTACTCGTTGACCACCGGCATGAACCGGCGCAGCAGGCGTACCGAGCGCATGTTGGCGATGTCGACGGTCTGCTCGTGGCCGGTGAAGGCGTCGCGCAGGAGTTTGGCCGCGGTGAACAGCAGGATCAGCGCGAAGATCAGGAAGGCGAAGTCGAGGGTCTGCAACGCCGCCGCACCGAGGGCGATGAAGATGCCGCGCAGCACCAGCGCGCCGGTGATGCCGAACAGCAACACCCGCTGGGCCAGCACGCTCGGCACCGCGAAGGCGGCCAGCAGCAGCATGAAGACGAAAAGGTTGTCGACCGACAGCGACTTCTCCACCAGGTAACCGGCGAGGTAGTCGATGCCCTCCTGGCGCCCGTACCGGGACCAGACCCAGGCGCCGAAGGCCAGCGGCAACGCTATGTAGAACGCCGACCAGCCGAGTGCCTCCTTCAGCGAGACCTCGTGCGGGCGCCGGGTGACCACGAAGTCGAGCACCAGCAGCGCAAGCACCCCGACGATGGTGATCGCCCAGAGCGACGGGGTGCCAATGGTTTGGAAACCGGCAGCTACGTACGACAAATCGGACATGGAGCCTCCTCGAACACCGTGGCATGTTCGAGGTCTCCTTCACCCACATTTCGTGGGCAACCACCCGAGGCGCACCCGGGGCACGCCGTACTGACCGGTATGGTTCGTGGGAAGTACTCCCCTCGTGCCGACAAGATTAGGCCAGCCCGTACCGGCACGCCAGGCGGGGCACGCCAGTCGACTCTTACCGTCACGGACGCGAACACCTATCGTGGCCGAGATGACCGCAGAGCAGGCGACCGGCCCATTGACCGGCGTACGCGTGGTCGAGCTGGCCGGCATCGGTCCCGGCCCGTTCGCCGCGATGATGCTCGCCGATCTCGGTGCCGACGTGATCAGGGTGGACCGGGTCGGCGCGGTGGACCCGACCTGCTTCGGCACCCCGCATCCGGATCTGCTCAACCGGGGTCGCCGGTCGATCGCGGTGGACCTCAAGTCGGCCGACGGTCGGGAGGTGGCACTGGCCCTGGTCGGCGACGCCGACGCGCTGATCGAGGGCTTCCGGCCCGGGGTGACCGAGCGGCTCGGCCTCGGCCCGGCCGACTGCCAGACGGTCAACCCACGGCTGGTCTACGGCCGGATGACCGGATGGGGGCAGGACGGCCCGCACGCGCCGTACGCCGGGCACGACATCGACTACCTGGCGCTGACCGGCGCCCTGCACGGCATCGGACGGGCCGGACAAGCACCCGTGCCCCCGCTCAACCTGCTGGGTGACTTCGGTGGCGGCGCGATGATGCTGGCCCTGGGGGTCGTCTCCGCGCTGTACGCGGTGCGTGGCGGCGCCGCCGGCCAGGTGGTCGACGCGGCCATCGTGGACGGGGTCGCGGTGCTCAGCACCCAGATCCACGCGCTACGGCAGCTCGGCCGGTGGCAGGACGCGCGCGGGGTGAACCTGCTCGACGGTGGCGCCCCGTTCTACGACACGTACGAGTGCGCCGACGGCCGGTACGTCGCCGTCGGCGCGCTGGAGCCGAAGTTCTACGACGAGCTGGTCCGGCGTACCGGATTCCCGCTGCCGCCGGACGAGGCGCCCGACCGCACCGACCCGGCGAACTGGCCCGCGCTGCGCGCGGCCTGGGCGCGCCTGTTCCGCACCCGCACCCGGGACGAGTGGGCGGCCCTGCTCACCGCCTCCGACTCCTGCCTGGCACCGGTGCTGGACTGGCGGGAGGCACCGGAGCACCCGCAGTTGGCCGCGCGAGGGACCTTTGTGGATCGCGACGGCGTGGTGCAACCGGCACCGGCCCCCCGGTTCTCCGGCACCCCGACGTCGCTACGTCGACCACCGCCGTGGCCGGGCGAACACACCGACGAGGTGCTCACCGAGATCGGCTATCCGGCCGACCGGGTGGCGCGGCTGCGGGCCGCCGGCACCGTCGGCTGACGCCGCTCGACCCCGGCTCGACCTCGCCGCCGGGCTCGATGCGGCGCCGGCTCGACCCCGACACCGGGCTCGACCCCGACACCGGTGCTCGATCGCAACGCGGCGCCGCGCCCGGCTCAGCGGCGGCGAAGCGTGGCGCCGGGGGCCATCGCCGGCTCGACCATGTCGCGGTAGTCGCGGGGCAGTTGCACCACCAGCTCGTCGAACTCCCCGCCGGTCACCGCCTCGCGGATCGTGGTGAACACCGCGCCGACCACGTCCCGGGCCGCCGGCTCCTCGACTCCCGCCCGTACCGCCACCCGGGCGACGAACTCGGCGGCACCGAAGCGCTGTGCCGCCTCGGTGTCGGGTGTCGGTCGCAGCGGCAGGCGCAGTGGCTCGGGCAGTTGCAGGGCCAGATCCATCACCTCGCCGCCGGTCAACCGTTCGGCGAGCGTCCGCAACGTGGCGCGGATCAGTTCCACCGCCCGCTGCGAGGACGTGCCGGTGCGCTGGGCGACCTGGTCGACGAACGTGTCGTAGTTCATCGCGTACCCCCTCCTCCGGCGGTTACCCGCCGCGAGGGGCCGGAAACGACGGCCGGTTTTCCGGCCCCGGGCGCGTGACCGGCGCGCGGCTGGGTAACCGCGCCCGGTCGTGGCGGATCGAAGCCGGGAGGAGCCGACAGCATGGCGAGTTACGCCGAGGTACTGCACTACCTGTCCAGCCTGGACTACCCCGCCGAGAAGGACGACGTGATCCGCGAGGCCGAACGGGAGGGAGCCCCGCCGGACGTGCTGCGCGCCCTGCGGGCGCTGCCGCCGGTCGACTACGCCAACGGCGCGGAGGTGGCCCGGTCGGCCGGCATCGAGGCGGCCCCCGAGGTCGATGACGCGCAGCGGGGCGCCGCTGGCCGGGACAAGCGTCACCAGCGGGTGTCCCAGCACCTGCGCAGCATCTGAACCGACGACCGGGACGAGGCACGCGGCGTCCCGGTCGTCGCTGCCAGGTGCCGACGGACCGGTGGGCCGAGGGCTGGATAAGGAGGCGGGCCGCCGCGCGGCCCAGGAGGGCGCCCCAGCCGCGAACCGCGACCGGAGGCGCCCCTGGGTAACCACCTGCCCTGCGGTGCCCACCCGGAACGGGTGGAACCACAGGCGGCCCACAGCCGCCCGAACCGGGCGACCGCTGTTACCGCGATCAGCATACTGCACGGCATCAGCCGAACGGCCAGTGGGTGGTCGACAAACATCTCAACCTGCGAGTTCGGCGTACCGGCGCTCAAGATCGATGCGGGCGAGCGCCCCGACCAACCAGGCCAGACGTTCCGACTCGCCACCGCCGGCCAACCCGGCAAGGTCCGCGGCGGAACGGCCCAGTCCCAGCCGGCGGGCCGCCGCGAGCGCCCGCCGGTCGGCCACCGGGGCCACCTCGCCCCACAGCGCCTGCACCTCGCGCAGGAACAGGTCGGCGACCTGTGCGTCCACGCCGGGCAGCGCGGTGAGCAGCGCCCGCTCGCGGGCCGGGTCGTAGCCGGCGGTGGACCGCAGCCGCCGCAGGTCGCCCCGGTACCGCTCGACCACGGTACGGGCCAGGTCGCCGAGCAGGTCGGCGAGCGCCTCGACGTCACCCCGTTGCCCGCTGTCGCGTAGCACCCGGGCCCGGTCGCCGTGCAGTGCGCGAGCCAACCGGCCGGCGCTGTCCCAGCCGGCGTCCGGCAGCGCGTGCGCGCTGTCCAGGGCCCGCCGGAAGTCTCCCCGGCGGGCCAGCAGGACCGCGAGACAGAGCAGCTGGAACAGGCTGGACGGATTGTTGGTGACCCGGAAGCCGTACTGCTCGGCGAACCCTCGGCCGCTGCCGGCCAGCCGGCGCGCCAGACGCTTCTTGTCCTCGATGGTGGAAGTCACCGTTGCCATGCCGGCTACTACCCGCGCCCGAGCCGGTCACGCCTTCGGTCACGCCCACGCACCACCTGCCACCCGGCACGCGGCGCCCGGCACGCGGCGCGGGACGGCGCACCGGGCGCCGCGCTCAGTCCCGCCAGCCGCCGGCCCGGTCCCGGGCCTTGAGCCGGACCGTCGGCAGGGCCGGCGCGGGCAACGGCGGATCGGGATCGGCGGCGACGGTGCCGAACCGCCGCCCCGCCATCCAGTCCTCGCGGGCGGCCACGATCTCCTCGTGGTGGCGACCGACGAAGTTCCACCACATCACCAGCGGCTCCTCGAAGGCGGTGCCGCCGAGCAGCATCAGCCGACTGCCCGGCTCGCCCCGCGCGGTGAACTCGGTGCGTCCGGCGCCGAGCCAGAGCAGGGCCCCCGGCGCCACCCGTACGCCGTCGACCTCGGCGCTGCCGTCGAGCGCCAGCAGCGCGTACTCGAAGTCGGACCGCAGCGGCAGTCCGACCGGTCCGGCGCCGGCCAGCTCCAACTGCGCGCCGACCAGCGGGGTGTACACCCGGGCGGGCGAGCGCTCGCCGCCGAGTTCCCCGACGAGCAGGGTCACCGTCAGCTCCCCGTCCTGCCAGCGGGGCAGTCGCGGGTGGTGGACGAAGTCGGCCGGGCCGGACCGGGCCGCGTCCGGCAGCGCCACCCACAGCTGCACCCCGTGCATCAACGGTGGATGGTCGGCCGGTGATCGCTCGGAGTGTGCGATGCCGTGGCCGGAGGTCATCACGTTCAGCTGGCCGGGACGGATCGGCTGGACGTTGCCGAGGCTGTCCCGGTGCAGGATCTCGCCGTCGAGCAGCCAGGTCACGGTCTGCAGCCCGGTGTGCGGATGCGGCGGCACCTCCATGCCCGGACGCTGCGCGACGTCGTCGGGACCGAAGTGGTCGACGAAACACCAGGCCCCGACCAACCGCCGGCTCCGCTGCGGCAGCAGCCGCCGGACCGTGGTGTAACGGCCCAGCGGCACGTCGTGGCCCGGCAGCAGGACACTGCCGGGATCGGTGGTCGCCACCCCGGGCGGCCGGGTCTGCGCGGGCATCGACTCGGTACGCTCCACGAGCCGACTCTACGCCCGGGACCGATCCGTCATCGGTGGCTGGCGTCACCCCCGACGTACGGTGACCAGGTGTGCCCCGGCGACGAGGTCGAGGAAGACCCGGTCGGCCGAGTGACCCCAGCCCGGTGATTCGACCACCGTCGCGGCGGGCATCCCGCCGTGTCGTTCGTCGTACACCTGCACCGCCCCGGCCCCCGCGTTGGCCCGCACCCGGACCGGGGCACCACCGACAACCGTGACGTCGAGGAGGTTCACCCCACCGGTCACCCGCACCACGAGCCCTCCGGTGGGCCGGGGCAGCCGCAGCTCGGTACGGGTGGCGCCACCGGCGAACTCCAGGTCGGACAGCCGGCCGGCGGTGAGATCGAGCCGGCGGTCGGTGGCACCGCCGGTGATCCGCAGCCCCCAGGTGACCCGGGAGTTGAGCAGCACCTCGACCTCACCCGGCCCGTCCCCGTCGCGCGGTAGCCGCAGCCGCAGCCGGTCGCCGGCCAATTCCGGGCGGGGTCGCGCGTCGGATTCGGCCGGGCTGGTGATCCGGTACAACTCCTCCCCCAGGTCCGCCAGCCGCAGGTCGAACCGGGTCACCCCGTCGACCAGCTCGAAGGTGGCGCGTTGTCGGCCGTCCCGCGGCGCGGTCCGCACCTCCTCCGGGCGCTCCGCCGCCGCCCGGGCCGCACCGCCCAGCCCGCTGGTGCCCTCGGGCTCGGCGGTGACCGGCGGCGGTGGACCGTCCCCGGTGAAGACCAGGCCGAGCCGGTGCGGGTCGGACAGGATCACCACCACGGCGGTCGCACCGAGCCCCAGCACCACGACTGCGGCGGCGGCCAGCAGCCGCGCCCCGACCGACCAGGTCGGCCCGGCGGAGCCGTCGTCGGATGCGGCCGGCGGCGTCGGGTCCGGCCCCGTCGACTCCGGCTCGGGGGTTGTCGGACAGTTCGCGTTCTCCTGCGACTCGACCATGCCACGTCCCCTTCCACGGTCCCCTACCAGCAGACACGCACCGAAGGGCGGGATGGATCAGTCAGCGTGGCGCCGAATGCGAGCGGTCACCGGATCGGCCGTCTCCGCACGGCGGTGAACCGGACGGCGGTGACGGCCCGTATTCGGGGGCACCGTCGCCGCGGCGACGGCGAGAGGTGGCAACGACGCCACACCTCGAAACCGGAAGGGACGTGTCGGTGATGCCGGAGACGGTCGAGTCGCTGTACGCCAGTGTGGTCACCCGCAATCCGGGGGAACCCGAGTTCCACCAGGCCGTACGGGAGGTGCTGGAGAGCATCGGTCCGGCCCTGGCCCGGCACCCCGAGTACGCCGACGCCCGGATCATCGAGCGGATCTGCGAACCGGAGCGGCAGATCATCTTCCGGGTGCCCTGGGAGGACGACCGCGGCCGGATCCGGGTGAACCGGGGATTCCGGGTGGAGTTCAACAGCGCCCTCGGCCCGTTCAAGGGCGGACTGCGCTTCCACCCGTCGGTCTACCTCGGCATCGTGAAGTTCCTCGGGTTCGAGCAGATCTTCAAGAACGCGCTGACCGGACTGCCGATCGGTGCCGGCAAGGGCGGTGCCGACTTCGACCCGAAGGGACGGTCGGACCGTGAGGTGATGCGGTTCTGCCAGAGCTTCATGACCGAGCTGTACCGGCATATCGGTGCGGAGACCGACGTGCCGGCCGGCGACATCGGGGTGGGCAGCCGGGAGATCGGCTATCTGTTCGGGCAGTACAAGCGGATCACCAACCGGTACGAGTCGGGGGTGCTCACCGGCAAGGGCCTGTCGTACGGGGGTGCCCAGGCGCGCACCGAGGCGACCGGCTACGGGGCGGTGTTCTTCGCCGAGGAGATGCTCCACCAGACCGGGGACAGCCTTCAGGGCAAGCGGGTGGTGGTCTCCGGCTCCGGCAACGTGGCCAGTTACGCGATCGAGAAGGTGCACCAGCTCGGCGGCACCGTGGTCGCCTGCTCGGACTCCGCCGGCTACCTGCTCGACGAGAAGGGCATCGACCTCGACGTGCTGCGCGAGGTGAAGGAGCACCGCCGCAGCCGGCTGGACGACTACGTACGCGAGGTGCCGCACGCGGTCGTCGTCGCGGACCGTACGCCCTGGGAGGTGCCGTGCGATCTGGCCCTGCCGTGTGCGACGCAGAACGAGATCGGCGGGGCCGAGGCCGCGCAACTGGTCGCCGGCGGATGTGTCGCGGTGGTGGAGGGGGCGAACATGCCGACCACCCCGGAGGCGGTACGCATCCTCGGCCGGGCCGGGGTACGGTTCGCGCCCGGCAAGGCGGCGAACGCCGGTGGGGTCGCGGTGAGTGCCCTGGAGATGCAGCAGAACGCCAGCCGGGAGTCGTGGACGTTCGCGCAGTCCGAGCAACGGTTGCGCGAGACGATGCGCGACATCCACGCCCGGTGCTGGGCCACCGCCGAGGAGTACGGCCTGCCCGGTGACTACGTGGCCGGGGCGAACATCAACGGCTTCCGCCGGGTGGCCGAGGCGATGTTGGCGCACGGGCTGGTCTGATCGGGGCCGGGCGACGGCCGGTGCCCGCCGGACGAATCCGACGGGCACCGGCCGTGGTACGGGCGTTACCGGAGTGCTGGATCAGCGTGCGCTGCCCGTTCCGAACCGGTTACGCCGTCGCCAGAGCATCGTGCCGAGCAGCATCGCGCCACCCGCCGCGACGAGGCCGCCACCGATCTTCATCGGGGTGCCGAGGCTGCTACCGGTGACCGGCAGGTGCGGCTTCTTCTTGGGCAGCACCCGCAGTTCGGTCGAGGCGCTGCGGCCCGACGCCCGCCCGGTGGCGGTGAAGGTGAGCAGGCCCGTCACCGACGGCGTGTACCGGCGGGTGAAGACGCCGTTGCCGTTCGTCCGAGCGGTGAAGCTGCTGGGTGCCGCGGCCTGGAAGGCCACCGGCACCATGGCGACCGTGCTGCCGTCGCTGAGGCGGGCGGTGCCGAAGGCGGGCGCGGCGAGCGGCTGCACCGAAACCGTGATGTCGACCGTCTCGTTCGGCCCGAAGGTGCGGCCGGTGAGCACGACCGTCTCGCCCAGGAAGATGGTCGGGCGGTTCACCGTCAGCGAGGCGAGTACCGGCGGGTACGGCGGTGGTTGGGGCGGATCGGTCACTCCGGGCGACGGCGGCGGCTGTGGCGCCGCCCCCGCCACCGCCGGCACGGCCACTACGGCCAGTCCGACCGTGAGCGCCATGATGATGCGGGAAATCCGCATGTCTCGTTCCCTCCTACTGAGAACAGCTAGGTGCGGTGACAACTTGGGTGGTCCATGGGGTGGCGGTCGGGGTCAGCCACAGTTGGGCATCACCACTGCCCGTCTTGCCGGTGAGCAGGGAGACCTCCAGGGTCTTGCGTGCACCCGGGCCGACCTCGACGTTCACGGTCGCCACCTGCCGACGCCGTTCGGTGCCGGTGGCGACCGCGGTTTCGGCCCCGTCGAGGCGGCTGTCGAGCACCGCCCCGCCGGCCGGCCCGTACACCGAGACCAGGGTCCGGACGCTGTACGGGTCTCCTGACCTGGCCAGGCCGAGGACCGACCTGCTGAGCCCGGACGCAGGTGCGGTCGACCGCAACGTCACCCGCAGGCTCAGTTCGCGCCGGCCGTCCGCGTGGCAGTCGCCGACCGTCAGGTCCGCGCTCTGCCGCAGGTAGTAGCCGAGCTTCGCGCCGCTGCCGTCGTTGAGGAAAACGCCGACGGTCGGCACGGCGTCCTGTTCCGGAAGGATTCCGGTCATCCGGCTGTCGCCGAAGGTTCGTTGTTCTTCCGGACGGGCACTCCAGAACAATATCCGACGTTCCTGCACAGAACGGTCAAAAGCGGCAAGTAGCCCATTAGTGGCTATCTTGCGGGCAAAAAGGGCGTCGAACACGGCGGCGGAGGCGGCGGCGAAGAAGGTGTCCTGGTCGGCCGGGTCCATCCGTTGATAGGTGTCGCTGAGCAGCACCTTCACCGCGTTGTCGGCGGTCAGCTCGACCCCGGAGGGAACCCGGACCGGGCCGGTCGCCCGCAACAGGTACGACAGCGCCACCGGGTCCACGGCGAGCACCCCGTCGACGGTGTCTGCGGTGCTGCGCCGGTACATCTCGCGGTACAGCGCGGCAGCCGTCGGGAAATGTGGCGTGAGGTTCACGTCGGCGGGATAGATGCCGGGCAGATCGCCCCAGAGGGCACGCACCTCCGCCGGCACCTTCAGCGGTTTGGTGAAGGCGTCGAAACTCGCCGAGCTGGCCTGCGCCCCCATCTTGAGTCGGCCCTTGTTCGCCTCGATCACCGCGTACGCACCGAACATGCCGCCGGTGGCCCGCAACTCGGCGGGATTCTGCGACACCAGCAGGTACCGGCGCGGGCCGTCGGCGCCGAGCAGTGGCGGCAACAGCCGGCTGGCCCGGTCCGCTGCCGAGGTCAGCTCCGCCAGCCGGTCGATCTCGCCACGCAACCGGACCACCGCCTGCCGGACCTGGCCGACCAGCCGGTCGTCGGGAATGGCGGCCAACTCCGACCTGGTCCGCCGCACCGTCGCGTCCACCTCGCCCAACTGGGCGGTGACGGCGTGCAGTTCGGACACGTCCAACCGGCCCTCGCTGGGCACCAGGCCACCGAGGTCGACCTGCAACAGCGCCGGAAACGCCTGCCGGGCCAGGTCGTCGATGGCGATGGCGATCTGCCGTACGGCCGAGAGGTTGCTGCCGGCGTACGGCACCTGCCGGCCCAGCCACCAACCGGGGTCACCGGTGGCACGGCGGGCCGCGCCCGACTGTTCCTGCAGGGCGGCGAGCGTACGCTGCGCGCGGGCGGTGTCCCCGCCCACCAGGTGTCCACTCAGCTCACCGGCCAACCCGGCGGCATTGACCAGGTGGGCGCGGGCCTGCCAGCCCCGAAAGCCCACCCAACCGGCGACACCGAGCAGCAACGAGCCGACCACCAGTGAGCTGAGCAGGACGCGACGCAGTCGGGCACGCCGGCGTCGGCGGGACCGACTCCGCCGAGGCGAGCTGTCACTCTCCGTCACGCCATACCTCATTTCCCGCGATTTGGACAGACGGTCACATAGTTCTAACAGTTGACGACTGGTTTGGGTGCGTTAATGCCCTACTCAGCCGTTATGAGGCTGTCGTTCGCTCTGACCGTTTTGCCGCAGGCCACCGGTCGCCGCCTCCCGCAGCAACTGCTCGATCCGGTCCACGCCCCCCGGCAACGACATGTCCCGCAGGTACGCCTCCCGGCCGCGGCGGCCCATCTCGGCCCGAGCGGGCGGGGGTATCGTCGCGGCGAGCCAGAACCGGTCCGCCAGGCTGGCCCAGTCCTCCGGCGGACAGGACAGTCCCGCCCGGGCCCGTTCCACCAGGGCGGCGGTGTCGCCGCCGGCGGAGGCCACCACCGGCACACCGCAGGACAGCGCCGCCTGGAGCTTGCCCGGCACGGTGCTGCGCAGCGCGGGCAGGTCCCGCAGCATGATCAGTTGATAGTCGGCGGCGGCGTACAGCTCCGGCATGTCCAGTGGGGAACGTCGGTCGACGAACCGGACGTTGTCGGCGCGCAACTCGGCGGCGAGCCCCCGCACCCGCCGCTCGTCCGCGCCCGAACCCACCAGGACCAGATCCATGGTGTTCTCCAGCGCCACCGCCGCCCGTACCGCTGTCTCCAGGCCCTGCCGCACCCCGATGGTGCCGGCGTGCATCACCACGCACCGCTCGTCACGGCGGACCAGCCCGCGCGCGGCGGAACCGGCCGGCGCCGGCCGGAAGATCCGCTCGTCGGTCCAGTTGAGCACCACCCGGACCCGGGACGGGTCGGCGCCGACCGCGACCACCGCGTCACGCAGCGACGGCGCGCTCACCGCGATCGCGCTGGCGGCCCGGTAGGTCCTGGTCATCGCGGCGCGGACCCGGGCCGCCCACCTGCCGTCGTCGCTGTCCTCCGGCGCCTGCTCCGTCCACACGTCCGGCACGTGCAGGACGGCCGGCACCCGACCGAGCAGCCGCAGCAGCGTCGCCGAGGCGAACGCCGTCGCCGGTGGCTGGTGCACGTAGAGAACGTCCACATCGGCGAGATACCGTCGCCCGACGAGCGCGGCGCTGCCGGCGAAGGAGAGCCAGGAGGCCATCCTCGGCCGTACGCCCCCGTCACCGGTGCTGTACCGGGGCACCCGCCGCACCGTCAGTCCCCGGCTGCGGGTCTCGTGCCGCCAGCGCTGCCGCCAGCCCGGATAGACGTGCCCACCGGGATAGTCGGGAAAGCCGGTCAGCACCCGCACCTCGTGGCCGCGCGCGGCCAACTCCTCGGCCAGGCTGCCCGGGATGAACGCGGGTTCGGGCGGAAAGTGATACGTCAGGATGCCGATCCGCATCGGGACACCCCCGCCCCCGCCCGGCCCGGCGCGGCGTACGTGACGGTGGGCGTCACGTACGATGCCGGCAACCCCTCCCCCGCTGCGGCGCCACCATGCGCGACCGCCTCGTCGAGAGGGTTTCCGATGGTCAACGGAGTCTTGTTCGTCTGCCACGCCAACCTGTGCCGGTCGCCGATGGCCGAGTACACGGCGCGCCGGATGCTGGCCGGACGGCCGGTGACGGTCGCCAGCGCTGGCACGGACGCGGTGGCGGACCGGCCCATGCATCCGTACGCGGCGGAGATCGTCGCCGAGACCGGTGCCGAGCCGGCGGACTTCCGGACCCGGCAGTTGGCCCCGGAGCACCTGACCGACGCGGTGCTGGTGCTGACCGCGACCCGGCGCCAACGCTCGATCTGTACCGCGCTGGCGCCGGCGGCGCTGCACCGGACGTTCACCCTGCGCCAGTTCGGCCGGCTCGCCGCGGCCGTCGAACCGCCGCTGACCGAACAGGACGATCCGTTGACCGCGGCGGTGGCCGCCGCCACCCTGGCCCGGGGACGGCTGCAACCCGCGCCCGGGGACGCCGACGACCTGCCCGACCCGGTCGCCGGCACGGCCGAGGACTTCCGGCGCTGCGCGGAGGAGATCGAGCGGTCCCTGCGACCGTTGGCGGTGCTCATCGAGACAGCCGGGTGAGTTCCTGGGTGTGGTCGACCGGCTGACCGGCGCTGCCACGCTCGGCGTGCCGGCCGGCCGAGGACCGCCCCTTCGGCACCGATGACGTGCCCGCCATCACCCGGTACGCCTCGTACTGGTAGGCCTCGGTCTTGGGCACTCGCGCCATGTTCAGCACACAGCCGAGCAGCCGTACGGAGACCGAGTGCAGGGCCCGGGCCGCCGTGGCCACCTGCGCCCGCGAGGTGCGTCCCTGCTGGCTGACGAGCAGGGCACCGTCGGCCTGCACGGCGACCACCACACCGTCGGTGACCGCGAGCAGCGGGGCGGTGTCGATGATCACGATGTCGGCCGACTCGCGCAACGCCAGCAGCAGGTCCGACATGGCCTTGGAGCCGAGCAGTTCACTCGGGTTGGGCGGCGCCGAACCGCTGGGCAGCACGAGCAGCGACTTGTCGCCCCACCGCTGGACCACGTCGCCGACATGCACGTCGCCGACCAGCACGTCGGTCAGCCCGACCCCGGAGTCGATGCCCAGGTAGTGGCCGACCTTGGGCCGACGCAGATCGGCGTCGACCAGCAGGACCCGCCAGCCCGCCTCGGCCAGGGCGATCGCCAGGTTGCACGACAGGGTGGTCTTGCCCTCCCCCTGCAGGGCGCTGGTGACGGCGATGACCCGCGCCGGCTCGTGCACGTCGACGAAGCGCAGGTTGGTCCGTAGCTTCCGGATCGCCTCGGCACGGGCCGAGGTCGCGGCGTCCCCGACGATCAGAGGTGCCACCCGGGCGTTGCCGTCGATCGGGATCTCGCCGAGCAGCGGGCTGCCGGTGACCCGGCGCAGCGCGGCGGCGTCGCGCAGCCGGACGTCGGCCATGCCGCGCAGAACCGCCAGGCCGACGCCGGCCAGCAGGCCGAGCAGGACGCCGATGGCGGTGTTGCGGATCGGCTGCGGGGAGACCGGGCTGGGGGTCACCCGGGGCCCGCTGACCACCTCGATCTTGATCGGCCCGGCGCTGCCATCCGGTTTGGTCTCCACCTTCTGGACGAGTTCGACGAAGTTCGCCGCGAGCGCCTCGGTGATCCGCAGCGCCCGGGTCTGGTCGGTGTCGGTCACCGAGGCCCGCAGCAGGACGGTGCCGTTCTCGGTGGAGGTGCTCACCCGACGCTGGATCTCCTCAGCGGTCAGGCCGAGCTGACGATCGGCCGCCGCGCTCTGCGCCAGCCGGTCGCTGGTCAGCAGTTCGGCGTACGACTTCACGCGTTGCTGGAGAAAGAGGCCACCCTGGTAGGCGTCGGCGACGCCCTGGCTCGGGGTGGTCACGAAGAAGGTGACCGAGGCGACGTAGCGGGGCTGCGCCCGGACCGTGATCAGAGCGGTCACGCCGAGGGCCACCATGACGGTGACCAGGACGATCCACCAGTGCTGTCGCACAAGACGCAGCTGGCGCAACAGGTCCATCAGGCATGCCTCCGGATCGGGGCGGTAACGCCAAAGAACTTCACGAAAACCCCCAAGGTCGACTTAATCTCGTGAAACCATTAAAGCGGCTTATATGACTTGTGTCCGGAGTTAGGGGTTTTCCTCGCAGAGGACGCACTCCCCTATGCCCAACCGGACCGGGCGTCCGTCGGAATCGCCCTCCGGCCGGAAATATGCAGTTTCTCGGCCACCGAATCCCCGGTGGCGACGATGTCGGCCGGCTCCCGTTCGCCGCCCTCGCGCCCGGGGCCGGCAGGGGATAAGGTCATGGCCGGTGTGCCGGGAAGACTGGTCGGCGATGAAGCTGCAACTCGTCAACCGACAGGTGGAACCACCGCATGACCTCGCACAACCCACCCCCTGAGCGCCGCGGCGTCCGCCGCCTCTTCGCGCGTACCTCCTGGCCGGAGGCCCGGTTCCTGGCCGACGTCCTCCGGATGGAGACGGTCGGCGGCGCGCTCCTGTTGTTCGGTGCGGTGATCGCGCTCGGCTGGGCCAACTCGCCGTGGGGCGACGCCTACGCCGAGCTGGGCCGATGGGTGCCCTGGTCCGGTGGCTCCGCGTTGCACCTGGACCTCGACCTCGCCACCTGGGCCGCCGACGGACTGCTGGCCATCTTCTTCTTCGTGGTCGGGCTGGAACTGAAACGGGAGTTCGTCGCCGGCGAACTGCGCGACCCGCGCCGGGCCGCGTTGCCGGTCGTGGCGGCGGTCGGCGGCATGACGCTGCCCGCGCTGATCTACGTCGGAGTCAACCTCGGCGCCGGCGGCGAGGGACTACGCGGATGGGCCATCCCCACCGCCACCGACATCGCCTTCGCGCTGGCCGTGCTGGCGGTGATCGGCGCCTACCTGCCGCAGGGGCTGCGCGCCTTCCTGCTCACCCTGGCCGTGGTCGACGACCTGCTCGCGATCACCATCATCGCGATCTTCTACACCGACGACTTCCGGGTGCTCCCGCTGCTCGGCGCCCTGGTGCCCATCGCGCTGTTCGGCCTGCTGGTGCAGCGGCGGCGCACCTGGTGGTGGGCGCTCGTCCCGCTCGCACTCGTCGCCTGGACCCTGGTGCACTCCTCCGGAGTGCACGCCACGGTGGCCGGCGTCCTGCTCGGCTTCACCGTGCCGGTACTCGCCCGCCAGGGGCGCGACGGCCGTCCCGCGCCGGGCCTCGCGGAGCGCCTGGAACACAAGTGGCGGCCGATCTCGGCGGGCTTCGCCGTACCGGTCTTCGCGTTCTTCGCCGCCGGGGTCTCGCTGCGCGGCGCCGACCTGGGTGCGGTGTTCACCGACCCGATCGTCATCGGCGTCGTACTCGGTCTGGTGGTCGGCAAGGTCGTCGGCATCCTCGGCTCCACGTTCCTGCTGGCCCGGTTCACCCGGGCCCGACTGGACGAGGACATCACCTGGTCGGACCTGCTCGGCGTGTCGTTCCTGGCCGGTATCGGCTTCACCGTGTCGCTGCTGATCGGCGAGCTGGCCTTCGGCTCCGACGGCATGGCGGGTGACAACGTCAAGGCGGCCGTGCTGACCGGCTCGCTGATCTCGGCGCTGCTCGCCAGCGTCGTACTGGTCCGCCGCAACCGGGCGTACCGGATGATCGCCCTCAAGGAACAGGTCGACCTCAACCAGGACGGCGTGCCCGACGTCTACCAGAAGCCCGGCGGCTGACCCGGACGGTCAACAGCCCGACGTCCGGCCGGCCCGCTCGGCCGGACGTCGGCGACCGGCCGAGCGCCACCGTCGCTGGTCCGCGAGGCGCCACCGTCGCTGGTCCGCGAGCAGCGCGCCACGCAGCACACTGCGCAACACCACGATCGCGGCCACCGCGGCCAGGCTCGACCCGGACTGCTCGCCGACCAACCGCAGCAGGCCGGCGGCGATCAGCATGTCCAGCAGCACCCCGAGGGCCGTCGACACCGAACGGGTGGTGACCAGCGCCACCCCGGCGGTGAGCGCACCGAGCGCGGTGACCACGGCCGCGAGGGTCCCGGTCACTTCGCCCCACCCGGCCGCTCGACCTGCCGTTGTTCCTGCTCGATCTCCCGCCCCAGCACATGGTTCAGTCCGGTCCGGATCGCCGCGATGGCGGCGAGCTGACCGATCTGCGCGAACGTCGGCGACAACGCGGTACGCAGGATGTCCGCCGCCAGTTGGAACTCCAGGCCCAGGACGAGGAACCGGCCCAGGGTCAGTCGGATCCGGGTGAACACCGCGGCGTCGCGGTACCGCAACCCGTCGACCACGAACCGCAGCGCCGCCCAGGCCACCCCGGCGACGATCACCACCACACCGACGACCTCCACCGCGGTCACCACGACGTGATGACCGCGGTGGAGGATTGCCTCGACGTCCACCCCGGCGCCTTACCCGGCCGACACCGGGGTAGTCGGCGCCGGGCCGGCACTCAGAGCGGTTCGGCGCGCCGGCACTCAGGGCAGCGGGGAGTGCCGGGCCGGCACTCAGAGCAGTTCGGCGACCGCTTCGATGATCAGCCAGATGCCGCTGAGGGCGAACAGCGCGGCGGCGCCGTACTTGATGGTCCGTTCCGGCAGCTTCCGGCCGAGCAGCCGGCCGACGATGATGGCGAGCGCGTCGGCGGCGACCATGCCGATGGTCGAACCGATCCAGGTGCCGAACCATCCGTACTGGGTGGCCAGCGTGATCGTGGCGAGCATCGTCTTGTCGCCGAGTTCGGCGAGGAAGAACGCGACACCCACGGTGAGCACGGCGGACTTGCCGCTCTTGGCGGCCTTGCGCTTGTCCTCCTCGGTGAGCGTGTCACCCCGCAGGGTCCACAGCCCGAAGCCGATGAAGGCCACACCCGCCAGCAGCGAGATCCAGCCGGTCGGCAGGGCGGCGCCGAGGCTGTACCCGATGGCCACCGAGGCCAGGTGCACCACGGCGGTGGCGACGGTGATGCCGATCAGAATCGGCATGGTGCGATATCTGGTGGCGAATGCCAACGCCATGAGCTGGGATTTGTCTCCCAACTCGGCGACGAAGATCACGCCGAAGCTGACTGCCAGCGCGACGAGGAAGCCTTCCATGACGTCCTTCCGGATCAGGCCGGGAGGAGGTACGGGGATGCCCTCGACCCGGCTGGTTACCGCCTGGGTCGAAGGTCTCGCCCGCCTCGTCTCGTGAGGCCCCGTGGCCGGATGCGGAACGCACCAGTATGTCGACCACGGTGTTGCGGGCTACTCCCCTTCGCTGCGCCCAGCCTAGCCGATCAGCGGCCGGGCCGGGGGCGCCGGGGTCAGCACCGCCCGGCCGGGGTCAGCACCACCCGGCCGGCACCGCCCGGCCGGGGTCAGTCGGCGCGGGCGAGGGTGACTCCGAACAGCCCGGCCGGGTCGGTCCAGAACCGTTCGGCGGGCAACCCCGCCACGGCCAGTTCGGCGGCGATCCCCTCGGGCCGGAACTTGGCCGACACCTCGGTACGCAGTTCCTCCCCGGCGGCGAAGCCGACCTCCAGATCCAGCACCCGCACCCGCATCGGCCGCTCGGCCCGCAGCCGCATCTCGATCCACTCCCGCTGCGGATCCCAGAGCGCGACGTGGGCGAAGGCGTCCGGCTCGAAGTCGGCGCCGAGTTCCCGGTTGAGCACCCGCAGCACGTTGCGGTTGAACTCGGCGGTCACTCCCGCCGCGTCGTCGTACGCGGGCACGATCACCGACGGGTCCTTCACCAGGTCGGTACCGACCAGGAACCAGTCACCCACCTCCAGGGCGGCCCGCATCCGGGTCAGGAACTCGGCCCGCTCGGCCGGCAGCAGGTTACCGATGGTGCCGCCGAGGAAGATCACCAGTCGTCGCCCACCCGCCGGCAGCCGGTGCAGGTCACGGGTGAAGTCGCCGACGATGCCGCGTACCCGCAATCCGGGGTAGTCGGCGGCGAGGGTCTCGGTGGATCCCCGCAGCGCGCTGACCGACACGTCCAGCGGGACGAACGTGCCCAGGCCACCCCGGCGGGTGAAGGCGTCCAACAGCAACCGGGTCTTCTCCGACGACCCGGATCCGAGCTCGATCAGCGTCTTCGCACCGGTCACCTCGGCGATCTCGGCCGCGTGCTGGGCCAGCACAGCGCGCTCGGCCCGGGTGGGGTAGTACTCCGGCAGTCGGGTGATCTCGTCGAACAGTTCGCTGCCCCGGGCGTCGTAGAACCACTTCGGGGGCAGCCACTTCGCCCCGGCGCTCAGCCCCACGCGTACGTCCCGGCGCAGGCTCTCGGCGATGTCCTGATCGTCGAGGTAGATCTCAAGCGGTTCAGAACTCATCTGCTTCCCCCTTCGGTAGAGCTGATCGGGTACGACCAAGCGGCTCAGGACTCGACCAGCGGCCACTGGCGCACCACGGTCGCGGTGGCCTGCACCAGGTGGCCGTCCGGCACCTCCCGCCAGCCCGGATCGTCGTCGTGTGGTTCGGAGGCCAGCAGCACCGAGGTGCCGGTGGCGCGCAGCGACAGGGCGTGCCCGGTGGTGCTGGCGACCGCCGTCCGCCCGTCGGTGAGCAGCAGGTTCAGCCGCGACCCGGGGGCGGCGGCGGCGACCGAGGTGACCGTCTCGGCGACCGCCCGCGCCGCCGCGACGCCCGCCCGCAGCCGGTGGCGCACCAGCGCCCAGAGCAGCGCCGAGTCGGTCGCCGCGTCGAGCGTGAGCAGGTCACGTACGGGCAGCTCGGCGGCGAGCGGGACCATCGAGTCCGGCCAGCCGCGCACCACCCCGTTGTGGCTGAACAGCCACCGGCCCTCGGCGAACGGCGCGGCGGCGCCGTCGACGACCGCCATGCCGACCGTGGCGGAGCGCACGGCGGCCAGCACCGCCGTGGCCGAGGTGACCGCCGCGAGTTCGGCGATGGTCGGGTCGCTCCAGATCGGTTGGGCCCGTCGGTACCGCACCGGTGGGCCGCCGTCGGGATACCACCCGACACCGAAGCCGTCGGCGTTGATCGTTCCGCCGCCGCGCATGTCACGCGGCGCCCAGGACTGGCGCAGCAGCGAGTACGGCGGATCGAAGAGCAACTCGCGCAGGGTCGCCGGCGGTCCCAGGTAGACCAGGTGGCGGCACATCAGTCGACCGTCACCGGTGGGCCTGTTCGGCGGTGGCGTCCCGGGCGCAGCGGAACCCGCTGAAGATCTGCCGGCGGATCGGATAGTCCCAGTTGCGGAAGGTGCCCCGGCAGGCGGACCGGTCGGTGCCGAAGGAACCGCCCCGCAGTACCTGGTACTGGTCGCCGAAGAAGACCTCCGAATACTCGCGGTACGGGAAGGCGGCGAAGCCCGGGTATCCCCGGAAGCCGGTCGCGGTCCATTCCCACACGTCGCCGATGAGCTGGTGCACGCCCAGCGGCGAGGCGCCGGCGGGATAGGCACCGACGGGCGCCGGCCACAGGTGCCGCTGCCCCAGGTTGGCGTGGGCCGAGGTCGGCTCGTCGTCGCCCCACGGGTAGCGGCGGGACCGGCCGGTGCCCGGATCCCAGCGGGCCGCCTTCTCCCACTCCGCCTCGGTGGGCAGTCGTTTGCCCGCCCACCTGGCGTACGCCTGCGCCTCGTGGAAGCAGACGTGCACCACCGGTTCGTCGTCGCGGACCGCAGCCCACCGGCCGAAGCGTCGGTACGCCCAGCCGTCGCCGTCGCGCCGCCAGTGCAACGGCGCGCTCAGTCCGGCCTGCTGACGGTGTCGCCAGCCCGGCTCGCTCCACCAGCGCGGCTCGTCGTACCCGCCGTCGGCGATGAACTCGCGGTACGCCCCGTTGGTCACCGGTGCCGCGTCGATGACGTACGCGGGCAACTCCACCCGGTGGGCGGGGCGTTCGTTGTCCAGCGCCCACGGGTCCGCGTCGGTGCCCATGACGAACGGGCCGGCGGGCACCAGCACTTCCTCGGCCAGCCGAACGGCCGGCTCGGGCGGCGGCGGCGCCTGCAGCACCGCCGGCCCGGAGCGCAGTTGGTGGGTGGCGAGCATGGTCTCGTCGTGCTGCTGCTCGTGCTGCACGATCATGCCGAAGGCGAAACCGTCGGCGACCAGCGGGCCGCTGTCGAAGGCGACCCGGTCGAGCAGGTCGAACACCTTGTCGCGGACCGTCGCCAGGTAGGCCCGCGCCTCGCCGGGCGGCAGCAGCGGCAGCGACGGGCGGTCCCCGCGGGGCTGCTTGAAGGCGTCGTACAGGTCGTCGATGTCGCGGCGGACCGGCTCCCGGCCACCGACGTCGCGCACCAGCCAGAGTTCCTCCTGGTTGCCCACATGGGCCAGGTCCCACACCAGCGGGGACATCAGCGGCGAATGTTGGCGCATCAGGTCGCCGTCGTCCACCACCTCGGTCAGCAGGGCGGTCCGGGCGCGGGTGCGCTCCAGTTCCGTCGCGATCCGGCCCCGCAGGCCCTCCGCGTCTGCCCGTTCGGTCACGGTGTCGGTCACCGTTGCCTCCTCTGTGCGACGGCCCGCCGGCGGCGTAGCCCTCGTTCGATGTCGTGCGCCAACTCCGCCGGCAGGTCGAGCCGGGGCAGTTCCGCCAGGGCCAGGTCGAACAGCGCGGCGGCGGCCGAGGCCAGGGCCGGGTCACGCAGGCCGTGCCGCGCGGCGACATGCCAGTTGCCGGCCACCGGGGTGGCCACCGTGAGCGCCGAGTCGACCGTGTCGGCGCCGGCGAGCAGGGCGGCGAGCACCGCCAGCGGCAGCCGCCACTCCCGGCCGGGCTGCGCGTCCAGATAGCGCAGTTCGAGGTAGCCACGCGGCCGGACCGGCGGAAAGAGGGTGCTCACGTGGTATTCAAGATCGTCGGTGGTGGGTGGCCGGGGCAGCGCCCCGTCGAGCCAGTCGGCGAAGGTCACGTCCGGCGGTGCGGTCCAGTCGTCGTCACCGTCGCGGACGCAGAGCAGCGGCGCGGCCAACACGTACGCCGTCCACGCGGCGACCGGATCCAGGTCGGGCCGACCGGGTTCCCAGACCGGGGCGGTGCGGCCCGGGTCGATGCGCAACCAGGCGCCCATCCGCGCCGAGGCCCAGCCGGTGTCCCGGCCCGCCAGCCGGCCGGAGGTGGCGAAGGCGGCCAGCAGCGGCGGGCCGACCGCGTGGGCCAGCGCCCATCGGGCCGCCAACTGCCCGGGCTCTCCCGCGTCGAGGCAGACCTGCAGGCCGGCGGTGCCGTACATCATCGTCCGCCCGGCCGGGCCACGTCGGTCGAAGACGCGGCGCATGGCGCGGTAGCGGGGTGTGTCGATCACGGCCCTGGGCTGGCGGTACGGATCGAGTCCCGCGCGGCCCAGGCGCAGCCCGGCGACGTCCAGCAGGCGGGCGACCTGGTCGATGTCGGACTGGGTGGCCTCGATCAGGGCAGCCAGGCGGGCGCGCGGCGGGGTGGAGATCTCCACCTGGCCACCGGGCTCGACGGTCACCGCGCCGCCGTGCAGCAGTCGCAGGGCGGGGCTGTCCGGATCCAGCGTGGTGGGGCTGTACGGCCCCAGCGCCGCACGTAACCGCGCGGCCTCGATGGGGCGGGTCGGGTCGACGGCGTCGTGGACCGTCCATTCCAACTCGACACCGGTGTAGGTCGGTGGGCCGGTCTTGAAGCAGATCCGGGCGAGATGCCGGGCGGCTGCGGCGCGGTCCCGCAGTTGCCGGACCCGGTCCAATTCCGGCGACATCACCATGCAACGGCTCCCTTCCCGGTGCCGGCTCAGCTCTGTCACGGTAACCCGTACCGGTGACATCGGCGGGCCGCCGAGGGCCACGCCAAGTTCTGTCTAGCAGGCGTCGACCGAACGTCGAGCGGAATTCACCTTCATCCCGACCGACGGGCGTTGCCCGGGCCATCCGCCCCGCACCCACCCGTGCGGCGCCGGACCGCCGGCAAGGTCGGACAGCACCGTCACCCGGAGGCGGAGGCGACCAGGTCGGGGCGCGTCGCCGCGCGGGCGGGCGGCGGGTCAGGAGTCCGTGGTCGAGGCCACCTGGCCGTCGGCGGACTCCGGCGCGGTGCTGGGGCCGTGCTTGGCCAGCCACTGCGGGTCGGTCTCGGCCAACACCCCCTGGCAGTACGCCATCACGTTCTCGGCGCCACCGGCCGCGACCACCAGTTCGTTGAAGGCGGGAGTGCGCAGGGCCTTCTCCCGCTGGCGCTCGGACTTCTGCAGGTATGCCTTGCAGAGGCCGGACCGGTCGGCGGTGTTGTCGGAGTTACCCGGGCCGGCCTGCACGGTCGCGTCCACCACTGGAGCACTCGACTCGGGTGCGGGCGGCGTCGGGGCGAGCCCGTCGGTCGGCCCGACGCCAGCGCCGGGGGTGACGACGGACGGGGCTTCCGACTCGCCTCGGGACGGGCTCGCGCCATCCCGATCGGGCTGCCCACCCGTCGCGCGGGGCGACGGCGCGACCGGGCCGGTGATCGGGGCCGGCGGCGGGGCGGGTCGCTCGTCCGGCTGGTCGAGTCGTACCGCTGCCAGGGCGGCGCCCGCGGTGGCGGTGGCGGCCACACCGGCGATCCAGACCACCACTCCGGCGGTGAACCGCCGACGGCGGGGCCGGGGTGCCGCAGCGGGCGCGCCGGCCTGCCGGGCGGCCCGGAACGCGGCGAGCGCCTCCTGCTCACCGGCGAGTTCCCGCTCCCGGGGCGGGGCCGCGGCGGCCCGCAGCAGCCCGACGAGCGGGTCCGACGGACCGGACGACGTTGCGGGGCGTGCCTCACGGGCGGCATCGAGCAACTGCTCGGGGTCGGTCGGGGCTCCCGAGCCGCCCAACCGCCGCAGGAACATGCGTAATCCCCTCACGTCAACCGTCCACCGGCTCGGCGTGCGGCGCCTGCGGCCCGGTACGCGGACGCGGCGGCGGGGCCGGCGTCGCGGCGGTCGCGGCCTCCTCCTCGGCCCGTTCACCGAGCAGCAGCGCCAAGCGTCGCAGGCCACGGTGCGCGGCGGTGCGCACCGCCCCCGCCCGGCGGCCGAGCACCCGACCGGCGGTCTCGGCGTCGAGCCCGACGACGGCACGCAGCAGGACCGCTTCGGCCTCCCGGGGCGGCAGGCTGGCGATCATCGCGAGGGCGGCTTCGGTGCCGATGCTCTCGCCGGCCCGTTCGGCCGTGTCCGCGTCCCCGGCCAACTCGCTGAGTTCCTGCACCGGCACCGGCAGCGCGGGCCGGCGGCGTTGCCGCCGCAGATGGTCCATGGCCCGGTTCCGGGCGATGGTGACGGCCCAGGCACGGAACTCCCCACCGCTGAAGTTGGGCAGGTCGCGGGCGACCTGCAACCACGTCTCCGACGCGACGTCCTCGGCGTCGGCACCGACCAGGGCGGTCAGGTAGCGCAGCAGCCCGGGCTGGAGGCTGCGGTAGAGGAAGCGGAACGCTTCCTCGTCGCCGGCCTGGGCCGCTTCGACGGCCTGACTCAGTTCACTGGTCATGGCCTTGCCGTTTCCGTCTTACCGGTCCTTCCGTGGATCGCCCGCACAGCAGGCGCACCAGGTGCGGGTCGGCTGTCCGGGCTGGACCTGTTCCCCGCACCCCGCCCCCGTCAACCTGCTCGTTCCCGGACCGTTGTGGCCCGGATGCGGATTGTTCCCGACAGCACCGCCGACCACAACCACCGGTACCGAAACATCCGAGCCGCCACGCCGGCACCGCGAGGTACCGTCAACAGGCCAAGTGGGGCCGACCCGGGTCAGCAAGTGACAAATGTCTAGCGCGTGAACGGCGATTTGCCGTAACGTGCGGCGCCCGGTGGACGCCACCACCGGCCCCCGGCCTGGTCACGATCATCGCCCGACCCGACGGCGGACGCCCTGCGCAGCAGCGCTGTCACCCTTGGTGATCACCGGACGATGCCGGCTCACCGCCCCCGGTCACGAGGTGTTCCGGGCGCGGACAGCCGGCGCGCCGATCGTGCCCACGATGGGTACGGTGGTGCCGTGTTGTCTTCGGAGGTCGTACTCAGCGGTCGGTACCGCCTGGACGAACGCGTCGCCACCGGCGGCATGGGAGACGTCTGGCGTGGGACCGACCTGATCCTCGGCCGACAGGTCGCGATCAAGGTGCTGCTGCCCTCGCTGGTGTCCGACCCCGACTTCATCGCCCGGTTCCGCGCCGAGGCCCGGATGATGGCGGCGCTGCGCCATCCGGGCATCGTGCAGGTCTTCGACTGCGGCGAGGACGAGTTGGCCAACGGGGGCCGGGCCGACTACCTGGTGATGGAGTTCGTCACCGGCCAGCCACTGTCGAGGCGGATCGAGGCCGAGAGCCGCCTGGACATCGCCGAGACCATGTCCGTGGTGGCGCAGGCGGCGCAGGCGCTGCACGCCGCGCACCTCAGCGGGATCGTGCACCGCGACGTCAAGCCGAGCAACCTGCTGGTGCAGGAGGACGGGACGGTCGTCCTGGTCGACTTCGGCGTCGCCAGGTCGACCAATGTGACCAGCATCACCAGCACGAACGCGGTGCCCGGCACCGCCCTCTACATGGCCCCGGAGCAGGCCGCGGGACGACCCGTCTCCGGAGCGACCGACCTTTACGCGCTCGGCGCGGTCGCCTACTGCTGCCTCACCGGCAGCCCGCCGTTCACCGGCGACAACCCGCTCCAGGTCGCCGTCCGACACCTCGACGACCCGCCGCCGGAGCTACCGCACGAGATCCCGGAAGCGGTGCGGGCCCTGGTCGAGCGGGCCCTGGCCAAGGACCCGGCCGACCGGTTCAGCAGCGGTGCGGCGATGGCGGAGGCGGCCCGCAGCGCCGTGTCGGACAGTTCCCTGCCGACGGCGATGGTCCCGGCCTCCGCGGCGGTGCGCGACCCCGGGCCGGACACCCGGGCGGACAGCACGGTGCCGCACGGCGCACCGGTGGGCGCGCGGCGAGGGCGCGGCCCTCTGGTCGGTGCGCTCACCGCCGTGCTGGTGGGCATGGTCGCACTCGGCGCGGCGCTCAGCGCGGCCAGCGACGCCGACACCCCGGCGGTGCATCTGCCGAGCAGCCCGCCGCCCGCCGAGTCGATCGTCGACGACAAGACGTCGCCGAGCGAGACCGAAACCCGGCCGACGCGCGTCCCGCCGTACCGCCCGGCCGGTTCCACGGCCAAGCCGACCGAGTCGACCTCGCCCTCGCCGAGCACCGGCGAGCCCACCGAGTCGAGCGAACCCGAGTCACCGGATCCGGAGCCGAGCCCGACCAGCCCGAGCCCTGGCACCACGCCGAGCACGGAGCCGCCCGCCCCACCCACCACGCCACCGCCGACGACCCCGACCGGCGACGCGCCCCCCGGCGACGGCGAAGTCACCGGCTAGGTTCGGTCTCGCGGATCTTGTCGGTCAGGGACGGCGGAAAGTCCGATCGACGTTCGTCCGCAGCGCAGTCCAACATCGCTGGTCGGCCTCCCGGTCCCAGCCGCGGATCTTGGTACGGAACGGCCCCCGTAAGGGCCGTTCCGTACCAAGATCCGCGAGACAAGCACCTAGCACCCAGCGCCACAGCGTCCTCGTTCGTCCCGGGGGCACCGGAATCCCCAAAACGGACACCTGGCCCCATAAGTCGCTCTAGGCTCCTGCCAGCAGCTGCTGCCTAATGTTCGGGAGCCCGGATGAGCGTGGAGAAGCTGGTCGTCGTCGGCCAGGGTTACGTCGGCCTGCCGCTCGCCATGCGAGCCGTCGAGGCCGGCCTGGACGTCGTCGGCCTCGACGTCGACACCGATCGGGTGAAGCGGCTCGCGTCGGGTGAGTCGTTCGTCGGGGACATCCCCGCCGACCGGCTCGGCCGGGCGTTGGCCAGTGGCCGCTACCACCCGAGCAGCGAGTACGCCGACGCCGAGGACTTCGACTACTGCGTGATCACCGTGCCCACGCCACTGCGCGACGGCACCCCCGACCTGAGCTTCGTGGAGCAGGCCGGTACGGCGATCGCGCCCTACCTGCGGCCGGACTGCACGGTCATCCTCGAGTCGACCACCTACCCGGGCACCACCGAGGAACTGCTGCGACCGTTGCTGGAATCGGCCAGCGGGCTGAGCAGCCCGGGGGACTTCCACCTCGGCTACAGCCCCGAGCGGATCGACCCGGGTAACCGGACCTGGCGGCTGGAGAACACCCCCAAGGTGGTCTCCGGAATGGACCCCGCCGCGCTGGCCCGGGTCGACAGCTTCTACCAGCGGCTGGTGGAGCGTACGGTGCCGGTGGACTCCACCCGGGTCGCCGAGCTGACGAAACTGATCGAGAACACCTTCCGTCAGGTGAACATCGCCCTGGTCAACGAGCTGACGATGCTCTCGCACCAGCTGGACATCGACGTCTGGCAGGCGATCGAGGCGGCGGAGACCAAGCCCTTCGGCTTCATGCCGTTCCGGCCCGGCCCGGGCGTCGGCGGGCACTGCCTGCCGATCGACCCGTGCTACCTGTCCTGGCAGGTCAAACGCCGCCTCGGGCGGCAGTTCCGGTTCATCGAGCTGGCCAACGACATCAACCACGAGATGCCCGAACACGTGGCGCAGCGGGTGATGGCCGGGCTCAACCGCTCCGGTAAGGCGGTCAGCGGAGCCCGGCTGCTGGTGCTCGGGTTGGCGTACAAACCCAACACCGGCGACATGCGCGACTCGCCGGCGGTCGACGTGACCCGGCGGTTGCGCGAGCTGGGCGCCGAGGTCCGCGCGGTGGAGCCGTACGCCGCCGCGAACCACCTCCCCGACGGGGTGCTGACCGTGGAGCTGACCGAACGTGAGGTGCGTGCGGCCGACTGCGTGGTCGTGATCACCGACCACGACCTGTTCGACTACGCCCTGGTCGAGCGGCACGCCCGGTACATCTTCGACGCCCGCAACCGCTGCACCGGCCCGAACGTGGAACGAATCTAGCCCCGGGCGAGCCGCCGCACCTGCTGTCCCGCGCGCACCACGGGTGCGGTTTTGTCCCTCCGTTCCCGGGTACCTCGTCGGCACCTGCGACGTGACCAGGAAGGGATGCGGAGATGACGCGCACCGAGTACCACGTGGTGCCCGACGGTGGTGGCTGGAAGGTGGAGCAGGGCAGCACCGTGGTCGGCACGTACGACACGAAGCAGCGCGCGGTCGAGGCCGGGCGCGAGGCGGCGCACGGTAACGAGCCCAGCCAGCTCGTGGTGCACACCGCCGACGGACGGATCGAGACCGAGTTCACCTACCGCGACGACCCGTACCCGCCCGCCGGCTGACCGTCGGCCGGCCGGCGCCACCAGCCCCGGTGCCGCCGGCCGGCCGGCACTGACCGTGCCGCCGTCACCTCGGCCGACACCGGTGCCGGCCAGGCCCGCCATGCGTGCGAGGATGGCCGTCCGTGACCAGCACCGGGGACGCCCCGACACCACCCGGCCGCCGCCGACCGCATCCGCTGGACGTGGTGGCCGTCGGGCTCGCGCTGGGCGGCGCCGGCTGTGTCGCGACCGGGCTGCTGCCCCGCGCCGATGCCGTCGACACCCTCGCCCGGATCCTGCCCCTGCTGCTCTTCCTCGGCACGGTGGTGGTCCTCGCCGAGCTGACCGCCGCCGCCGGCGTCTTCGACGTGCTCGCCACCCGACTGGCGGTCGTCGCCCGGGGCCGCTGGCTCGCGCTGTTCGGGCTCTGCGTGGGCTTCGCCGCGCTGACCACCGTCGTACTCAACCTGGACACCACGGCGGTGCTGCTCACGCCGGTGATGCTCGCGCTGGCGGTGTCGCTGCGCACCGCCGTGGCACCGCTGGCGGTGACCACGGTCTGGCTGGCGAACACGGCGAGTCTGCTGCTGCCGGTGTCCAACCTGACGAACCTGCTGGCCAGCGAGCGGATCGGGCTCGACCCGCTGGCGTTCCTGGGCGTCATGTGGCTGCCCCAACTGGCCTCGCTCGCGGTCACCACCGTCCTGCTCTGGTTTCTCTGGTGGCGCCGGGACCGGCCCGCCGGGGGCCGCTTCGCGCCGCCGCCGGTGCACCGGCCCGCCGACCCGGCGCTGTACCGTACGGCGCTCGTCGCCTGCCTGCTGTTCGTCGCCATGATCCTGGCCGGGGCGCCGGTCGGGCTCGCCTCGACGGTCGCGACCGGCCTGCTGCTGCTCGGCTTCGCGATCCGCTCCCCCGGCTCGCTGCGCCCCGCCCTGCTGCCCTGGCGTCTGCTGGTCTTCGTCACCGGGCTGTTCCTGGTGATCCAGACGATCGGCGAGCACGGGCTCAACGACCTGGTCGCCTGGCTCGCCGGTGACGAGGGCGGCGTGCCGGGCGCGCTCCGCGCCGGTGGCACCGGGGCGCTGCTGGCCAACCTGGTGAACAACCTGCCCGCCTACCTGGCCGGCGAGGCGGTGCTGCCGGCCGGTGACCGGCAACGCCTGCTCGCGCTGCTGGTCGGCACCAACGTGGGCCCGTTGGCCCTGCCCTGGGCCTCACTGGCCACGCTGCTGTGGTTGGAGCGTTGCCGGGCCGCGCGGGTGCGGGTGCCGCTGGCGAGGTTCCTGGTCACCAGCACCGCACTCGCGGTGCTCGGCACCCTCGCGGCGGTCGGCGCCCTGCTGCTCACCGGCTGAACCGGCAGCGGGCTTGTCCCGACCCTCGGCGGGCCATAGACTTTGCATCGCAAAGTTCTCGCCAAGGCAGAGCCGAAGCGGTGTTCCGTCAACACGCAGAGTTTGGAGTGACGCATGGTCCAGGGCAGTGCCGACGAGGCGGCCGAAACCCTCGCCGCGCTCAAGCAACTCCGCGAGCGGGCGCACCGGCGGGCCCACGGCGGGGCATGGCTGCCCGCCCTCGGCTTCGCCGTCCTGCTGCTGGCCAGCGCCGCCCTCTACCGTCACCCACTGGCCCAGCCCACCTCCGTCGACGCCACCCACCCGTTCTGGGCGGGACTGCCCGACGAGCAGGTCAGCCCGCTGGCGTCCTACCTGTTCTGGTTCGTCGGCACCCCGCTGCTGTTCGCCGTCGTCGCACTCTGGTACGCGTGGCGGGCCCGCCGGCACGGCGTACGGGTGGCGTGGCCGCTGGTCGCCGCCACCGGGCTCGGCGTACTGGTGCTGCTGGCCGTACTCGCGGCGGTGCCGGTCGGCCCGGTTCCGGAGGAACTCGTCTTCGCCACCGGCCCGCACTGGGCCGGCCTGTCGACCCCGCTGCTCCCGCTGGCCGCCGCCGTGATCGTGCTGGGTCGCGCCGAACACAGCCGTGGACTGCTCGCCGCAGGAATCTGGATCGCCGCCCTCACCGTCTGGCTGTGCACCAGCTTCCCGCTCGGACATCTGCCCGGCTGGACCAGCGTGCTCGTCGGCGGCAGCGGGCTCGGTGGTCAACTGTCGCTGCGGCCGGCCCACTATCTTGTCCTGATGGCTCTCCCGCTGCTGGTCGTCGCCGCCGTGAACCTGGCGACCGGCCGGCGCCCCAGGTGACCGAGGCAGGGTCCGGCGCCCCGGGCGCCGGGCCGTCGCCGCACCCGGCGACGGTCCTCGACGACGTGGTGCACCAGCGGGTGCGCCTGGGCATCCTCACCGTGCTCAGCGAGGCGACCGAGTGCCGGTTCGCCGCCCTGCGCGACGAGTTGGGGCTGACCGACGGCAACCTCAACCGCCACCTCCGGATCCTGGAGCAGGCCGGACTGCTCCAGACCACCAAGGGCTACGAGGGACGACGCCCGGTCACCTGGTTGCGGCTGACCCGCGCGGGCCGCGCGGCGCTGCGAGCCGAGGTGACCGCGCTGGAGCAGTTGGTCAGCCGGATCCGGACCGCCACCGCGGCCGACGAGGAGAGCTGACGGCCCCCGCCGGCCTTCCTCCGCACCGGCCGCGCCGCCGAGGCCCCCGGACACCGTCAACCGGGCAGTGGCGCCCCGTCGCCCCGGTGGCGACGCGGGGACACCAGCCGACGCACCATCGGGGCGGCGTTCCACCGCGCCGCGCCGACCAGGTCGCGGGCGTGTTCCAGCACGGTGTAGTCCCGCCGGGCCCGGCCCGCGGCGATCGCCGCGTCCAGGTCGTTGTCGCAACTCATCAGCACACTGTCGAAGTCACGGCGGACCGGCTCCAGCAGGTGGTAGCCGAACGAGCGGTGCAGCCGGGCGAAGAGCGGCTTGTACAGCCGGGTCCGCTCGTGCAACCCCGACGAGTACGACATCGGGTTCTTCGGCCGCCGCCGGATGTAGTCGGGCAGCAGGTCGGCGAAGGCCCGCCGGACGATCCACTTCTCCTGCCCCTCGCGCCGCTTCAACTCGATCGGCAGCCGCATCGCCAACTCGACCAACGCCAGGTCGAGGAAGGGCACCCGGGCCTCCACCCCGAAGCCCATGCTGGTCCGGTCGACCCGCTGCAACTCCGTACGGCAGAGGTTGCGGATCTTGTGCAGGAACAGTCGCCGTGCCGACTCCGGCCCGACCTCGTGGTACATCGGGTAGCCGCCGAACAGCTCGTCCGAGCCGTCGCCGGTGAGCACGACCTTGATCCCCAACTCGCCGAGTCGCCGGAAGATCGGCACCGAGACCACCGCGTTGATGATGTCGCCGTACTCGGTCAACTCGGAGATCCGGATCGCCTCCCGCACGTCGGCCAGCCGGATGTCACGCGGCCGCAGCTCGACCACCTCGTGCCGGACACCGAGTTCCCTGGCCAGCCGCCGGGCGTACGCCACGTCGGGGCTCTCCGGCACCCCGACGGTGATCGCCACGCAGTCCGGGTGCCGCTGCGCGGCGTGCAGCAGCACCAGCGAGCTGTCCACGCCGCCGGAGAGCACCACGCCCACCGTGAGGTCGGTGTCCAGCCGCACCCGGATGCTGTCGGTGAGCGTGGTACGGACGAGCAGGGCGGCCTCGTCCGGATCCGTCACCACCGGCTGACCGGCGCCGAGGGAGAGCAGGTCCACGTACGGCCGCAGGTGGACCTGCCGGTCCGCGTCGGCCCAGCCGTGATAGCCGGGCGGCACCTCGACCACCGGGGCGCCCGCCCGGACCAGCGCCTTGACCTCGCTGGCGATGTGCAGACACCCCGGCATCCGCGACCAGTACAGCGGCTTGACCCCGAGCGGATCCCGCACCAGGTACGCCCGGCCGGTGGACCGTTCCACGATGGCGATGGCGTACTCGCCACGCAGCCGGTGCACCATCTGCTCGCCCCACTGCGCGAAGGCGGCGAGCACCACCTCGGTGTCGCTGGCGGTGCGGAACCGGTGGCCCAGGCCGCTCAGCTCCGCACGCAGTTCGTGGTGGTTGAAGACCTCGCCGTTGTAGCAGAGCAGCCAGCGCTCGTCGGCGGAGAGCCACGGCTGCACCGCCCGGTCCCGGTCCACCACCCGCAGTCGACGGGTACCGGCGAGCAGGCCGGTCTCGTACCGGGTCTCGGTGACCTCACCTCGACTGGCGAGCGCGCCGAGCATCCGGCGGAAGACGACCGAGTCGGCCTCCGGGCCGATGCTGAGTACGATCCCGCACATCGCTCAGATCCCCATCTCTGCTTCGTACGCCCGGCGCAGTCGCGCGGTCGCGCTCGGGGCGAGGCAGACGTGCCAGGCCTGGCCCTCGTCCACCACGTTGATCTCACCGGTCCGCTGCCGGTTCAGCAGCAGCCCGGCCAGGGTGTCCCGCACGCCGAAGCGGCCGAACCACTCCATCTCCAGGTCCACCGCCCAACCCAGGCAGTGCCCGCTGGGCAGCATCGCGGCGTAACCCAGCCGGCGTAGCCGGTACTGATGCTCGGCGCTGCGGACCAGACTGGTCACCCAGAGTGGCGGAGTGCCCGCCGGGGTCGCCGCGACGAACTCTCGGCCGATGTCGTTGAGCAGGGCCACCACCTCCCGCCGGGCCCGGCGGAACAGCAGGCCGGCGGTACGCGGAGTGGTGTCGGGCAGCACCCGGCGGCGCAGTGCGCGTACCCCCCGGCCGACCAGGGTCCGGGGCTGCTCGGTGTACCGGAAGCGCAGCAGGTCCCGGCGGCGCAGCCACTCCAGGTCGACCAGGTCCACGCTGTGGTGCACCTCGGTGTCGGTGACGAAGGTGGAGGCGTCCCGCCACCACATCACGTCGATCCGGGAGAGCAGATAGATCCGCACCAGCGCGGTCAGGTCCACGGCGGAGCTGCGTGCGTTGGGCTGGTACCGGGCCATCTCCAGCAGCAGGGTCTCCCGGGCGCCGATCAGCCCCTGGGGGGTGTTGTCGAGCACCGCGGCGATGGCCGGCTCGCGTAGCCGCTGGTCGATCAGTACCTGCCGGGCCTTGGTGCTGCTGGCCCCGGCCAGCGCGCCCACCTCGACGAGCAGTTCGGCCACGGCGGCGCGGTAGGCGTCCAGGTCGGGGCCGTTCGCGGCGGACGGGCGGACCGGGCCGCGCGGACGGCGCCGGGCCGGCGCGGCCGGAGGACCTGGCCGCTGTCCCGGGCTTCGGCTGGGCACTCGCATGGTCGGGTCCCTTCTCCCGGTGTTCGCCTGTCGCCGAGAGTAACCACACGTACCGGCACGAGTCCGAACAATCCTCCTATCTTCCTCGAATGGGTGCGGACCGGCCCGTACCACCCGCACCGCCGATCATCGGCAGGGCTCACCACCAGCCGTTGTCCCGGGCGATCCGCACCGCGTCGGCCCGCGTGCTCGCCCCCAACTTCTGCACCGCGAGCGCCAGATAGTTACGCACCGTGCCGGCCGACAGGTGGGCCCGGCGGGCGATCACCGCGACCGGAGCGCCGTCGCCGGCCAGCCGCAACGTCTCCAATTCCCGAGGCGTCAGCGGGCAGGGCGGGATGGTGAGCGCGTCGGCCGCGAGCGCCGGGTCGACGTACCGGCCACCGGTGTGCACCCGGCGGATCACGTCCGCGAGCGCGCCGCCCGGGGCGCCCTTGGGCAGAAATCCCCGGGCCCCGGCCGCCAGCGCGCGGGCCAGGTGCGGTGGCCGCCCCTGGCCGGTGAGGATGACCACCGCGCAGTCCGGCAACGCCCGGGTCAACTCGGCGGCGACCTCGAAGCCGTCCCGCCGGGGCATGGACAGGTCGATGACCGCCACGTCCGGCCGGTGGGCCAGCGCCGCCGTCACCGCGGCCTGACCGTCGGCCGCCTGCGCCACCACCGTGAGGTCCGCCTCAAGATCGAGCAGGGCGGCCAGGGCGGTACGGATCAGCTCCTCGTCGTCGGCGAGCAGGACCCGGATCATGCGACCGTCGGTACGGTCGCCTCGACGGTGAAGACCCCGTCCGCGCACTGTGTACGCAGTTGCCCCCCGGCGGCGGTGAGGCGTTCGGCCAGGCCACGCAAGCCGTGACTGAAACGGTCCGGAGCCGCCGGGACACTCGCCCCGTCATTGGTCACGGTCATCCGCGCCACCTCCCCCTCCTGGGTGATCTCGATCCGGCACCAGCCGGCCCGGCTGTGTCGCAACACGTTGGTGCCCGCCTCCCGGAGCACCACCGCGAGCTGCGTGGCCGCCTCCGGCGGCAGCTCGCCCGGCGGTGGTACGACCGTGCAGCGCACCCCGGACGAACGGAGCACCTCCCCGACGGCGGTGAGCTGCTCGTCGAGGTCGACCCGGCGGTACCCGTGCACCGTCCGGCGCAACTCGGCCAGCGCCGTGGCGGCCAGACGCTGCGCCGCACCCGCCTCCCGGCCGGCGCGCTCGGGATCGTCGGCGGCGACCCGGGCGGCCAGCTCGGCCTTCAGCGCGATGACGGTCAGGTGATGCCCGAGCAGGTCGTGCACGTCGCCGGCGAAGCGCAGCCGTTCCTGCGCGGCGACCAGCCGGGCCTGCGCCGCCCGGCCCTGCTCGGCCTGCACCAGCAGCCGCCAGAACCACACCTGGAAGCCATTCACCGCGGCGATGCCGAGCCCGACCGAACCGGTGATCAGCAGGGACCGGCCGACCGGCGTACCGCTGATCGTGGCCACCACCGCCGCACCGGCCGCGACCGCGACCAGCGCGACCGGCACCGCAAGGCGGGACGAGCCCAGTAGCGGCACCCCGCCGACCAGGGCCGCGCCCAGCCACGCCCAGGTGGGCCAGTCGCCGTGCGCGACCGGCGCGACGAGCGGCACGGTGAGCACCGCCACGGCGGCGTACCCGACCCAGAGCCACCGGCGTAGCCCTTCGGCGGGCTCGGGGGTGACCGCCGCGTACAGCGCCACCGCCAGCACCAGCGCGAACGCGCCAAGGCCGAACGCGCCCGCTATCACCCGCCAGGCGTCCGGTTCCCGGGTCAGCCCGACCGCCGGCAGCAGCAGGCTGGCGGCCATGCCCAGGGTCAACGAGACCAGGGTCGCGCCCCGGGCCCGGGACAGGTTGCGCCCGGCGCCCGGCACGTCCATCACCACGGTCGCCAGGGTAGAGCGGATCGCCGTACCGGTGGACCCTGCGGTGTGCCCGGTGCGGCCGGGCGTTCCACCCGGCGCAGCGGTGACCTCCGGCCGGTGGTACCCGGCTCCGCGCACCAGCAGGCTCGGCGACATGACAGAGCTGACCCCGGCGGCCCTCGCCGCGACGACGACCGAAGACCGAGGCGCACCGGTCCGACCCGGCCGGCAGGTGGTCCGACACCTGCTGGAGATGGCGCTGGCCATGGTGGCCGGCATGCTGCTGTTCGGGCCGGCCCGCGCCGCCCTCGGTACGGCGTTCGGGCTGGCCCCGGCGGCACCGGGCGTCGGTGCGCTGCTGATGGCCACCGACATGAGCCTCGCCATGGTGCTGTGGATGTGGTACCGAGGGCACGGCGGTGCCGCGATCGGCGAGATGGTGCTGGCCATGTACCTGCCGGTCCTGCTGCTGCTCGTGCCGTACCGGGCCGGGGTGCTCGCCGCGGACACCCTGCTGATCGGCGCCCACCTGCTGATGCTGCCGGCGATGGCCGTGGCCGTGCTGCGCCGCCGGGCCGAGTACGCCCACCATCCGGTGCCCCGGTCCGCACCGCGACAGCCGCTGGCGCGGGTGCTGGTGCACCGCTGGCCGGCCGGGTTGGCGTTGCTGATGACCGCCGACAACTGGACCGAACCGGCGCTGCTGGGCCCGTACACGCTGCTGGTGCTGCCGGCCGGCTACCTGCTCCTCGGCAGCGTACGGCGGCAGTGGGGGGTGCCCGGCAACCTGCGGCGGCAACTCGTCGGCCTGGCGGCCTGGGGCGGGTTGGCCCTGTTCGCCGCCGCCGTCGGCGGGGAGACGGCGTACTGGCTGGTGGCGGTCGGCTGGCTGGCCCACGCGGGCTGGGACCTGGTCCACCACCGCACCGGCCGGGTGGTCCCACGCGGGTACGCCGAATGGTGCCTCGTCATCGACGCCGTGCTGGGACTCACCATCATCCTGGCCCTGCTCACCACCTGAGCGGCCCCGGAATACGGGCCGCCGCCACGGCACCGGGAGGGGTGCTGGCCGATGTTGCGGTGGTCGCCGCAGCGGACACCCGGACGTGATGAAAGGCTTGACCCATGAGTTCCACGCCCGTACTGCCGGATCCGTCCACCGAACCGCCCGCCTTCGCGGACCTTGGCCTGCGCCCCGAACTACTCGCCGCGCTCTCCGCGCTCGGCTACGAGGAGCCCACGCCGATCCAGCGGGAGGCCATCGGCCCGCTGCTGGCCGGTCGGGACCTGCTCGGGCAGGCCGCGACGGGCACCGGCAAGACGGCCGCGTTCGCCCTTCCGCTGCTGCAACGCATGCCCGACGAGCGGCCCACCGGCGACCCGGTCGCCCTGGTCCTGGTGCCGACGCGGGAACTGGCGGTGCAGGTCTCCGAGGCTTTCCACCGCTACGGCAAGGACCTCGGCACCCGAGTACTGCCGATCTACGGCGGGCAGCCGATCGGCCGGCAGTTGCGGGCCCTGGACAACGGGGTCGACGTGGTGGTGGCCACCCCGGGCCGGGCGCTGGACCACATCGCCCGGGGCACGCTGCGGCTGGGCAACCTCGCCACGGTGGTGTTGGACGAGGCCGACGAGATGCTCGACATGGGCTTCGCCGAGGACATCGAGGCGATCCTGGAACACGCCCCCGAACAGCGGCAGACGGTGCTGTTCTCGGCGACCATGCCGGCCCGCATCGACGGGATGGCCCGGGCACACCTGACCGACCCGGTGCGGATCCTCATCGCCCGGGAACAGCCGGTGGCCGGCGAGGCACCCCGGGTACGACAGAGCGCGTACCTGGTGGCGCGGGCGCACAAGCCGGCGGCGCTGGGCCGGGTGCTCGACGTCGAGTCGCCGACCGCGGCGATCGTGTTCTGTCGCAGCCGGGAAGAGGTCGACCGGCTCACCGAGACGATGAACGGGCGCGGCTACCGGGCCGAGGCGCTGCACGGCGGTATGAGCCAGGAACAGCGGGACCGGGTGATGGGTCGGCTGCGCGCCGGCACCGCCGACCTGCTGGTCGCCACCGACGTGGCGGCGCGCGGGCTGGACGTCGAGCAGCTCAGCCACGTGGTCAACTACGACGTGCCGTCGGCGCCGGAGTCGTACGTGCACCGCATCGGCCGGGTCGGCCGGGCCGGCCGGGAAGGGGTGGCGATCACCCTGGCCGAGCCCCGGGAACACCGGATGCTCAAGACCATCGAGCGGGTCACCGGGCAGCGGATCACCATCGACAAGATCCCGACCGTGGCCGATCTGCGTACCCGCCGGCTGGAGCTGACCCAGGCGGCGCTGCGGGAAAGCCTGCTGGAGGACGACCTGGAGCCGTTCCGGGTGATCGTCGAGACGCTGAGCGACGAGTTCGACCTGATGGAGGTGGCGCTGGCCGCGGTGAAGCTGGCCCACGAGGCGACCCTGCCCGGCACCGAGGAGACCGAGGAGGAGATCCCGCAGGTCGCGGTCCGCGCACCCCGGGAGACCCGCCCGGGGTCCGAGGCCCGGGGCGAGCGCCGCCCGGCCCGCGCCCGGACCAGCGGCACCACCCAGGTCTTCATCGGCCTCGGTCGGCGCGCGGGGGTGCGCCCGCAGGACCTGGTGGGCGCGATCACCGGCGAGACCCGGATCCGGGGCCGGGACATCGGCTCGATCGAGATCGCCGACCGGTTCTCCCTGGTCGAGGTGCCGATCGCCGTCGCCGACGAGGTGATCGCCGGGCTGCGCGAGAGCACCATCAAGGGCCGCAAGGCCACCGTCCGCCGCGACCGCGACACCGGCCGCTGATCCCGCTCGGGGTGGTGTGTAAGGAAGGGCACCTTATTAACGCCTGTCGTAGAGAAGGGAACCCTTCTCACCCTGCGACGCCCCGCGACACGCGGCAGCTGGCGCCGCCCTTCGACGGGCGATGCCAGCTGCCGGATGCGTTTGTTAATAGGGGGCCCCTGCTCTACCGGAGGCGTTAACAAGGGCCCCTTCCTTACACCTCAGGCGGCGGTGAGGCGCTGGTCGTCGAGCGACGCCGGGTCGATCTCGGCCGGGCGCAGCGCCAGGGCGAGCACGTCGGCGACGTCGGCCAGGGTGTGCACGGTCAGCGCCTCGCGTACCTCGGTGGGCAGGTCGTCGAGGTCCGGCTCGTTGCGGGCCGGGATGATCACCTCGGTCAGGCCGGCCCGGTGGGCGGCGAGCAGCTTCTGCTTCACCCCGCCGATGGGCAGCACCCGGCCGGAGAGCGTCACCTCACCGGTCATCCCGAACTCGGGGCGTACCGGTCGGCCGCTGGCCAGTGACGCCAGCGCGGTGACCATGGTGATGCCGGCGCTGGGGCCGTCCTTGGGCACCGCGCCCGCCGGGACGTGCAGGTGGATCCGCCGCCCGGCGAGGGCGTTCGGGTCCAGACCGAGCCGGCGGCCGTTGGCGCGCAGGTAGGAGAGGGCGATGTGCGCCGACTCCTTCATCACGTCGCCGAGTTGGCCGGTCAGGGTCAGCCCCGGCTCACCGTCCATGCTGGTCGCCTCGATGAAGAGCACGTCTCCCCCGGCACCGGTGACGGCCAGGCCGGTGGCCACGCCCGGCACCGCCGTCCGCTCCGCCGACTCCGGCGTGTGCTTCGGTCGGCCGAGGTAGCGGACCAGGTCGTCCGCGCCGACCCGGACCGGCGTCGGGTCGTCGGTGAGGCTCACCGCGACCTTCCGCATGATCTTCGCGAGGGCCCGTTCCAGCTGTCGTACGCCGGCCTCCCGGGTGTACTCCCCCGCGATCCGGCCCAGCGCCGCGGAGTCCACGTCGACCTCGTCGGCGGTCAGCCCGGCCCGCTCCCGCTGCCGGGGCAGCAGGTGGTCGCGGGCGATGGCCACCTTCTCGTCCTCGGTGTAGCCGTCCAGGGTGACCAGTTCCATCCGGTCCAGCAGCGGGCCGGGGATGGCCTCCACCACGTTGGCGGTGGAGAGGAAGAGCACGTCGGACAGGTCGAGGTCGACCTCCAGGTAGTGGTCCCGGAAGGTGTGGTTCTGGGCCGGGTCGAGCACCTCCAGCAGGGCGGCGGCCGGGTCGCCCGCGTACCCCACGGAGAGCTTGTCGACCTCGTCGAGCAGCACCACCGGGTTCATCGAGCCGGCCTCGCGCAGCGCCCGGACGATGCGGCCGGGCAGCGCGCCGACGTAGGTGCGCCGGTGGCCCCGGATCTCGGCCTCGTCGCGGATGCCGCCGAGGGAGACCCGGACGAACTTGCGGCCGAGCGCCCGGGCGACGGACTCGCCGAGGCTGGTCTTGCCGACCCCGGGCGGACCGGCCAGCGCGAGCACCGCGCCGGAGCCGCGACCGCCGACCACACCCAGGTTGCGGTCCGCGCGCCGGTTGCGCACCGCCAGGTACTCCAGGATGCGGTCCTTCACGTCGGCCAGGCCGGCGTGGTCGGCGTCGAGCACGGCCCGCGCCGCGGCCAGGTCGGTGTTGTCCTCGGTACGCGTGCTCCACGGCATCTCCAACACCGTGTCGAGCCAGGTACGGATCCAGCCCGCCTCCGGAGAGGCGTCGCTGGCCCGCTCCAGCTTGCCGACCTCGCGCAGCGCCGCCTCGCGTACCGGCTCGGGCAGGTCGGCGGCCTCGACGCGGGCCCGGTAGTCGGCGGAGCCGTCCGGGGCGTCCTCGCCGAGTTCCTTGCGGATCGCGGCGAGCTGCTGGCGCAGCAGGAACTCCCGCTGCGACTTCTCCAGCCCTTCGCGGACGTCCGAGTTGATCTGCTCGGTGACCTCCTGCTCGGCCAGGTGGTCCTTGACCCAGCCGACGAGCAGTTCCAGTCGGGTGGTGACGTCCGGCGCGGCGAGCAGTTCGGTCTTCTGCGCCAGGCTGAGCCAGGGCGCGTAGCCGGCCGAGTCGGCCAGCTCGGAAAGGTCGGTCATCCGCTCCACCGCGTCGATGACCTGCCATGCGCCGCGCTGCTGGAGCACGGAGGTCACCAGGGCGCGGTACTCGCGGGCGAGTTCCCGGGCCTTGCCGGCCGGGGCGGGCTCGTCGAGTTCGGTCGCCTCGACCCAGAGCGCCGCGCCGGGACCGGGTACCCCGGTGCCGATACGGGCGCGGGCGAGGCCGCGGACCACGGCGGCCGGCTCGCCGCTGGGCAGCCGGCCGACCTTCTCGATGGTGGCGATCGCGCCCACGGAGCCGTACTCGCCGTCCAGGCGCGGCACGGCGAGCAGCTTGTGGTCGCCGGTGGCACGGGCCGCGTCGACCGCGGCCTGGGTGGTCGGGTCGAGGGTCACCGGGATGACCATGCCGGGCAGCAGCACGGCGTCGGTCAGTGGAAGTACCGGAAGAGTTGCCATCGAACACCTGCTATCGCATTGAGTTGAGCGTGTCAGGCTCAAGTCACGAAGGACTCTCGTTGTTCCTTGCTGTGATCCAGGACACGCCACAACGGGGTCGGCACGACGCGGGCCAGGTGGGGCCACCACTTCTCCGAAGCAAGACCGCCGAATCGGGATTTCGATGGCCCGCAAAACGCGGGCCGCGCCAAGGAGCGCTTTTGTTGCGCAATTGCCGGACGATGCGTCAAACTTTGACCACACCCCGCCAGACACAAGGAGTAATCAAGGATGGCAAGAAAAGTAATCACGGTACTGACCGACGACCTCGACGGCGGAAAAGCCGACCGGACGCTCGAGTTCAGCCTGGATGGCGTGGCGTACACCATCGATGTCTCCGACGAGAACGCGGGAGTCCTGCGCAAGGCGCTGGACCCCTTTATCAATGCCGGTCGTCGCCTCGGGCGGGGTGGCGACACCAGCCGCGCCGTTCGCCGTGCGGGTGGCTCGGCCACTCCGGGAATGAACCGCGAGCAGAACCGCGCCATCCGGGAATGGGCGGTCGACAACGGCTACAAGATTTCCGAGCGGGGGCGCATCCCGGTCGAGGTGGTCGAGGCGTACAAGAGCCGCTGAACAGCGGCCGCACGCGGGGGGACTCTTTCAGACGCCACGCTCGCCGACATCCTGGACACCGATGTCGGCCGGGCGCTGGCGGGATTTGCTTCGGGGGCACGTCGAGCCGGTTGCCAGGACGCCGGTCAACACGACTGTGGGGTCGCCCGGAGCACTTCCCCCGGACGACCCCACGACCATTGCCTGGTCAGTTCAGGACGTCAGTTGACCTGAATCCGCACCGCGTCGAAGGCGGGAGTCTGGTTCGCCCGCTCCGACATCGGGATGCGGTGCGAGCCGTCACCGGCCCAGACCGCGCACTGCGCGGTACCCGACTCCGGCAGGCCCGGAATCTGGATGACCACACTGTCCGGCTGACGGCCGCCGCCGCCGTCCTCGGTGGCGACGAAGAAGGCGGGCACCGGTTCCGGCGCGGGAGCCTCGTTCGTGTTGTTCAGCATTCGGCACGCGGTGTGGAAGTGGCCCCGGGTCAGTCCTTCGCCGTTGAGCAGCGAACTCTCCAGGTAGTAGCCACCCTGTCCGGCCGGGAGGAACCGGTCCCGGACCAGGTTGCGGGTGCTGACCCGCAGGGCGAAGCCCTGGTTACGGTTGATCTGCTGCGGGAACTCGGTGATCAGCAGCGACGGGTTGTTGGCTGCCGAACCGACCTCACCGAAGGCGGTGCTGATGCAGCGGTTGCCGTTCTGGAAGCCGTCGTGCGGCTGCAACTGGCTGTTGTTGCAGTTGTTCGCCAGCACGTCGAGGCCGTTGTTGCCGTTGTTCGGGTTGTTACCCCCGTTGTTGCCGCCGTTGTTCCCGCCGTTGTTGCCGCCGCCGTTGTTCGGGTTGTTGCCGCCGTTGTTCCCGCCGTTGTTGTTGTTGACCGGCCGCACCTGGCAGTTGGCGAGGTCGGCCAGACCGCGCGGGCGGGGCCCGAACCGGTCGATGGCGATGGTGATCCGGTCGAGCGTGGCGCGACGCTTGCTGGCCAGCGGGCCCAGGATGGTGTTGTTGATGAACGCCTGACCCTTGTTGCCCTCGGCGGCCAGCCGCTGGTCGGCCTCGGTGATCTGGGTCTGCAACAGGGCCAGGTTACGGTCCACCTCGGCGCGGGCCCGGTCGGGCACCTGGGGCAGCCGGCTGACCACGTCCGGGCAGGCCACGGCCAGCGAGCCGGTGGTCGCACCACCACTGCGGGTCTCCTGGCACTCCGCCACGGTCTGCTGTCCGTCACCCCAGTGGTTGGTCACCCAACGGCCGTTCTGGAAGGTGCGGGTGGTGGTGGCACCACGAGCGGTCGGCGCGGTGGCACCCGGACTCGGCGCCACGCACTCGGCGGCCACCGGTCGGGGCTGCTTGTTCGGCCGTCGGTCACCGGCCGATGAGATCTGGGTCACGGCGACCACACCGCCGAATACGGCGAGGGTGGCGCCGACGGCCAGCAGTCGCTTCGTCCGCGTGCTACCGGATGGTCGGCGCGACCGGGGGGACCTGCGCATCGAATTGCTCTCCTTCTCGATCCGGTACCTGATTCGTGACTCGACGGACCGAACGGAATCGTGGTGGCACGCTCGGCGGACATCCGAACGCACCGATGGCACGTCGACTAACGACGATGCCCTTTCCGCACCGTCTCCCGCGCCTGTCGGTGCGGGTCGGGGAGATCCTGTCCATTCCCGGTGAGGTACGGACCGGCCGTGACGGCGGTTCAAAGTCGGCAGACTTTTTTTCGGCGCGCACCCGCCGGATCAGCGGATGCGTCAACCCCCAGGTGTCAGACCTGGCAGAGGTGGTCGTAGGCGAAGTCGTCGGCGAGTTCGTGCCGGCGTTCCCGTAGCCGCCGGATGTCACCGATCAGTTCCGGACGACCGACCAGCACCGGAATTCCGGCGTCCAGCCGGCGCAGTTGGTCGCCGACCGCGAGCACGGCCAGATCCTCGGCGAGCCGAGCGGGATCGACCCCGCAGGAGAGGCGGTCGGCGTGCAGCGACACCCGCTCCACGAGGCACTCCCCCGGACGCACCTCGACCCAGGCCCAGCCCTCGGCCGGGCCGGCGGCCCAGCGTACGTGCAGCCCGCGCAGGATCGGGTCGGCCAACCGCCGGGCCACGTACGCCTGGACCGCGTCGGCCCGGGCCAGGGCACCCAGGTCGTTCACCGCACCGGTCCGGCCGTCGGGCAACCGGCCGACGATGTCGCGGAATCCGACGGCCGCCACGTCGGCCCCGACGGCGCCCTCGGCGTACCGGCGGGCGTCGAGCAGGTAGGTGACGATCCCCGGCCCGTGCTCGGCCGCGGTCAACGTGGTCGAGACGAGCCGCAGAACGGGCAGTCCGACGGCGGCGGTGACGGCCGCCATGACCCGCTCGGACCGGCGGGCGGCCGCGTCGAGCGACGGTGGCCGGAACTCGACGGCGAACTCGACGCGGTCGGTGCCCTCGGCACAAACCACGAGGTCTAGCCGAGACCGGCTGGCGACGTTCCACTGGTGTCCGGTGACACCCGGAGGGCGGCGCCGGACCAGGTCGCCGAGGCGCAGGCCGGCGTGCACCCGCTGCCCGGCGCGGAGCAGCACGTCACCACGCCCGGCCCCGGCCGGGATCGTCGCCAGCCAGGCGTCGTGGTCACCGGTCATCGTCGCATCACCCAATCCTGCCGCCGACCGCCCGAGTCTAGGATGGCGATCATGCCGGCCGGCTCCCCTGGGTGGGTCGTCCCGACCGGAAACGCGCTCCCGATGCCGGATCCGGCCGGACATGCGTCGGACCGGCGGGCCGGCGCGGGTCGAGGAGGTGGGCGGGTGCGGGTGGTGTCCCTGGTGCCGTCGCTGACCGAGGCGGTCGCGGTGACCCTGCCCGGGTTGCTGGTCGGGGCCACCGACTGGTGCACCCACCCGGGCGATCTGGACGTGCCGCGAGTGGGCGGCAGCAAGTACCCCGACCTGGACCGGCTGCACGCGCTCCGCCCGGACCTGGTCCTGGTCAACACCGAGGAGAACCGACGCGAGGACGCCGCCGCGCTGGCCGCCGCCGGCGTACCTGTGCGGGTGACCGGCCCGCGCACGGTGGACCAGGCGCTGACCGAGCTGGCCGACCTGCTGCGTGACCTGGGTGCCCCCGCGGAGCCCGATTGGCTGGCTGCGGCCCGGCGGGCCTGGGCGGACCTGCCGGAGTCCAGCGTCGCGCGGCGGGCCGTGGTGCCGGTGTGGCGGCGGCCCTGGGTGGTGCTCGGCGCCGACACCTTCGCCGGGGACGTGCTACGTCGGCTCGGCGTGTGCAACGGGTACGCCGACCACCCGGACCGGTACCCCCGGCCGAGCCTGGCGCAGTTGCGGGCCACGGCACCGGACCTGGTCGTGCTGCCCGACGAGCCGTACCTGTTCACCCGCGACGACGGCCCGGAGGCGTTCGCCGGCCTGCCCTGCGCACTCGTGTCCGGACGGCATCTGACCTGGTACGGCCCGTCGCTGGCCGAGGCGCCCGCGCTGCTGGCCGATCAGCTCGCCAACCCGGTCGTCGTCGCCGGCTGAGCACCCGTCCCCGCAGGGGAAGGCGGCAGGTCCCGCGGAGAGGGGACCAAGGTCCCGCCCGGTCATGGCCTGGTCGGCCCTGCTCGTCACCTGCCTGGCCGGCGTCCAATGGAGATGCCACCGGGACAGCGGTGCGAAGCAAGAGAAGGGACGTGGACACGATGACCGCGACGATCGAGCGGAACACCGCCGCCACCAACACCCCGGGAGCCGAGACCATCCGGGAGCAGGTCGCCCGCAAGCGAGCCACCCGTTACCTGCTCGCCGGGCTCCGCCTGGCGCTGGGTTGGATCTTCCTCTGGGCCTTCCTGGACAAGGTGTTCGGCCTGGGGTTCGCCACCGAGGCGAAGAACGCCTGGATCAACGGGGGCAGCCCCACCAAGGGCTTCCTGACCTTCGGCGCCACCGGCCCGTTCCAGGGGTTCTACAACGGCATCGCCGGCGCCGCCTGGGCGGACTGGCTGTTCATGATCGGCCTGGCGGCCATCGGTACGGCGCTGCTGCTCGGTATCGGGGTGCGCGTCGCCGCCGCGGCCGGTGGCCTGCTGCTGGTGCTGATGTGGACCGCCGCGCTGCCGCCCGCCAACAACCCGTTCATGGACGACCACCTGGTCTACGCCGGGGTGCTGGCCCTGCTGGCGGTGACCAACGCCGGTGACACCTGGGGCCTGGGCCGCACCTGGGCCCGCCTGCCGATCGTCCAGCGCTTCGGCTGGCTCCGCTGACCTGATCACCTCCCCCACCCGGCGGGCGTCACCCACGGTGACGCCCGCCGCACACTGCCACCCCACCCCCACCACCCCAACCTCCGCGGGTGCTGTCGCCCTACGTCGGCGGCGGCTTCGGCGCCGATCTTGCACTTCTGGTCGCCGACTTGCCCGTTCAGCGGCAAATGTCCCGACAACAAAAGATCGGAAAAGCGGCGGGTTGGGGAAGAGGGTCCTCGCCCGTGTGGTTCTCGGGGGTCGCCTGTGTACTTAAAA
>NZ_SJJR01000018.1 GCF_004331455.1 Micromonospora zingiberis
CAACCCCTCGGCCACTTCCACCTCACCCCCGACCGCAACTACATCAGCCTCACCCGAACAAAATGATCAACAACTCATGACACATCTACCGGGACTTCCCCTTGACACATGTCTCGGGACAGGACAGTCCCCATGAGGGCCGTTTCGTACCAAGATCCGCAGCTAGAACCTAGCGCGCGATCATGGCCGGTTGCGCTGAGTCGACAGGCCGGCCGGCGGGGTCAGTTGCTGGCGAGGGCGTCGGCGGCAGCCGGGTCGCAGTCACGGAGGAACTGGGCGCAGCGGGCCGCCTCGTCGGCCTCGCCGATCGCGTCGGCGGACCGGGACAGCACGTACAGGCAGCGCAGGAAGCCACGGTTCGGCTCGTGTGCCCAGGGCACCGGGCCATGCCCCTTCCAGCCGTTGCGGCGCAGCTGGTCCAGGCCACGGTGGTAGCCGGTGCGGGCGTACGCGTACGCCTGAACGGCCTGGCCCTCGGCGAAGGCCCTCGCCGCCAGCGCGGCCCAGGCGGCGCTGTTGCTCGGGAACCGGGCCGCCGCCTCGGCGTACGCCTCGTCGCTGCCGCCCTGCTCGGCCACGGCCAGCGCGGCGTCGGCCTCCTCGTCGGCGGGCAGGAGCGTGGCGGGTGGCTCAGGTAGGAGGTTCTGCATCGCCCCATTCAACCCGCTTCGAACCGGGGTCCGCGAGCGGGTCCGGTAAGCCGGCTGGCTGAACGGCCGAGAGGTCCGTCACGCCTGCGGCCCATGCCCTCGTTCCGCAATTTCCACTACAACTGAAGCTCCGGAGCCTCCCCAGGGAACCGGAACTGCGGGAGCCCGGCCAGGCCGCCGGGTTCCCGCCCCTCGCCTTGACGCCCAGCCCGGTCAGCTGGCCACCGCCGCCGCGTCGCGGGGGCGCTCGGCGGGGGCCGAGCCGGCCGGGCAGGATGGTCGGGTGCCGACTCCACCCCCCGCGGACGTCATCGAGCCGCACACCTGGACAGACGAGATTCAGACCCGAGCCGAGTTCGACCGGCGGCTGACCACCGGAAGCCTGGTCGGCCTCACCATTCAAGGGCTTCGGCTGGACCTGGATCCGGCTCCGGATTTCACCGACGTCGAGGTGGCCGGGACCCTCTTCGTCGGCTGCCGCTTCGCTTCCCGACAGGTCGGCGCCGATCTGGTCCGTCGGGGTGCGAACGTGGTGCCGCCGTTCTCCGGGCTGCCGTACCCGACCCAGCCACCGCACCTCTACACCCCGGAGGAGTTGGCCGCCGGCTTCGCCGAGGGCGGGTTCGAGGCGATGTACGACAACCGGGTGTACACGCACTTCCGGGCCCACGGCGGGGCGCTGCCCGACGTGCGGGAGGCGCTCGGTCAGCGGCTGCACGACCACGGCGTGGACAACGCCCTCGCCGACGCCACCCGCGCCTGGCTGGCCATCCACGGGCCGCAGTCGGTCGTCGGCGTGATGGGCGGACACGCGGTACGCCGGGGCAGCCGGTCGTACCGGATGGCCGCCGTGCTCGGCTGGGAACTGGCCCGAGCCCACCGGCTGGTGGTCACCGGCGGCGGGCCGGGGGTGATGGAGGCCGCCAACCTGGGCGCGTACCTGTCGACCCGGCCGGCCGAGGACCTGACCGCCGCCATCGACCTGCTCGCCACCGCGCCCGACTTCACCGACCACGACCGCTACACGGCGGCGGCACTTCGCGTCCGGGAAACGTTCGGCCGGTCCGTCACGCCACCACCGGACGGCACCGAGCCGGTCACGGCATACCGGGCCGACTCGACCGCGTTGGCCACCGGTGACCTGGACTGGGCGGGCTGCGGCGGGCTGGCCGTACCGACCTGGCTGTACGGCCACGAACCGGCGAACCTGTTCGCCGGCCGGATCGCCAAGTACTTCTCGAACGCCATTCGGGAGGACACCATCCTGCGGCTGGCCCGAGGCGGGATCGTCTTCGCTCCGGGCCGGGCCGGCACGGTGCAGGAGGTGTTCCAGGCGGCCACCAAGACCTACTACGGCACCGACGGAGCCAGTGGCGCGTACGTGTTCCTGGACCGCACGTACTGGACGACCGAGCTTCCGGTGGAGTCGCTGCTGCGTCCGCTGCTGGCGACCTCGCCGTTCGGCGACCTGTCCGACACCGTGCACCTCACCGACGACGTCCACGAGGCCGTCCGCCTGCTGGTGGGGTAAGGAAGGGCACCTTCTTAACGCCTCCGGTAGCGGAAGGGCCCCTTGTTAACACCCCCACCCGCGCCAAGCAACTCACCCGGCAACGAACGCGGCGGCCGGCCCCGGGAACGGGACCGGCCGCCGTCGCATCAGCGGCTGAGCGTCACTTGGTCATCGTGGTGCCGGTCGAGCGCAGGTGCTCGCAGGCCTCCGCGACCCGGGCGGCCATGCCGGCCTCGGCGGCCTTGCCCCACACCCGCGGGTCGTACAGCTTCTTGTTGCCGACCTCGCCGTCGACCTTGAGTACGCCGTCGTAGTTGCGGAACATGTGGTCGGCGACCGGGCGGGAGAAGGTGTACTGGGTGTCGGTGTCGATGTTCATCTTCACCACGCCGTAGTCCAGCGCCTCCCGGATCTCCGACAGCAGCGAGCCGGAGCCACCGTGGAAGACCAGGCTGAGCGGCTTCTCCTTGCCGTACTTGGCGCCGACCGCCTCCTGGATCTGGTGGAGCACCTCGGGGCGGAGTTTGACGTTGCCCGGCTTGTAGACGCCGTGCACGTTGCCGAAGGTCAGCGCCGCCATGTAGCGGCCCTTCTCGCCCAGGCCGAGCGCGTCCACCATGGCCAGGCCGTCCTCGACAGTGGTGTAGAGCTTGTCGTTGATGGCGTTCTCGACGCCATCCTCTTCGCCGCCGACGACGCCGACCTCGATCTCCAGGACGATCTTGCCCTTGGCGGCCTCGGCGAGCAGCTGCTCGGCGATCTCCAGGTTCTCCGCCACCGGTACGGCCGAGCCGTCCCACATGTGCGACTGGAACAGCGGCTCCTGGCCGCCCTTCACCCGCTCCTGGGAGATGGCCATCAGCGGCCGGACGAACTTGTCCAGCTTGTCCTTCGGGCAGTGGTCGGTGTGCAGCGCGATGTTGACCGGGTACTTCTTGGCCACCTCGTGCGCGTACGCGGCGAACGCCACCGCGCCGGTGACCATGTCCTTGACCGACGGGCCGGAGAGGTACTCCGCGCCACCGGTGGAGACCTGGATGATGCCGTCGCTCTCCGCGTCGGCGAAGCCCTTGAGCGCCGCGTTGAGCGTCTGCGAGGACGTCACGTTGATCGCCGGGTACGCGTACCGGCCCGCCTTGGCGCGGTCCAGCATCTCGGCGTAAGCCTCGGGGGAAGCGATGGGCATGTCGAACGCTCCTTACTTGCCGCTGTCGGCCGTGCGGCCGCTGTTCTCCTTGCGTGCCGGTTTACGGCGCCTGACTCCATTGGGCACGCCGGACCGCGCTGTCCTCCGCGGGCAGTATCCCGTAGCTGGATCAGCCGGGCACAACCGGCCCAGTCCGCCGGGCGTTCACCGCCGGTCCGTCGTGTCGGGTACGACGACACTGATCAGCCAGGTGACCACTGCCATCACGATGGCTCCCCAGAAGGCCGCCCAGAATCCGTTCACGTGGAACGGCAGATGCAGTACGCGCGCGATCCAGTCGGTCAGCAGGAACAGCAACGCGTTGACCACCAGCGCGAACAGGCCGAGTGTCAGCAGGTAGAAGACGCAGCCCACCACCTTGATGACCGGCTTGAGCACCGCGTTGATCACCCCGAAGATCAACGCCACGACGAGCAGGGTCAAAGCGGTGTCGTAGCCGGTTCGTCCGGTCACCTCGACCCCGGGCACGATCAGCGTGGTGATCCACAGCGCGACGGCGGTTGTCGCCAGTCGGATGAGGAAGCCCACGACAACATCCTGGCACCGGGGCGGCCCCTGGCGGGGCGATTCGACCGACTGCACCTGTGCTCCGCGCCCGCCCGCCCCGCCGGTTACCAGCGAGGCGCGAGTGCAGCCCGTAACGTGTGTGGGTACCCGTCCACCGACTATCCGGAGGCATCGCATGGGTCAGCCTGACGAGGACTTCGCTCCCGGCGACCACCTCAGCCCGGAGGAACGCGATCTGGAGGCTGAGCCGGCCGACGCGATCGAGCAGGCGGCCGTGGTCGATCCCACCGAGGTCGAGGAGGAGCCGCACCGCGGCCTGGAGGTCGACGACTGGGACGCGATGGAACAGGCCCGGGTGGTCGCCGCCGACGAGGACGACTACCGCTGACGCCCAGCTGCGCTGCACGGCACCAGCCGAATTGACACGATCGGCTGGCCGTTCGGTGGATCTTCACTCCCGGACCACCATCACGGACAGCGGGAGTCCTCATCGATCCCTAAGCTCCGGGGCTCCACCTGCAATCCTCACGGGAGGACCCCGGAAATGTTCACCCGCTCCACCCGACGCTGGCTCGCCGGGCTGGGCGTGGCTGGCACACTCGTCGCCGCCTCCGCCAGCCCTGCTTCGGCCGAGGAGCCGAAGATCTCACTGGGCGTCTACTTCGGCGACAACACCATCGCCGCCGGCTCGCCCGGAAAGATCGACAGCCCGATCATCTTCGCCTCGTCGACGGTGGTCGTACGCGACCTGACCATCCGCTACGACTTCACCGACCTCGCGGGCGTGGCCACGTTCACGCCGGAAAGCTCGGCCGACTGGTGCAACTCGCCCGAGGCGAACGTACTGGTCTGCACCGATCCGTTCGAGCTGGAGATCTACGAGTCGGGCTTCGGTGGGCGCTTCCCGGTGGTGATCGCGCCGACGAACGAGGCGAAGGACGGCGACGAGGGCACCGTCAAGGTGAGCCTCAGCGCCGCCGGCTTCGCACCGGCCAGCTATGACGCACGAGTGCGCGTCGGCGAGGGTGTCGACCTGGCCGCCGGCGAGTCCGTCGAACGTGCCGCCGGCCCCGGTAAGAGCTTCACCGCCCCGCTGGTGGTCAGCAACGCCGGCGGCACGGTCGCCAAGGGCGCCACCGCGTTCTTCTTCAACGACTACGGCATCCAGGCCGACCAGCGCTACAGCAACTGCACGTACGTGGAGGCGCAGCTCCGCTCGTGCCACTTCGCCGGCGACCTGACGCCGGGTGTCAGCTATGCCGCCGAACTCGCCTACCGGGTCGCGAAGGACGCGTTCGCGCCGGGCTACGACCACGGCGAGGTCGTCTGGATGACGCCGGCCGAGGCCGATGACTTCGCGAAGTACCTGAAGGAATGGGGCGTCACGGCGGGCGAGCCGGGCACTGCCGGCGAGCTGAAGCTGACCGGAGCCGAGCCGCGCATCTCGGCACGTGGCTTCCAGGCGGACACCGAGCCCTACAACAACTGGTCGAGCCTGGCGGTGACGGTCACCGGAAAGAACAGCACCGACCTTGCCGCGATCGGTGACAAGGTGTCCGGCGCCGAGGGCGCCGAGGTCCTGGCGACCGTCGGTTTCCGCAACAACGGCCCGGCCACCCTGGACAACGGCCGCAGCGGATCCTCGGTCACCCATCTGGCGATCGAGATCCCCAAGGGCACGAGCGCTGTCAAGGTTCCCCAGGCGTGCGCTCCGGTCAACAACAAGGACGAGTGGGGTGAGCCGGGCGAGCCGGGTGGCCGGACGTACCGCTGCTTCCCCAGCTGGTTCATCAAGGCGGGGGACGAGGAGACCTTCGAGTTCGGGCTCCGGATCGACAAGGTCACCCCGAACGCGGCCGGCAAGGTGAAGGTCAACGTCCCGTGCAACTGCGACGGCGGCTTCTACGCCGACCTGAACCCCGCCAACGACACCGCCAAGATCATCGTTAACCCGACCCGTGGTCAGGACGATGGCGGCCAGGGCGGCGACGGCGGCATGCTGCCGATCACCGGCGCCAACACCGCCCTGATCGCGGGTGTCGGCGGTCTGCTGCTCGCGGCTGGCGCGGCCGGCTTCGTACTGACCCGGCGCCGTCGTACCCACTTCACTGCCTGACCCTCTCCACCAGCACGGACGATGCCCCGCCGCACCACGCGGCGGGGCATCGTCACATCGGCGCCCACGGTCGGCCTGCCCTGGCGCGCGACAGGGACGGGGTCGCCGCCGGTCGCGCGGCGATGGCTCCCGGCCGTGACCGTGCAGGCTGGACACTGCCGGGCGCCCCGGTAGCCTGGGCCGCCGTGGCAGCGGCCACATGGACTGGTCGAACGACTTACGGAGCGGAATCTTCATGGCATTGGGGCAACGGGTAGGTGACGGCCTGCGTGGCGCGGCGATCGGCGTGGCCGAGGCGGTGCCGGGGATCAGCGGCGGAACCATCGCACTGGTCACCGGTGTGTACGAGCGGCTCATCGCGTCCGCCGGTCACGTGGTGAGCGCCGCCCGGTACGCGGCCTCCGACGTCCCCCGCGGACGTGGCTGGACGCGCACCCAGCACCAGCTACGCCAGGTGCACTGGGATCTGGTCGTCCCACTGCTGATCGGCATGCTGCCAGGGCTGCTCATCGCCGCGAAGACGCTGGAGCCGCTGCTGACCGGCTACCCGGAACACACCCGAGGGCTCTTCCTCGGGCTGGTGCTCGCCTCGGTGCTGGTGCCGATCTCGATGGTCGGCGCACCGTGGCGGCGGGTCGAGATCGTCGCCCTGGCCCTCGCTGCGGTGGCCGCGTTCGCGCTGACCGGCCTACCGCAGGCCACCCTTGATCCGCACCCGATGATCGTGCTGGTGGCGGCGGCCGTCGCGGTGTGCGCCCTGGTGATGCCCGGAGTGTCCGGGTCGTTCCTGCTGCTGACCGTCGGCCTCTACGAACCGACGATCACCGCGTTGAACGACCGCGACTTCGGCTACCTGGCGATCTTCGCGACCGGCATGGTGATCGGCCTGTCGCTCTTCGTCAAGTTTCTTCAGTGGCTGCTGGAGCAGCACCGCAGGATGACCCTCGCGGTGATGTCCGGTGCGCTGCTGGGCAGCCTGCGGGCACTCTGGCCGTGGCAGTCCGAGGAGCGGGACCTGCACGCCCCGGGCGACAACCTACTGCCCATCGTCGCGCTGTTCCTGGTCGGCGTCGCCGTGGTCACGGCAATGGTCATCGCCGAGCGTCGCCGGCTCCGCCGCGCCGCCCAGGATGTCACCGAGCAGGCGTACGAGCCGACGCACGTACGCTGACGCCCGCCGTCTGGTGGCTACTCAACTGGGTAGCCACCAGACGGCTGTGACTCAGCGAGCCTTCTTGGTGGCCCGCTTGCGCGGCGGGGTCAGCAGGTCGGCGATCGTGGCGATCGCACTCGGGACCAGTCGGTAGTAGGCCCACACACCGCGCTTCTCCCGCTCCAGCAAGCCGGCCTCGGTGAGGATACGCAGGTGGTGGCTGACCGTCGGCTGGGAGAGGCCGAGCGGTGCGGTCAGGTCGCACACGCACGCCTCGCCCTCAGGCGCCGACTGGATCAGGCTGAGCAGCCGCAGCCGCGCGGGGTCAGCAAGGGCCTTGAGGACCCCGGCCAGCCGCTCGGCGTCGGCACGTTCGATCGGCTCGCCGGCAAGCGGCGAGATCTGAGGCATAGTCATTTCGGCCAACGCAGTTCCCACGTATTCCATCCTTCCACCAGCAGCATCGATCCGCCTGCATATCAGCAGATCCGAATCGGCAGACTTTTACGCCACAAGGCCGAGGTCAGCCAACGTATAGGCCGCCCGATAGGGCAATCCGGCGGCTCGCACCGCGTCGCCGGCACCACGATCAACGATAACCGCCACCCCCACGACGTCGGCCCCGGCCTCGCGAAGAGCCTCGACGGCGGTCAACACACTTCCGCCGGTGGTGGAGGTGTCCTCCACCGCCAGCACCCGACGACCGGCCACATCCGGACCTTCGATCCTTCGTTGCAGCCCGTGCGCCTTGCCCGCCTTCCGCACCACGTACGCGTCCAATGGACGCCCGGTGGCGTGCAGCATCGACAGGGCGATGGGATCCGCGCCCAACGTCAGGCCGCCCACTGCGTCGTATGACCAGTCGGCGGTCAACTCCCGCATCACCCGGCCGACCAACGGGGCCGCCTGGTGATGGAGCGTGACGCGCCTGAGGTCGACGTACCAGTCGGCCTCCTGCCCTGAGGAGAGCACCACCCGGCCGTGGACCACAGCCAGGTCAGAGATGAATTTACGCAGGTCGTCGTGGTCCCCCATGGCGATAGAGGGTACTGCGGAAAGCTGTGCGTCGCGTGCGCGGGCCACCTGCGGCAACCCTTACGGGCGACCGACGAGCGACGATGCCCGTTACGTTGAGTCAATCATCGGGGCGGATCGAGTGACCTGACGTCGGTTCGGGCGGCTATGCCCACTGGGCTTTGCCGGGTCAGCCGCGATCGCGGCCGATGCGGCCACGGGTGTCCCGGCCGACCAGGTCGATCAGTCGACGCGGCGCGTGTCGCAGGCCCGCCACGGCCAGTTTGTACTTCCACGACGGAACACTTACCAACTTGCCTTTGCCCAGGTCACGAAGGGCTTCGTCGACCACGGCCGGGGCGCCGAGCCACATCCATTCGGGGGTTTTCGACATGTCGATGCCGGCTCGTTGGTGGAACTCGGTGCGCGTGTAGCCAGGACAGAGCGCCATCACCCGTACCCCGTAGGGACGCGCGGACTGGCCGACCGACTCGCTGAAGTTGGTGACCCACGCCTTGCTGGCGGGGTACGTCGAACCGGGCATGACCGCACCGAACCCGGCTACGGAAGAGACATTAATCACTGCCCCGGCCCGCCGCTCGGTCATCGTGCGCAGCGCAGCCAAGGTAAGCCGCATCACCGCGTGCACGTTGAGCCGGAGCAGCCGGGCCTCGTCCTGGGCGGACGACCGCAGGAACGGCGTGTTCAAGCTGATCCCGGCGTTGTTGACCAGTAGTTCGACGGGCGGGCTGTCGGCCAGTCGCCGCTCCACCTGCTCGCAACCGTCGTCAGTGGACAGGTCGGCGGTGATGGTTTCGGTCTCCACGCCGTGCCGACCGGTCAGCTCGGCGGCCTGTGCGGCGAGCCGGTCGCCGTCCCGGGCGACGAGCACCAGGTGCCACCCGTCGGCGGCGAGTCGCCCGGCGAACGCCGCTCCGATGCCTGCGGTCGCCCCGGTGATCAACGCCCAACGCCCGGCGGCCGGCTGCTCGGGCGTCACAGGTTCGGGCGTCACGGGGCTGCTCACCTCGGCGGGTACGGGGGCGGCTGCGGAGCCCCAGGCGGCGGATAGGGGTGGTACGGCGGTGCTGGCGGCGGTCCACCCGGCTGATAGGACAACGGCGCGGGGGCCGAGGGGCGCCGGAACCAGGCATTGGCCGAAGGCAACGCCAGCAGTACGGCTACCACAAGGTAACCGAGCACCTGGGCGACCGAAAGGGTCGCGGTGAGCGGAATCCACCACAACGGGTAGGCGTCCCCAGCGAGCTCGGCCAGCTCGGCGGCGGCCTGGTCGTCACCGAAGTCGAGCGGCGTCACGCGCTGGACGAACAGGGTCACGCTGGCGCAACAGCCGAGGAGCACGCCGAACCCGGCGACCACCCAGGTGGCCACCCGGGCGGCGGGCCGGCGGGCGGCCAGGCCGAGCGCGAGGCCGGCGAGGAGCAGCCCGGCGAGCACGCTCACCACCGCCGACAGCACGATCGACGTCAGCAGGAGGGCGGCCATCGCGTCGATCTGGCTGCCGTCGGCCGAGGTGCCGGTGGCCGCAGCGCGGAACCGGTCCAGGGTGCCACCGAGCATGGTCAGCCCCGCCACGGCGTACCCGAGGGCCCCGAGCGCCATCACCACCAGCACCGTCACGGCGAGCCGGACCACACCCGGCCGGCCGGCTGGCGCCTGTTCGGGGTACGACACGACGAGTCCCTCCGGTAGGCGTTCGGGAAGCAACCTACTCGGAGGGACCGTCACAGTCGCGGCGGTTCGGGCGTGTCGAGGTCCCGACGCGGGCCACGCGGGCCCGGGGCAGGGCCTCGACCGGACCCGAACCGCCCTCGATCAGTTGGAGCTGCCGCTGGGCGGCTGGTCGCCGGGTTGCCCCGGCCCGTCGGCCGGCGGGTTCGGCCCACCCTGGTCGCCCGACTGCCCGGAGGACGTCTGGCCGGGAATCGGCGGGTAACCGGGCTCACCGGACTGTTGCGCGGCACCCGGCTGACCGGGTGCCGGCGGGTAGCCGGGCTGACCGGGCTGACCGGGATAACCGGGCTGACCCGGATAGCCCGGCTGACCCGGGTAGCCGGGCTGACCGGGGTAACCCGGCTGACCCGGGTAGCCGGGCTGGCCGGGCTGGCCGGGGTAGGTGCCGCCGGGAGTCGGCGGCTCCCACTGCGGCGCCGGCTTGCGGAAGTACTCGTTCGCCTTCGGCAGGGCCAGCAGGATCAGCGCCACCAGCAGCGAGATCAGACTGATCACGCCGACCAGGATGCTGACCGGGGTGGCCCAGGAGGGCAGTGCCTCCTCCACCCGGCGCTGGATCTCCTCGGGGCTCGGCATGTCCCCGCTGGTGTCGTTCGGTGCGGTCAGGCCGCCGGTCGCGCTGCCGAGGATGTTGAACCCGTTGCAGCAGAACAGGATGCCGCCCACGATCCAGGTGGCGATCCGCGTACCGTTCTTGCCGCGCAGGTTCACCAGACCCAGACCGGCCAGCGCCAGTGCCGCCGCCAGCATGAAGGCGGCGGTTGCGACGGCGACGGCGACCGCCAGGTCGGCGATCCCCTCCATTCCTTCGCCCCCGCTGCCCTGTAGGGCATCCTCCATCGCGTCACGTACGGTGCCGATGGTGGCCAGCGTCACGATCGCACCGATCAGCTGGCAGATCGCGAACAGCAACAGCAGGTAGGTGGATATCGTCACCACGCCCGGACGGGACCGGACCGGGGTGCTCTGAGGATCGACCATCTCTCTCCTTCCCTAAAACGCGCTTCACCGTATCGGCACCCGACCAGTTCGGCATGACAACGACGCCAGTGCATCCGGCGGGTCAGCCGTCGCAACGGATCATCGGCTCTGGGGATGGACGATCACGTCGGCGCGGTCCAGGCGCTCACCCCGGGCCACGTGCCAGCCGGCTTCGCCGTACGCCTCGAAGGTGAGACGAGCGCCGCCGGCCGCTCGATAGTCGTGATAGCGCATCACGCCGCTCGGGGCGAGCCCGGTAGCGCCGGTGGCGGTGTAGCGGGCCTGGCCGGACTCGCGCCAGCCGTACCGCCGGCCGGCGAACTCGACGACCGGGGCACCGGCGGTGCCGGCACCGCCCGCCTCCGGCCGCCAGAGCACCAACTCGAACTCGGGGTTCTCCGCCACGGAGAGTCGGCGCCGGCCATCGGGATCGTCGAGCAGATGCTCGGCCCAGGTCCACTCGCCCTCGACCAGGCGGACCGAGCCGCGTACCGGATAGGCCACGTCCCCGATCTCGACGATGTCGCCGACCTCGATCCGGCGCGGATCGGACCGTTCGCCGCGCGGCGGGTTGTGCGGCGGACCCAGCGTGCGCGGTGGGCGGCGGAACCAACGCCGCCAGAACGTGGCCGACAGCGCCGACCCGAGCGCCGTCACCAGGTACACCCATGCCTTGCCCACCTGGTCACCTCCCGAGGTCAGTCGGCCGAGACAGGTACCCATGATCCGTGCCGTGCCGAGCGGTCTGCCAACCGGCCGCCTTTGCTCGGAGTCAGGAACCGGCGAGCCGGTCCGCGGCGTACTCGCCGACCGTGGTGCTGCCGAGTACGCAGCCGGTGGCGGTGTTCACCTCCGCCGAGTCGGCGCGCAACCCGGCCCAGGCCGCCCGCCCGGCCACCGGATCGAGCCGTTCCAGCAGGGTGGCGGCATAGACCCGGGCGGCCGGCGACCTCGCCGACAGCAGGCGTTCGAGCTGTCCGCGTACCTCGTCGGGGTGGTCGGCCGTCGCCGCCTCGACCCGCTGGTATGCCTCGGTCTCCGGCAGCAGGGTTCCGGCCAGCCCCACCCCGCCGAAGGAAACCGTCTCGGCGTCGGCGAGGACCGCGACCGCGGCCGCCAACTCGTCGCGCTGTCGTCTGGTCCCGAACATGTCTCCATCCTGGCCCGGACCGGCCGGCGGCGCACTGTCCCGGTGCCAACTGGCCCGATTCGGCGGTCAGGCGGCGGTCACCGAGAGGCCGTCCTTGCCGTCGGCAAGGTCGACCCGCACCGTGTCGCCGTCTCGGACCACGCCGCCGAGCAGGGCCTTGGCGAGTTGGTCGCCGATCGCGGACTGGACCAGCCGGCGCAGCGGCCGGGCGCCGTAGATGGGGTCGTACCCGTGCTCGGCGAGCCAGGTGCGCGCGGCGTCGCTGACGTCCAGCGCCAACCGGCGGTCGGCGAGCCGGCGCCGCAGTCGGGAAATCTGGATGTCCACGATGGCCCGCAGATCGTCACCGTGGAGGGCGGCGAAGACCACGATGTCGTCGAGCCGGTTCAGGAACTCCGGCTTGAAGTGCGACCGGACCACCGCGAGTACGCCCTCCCGGCGCTGTTCCTCGGCCAGCGTCAGATCGCTGATCACCGCCGATCCCAGGTTCGAGGTGAGGATCAGGATGGCGTTGCGGAAGTCGACGGTACGGCCCTGGCCGTCGGTGAGCCGGCCGTCGTCGAGCACCTGGAGCAGGATGTCGAAGACGTCCGGGTGCGCCTTCTCCACCTCGTCCAGCAGGATCACCGAGTACGGCCGGCGACGCACCGCCTCGGTGAGCTGGCCGCCCTCCTCGTACCCGACGTAGCCGGGCGGAGCACCGACCAGGCGGGCCACGGAGTGCTTCTCGCCGTACTCGCTCATGTCGATGCGGACCATGGCCCGTTCGTCGTCGAAGAGGAACTCGGCGAGCGCCTTGGCCAGCTCGGTCTTGCCGACACCGGTCGGGCCGAGGAAGAGGAAGCTGCCGGTCGGCCGGTCCGGGTCGGCGACGCCGGCCCGAGCGCGGCGTACCGCGTCGGAGACCGCACCGACCGCCTCGGCCTGGCCGATCACCCGCTCGCGCAGCGACTCCTCCATCCGCAGCAGCTTGGCGGTCTCGCCCTCCAACAGCCGACCGGCGGGGATGCCGGTCCAGGAGGCGACCACGGCGGCGATGTCGTCGGCGCCGACCTCCTCCTTGAGCATCGCGCCGTCGGCCTGGAGCCGGGCCAGTTCCTCCTCCGCCTGCTTCAGCTCGTTGTTCAGTGCCGGGATCCGGCCGTACCGCAGCTCGGCCGCGCGTTCCAGCTCGCCGTCCCGCTCGGCCCGCTCGGCCTCGCCACCGAGGCGCTCCAACTCCTCCTTGGCGGTGGAGAGCTTGGTGATGTGGGTCTTCTCCAGCTTCCACCGCTCGGAGAGGGCGGTGAGCTGCTCACGCTTGTCGGCCAACTCCTTGCGCAGCCGTTCGAGGCGCTCGGCGGAGGCGGCGTCCGGCTCCTTGGCCAGCGCCATCTCCTCGATCTCCAGCCGGCGTACCGCCCGCTCGATCTCGTCCACCTCGACCGGCCGGGAGTCGATCTCCATCCGGAGCCGGGACGCGGACTCGTCGACCAGGTCGATCGCCTTGTCCGGCAGGAACCGGTCGGTGATGTACCGGTCGGAGAGCGCGGCGGCGGCGACCAGGGCGGCGTCGGTGATGCGTACGCCGTGGTGCACCTCGTAGCGCTCCTTGAGGCCACGGAGGATGCCGATGGTGTCCTCGACGGTCGGCTCGCCGACCAGCACCGGCTGGAAGCGCCGCTCCAGGGCCGGGTCCTTCTCGATGTGCTCGCGGTACTCGTCCAGCGTGGTCGCACCGACCATCCGCAGTTCGCCACGGGCCAGCATCGGCTTGAGCATGTTGCCGGCGTCCATCGAGCCCTCGCCCTTGCCGGCGCCGACCACGGTGTGCAGCTCGTCGAGGAAGGTGATGACCTGCCCGTCGGAGTTCTTGATCTCCTCCAGGACGGACTTGAGTCGCTCCTCGAACTGGCCCCGGTACGACGCACCGGCGACCATCGCACCGAGGTCGAGCGAGACCAGCTTCTTGTCGCGCAGCGACTCGGGTACGTCACCGGCGACGATCCGCTGGGCCAGGCCCTCCACGATGGCGGTCTTGCCGACGCCGGGCTCGCCGATCAGCACCGGGTTGTTCTTCGTACGCCGGGACAGCACCTGGATCACCCGGCGGATCTCGGAGTCCCGGCCGATCACCGGGTCGATCTTGCCGTCCCGGGCGCTCGCGGTCAGGTCGACGCCGTACTTGGCCAGCGCCTGGTAGGTCTGCTCCGGATCGGCGGTGGTCACCCGGCGGTCCCCGCCACGCACCGTCGGGAAGGCGGCGACCAGCGTCTCCTCGGTGGCACCAGCCGCCTTGAGGGCACCGGAGACGGCGCCGCCGACCCGGGCCAGCCCGGCCAGCAGATGCTCGGTGGAGGTGTACTCGTCGCCCAGCGGGCGGGCGATCTGCTCGGCCGCGCCGATGGCGTTGACGAACTCACGGGCCAGGGTCGGCTCGGCGATGCTGGAGCCCCGCGCGGCGGGCAACGCGTCGACGGCGCGCTGGGCGACCCGGCGCAGCTCGGCGGGGTCGGCCCCGACGGCGCGCAGCAGGCCGGCGGCGGTGGAACCCTCGGTGTCCAGCAGCGACAGCAGCAGGTGCCACGGCTCGACCGTGGCGTGCCCGCGCTGGTTGGCCAGGGCTACGGCACCGGTGATGGTTTCGCGGCTCTTGGTGGTGAGGCGTTCGGTGTTCATGGGCTCCCCTGGATCGGTGTGTCCACTGGTACCGACAGAACCAGAGTTGAGCCTATTCCGCTCAACCCTGGGCGTGTGACATGCACCACTCCATCACCCCGGCGCGGTGCACGAAACTACCTAAGGTCTTCCTGATTGACCGCCGAGGGCGGGGCGGGCGCAGGGAGCCTGTCGAGCTGAACCGTTCGCGCTGTCAACGCGGCAGCGTAGAGCCTGCACGCGGGGGAGATCTTGGTACAAATTTGCCCCTTGAGGGGCGCACTCGTACCAAGATCTCGGGCGCCGGTCGCTTTACGGCACGGATCAGTCCGTCTCGATGATCACGGCTGTCCAGGTGCGGTCGCCGAAGTGGCCGGACCCGAGCAGGATGCCCTCCGGCGTCGTCGCGAACAGGGTGCTGTCGGAGAGCAGCCGGAGGTGGTCATCCTTGGTCAGGGGCCAGGGCAGGTCGACGTAGCGGCCACCGACCACCGCTCCGGGGCCCTGCGGACCGAGTACCGCCACCACACCGGCACCGAGCGGAACGACCTGCCCCGACTCCGGCTGCCCCTCGGCGCGGACCAGTTGCCAGGACTCACCCGCAAGCCGCCACAGCGCCGGGAAGCCCATCCGGTCTGGCCGCTCGCCGACCAGCCAGATTTCCCCGGCCACCGCCGCCAGGCGGAGTCTGTCAACCGTACCGTCGGGCGCCGGTACCCGGGTCTCCCGCCACGTCGCGCCCTCGTTCCAGGAGATGGCGGCGTGTAGCTTGTGGTCTGCGGTCGCCCCGGCGGCCACCACCGGCCCACCCCACGTGCCGCCGTCGGAGTTCGTCCTACCGGCGCCCTGCACGACCGTGGTCAACGCGGGCAGCGGCGGCTGTACGGGCAGTGCGTGCAGGGCTTCGCCCGCCCAGCTGCCGACCTCGCCGGTGCCCTCGATGATCTGGAATCGTCCCTGGGCGGCCTGCCATCGCGCGGGCACCGCCTCGCCCGGACTGTGCCGGAAGGTCTTGCCACCGTCGGTGGACGTCCACCAGCCGTACGGCCGAGCGGACAACGCCAGCACCCCCGGCGCGGTGAACATCTGCTGTTCGTCGGCCACCGGCTTCGGATGACGCAGCCGCTGCCAGGACCGGCCGCCATCGCCGGTGGACCAGAGCAGGGCGCGGCAGTCCGGGTCGGGCGGCTGGCCGTCGCAGGCCGCGAAGAGGGCGTACCCCTGGTCGGCGTCGACGAACTCGACGTGCGGTCGGTCGTACCTCGATGGGACGGCGAGCCGGTTGACGCGGGTCTCCGCGACGGACGCCGAGGGCGGCGGCGGTCCGGACGGGTCGGGGCTGGACGAGATCGGCGGCGGCGCGGGCGGGGTCCGGCGGATGTCTCCGATCGAGCAGCCCGACAGGATCACTACCAGGGCAAACAGGGCCAGACAGCGGGTTCGGCGCACAGTCACTCGGCCTCCGTCGCGGGAGTAGCCTGAGCCCGTGCGAGTTCGTGTCGAACAGACGGCTCTACCGGGCATCGGCGTACGTCATGACATGATGACGGAATCCGGCCGCCGCCTGGGGGTGGTGTCCCACCGCAACGGTCGCCGAGACCTCGTCCTGTACGACCCGGACGACCCCGACGGCTGCGCGGCGGACATCGCGCTCACCGACGACGAGGCGGCGGCGTTGGCCGACATCCTCGGCGCGTCACTGATCCTGGGACAGCTCTCCGGGCTGCGCGAGCAGGCGGCCGGGCTGCTCACCGAACAGATCGCCATTCCGGCCTCCTCGACCTACGTCAACCGCCCGATGGGCGACGCGAAGGTGCGCAGTCGTACGAGCGCCTCGATCGTGGCCGTCCTGCGCGCCGGTGAGGTGATCGTCTCGCCGCCACCGACCTTCCGTTTCGCGGCCGGCGACGTGGTGGTGGTGGTCGGCAACCGGCAGGGTCTGGACGGGGTGAGTGCGATCTTCGCCGACGACGATCCGACCGGCTGACCTCCGGTGCACGACTTCACTAACCTGCTCATCCAGGTCGGTGCGCTGCTGTTCCTGCTCGGCCTGCTCGGGCGGCTCGGCCGCCGGATCGGGCTCTCACCGATCCCGCTGTACCTGCTGGCCGGGCTCGCCTTCGGCCACGGCGGCATCCTGGAGCTGAACGCCAGCGAGGAGTTCTTCGCCCTCGGCGCCGAGATCGGCGTGATCCTGCTCCTGCTGATGCTCGGCCTGGAGTACTCGGCCGGTGAGTTGGTCGGCAACCTACGGTCGGCCGCACCGGCGGGTCTGCTGGACGCGGTGCTGAACGCGCTGCCGGGCGCGGCCTTCGCGCTGCTGCTCGGCTGGGGCTGGCTGGCCGCCGTGGTGCTCGCCGGGATCACCTGGGTCTCCTCCTCCGGCGTGATCGCCAAGGTCCTCGGCGACCTGGGGCGGCTCGGTAACCGGGAAACGCCGGTGGTCCTTTCCGTGCTGGTGGTCGAGGACCTGGCCATGGCGTTCTACCTGCCGCTGGTGACCGCACTGCTCGCCGGCGTCGGGCTGGTCCAGGGCGGTGTCGCGCTCGGAATCGCGGTGTTGACGGTGGTCACCGTCCTGGTGGTCGCGCTCCGCTACGGAAACCTCATCTCCCGGGCGATGTCCGCCGACAACCCCGAGGCGCTGCTGCTCGGTGTCCTCGGCCTGACCCTGCTGGTGGCCGGGGCGGCGGCGAAGCTCCAGGTGTCCGCGGCGGTGGGGGCGTTCCTGGTCGGTATCGCGCTCTCCGGGCCGGTCGCCCACCACGCCACCGAGTTGCTCACGCCGGTACGTGACCTGTTCGCCGCCGTCTTCTTCGTCTTCTTCGGGCTGGCCACCGACCCCCGGCACATCCCGCCGGTGCTGCTGCCCGCGCTGCTGCTCGCACTGGTCACCATGGCGACCAAGACGCTCACCGGCTATCTCGCCGCCCGGCGGGTCGGCATCGCCGAGCCGGGCCGGTGGCGGGCCGGGCTGGCACTGGTGCCCCGGGGTGAGTTCTCCATCGTCATCGCGGGCCTCGCGGTGGCGGCCGGCAGCGTCTCGCCGAAGCTGGCGGCACTCGCCGCGACGTACGTTCTGATCACGGTGGTAAGTGGGCCGATGCTCGCCCGGCTGCCGGATCTGCCCCGGGCCAAGAAATGGCTGCGGAAGCGGGCGGTTCCGCAACGGGTCGGGACGGCGACGGTGGACCGGGCGTGACCGGGCAAACCGGCCGAGTGAGCGGACCGGTTCGGCCGTCCGGACGATCCGGCCCACCCGACAGACGCGGAATTGCTTCTGGGAAGGGCTACCCGTACTCACCGGTACCGCGTTACCGTGTCGCCCCAGCAGCCAGGGTTCGCGTAGGGCGGACGACGCCCCCACGGGCAGAGCGGAAGGTTGGCCGGTGAGCGTGCAGGAGTCAGCGTTCCACGGCTTCGCCAACCCCGTCGACCCGACTCCGGCGGAGTTGCGGGCGTGGGCGTACAACCCCGATTCGGTGCCGTTGACGTCCATGCCACCGGACTGGGACCTGCTGGTCTCGGGTGACCGCCTGGTGACGACGTTGTTCGACCTGGCGATGGACCCGACCTGTCCGGCCCGGCGGTTCGCCCTGCACTGCCTGTACATCTACGCCGCCGACGGGATCCGGACGAACTTCCGGGCGCATCCCCGGCGACGCTTCCGCAAGCTGGTGGACCAGGCCGAGCGCAACGGCGACGAGATGATGCGCATTTGGGCGCACAACAGCCGGGTACTGCTGACCCGTCCGGAGTTGTTCGTCTACCGGGAATGGTGCGAAGGCGGCCTGGTCCGCGAGGGTCGCCGCCTCTGAGCCCCCGCGCAGATCTTGGTACGAAACTGCCCTCTCGAGGATTTCGTACCAAGATTCGGTGCAGCGAACGGGCCGGGAACCCCCGTGGCTCCCGGGCCGCACGTCAGCGGATCGTCAGCGGGACCCGCCTCGCTCTCGGCGGTGCTGATCGGTGCGTGCCTGGCCGGCACCGTGTCCGCCCCGACCGCCCTGACCATCCTGGCCGCTGAATCTGCCGGACTTGACCTGGTCGGCGAAGCGCCCTTTGGTGATCCGGTCGAACCGCTGCCGGACGTCCTCAGCCAGATTGTCGAGCCGGTGCTCCGCCTGTTCGGCCACCTTCTTCGCCGCTTCCGTCATGGCTCCCCCCGCCAGATCGGTCCGGTTTGAGATGGTTAGATCCGATTAGTCGAGGCTATCGAGAGAAGCGGTCCCCCGCTCGGGTTTGCGTCAACCCGAGCCGGTCCGACGAGCCGGCCGGCGCCTCGCCGGCAGAACTGCTGGGCGGGTCGAGGAATCAGCGGCCGGGGCTACGGCGGGGACGCCAGACCACCAGTGCGGTGGAGGTCTGGTTGGTCGGCACCAGGTCACGGCCGGGGAAGCGGGCCAGCGATTCCAGCTCGGCCATCCGGCGGTACGCGGCCTCCAGTTCGGCCTCCAACTGGGCAACCCGCTGCTGCGCCCGCTCCAACAGCTGCTCCAGGCCGATGATCCGCTTGATCCCGGCGAGGTTGACCCCGTCGTCCTGGCTGAGCCGTTGCACCTCGCGCAGCAGCACCACGTCCCGCACGCTGTACCGCCGCCCACCACCCGCCGCGCGGCCGGCCTGCACCAGGCCGAGCCGGTCGTACTGGCGCAGCGTCTGCGGGTGCATCCCCGCCATCCGTGCCGCAACCGAGATCATCAGCACCTTGGCCTCGTAGGCAGGGTCATCCGAACCGACGAACCCGTCCATGCCGCTCACCTCCGCACCGCTTCACCGATCAACTGAACCGACGCACTCGCGCGTCGAGATGTTCCCGAGCCGCTGGCGGCGTCTGCGCGGCGAACGTCTCCAGGGCCGCCCGTGCCTCGTCGGAGACCCGGGCCGGCACCACCACGTCGAGCGTGACGAGCAGGTCGCCGGCCTGACCGTCCCGGCGGCTCACACCCTTGCCCCGGGCCCGCAGCACACGTCCGCTCGGCGTACCAGCCGGCACCCGCAGGGTCACCGCACCGTCGAGGGTCGGCACCCGCAGATCGGTGCCGAGCACCGCCTCCGTGAAGGTGATCGGGACAGTCAGGGTGAGGTCGTCACCGGTGCGCCCGAACAGCTCGTCCGGCCGGACCTTGACGTGCACGAACAGGTCACCCGCCGGGCCGCCGCGCTCGCCGGGCTCGCCCCGGCCGGCCAGCCGGATCCGCTGCCCGTCGGCCACGCCGGCCGGGAAGCGGACGTTGAGCGTACGGGTCTTGGTCACGCCGCCGGTGCCCTGGCACTCCGGGCACTTCTCGTCGACCACGGTGCCGACGCCCTGACAGTTGCGGCACGGCTCGGAGAAGCTGAACGCGCCCTGATTACGGGTGGTCACCCCGGCTCCGTGGCAGACCGGGCAGGCCCTCGGTTGGGTGCCCGGCTTGGCACCGTTGCCGTGGCAGGTGTCGCAGACCCCGGGTGCCCGCAACGTCAACGGCAGCGTCACGCCCCGGACCGCGTCGTCGAAGTCGAGCGCCACCTCGGTCTCGACGTCCCGCCCACGCGCCGGGCCGGGCGCACCGCCGCCAGCACCCGGGGCGCCGCCGGAGAAGATCGAGCTGAACAGGTCGGAGATGTTGCCGCCGGCGAACCGGCCGCCGCCGGGGGACGCCCCGCCGAACAGGTCGGAGACGTCGAACGGCATCCCGCCGGGCTGGCCCGTCTGGCGGGCACCTCGGCGGAACGCGCCCGAGCCGAACAGCGAACGCATCTCGTCGTACTCACGGCGCTTGGTGTCGTCACCGAGCACCGCGTACGCCTCGGAGACCGCCTTGAAGCGCTCCTCGGCCTTGGGGTCACCGGGGTTGTGGTCCGGGTGTGACTCGCGGGCCAGCTTCCGGTACGCCTTCTTGATCTCGTCAGCGGAGGCGGTCTTCGCCACGCCCAGGACCGCGTAGTAGTCCTTCTCGATCCAGTCCTTGGAACTCAACGTCCACCTCCCCGCCGTCGGGCCGGGGCCGCCCCGTCCGCCGTAACTCGGCGGGCGGGGCGGCCCGGTCACCGTCGCGCACTATTCCGGATCGGCCACCGCGACCAGCGCGGGCCGCAGCAGTCGCTCGCCAATCTGGTAGCCCCGCCGCATCACCTGCACGCAGGTCGGCTCGGTGACGTCGGCCGACGTCTGGTGGGCCACCGCCTCGTGCCGCGTCGGGTCGAACGGGTCGCCCTGCTCACCGAAGGGCGTCAGGCCGAACTTGCCCAACGCGGTGATCAGCTGCTCGGCCACCGAACCGAAGGGGCCGACCAGGTCGCCGTGCTCCCGGGCCCGGTCCAGGTCGTCCAGGATCGGCAGCAGCGCGGCGAGCACGGAACCGGTGGCCTGCTCGGTGACCAGCCCACGGTCGCGCTCGACCCGCTTGCGGTAGTTGGCGTACTCCGCCGACACCCGTTGCAGGTCCCGCGTGCGTTCCTCCAGGTCGGCGCGGAGCGCCTCCAGCTCGGCACCGAGTGCGGTACCCGCGCTCTCCGACACCTTCTCCGCCGGGGTCTCCCCCACCGGGTTCGCCGGAGAGTCCACCACCGGCGGCCCGTCGGTGGACGGTTCGCTCAGCGCGGCGGCCTCGACCTCGATCGCGTCGACCACGACCTCGGCGTCCTCGACCAAGCCCTCGGCCGGGGCGTCCGACCCGGCGTCGGCCGCCGCACCGTCCGGCTCACGGGTCTGACTGATCTTGCGGTTGTTGCGGATGACGACCCGCGGCGCGGCGCCGGCGGCCGGCTCCGACGCCGAGCCACCCGGCGCCGACCCGGTGTCACCCGGGTCAGCGGCTCGTGGCTTCTCCGTCATACGACTACCTCGTCCCTCTGCCCGCGAGTCCGGGCGGTCACTTCTTGTCCTCGTCCACGATCTCCGCGTCGACCACGTCGTCGGCACCGGGCCGAGCGCCGGCCTGCGTGCCGCCGGCCGCACCGGCACCGGCCGCGCCACCGGCGCCACCAGGGCCGCCCGCCTCGGGCTGCTCGGCCTGCTGGGCGTAGAGCAGCGAGCCGGCCTCCTGCGAGACCTGCGCCAACCGCTCGTGCGCCGACTTGATCTTATCGATGTCGCTGCCACCGAGGGCACCACGCAGCTCACCGAGAGCCTCGTTCAGCTTGTCGCGGTTCTCGGCGGGCAGCTTGTCGCCGTTCTCGGCCAGGAACTTCTCGGTCTGCCACTGGAGGGCCTCGGCGACGTTGCGGCTCTCGGCCTCGTCGCGGCGGCGCTTGTCCTCCTCGGCGTGCTCCTCGGCGTCCCGGCGCATCCGCTCGATGTCATCCTTCGGCAGCGAGGAGCCGCCGGTGATGGTCATCTTCTGCTCCTTGCCGGTGCCCAGGTCCTTGGCGTGGACGTTGACGATGCCGTTGGCGTCGATGTCGAAGGTGACCTCGATCTGCGGCACGCCGCGCGGGGCCGGCGGGAGGCCGGTCAGCTCGAAGGTGCCGAGCTTCTTGTTGTACGCGGCGATCTCACGCTCGCCCTGGAAGACCTGGATCAGCACCGACGGCTGGTTGTCGTCGGCGGTGGTGAACACCTCGGAGCGCTTGGTCGGGATGGTGGTGTTGCGCTCGATCAGCTTGGTGAAGATGCCGCCCTTGGTCTCGATGCCCAGGCTCAGCGGGGTCACGTCGAGCAGCAGGACGTCCTTGACCTCGCCCTTGAGCACACCGGCCTGGAGGGCGGCGCCGACGGCGACGACCTCGTCCGGGTTGACGCCCTTGTTGGGCTCGCGGCCGGTGAGCTGCTTGACCAGCTCGGTCACGGCCGGCATCCGGGTCGAGCCACCCACCAGGATCACGTGCTCGACGTCGGCGACCTTGATCCCCGCGTCCTTGACGGCCTGCTCGAACGGGCCCTTGCAGCGGTCCAGCAGGTCCTGCGTCATGCGCTGGAACTCGGCCCGGCTGAGCGTCACGTCCAGGTGCAGCGGGCCGGCGGAGCCGGCGGTGATGTACGGCAGGTTGATGTTGGTGGTGGTGGCGGCGGACAGCTCGATCTTGGCCTTCTCGGCCGCCTCCTTGAGCCGCTGCATCGCCATCTTGTCCTGCGACAGGTCGATGCCGTGCTCGCCCCGGAAGGTCTTCACCAGATGGTCGATGATCCGCTGGTCCCAGTCGTCGCCGCCGAGCAGGTTGTCACCGCTGGTCGACTTGACCTCGATGACGCCCTCGGCCAACTCCAGCAGCGACACGTCGAAGGTGCCGCCGCCCAGGTCGAAGACCAGGACGGTCTGCTCCTTGGAGCCCTTGTCCAGCCCGTACGCCAGCGCCGCCGCGGTCGGCTCGTTCACGATCCGCAGCACGTTGAAGCCGGCGATCTCACCGGCCTCCTTGGTGGCCTGGCGCTGGCCGTCGTTGAAGTACGCCGGGACGGTGATCACCGCGTCGGTGATCTGCTCGCCCAGGTACGCCTCGGCGTCCCGCTTGAGCTTCATCAGCGTCCGGGCCGAGATCTCCTGCGGGGTGTACTTCTTGCCGTCGATGTCGACGGACCAGTTGGTGCCGATCTCCCGCTTGACCGAACGGATCGTCCGGTCCGGGTTCGTCACCGCCTGGCGCTTGGCGACCTCGCCGACGAGCACCTCGCCGTTGCGGGCGAACGCGACGATCGACGGGGTCGTCCGCGAGCCCTCCGCGTTGGCGATGACGGTGGGCTCACCGCCCTCCAGAACGCTGACGCAGGAGTTCGTCGTGCCGAGGTCGATACCGACCGCACGTGCCATCTTCGCTTCCTCGCTTCGTAACGTTGAGCAGGTGACGGAGGTTGCCGTCGCACTGCCTGGCGGGCGCCGCCCGCAGCGACCCCACCTCAAGTTGAGTGAACTTGACTCAATAGTGCCACGCCCGCCGGAATCGTCAAGTCAGGGTTGAGTCGGATAGGCGCAACTCGCGGCTCGCTACCGACCGGTTGTCTTACCTTGTGTCGGTCGGGCACGCTTTAGCGGTGACGACGAACGGCGATTCCGCCTCACTATCCGGCACGCCCGCCGTCGCAGCCCGCACCGGCCCCATCGACGCCGGGGAGGTCCGGTCCGCCGGGGAAGACCTCCTGCCCGACGCCCTGACCGGCCTGCGTGCCGCGATCGGGGAGGCCCGGTTCCCGCTCGTACTGCCCTCGGCCGACCCCGCCGGGCGGATCGGCGCCGCTCTCGCCGACCAACTCGACGACTACCTGCTGCCCCGGCTCACCCGCCTCGACGCGCCGCTGCTCGTGGTGGTCGGCGGGTCCACCGGCGCCGGGAAGTCGACCCTGGTCAACAGCCTGGTGCAGGCGCGGGTCAGCGCCGCCGGGGTGCTGCGTCCCACCACCCGCTCGCCCGTCCTGGTGTGCAATCCGGCCGACTCGCCCTGGTTCCGCCGGGGCGAACTGCTGCCCGGCCTCACCCGCACCAACCAGCCCAGCGACGACCCCCGCACCCTGCATCTGGTGACCGCCCCGGCGCTCGCACCCGGGCTGGCCTTCCTGGACGCCCCCGACATCGACTCGGTGGTCGACGCCAACCGGGCGTTGGCCGGCCAACTACTCGCCGCCGCCGACCTCTGGCTCTTCGTCACCACCGCCGCCCGGTACGCCGACGCCGTCCCGTGGGAGCTGCTGCGCGGCGCGCGGGCCCGGGGCGCGGTGATCGCCATGGTGCTCGACCGGGTGCCGGCGGAGGCCACCGACGAGGTGGCCGCGCACCTCGGCGAGATGCTCGCCGAGCAGGATCTCGGCTCGGCGCCGCTGTTCGTCCTGCCGGAGACCTGGATCGACGGGCAGGGCCTGCTACCCGACCGGGTCACCGCACCGCTGGCCGACTGGTTCGCCCGGCTCGCCGCCGACGCGGACGCCCGCTCCGCGGTGGTCCGGCAGACCCTGGGCGGCGCGCTGGCCGCGCTGCAACCGGCCGTCGAGAGCCTGGCCGGTGCCGCAGACGAACAGGTGGCCGCCGCCGACGCGCTGGACGATCGGGTACGCGCCGCGTACCGGTCCGCGAACCGGACGGTGGAGCAGGGGCTGCGCGACGGCCGGCTGCTCCGTGGCGAGGTGCTGGCCCGCTGGCAGGAGTTCGTCGGCACCAGCGAGTTCTTCCGCAGCCTGGAGGCGCGGATCGGCCGGCTACGGGACCGGCTCGTGGCCGCGTTCAGCCGACGCCCGGCGCCCGCCGCCGAGCTGCGCGACGCGATCGAATCCCAACTGGTCACCCTGCTGCGGGCAGTGGCCGCCGAGGCGGCCGAGCACGCGTACACCGGCTGGAAGGCTCATCCGGCCGGCGCGGCGCTACTCGAACCGGAGCTCGCGCACCACTCCGCCGACCTGCCCGAACGCGCCGAGCGGCTGGTCCGGGACTGGCAGCGGGGCGTGCTGGAGTTGGTCCGCACCGAGGGCGGCGACCGACGTTTCGTGGCCCGCACGGCGGCGTACGCGGTGAACGCCACCGGGCTGGCCGTCATGATCGCGGTGTTCGCCTCGACGGCGTTCATCCCGACCGGGCTGGAGGTCGCCACCGGAGCGGGCACCACCGTCGCCGGACAGGCGGTACTGCAAGCCATCTTCGGCGACCAGGCGGTGCGTACGCTCGCCAACAAGGCCCGGGAGGATCTGCTGGACCGGGTGCGGGTCCTGCTGGACGCCGAGGCGGCCCGCTACCTCGCCCGGACCGAACAGGCCCGGCCGGCGGCACAGGCCGCGACCGCGTTGCGCCAGGCCGCCGAGCGGGTGGAGACGGCCCGGCTACGCAGCGGTTTCGCCGACCCGGCCGCCGCCCTGAGCGGACCGGCCGCCCCGGGGCGGCCGGCGTGAGCACAGCGATCAGCCGGGAGCGGCCGTGATGGGAATGGGCGGACGCCTGCGTGAGGCGTTGCGGGCGGACGGCCGGGTGGACGCCGACCAGTTGGTCGCCCGACTGGAGGCGATCCACCGGTTCCTCGGCATCGTCGACGGCCAACTGCCGGACACCCCGCTGGTGCCGGCACGCACGCTGGTCGAACGGGCCGGCACCCGGCTGTCGCTCTCCCGCGACCACACCGTCGTGGCGCTCGCTGGCGCGACCGGCAGCGGCAAGTCGAGCCTGTTCAACGCGATGGCCCGGATGGACCTCTCCACGGTGGGGGTACGCCGGCCCACCACCGGCGTGGCACACGCCTGCGTGTGGGGGCCACTCGACGGCGGCACCCGGCTGCTGGACTGGCTCGGCGTGCTGCCTCGGCACCGGTTCGTCCGGGAGAGCGCGCTGGACGGCGACGACGAGTCCACGCTGCACGGGCTGATCCTGCTCGACCTGCCGGACTTCGACTCGGTGCAGCACTCCCACCGCTTGGAGGTGGACCGGCTGCTCGGCCTGGTCGACCTGGTGGTCTGGGTGGTCGACCCGCAGAAGTACGCCGACCGGGTGGTGCACGACAGCTACCTGCGCGAATTCCACCGGCACCGCGACGTCACGGTGGTCGTACTCAACCAGGTCGACCGGCTGCCCCCGGCCGAGGTGCCCCGGGTCCTGGCCGACCTGCGCCGACTGCTCGACGCCGACGGGCTCGCGGGGGTGCCGCTGCTGGCCACCACCATCGCCGAACCGGCCGGCACGGAAGGGCTGCGCGAGGCGCTGGAACGCGGTGTCGCCGAGCGACAGGCCGCGCTGCGCCGGCTCTCCGGTGACGTGGACGCGGTGGTCGCCGCGCTGGACGAGATGGTCGGCGCGCCGCGTCCGGCGCTGCCCGCCGGTGATCCGGCGGTGGCCTCGTTGGACCGGGCGCTGGTCGCCGCAGCGGGCGTGCCGACGGTCGCGGCGGCGGTCGAGCAGGCGTACCGACACCGGGCCGCCTCGACCACCGGCTGGCCCGTGGTGCGGCTCTGGCGGCGGCTACGCGCCGATCCGCTGCGCCGGCTGCACCTGACCGACTCGTCGGGTTACCCGCGCGACCCGGCGGAGAGTCTGGTCGCCGCGACGTCCGTACCGGAACCGAGCGCCGCCGACCGGTCCGCGCTGGGGCTCGCCGTCCGCACGGTGGCCGAGCGGGCCGGCTCGGGTCTGCCGAGCGCCTGGCCGAACGCGGTCACCGCGGCGGCCCGGTCCCGGCTCGGTGACCTGCCGGACGCCCTGGACCGCGCGATCGCCGGCACCGACCTGGGGATGAACCGGCCCCGCGTCTGGTGGCGGCTGGTCGGCGGGGTGCAGTGGCTGGTGACCCTGGCGGCCCTGGCCGGGCTCGGCTGGCTCGCGCTCGGCTACGCGCTGCGGGCCCTGGGGCTGCCGGAGCTGCGTCATCCGATGGTCGGTGAGGTGCCCGTACCGACGCTGCTGCTGCTCGGCGGGTTGCTGGCCGGGCTGCTGGTGACGGCGCTGACCCAACCGGTGGCGCGGTGGGCCGCCCGGCGGGCCCGGCAGCGCGCCGAGGCCCGGCTGACCAGCGCGGTGGCCCAGGTCGGCGAGGAGTACGTGCTGGCACCGGTGCGCGCAGTGATCGCCGCGCACGCCGACGCCCGGACCGTTCTCGAGGTCGCCCGACACCGGTGACCGATACCGGTCGGTTCGGTCAGCGGTGGCCGGGCCGCGAGCGGCGTAGTGTCGACTCATGGCCACGCCACAGACCCCTTACGAAGCGGTGCTGCACGCCGCCCGCGACGTGACCAAGCTCGACACGGCGCTCGACGCGGAAATGCTCGGTGCGGCTCTGCTGGGCAGCGTGTACGAGGTCGCGGAGACCGACCGGGAAACGGCGGTACGTGAGTTCGTGACCGGCTTCCTCGCGGCCACCTCCCGACGGCGGGCCGCTGCGGCGACCACCGTACGCGCGGTGTTCGCCGCCCTCGTGCCGGATGCGACCGGCGCGGACCGGGTTCGCCCCGGGGCTGCCGCACCGGCCTGGTCGGGTCAGCTCGGCCGGGTGCACCTCACCGGCACCTGGGCGTACGGCGACGTCTACGGTGACCAGACCTCCTACCTGGCGACCTTCGCGTACGACGACACCGCCGGTGGGCCGGAGCACGCGCTGATCGCGCTGGTCGACCACAACATCGGCATCGCCAAGGACGTCTTCGTCGGCGGGCCGGCGAGCCGGATTCTGGACCAGGTCCGGCAGTTGTGCGCCGAGGACGAGTTGACCTGGTTTCGGGAGGAGGACCCGACCCGGATGCGCGGCGAGGTGAGCCGCCACCTGGCCGTCACCGACCACCTCGGACAGTTGCCGGGGACGACTTCCCTGGCCACGGATCGCGCGTTGGCCGGGGCTCGGCTGGCGATCCTGCCGGCTGCGAAGGTGCCCCTGCCCGGGCCGTCCGACGATCCGCTGCCGGACGCCGCGCGGGCTGCGGAGATCCGGCGTTTCCTCGCCTCGCCCGAGGCGAGCCGGGCCGGGTTCGACGACGTCGATGGTGCCGAGTTGGCCTCGCTGCACTTCTGCCTGGGCCTGCTGCTGGACCACGCGGCCACCTTCGCCGACGCCGACCCGCTGCGCTGGAGCCCGACGGTGGCCGGGTTCTTCCTGCTCGACTGGGTTCACCGTCGGGCCGTGCTGGACATGGACGACGCGGCGATGCTGCCTCGGGTGCTGCGTGCCTGGGCCGGGTACGCGGCCCGCAAACGTGGGCTGCCCGCAGCGGCTGCCGCCGGAACGGACACCGCCATCGCCGAGATGGTGCCGGAGTTCGTCCGGCTCTACGCGACCGGCGAGCGGCGCAGCCCGGCGACCGCCGCCGTCGCCCAACTGATGGCCGACGGCGTCGACCCGGACGACCCGGCCGCCCTCGACGCCTGGATCGACGCCAATCGGCACCGCCTCTCCGACGACGGCTGACCCGGCCCGGCTCAGGTGCCGGCCGCTGGTCCAGTGGCGTTCCGGCGGCGGTGCGGTATCCAAGCCGTCTCGATACCGCCGTGCCGCCGGAATCAAGCTGTTCAAGCGACGCGGCCTGCTCAGCGCAGCAGGACGAAGACCACCGCCGCGACCAGGCCACCGAGTGCGCCGCCGGTGAGCACCTGGGCGGAGGTGTGGTCGCCCAGCCGGACCCGTGACCAGCCGACCAGCCCGAGCAACGGGGAGGCGACGAGCAGCCAGGCGCCGAAGGTCACCACCAGCACCACCAGCGTGCCGACGGCGACCGCCGAGTGGATCGACATCTTCCACCAGTGGCTGACGGTCACCGCCACCACCAGGCCCACCAGTCCGGCGGCGACCAGCGCCAGGACCGGGCGCGGCGCGCCGAGCACCGCGAGCAGGGCCAGCCCGGCGGCGGCCGAGCCGAGTCCGAACAGCAGCGGGATCCGCCGCTGTTCGCGTACCCGCACGTGGTGATCGGTGAGCCGGCCGCGACGCACCCCGCCGAGGATGTACGCCATCGGGATCACACTGACGAAGACGACCGCGAACAGGCCCCACCCCAGACCGCTCATCGCGCCCCGGGCGCTGTGCCAGCCGATCACGACGGTGAGCAGCGACACCAGGACGGCGGGCGCGGTCAACTCGGTGACGATCCGGGCCAGTCGCAGTCCTGGGCCGGGCCGGGCCGCAGCGACGTCGTGGGCGGCCAGGTCACCGTCGACCAAGATCCGATCCCCCGCTCCGTCCGACCCGCCGAGGGCGCCGTGGCGCCGCCCTCACCGTACCGTCGGCGCCCCGGTGCTTCCCGGTAGATCCGGGCCTGCTGGTGCGCTCCGGCGGCGGCGCAGGTGGTGCTGCGACCGGCTGCGAGCCCGGTCCGGGGAGGCCGGACGTCCCGCCGCGACGCTGGCCGGCGACGACGCGGGCAGCGCATCGGTCGGCTCGGCCGGCCCGGCTGGCTCCGCCGAGGCGCTCGGACCGGTGGGCGTGCTCGGGTCCGTCGGCGTGCTGGGGCTTGCCGAGCTGGACGGGTCGGTGGTGGCCGGCGGGTCGGTGCTGGCCGAGGGGTCGGTCGTGGCCGGCGGATTCGCCGAGGCGCTCGGGTCGGCCCCGTCCGACGGGGTTGCCGAAACCGTCGGGCTGGCGGAGGCGCTGGGGGTGGGTGACGAGGTCGGTGTGGCCGACGGCGACGGAGATCCGGGCAGCGACCCGCTCGGCGCGGGTGTCGGAGCCGGGGTCGGCACCGGCACCGGGTTGGTCGAGGGCGGCCAGGGCCGGGGGGAGGTCCGCGGCGGGTCCGCGCGACGCTCCGGTGTCGCTGCCGAGCGGGTCGGCCCCAGGCCAGGCCGGCCCACCGGGACAACCGGCGGGGCGGCCGGAGCGGTCGACGGCACCGCCGTCGAGGTGGCGGTGGGGGCGCCGGTGGGCGGCGGCGGGATCACCACCGGTCCGACCGAAGGCGTCGGCATGAACGGCGTACGGCTGTCCGGCAGGGCGGTGCTGCCCACCGTCGCCGAGCCGGTGCTGATCGCGGCGAGGACCGGCATCGAGGCCGTGCCGGCGAGCAGCGCCACGGTCAACAGGTAGCCCCGGGCGGGACCGGCGGTGCGTACGGCGCGATGGGCACCCACCACCCGGCGGTAGCCGCCGGGTGCCCGATGCCGTCCGAGAGTTCCGGCCCCCTCAGCTGGTTCGGACACCACGCACTCCTCGTCGTCGCCCCGGGCCGGGACCACCTGAGCAGCCCGGCGGACCGCCGAGATTGGATCGGAGGCCCACGCGAAACAGCCTGGGTCAGTGACTCTGAGTCAGCCAACCCCTCACCGCGTGTCGAAACGCGTATCTGGCCGAATGGTGACGAACCACCACCGGATCGGCCGGGCGTCGCTGGACCCGACACCTCGGCATTTCGGGTAACGAAGCGGGCCCGGCCTGGGATGCGGGGCAGGCGGAGTGTGGGACGGCTCACCTGTGATGCGAATATGGAGCCACGGCGGCAGCGCAGCCGCGACCTCCGCGCACCCACGCGGTAGGCGCGACTGGGCGTCGGCGCTCCCCGAACCGGGTTCGGCCATGAATCCGGCTCAACACCGCGCGGCAACCCCCACCGGGGCTAGGCGCGGTCGCCAGGAACCGATCCCGGCACCAGCCGGGACGGGCGCACGAGTCGCGCGGCCGGGTGACCCCCCGGTGCCGACGCAGACACGACAGGGAGAGACGGATGGCAAAGGGCGACCCCGGGGCCAGCACCCGCGGCCGGCGAGCCGCACCCCGATCCAGGAAGGCCGCGACCGGCGACCCGGAACTGGTGCAGCTGCTCACCCCCACGGGTGAGCGGATCGAGAGCGTCACCGGCCCGGACGGCACGGAATACCGCGTCGACTTCACCGACGAGGAGTACCGCGGCCTCTACCGCGACCTGGTACTGGTCCGGAAACTGGACGCGGAGGCGACGGCCCTGCAACGACAGGGCGAGCTGGGCATCTGGGCGAGCCTGCTCGGCCAGGAGGCGGCGCAGGTCGGCTCGGGCCGGGCCCTGCGTACGCAGGACATGGCGTTCCCCACCTACCGCGAGCACGGCGTGCTCTACTGCCGTGGCATCGACCCGATCATGCCGCTGGGGCTGTTCCGCGGCGTGGACCAGGGCGGGTGGGATCCGAACGAGTTCAAGTTCAACATGTACACGATCGTGATCGGGGCGCAGACCCTGCACGCGACCGGTTACGCCATGGGCGTCGCGATGGACGGCAAGACCGGCACCGACGACGGTGAGGCGGTGATCGCCTACTTCGGCGACGGCGCCACCAGCCAGGGCGACGTCAACGAGGCGTTCGTCTGGGCCGGCGTGTTCAACTCCCCGCTGGTGTTCTTCTGCCAGAACAACCAGTACGCCATCTCCGAGCCGCTGGAGCGGCAGACCCGCATTCCGCTCTACCGGCGGGCCGCCGGCTTCGGCTTCCCCGGCATCCGGGTGGACGGCAACGACGTGCTGGCCACGTACGCGGTGACCCGGCACGCGCTGGACAACGCCCGGCACGGGCAGGGCCCGAGCCTGATCGAGGCGTACACCTACCGGATGGGGGCGCACACCACCTCCGACGACCCGACCCGTTACCGGATCGCCAGCGAGGTCGAGGCCTGGCAGGCCAAGGACCCGATCGCCCGGATGAAGGCGTTCCTGGAGCGGGAGCAGATCGCCGACAGCGACTTCTTCGCCGAGGTCGACGAGCAGGCCCGCCGGGAGGCGATCGAGCTGCGCGAGCGGGTGCTGGCCATGCCGAACCCGGAGCCGGTCACCATGTTCGACCACGTCTATCCCAACGGGTCGCCGCTGCTCGACGAGCAGCGTGCGCAGTTCAACAAGTACTTCGACTCGTTCGAGGGGAGCACCCACTGATGGCCACGGAGACGCTCACCCTCGGCAAGGCCCTCAACGCCGGCCTGCGCAAGGCCCTGGAGAACGACCCGAAGGTCGTCATCATGGGCGAGGACGTCGGCAAGCTCGGCGGCGTCTTCCGGATCACCGACGGGTTGCAGAAGGACTTCGGCGACCAGCGGGTGATCGACACCCCGCTCGCCGAGTCCGGCATCATCGGCACCGCGGTCGGCCTGGCCATCCGGGGCTACCGGCCGGTCTGCGAGATCCAGTTCGACGGCTTCGTCTACCCGGCGTACGACCAGATCGTGTCGCAGGTGGCGAAGATGCACTACCGCTCGCGCGGCAAGCTGAACATCCCGATGGTCATCCGGATCCCGTTCGGTGGCGGCATCGGTGCGGTGGAGCACCACTCGGAGTCACCCGAGGCGTACTTCGCGCACACCGCCGGCCTCAAGGTCGTCTCCTGCGCCAACCCGCAGGACGCGTACGTGATGATCCAGCAGGCCATCGCCTCGGACGACCCGATCGTCTTCCTGGAGCCGAAGCGACGCTACTGGGAGAAGGGGCAGGTCGACCTGGACGCCCCGCTGTCCGGGGCGTACCCGCTGCACTCGGCGCGGGTGGCGCGGGCCGGCACGGACGTCACCCTGCTGGCGTACGGCCCGATGGTGCGGACCTGCCTGGACGCGGCGACCGCCGCCGCCGAGGACGGCCGCAACCTGGAGGTCATCGACCTGCGCACGCTCTCCCCGCTGGACCTCGGGGTGGTGTACGAGTCGGTGCGGCGCACCGGCCGCGCGGTGGTGGTGCACGAGGCACCGTCCAACGTCGGCCTGGGCGCCGAGATCGCCGCCCGGATCACCGAGGAGTGCTTCTACTCGCTGGAGTCGCCGGTGCTGCGGGTGGCCGGCTTCGACACCCCCTACCCGGCCGCCCGGGTGGAGGAGGAGTACCTGCCCGACCTCGACCGGGTGCTCGACGCCGTCGACCGCACCTTCGGCTGGTGAGCGGGATGTCCCGGATCAAAGAATTCAACCTGCCCGACCTGGGTGAGGGCCTGACCGAGGGCGAGATCCTCGCCTGGCTGGTCAAGGTGGGCGACACCATCGAGCTGAACCAGCCGATCGTCGAGGTGGAAACCGCCAAGGCGGCGGTGGAGATCCCGGCGAAGTGGGCCGGCCAGGTGCAGGCGATCTTCCACCCGGAGGGCACCACGGTCGAGGTCGGTACCCCGATCATCGCGATCGACACCGAACCGGGCGCCGGACCGGTCGAGTCCTCGGCCACCGACCTGCCCACCCCGTCGGCGGCCTCGCTGGCCGCTGTCGAGGTCGCCCCGGCTGAGGGCGCGGTCGAGCCGGGCCTGATCGGTGGGCCCGCACCGGGTGGTCGTACCGCCGTTCTGGTCGGTTACGGCCCGCGTACCACCGCCGCCAAGCGCCGTCCCCGCAAGGGTGCGGCCCCGGCGGCTGCGGTGCCGGCCGCCGCGGTCGCGGCGCCCGTCGCGCCGGTCGCGGCGCCGGTCGCGCCGGTGCCGGTCCCGGCCGCGCCGGTGTCACCCGTCCCGGCGGTGAACGGCAACGGTCACCTCGCCGGTCCGGTGCTGGCCAAGCCGCCGGTACGCAAGCTCGCCAAGGATCTCGGCGTCGACCTGCGTACGCTGACCGGCTCGGGCCCGCTCGGCTCGATCACCCGGGAGGACGTACAGCGGGCGGCGTCGGCACCGGCGGCGGCCGAGCCGCTGACGGCGGGCGCGCCGGCCACCTCCGCCGCGAGCTTCGGTGCCGACCGCGAGCAGCGCATCCCCGTCAAGGGGGTACGCAAGCTCACCGCCGAGAACATGTCCCGCTCGGCGTTCACCGCCCCGCACGTCACCGAGTTCCTCACCGTTGACGTGACCCGGGCGATGAAGGCCCTGGACCGGTTGCGTGACCGGCGGGAGTGGCGCGACGTACGGGTTTCGCCGCTGCTGCTGGTGGCGAAGGCGGTGCTGCTGGCGGTCAAGCGGCATCCGATGGTCAACTCCTCCTGGGCCGGCGACGAGATCGTCGTCAAGGAGTACGTCAACCTGGGCATCGCAGCGGCCACCGAGCGCGGGCTGATCGTGCCGAACATCAAGGACGCCGGCCGACTGAGTCTGCGCGAGCTGGCGGACGCGATGACCAACCTGGTGCAGACGGCCAAGACCGGCAAGACCTCGCCGGCCGACATGTCGGGCGGCACCCTGACCATCACCAACGTCGGGGTCTTCGGGGTGGACACCGGTACGCCGATCCTGCCGCCGGGTGAGTCGGCGATCCTGGCCTTCGGCGCGGTACGCGAGCTGCCCTGGGTGCACAAGGGCAAGGTCAAGCCACGCCTGGTCACCACGCTCGGCCTCTCCTTCGACCACCGGATCATCGACGGTGAGCTGGGCTCGAAGTTCCTGCGCGACATCGGCGACTTCCTCGCCGATCCGGAGGCGGCACTGCTCGCCTGGACCTGACGCAGCACGACGACGGCCGGTGTGCCACGGGTGAACGCCCGGCACACCGGCCGTTGCCGTTGGACGAAGAAAGCCGGTCCACGCTCCGCCGCGTACCTACGATTCTTAGGCCGGTGTTGCAGCTCACCTAATAATCGTTGGATCCTGGTGCCGTTTTGCGCTTCAATGGACTCAACGACGGGCCGACAACCGAATAGCCAGGAGGAGACCCCCAATGAGCATGATCGAGCGAATCCGTAACCGCCGCGACGCCAACCGCCGCGCCCGCGCCATCGAGCGGGCCCTGCGTTCCGCGAGCTCGCCTGCGGTCCGCGACGAGATCCTCGCCATCGCCCAGCGTCACATGCACTGACGCTCCACGACGTTATCCGCCCTCCTCCAGATCGACGCCCCGCCCGGCCACCGGGCGGGGCGTCGGCGTTGCGCCCGGCCGCTGGCACCGGGATACCGCCCCGACGCAGCGCCCGGTACGGTGGGGCACGGTCGTCATCCGTGGTCGGGGACAGGTTGGGGCGATAGATGCACCTCGACACCGCCCAGCGACGGACAGTGACGATCAATGCTCCCCGGAAGCCCCTCGAAAGGTCACCGGGATACGGTGCGGGGAGCCGGCACGGCCGGTACGCCGGCACCGCCGGCTGCCCGGCCGAGACGATCGGCGACGGCGGCCGACATGTGATGGAGGAGGCGCACGCATGACGTCCGAGGGCCCGCACCACCCCGGCCAGGAGCCGGACGAGGTGCCGCCGGGCGGCGGCGGACCGGCGCCATACGGCGACCGACCGGCTCAGCAGGACAACGGATACGGCACACCCGCCCCGGACCTGGGCTGGGCACCCCCACCGCCGGCCCGCCCCGACCAGGCCACCCCCGCGTGGGCGAGCCAGCCGGGCGCTGGCTGGGGCAGCCCGCAGGCGACCCGGCAGGCGCAGAGCGCCACCTCCGGCAGCTGGGATCCGGCCGCCGGCGGTCAGCCGTCCTGGGCCGCGCAGGGCGAGCAGCCCGGGGCCAACTGGGCCTCGGCGGCGCCGCCCACATCGGACCAACCCGCCTGGGCCAACGGTGGGCAGAGCAACCCGGCCTGGGCCGGCTCCACCACATCGGACGCCGGCCAACCAGCAGAGTGGACGCCCAACCAGACCCCGTCGGGTCCGTCGGCGGACTGGAACAACGGCCAGCCGGGGTCGGCCCAGCCAGCCGCCTGGCCGGCTGGCCAGCAGGCGGAGTGGAACGCCACCCCCCGCCCCAGTGAGCAGCCACCGGGCTGGGCCACCACCGCGAGCCCGCCCGAGCCGGCGCAGCCGGAGTGGGCCCAGACCAACCAGCCCGCGCAGCCCGACTGGGCGCAGGCCAGCGCACCGGCGCAGCCCGACTGGGCGCAGACCAACTCGTCCGCGCAGCCCGACTGGGCGCAGACCAGCGCACCGGCGCAGCCCGACTGGGCGCAGGCCAGTTCGCCCGCACAGCCCGACTGGGCGCAGACCGATCAGCCCGCCGAGCCGGCGGCCCGGGCCACTGCCCAGGTGCCGCGGGCCGACCCCGCGCCGCAGCAGCCGTCCGCAGCGGGCGATGCGGCCCGGGCCGGCGCCTGGCCCGCCGAGCAGCAGGAGCAACCCAGCTGGGCCACCGGTCAGGGCCGGCAGCCGGAGGCCGCCGGCTGGGCCGGCGAGCAGCGGCCGGCCGAGGGCTGGCAGACCGCAGGCGAGCGGCCCGCGCAGCCCGACTGGGCCACGTCGCAGCCCGCCGAACCGGCCGGCTGGGCCGGTGGCGGCACGACCGCCGACGAGCGGCCCCAGTGGTCGCCGCCGGCTCAGGACCGACCGGCAGTGGCATGGACGCCCGCCGAGCCCGCCCCCGGGGCGCCGACGCCGACCTGGAGCCCCTCCCAGGAGCCGTTGCCGTCCCGTACCGCCGCCGACCGGGCGCCGCTCACCGAGATCGAGCCATGGGCACCCGGCGAGGCATGGGGAAGCAGCGGGGCGGGCGAGGCCGGGTCGGCCCGACCTGACGCCGGGCGTTCCGAGGACAGCCCGGTCTACCAGCCCGCGCCGGCCCCGGGCATCTCGCCGGCCAACATGGTGCCGCTGCCGCCACAGGAGCAGCGGGTACCCGGTGCCAGCCTGGCCGCCGCACCGCCCGCCGACTACCCGGCCCAGTTCTCCGATGACCCGGCCACGCCGGGTTCGCGTCCGCCCGCCGAACAGCCGGCCGGCGGCATCGGCTGGGGCCAGTCCGAGTCGCAGCAGGACGAGCCACAGTCACCGGCTGAACCAGTCATCCCCGCGCCCCGGACCTCGTCCGAATCCGCCGGCCGGGCCACCCCGCCGGCAGGTGCCGGCGGTGTCTCGGCGAGCGCGTCGGTGCCGACGGCCAGCCGGGTCACGCCGCCGGCCGACCACACGGTTCGGCCGACCGGCCCGTCCGCACCCCGGGTGTACGGCCGACCCGCCCGACCGGAGCCGGAGGAATCCGCCCAGGAACGGGAGGAGCATTCCCCGGCAACCCGGTTCGACCAGGGCCCGGATCCGCGTTTCGGTGATCACGAGCAATCCGGGCCGAACGGCTTCGCCGCCGCCGCGCCGGCCTCGCCCGCCTTCCCGCCAGCCATGCCCTCCTTCGCGGACGCGCCAGCGACCAACCGGCCGGTCAACGGCGTCAAGCCGCACGCCGAACCGGAACGCCCGGCTGATCGGTTCGGAGCCCCCGCTGGTGACCCGTTCGGCGGTCCGGCTCGTGACCCGTTCGCCGGTTCACCTGACCGCCCCGGGGTCACCTACGGCTCGCCGGCCCGTCCCGAGTCGGGCGGCGACCACACGTCGGCCTTCCCGCCGGCACCCCAGTCGAACGCGCCGTGGAGCCCGAGCGCCCCGGCAGCCGAGTCGGAGCAGGGCCGCTTCGACGCGTTCAAGCCGGTCGCGGAGCCCGATCCCGACGCGCCGCCACCGAAGGTACGCAACGGTCGGGTGCTCGCCGCGGTGCTGGTGGCTGCGGTGCTCATCCTCGCCATCCCGCTCGGCCTGCTTCTGCTGCTCGGCAAGTTCGGCGGCTCGGACTCGGCCGCACCGTTCGACCCGGCGGTCGGCTCCTGCGTCAAGCGCTCGGGCGACACCGCCATCGAGGCGGTGTGCGGCGAGCCGGAGTCGTTCAGCGTGGTGTCGAAGGTCGACTCGAAGGACAAGTGCCCCGACCCGGCCCTGCCGTACGTGGAGCTGCGGGGCAGCGTGGCCAACCCGGTGCTCTGCCTGAAGGACGCCGCCAGCTGATTCCGGTGTCGCGGTGTCGCGACGATCGCATGCGGAAGCGCCCGCCCCACGAAGGGACGGGCGCTTCCGCCTGTCTGGCTCGCCGGCGGGTGGGAGATGTCAGCTGCGCCTCTCTCGCCGCCCATCGGGTGGGGACCGAACGGTGGTACGGCACGATGGGGGCATGAGTGCACGCGTACGGGCGCCTGAGCTGCGGGGCAGAGGCTGGCTGAACACCGGTGGGCGGGAGCTGACGCTCGCCGACCTGCGCGGCAAGATCGTGATCGCCGACTTCTGGACCTTCTGCTGCATCAACTGCCTGCACGTACTGGACGAGCTGCGGCCGCTTGAGGAGAAGTACGCGGACGTCCTGGTCGTGATCGGGGTGCACTCGCCGAAGTTCGAGCACGAGAAGGACCCGGACGCGCTGGCCGACGCCGTCGAGCGGTACGGCGTGCACCACCCCGTACTCGATGATCCTGAGCTGGACATGTGGCAGCAGTACGCGGCCCGCGCCTGGCCGACCCTCGCGGTGATCGACCCCGAGGGTTACGTGGTCGCCACGATGGCCGGTGAGGGTCATGCCGAAGGGCTGGCCCGGCTGATCGACGACCTGATCGCCACCCACGAGGCCAAGGGCACGCTGCACCGGGGCGACGGCCCCTACGTTCCGCCGGCAGAGCCGCAGACCACCCTGCGGTTTCCGGGCAAGCTGGTGGCCGGGCCCGACGGCACCCTGCTGGTGTCGGACTCCGCCCGGCACCGGGTGGTGGAGTTGGCCGCTGACGGAGAGACCGTGCTCCGTGCCATCGGCACCGGCAGCCGGGGCCGATCCGACGGTACGGCCGACACCGCGACGTTCTCCGAGCCGCAGGGGCTGTGCCTGCTACCGACACATGTGGCCGAGGTCGCCGGCTACGACCTGGTGGTCGCCGACACGGTCAACCACCTGCTGCGCGGCGTACGCCTGAGCAGCGGTGAGGTGGTCACCGTGGCCGGCACCGGACGGCAGTGGCGGTCCACGGTCGACGACCACGCCCACGACGCGCTCTCGGTCGACCTCTCCTCCCCCTGGGACCTGGCCTGGTACGACGGCAAGGTCATCATCGCGATGGCCGGCATCCACCAGTTGTGGTGGTTCGATCCGATCAAGCGGACCGCAGGCATGTACGCCGGCACGACGGTGGAGGCGCTGCGCGACGGCCCGCTGGCGCAGGCATGGCTGGCCCAGCCGTCCGGGCTCGCCGTCTCCGCCGACGGCGCTCGGCTCTGGGTCGCCGACAGCGAGACCAGTGCCCTCCGGTACGTCGAGGACGGCGTGCTGGGCACCTCGGTCGGCCAGGGCCTCTTCGACTTCGGTCATGTGGACGGGCCGGCGGCGCAGGCGCTGCTCCAGCATCCGCTCGGCGTCTGCGCCCTGCCCGACGGTTCGGTGCTGGTGGCGGACACCTACAACGGGGCGGTACGCCGCTACGACCCGGCGACGGACCAGGTGACCACGGTCGCCACCGATCTGGCCGAGCCGAGTGACCTGGTGCTCACCCCGGATGGCGCGGTGCTGGTCGTGGAGTCGACCGGGCACCGGATCACCCGGCTGGCCCCGGGCGCACTCTCCGCCGCCGGTGCGAACACCGTCGATGGTCCCCGGCACCGCACCGAACGCAAGCCGACCGCGCTGGCCGCCGGTGAGGTGGTGCTGGACGTGGTCTTCACCCCGGCTCCCGGGCAGAAGCTGGACGAGACGTACGGCCCGTCCACCCGCCTGGTGGTTTCCGCGTCCCCGCCCGAGCTGCTGGTCGAGGGGGCCGGCACCAGCACCGAACTGTCCCGCCGGCTGGTGGTGTCCGGCTCGGTGACCGACGGTGTGCTCCAGGTGACCGCCCAGGCGGCGACCTGCGACGCCGATGTGGAGCACGCGGCCTGCCACCTGACCCGACAGGACTGGGGCGTGCCGGTGGAGGTCGACACCGACGGCGCGACCCGGCTTCCTTTGGTGCTGCGCGGCCTGGACGCTAGCTAGGTTTTCGTTAAGAAGGGACCCCTTATCTACCGCAGGCGTTAATAAGGTGCCTTTCCTATCACGTCAGGTGAACGGGGTGGGGGTGGTTCCGGCGTCCACGAGGGCGGCGCGGACGAGTTCCGCGGCGGCCACCGCGCCGGGGCTGTCGCCGTGCAGGCAGATCGAGTCGACGGCGCACGGGACCACGGTGCCGTCGACGGCGACCACCGTCCGCTCGGTGGCCATCCGTACCGCCTGGGCGGCCACCTCCTGCGGGTCGGTGACCAGGGCGTTGGGCGAGGTACGCGGCACCAGTTGCCCGTTGGGCAGGTAGTTGCGGTCGGCGAAGCCCTCGGCCACCACCCGCAGCCCGGCGCCCTGCGCGAGTTGGGCCAGCACCGAGCCGGGTGGGCAGAGCAGGGGCAGTTCCGGATCGTAGTCGTCGACGGCGGCGACCAACGCCGCCGCCTGGGTCTCGTCGCAGGCTGCCGCGTGGTACAGCGCGCCGTGCGGCTTCAGGTAACGAACGCGGGTGCGGTACGGGCGGCAGAAGGCGTCGAGCGCGCCGAGTTGGTAGAGGACCTCGTCGCGCAGTTGGGTGAACTCGTACGCGATGTGCCGGCGACCGAAGCCGGCCAGGTCGCGGTAGCCGACCTGGGCGCCGACGGCCACCCGCCGCTCGGCTGCGGCGGCACAGACCCGGCGCATGGTGGCGGGATCACCGGCGTGGAAGCCGCAGGCGACGTTGGCCGAGGTGATCAGGCCGAGGAGTGCCTCGTCGTCGCCGAGCCGCCAGACACCAAAGCCTTCACCGAGATCAGCGTTGAGGTCCATGGAACCTGACGGTAGTACCTGGTCGGGCCTGCGCGAGCGGGGTCACGTCGGCCACCACGGCGATGACGGGATATCCGCCGGTGGTGGGATGGTCGGCGAGGAAGATCAACGGTTGGCCGTCCGCCGGCACCTGCACCGCGCCGAGGACGACTCCTTCGCTGGGCAGTTCCCCGGGCACCGCCCGGGGCAGCGGTGCGCCGGCCAGTCGCGCGCCGACCCGGTTGCTCAACGGACTCACCGTGTACGCCGTGCCGTACAGCAGGTCGAGCGCGACGGTGTCGAACCAGTCGTGTCGGGGGCCGAGTTGGGCGGTGAGGTGTACCTCCGTCGGGTGCGCGACCGGCATGGTGACGTCGACCGGGGCGGGCGGGCCGGCCGGCACGCCCAGCGGCAGCCGGTCGCCGTCACGCAGCGGCGCCGGCCCGAGTCCGGCGAGGGTGTCGGTGGCGCGGCTGCCCAGGACCGGGTCGACGGCGATGCCGCCGGCCACCGCCAGCCAGCAGCGCAGGCCCCGTCGGGCGGGACCGATCCGCAGCACCGCCCCGGCCGGTACGGCCAGCGGACGACCGGTGTCGCCGGGTCGGGCGCCCACCCACACGTCGACCTCGGCCCCGACGACGGCGACGGTGGTGGCCCGGGTGAGGCGCAGTGCGCAGCCGGTCATGGTGAGCTCCAGGCCGGCCGCCGACTCCGGATTGCCGACCAGGCGGTTGGCCAGCCGCATCGCGTCCGGGTCGAGCGCGCCGGAGCGGGGCACCCCCAGGTGCGCCCAGCCGGGCCGGCCCAGATCCTGCACGGTGGTCAGCGCCCCGGCCCGCAGCACCTCGATCATGCGGGCACCAGCCGGACCGGGGTGCCGGGGGTGAGTCGGGCCGGCGGATCGGCGTGTACGTCGAACAGGGTCAGCGTGGTACGCCCGACCAGCAGCCAGCCGCCGGGGGAGGCGGTGGGATAGATCCCGGCGTACGGTCCGGCCAGCGCGACCGAGCCCGCCGGCACCCGGGGGCGCGGGGAGGCGAGCCGGGGCACCGCCAGTTCGGCGGGGAGCCCGGTCAGGTAGCCGAAGCCGGGCGCGAAGCCGCAGAACGCCACCCGGAACTCGGTCCGCTCCAGGCGGCGCAGCACGGACGGCACATCGGTGCCCCAGTGCGCGGCGACCTGGGGCAGGTCCTCACCGTCGTACGTCACGGGCACCTCGACCGGGTCGGCGCCGGGTGTCGTGGTGCCGGCGGGCGGGGCCGGCGTCCAGCCCAGGAGGCGGGCGGCGGTGGCCGCCGGGTCCGGTACGCCGTCGAGCAGCACGGTGGCGGCTGCCGGCACGATCTCGGTGGCCACCAGCTCGCCCTGCTCGCGGCGCCGCCAAAGCTCGGCCCGCCAGGCTTCCACCACGCTTGCGGGGGTGGCCGCCGATCCGGCTCCGACCTCGGGCGGGGGTGCGGTGAAGTCGAGGAGCAGGGCGTGCGCGCCGACCGGTCTGATCCGCATGCCGTCATCCTCGCGGACCAGGTATAACGGCCGCGTCGTCCCACCGGCCGAAAGCGTGACCGGACGCACTACCCGAAAGTAACCTACGGTGCCGTAACCTAATCTCGTGACGACCTCAGCACCGCCCCGGCTCAAGCCGGTCGACATCGGGAAACCCCGGATGCGCGGCTGGCTGCACACGTACGCGTTCTTCGTCGCCGTGGTCTGCGGCATCGTGCTCTGCTCGATCGCCGCTGCCCGACCCGGCTGGACACCCCTGGTCAGCACAGCCGTCTACAGCCTCACCATCTGCGGCCTCTTCGGCACCAGTGCGCTCTACCACCGTCGAGTGTGGTCGGCGCGCGGCTTCCAGGTGATGCGCCGGATGGACCACTCGATGATCTTCCTGTTCATCGCCGGTACGTACACGCCGTTCTGCCTACTGCTGCTGGACACCCGCTCCGCTGTGATCATGCTGGCGGTGGTCTGGGGCGGCGCACTGGCCGGTGTGGCACTCAAGATGGTCTGGGCGCACGCCTCACGCTGGGTTTCCGCGCCGCTCTACCTGGCTCTCGGCTGGGTGGCGGTGGCGATCCTGCCCGACATCCTGCACCAGGGCGGCGTCACCGCGTTGGTGCTGCTCAGCGTCGGTGGCGCGATCTACACCGTCGGCGCTGTCTTCTACGCGCTGCGCCGGCCGAACCCGTGGCCCACCGTGTTCGGGCATCACGAGTTCTTCCACGCCTGCACCCTGGTCGCGGCGATCTGCCACCACATCGCCATCTACTTCGCACTGTTCGCCTGACCGCACGCCACGGGGGTTGGTGGGCGAACCCACCAACCCCCGGGTGCGGGCAGATCAGACCGTGGGGCCGGGCCGGCGCACCTCGCGGTACTCCTGCACCACCCGGTCGTCCTGGACCGGCACGGCGCGCTCGGCGACCACCCGCTCCTCACGGACCGGGGCGACGACCGTACGCCGACGCGAGTTCCAGAAGTAGAGAGTCATGATCAGGCCGGCGACCCCGGCGAGCATCAGCACCCAGCCGACGACGCTCAGGTTGAGCCAGCCGAGATCCGCCTCCACCGCGAACGCGAAGATCGCGCCGACCGCGATCAGGAAAATGCTGCCACCGATGCCCATCTCGTCATCTCCTCGGCTTTCGAAGCTGGCATTCCACTCCGCCGCGGCCATGGATGAGGTTGCGGCACGCCTGGACTTACCCAGGCACGGAGATCGCCAATCGGGCAAGCTGAGTACATGACGGACGCCCCGGTGCAGGAACGGACGCTCGTGCTGCTGCGGCACGCCAAGGCGGAACCCCCCACGGCGGACGGCCCCGACATCGAACGCCCGTTGTCCACTCGGGGACGTGCCGACGCGGCGGCGGCCGGTGCCTGGCTGGCCCGGCACGGGCTGCTGCCCGAGGTGGTCCTCTGCTCGGCGGCGCTGCGTACCCGGCAGACCTGGCACGGCGTGGAGATGGGCATGACCGGCTCGCCGCCGGAGAGCGGCCCGGCCGGTCCGGTGCCGATGGTCCGTTATGAGCCGGATGCGTACGAGGCACATCCGGAGGACCTGCTCACGCTGGTCCGTCGGGTCGAGCCGGAGGCCGGCACAGTTCTGCTGATCGCCCACAACCCGGGCATCTCGCTGCTGTCCGAGTTCCTCGATCCGCAACGCGCCGACCCGGAAGGGCTGCGCACCAGCGACCTGGTCGTGCACCGTACGACGTTGCCGTGGGCGGAACTGGCTCGCGGTACGGCCGCGATCGGCGCCCGGCACACCGCTCGGGCCTGACCACGCTGACCTGACGCCGACGGGGCCGACCAGGCTGGCGCCGCCCACCGATACAGCGGCTGAGCCAGCGACCCCGTCTCGGTGGTCGCTGGCTCAACCGTGTGTGTTGCCTCAGCTCGGCGGTGCCGTCGGCGGCGGCGGATCGGGCGGCGGCGGCATCATCGCGGTCGGATGAGACAGCCGGTTCTCCTCCACGATCAGCGTCCTCGCCCGCTTGCGGCGATCCTGCCAGAACCAGAGCGTGGTGAGCAGGACGCCCAGTCCGGCCAGGATGAACACCCAGCCGACCGCGCGTAGATCCACCCACCAGACGTTTGCCCGAATGGCGAAGGTCAGGATCGCGCCGATGGCGATCAGGAAGATCCCACTACCAATGCCCATGTGCGCGGCACTCCCCCGTGCGGTTGCTCTGGGCGTACGTTGACTGGCCCGGGACGGTTACCCGTCCGGGCCGGGGTTACCCGCGCCGTCGCGCGGCGAACACCTCGGCCCGACCCTCGACGCCCTCCGACTCGGGTACCGCTACCATCCGGCGGCAAATCTGGACGAAACGGTGATCGACGGCCAGCCGGCCGGTGAGCCTCAGCCCACCGGCCGCCCGAGCTGCGTCGGAGTCAGAACGCCTCCTCCGGAATGTCCATGATGTCCAGGTCGGCGCCCTCGATGATCCGCCGGTCGGCGCCGATGCGCGGCAGCACCTCGCGGGCGAAGAACCGGGCGGCGGCCACCTTGCCGGTGTAGAACGCCTTGTCCGCCGCCGGGACCTCACCGGCCAGCGCCTTGAGCGCCACGTCGGCCTGCTTCTGCAACAGCCAGCCGACCACCAGGTCGCCGACCGCCAGCAGGAACCGCCGGCTGCTCAGCCCGACCTTGTACAGGGCGCGCGGGTCACCGTTCTGCGCCTCGCCCAGCCAGCCGGTCAACACACCGAGGATGGCCTGGATCTCGGCGAGGGCCTTGCCGAGCGCCAGCCGCTCCTGCTTGAGCTGGCCGTTGCCGCCCTCGGTGGTGATGAACTCCTGGATCGCTCCGGCGACCACCACCAGGGCCTTGCCGTTGTCCCGAACGATCTTCCGGAAGACCAGGTCGAGGCTCTGGATGGCGGTGGTGCCCTCGTACAGGGTGTCGATCTTGGCATCCCGGACGTACTGCTCCAGCGGGTAGTCCTGGAGGAAGCCGGAGCCACCGAAGGTCTGCAACGACTCGTGCCCGAGCAGTTCGTACGCCCGCTCCGAGCCGACGCCCTTGACCAGCGGCAGCAGCAGGTCGTTGACCCGCTTGGCCAACGCGATGGCCTTCTCGTCACCGGCCGCCTCGGCGATGGCGACCTTGTCCTGCCAGGAGGCGGTGTAGCAGACCAACGCGCGCAGGCCCTCGGCGTACGACTTCTGCATCAGCAGCGAGCGACGCACGTCGGGGTGGTGGGTGATGGTCACCCGGGGTGCGCTCTTGTCGGCCTGCTGGATCAGGTCGGCGCCCTGCACCCGGTTCTTCGCGTACTCCAGCGCGTTCAGGTAGCCGGTGGAGAGGGTGGCGATCGCCTTGGTGCCGACGAGCATCCGGGCGTACTCGATGATCATGAACATCTGCCGGATGCCGTCGTGCTTGTCGCCCAACAGCCAGCCCTTGGCCGGTACGCCGTGCTCGCCGAAGGTCACCTCGCAGGTGTTGGAGACCTTCAGGCCCATCTTGTGCTCGACGTTGGTGGCGTAGGCACCGTTGCGCTCGCCCAACTCGCCGGTGTTCTCGTCGAAGTGGAACTTCGGCACCACGAACAGCGACAGGCCCTTGGTGCCCGGGCCACCGACGCCCGCCACGCCCACCGGACGGGCCAGTACGTAGTGGACGATGTTGTCGCTCAGGTCGTGCTCACCGGAGGTGATGAAGCGCTTCACGCCCTCGATGTGCCACGAGCCGTCCGGCTGGGGGATGGCCCGGGCCCGGCCGGCGCCGACGTCCGAGCCGGCGTCCGGCTCGGTGAGCACCATGGTCGAGCCCCACTGCTTGTCGATGAAGAGCTTGGCCCACTTCTTCTGCTGCTCGGTGCCCTCGACGTGCAGCACGTGCGCGAAGGACGGGCCGGAGGCGTACATCCAGACCGGGGCGTTCGAGCCGAGCACCAACTCGGCGAGCGCCCACCACAGCGCGCGGGGGGCATTGGTGCCGCCCAACTCCGGGGGGAGGTCCAGGCGCCAGAACTCGGAATCCATGAACGCCTGGTACGACTTCTTGAACGCCTCCGGCAGCGGCGCGGTGTGCGTGGCCGGGTCGAAGACCGGGGGGTTGCGGTCGCTGTCGGTGTAGCTGGCGGCCAGGTCCTCGCGGGCCAGCCGGTCCATCTCAGCGAGGAAGCTCCGCGCCGTGTCGACGTCGAGGTCGGAGTACGGCTCCTGGCCGAACGCCCGGTCCGCTCCGAAGACCTCGAACAGGTTGAACTCGAGGTCCCGAAGGTTGCTCTTGTAGTGGGTCATGTCGCTGGCCCCGCTTCCGGACAGGTGTTACCGATCAGTAACCCAAACTGTATTACTCGCGGGTAGACAGCGACAAGTCACCCGTCGAAGTGACGGCGATTACACACCTGCGGTTCGGGTTCCGGCCGCGCCCTCGACAGGGTTGGCCAATCAGCCCTCCGCCGCGCCGACCTCCCAGCTCGGCACCGCCGCGGTCGCGGCGGTCGGCGTGCCCGTGTACTCCATCAACACCAGTGCGATGTCGTCGTCGAGCCGGCCGTGCACCCACTCCACCAACGCCGTCTCCAGGGAGGCCAGCCCGTCGCCGACCGTGCCGTGCCCGAGCAGCCGCCAGGCCCGGTCGGCGGTGGGAAAGAACTCGCCCTCCCGACGCGCCTCGCCGAGGCCGTCGGTGAACAGCAGCAGCCGGTCTCCCGGCTCCAGCCGTTCCACCCGGGGGCGGACCACCGGCATGAAGCCCAGTGGCGGCGCCGGAGCCGGCGGTTCGAGTGGGATCACCGCGCCACCGCGCAGCAGCAGCGGGGCGGGATGACCGCAGTTCACGATGGTCAGCGTGCCGCCACGCTCCTCCACCAGCGCCGCGGTGACGAAATCCTCGTCGCCCACGTTGCGGGCCACCGCCCGGTCCAGGTCCGCCACCACGGCCCGCAGGTCGGCCCGCTCGTAGGCGACGTGCCGGTACGAGCCCAACACGATGCTGGCCAGCCGGACCGCCTCCAGGCCCTTGCCGCGTACGTCGCCGATGATCATTCGGACGCCGTACGGGGTGTCGATCGCCTCGTACAGGTCGCCACCGATCTCGGCCGTCGCCGTCGAGGAGATGTACCGGCCCGCCACGGACAGGGTGCCCACCCGGGGACCGAGCGGGCGCAGCACCGCCTGCTGGGCGACCGCCGCGAGCTTCGACAACTCGGCGATCTGCTTGGCCTGCCGCTCCCGTGCCGACGCCACCGCCGCCGCGATGCCGGTACCCAGCACGATGCCCGCCACGGCGACCGCAGTGGACAGCGACAGCCTCCGCTCGGCCAGCGCGAAGCCCGCCCCGAGCAGGGAGGCCGTGGCGCCGACGCCGAGCACCACCCGCCAGGACGCCAACGCGGCGGCCAGGAAGGGGGCGGCCACCATCAACGCGATGTAGTTCGCCGCGCGGCCGTCGGCCAGCTCCACCGCGGAGACGATCGCGAGCAGAATGAGGGCCGCGCCGAGGCCGGCGCGGGATCCGGGGCTCAGCGGGCTACGGCCCGGCTGGAGGAGTCGCGTACGTACATCCGACAGCATGCCTGATGGAGATGAACGAAAGCACCAACCTGACCCGTCGTACGAGCGGGCTCTGGCCGCCAGGATCGCGGCCCAGAGCCGATCGCCGGACGGCACCGGCTCAGCCGAGCACCTCGTAGCGGACCTCGATGTGGCCCAGGTCGAGCGAGGCGATCTCGCCGAAGGCGGCCCGGGACAGATCCAGGCAACGGCCCTCGATGAACGGGCCCCGGTCGTTGATCCGGACGGTGACCGACTTGCCGTTTGCCGGGTTGGTCACCCGGACCTTCGTGTTGAACGGCAGCGTCTTGTGCGCGGCCGTCAACTCCTCCGGGTTGAACGTCTCGCCGTTGGCGGTCATCTGGCCCTCCCAGTAGAACGAGGCGCCACACGAGCCGGTCTGCACCACCGGCCGAGCCGTCGTCTTCTTCGCGGTGGGCGTCGGCTTCGCGGTGGGCGTCGCCTTGGGGCTGGGCGTACGCGGCTTGCTGCGCGACGGCGCCTGCGTCGTACGGCTCGGCGTCGGGCTCGCACTCGCACTCGCGCTCGGCGAGGCGCTGGCGCTCGGCGAGCCGGTGGCCGGTTCGATCGGGTCGGAGAGGTCGATCGCCGTCGGCCGGACCGGCTCCGAGCCGGCGGTCAGTCGTACGGCGCCGAAGGTCCCGCCGACCGCGAGGGCGACGGCCACCACCGCGCTGGCCGCGATGCCGGCCGGCGAGGTGATCCTGCGGGTACGGGTGTGCCTACCAGTCACCGGCCCGGTCCTTTCCTCAGCGGATCAAATCGGGTCGGACCATAACGAGAGAAGCACTTCCGAAGTCAACGTGATCATGGTGGTATAGCCGGAATTGCGGCGATACCTGAAGCCGATCATCCGAGCCGCGATGGGCCGGGCGGCCGGGTGCCCGGCGCCGCCCCGGCGCAGGATAGGAAGATGTCCGCTGAGCTCAGCAAGCGCCTCGTCGAGTTGTTCCGCTGGGTCGACCCGGGCCCGGACACGAGCCACCTGGTCAGCGACGTCTCCGGCTGGTGGCGGGATCCGGCCACCCTCGCCGCACTGGGCCCCGCGCTGGTCGCCCCGTTCCGGTCGGCCCGGCCCACCGTGGTCGTCGCCCCGGCGGTCACCGGGTTCCTGCTCGGCCCGCTGGCCGCCACCGCGCTCGGCGTGGGCTTCGTGCCGGCCCACAAGCCGGGCGATGGGCGGCTGCCCGCCGGGCCGCTGACCTGGGCACAAAGCCCACCCGACTTCCGCGGCCGGCGAGTCGACCTGGCAATACGGCAGCAGCACCTCGGCCCGGGCGACCGGGTGCTGGTGGTGGACGACTGGGTCGCCACCGCCGCCCAGGTGCAGGCGCTCTACGAAATCTGCACCACCCTGGGCGCCGAACCGCTGGGCACCTCCGCCGTGGTCGTCGACTGCCCCCCACCCGTCGCCGCCGCCCTAAGAATCCACGCCCTCACCACCCTGCCCAGCTGAAAGGAAGGGCACCTTATTAACGCCTCAGGTAGAGGAAGGGCCCCTTCTTAACACCTGCGCCCGTCCGCTCAGCGGACGAAGTCCTCGACCACCGTGCAGACCCGGCCCAGCGCCTCGGCGGAGCGGGCCAGCGGCCCAGGCACCATCAGCGCGTGATCGGCGGCGGGGATCTCCAGCACGTGCGGGGTCAGCCGTCGGGCGGTGGCGCCGTCCCAGGACGAATCGGCCGTACCCCCGACCAGGATGAACGGGGCGGTGGCCCGGCGCAGCGCGTCGACCACCTCGCCACGGTGCAGCAACGGGGTGAGCCAGACGGCGGGCAACCCCCGGGCCACCGCCAGCGGCGCGGCCAGGGTGCCGAGCGACTTGCCGACCAGCAGGTCGGCGCGCTCGTTCAAGGTCGGTGCCACCTGGTCGCACACCCACCTGCCGATGGTATCGACGTCGAAGTCCTCCGGCACCTGCCAGGAAATCCCGTGTAGCCCGAAGCCGGCCCGGCGCAGCGCCTCACCCAAATACAGGAACAGTGGGTACCGGGTGTCGTAGCCACGGCCCGGAATGAGCACCGCACGTCGGTCCGCCATGGACATCTCCTTCTTGTCGGGCATCGACCGTACCCCCAGCAAAGCCGCAGCGGGACGACCGAAGCGTCACCGGCCATCGCCGACCAGCCGGCCGGTAACGTCGGCAGGATGTGGCCACGGATCGGCGTACTGCGCACCCTCGCCCTTGGCACCCCGGGTGAGCTGCGGACGAACCTCAACACCCTGGTGTTGAACGGGGTGAAAACCGCGACCGCCGGCCTGCTCGACGAGTACGCCGAACAGGGCGAGGAGCTTGAGCACGTCGGCGAGCGACTGGCCCTCGTCGACGACCAGGATGCCCTGCTCGGCATCGTCGAGGTGACCGGTGTACAGGTGTGCCGCTTCGCCGAGGTGCCCTGGGAGTTCGCCCGCTCCGAAGGTGAAGGCGACCGCTCGATCGAGGAGTGGCGGGCCGGCCACGCCGCCTACTGGACCCGCGTCGGCACCCCGGTCACCGACGACACCGAGGTCGTCTGCATCCGCTTCCACCTGGTCAGCGCCGGCGACGGCGGCATCGCCACCGGCGACCTCGGCAGCTGAGCGCGGCGGCACCGGCCGGCCACGCCGCTCCCAGCCTCAGCCGTGCCCGCACTGGCCGCGCAGCTCCGGCAGCAGGCGGTTGGCGACGTCCGCCAGGATCGCCTCGTCACCGGCGTACCAGCTGCTCTCCCGGGGCCAGTGCGTGATCACGTCGGTGAAGCCCAGCTCGGCCGCCCGACCGACCTGATCGGCGAAGAACTCGGCGCTGCTCAGCGAGAAGACCGGGGCCGCGTCCAGCGACAGGTAGCGGTCCAGCCCGGCCAGGTCACGCCCCTCGGCCTCCAGCACCGAGTCGAACCGGGCGACCGTCTCGGCGATCCCCGCCCACCAGGCGTCGAGGTCGTCGCCGCCATTGCCGATGGTCACCCAACCCTGCCCGAACCGAGCGGCCAGCCGCATCGACCGAGGCCCGTTGGCGGCCACCACGAACGGCACCCGTGGCCGCTGTACGCAGCCGGGGTTGTTGCGGGCGTCCACCGCCGCGAACCAGTCACCCCGCCACGTCGTACCGTCCTGCCGCAGAATCGCGTCGAGCAACTCGGTGAACTCGCCGAACCGGTCCACCCGGCGTCGCGGCGGCAGTGTCTCGCCGCCGAGCACGGCCGAGTCGAAGCCGATGCCCCCGGCCCCGATGCCGAGCAGCACCCGCCCATCGGACACGTCATCGAGCGCCGTCACCTGCCGGGCGAACGCCGCCGGATGCCGGAAATTGGGCGACGCGACCAGCGTGCCAAGTCGGATCCGAGAGGTCACCGTCGCGGCGGCGGTCAGCGTGCCCATCGAGTCGAACCAGGGCCCGTCCACCAGATCCCGCCAGCCCAGATGGTCGTACGTCCAGGCGTGGTCGAACCCCCACTCGTCGGCCTGCCGCCAGCGGTGCCGGGCCACCGACCAACGCTGGTCGGGCAGAATCACGATGCCAATCCGCATGATCGCCAGCGTACGACGAGGTCGCGCACCCTCGGTCCGGACCACTGCCCGCCACAATTGGCCGCAGCAACACCAAGGCCCCGGCCGTGGACTCTCGTCCCGCCAGGGCCTTCGTACGTGGAGCGGGTGACGGGAATCGAACCCGCACTGTCAGCTTGGGAAACCGCCTCAGTCATCCGGCTAAATCAGGGCCAGTCTCACAAACAGGCTCTGAGCTGCGGCTACGTTGCAAGACCTTCCGGCTTACTCCGGGCTCAGACGGGTAGATCCGGCGTCGTTCCCCATCAAGATCCCCAACAAATCTCCGGGGAGCGGCGCCGCCTCCGAGCTTCCAAGACGGAGGTCACCATGCACGACACGAAGACTGAAATCGGCGCACCGTTCCATCCCACCACCCAACCCTCCCAATGCTGCCCGTGCCGGAAGCGGCGGGCCGCAGGTCTCCGCACCGACGATCGCACCCGCCCTTCAAGATCTCATTCGACCGACGCAACTCGGCGTTCTCCCGCCGCGGCCGCTTCAGCTCCGCCGACTCCTCCGACGTGACCCCCGCCGCTGGCCGCCATCGACCTACGCCTGCCGGACCCAACTTTCGATGGCCTTCTAGGAGTGACGGACCGAGAGGGGAGTGCTAAAATCGCCGATGCCTGCGACGCGTGAAGCGACGCAGGATCGCTGCGGGACTCACGTCCCTCGGTAGGCAACGTGGAGGCTCGCTTCCTCACGCCGCAGATCCTGCCGAGTGCCACGTTGCCGCCGAAGACCACATCGGGGCTTGCTCCGACAAAGTTGGAGGGGATGCGCTCGACGGCCTCGGTCGTCCAACCTCCCGGGCACGGATTCCACACCAGGTGTGGCACTCCGGGAGCGGACGAGACGACCAGCAGCTTCCCATCGTCTCAACCTTCTTCGGCGTGCCTCAAACATGCCAGGAGGCATCGAGATGACCACGACCATAGACGAACCGGTCGCTGTCCACGACCACGTCCCGCCCCGCCCAGTGAGCAAGCTACCGGAACTCGCGCCGATCGCTGCGCGCCGCAAGGCAGCCGACAAGCTGATCGAGACCTTCAGCCTCGATGAGGCGGCCGCGAGCACTATCGCCGACGCAGTTGTCGATCCCGCCGAACTGCGCCGCTCAATTGAAACCCCCACCCAGTTGGCCATCACCGGCGGCACGCTCCTCGCCGTACGGGCGGAGGTCTGGGCGCGCCGTACCCTGCCCGACATTCGCAACCCGCGGATCGGAGCCGCCCGTCGCCACCCCATCGCCGTCGAGCCCGGCACCGATGAGGAGTCTCGCTTCGCGCCGGTCGGTGACCCGACCAGCGAGGGCACCACCCCCCACCTCACGGTCGAGGTCGAGTCGGCCGAGCACATGCGATGGGCTTCAGGCCTGGCTGCTCGTGCCGTCCTCGAAGCCAACGACTGGCGGTACTCCATCCGCAACCAGGGCGTGCTCACCGAAGTGTGGCTGGTCGCCACCCGCTACGACCACACCGAGGACGGCAGCCCTGCACTGTGGGCTATGACCACCGCTGAGGGTTCCTCACGCACCACCGCCGCCCACGACGTTCTCGGCATGGGCAACAGCGTCGACGCTGTCGTGACGGCCAGCTCTGACACGTACATGCGCGGCCGCATTAAGGAGTTGAACACCGCCTTAGAGCAGGGCCCCACGATCAAGCAGTCCGAGGCGCTGCGCTGTGAAACCCTGCCGGCGCTCATCCTGGTCGGCTACCAGCCCCTCAGCGGAGGACCGGACCGGTTCTCATCAGCGGTGAAATCGCTCGTGGCGCTGCGCCACGTCGATGCGCCGAAGGCATGGGGCGATGGTCCTGAAATGGAATCCCTCGCCGATGAGGCCCTGGCTGTCATGGAGGACCGCGGCATCCTCACGCCCCTACGACGTCGCTGGTTCGCCGGTTCGATCAGCCGCGCTCAGGCGAACGCTGCTCACCTGCCCACCGACCAGGCCATCCGAGCGGCCGAGATCATCGCCCTGTTCACCAGCGACGACCAGCTTGTACGCGACGCGATCCGCGACGCCGTCACCCGCCAGTCGACCCGCAAGCGGATCACCAAGAACGTCCGGGTCAATCTCGCTGTCGCACTGATCGTCCGGGCCGTCGCCGGCGAAGGCGCCAACCCGGATCGAGTCCGCCGCTACATGCAACACGGGTTCGTCGCCGTACGCGACAGGTACTTCAAGCCCACGCACCGCGACGCCGACGTGATCCTCACCGATGCCCTTGACGAGTTGGACCAGGACCCTGCTGGTGAACCGGGGCCGGCCCGTCTCGACCTCGCGGCCCGCTCTGCCTACCCGCTCATCGCCACGCTGTCGCTGTGGGCCGACCGCGGCACGCAGAACAACCCGAACGCCGACGACAGGCGGCGCCCCGGGGAAGTCATCGACACCATGCTCACGTCGAGACTCGGCATCCGGCAGCTGCACCGGGCGATCGTCGACCACCACAATGGCCGCTCAACGCTGCGTGCGGTCAACGAAGACGGAAGCATCCGCCGTACGGAGGACCGCGCCCAAGACCAGATTCTTAACGACGTCTACCTGCGCTCGACGTTCCCGAAGCCGGGCTCGCCGCAGCGGCCGACCAGCACTGACACCCCCGACGACGCGCTGCGGGACGCCGCCGCACGGCTCGGTGCTGCCGTGCGGGCTGTCGAAGACGCCATGGCCGCGATCCGTGCGGTAAAGGCGCTCGACGGAACCGACCATGTCGAGACGGTCGGGGCCGACCGCAACCACGTCAAGGAGTGGAAGAACGTCCTGGATGACGCCACCTCAGACCTGGAGTTCTGGGGCCGGATCTGGGAGCGGCGCAACCGCGGAGCCCGGGCTACCGCTCGGCGCGATGACAACTGGGAGACCGAGTACGACGACGATACCGATCGCGCGATCGATACTTGGGAGGACGAGGACGCCGACAACCTTGAGGCCGCGAAGTGACCCCCGCCCGACTCGCGTCGCTCGCCGCCTACGCCGGCGACAAGCTCCATCCCGACGGACCAGCTGGACCAATGCCCTTCAGCCCGAACATCAGAGTCCACGCACGAAACGTGGTCTACCTCGTGTGCGGCTGGTCCGGGAAGACTCTCTACGTCGGCTCCACCACCGTCGGCGTCCGCACGCGCTTTTCGCAGCACCTCGGTAGCCTGACAAAGACACTCGACTGGGCGAGCGTGTACATCATTCCGCTCAGGGATGGGACCTCAGAGAGGGAACTGCGCCGGGTCGAGGGACGTATCGGGCTCGCGGTTGGGCCTGAGCGGAACATGGCGCTGCCCCGCATCGCCGTCGGGTCCTAAACATGCTGCCGCGTCCGGTCCCGACGACCTGGATCGACCCGCCGAATTCGTAGATGATCACCTGGCCTCGCGTCGCAGCCGACCCGGCCGGCCTCAGCAACTGTCCCACGCCAAGCTGGCCTGCCTGATGATCACCCAGGCTGGCGCAGCGGGATAGCCGCGCAGCGTTTCAGCGGGCCAGGAAGCCTTCGCTTCCTGGCCCGCTTCATGTCCCCTCCGGGCAAGCGGGAAGCCTCAAAAAGGCCAGCTTCACTAGATTTGCGGGTAAGGTTCGCAGAAGCCCTGAAGTAGTCATAGTCGGACATTACGCTTTGGTTATGAACGAACTCGCACAGTTGTCGACGGTCGTCCGAGGAGTTCGTGGCCCAGACGGCGATGACGCTGGTGCCTGCGGTACCCGAGCACGACACAGGCCCAAGCGCCAGCAGTGGTTCTTACGCCGGCGTGAATACGGCAAGCGGTGCTGGCGGTACTGCCTCGCCTCGACGAGAGTGATCCTGTTCAGCAGACCGAGCCGCTGCCTGAGTGGGTGAGGACGACACGCCGGCCGGCTCCGTGCGGGGTAGCAGGTGGGAGCGCTGACCTGGGGAAAGAAAGTGGGGAGCGGCCCCTTGCGAGGCGGCTCCCCAACTTTAGACGTCGAGCGTCTGCTCTGATGAGAGCATATCATCTCGTGACCGCTGCCCCGAATCTGTTGGACGCCTCGTTGAACAGCACCTACGCGGCGCACGTGACCGCCCGACTGCTGGACTTCTTCGCCGACACCACGCCCTGGCCGCGCCGGCTGTGGGACATCAGCAGCGCACTTGCGTTGCGGGAGGCGTGGGAGGCGGGCGACTGGCAGCGGGAACAGGTGCTCGGCGCCAGCGCCGTGGGCTGGTACCTGCACACGTTGGAGCGCCAAATCGGCCCGGACCGCGGCCTCGGCGACAGTCTGCTGCGCAAGGAGCTGACCCAACTGTTGCGCTCGGGCCTTGCCCCTGACAGTCAGCAGCGGCGCCGTCTGAAGCAGATCATCCCGTTGGCTACCGACGGCTATCTGACCCGGTGGATGGAGGCGGTCGAAACCGCCGCGCCACCATCGCCTGAGCGGCTTGCCCGGGCGGTCGCCACCCACCTACTCGATAGCGGGTGGAGCTCGGGCCAACTGCACCGCTGGGTGCATGACACGGCGCAGCTCTCGGACGCCACTCTCCGGCACCTGCTCGAGTATGCCCGCGACCTTGCGGCATGCGGCGACAGTGAATTCGAGGTGTTGGTCCCGTTTCTGGCGGTACCCAACCAACAGGCACTGGCCGAGCGGCTGCCAGAGTGGCGGCCGGCGCCAGCGGCAGCGGAGTGGTTTGAAGAGCAGGGCGTTACCCGTAGGCCCCGGCACAACGGCGCGTTCGTCTATCGAATCATGGCCAAAGACGCGGTGGCGGCTGCCCGCGCTGCCGGTGCGCTGGTTCTGAGGTTGCAGGCCCGCAACTCGTTCGCCAGGGCAGGGCGTGGGCGACTACAGCCAGTCGGGCAGGTTTGGGTCGGCGATTATCCAGAGGCCCTGCCGGTACAACCCCCTGCCCGCGGCGCGGACGTGTTGTCACTGCAGCGGGAGGGCACGATGTACTCGGTGACGGACTCCGACCGACTCGACGACGCGTTGGAGTTGGCAGCTCCGCTGAATGAGGGGCCACCGGCGCCGGCGCTGTCCGGGGCGTGGGCGGCGATCGAATCGCTTCTCTACCACCCAGGGGATAAGGATGATCCAGACGGAGGACGGGTGGTGGCCGCCGACCGACTGGCCGCGCTGGTGGCGTGCTCCTGGCCGCGGGCGGAGCTGACAGCGCTGTCGTACCGGCATCGGCCAACCCAACCGGACGAACTGAGCCGAGCACTCGAAGCCGCAAGCACCAACATTGAGCGATGCCGAGAAGTGGCCCGGGCAGTGGCCAGTGGGGCGTCCTTAACGCTGTCCCAGCCGAGCGACGTCGCTGCCTGCGAGCGGATGTCGAAGGTGCTGGCCGGGCCACGCAGGGAGCTCGCCGACGTCCGGGCGGTGTACTGCAGCGTGCTGCGTCGGCTGTACCGCCACCGCAACATCGTCAACCACGGCGGCACCACCGCGGCGGTCGCGCTGGACGCAACGCTGCGAACGGCGGCACCACTGGTGGGTGCCGGGCTGGACCGATTGGTGCACGCTGCTCTGACCCTGCGGATCGAACCGCTGGATCTGGCCGCTCGCGCGGAGAATTCGCTTGCGCTCGTCGGTGACCCGCTCGGCCCGCCGGTGACTGGACTTCTGAACTGACCCGGATCGTCACGAACGGCCAGTTTTGCCGCCGTGCCCAGTCCGAGCATCATCGATGCCCTGGCGGAGTCAACTGATCATGGCGACACCGCAATTCTCAACCGAACTGTTGAAAACTTCGGTCATGTCAGGTGAAGCATCGACATGCGCTATTTAGGGGATCGGGCGGCATCCGCCTCGGGGTTACCGTCGGGCGGTGCCCTGCTGTCAAGTTCGTTCGTGACGGCCGAGTTGTTCCAGTAGGTCGACAGCCCGCAGTTTCTGATCCGTGGTGAGGTTGAGAACCAGGGAGATGAGTTTCTTGGTGACGTCGGCGGTGGCCTCGGCGTTGTCGGCTTCGGTCAAGCCGAGCCACTGTGCCAGCAGGGTGAAGTCGAGTTCGTAAAGCTGTGCGAGTTCCCAGATCACGGCCGGGTCCGGTTGGCGGATGACGCCCCGCTCGATCTGCGACAGGTACGCGTTGGGGCGCCCGGTGCGGCGTTCGACCTCGCGCAGACTCCACCGGCGGTACTGCCGGGCGCGCCGCAGTGTCTCGCCGACCGATCCCTGAACGGCATCCGGTGGCGGTGACGCATCTGCATTTGTCGTACCCGTCGGAGATGATGCGCCGCGTGCCATGACTCCAGCCTAGGGCCTGCGACACGCCGAACCGGCCAAAGAAGTTGCGAATTTACTGCGCGTCGGTGCAAAAGTGACTTCGCACTCCAGGAGGGAGATCGAATGAACGTCGCTGAGACCGTGACGAACAACGTGGTGCTGCCCCATGCCCGCTACGAGAGGACCTGGGACTCCATCATCGTGGACCCGCAGGTCAAGGACCGGCTGCTGCGATGGGCGGTGCTGAGCCTGCGCCTGCGCGCGCGGTTGCCTTTCGAGTCCACCGCGCTGCACGGACTGATGCTCTTGTACGGGCCGCCGGGCACGGGTAAGACCACCCTCGCGCGGGGTTTGGCGCAGCAGTTGGCCCCGGTGATGGCCGGCGGCCGGGCCCGGCTGATCGAGCTGAACCCGCACGGGCTGATGAGCGCCGAGCACGGGCAGTCGCAGCAGAAGGTGACCGAACTGCTGACCGAGCATGTCCCGGCGCTGGCCGCCGACGGCCTGCCGACGGTCATCCTGCTGGACGAGGTCGAGTCGATGGCGGTGGCGCGCAGCGAGGCGTCGCTGTCGGCGAATCCTGCAGACGTGCACCGGGCGACCGACGCGGTGCTCACCGCGCTGGACGACAACGCCGCCCGCTATCCACATCTGCTGGTCGTTGCCACCTCTAACTTCACCGGCGCGCTGGACACGGCGTTCCTGTCGCGGGCTGACGTCGCTGTCGAGGTTCCCCCGCCGGACGCCGAGGCCGCCCTGGCGATCCTTGCGGGCACGCTGCGCGACATGGCCGCCGCGTTCCCCGCCCTCTCTGAAGTGGCCGACGACCCGGGCCTTAAGGAGGTGGCGAGCCTGCTGGCCGGAACAGACGGCCGACAGATCCGCAAAGCGGTCACCGAGGCGATGGCCGGCCGCCTCGAAACCGTTCAGCGACCCGACCGACTGACCGTCGACGACCTGCGCCAGACCGCCCACCGGGTCGCCGCGGCCCGCCGCATTACCGGAAAGGGAACCCATGCAGCGTTCTAGAATAATTGCGGGTCCGCCCCAGCGGACCGCGACCGCAGCGTGGGACACCGCCGCGACACTGATCAGCGACACCCTGACCGTCTCCGGCCGGGTCACCGCCGACTCGGTGGCGGTGGCGCTGGCCCCGCTGCGCGGGCTCGGCCCGGCACTCATCGCCGCCGGTCACCTCGAGACGGATGCGGCTGTGCTGGTCTCTGGGCCGCTGCACGTCAGCATCACCGTGGCCACCGGCGGCGCCGTCATGGAGGTGCAGGAAAACCTGAACCCGGTGCCGGGCGGTGCGAACGCCACCTCCGACTGGTTGCTTTACCTGCCGAACCCGGCCAATTTTGCCGTGCCGCTGGCCGCCGCAGTCAAGCAGTCTGCCCACCTGTCGGTCGCAGCGCCGCCCGAGGACGCCGTCGGCGTGGCCGCGAGCTCGACGGCTGGGCTGGTCGACCTGGCCGCCCTGGACCGTCTGGGACGCTCATGAGCACTTCGACCTCGACGAGCACGTGGACGATCGTGCACACCGCCACCCACCTGGCCGACGTCATCCTCGGCTCGATCGCGGACATCCTCGGCCATCTCGGTATCGACGCGACCCGCCTGTTCTCCACCTGGGCCCAGGACGAGAGCGCCATCAGCGCCTGGATTGCCGAGCAGTCCCTGGACACGGTGGTCCTGGAGTGCCACCGGCCCAGCGGTGCGGTCGACCCGATCCTGGAGTTCCCCGTTACCTACACCAGCACCGGCGTGGCCGACAAAACGTTCACCGCCGACCGCGCCAGCCTGGCCCGGTACCTCGCCAAACTCGGCACCGTGCCGCGCGGCACCACCTACCGACTGTTCGTCACCTTCCGTACCGCCCGCACGCCCCAGCCCGGCTGGTCACCTGGCAGCCGAGCCGGCACCGACGGGATGCGCTCGTCCAGTTTCGGCACGCTCGCCGGGGCACCTCACGGCAGCGCGAGCCTGCGCTACCTGACCAGCAAATAGACATTACGATCGGAGCAGGGCACCACCATGGGTTACATCGACGACGCTTTTGCCGGACTCAAGAAGACGCTGGAGATCGGCCAGGCCGAACAGGATCTCGCCGAATCCCGCCATCGGCTGATCCGCGACCACGTCAAGGGCGCCTGGACGACCACTGGGGACTTCCTCACCGGCAGCTACGACCGGCACACTAAGACCAAGAAACTCAAGGACGTCGACATTTTCATCGTCGTCGATCCCGACGGCCCGCAGGGTAACCTCGCTGACGGCACCGGCACCGCCGCCGTGAACGCCCTGTGCGAGGTTCTGCGGACTCGCTGGCCCAACGTCACAGCAGACGACTACGTCGCCCTCGTCGAGTACGCCGGTGAGGATGTCGCCTCCTACGAGATCGCACCCGTATTCGTCCGAGCAGGCGGCGGTTACCTCATGCCGTGCGGCAGCGGTTGGATGGCCACCGACCCGAACATCCACGCGCAGATGGTGACTGCGAAGAACAAGGAATGCGACGGCAGTTTCGTGCCGTTCGTCAAGATGATCAAGGGCATTAACCGCGAGGCCGGCGACCCGATCGCCCCGGCCTTCCTCATCGAGGTGATGGCCCTGGACCTGGTTCGCCCACCCTTCGGCCGGCACCGCGACGAAATCCGCTGGTTCCTCGCCTCGGCCGCCGAGCAAATCACAGACGACTGGCCAGACCCGGCCGGCCTCGGTCCGGACGTCAACGGGGGCCTGAGCCAGTTCGACCGCCAGCAGCTCGCCGCGACCCTGCGCGGCTGGCAGCAGACCTGCGAGGAAGCAATCCTGCTGGAGAACGGCGGTAAGGACCGGTCCGCCGTCGAAACCTGGAAAACCCTGTTCGGCTGGCGCATGCCCCGGCCGTAACCCCCACGCTGACGAACGTCGAGGACACCGAGCAGATGACCGCTGCGAACCCGAGCATCACCACCGCCCAGAACAGTGAGCGGGCCCTGACCCTGCTGGCCGCCCAGCGACGGCTCTACTCCGACGCCAAAATCATCCAGGGAACGCGACTCGTCATCGCCGCCACCGGTGCCCTCGGCTCCGTCGCCGCCGCCCTCGCCTTCCCGCCGTGGCGCACATCGATCGCTATCGTCACCGGCCTCATCCTGCTGGTCATCGGCATCTTGGGGAGTGCCCGTGAAAAACGCAAGATCAATGAGGGCTCCTGCGTCCAGGAAGAACTCGACGGGATGCTGTTCGGGCTGCCCTGGAACGACATGTGCGCCGACCGGCCCACCACCAGCACCATCACCACGGCCGCGAACCGCCTCAGAGGCGACCGCAGCGACCTGCGCAACTGGTACCCCGATACCGCAAGCGTGCCCTACCCGATGAACGTACTGATCTGCCAGAACAGCAACCTAGGTTGGGGAGCGTCCGCGCACCGCAAATGGGCCGCGACCCTGACCGCCGCGATCCTCGCCCTGCTCGCGGCGTCCACGCTCATCATGGTCGTGGGCCACATGGAGGTCGTAGAGGCGCTGATCGCGCTCGTCGTCCCGCAACTGTCGCTGCTCAAAGAGCTCTACGAGATGGCTCGGTCCAACCTCGACACCGCCACCAGCAAGGCCAGCGCCGAAGGCAAGGTCCTCAACCTGTGGCGTCGCGGGCTCGCCGATCCAGCCGCCGTCACGATCACCGACTGCCGCGCGGTGCAGGACAAGATCCTGCAGTTCCGGCAGAACGGCGCATCAATCCCGAATTGGTTCCACAACCGGGTCCGACGGCGCCAAGAAGCAACCATGTCCGCTACCGCCCAACACATGGTCGATGAAGCCCGAGCACACGGCATCGCCTGACCCGCACCCACACCACCGGCCTACGCCCGCGATCGGGAGTTCATCGATTTGGACGTGCTCCAGCGCATAGTGCGGGCCGCAGCCTGATGGGACTGTCGGCGTGGAGCGGTACGGCTTCCGCGGGGTGGTCTGCACCGACTGGGGGCCTGGTCACCGACGCTGAGATCATGGGCACACCGATGCTGGCCCGCGCCTGAGGCGTCGAGCACCGCCCGGAGCTGATCGAACAGGGTCAGCGAGGACCTCGTTGACGTGTCGGTGCGCCGCATCCTGCGCGACAAGTTCCGGCTCGGCCTGTTCGGCGACCGCCACTTCGTCGACCCGGACGTCGCCTTCCGCATGGCCGGTCGCGTTGCTTAACGCCGCCCGGCCATGTGGGTTCGGCCTGGCGGAGCCGAACCCACCTGGCCGTTGCCTGAGTCTGCGCCGTCAGCTTGTCTCAATGACGATGTTGGTTGGGCCTGGCGAGACCTGGCTTTGCCGGCGTTCACGCCGGTGAGGCTGGACCGCGCTGGAGCTGGTACTAAACGGGATGCAGTGCCGACTCGCATGTTGCCGAGTGTTGCCCGGGGCCGGGCTCGCCCCCTGTGTCGACTCTCGTTTCCCAACAAGATCCCCAACAATTGCTGTTCGGGTATTGACCAACTTTCGGCTGGTCAAGCTGTCTAGCTGGGAAAACTTGGAGCGGGTGAAGGGAATCGAACCCGCACTGTCAGCTTGGGAACCGTACAAGGGCGACCGGTGATCATTCTGTCGGGCAGCTCGGCAAGCAATCGAGTGGCCTGGAGTGACCTCAGGAAGCCCGCCGTAATGGCCCGCTAATGGCCCGGATCTTCGTTGAGCCCGCTTGATCACTGCCGGACCGGGGGGACACCCCGCCACTGGAGCTGTCCCCGCCGTTTCCGCAGCTAAATCTCCGCCGGGGGACAGCGGGGACACGGGGGACAGCACCCAGGGACTCAATCGTTCAACGCTCTCGTGCTACCGCTTTCCTCGGACTGCGCTGGTTCTTCAACGGCCGTGCTGTTCAGGCCGTCCAGCTCCAAGATCGCTCCTTCTTCCCTAGAGTCGGCGAAAGAAACATCACCTCCAGCGATATGCACATTCTGCGGAAATTGAATTTTTCCGCTCCGGAACTCGTTACCCAAAAATAGGATCTGGCCACCCGTCATTACTAGATTGTCGAAACGGACTTCGCTACCATCAATAACCACATCAATAAATTCGATCGAGCCGCCGTCGATTTGAACCCAATCAAACGAAAACTCCGTCCCAGACAATATAGTCGAGAAGCGACGACGACCATCGTCAGGGGTGGGACCATAGGTAAGATCAGATCCAATTATCAATTTCCCCTTACTGACCTCCAGGCCATTTAAATAGAACGTCCCGCAAGCGAACGTTCCACCAAGGAATCGCACCACGCCGCCATTGATTATCGAACGACTCATACTCAGTCCGGTCGAATTAGGGTCACCTTCCAAAGCAAGATTGAATAGACTGACGGTGCCACCGTCGAATTCCGCCTCAATGAAGTCGACCGAGCCGCCGATTCGGGGGGTTGTGATATTCACCTCGCCGCTAACGAATTGGGAGCCCTGAAAAAGGATGCGTCCATTATCTACCAAGTCCCCATAGACTCCCACTTTGCTGTCCTCAAACAAGGAATATTCGAAACCTATACCACCCGCGAAAATAGCCCCCGTGAACGAAACCTTACAGGCCCTAAAGTATACGCCGCTGAAATCTGTTTCCCCATAGAAGGTGCATTTGTCGAAACTGACGTTACAGTTCGTGAGCGCGATATCGCCAAATCGCAGGTCCTCGAAGGTTGATCCCGTAAAGTCGAACGATTGCCCAAACCAATCTGACGCAGCCTCGGGCCGCAAGTGTTCCTTAATGACTCGGATTACGGTGTCTCGGACTTGTTGTTCCTCGCGAGGGTTGTAGCGAGCTTCGCCCACGTATTTAACCTCAGGGGCTACCTCACTATCAGGGGCGACCGGCTCGGGCTGTGATCCTGGTCCGGATTTCCGGGCGTATCTCTTGTGATCCCCGATAGGCGTGTAGGGCATTCGCACGTATGCGCAAAGAACATCAATACAGGTCTGCCTTCCAGCTTCCCAGTCGTCGGCAAGGCTGGCCATCGCGTAAACTCCAGCCAACCTTATGGCCGATTTCTCGGAACCGAGCTGTTCTGAGGCGGCCGTGAACCGCTCAGTGAAGACCTTTGTGTTCTCCCGATTGTGCTCAACCTCATTCAGTCGTTGACGCCTATATGCTACGACGAGCGCCACGACACCACCGATACCACCTACGATGGTGAGAGCGACCTTTGAGGCGTCGAATAGCGTCTTCGGATCTACTCCAGAAGCTGAGATGCTGGCTAGTTTTGGTCGCTGATACAGAAGCCAGAGCACGTACAAGGTCACCCCGGCAATACTTAGGCCCAGGAGTAGCCACATCGCAATATGAACAGCAAGCGGCATCACCATATTGGGGTTTTTTGGGTGTCGCCGAGTTTTCCTAAATGGCACCCTCATGGTGTTCGGATTGCTCCGTTCTAACATGAAAGCGGCGTAGGCACGCGGCTTATAGGCGACAGCGCCAAGCCGATTCCAAACCGTCCGAGGGCGGATATCTGCTCCGCTGTTCTCACCGTTTGTGAAGCTCATTCTGAGTCCAGGGGCACGGGAGACGCAGGTGGCAGCAGGCCGTATTTCCGGATAGCTACGTCGATGCGCTGCGCAGCCTGCTCGGCGGACAGTCGGCCTGTGTTGATTTCAAGATCCGCCTTAACTCGCGGGGTCGCGTCCCAAGCGGCAAGCCGCTCCGCCGTGTCACCGGTTCGCCGAGCCTCGATCCGTTCTGCTGCAACACTTCGAGAAGACCAGATGTATACAACGATCCAAGAGCCAGGCGGGAAAGCGCCTCGTACGGCGTCGATTCCGTCAGGTTGCCCTAGATGCAGCACGGGAATGTGCCGTGAAAGTTCATCAGCCAACGCCCTGTAGTCAACTATGTACGTTGACCCATAGCGCTCGTTTTCCCACAGGACGTCACCATTCGCGCGTAGTCGTTCAATGTCGGCATCTGTTGCCATCCGATATCCGACAGTCCGACCACGCCCCACCTTGATTCGGCGGAAGGGCGCGTAGTCGTTCCTTAGCTTGACCAATTCTTGCGTAACGGTGTCTTTTCCTGCGGCTGGCGGGCCGTAGAGGATCACGCCCGGAGTCATGGTTGCTCTCCACCGAGGACGGTCTTAAGCAGCTCTGCGGCTTGACTTTGCAGCGGTTCGCCTGACGTGCAGTTATTGACGACCACGTGAGGGGCCGAGGGCCGGAAGTCAAGGTTGATGCTGGCGACGTAACCCGGCCAGTCAGCGAGCTTTGCTCCGTCTCTCGCTGCGCCCCGCTGTCTGATATAGCCATTCATCGAGTCGGCATCGCAGTAAACCCATACCAACGTAGTGGCAGCTTTGAGGCCGGTAAACATGGCTCGGGTGCGGGTGATCCAAGATACGTCGTTGAACTCACGGATGAACGGGGCCGTTACGATGGCGCTATTCCCACACCCAACATTTTCTAGCGCGGCAGCCATCAGGGATTCGTATTCCCGGGGCCGGATCAGCGTCAGATATCTCTCGGATTCACGGTCGTTCGGCGATAGCCCGAGGATTTCTAGCGCGGCCTCGACGACTGGTCGTGTCAACGTGTCTTTATCGAGCATCGGCCAGCCGGTTTCCTTGGCGAGAATTCTGCCTAGCTCCGTCTTGCCGCTCCCGGCATAACCGCCAACGAAGATTACCTGCGGCTGCGGCAGCCGAATCTCATTACGGCGATTTTGGTCCGGTGCGTGCACTACACGCTTGGACCTTGACTTGCTGACCACTAAGCCTTCGTCGGTCAGGACTCGCATTGCCTCGGTAATGGTGAAGACGCTTACATCCCATTGCTTGGCTAGCTCTCGGGTAGATGGCAGCGTTTCCCCGTCCCGGAGTATTCCGGCCCCGATGTCGTTCCGCAGCTTGCGGGCTACTTGCAGATGCAGCGCTTCCGACCTAGACAGCCGGGGTTCAGGGGACGTCATGTCTCGGGACCTCGCATCTCACGGCAGCCAGGGAACCAGAGCAGCCTACCAGCGGCCTACCAGATGGTAGGCCGCTGTCGCGCGTTCTGCCTGGTCACGGCCAACATTGGACCTATCAGCTGACTCGTTTGCATATCAGTTGTTAGGTTGCGGGGGTCACAGCCCAGCGGGGCGGACCGGCCTCTCTAGGCCGCCGCGCACCTAACAGCAGAGGAAGCCATCGATGCACAGAAAGCACCTGCCGTCCGAGCTCCAAGGTCCTACTGCCGCCGACCTCGCCGCGATCGAGCGCGACATGCCGCTGATCGACGCAGAGATCGACCTCGTTGACGCCGAGATCCGAGTGTTGACCGCTGAGGGCGGCCCATCGCCGCTGGACTGGCGGCGGCTGCGCCGGGCCGAGGCCCGCGTGACCCGTGTCGCCGCCGAGCTGGCCGCGCGTCCCGCCGCCCGGAAGGCGGTCGCGTGATGACTCAGGACCTCAAGCGCCTAAAGCGCATCGGGTGGGGCGTCCGTTCGGTGTTCGCCCTCGGCATTGCGGCGTCGCTGGCGGGCAACGTGCTTCACGCCGCCGACAATGTGATCAGCCAGGCCATCTCTGCGTGGTCGCCGGTGGCGCTGCTGCTGGCAGTCGAGCTGATCTCTCGGATTCCGGCCCGCCGTGGCGCACTGTCCGCCGTCCGTCTCGGCGCTACCGCCGTTATCGCAGGCATCGCGGCGTGGGTGTCGTACTGGCACATGGTGGGCGTGGCCATCCGGTACGGCGAGGCCGATTCCTCGGCCTACCTGCTGCCGTTCAGCGTGGATGGCCTGATCGTGGTCGCGTCGATCAGCCTAGTCGAGATCGGCGGCCGGATCCGCACCCTCACCGAGGCCGCATCGGTCAGGGAGCCCGCCCCGGCCCCCACCGACCTGATCGAGTCGAAGCCGGTCTACACCAATGAGGACATCTGGGGACCGGAGTCGCCCACCGTCGAGTCTGTCTCGGATCCGGCGGTCAAGAGGACGCCAGCGAAGCGCGTCACACCGCGCCCGGTGTCGGCGGACAAGGTCGCCAAGGTTGCCGCCAAGATGCCCGACGCGCCGGTCTCGCAGATCGCCGCCAAGGCCGGTGTCTCGGTCTCGACCGCGCGGCGTCACCTCGCCGCCCTGCGCGTCACCGATGCGTCACCATCTGCGCCGGTACCTGCGGAAACGCCCACTCTCACCGCCGCCTGACTTCGCCCGGTGACGCGGCCACCAGCCGCCAAGCAAGCGCCGCGTCACCGGCCCTCCTATCAGTCACCAGACCTCAGGAGAGACCTCCATCATGACTGCATCCAACCCGAACCCCGAGAACTTCGACCGGACCGCCGCCGAGGCCGACGTCGCCGACGTGGTCGACCTAGACGCCGCGCGCACCCGCCGGGCCGCCGACGCGGGCACGCACTTCGAGGTGGACCTGGACGAGACCCCGCAGCGCGGCGGGATGCCCGTTGAGCTGCCGCCGGTCGATGCGTCCGGCAAGCGGCCGATTGTGCCGGCCAACTGGTCGACGTGGCCGAACATCCGGCACAGCCTCGCGCAGGCCGCCGCGCTGACCGGCTACCGCGCCGGATTCCACGCCGTCCGCGCGCCCTGGTACGCCACCCTCGCCACGTTCTGGGCCAGCGTCGGCGCGTTCCGGCTGATCGGCCGCCAGCTCAAGTGGTGGTGGGTGTCGGAGCAGTACGGGCTACGGCAGGCCGCCGCCGACGCCAACGACCCCGCCATGTGGCTCAAGCTGCACCGCGAGGTCAAGGCCACCCGCATGTGGCGCGGCATCGTGCTCGCCGCCGAGGCCGTCGCCGTGTGCGTCGGCGGCCCGGTGCTCTACGCGGTCGCCCCGGTGTGGGCGCTGGTGCTGACCGCTTGCCTGCTGGTCGCGTTCCTGGCGCACATCGGCCGCCCGGAGGATCGGCGCATCATCACCCCGGCCACCGTCTCGGGCCGCTTCCGCCGGGTGAACCCGGACATCATCCTGCGGGCCTACTACGCCGCCGGTCTCGGGCACCCGGACAAGGCACACCAGCAGATCGGCTTCGGCTCGACCATGGCCCGCGACGCCTCGGGCACCGGCTCGCAGGTGTCGATCGACCTGCCGTACGGCAAGACGTTCGACGACGCGGTCAAGGCACGCGGCGCGATCGCCTCGGGCCTGGACGTCGCGGTCTCGCAGGTGTTCATTACCCGCGATCCGTCGTCGCACCGGCGGCACACGCTGTGGGTCGCCGACCGCGACCCGCTCGCCCAGGGCGCGGGCCGGACGCCGCTGCTGCGCTGTAAGCCCACCGACATCTGGCAGCCCGCCCCGTTCGGCCTGGACGAGCGCGGCAACAAGGTGAGCGTCGACCTGATGTGGAACAGCATCCTGATCGGCGCTCAGCCCCGGCAGGGCAAGACATTCGCCGCCCGGTCCCTCGCGCTGTACGCCGCGCTGGACCCGTACGTGAAGCTGACGGTCCTGGACGGTGGCGGCAAGCCGGACTGGCGCAAGTTCTCCCTGGTCGCCGACCGGTACGCGTTCGGCCTGGCGATGACCCGCGACGGCGATCCCGCCGAGATCGCGCTCGAAGCGCTGCGCGAGATCAAGGCCGACGTGCAGGACCGCTACGAGCGGCTGTCCAAGCTGCCGGTCGACATCTGCCCCGAGGGCAAGCTGACCCGCGAGATCGCCCGTGACCCGAAGTACCGGATGCCGGTCCGGCTGGTGGTCCTGGACGAGTTTCAGGAGTACTTCGACCTCGGCGACATCAGCAAGGAGATCGCGTCTCTGCTGGTCTACCTGGTCAAGGTCGCTCCGGCGGCCGGTGTCGGGTTCGTTGACGCCACCCAGCGGCCCAGCGGGGTCGGCGGTGGGCAGGTCGCTACCCAGTTCATCAGCTTCCGCGACAACCACCAGGTGCGGTTCTCCCTCCGTACCGGCTCGTGGAACGTCTCCGACCTGGTCCTTGGGGCCGGGGCGAACTCCGAGGGCTACGACTCGTCGACGCTGCTGCCCAGCTACAAGGGCGTCGGCATTCTGCGCGGCGCGTCCGACGCCACCCCGACTGTGCGTACGTACCTCGCCGACGCCGACGACGCGGAGAAGATCCTGATCGCCGCCCGCAAGCTGCGCGAAGCGGCCGGGACTCTGTCCGGCATGGCGGCCGGAGAGGACGTCGCCCGCGAGATCCGCGACGTGCTTGCCGACGTTCGCAGCGTGATCGAGCGCGGCGAGACCGGCGCGCAGTGGGAAGAGATCGCGGCCCGCCTCGCCGACCGCCTGCCCGAGGCGTACGCGGACGTGACCGCCGAGTCGGTCTCGGCTCAGGTCCGGTCGTTCGGTGTACGCAGCGTAGACGTCAAGCGTTCCGGCAAGGCCCTCAAGGGAGCCAAGGCCGACGACATCGACGCCGCGATCGCCCGCCGCAAGGCCGCGTAGCCGGTCGCGGCCCGCCCGCGACCGGTCGCGTCACCGCGACTCAACCCGCGACCGGCCTGGTCAGCACAGACATTGACCGGTCGCGGGTTGCGCCGCCAGCCCTTCACGCCCAAAAACCGCCTCAGGAGGCTCACTGTGCCTGCCCTCGCCGCGACCGCGACCCCCGAAAGCACCATGATCGGCGTACTGATCCTCGCCGCCGTGATCGCCACTCTCTGTTACGCCTTCGGCTGCTGGCTCTGGCCGTTTGGAGCCTGCCGCAAGTGCTCCGGCACCGGTACGCGCCGCTCCCCGTTCGGCCGCGCGTTTGGCCTCTGCCGCCGCTGCCACGGCGACGGACGCCGACTGCGCGTCGGCCGCCGGATCATCAACAGCCTGCGCGAGTTGCACGGCAAGGGCACGCGCTGATGGCCCGGACCATGGCCCGGTTCAGCCGGACCGAGACGCCGCACACCGACTGGTGCACCCGCGATCACCGCTGCGGGGTCACCCTGCACCAGGCCCCGGACATCATCGCCGATGGGCCGCTCGGCGGCCGGGCCGTCATCACCCGCGTCCGCGCTGCCGACGTCGACTACGCCGAGATCCGTATCCGCGTGCCGCTCAGCCGGACCGAGGACACCGCTCGGCGGCAACTCGGGCTCGCGCTGCACCTGTGCCGCGAGCTGCTGGCCGCCGTCGCCGCGATCCGGCCCGCCGCTCTGCACGGCCGGGCCGCCGACCGGCCCGCGCTCGGCAGGAGGGCCGCCTGATGCCGCGAATTCGGGCCGCCTACTTCGATCCCGAGGGCGACCGGTACGGGATCCCTATGTTCTGGTGGCAGGGTGCGCCGGACGGCTACGCCACCCGGCGGCAGCTCACCGCGCGTGGCCTGCGGCCGGGCGGTCAGCCGGTCGCTGCGCAGATCCTCTGGCGCGGCGTCGGCGGCACCCGGACCGCGTACCTGTACCGGATCGACCTCGCCCGGCCCAAGCGGACCGCCACCCCGGCCCAGCGCCGCGCGATCTCGGCCGCGCTGCGCGCCCGCCGCACCTGCCCGACCTGCGGCCAGGTGCGCGGCTACTACATCCCGCACTCGCTCGGTGAGTGCCTGGACTGCCACGACGGGCGGCCGGGCCGATGACCGGCGGGCACTGGATCGGCGCGAGCAAGGCCCTCGGCCGCCTCGTGCCAGCCGACCTGCCGTACCCGCACATCTGCGACCGGACCGTCGCCGCCGAAGACACCATGTCCGGCCTGCCGTTGCAGGTCACCCGGTGGGAGAAGGCCCGCTACTGCGCCGCGTGCGCCCACGACAAGCACCTCCGCACTCAGCCATCCACACCCAACGCCCGGAGGCCGAAACCCATGCCCCGCAACGAATCCCCGCGTGAGGTAGCCCTCGCCGCCGCCGAACGCGGCTGGCACGTCTTCCCGCTACGGCCCGACGACAAGCGACCCGCGTTCCCCGACCACGTCGCCGACGCCTGCACCGGCCGAGACCCGCGCTGCCGCAACGGACACACCGGCTGGGAAGCCCGTGCCACCACCGATCCCGACCGGGTCCGGCGCGGTTGGTCCGAGACCCCGTACGGCGTCGGCATCGCCTGCGGCCCGTCTGGGCTAGTCGTCGTCGACCTGGACGTGCGCAAGTCCGACCAGGTCCCGCCGCCCGGCTGCCCGCACCCGGCCGCGACGAACGGCGTCGAGGTGTTCGCCGCGCTGTGCAAGGCCGCCGGACATCCGATGCCCGACGACACCTACACCGTGACCACGGGCCGAGGCGGCGCACACCTGTACTTCCGGCACCCGGCCGCCGGGCTGGCACTGCGCAACACGGCCGGAGAGCGCGGCAACGGCCTCGGCTGGCTGGTCGACACCCGCGCCCACGGCGGCTATGTCGTCGCGGCCGGGAGCACGGTCGCGGGCCGCCCGTACGCGGTCGCCCGTGACCTGCCGGTCGCCGACCTGCCCGGCTGGCTCGCCGAACGCCTTGCCCCCGCGCCGCTGCCTCCGCAACGGCCGGTTGTTGTCGACCTGCCGACCGGGCGGGCCGGTGCCTACCTGGACGCCGCGATCGGCCGACAGCTCGACCACCTGCGGCACGCCGCCGAGGGCGACCGCAACCACACGCTCTACGTCTCCGCGGTCGCCCTCGGCCAGCTCGCCGCCGGGGGAGCGCTGCCCGTCGACCAGGCCGCCGCGCTGCTCGAAGAGGCCGCGCTGTCGATCGGCCTCACCCGGTTCGAGACGCTGCGCACGATCCGCTCCGGCCTCGCCGCCGGTGCCCGTCGCCCCCGGACGGTGGCCGCATGAGCGCCATGTCGGCTGACCGCCCGCACCTGCACGTCGCCGGGCCGGACGACGCCGCCGAGGTTCTGTCGCCCGAGCAGGCGCGGCCTGCTCGGATCCGCACGTCGTGGACCGCCGCCGACATCATGGCGATGGAGTTCGCACCGCCCAAGTGGGCCGTGCCCGGCGTGCTGTCCGAGGGCGTGAACCTGCTCTGCGGCCCGCCGAAAGTCGGCAAGTCGTGGATGTCGCTCGGCCTCGGCCTCGACGTCGCTCTCGGCGGCAAGGCGTTCGGCGCGATCCCGGTCGAGCGCGGCCCGGTGCTCTACCTCGCATTGGAGGACACCGCCCGCCGCCTGCAAAACCGGCTCGGCAAGGTTCTCGGCCAGCGCAAGGCCCCGGCCGGACTCACTCTCGCCACCGAGTGCCCGCCGCTGCCGCAGGGCGGCGACCAGGCTATCGCTGCTTGGCTCGACCGCAACCCGAATGCCCGCATGGTCATCATCGACGTTTTCGCCAAGCTGCGCGGTCACTCCGCACCCGGCGCGTCCGCCTACGATGCCGACTACGCCGCCGTGGGCCGGGCGAAGAAGGTCGCCGATGACTACGGCGTGGCGTTCGTCCTGGTCCATCACGTACGCAAGGCCGGATCTGACGACTTCCTCACCGAGGTTTCCGGCACCAACGGTCTCGCCGGGGCCGCCGACGCCACCCTCGTGCTCAAGCGGGCGCGCAACCAGGGTGACGGCGTGCTGCACGTGACCGGCCGCGACGTAGACGAGAACGAGTACGCCCTGACGTTCGACCCGGCCGCCGGGGCGTGGCAGATGCTCGACGGCCCCGCCGAAGACCACCAGGTCGGCGAGACCCGCGCGACGATCCTGCGCTTCTTGCGGACCACCCCCGGCAGCACGCCCAAGGTCATCGCCGACGGGGTCGGCCTCGCCTACGACAACGTCAAGCGGACCTGTCAGCGGATGCTCGCTGACGGACAACTCGCCGCCGACACCGGGGGCCGGTACCGAGTCCCCGGTGTCCCTGCTGTCCCCGGTGTCCCCCAACCCGCCCTGAGCAGCGAAAACGAGGGGGACACCTCGGGGACAGCCGAACTCTGGCCGTGACGCTGCTGAACATGATGAAACAGGGGGGTATAGGGCTGTTTCAGCACAGACCCATACGAAGACACCAGTACGCCCGGGATCTTGGCTCAGCGTGGCTCTCAGCGGGCCGCCGTGCGGCTTTCTGCCAACGCGGCCCGCCACCCCTCGCCGAACCGCCCCGCCGCCAGAGAGGCCGCTACCCGCGCTCTCAACGCCTTGCCGCACCACCCCTGATAGGCCGCACTGCCCGGAAAGGACACCCGATGGCTAAGCGGATCACCCAGAACGCGCCGGTTCTGAAGCTGCCCGCCGAGTTGCTGACCATCGAAGAAGCCGCAAGCCGCATCGGCATGAGCGTGCGCTACGTACGCCGCGCCGTCGCCGAGCGACAGATTGCGTTCCACCGTCTCGGCCGGTCGATCCGGATCGACCCCGCCGACTTGGCCGCATTTGTTCACGCCGGACGAGTCGAGCCCATGACCGCAGAGACCGTCTGGCGCGGATTGAGGAGTGTCGCCTGATCATGGCCAACCAAGAGGGACACCGCCGATTCGGCAACATCCGTAAGCGCGAGTCCGGCCGCTACCAGGCTCGCTACCCCGGCCCGGACGGACGGATGCGCTCCGCCCCGCAGACGTTCGCCCGCAAGCCCGAGGCCGAAAAGTACCTGTCGCTGATCGAGGCTCAGATGATGCGGGGAGAGTGGATCGACCCTGAACGCGGCAAGATCCGGCTACGCGACTACGCCGAGCGGTGGATCACCGAACGGCCGAACCTGCGGCCCCGGACCGTGCACCTGTACCGCTGGACGCTCGGCAGGCACATCACGCCGTACCTCGGCGACATGCCGCTCAACCGGATCGACACTCCCATGGTCCGCGAGTGGCGGGCACGGCTGCTGGCCGAGGGCGTGTCGGTGACCATGGCCGCCAAGGCGTACCGGCTGCTGCGCGCGGTCCTGATGACCGCCGTCAAGGAGGACGAACTGATCAGGATCAACCCGTGCCGCGTCGTCGGTGCCGACCAGGAAAAGCCCGCAGAGCGGCCGGTCCTAACCGTTCCGCAAATCTTCGCGCTGGCCGAGCGGATGCCGGAGCGCTTCCAGGCGCTGATCCTGGTCACCACGTTCGGATGCCTACGGTGGGGCGAGGCGGTCGCTCTGCAACGCTGCGACGTCGACCTAGCGGCTGGCACGGTGCGGGTGCGACAGGCGTTCGTCGAGCACCGGGGTACCGGCCTGATCCTCGGCCCGCCGAGGTCGCGGGCGGGCGTGCGGACCGTCGCCCTACCCAAGGCGGCCCTGCCTGTGCTGAAACAGCACATGAGCGGCCACGTCGGCGAGGCACCCGAGGCGTTCGTGTTCACTGGCGAGAGCGGGCGGACCCTCTGGCGTGGCAACTTCAACAAGCTGGTCAAGTGGTCCGAGTCGGTCGCCGCCGTGGGTGTGCCTGGTCTGCACTTCCACGACCTGCGGCACACCGGCAACACGCTCGCGTCGCGGGCACCGGGCGCGAGCCTGCGCGACATCATGGCTCGGATGGGTCACGACAACCCGCGCGCCGCGCTGATCTACCAGCACGCTAACCGGGAGGCGGACCAGGGTATCGCCGACGCGATCGACAAGGCGGTCAAGGCGGCCCGGCGCAAGCCGAGCAAGCGCAAGGTCAAGCGGGTTACCGAGGGAGACGGACCGGCCGCCGAGGCGAGCTAATGGCCCGCTAATGGCCCATGCCTGTTTCAGCATGATCTAGAACCACGGAAGCCCTGGCGGGACATCGGTCCTGACCAGGGCTTCCGTACGTGGAGCGGGTGACGGGAATCGAACCCGCACTGTCAGCTTGGGAAGCTGATGTTCTGCCATTGAACTACACCCGCAAGCGGGATCACTGTACCTGAGTCACCGGCCCCGTGCACCCAGGCACCCCGGGCCGAGGACCGGCCGCAACCACGGCAAGAAGTTTCAGGCTCGCAACATATGGCCATGTTCAAATCTGTCGATGGGTTGTAACGTCTGCCCCACGTTTTCCGCACGGCGCGACACAACCCCCAGTCGCGTCGACAGAAAGAGGTGGGCATATGGGACTTCGTCCCGACCTGCTGAACCGGCGCATCGCCGGCATCGCATCGACGTCGCTGGCCATGGTGCTCGGTGTGGCAACGGTTGGCGTGTTGCCGGCCGCGACCATTACCGCCAGCCCGGCAGCGGCTGCCGCACACGCCGACGAGGTGTGCGAGGACCCGACCGGCACAGCGGCCAGGGTCCGGGGCGACGCGGTCGTCAAGCACGACCCGAACGAACTGACCATGACCCAGCTGCACCAGCGGGAGGCCGAGTTCGCCGACCTGCTGCAGGAGCGGGCCAAGCGGGTCGGCCAGCGTACGCTGAGCGCCCAGGTCGCCGCGGCCTCGGTCACCATTCCGGTCGTGGTGCACGTGATCCGCAGGGACACCACCCGGGCCGGTGGGAACATCCCCGACTCGATGATCCACTCGCAGATCAGCGTGCTGAACCAGTCGTTCAGTGGGGCGACGGGCGGCGCCGCCACCGCCTTCGCGTTCCAGCTCCAGAGCATCAACCGGGTCACCAACACGTCGTGGTACCCGATCCGGCAGGGCTCCTCTGCCGAGCGGCAGATGAAGACCCAGCTCCGCCAGGGCACCAAGGGCACGCTCAACATCTATCTCGGTGAGTTGAGCAGCGGCCTGCTCGGCTGGGCGACCTTCCCGCAGACCACCCTGAACGTGATGGATGGTGTGGTCGCGCTCAGCGAGTCGCTGCCCGGCGGCACCGCCACCAACTACAACCAGGGCGACACCGGCACCCACGAGGTCGGCCACTGGTTGAACCTGTACCACACCTTCCAGGGTGGCTGCTCGGGCAGCGGCGACCAGGTCGCGGACACCCCGGCGGAGGCATCGCCGGCCTACCAGTGCCCGACCGGCCGGGACACCTGCTCCAGCCCGGGTCTCGACCCGATCACCAACTTCATGGACTACACGTACGACTCCTGCATGTACCAGTTCACCCCGGGCCAGGCGACCCGGATGATCAACGCCTGGAACACCTATCGGGCGTAGCGGGGTCAGCACGTACCTCTCCGGTGCCGGTCCCGTTCGATGGGGCCGGCACCGGCGCGTGCGGGCTCGGGTGGCGGTGGCGCTACGTCGTGCCGGGCTCAGGCCGCGCGGCGGGCGTGTCGGCCGGAGCGGGCCGCCAGCGACGTGGGGCGCTGCGCCTGCGGGGTGGCCGCCGCCGGATCGAGCCAGACCTGGACGGCCGGCCCTCCGCCCTGATCGCCCGGCAGGCCGGCAGCGGAGTGCCCGTGGCGGGACAGCATCGCCACGTCGACCGTGAACTCGAACAGTCGCCAGTCGGCGTGCGGGGCGGCCCGAGCGGCGAGGGCCAGCCGGGCCACGGTGGCGTCGTCGGTCACCGGCCAGGCCCGACCGGCGACGTACGCCTCGTCGTCGCTCTCCTCCGCCGGGAAGGAGTGCAGCGCGTAGCGCCCGTCGCGTTCCAGGTCGCGCCGCTTCGGCGAGTCGATCACGAAACAGAACAGACCGTCGTCGGTGATCACCGGGGAGACCGGGTGCACCCGGGGCCCGCCGTCGGCGCGGACCGTGGCCAGGTAGCCGAAGCCAGGGCCGTACTGCTGCATGAGAAGGCGGATCCCGTCGGCGAGTCGAGGCTCGTCAGCGGCGAATTCGGACCAGGAAGCCATGCGGACATGCTATCGAACATACGTTCTAAGCGGGTAGTCCGACACGCAGGTCACGCATACCGACAGCTATGGTGTGGCGATGCTGCTCTCCGACCGTGACCTGGTCTCCGAGATCAAGGCGGGCACCCTGGCGCTGGAGCCCTTCGAGCCCACGCTGGTGCAGCCGTCCAGCATCGACGTACGCCTGGACAAGCTGTTCCGGGTGTTCAACAACCACCTGTACACCCACATCGACCCGGCGACCCAGCAGGACGACCTGACCTCGCCGGTCGAGGTGCCCGACGGTGAGCCCTTCGTGCTGCACCCCGGCGAGTTCGTACTCGCCTCCACACTGGAGGTCATCTCCCTCGGCGACCAGCTCGCCGGCCGACTGGAAGGCAAGTCCAGCCTGGGCCGGCTCGGTCTGCTCACCCACTCCACCGCCGGCTTCATCGACCCCGGCTTCTCCGGTCACGTCACGCTGGAGCTGTCCAACGTGGCCAACCTGCCGATCACCCTCTGGCCCGGCATGAAGATCGGCCAGCTCTGCATCTTCCGGCTCTCCTCGCCCGCCGAGCACCCGTACGGATCGGCCGTCTACGGCTCGCGTTACCAGGGCCAGCGCGGCCCCACACCGAGCCGGGCCTGGCAGAACTGGCGCACCTGGCCGACCCGCTGACCACCCCGCCAGGCACCGGCCGCGAACGGCGGGGCCCGGACCAGGACCCCGCCGTCGTACTCGGCACGCCTCAGCCCGGTCGGCCGAAGCTGTGGATCGGGCTGCTGTCCATCCGTTTCATCTTCACCGGTTGACCTGCCCGGGAGGCGTGCACCACCCAGCCGCCACCGACGTACATGCCGACGTGGTGCAGGTCGCGGTAGTAGAAGACGAGATCACCCGGGCGCAGGTCGCCGCGGCTCACGGACGCGGTGACCTGGCGCTGCCGGGCGGCGTTGTGCGGCAGCGCCACCCCGGCCCGCGCCCACGCGGCCAGCATCAGCCCGGAGCAGTCGTACGCGTTCGGCCCCTCGGCCCCCCACGAGTACGGCTTGCCGATCTGGGCGCAGGCGAACTTCACCGCCACCCCGGCCGGACCGCCCGGATAGCCGGCCGGACAGGGGGCCGGACGTAGCGGGCCGCCGCCTCCGTTGTCGTACGCCCGCAGCCGGAGCCGCTGCAACCGATCGATCTCGGCGTCGATCTGCCGCCGCTTCGCCGCGAGGTCGGCCTCCGCGCGGGTCAACTGGACGATGGTGCGGTCCAACCCGGCCTTGGCGGCGGCGAGTTCGTCGCGCAGTTCACTCGCCTGCCGTACGTCCTGTTGCTGGTAATGGGCATAGCGGTCGAGCAGGCCGATCTGCTCCACCACCTCGCCGGGCGACCTGCTGCCCAGCAGGGCGTTGACCGCACCAACCGTGCCGCCCTTGTACGCCCGCGCCGCCAGCGCGCCGACCCGGGTCATCGCCACATCGACCTGTTGCTCAAGGGGCCCGATCCGGGCGGCCAGGGCATCGGCTTCCCGGCGTTTGCCGGCCAGGTCCTGCCGGGTGGCGTTGTGTCGTTCGATAAGTGCTTCGAGCCGGTTCCAGTCCGCGTCGATCTGGCGCTCGATGTCGTCGACCGTCGGGTCGGCGTGGGCCGCCGTCGCGCCGCCGGTCAGGATGACGGCGGTCGCGGCCAGAGCGGCGAGTGCGGTGGTGCAGCGGTACCAGCGGGATCGCGGCGCAGCCGTCGTCGGGCCGGGCGTCACCGGCCGCGCTGACGGTGGCCGCGGGGCATGGTGTGCCACCGGGCTCCGTACTCCTTCTTCCCATACCGCCTACCGGGTTAGCTGACGGGTTCGGGCGGGAAGGGGTCGCCCTACCGCGATGATCGCGGATTCACCCCGGATACCTGGGTCCCCGGCTCGCAGATGCGACTCGGCGGTGTCGGACCGTTACCGCCCCTGGTGGGCGGAGCTGTCAGCGGACCAACGATTGCCCAGCGTAGGTACGATCCCCGTCGATACGCAACACATCCACGCCATCACTCTCGGTGCGCAAATCCGACAATGACAAGGGCCCCCGGTCGCTTGACCGGGGGCCCTTGTCGCGTTCCTGTGGGACGGCTCAGCCGGGTCGGCGGAAACCGGCGATCGGCATCGTGGTGATCGGGGAGACGTTGACCGGCACACCCGCTCGGGCCGAGTGCACCATCTTGTTGTTACCCAGGTAGATCCCGACGTGGCTCAGATCACTGCGGAAGAAGACCAGGTCGCCGGGGCGGGCATCGGCCCGGGCGATCGCCTTGCCCTCGTTCCACTGAGCACCGGTGAAGTGCGTCAGGTAGATCCCGGCGGCCTTGTACGCGTACTGGGTCAGCCCGGAGCAGTCGAACGAGTTCGGACCGGTGGCACCCCAGACGTAGGGCTTGCCGACCTGCTGACAGGCGACCCTGATGGCGGTCCGGGCCGCCTCGCTGACCACACCGTTGATGGTCGGGCAGTTGGTGGTCTTGACCGTGGTCACCGGCAACGACCGCTCAAGCCGCTTGATCTCGACATCGATCTGCTTCTTCTTCGCCGCCAGCTGCTTTTCCTTCGTCTCCTGGTCGGCGATCAACGCGTCGAGCTTGGCCTTCTGGTCGTCGTACTTCTTGCGGACCTTCATCACGCTTTCGAGCTGCTTGCGCTCGTACGCCGCCAACCGCTCCAGGAAGGCCATCTGCTCGCCGAGCGTGTCCGGCTTCGCGTTCAGCAGCACCGCACCGAGTTCCTGGGACGGCCCGCTCACGTAGTACCGGGAGGCGAGGTCGGCCACCCGGTTCATGGCGAGTTCGGCCTCCAGGGCCAGCGGCTGGATCTTCTTTTGCAGGTCGCCCGACTTCTGCCGGTTGGTCCTCAGCTGCGACCGCACCTTGTTGTACTGCTCGATGGTGGGCTCAAGCTGCTGCCACTGCTTGTCGATCTGGCGCTCGATCTCGTCCACCGACGGTGCCGCGTACGCCGGAGCGACGAGCAGGCTGGCGCCGACCGCCACAGCGGACACCAGCATGACCATGCGGTGGGCGGCCCTACGCAGACCGCCGGGACGGCGGGACCGTCCGGGCACGTGACGATGGAGGGGCATGGTTGCCACCGGCACCGACTCCTTTTGCAACCGACCGCCGGGCGTCCCGCGAGCGGTAGGGGGCGGGACAGACGACCTACAACGGTCGGTGCCCCACATTAGGGAAGGCGCGGTGCGGAATCAAGGCGACCAACGGCCGATTCACGTTTGCGCGACCAACCGCACACAAAGGGTGTCGACACATTCGTTATAGTCACGCCCGCCAATACAAATACGGGGGTACGGCGACCGGAAGGCCGCCACACCCCCGCAGCGTACGCCCGGTCAGCCGGCGACCGGCTCGCCCTCCTCGGCGCCCCGGGTCTGCTCGGGCCGGACCGACCGCAGCAGGACGCTGGCCACGTCGACCACCTCGACCTGCTCCCCGGCGCCCTTGCCGTTCACCCCGTCGGTGAGCATGGTCGAGCAGAACGGACAGCCGACGGCGATGGTCCTGGCGCCGGTGGACATGGCCTCCTCGACCCGGTCCACGTTGATCCGCTTGCCGATCCGCTCCTCCATCCACATCCGGGCGCCACCGGCGCCGCAGCAGAAGGACCGCTCGCTGTTGCGCGGCATCTCGGTGATCTCCCCGTCGCCCAACGCACGTCCCAGCACTTCGCGGGGCGGGGTGAAGACCCGGTTGTGCCGGCCGAGGTAGCACGGATCGTGGTACGTGACGCCGCCGTCGACCGGCTCGATCGGGGTGAGCTTGCCGCTGGCGACCAGGTGCGCCAGCAGTTGGGTGTGGTGTACCACCTCGAACTCGCCGCCGAGTTGGCCGTACTCGTTGCCCAGCGTGTTGAAGCAGTGCGGACAGGTCGCGACGATCTTGCGCTTTGCCTTCTCGCGGCCCTCGAACGCCTCGTTCAGGGTCTCGACGTTCTGCTGGGCGAGCATCTGGAAGACGAACTCGTTGCCGATCCGGCGGGCCGGGTCGCCGGAGCAGGTTTCGCCCTCGCCGAGGATGGCGAACGAGACGCCGGCCTCGTTCAACAGCGTGGCCACCGCCCGGGTGGTCTTCTTGGCCCGGTCCTCGAACGCGCCGGCACAGCCCACCCAGAACAGGTACTCGAAGTCGTCGACCTCGCCGACCCGGGGCACCTCGAAGTCGAGGCCCTTGGTCCAGTCCTCGCGGGTGTTCTGCGGCGCGCCCCAGGGGTTGCCCTTGTTCTCCAGGTTGCGCAACATCACGCCGGCCTCGGACGGGAAGCTCGACTCGATGAGCACCTGGTAGCGGCGCATGTCCACGATGTGGTCGACGTGCTCGATGTCCACCGGGCACTGCTCGACGCAGGCTCCGCAGGTGGTGCACGACCAGAGCACGTCCGGGTCGATCACCCCGCCCGCCTCGGCGTCACCGATCAGCGGCTTCTCCGCCTCGGCCAGGGCCAGCACGTCGACGTGGGCGAGTTGCGCGGCGGTGGCCTTCTCCTCGCCAGTGAGGTCCTTGCCGCCGCCGGCCAGCAGGTAGGGCGCCTTCGCGTACGCGTGGTCCCGCAGGCTCAGCACGAGCAGCTTCGGCGACAGCGGCTTGCCGGTGTTCCAGGCCGGGCACTGCGACTGGCACCGGCCACACTCGGTGCAGGTGCTGAAGTCGAGCAGCCCCTTCCAGGTGAACTGCTCGACCTGGGCCACCCCGAACTGGTCCTTCTCGGGGTCCGCCTCCTCGAAGTCCAGCGGCTTGCCGTCGCTCATCATCGGCCGCAGCGGGCCGAGACCGGAGCCGGCCGCGCCCGGCTTGCGCTTGAAGAAGATGTTGGGGAAGGCGAGGAACCGGTGCCAGGCCACGCCCATGGTCACGTTCAGCGAGATCACGATGAGCCAGGTCATCGAGATCGCGATCTTGATCAGGGCGGCGATACTGACGCCGGAGTCCCAGTCGGGCAGCGCCGAGCCGACCGCGTGGCTGAGCGGGGTGGCCCAGGTCGGGTACTCGAAGTGGTCGGTGGCCACCTTGAAGCCCCGAATCAGGAAACCCATGACCAGTACGGCGAGGACGACCGCCTCGACGAAGTAGCCCTGCCACATGGTCGAACCGGTGAACCGCGACCGGCGGCCGGCCCGCGTGGGCCGGTTGGCGAGCCGGATCCCGATCAGTACCACGATGCCGACCACGCCCAGGATGCCGATCGCCTCGGTGACCAGGCCGTAGAGCGCCCAGCCGCCGATCAGCGGCAGCCCGCCGGTCGGCGACACCACCTCGAAGTACGCCTCAAGCACCAGCAGCGACAGCACGATGAAGCCGACCATCACGAACCAGTGCGCCGCGCCCACCACACTCCAGCGCAGCATCCTGGTGTGCCCGGCGGTCTCCGCGAGCATGGTCCTGGTGCGGCTGGCCTTGTCGCCGAACCGGGACGGGTCGGGCTGACCCAGCCGGATCACGGCCACCATCTGCATGACCGCGCGTACCGCAAGCCACACCGCCACGGCGGTGATGGCGGCCGCGAGGATCGTGGTGACGATCTGGACGCTGCCCATCGAGTTGGCCTCCCGGTCTGCTGCCTGTCGAGCGGCTCGGCGACCGGAGTCGGGTCAAAGGCGCGAACGGGACCACAACCCGCCGCTGCACCTCAAACCGGACCGGCCGATGACCTTGCCCGCTCGGTCATGCAGTGCAGCCTACGCGCAAGGTTACCCAGCAGTAACGTGAGTCTTCTCGCACCCGGGCCACGCCGCCCTGCGCACACCTTAGGAGGCAGCCACGGTCACCGCTCGGCCGGGCCCTCGACGGGTGCCCGGCAACTACCGGATGACCTGCGGGATCAGCGCCAGCGAGACAGCAGGATCAGGGAGGCGACCATGGCGCCGAAACCCACCGCCAGGTTCCAGTACCCCAGTTCCATGACCGGGTACTCCTGCTCGGAGAGGTAGTAGACCACCAGCCAACCGATGCCGAAGACGATCAGCGAGACGGCGGTGACCGGAAGCCAGATCGGGCTGGGCTTACGCGTCGCCGCTGTGGCCGTCGGACGGACGTCCGTGGGCGGGGTGTACACCTTCTTCTTGCGGACCTGAGACTTGGGCACGACGCTCTCCAGAGGGGTTACGACCTCGTCCGGCCTGACAACCGGGCGCGAGGGCGACGGTCCATGGCCAATAATGTTCGACAGCTAGCGTAGTCCGGAAGACCCGTCCAAGCCACGAATGGGGCCAGACCGTTGCCGGTCAGCCCGGAAACGGTTGGCGAGACGGCGGCCACCACGACCGTGCGTGCGGTCACCCAAGCCGGAGACAGGGGGAACGGTCCGTGGAGTACACGTCCGGCGCGGCCTCATGGCAGAAGGCGCTACGGCGGCTCGTCGCCGGCCTGCTGCCCCGCCGAGGGCGTCAGCGCCGGCCCGGCTGGTCGATCGGCGTACCGTTGATCGCCGCTGCCGCCGGCCTGCTCTTCACCACGACGGCCACCACCGCCGGCGGCACCGCACTCCGCGAGGACCGGCGCCCCCAGCTCACCGAGTTGATCGAGGACCGCCGCGACCGGGTGGCCTCGAACGAGGAACTCGCCGCGACCCTCCGCCGCGAGGTCGAGAGCCGCACGACCGACCTCGCCGGATCTGACGTTCCGATCAAGAAGCAGCAGGAACGGGCCGCCGAAAATCTCGCGGCCGCCGGCTTCACCGCCCTCACCGGTACCGGTCTGACCGTGGAACTCAACGACGCGCCGCAGCTCGACAAGCTTCCCGAAGGGGTCAGCAACGACGATCTCGTCGTACACCAGGGCGATGTCCAAGCGGTGGTCAACGCGCTCTGGGCCGGCGGCGCCGAAGCCATGTCAATCATGAACGTCCGCGTTCTGACAACCAGCGCGGTACGCTGCGTGGGTAACACCCTGCTGTTGCACGGCCGGGTGTACTCCCCACCTTTCAAGATCGTAGCAATTGGCGACCCCGCCGCGCTCCGGCAGGCCCTCGCCGCTTCCGAGGGAGTCCGGTGGTTCAGGGACGCGGTCGACAACTACCAACTTGGCTACTCCGAGTACGTCTCGACGGTCACGGTGCCCGCGTTCGAGGACTCCACCACCCTGCGCTCGGCAACGGTGCCCAAGTGAGCCCGTCATGAGCGAGCGCCGGCGAGTGAATCATCAACCCAGCGCGCCGCCGCGTGCTGACGGCGCGAAGTGCGGCGGAGCGCTGGCATGAGTGAGCGTTCCGATGGTCGTCAGCCTGGTCAGGCTGACGACGCCACGGCCTACCTTCCTCGGGTCGAACGTGCCGAGCCGGCCATGGCCCCCACCCGCCCCGCTGGCGCCTGGCCCGATCCGGTGCCGCCGCGTCCCGCAGGCCAGGAGCGCACCAGCGGCCCGGCGACCGCCGGCCGACGGGAGACCGCACCCGGCCAGGAGCACGGCGCGGCACCCGGACGCTGGGCGGCCGGGCCGGTAGCGGATCGTACGGCGGCGGAACCGTGGAACGGGTTCACCGACCGGCGCAGTGGCGACAGTGCCGGTCAGCGGCCGAGCACCGAGCAGGGCAACGTACCGCTGCCCTCCGGCCAGCCGGACATCCCCGTTGGGCCGACTCCCTGGCGGGGAGCATTCGAGCCGCCGAGCCGGCCGACCGGTCAGCCGGCCCAGGGCAGTCCTCCGCCGGCCGGGCAGGGTTACGGACCGCAGTCGTACGCCGAGTCTCGGGCGGAGCGGGCGCCCCACAGCGCTCAGCCGCCGACCGGGCAGCGACCGCAGCCCGCCACACCGGTCCCGGCGCGCCCGCCGGCCGGCGCAGCGGGCCCACATGCCGGCACTTCGGTCCCGCAGTCAGGCGCGATGGGCCCACCGGCCAGCCCAGCGGGCCCACCCGGCCGCACGGCGGGCCCGCAGGGGCCTCAGGGCGGCCCGTCCGGCCCGCTGGGCCCTCAAGGCGGCCCGTCCGGCCCGCAGGGCCCTCAAGGCGGCCCGTCCAGCCCGCAGAGCCCTCTTCCTCAGGGCGGCGGGTGGCAGCCGCAGGGACAACCCGCGTACGGGTTCGCCGGTGGCCCGGCGCCCGCACCTGCCACAACGCAGGGACCGGCCGGACCGTCCCGGAGTGGCAGGCCGAACGGCATGCCACCGGGACACGCCGCACCGCCCGGGCCGGTGACGCCGCCCGGGTCCGGCGTGCCGCAGCGAACCGAGGCCCAGCCGGCGACGGGCGACCCGGCGGCCCAGCAGTTCCAGGGTTTCCGGCCGCAGTCCACGCCGACCTGGCCGGCGGATGGGCCCACCGCTGCGGCGGCCGAGCCCGCGCGCCCCTCGTCCAATCGCGCCACCGCGGACCAGGGTGGCTGGTCCGGCGAGAGCCCGACCACGCTGCTACCGAAGGTCAACGGCGCCGCCACCGCGCCGGCCGCGAACTCCACGATGCGGTCGTCGGGCCCGGCTCCTTCCGGCGCGGCTGATGCGGCAACCGGCGAACGGCCCGCCGACCCGCCCAGGTTCGCCGCGCCTACCAACCCGCAGTCCGGTCCGGCGGGGCCCCACCAGCAAGCCAGCCCGGCCGGGCCCGGTCGGCGGGCTGACGACGCGGCCACCGCTCTCATTCCGGCGGTCACCGGCGTCCGGCCGGGTACTCCGCCCGCGATGGAGTCAACCGCCCTGATGGGTGCGGTGCCCCGACCGCCGAAGACCGAGGAGCCGGAGGGCGCCGACCAACCAGCGGAGCCGCCCAAGCCGCGCCGAGGTGACCGGGTGGTGCAGCTCCGGCCAGAGCAGACGGGCGAGGGCTACAAGAGCGTCTACTCGGAGCTGACCCGGCCGTCCTTCTGGTCCCGGGTACGCACCGGGCTGCGGTTCGGTGGCGAACTGCTGATCACCTTCGGCCTGGTGGTGTTGCTTTTCGCCGGCTACGAGATCTGGGGCAAGTCGGCCATCGTCGACGCGCACCAGGATGAGCTGAGCCAGCAGTTGGCCCAGGCGTGGGGGCCCGAGGGTGATCCCACCGTGGCCCCCTCGGCCAGCCCCTCCGCCCCCGCCCCCGCCTCGCCCAAGCCACCGGTGCAGGGCAAGCCCATCGCCGGCCTCTACATCCCGAAGTTCGACAAGGAATGGGTCGTGGTCGAGGGCGTCACCCAGAAGGACATCAGGTACGCCCCGGGCCACTATCCGGACAGCGCCCTGCCGGGCCAGGTGGGTAACTTCTCCGTGGCCGGGCACCGTAACCGGGCCACCTTCTGGCGGTTGGACGAGCTTCGCAAGGGTGACCCGATCATCGTTCAGGGCCGGGACGAGTGGTACGTCTACCAGGTCACCGACAACCTGATCGTGAAGCCGAACCAGGTCGAGGTGGTGTCCCCGGTGCCGGGGCGTCCCGGGGTGAAGCCGACCAAACGGATGCTCACCCTGACCACCTGCAACCCGAAGTTCGACAACTACGAGCGGTTGATCATCCACGCAGAGTTGACGCGTACCCAGTCGAAGGACGAGGGACGCCCGGCTGAGCTGGGGACCTGACGATGTACGGCTGGATCTGGCGCAAGCTGCCCTTCGGGCTGCCCGGCAAGCTGGCCGGCAGCCTGCTGCTCGCCACCACGGTGGTGGCGCTGCTCTGGTACGTGGTCTTTCCCTGGGCCGGGCCGCTGCTGCCCTTCACCGGCGAGGACGTGCAGGTCACCCAGCAGGACTCCGAGGTGCCGGGTGCGCCCGGCGACGTGGGTCCCGGCGCCGATCCGGACGACGACGCCCCGCCCGGCGACGAGCACGACCTGCCGTACGACACCGATCGGAACAACACCCCACCCCCGGACGAGGACGAGTGAGGCCGATGCGCGTCCTGGTGATCGACAACTACGACTCGTTCGTCTTCAACCTGGTCCAGTACCTCGGCCAACTCGGCGTGGAGTGCGACGTACGGCGCAACGACGAGATCGATCTCGCCGAGGTGGGCCGGGTCGGCGCGGACGGGGTGCTGCTCTCGCCTGGTCCGGGCAGCCCGGACCGGGCCGGCATCTGCCTGGACGTCATCCGTGAGTACGCCGGCAAGCTGCCGATCTTCGGTGTCTGCCTGGGTCACCAGGCGATCGGCGAAGCGTTCGGCGCCACCGTCACCCGCGCACCGGAGCTGCTGCACGGCAAGACCTCGCTGGTCCATCACGACAACAGCGGAGTTCTCGCTGGCCTGGCCGACCCGTTCACGGCGACCCGCTACCACTCCCTCGCCGTGCTGCGCGAGACGCTGCCAGCGGAGCTGGAAGTCACCGGCTGGACCGAGTCCGGCATCGTGATGGCGATGCGGCACCGCAGCCTGCCGATCGAGGGCGTCCAGTTCCATCCCGAGTCGGTGCTCACCGAGGGCGGCCACCTGATGTTGGCCAACTGGCTCGCCGCCTGCGGTCACCCGGAGGCGTTGGAGCGTGCCCCGGCACTGGCCGCCGAGGTGGACGCCCGTCGGCTGGCCGCCTTCGCCACCACCTGAACAGAACCTCCGGCCAGCGGGTCACCCGGGCCGTCTCCGCCGAAGTGGCAACCGGACGGTCAGCGCCTCAGTTGGTCAGCGCGTCCGTGACGCCGGGGTGTGCGGGCGAGTCGACCGCGGGCGGGCGGCGCCGGATCGCGTCCCAGGCGGCCTTGCCGCTGGCGAGGTAGTCCCGTACCGCCTTCTCCAGCAGCAGGCCGGTGCCACAGCCGGTGCAGCGGGCAGGCACCCCGGCGGCGTCGATGCCCAGGTGCCGGCAGAGCGCCACCGCCCGGGACAGGTGATAGGACTGGGTGACGATCAGGGCCCGCTCGACCCCGTACACCTCCCGCGCGCGGCGGCAACTGTCGTAGGTGTCCAGGCCGTACGGGTCGGCGACGATGCGCTGCGGGTCGACTCCGAGTTGCCCGCTGAGATGGTCGGCCATCGCCGCCGTTTCGTCACCGGAGGTCCCGTTCCCGTCGCCGGACACCAGCACCACCCGGGCCCGCTGGCTGTGCACCAGCTCGGCGGCGGTCTCCAGGCGACCCGCCAACCGGATGCCCGGCTGCCGTCCGCCCTCCGTCACCGCCGTGCCCAGGACGATCACCACGTCCACGGTCGGCGCCTCGTCCGCCGCGTAGACGTGACCGCGCGCCGCGCCGGTCGTCCAGATCCACGGCAGGCTGACGAGCAGCAGGCATACCAGGCCGAGCACCGCCACCCGGCGCACCAGTCGCCACCTGCTCACCCGGGAGACAACCTGGCCGGTGGCCAAGGAGTCGTCCGGGTCGCCGGGCCGGATCAATCCTCGGACAGGCGGAACGGCGCGATGGTCGGCAGCACCGGGCCGCCTCCGCCACCGCCACCGTCACCGTCCGGCGGTGGCGTGGTCGGGTCCGGAGTCGGCGGCGTCGGGGTCGGCGGATCCGGATCCTCCGGTTCCTCGACCGAGACGAAGATCTTCACCTTGCTGCCCTTGGTCCGCTGGCTGCCGGCGTTCGGGTTCTGGTCGGTCACCCGGCCGGCCCGGTCGGCGGGCACCTCCGGACCGATCTCCACCTCCGGCACGAAACCGGCGCTCTCCAACTCCCGAATCGCCTCGGCCTGGGTGCGGTCCTTCACGTTCGGCACCCGGACCACGTTGCCCCTGGAGACGGTGAGGGTGACCTCGGTGCCCTCGGCGACCTTCGTACCCTCCTTCGGGTCGACGCCGAGCACCAGCCCTTCGGCCTCGGCACTGTCCTCCTGCACGACCTTGACCACGAACTTGTCCTCGTCGAGCCGGAGCTTGGCGCTGTCGACCTTGCTGCCGACCAGGCCGCCCGGGATGGTCGCCTCCGGCTTGCCGCCGCAGATCTGCACGGTGACCTGGCTGTTCGGGGCGACCTTGTCGCCGGCGGGCGGGGTCTGGTTGACCACCCGGCCCTTGCGGCAGTCCGAGGTGAACACGTCATCGCCGCGCACCGGCTGGAAGCCGTCCGCCTCGATCTGGGCGAACGCCTGCTGTTGGGTCATTCCGGTGACCGTCGGCACCGGCGCTTCCTCGGGTGGCTGCTCGTTGAACAGCAGCGCGGCCACCAGCGCGATCACCGCGAGCACGCCGAGCGCGGCGAAGAGCGCGATCAGCCAGGACGAGGCGCGCCGCTGGCGCGGGTCACCCACCCGGGCCGGGATCTGCCGGGTCTGCGTCGCCCCCGCCGACGGGTAGCCCGGGCCGCTGGCCGCGGCCATCGCCACGGTCTCGTCCTCGCGCAGCACCGGAGTGGCCATCACCGGCCGACCGGCCGCCGCCCGGAGCAGGTCCGCGCGCATCTCACCGGCGCTCTGGTAGCGGTTGAGCGGGTTCTTCGACAGCGCCTTGAGCACGATCGCGTCGACCGCCGGGTTGACCTCCGGGTTGAGGTCACTCGGCGTCGGTGGCGCCTCCCGTACGTGCTGGTACGCGACGCTGACCGGGCTGTCGCCGACGAACGGCGGATGCCCGCAGACCAGTTCGAAGAGCACACAGCCGGCGGCGTACACGTCGGAGCGGGCGTCGACGGCCTCGCCACGGGCCTGCTCGGGGGAGAGGTACTGCGCGGTGCCGATGACCGCGCTGGTCTGCGTCATCGTGGTGGCGCCGCTGGCCAGGGCGCGGGCGATGCCGAAGTCCATCACCTTGACCTGGCCGGTCTGGGTGAGCATCACGTTGCCGGGCTTGATGTCCCGGTGGATGATGCCGTGCCGGTGGCTGAACTCCAGGGCCGCGCAGATGTCGGCGCAGATCTCCAGCGCCCGCCGGGGTTGCAGTCGGCCCTCGGCGCCGAGCACCTCCTTGAGGGTGCGCCCGTTGACGAACTCCATCACGATGAACGGCAGGGTTTCGCCGGTGGGGGCCTGTTCCTCGCCGGTGTCGTAGACCGCGACGATCGCCGGGTGGTTCAGCGAGGCGGCGTTCTGTGCCTCCCGGCGGAAACGCATCTGGAAGGTGGCGTCCCGGGCCAGATCCGCCCGGAGCATCTTGATCGCGACGTCCCGGCCGAGCCGCAGGTCGCGACCGCGGTGCACCTCGGCCATGCCGCCATACCCGAGCAGCTCGCCGACCTGGTACCTGCCACCGAGCAGGCGGGCCTGCGCTGTCATCGCGTCCGTCGTCCTTCGCTCGTCGTCGTCTCATCGCCGCCCGGTCGGGGCTGATCCACTCGACGGTACGCCGTCGCGGCCGGATCGTCTCGTCCGTCGGGCCGCAGCGCGCCGGACGTCACCTCTTGCACGGATACCTCGACCGGCATGCTGAGGCTGTTCCGCAGCTTGTAGGAAATCACGCCGGAGCAGAGCACGACCAGTGCGCCCAGCATGATCGCCAGCAACACCATGCCGGAGCGTGATCTCCTGGGTACCGGGCGTGACTGAGTGGGCTGTGGTGCGTACGCCGACGGCACCGTTGCCGCGCCGCGTGGATAACCGGTCACCGCCGGTGCGACCGTCGTCGGTCGCGGCGGCTGGGCCACCGGTGGGCGCGCGGCGACCGGCCGTTGGCCCGCTACCGGAGCGTGTGGTGCGGCCGGTGGAGCGGCGACCGGCGGTCGTGGGGCGGCCGGTGAGTGGGGCGCCGCAGGGGGGCGGGGCGGCTGCGGTGGTGGCACCTGGGCCCGACCGGGAGCCGGTGACGCCGGGGCCGCCGAAATGGGCGCCGCTCCACCGGACCTGGCCTGCCGGGACAGCGCCGTCTTGAGTTGCCGCGCGGCACCGGCCAGCACGGCGGCGCTCGGCCAGCGGTCCTTCGGGTCCTTGGCCATCGCCCGCTCGACCAGCGCGCAGACCTGCGGCGGGATGTCGGACGGCAGCGCTCGCGGGGTCTCCCGGACGTGCCGCATGGCGATGTCGAGAGGATTGTCGCCCTCGAACGGCCGGCGCCCGGCGAGGCACTGGTAGGCGACCACGCCGAGGGCGTACACATCGGAGGCTGGGGTGGCGACCTGGCCGGTGGCCTGCTCGGGCGAGATGTACGAGGCGGTGCCGAGCACCGATCCGGCTGCGGTGAGCTGACCGACCAGCTCGGACCGGGCGATGCCGAAGTCGGTCAGCACCAGCGTGCCGTTGGGCCGGACCAGCAGGTTGCCCGGCTTCACGTCCCGGTGCACGATCCCCTTGACGTGGGCGGCGTGCAGGGCGTCGGCGGCCTGCGCGACCAGCGCCATCGTCCGGGCCGGGGTGAGCCGGCCGACCCGGCTGAGGGTGGCCGAGAGCGGATCGCCCTCGACGTACTCCATCACCAGGAAGGCGATGTGCTGGTCGTTGCCGAAGTCGTAGACGTCCACCACGCCCGGGTGGTTGATCGTCGCCATGGTGCGGGCCTCGCCGCGGAACCGCTCGGCGAAACCCGGCTCGTCCAGCAGCGCCGGGAGCAGGCTCTTTACCGCCACCGTACGCCCCAGCACCTGGTCGGTGCCGCGCCATACGTCGCCCATGCCGCCGCTGGCGATCCGTTCGTCGAGGCGGTACCGGTTGCCGAGTTGTACGCCCGGACTGAGCATGGTCAGCGCCCCCCGGGATCGGCGATGGCGGCGCGCATGATCTGGCCGGCGATCCGGGCGGCCTCGGCGCTGCCGCCGGGGCCGGCCTCTTCGAGTACGACGCAGACCGCCGAGACGGGGTTGCCGTCGGAGTCCAACGCGAACCCGATGAACCAGCCGTGGTCGGCCCGGTCCGCTGCGGACTGGGCGGTGCCGGTCTTGCCGCCGACCGTGTAGCCGTTGATCGACGCGCTGCGGCCGGTGCCGTTGCGCACCACGCTCACCATCATGTCCCGCAGGTCGGCGGCGACCTGGCCGCTGACCGGCCGGCGCAGCTCACGCGGGTTCGCGGTGTCGTAGACGGTGGTGCGGTCCGGGGCGAGCAGCTGGCGCACCAGGTACGGCCGCATCTGGCTGCCGTTGTTGGCCACCGCCGCGGCGATCATCGCCCCTTCCAACGGGGTCATCCGCACGTCGCGCTGCCCGATCGAGGACTGGGCCAACGCCGCCGGGTCGGCACCGCCGTCCGGGTTCTCCATGCTGCCGGTGCGGCTGGCCGCCACCCCGTGACCGCCCTCGCCGAGCCGGCCGACGGAGAGGTCTTCCTGCTCGAAGCCGAAGTCCTGGGCCTTCTTCTTGATCACGTCGGGGCCGAGCTGCACGCCGAGCTTGGCGAAGCCGGTGTTGCAGGAGTCGGTGACCGCCTTCATCAGGGTCACCTGGGACTGCGGGCAGATCGACGGCGCCGCGTTGGTGATCGACTGGCCGGAGGTGGGTGGGGTGTAGCTCGAGCCGGCCGGGATGTTGGTGTCCTTGCCGATGCCGTTCTCCAGCGCCGCGGCGGCCACCACGATCTTGAAGGTGGAGCCCGGCGGCAGCACCTCACCGAGGGCCCGGTTCCGCAGCGGACGCGCCGCGTCCTGCTCCAGCTTGTTGTACGCCGCCGACGCCTCGTTGGTGCTGTGGCTGGCCAGCGGGTTCGGGTCGAAGCTGGGCATGGAGACCAGGGCCTGCACGGCACCGGTACGCGGATCGATGGCGATCGCCGCGCCCTTGGTCGCCCCCCGGTTGTTGTTGCGCAGCTGGTCGTACGCGACGTCCTGGGCGCGCGGGGAGAGGGTGAGCAGCACGTTGCCGCCGGCGGTGCGGTCGCCGGTGAACATGTCCTTGATCCGGTTGGCGAAGAGCTTGTCGCTGGTGCCGGCGAGGAAGTCGTTCTCGGACTTCTCGATGCCGGTGTCGGCGAGGTTGACCGGCTTGTAGCCGAGCACGTGGGCGTACTTTGCCCCACCGGGGTAGGTGCGCAGGAAGGTCAGCTCACCGTCGGTTTCCTTGCTGACCGCCAGCGCGGTGCCACCGGCCTCGATGTTGCCCCGGCGGCGCTCGTACTCGGCGACCTGGACCCGGCCGTTGTAGTCGCTGGTGCGGTACTCGTCGGCCTTGTACGCCTGAATCCAGTTCAAATTGGCGAAGAGCAGGCCGAACAGGACGATGACGACGACACCGACCCGGCGCAGTGGTGCGTTCACGGCCTGATCACCTCCGTGGGAGCACCGTGCAGTTGCTCGGGCGGACCGCCGGTGGGGCGGTTCACCTTGCCGCCGGTGCCGGTGACCGGCCGCCGACCGGCGTCGGAGACCCGCAGCAGCACCGCGATGAGCAGCCAGTTGGCCATCAGCGAGGAGCCACCGGCGGACAGGAACGGCGTGGTCTGACCGGTCAGCGGGATGAGCTTGCTGATCCCGCCGACGATCACGAAGACCTGCAACCCGAGGGTGAACGCCAGACCGCCGGCGAGCAGCTTGCCGAACGAGTCCCGCACGGCCAGCGCGGCGCGCAGGCCCCGCTGCACGATCAGCAGGTAGATCACCAGCAGCGCGGAGAGGCCGAACAGGCCGATCTCCTCACCGATGCCGGCGAAGATGAAGTCGTTCTGCACCTCCGGCAGCAGCAGCGGTTGGCCGCCGCCCGGCCCGGCCCCGAAGAGCCCGCCGGTGCCCAACGCGAGCAGCCCCTGCACCAGCTGGTAGCCCTTGTTGTACGGGTCGCCGAACGGGTCCAGCCAGATGTCGGCTCGGACGGAGAAGTTGAGGAACGGTCCGCCCACCGTGCTGCCGAGCACGTACGCGAGGTAGGCGCCGCCGAAGAAGAGAACCAGGCCGATGAGCAGCCAACTGACCCGCTCGGTGGCGATGTAGACCGTCGCCACGAACATCCCGAAGTAGAGCAGCGAGGTGCCCAGGTCCTTCTCGAAGACCAGCACCAGCAGGCTGATCACCCAGACCACCAGCACCGGGCCGAGATCCCGCCCGCGCGGGAAGTCGATGCCGAGGAACCGGTGGCTGGCCAGCGAGAGGACCTCGCGCTTGCGGACCAGGTAGTAGGCGAAGAAGACCAGCAGGGCGAGCTTGGCGAACTCGCCCGGCTGGATGGAGAAGCTGCCGATGCGTACCCAGAGCTTCGCGCCGTTGATCTCGGAGATGCTGGCCGGCAGCACCGCCGGGAGCATGACCAGCACGATGCCGGCCAGACCCAGGGTGTACGCGTACCGGGAGATCGAGCGGTGGTCGCGCATCAGGGCCAGCAGCCCGGCCGCGAGCATCACCGACACCAGCGTCCAGGCCAACTGCCGGCCACCGATGCCGGCGAAGGTGGCCAGTTCCGCCCGGTCGGCCGGTGCCGCGTTGGCCAGGTCGAGCCGGCGCAGGAAGCCGACCCCGAGCCCGTTGAGCAGCGCCACCGCCGGCAGCAGGGCCGGATCGGCGAACGGCGCCAGGAACCGGATCACCAGGTGCATGCCGAGGAACACCGCGGTCAGCGCGGCGGCCGGCACCCAGAAATCCGGTGTGACCGTGTCGAGGACGTTCGCCTCGACCATCGCGCCGTACGCGGCGACCAACGCCATCGCCAGCACCAGCAGCGACAACTCGGAGTTACGCCGGGACCGGGCCAGGCGTACGCCGGGTCGCTCGCCCGCGGTGGCGGGCGAGGCTGCCGGGGTGGCCGCTGCGGTCACGATCGTCCTCAGGTCGGGTTGCGGGCGCGCCTACTCGGGCGACCGGCAGGCCGCCGGGTCGACCGTGGGCGTGAAGGCGTCGGTGGGCGGGGCGTCCGGCGTACTCGCCGGTGGGGCCAGGGAGCCACCGTCGGGCGACGGCGAGGCGCTGCCGACCGGAGTCGGCGAGCCGGCCGGTGCGCTCGGCGCCGGTGAGGGCACCACCGCCGTGGGGGCGAGACTCGGGCTCGGGGCGGGGGTGGGCGGACAGATCGGCTTGAGGTTGACGTTGGTCGGACTGTCCATCGTCAGTTCCGCCAGCCGGCGTTCCGCGTCCGGCTCGCTCTTGGCCGGAATGCCCTGCTTGACCTGCTCCTGCGCGGCGAAGGTGAGATCGTCCAACTGGGCCGTGCTCTTCGAGTGCACGGAGGAGAGATCCATCCCGGCGATCTGGCCCGGTATCCCACGGAACACGGCCACCTGGCCGTCCTGGGTCGCCCCGACGTAGTACTGCCGCTGGGTGTAGCTCCAGCCGGCGAAGACCCCACCACCGACGATCACCAGGAGGGCGGTCGTCATCGCCAGCGCACGGAGCGGGCGGCGACGGGCCTCCGGCTCGTCGTCGGCGCTGCCGGCCGGCTCCTCAGGTGCGGCGGGCCGGGGAGCGGAGAGCGCCGAGGCCCGGGCGGCCGGAGTGGAGACGTCGGCCGAGGTCGCCATGCCCCGGTCCCGCGCAGCCGCGCCGCCGACGATCGGGGCCGCCTCGACGATGTCGCGGTCGGTGGCGTCGGCGATGATCACGGTGATGTTGTCCGGGCCGCCGCCACGCAGGGCGAGCTGGACGAGCCGCTCGACACACTGCTGCGGGTCGGCGTACTCGCGCATGCTCTCGGCGATGGTTTCCGCGCTGACCACACCGGACAGACCGTCCGAGCAGATCAGGTAGCGGTCACCGGGCAGCACCTGGCGGACCGAGTACTCCGGGTCGATGTCCCGGCCGTCGAGGGCCCGGGTCAGCAGCGACCGCTGCGGGTGGCTGCTCGCCTCCTCCGGGCTGATCCGACCCTCGTCGACGAGCATCTGGACGTAGGTGTCGTCCTTGGTGATCTGCGCGAACTCACCGTTGCGCAGCAGGTAGGCCCGCGAGTCGCCGATGTGGACCATGCCCAGCTTGCTGCCGGAGAAGAGGGTCGCGGTCAGCGTGGTGCCCATCCCCTCCAGCTGCGGGTTGGCGTCCACGGTCTCGCGGAGTTGTTGGTTGGCGGTGCCCACGGCGGAGCGCAACGCGTCGACCAGGGCGTCACCAGGGACGTCCTCGTCGAGCGGCGCCATGGCACCGATGACGATGTTGCTGGCGACGTCACCGGCGGCCATACCGCCCATGCCGTCGGCAACGGCGAGTAGCCGCGGTCCGGCGTAGACGGAATCCTGATTGCCGTCTCGGATCAGACCGCGGTCGCTGTGGGCCGCATAGCGCAGGGTCAGAGTCATGGCCGTAATTCGAGAGAGGTGCGGCCGATCCGGATCGGCACGCCGAGGGGTACGGGGGTTGGTCCGGTGACCTTAGCGCGATCGAGGTACGTCCCGTTAGTCGAACCGAGGTCTTCGACGAACCACTGCCCGTCACGCGGCACGAGCCGGGCGTGTCGCGCCGAGGCGTAGTCGTCGGTGATGACGAGGGTGGAATCCTCGGCTCGACCGATGGTTATCTGCGCCTCACCCAACGTGATTCTGGTGCCGGCGAGTTGGCCTGCGGTCACCACCAACTGGTGCGCCGCCCGCCCGCGCTTGGCCTTGGCCGGTCTCGCCGTCGCCTGACCGGTCGACGCGCCCACCGTCCGCGGTGCGGCCACCAGCCGACCCGAGCGGGCCCCGGCGAAGAGGTCCCGGCGGATGACGCCGACCACCGTGAACACGAAGATCCACAACAGGACGAGAAATCCGAACCGGGCAACGGTGATGACGAGTTCCGGCAAGGCGGATCAGCCGTCCACGCGGAAGGTCAGCGTGGTGGTGCCGAGCTGGATCATGTCACCGGGGTTCAGCGCCACGGCGGAGACCCGCTGGCCGTTGACCATGGTGCCGTTGGTGGAACCGAGGTCGGTCAGCACGACCTGCCCACCGTCGAAGTCCAGCCGGGCGTGTCGGCGGGAGATGCCGACGTCCGGCAGGCGCAGGTTGGCCTGGTCGCCACGACCGATCACGGTCGAGCCCATCTGTAGCGGATAGGTGCGGCCGTCGCCGGAGACCAGCCGCACGTTGCGACCGCCACCGTGCCCCGGCGGCGGGCCGTAGCCGCCACCCTGGTCGTACGAGGGGTAACCGGGCGGGCCGGCGTCGTAACCGGGCGCCGAGACCGGGGCGACCTCGCCACCGGTGTAGACCTCGGCGGTGACCCGGAACATGCCGGTGTCCAGCCCTTCACCGCGCTCGATCTCGACGATCACGTCGCCGTAGACGGTCCATGCCTGCTCGCCGATGAACTCCGCCTGCGACTGGGCCAACTCCTGGGCCAGCGCGGCGGCGTACGGCGCCAGCCGACTGTGGTCGTACGGCGAGAGATCGATCACGTAGCGGTTGGGCACCAACGTGCGCCCACCAGCCAGGATGGCCTTGTGCGCCTCGGCCTCCCGCTGCATGGCGTTGAGGATCTCCACGGGGTGCACGACCCCTTTGAAGACCTTGGCGAAGGCCCCTTCGACCAGGCCTTCCAGACGCTTCTCGAAGCGTTGCAGCACGCTCACCGGCTCCTCCTCGGGTCCCGAGGACATGATGGTATCCGTCCAGAGCGCACGCAGCTCACACGCCGCTCGGCCGGCAGGCCACGCCTCGTTCGGACGGCTCGGGATTGTCGTGCTACTCTTTCGTCCGCCACGAACGGTAACCGCTGAGAGCAGCGAATGCCATTCGCGGCGAAGACCTCAAGCCACGTAACATGGCCGAGGCCCCGCTGGTGACAGCGGCGTCGGCACTGATTACGCTGTCCGAGGTCATGCCACGGGGAAGTGGCGGAATGGCAGACGCGCACGGTTCAGGTCCGTGTGCCCGAAAGGGCGTGGGGGTTCAACTCCCCCCTTCCCCACCAGCGACGAGGGCTCCGCGAATGCGCGGGGCCCTCGCTCCTTATCCGGGCGTACCGGACGTCACGCTATGCTTCGCTGGTTTCTGCCTCCGACGGACCAGGAGTGGCTCGTGAGTGTCGCATTCGTGACCGGGTCGGGCGGGTTGATCGGCTCCGAGGCGGTCCGGCACTTCGCCGGCCTGGGTCTCGATGTGGTCGGCATCGACAACGACATGCGGCAGGAGTTCTTCGGCGAGGAGGCGTCCACCGCGTGGAACGTGCGCCGGCTCACCGACGAACTGGGTGACGCGTACTCGCACCACAGCATCGACATCCGTGACCGGGGCGCGCTCGGCGCGCTGTTCAAGCGGTACGGCCAGGACGTCGCTGTGGTGATCCACACTGCCGCGCAGCCGTCGCACGACTGGGCGGTGCGCGACCCGTTCACCGACTTCGACGTGAACGCCGCCGGCACCCTCAACGTGCTGCAGAACGTCCGCGAGCACTGCATCGAGGCACCGCTGATCCACTGCTCGACCAACAAGGTCTACGGCGACCGGCCGAACAGCCTGCCGCTGGTCGAGTTGGAGACCCGCTGGGAGATCGAGCCGGGGCACCCGTACGAGCAGGGCATCCGCGAGGACATGTCGATCGACGCCTGCCTGCACTCGATCTTCGGCGCCTCCAAGGTCGCCGCGGACGTGATGGTGCAGGAGTACGGCCGGTACTTCGGGATGCGGACGGCCTGCTTCCGGGGCGGCACGCTGACCGGCCCGGCCCACTCGGCGACCGAGTTGCACGGTTTCCTCGGTTACGTGATGCGGGCCAACATGGAACGCCGCACATACAAAATCTTCGGCTACCAGGGCAAGCAGGTCCGCGACGCCATCCACAGCTCGGACGTGGTCTCCGCGTTCGAGGCGTTCTTCCGCAACCCACGCTCGGCGGCGGTCTACAACCTGGGCGGCGGCCGGCACTCCAACACCTCCAACCGGGAGGCGTTCGCGCTGGCCGAGCAGATCACCGGCCAGCAGATGATCACCGAATACGTCGAGGCCAACCGGATCGGCGACCACAAGTGGTGGATCGGCTCCAACGAGGCGTTCCAGGCCGACTACCCGGACTGGAAGCAGGTGTACGACGTACCAATGATCATGCGAGAGATCTACGAGGCCAACGTGGACAAGTGGGTCCCGGCGGGCGACGGCGAGGTGCGGGCGTGAGCAAGCGGAACGTGCTCGGCGTGCTGGTCGACGCCACCGACTACGCGCAGGCGACCGAGCAGGTCGTGGCCGCCGCGCAGGAGCGCCGGCCGATGGCGTTGACCGCGCTGGCCGTGCACGGGGTGATGACCGGGGTGCTGGACCCGGCGCACAACGCCCGACTGAACTCCTTCGACCTGGTGACCCCGGACGGCCAGCCGGTCCGCTGGGCGCTGAACCTGCTGCACGGCGCGGGTCTGCACGACCGGGTCTACGGGCCGCAGCTGACCCTGCACGTGCTTTCCCGCTGCGCCGACGAGGGCCTGCCGGTCTACCTGTACGGCTCGACCGAGGAGACCCTGGCCCGGCTGATCCCGGCGTTGGAGCGGATGTTCCCGGCGCTCAAGATCGCCGGAGTAGAGCCGTCCAAGTTCCGCGCCGTGCAGCCGGGCGAGGACGTCGAGATCGCCGACCGGATCAGGGCCAGCGGTGCCCGGCTCGTCCTGGTCGGCCTGGGCTGCCCCCGCCAGGAGATCTTCGCGTACGCGATGCGCCCCCTGCTGGACATGCCGCTGATGGCCGTCGGTGCGGCCTTCGACTACCACGCCGGGCTGCTGCGCCAGCCGCCGCCATGGATGCAGCGGGCCGGGCTGGAGTGGTTCTGGCGGCTCGGTCTGGAGCCGAAGCGGCTGTGGCGGCGGTACGTGATCCTCAACCCGGCGTACCTGAGCCGGTTGTTCGCGCAGAAGACCGGCCTGTGGAAGGCCCGGCCGCCCGCGCCGGCCACCGAACGACCGACCGGTTTCGCGGTCTGACCCGAGACGACGGCAAGCGGGCCCCCGGCTGTTCGGCCGGGGGCCCGCTGTCGTGTCCGGACGTCAGAGGGTCAGCGTCCAGGTGTTGATGTAGCCGGTGTCACCGCCGTAGACGTCGCGCACCTGCAACCGCCAGGTGCCGTTCGCCGCCTTGCTGGACAGGTTCACCGTGTAGGTGGCGTTCACGTTGTCCGCGCCGTCGAAGATGCTGCTGTTCTTCAGCCGGTACGAGGTGCCGTCCGGGGCGAGCAGGTCGATGACCAGGTCACCACGGTAGGTGTGCACGATGTTCACCGCCACGGTCGAGGTCGACGAGGCGTTCCGGTTGCACCCGGAGATGATGATCGAGCTGGTCACCGCCGAGCCGGCGTCCGGAATCGCGACGTCGGTGCCGTTGCTGCCGGAGCAGCCACCGCTGCCGGTGCCGGTCACCGTCAACGTGTACGTGGCGGTCCTGCTGCCGGACGCCGCGGTGCCGGTCACCGTCACCGGGTACGTGCCGGCGGGGGTGCTGGCCGAGGTGCTGATGGTCAGCGTCGACGAGCCGCCCGAGGTGACCGTGGCCGGGCTGAACGAGGCGGTCGCCCCGGACGGCAGGCCGCTGGCCGAGAGGCTGACCGACTGGGCGGAGCCGTTGGTGGTGGCGGTGCCCACGGTGGCGGTCACCGAGCCGCCCGGCGCGACCGAACCGGAGGTCGGCGACACCGAGACCGAGAAGTCGTTGGTCGGCGGCGGGGTGTCACCGTTGACCACGTAGAGCAGTTGGTTCGGGGTGCCGGTGCCCACGTTCGTGATCACGTTCGGGGTGGAGTTGTTCACCAGGTAGTCCCGCACCTGCTGCGGGGTCCACGACGGGTTGGCCGAGAGCACCAGCGCGGCGACCCCGGCGACGTGCGGCGACGCCATCGAGGTACCGCTGATGGTGTTCGTCGCGGTGTCGTTGGTGATCCACGGGGCCGTGATGTTCACGCCGGGGGCCAGGATGTCGACGCAGGTGCCGAAGTTGGAGAAGCTCGCGGCGGCGTCGTTGTTCTGGGTGGCGCCGACGGTGATCGCCGGGGCGGCGCGGGCCGGGGAGTAGTTGCAGGCGTTCTGCCGCTGGCCGAGCGCGTTGCCGTTGCCGGCGGCCACCGCGTAGGTGACACCGGAGTTGATCGAGTTGATCACCGCGTTGTCGACCGAGGTGTTCGCGCCGCCGCCGAGGCTCATGTTGGCCACGGCGGGCTTGACCGCGTTCGCGGTGACCCAGTCGATGCCGGCGATGACTCCGGCGTTGGTGCCGCTGCCCTGGCAGTTGAGCACCTTGACGGCCACCAGCCGGGTCGCCTTGGCCACGCCGTACGCCGTGCCGCCGACCGTGCCGGCGACGTGGGTGCCGTGACCGTTGCAGTCGGTGTTGTTGGTGTCGACCGTGTTCGTGCCCCAGGTCGCCCGGCCGCCGAAGTCCGAATGGGACGTACGGATGCCGGTGTCGATGACGTACGAAGTCACGTTCGACGCGGTGTTGGGATAGGTGTATGAGCTGTTCAGCGGCAGGTTGCGCTGGTCGATCCGGTCCAGCCCCCAGGACGGGGGGTTCGTCTGGGTGGCGGCGATCGTCACCGTGTGGTTCTGTTCGACGTACGCCACCGCCGGGTCGGCGGCGATCCGGGCCGCCGCCTTGGCGCTGACCCGCAGCTCGGCGCCACGGATGGCCGCGCTGTACGTGCGGGCCGTCGCCCCACCGTGCCGGCTCAGCAGCCGGGTGACGGAGGACCCGACCTGGGTGCGGGCCACCTCGCTGTTCTTGAACACGACGATGTAGCTGCCTTCGACGGCGGTGGTACCGCCGGCGCTTCGGATCGTGCCGACCGGCTCGGCGGCCATGGCCGGCGTCGCTGCCGCCACCATCGCCAGCGCGGCCAGCCCGACGAAAACGGACCTTTGTGGAAGAGCCATCTTCCTACCTCCCTCCGATCGGCTGCCATCGTCGACCCGCTCATGGCAGATTGATCGATGAATGCCGATCAAGGTGAGGGTAGTTGGCTGCGCGGAGACAGATAAACATGCCGGCTTCCCCATAACACCGAAGCGATGACCCCCCTACGGGGACGGCTACGGGAGGAACAGGGGGTGCGCCCGGATTCGCCGGGCCGGAAATCGGGCAAGGGTGACAGGTATGCAGAGTCACCTCGCCCTCCTGCTTCCGGTCGCCGTCGTCTGGTGGGCCGCCGGCTACCTCGCGGACGGGTTGCCACGAATGACTCACGCGCGCGGACTTCGCCGACACGCCGGCTGGCTGCTCGGGCTGACGCTGACCGGGCTCGGCCTGACGGTGGCCGTACCGATCGCCGGCCTGACCACCGCCGGACCCACGCTGGCGGACCGGGCCGCGGGTGGACTCGCACTCGCCGCCGTACCCGCGCTGGTGGTGGCGATCTGCACCGTACGCCGGGTACGCCGACTCCGGGCCGGTGCGGGCGCGCTGGCCGTCACCAGCCGGACACCCGCGCCGCACGGGCTGCGGGCCGCCGCCGCGCACCCGCTGATCGGGCTGCCGTTGCAGGTGACCGGGCTGGCCCTGCTGCCCGCCCTGATCGCGGCCAGCGGCGCCAGCCAACTCTTCGGGCCTGGTGCCACCGGACCGGCCGTGACCATCGGAGCGCTGGGCGTCATGGCCATCGGCGTACGCCACGCGCTGCGCCACAACCGGCTCGCCGAGCGGGCCATGCCGCAGCGGTCCGCGACCTCAGCGCGACCGGCCGGCGCCCTGCACGTATAGCAACTCCAGGATCGCCCGGGTCGCCTCGAACCAGCGGTCGAGCCAGCCGGGCGGCGGCACGCTGCCCTTCGGCGGCAACTCCATCAGCAGCCCACGCAGCAGCGGATGGTCCACAAGCGAGCCGTCGTCCACCGTCGACCAGCCAGCGGCCGGGAACGACGGCTCGGTGAGCGGGTTCGGATCCAGTGACGGCAGCGTCAGCGGCGACGTGACCTGCTCGGCCGGCGGCGCGACGTCCCGCCCGGCGTGCTCGGCGTCCGTCGACACCACCTCGGTCAACACAGTGTCCCGCCTGGCCCCGCGATACTTCCCGCCGAACCGCTCCGGCTTACCCGGCCCGTTGGTGAGGTTGTCCGACCCGATACTCGTCATCCGTCTCGCCTGCCTCGCTCGGTTACCCGCCCTGCTCGGGGGGATGTCGACCAGCGCGTACCGACAGGTACAACGAGACGGGTACGAAGTGGCGACGGCAGTCGACGGGTCCTGCGCTGCGACCCCGTCACCGCGCCACCCGGGGCGGACGACGTGGTCCCCGTCCGGCGAGGCCGGGCGGGGACCACGTCGCTGCTACGGGATCAGGCCCGTCCGAACGCGCCATCCCGAGTGCTGGCGACGAAGGCGTGCCAGTCACCCGGGGTGAAGACCAGGGCCGGGCCGGCCTTGTCCTTCGAGTCCCGTACTCCGACCGCCCCGGTCACGTACGCCACCTCAACGCAGTTGTCGCAGTTCGGCCCGCTCTTCGAGCTCTTGAACCAAAGCGCCTGCGTCAGGTCCACGGGGAATCCTTGCGTCGCCATTTCCACAGCGGCTCCTCTGCCAGTTTCGCGATGTATCCGACGGACTCCTCCGGACGCATGGCCGCTGCTCGAATGTGATCGAAGATGAAGCTGTACTTCTGTAGTTCGTCGCTCTTCTCCAGGAAGAGCCCACCCGTGGCGTTCTCTGCGTACACGACATCCGGATCACCGGGTTCGGGGAAGCTGAGGATCGTGAAGGTGCCGTCCATGCCCGCGTGGGCCCCGACGTCGAACGGCAGGACCTGCAACGTCACATTCGGCAACTGGGCTATCTCCACCAACCGTTTCAGCTGGTCACGCATGACCGTGTCCCCGCCTACCGGACGGCTCATCACCGCTTCATCGAGCACCACCCACAGATCGACCGGATCATCCTGGGTCAACAACGACTGACGGCCGAGTCGGACACGCACCCGTTGCCGCACCTGTTCCGGCGTGAAATCAGGGCGGGCGGCACGGATCATCGCGCTGGCGTAGTCCTCGGTCTCCAGCAGTCCGGGAACCACCTGCTGTTCGTACGCCCGGATGGAACCGGCCGCGGCCTCCAGGCCCACGTACGCACCGACCAACACCGTGCTGTACGGATGCCACCAGCCCTTCTGCCGGGCCTCCCGGGCGATCTGCACCAGCTCGTCGCTCTCGGCCCCGACCACCCCGTAGATCCGGAGCATGTCCCGCACGTCCCGGGGTGTCGCGGTGGTGTGGCCGGTCTCGATCCGCGAGATCTTCGACGCCGAGCACTCAAGTTGCTCGGCGACGGCCTCGATGGTGATACCGGCCGCCTCGCGTTGTCGGCGAAGCTCCGCGCCAAGACGGCGCCGCCGGATGGTCGGGCTGCGCCGCTCGCTCACGGTGTCACCTCTCCGCATCGCCGCGCCGCTGCTTACCACCCGCCTGGGGCGCGACCGTCGGGCGGCGGGCGTTCGCGGCATGGGGGTGGTGCCGGTCCTCGACCGGCCGCGACGGGCGAAACCGGCTCTCAGTGTGCCGTCCGGGTGGTGGCACGTTCAAGCGCCGTTTCACGCGAGCCGCTCACGTATCGGCAAAAGTCGACGTGCAACTTGCATCAAGCACGACGCTGATGCACTCTGTCCGTATGACACGGGCTACGCACCGTCTCGATACAGTCTCCCCCTGTGATCAACACGGCGTAGACGGAGGCAACGGGTAGGCGAGACACGACCTCGCCACCGGAGCCGTCCCACTTCCCCCCGATCAGCCTTGCCGGCCTTCCCCGCCGGCCGACCCTTCAGGAGCCCATGTGCTTCCCCGCTCCGGTGACGTGCTGCACGTGACAAGCGCGGCGAGTGTCCAGTTCCTCAAACCGATTCTCTTCCGGGTGATCCGGGTGCTGGACCGGCCCACCTATGACGGCTGGCTCTGGCTCGAAGGCTACGAGTTGAACGCGGCGGGGGACGCGGTCAACCGTCGGTCGATCTTCGTCCAACGGGCGGGACTGCAACTGGTGCAGGCCGCCCCGCAGCCACGACAGCACACCGTCCGCCCGGCCCGGCGGCCCCAGCCCACCCGGACCCCGGCCCGCGTCGGCTGAGCCTTCGGAACACCCGCCGAGGGGCACGCCGGCGCCATAGAATCGGTGTGCCCACCCCGGCACGTCTCCACCCCGCGCGTCCAGGACCCCGAACCTGGGATGGCCATGGTCAATCTGTCCGCGCGGCGGCCCCATCGGTCCCGTATCGCCTATGCCTTCGGAATCCTGGCACTGCTCGGTGCCGCCATCACCCTGGTGGTGCTGGTCCGAGATCCTGCCCTGTCGTCCACCCGGCTGGCCGAACCGCTCCCCGCCCCCGAGATCACGGTGGTGGAGACCGCCCCGACCGGGCCGGGAGGCTTTCCATCCTCCTGGGACGAGTTCGCCCCCGACAGCCCCGATGGTCCGGCCGCGATGCTCGGCGACGCCGAGCCGTCGGCCGACCCCTCGCACCGGGCGGCGACACCCGATCGAACGGCTGGTGGACACAGCTCCGACGAACTCAGCCGATCGCTGTTCTGGTCCGGCGTCTTCGGGCTGGCCATCTCGCTCGCCGGACTCGGGCTGGTCGGCACCAGACGGCGCATGTGGTGACCACGGGCGCTCACCCGGTGGTGGGGCTCGCCGTGGTCGTCGGATCGACGGTCGGCTCGGAGGCGGTCGGCTCCGCCGTCGTCGGTGACGGGCTCGGGCTGGCCGTGGCGACCACCAGCGTGACCACATCCCCCGCCTGGACCGGATCACCCGCCGCCGGGTCGGTGGCGATCACGGTGCCGGCTCGCTGGTCCGAGGGGCGGTACTGCACCCGGTGGTCGAGGTCGAGCTGGTCCAGCATCGCCCGGGCCGCCCCCTCGGACAGTCCGACAAGTGGCGGCATCGGCAGCGCGGTCGGCGCCGCGCTGGTCGTGGGCGCCGCCGAGGGCGAGCGGGTCGGTGCGGCCGAGGCGCTCGTCGGTGCGGCCGAGGTCGGCTGCGGGGATGGCGGCGTGCCGCCATCGGAGTCCACCGCCTGACGCGCCAGCCACAGCCCGACCCCGAGCAGACCGATCAACAGCAGCACGACGATGCCCCAGACGATCGGCAGCCACCACGCGCGGCCGGCCGGCTCATCGCCGTACCACTCGCCACCTGCCAGCTCACGGTCGGCACCGGGACGGAGCGACGGCACCTCCGCCCGCCCCGACCAGGGCGCCGGCTCGGACCGTTGGGCCGGCGGCACCGGCATGGTCGCGTCCGCGCCCCTGGATTCGGGCGTACCGCCCAGCGGGGCGGTTTCGTCGGGATCACCAGCGGCCGGAGGCAGCGGACGTGTCTGGTCGTCCGGCTGCTCCTCACCTCGTTCGCTGCGCTCGCTCATGCCGGCACCCCCACCTTTGTCAACCTAACGCTTCCACAGGCCATCGGCCGGCATCAGCGTGTCGGGTGCCCGTCACTGCGACGAAGAGCTGTCCTCGTCGTCCGCGGGCGTACCGCACGAGATGGAGACGACGTCGTTCCACTGCCGGAGGGTGCCGCCCGGCGGGTCCTGGGCGGTGACCGTCCCGGTCCGTCCGGTCGGGAAGCGCGGTGAGAAGCCGTCATCGACCAGCTCCGCTCCAGCGTCCCGACACCTCTCCCCGATCAGGTCCGGCACCTCGTTCGGGGGAGCGGCCCCGGCCACGATGACCTTGACGGTGATGCCGCGCCGAACCGGCGTACCGGCGGGCGGGTCGGTGCTTCGTACGCTGGAATTGTCGCCGCTACCGAAGACGAAGCTCCAGCCCAGCCCACGCTTGCGCAGCTCGTCCCGGGCCTCCTCGAAGTCCAGGCCGACCAGGTCGGGCACGGTCAACCCGGTAGGGCGCGGCGGCGTGGCGCTGGTCGGCGCGGAACTGGGTGTGGGTCGTTCGCGCGGTGTCGGCGTGGCCGCTGCGCTGGGACTGCGGCTGCCGTCGGCGACGACGGGCGGATTCTGCGGCGGCTTCTGGTCACCGGCGAGCACCCATCCACCGGCCGCTCCGATCACCGCCAGTAGCACCGCCGCAACGCCACCACCGACCAGCATCGTCGTCCGATCGGGACGGGTGTCAGCCCGCTCCGGCCGCCCATCCGTGATCCCGTCCGTCATTGCGCCCACCGCCTTATCACCGGCGACCGTACTCGCCGACGCCAAGCACCGTCCGTCACCTTCACCGCCCGGTACGGCGCACGACTCGCCGCACCGAGCACAGGACGTTACGCTGCCCGGCATGGCCAGACAGGGCTGGGGAGGATCGATCGCCACCGCGGCCGGCGTGGCAGCCGGCGCCGGTGCCGCCCAACTGGGCTTCGGTTACGGCCTGGGCATTCTGAACTGGGCGCCGGCCGAGCCGACCGCCGGCACCGCAGCCTGGGTGGCCAGCCTAATCTGGGCCACCTGGATCGCGGCCACCTCGACCATCTTCGGCGCGGTCTGCGCGCAGCGGCTCCGCGACCGCCGACCGGCCAAGGCCGAAGCCGCCCCGGCCGGCGACAGCGGTCCGTTGCCGCAGGCCAGCGGGCGCAGCGACGGCCCCTGGTGGATCGCCCTGGCCGTGGCCGCCGCCCTGGGCGCACTGATCACCGTGCTGCTGGTCGCGGTGCCCGCCCGGGTCGCGGTGGTACCGGACACCCCCTCCCCACGGGACATGGCCGCGGGATATGCCGCAGTCGGCGTACTGGTGGGGGCGTTGGTGGCGCTCTGGTCGCTACGCTGCCGGGCCGCCGCCACCAACGTCATCGCCACCGCCGGCTGGCTGTGGCTGCTCGCCGTGGTCGCCGTGGTCGACTCGGTCCTCGCCGGTCGAGGGCTGACCACCGCCCAGTTGGGCATCTGGCAGCTCAGTTCCGACAGTGACCAGTTCTGGATCCGCGACTACTTCTACTGGCCCGGGGCGATCCTCTCGCTCGGGTCGGCGCTGGTGATCGGTGCGCTGGCCGCCCGGCGGGGCGTCCGCGACGCCGAGCGTCGGGTCGGCGCCACCGCCTCGGGTGCGGCCGGTCCACTGCTGGTGGCGGTCGCCTACATCCTGGCCGTACCGAGGTTGACGGCGATCAGTCCGGAGCAGGTGTCGGCCCACCTCATCGCCCCGTACGCGGCGATCGTCGGAGTCGGCGGTTCCGTTCTGGTCGCGGCGCTCGCCCAACGGGCCGCCCGGACCGGGACGAGCCAGCCGACCGACGACGGCGCACCCACCCCGATCGTGCCGCGCCAGCGGGTCGGCGACGCCGACAGCGTGCGGACCCAGGCCACCACCGACCCGGCTGACCGCAGCACCACCGCCGACCTGGCCGACCACAGCAGCGAACCGGCGGCGGCCGGCGTCACCACCGGTACGGCCACCCGGCGACGTACCCCGTCCACGCGGAGCGCGCCGGTCGCCTCGCCGAAGACGCCGACCCAGAGTCCGACGACCCCGACCGACCAGCAACAGGACGTTACGGCGGTCACCGCGACCGGGACGCAGGACGATTCGGGTGTCGAGCCGGAAGCCGGCACCACGTCGGAGAACCCGGGTCGACGGGCCCGACCGCCGCGTCGGGCCCGTTGATCGGTCAGTCGATCGGCCAGGTGTGCACCGGCTCGTTGGTGCCCTGCAACTCGGCGTAGCGCTGCACCATGTGGTGCAGGGCGGCCCGTCGGTCGAGGCCCCCTTGCCGCTCGGCGGCCCACACCGTCGCCGTCTGCCACACGGCACCGTTACGGCCGGTACGGCAGCGCTGCTCGATGATGCCGAGCAGCCGGTCCCGCTCGGCCGGGGCGACGCCGAAGCCGTCGAGCCCTTCGGCCGCGATGGGCAGCAACACGTCGAGAACCAGCCCGGTCACCGGCACCTCGCCGAGCCGTGGCCAGTGCAGGACGGCGTCCATGCCGCGTCGGGCGGCGGCGTGGAAGTTCTCCTCGGCGGAGCTGAAGGTGAGCTGACTCCAGATGGGACGATCGGCCTCGGCCAGGCCACGGGCCAGCCCGAAGTAGAAGGCGGCGTTGGCCAGCATGTCGACCACGGTGGGCCCGGCCGGCAGCACCCGGTTCTCCACCCGCAGGTGCGGGCGGCCGTTCATGATGTCGTACACCGGCCGGTTCCAGCGGTAGACGGTGCCGTTGTGCAGCCGAAGCTCGGCCAACTCGGGCACCCCGCCGGCATGCAGGACCTCGACCGGGTCCTCGGTCTCGCAGATCGGCAGCAGCGGCGGGAAGTAGCGGACGTTCTCCTCGAAGAGGTCGAAGATCGAGGTGATCCAGCGTTCCCCGAACCACACCCGTGGTCGTACGCCCTGCGCCTTCAGCTCGTCCGGTCGGGTGTCGGTGGCCTGCTCGAAGAGGGCGATCCGGGTCTCCGCCCAGAGTTGCCGGCCGTACAGGAAGGGCGAGTTGGCGCCCACCGCGACCTGCGCCCCGGCGATCGCCTGCGAGGCGTTCCAGTAGTCGGCGAAGCTGTCCGGCGCGACCTGGAGGTGGAACTGGAGACTGGTGCAGGCGGCCTCGGGCGCGATCGAGTCGGTGTGCGTACGCAACCGCTCGACACCACGGATGTCGAGTTCGATGTCCTCGCCCCGGGCACCGACGATCTGGTCGTTGAGCACCCGGTAACGCTCGTTGGTGGACAGGTTGTCGGCCACCAGGTGCCGCTCGGTCAACGTGGGCAGGATGCCGACCAGGACGATCCGGGTGTCCGACCGCGCCGCCCGCTCGCCGGCCCGGCTGAGGCTGCCGAGCAGGCCCCGCTCGTAGTCGGTGAAACCCGCGCCGGAGATCAGGCGCGGGTTGGCGTTGAGCTCCAGATTGAACTGGCCCAACTCGGTCTGGAACAGCGGATCGGCGATGGCGGCGAGGATTTCCTCGTTACGCATCGCTGGTTCGGCGGACGGATCCACCAGGTTGAGTTCGATCTCCAACCCGGTCATCGGCCGGTCGGCGTCGAAGCCGAAATCGTCCAGCATCAGGGCGAAGACATCCAGGCAGCGGCGGACCTTCTGTCGGTAGCGAACCCGGTCCTCACGGGAGAAGGCGGCTCGGTCGACATCCCTGCCCATGTGTTCCTCCCGGCGCGCGACGCGACGGAACGGTGCCGTTCCGCAGCGCAGTGTGAACCATACTCGGTGACGCGCCGAACCAGGCCGTCCCGAAGATCGGTCCATTGCCGCAGTCCACCGCACAGCTGCGGCCCGTGCCGGGTGCCAACGGACCAGGTCGGACGCGCTGGATCGGATTCCTACCCAGTCGGGTCCGGCGACCAGCGGACGACCTGATGAACAATCTGTGACATTTCGCACCGGCCACCACAGCCGGCTGCCGGGGCTGAAGGTCGGCGACGCCGCGCACGGGGATGCCGGACAGCCGACAGGCCCGCGCGGTGCGGGCGCGGGCCTGTCGGGGCGTACCGGAGATCAGGACTGGCGGATGGCCTCGCCCTCGATCTCGATCTTGATCTTCTTGCCGACCAGGACGCCACCCGACTCCAGGGCGACGTTCCAGGTCAGGCCGAAGTCCTCACGGTCGATCTCGGTGCTCGCGGAGAAACCGAAGATGTCCTGGCCGAAGGGGCTACGACCGACGCCCTCGAACTCGACCTTCAGCTCGACCGGACGGGTCACGTCCTTGATGGTCAGCTCGCCGGTGAGGACGAACTCGTTGCCCTCGTGGGACTTCACACCGGTGCTGCGGTACTCCAGCGTGGCGAACTTCTCGGCGTCGAGGAACTCCGGGCTGCGCAGGTGCACGTCCCGGTCGGCCTGCGCGGTGTTGATGCTGGCGGCCTGGATGGTCGCGGTGACGGTGGACTCCAGCGGCTCCTCGGCGATCGTGATGGTCGCGCTGGCCTCGGCGAACTCACCGCGCACCTTGCTGACCATCATGTGCCGGGCCACGAAGCCGACCCGCTTGTGCGCCGCGTCCAGCAGGTAGGTGCCGGCCGCCGGGATGGTAAGGCCGTTCCACTCGCGGGTAACCGACTCGGTGCTGCTGGTCATGAGAGACTGCCCTTCGGGAGAGATTGTTTAGTAGCCCAACGACTGCCTCAGCAACTATATCCTCGGCAATATTCCTGCTGTCAAGTACTGCTAGGATGGCCTGGTGAACCCGAACGTGTTCGACGATCCCCGCATCACGGCTGTTGGCCTGCTCTTTGAGGTACACGCCGGGCTGTCCGCCCGGTTCGCCGCCCAGCTGGAAGAACACGGACTGTCATCGGTCGAGTTCGAGGTGTTGACCCGCCTCGCCCGCTCGCCCGGCAACCAGCTGAGGATGACCGACCTCGCCGCGCAGACCTCGCTGTCCACCAGCGGTGTCACCCGAGTGGTCGACCGGATGGAGCGCGACGGGCTGATCACCCGACGCGCCTGCCCGTCCGACCGGCGCAGTTCGTACGCCGTGGTGACGCCGGCCGGCCTGCGCCGGCTCGACGAGAGCCTGCCCGGCCATCTTCAACTCATCGAGGACTGGTTCACCGGCCAACTGGATCCAGCGGCGCTTACCGCACTGCTCGACGGCCTGCGCCGGGTGCGCGACGCAGTCCACCCCTGCGCCACGGCCGGCAGCGGCGGCTCGGCGGCCCACCCGGCGGACGCCGACTGCTGATCGGCGTCCGATTGTTCCGCCGTCGACACCCGGCGGGAACAACCCGTGTTCGGTCGACCAGCCGAACGTGACGCCAGCGGCAGAAAGAGCGGCAGAACCGGGCGCCCAACGGGCGATAGTCCATCAAAACCGACAGCTGGGTTCCCGCCGCCTCGCTAGTCTTCGGGAGCAGCGGGGGCGCAGTGGGGGGTGCCGGCGCGGGCGATGAGCGAGGGGTGCAAGAGGGGGCTTCCTCGCCCGCGCCACCACCCCTTCCCCCGCCTAATCCCGGGCCTGCTCCGCACGGCCCGTGCTGGCCAGCAACGCACCCAGCGTGTTCCGCGCCGCCAACTCGCCCCGGACGTCCCCGAGCCACCGGAACGCCTCCAACGCCGCGCGGGCCCTCGGCAACTCCGCTGCGGCGGCGCCGTGCTCACCGGCCAGGGCCGCCACGCCGAGCGACGCCCAGGCACGCAGCGCCGGATCGGCATCGGCGGTACGCGGATCGGCGAGCAACCGCAACAGCCACTGCCGCCCCGCAACGTCCCGCCCACGCAGCCGCCACCACGGCGGCAGGCTGGCCGCCAGGCGCAACGCGGTGAGTGGATCGTCAACCCCGGCGTACGCCAGCGCGGAGCTGATGTCGCCGGAAACCTCGTCGATCCGGTGTGCTGCCGCGGTGGCCTCGGCCCCCGCCAGCCCCGACGCGGTGCGCTCCACGAATCGGGTGATCACCCGGGCGTGCCGGCGGCGGATCACCGTCGACTCACCGGCACCGGAGGCCCGCTCGACGGCGTAGTCCCGAACCGCGTCGACCAGCCGGAAGCGAAACGGCCCGGCCCCGCGTACGCTCAGCAGCCCCAGATCGAGGAACCGGTTGAGCAACGGTACGGGGTCGGCGGTGATGGCCGTACCGCCGAGCATCTCCTCGGCCAGTTCGACCGACCACCGGTTGCCGAACGCGGCGAGCCGGCGCAGCGCCGCCCGCTCCTCGTCGTCCAGCAGCCGGTAGCTGGTCGCCACCGCGTCGCGCAGGGTCTCCGCCACCGCCGCGCGGGCGTCGTCACCGCGCGGCTGACCGGCCTCCCATCCGCTGCGGGCCGCCGCCGAGGTGTCCAGGTCCAGCACCCGGTCGCCGTACCGGTCGAGCAGTTCGGTCAGGTCGAGCAGTCGACCACGCGCCGCCATCAGTTCGATGGCCAGCGGCAGTCCGCCCAGCCGCCGCACCAGCGCGGCCAGCGCGGGCAGTTCGGCGTCGGTCGGTGGCTCCCGGCGAACCTGCGCCAGTCGGGCGGTGAACAACGCCACCGCCGGGTAGCCGGCGAGCGCCGTCGGATCGGCGTCACCCGGCGGCGGCACCTCCAGCGGCGACACCGGCCGGACCCATTCGCCCGGCAGTCCCACCGGATGCCGACCGGTGACCAGCAACCGTAGTGGGGGCACCGCGTCGACCAGCCGCTGAATCGTCCCGGCCACCGCATCCGGCGCCCGTTCGGCCGCGTCCACCAGCAGCAGCGCCCGCTGGTCGCCGAGCCGGGCGGCCAGCTCGGCCAGCCGGGCCGCGCCGAAGACGCTCAGCGAGGCGGCCAGCACATCGGCGGCGTCCGATCCGGCACCGATCAGCACTCCGGCCGCGCCACCGGGGTGGGCGGCGGCGACGGCGTGGCCGGCGGCCAGCGCGAGTGCGGTCTTGCCGACACCGGCCAGGCCCACCAGGCTGACCACCTGAGGCCCGCGCGGGTCGGTCAACAGGGCGACGAGTTCGGCCAGATCCCGCTCCCGCCCGATCAGCTCGGGTGGTGGCGGAATGGGTAGCGGCGCGCCGAGGTCGGCCCGGGCCGGGCCGCCCGCCACGCCCCGAGCGGCGGCGATGAACGCCGTACGGGCGGTGCCGGCCAGTTCGAGCGCACCGGCGAGCAACTCGACGGTGGTGCGCTGCGGGCGCGAGGACCGTCCCCGTTCCAGGTCACGAACCGTCCGCACGCCAACGCCGGCCCGGGCCGCCAACTCGGCCTGGGTGAGGCCGGCGGCCCGCCGGTGCCCTCGCAGCAGCTCCGCGAGGCCCGACTGACCGGGCGAACCCGATGAACGATCATGACCCAAAGTCATGGCCACGGACATTACGGGCCAGGCCCGACAACCGGCACGTGAGCGTCAGCCACCCGACCGGTCGATGCCGAAACCCGACAGGGCACGGCCGGGCCCGGCGGAGGGACACCGCCGGGCCGGCCAGGCTCACATGCCCAGGTCGCGGGCGATGATCATGCGCTGCACCTCGGAGGTGCCCTCGCCGATCTCCAGGATCTTGGAGTCCCGCCAGAAGCGGGCGACCGGGTACTCGTTCATGAAGCCGTAGCCGCCGTGGATCTGGGTCGCCTCCCGGGCGTTGTCCACCGCGATCGTGCTGGCGTGCAGCTTCGCGATCGCTGCCTGCCGCTTGAACGGCTCGCCGGCCAGCATCCGGGCCGCCGCGTCGTAGTACGCCAGCCGCGCGGTGTACGCCTTCAGCTCCATGTCAGCGATCTTGAACTGGATCGCCTGGTAGTTGCCGATCGGCTTACCGAAGGCGTGGCGCTCGGAGGCGTACTTGACCGACTCGTCGACGCAGCCCTGAGCGAGGCCGACGGCGAGCGCGGCGATGGCGATCCGGCCCTCGTCGAGGATGCGCAGGAACTGGGCGAAGCCCCGGCCGCGCTCGCCGAGCAGGTTCTCCGCCGGCACCCGGCAGTCGTCGAAGGTCAGCTCGTGGGTGTCCGAGGCGGTCCAACCGACCTTCGAGTAGCCGGGCGCGACGGTGAAACCGGGCGTACCGCTCGGCACGATGATCGTGGACAGCTCCTTCGAGCCGTCCGGCCGGATGCCGGTGACGGCGGTGACCGTGACCAGGACGGTGATGTCGGTGCCCGAGTTCGTGATGAACGCCTTCGAGCCGTTGATCACCCACTCGTTGGTCGCCTCGTCCAGCACGGCCCGGGTCTCGGTGCCGCCCGCGTCCGAGCCGAAGCCCGGCTCGGTGAGCCCGAACCCGGCCAACGCCTCGCCGCTGAGCAGCTTCGGCAGCCACTGGGCCTTCTGCTCGTCGGTGCCGAACCGGTAGATCGGCATCGCGCCGAGCGAGACCGCCGCTTCCAAGGTGATCGCCACGCTGGAGTCGACCCGGGCCAGTTCCTCCAGAGCCAGGCAGAGCGCGAAGTAGTCGCCGCCCATGCCGCCGTACTCCTCGCCGAAGGGCAGGCCGAACAGGCCCATCTTGCCCATCTGCCGGATGATCTCGTACGGGAAGGTGTGCTGCTCGTAGTGCTCGGCGATGACCGGCGCGACCACCTCGCGGGCGAAGTCCCGCACGCTGTCACGCAGCGCCTGGTGCTCCTCGGAGAGCCGGAAGTCCATCGGGTTCCTCCTGTATGGACGGGGATGGCCAGGCGCTCGTGACGCCGGGACGGTGGCGGGACACTCGGACGCAGGTGTCGTCCTCGGGTCGTCGGTTCAGACCGGAGTGACGCCGTGGCGGCGCCGGGAGAAGTGCCGCTCCTTGCTCCGGGCGGCGGTGAACCGGCGGACCAGTTCGGCCCGCAGTTCGTGCGGCTCGACGATCGTGTCGATGACGAGTTCGCTGGCCAGCCGCACGATGTCGATGTCCTGCTCGTACTCGGCGCGCTTGGCGGCGACGAAGGCGGCCCGCTCGGCCTCGTCCTCGATCGCGGCGATCTTGTTCGCGTACACCGCGTTGACGGCGGCCTCCGCACCCATCACCGCGATCTTCGCGGTGGGCAGGGCGATCGTCGCCTCGGGCTCGAAGCCCGGACCGGCCATGGCGTAGAGGCCCGCGCCGTACGCCTTGCGGACCACCACGCAGATCTTGGGTACGGTCGCCTCGGAGATCGCGGTGATCATCTTGGCGCCGTGCCGGATGATGCCCTGCTTCTCCACCGCACTGCCGACCATGAAGCCGGGCACGTCGCTCAGGAACAGCAGCGGCACGTTGAACGCGTCGCAGAGCTGCACGAACCGGCTCGCCTTGTCGGCCGAGTCGACGAAGAGCACGCCGCCCTTGAACATCGAGTTGTTGCCGACCACGCCGACGACCTCGCCGTTCAGCCGACCGAAGCCGATGGTCAGCTCCTTGGCCCAGAGCGCCTGGATCTCGAAGAAGGAACCCTCGTCAAGCAGGCCCTTGACGTACCGCCGCATGTCGAACGCCTGCCGCTCGCTCGCCGGCACCAGCGCGGCCAGGTCCGCCTTGGCGGGCGCCTCGACCGCCTCGGCGGTCGGCGGCTGCTGGGTCCAGTTCGCCGGCAGGTACGACAGGTAGCGCTTGACCACGTCGAGCGCCTCGGCCTCGGTCTTGCAGAGGAAGTGCCCCACGCCCGACTCGGCGCAGTGCACCTTCGCCCCGCCCATCGCTTCGAGGGTGGTCTTCTCGCCGGTGACCATCTCGACCATGCGGTCGGAGCCGAGGTACATGCTGGCGTTACCGTCCACCATGGCCACCACGTCGCAGAACGCCGGGATGTACGCACCACCCGCAGCACTCGGCCCGAACAGCGCGCAGACCTGCGGGATCGAGCCGGAGGCGCGTACCTGGTTCCAGAAGATCTTGCCGGCGCCGCGCCGGCCGGGGAAGAGTTCCACCTGGTCGGTGATCCGCGCCCCGGCCGAGTCGACCAGGTAGACCATCGGCACACCGGTGTCGTACGCCCGCTCGATGATCCGGATGATCTTCTCGACGGTACGCGCACCCCAACTGCCGGCCTTGACGGTGGAATCGTTGGCCATCAGGCAGACCTGGCGGCCGTCGATGGTGGCGGTGCCGGTCACCACCCCGTCGGCGGGCAGCCCGTCGGCGAGCGCGTTCGCGTAGAGCCCGTCCTCGACGAACGACCCCTCGTCGACCAGCAGGGCAACCCGCTCCCGGGCGAACAGCTTCCCCTTGGCCGCGTTAGCCGCGTGGTACTTCTCCGCACCGCCGCCCCGAACGCGCTTATTCAGCCGCTCCAGCGCCTCACCGTCAACCGTCACAGCGGCTCCCCAACCCGATCAGCCTGAACGATCGTTAGGCTACCGCACCCACCCCCACCCCGCACCACCCTCACCCCCGCCCCGCCCCAGCGCCGCCCCCGCCGCCGCCCCCGCCTCGGCGATCTTGCACTTTCGGTCGCCGCAAAACATCACGAAAGCCGCGAATAGCCGACCAGAACTGCATGATCGACGAAAGCTTGTGGGGCGGGCGGGCGGGGCGTGGGGGTGGGGCGGGGCGTGGGGGTGGGGGCGGGGCGTGGGGGGTAACGGGTAGGGAGGGCAGGGTGGGGTGGGGTTAGGGGGTGGGGGTTAGGCGGGTGCGGGGGCCGGCGCGGAGGACTCCGGAGGGAAGCGGGCGGGCGGTCAGTTGCTCAGCCAGTTCGGCGGCGGAGATCAGGGCGTCCAGGTCGATGCCGGTGTCGATGCCCATGTCGTGCAGCATGTGCACCGCCTCCTCGGTGGCGAGGTTGCCGCTGGCACCCGGGGCGTACGGGCAGCCGCCGAGACCACCGACGCTGGCGTCGAACTCGGTCACCCCGAACTCCAGCGCGGTCAACAGGTTCGCCAGGGCGGTACCCCGGGTGTTGTGGAAGTGCAGCAGCAACGGGATGTGCGCGTTGCGGTCGCGTACGGCGGTGAGCAGGTCACGGACCCGTCGGGGCGTACCCATGCCGGTGGTGTCGCCGAAGGCCACGCGGTCGGCGCCGTCGCGGACCACCCGGTCCACGATGGCCGCCACCCGGGCCGGGTCGATGTCCCCCTCGTAGGGGCAGCCGAAGCTCGTCGCGATGATCACCTCGGCCCGTGCCCCGGCGCCGTGCAGCAGGTCGATCAGCTCGGCGATGTCGTCCAGCGACTCGTCGGTGGCGCGGTTGACGTTGCGCCGGTTGTGCGTGTCGCTGGCGGAGACGACGACTTCGATCTCGGTGAACCCGGCGGACAGGGCGCGCTGTGCGCCCCGGGTGTTCGGCACCAGCGCCGAGTAGCGGACCCCGTCGACCTTCGTCGCGCGCTGCCACACCTCGTCCGCGTCGGCCATCTGCGGGATCGCCTTGGGGTGTACGAACGACACCGCCTCGATCCGCCGTACGCCGGTGCGCGACAGCGCGTCGAGCAACCGCACCTTGGCCTCGGTCGGGATCGGCTCCTCGTTCTGCAACCCGTCGCGCGGCCCGACCTCCCGGATCGACACGAACTCCGGCAGTTCCGCCATCTGAAATCACCTCACTGTGACACGGCGCTGTTCCTGCTCCCACCAGCATGTCACCCCACCAACCCGGCTGGTTGATCAAGAGGTTTGCGTCGGGTCGAGCCCGAATCCTGACGCAAACCTCTTGATCAACGCAGCGTCAACCGGGCGGGGGCGGCCGACCGGGTGGGGGGTTGGGGGTTAGCGCATGCGGGTGATTAGGGCGGTGTCGTAGTCGCCGGAGGTGAACTCGGGGTTTTCCAGCAGTTCGGCGAAGAAGGGGAGGTTGTTCTTGGGGCCGGCCAGGGCGAAGTCGGCCACGGCCGCGCGGGCCCGGGCGATCGCCTCGGATCGGGTGTCGGCGCTGACGATCAGCTTCGCCATCAGGCTGTCGTAGAACGGGGTCACGGTGTTGCCCTCGACGTACCCGGAGTCGACGCGGACCCCCTCGCCGGTGGGCTCCACCCAGGTCTTGATCACTCCCGGGCCGGGCAGGAAGCGCTTCGGGTCCTCGGCGTTGATCCGCAGCTCGATGGCGTGGCCGCGCGGGTCGAGCGCGTCCGGGTCGAACGTGGGGGCCAGGCCGGCGGCCACCCGCAACTGCTCCTCGACGAGGTCGAGGCCGTAGACCAGCTCGGTCACCGGGTGCTCCACCTGGAGCCGGGTGTTCATCTCCAGGAAGAAGAATTCCTCAGCGGCGGCATCATCATCCTTGCCGTCCCGCTGGCGCGGGACCAACAGGCACTCCACGGTGCCCGCGTTGCGGTAGTTGACCGCCTCACCGGCCCGTACCGCCGCCGCGAGCAGGCGGGCCCGCAGTTCCGGCGACACCGCCGGGGAGGGCGACTCCTCGACCAGCTTCTGGTTGCGGCGCTGCACCGAGCACTCGCGCTCCCCGAGGGCCACCACCCGGCCGTCGGCCAGGCCGAGGATCTGCACCTCCACGTGCCGCACCCGGGGGAAGTACCGCTCGATCAACACCGATCCGTCGCCGAACATCCGCTCGGCGAACGCGCGCACCTTGTCGTACTCGGTCCGCAGCGCGTCCTCGTCGACCGCCACGCCCATGCCCATGCCACCGCCGCCTGCGGCGGCCTTCACCATCACCGGGTAGCCGATCTCTGCCGCCGCGCCCAGCGCCGCCGCGAGGTCCGCCGCCGGTTCGGTGGTGCCGGGCGCCACCGGAACCCCGGCGGCGGCCATCAGGTTGCGTGCGTTGATCTTGTCGCCCATCGCGCTGATCGCGTCCGCCCCCGGCCCGACCCAGATCAGGCCGGCGGCCTCGACGGTACGGGCGAAGTCGGCGTTCTCCGACAGGAAGCCGTAGCCGGGGTGGATGGCCTGCGCGCCGGTCGACTTCGCGGCGGCGAGGATCGCCTCGGTGTTGCGGTAGCTCTGTGCCGGGTTGGCCGGGCCGACGCAGACCGCCTCGTCGGCCTCGCGCACGAACGGCAGATCGACATCGGCTTCCGAGTGCACCGCGATCGCGCGTACGCCGAGCCGCCGCGCGGTACGAATGATCCGGCGGGCGATCTCGCCCCGGTTGGCGACCAGCAGCGACTCGATCATGGTTCCTCCGAGCGTCCAGATGGTGGGAAACGCATGCTAGGAAAGCACGTCACCACGGAGCAAGGAAGGGCCCCCTCTTAACGCCTCCGGTATAGCAAGGGCCCCTTGTTAACGCCGTTGAGCAGCGAAGCATCGGCGCGGGTCGACGCCCGCGCCACTGGGTGCGGGCGGAGGGAGAGACCTCAGGCTGGTGCGGTGGGGGCGAGAAGCGCGGCGAGGGTGGCCGCCCGCAGCAGCTCGGCGCGGCGCCGACGGTCGACCTCGCCGCCGAGGAACGGGGTGGAGTTCATCAGGCCGAACGCGGCGTGGGCCAGCACCCGTGCCTCGCCGTCGGGCAGCCCGGCATGCAGCGCGGTCAGCACCGTCACCCACTCCTCCACGTAGAGCCGCTGGAGGCGCCGGATGCGCCGCCGGGGCTCCTCGGGCAGCCGGTCCAGCTCGTGCAGGTGCAACGCGATGACGGCGGGATTGGCCAACGCGAAGTCGACGTGGAAGTCGATCAACGACTCCAACGCGGCGCGGGGATCGCCCGGGTGGGCGGCGGCGCGCTGTCGACCGCCGTCGAGCAGCCCTTCGCTGACCGGCACCAGCGCGGCGACCAGCATCGCCTCCTTGCCGGCGAAGTGGTGGTAAAGCGCCGGACCGGTCACGCCGGCCGCCGCGCCGATGTCGTCCATCGACACACCGTGGTAGCCGCGAGAGGCGAACAGCCCCACCGCGATCTCCAGGATCTCGTCCTTGCGGGACCGGCGCCGCCCCGTCCCCGTGGCCCCGCTGTTCGCGCCGCGGGCCCGCTGCTCCACCGTCACCGGGCAAGCGTAGACCCCGGGTGGTGACGGGGTGCAGCCTCGGTTACCCGCCAGTCCGATTACCGGGAAACCCGGCCGAGCAGCGACGGCGGCAGACAAGCCCGCCGGTGGTCCCGGCAGATCACCGACCCTGGCCTGCCCACCTCGGGTGGTCACTGCCGAACGGTGACCCGCTGGTTCAGGCCGGACAGGCGCAGGGCGACCCGGTGGCGTACCGGTGGCAGCGCCGAGACCAGGCGCAGCAGCAGGTTCCGGACCGGCCGGCCGGCAGGCGGTACGACGGCGAGCCGGGTCAGCCGATCGGCGAACCCGGCCACCTCGTGCGCGAGCGGGCGGCGCCGGTCCGCGTACTCGTCGAGCAGGCGGTCGGGGCCGCCGGCCAGCACGTCGGCCAGGGTCTCGCCGAGGTCGACCGCGTCGCAGATGCCGAGGTTCATGCCCTGCCCGCCGGCCGGGCTGTGCACGTGACCGGCATCACCGGCCAGCAGGATCGGCCCGGCCCGGAACGTCTCGGCGACCCGGCGGTGCAGCCGGAAGCGGGACGACCAGAACACCTCGCGTACCCGGTCCGGCCGCTGGGCGGGACCTCGTTCGTCGAGCAACCGTTGCAGGTATGCCGCGTCGGGCTCGGCCGGCGGGTCGGTCGCCGTGGCGACCAGCCGGACCCGCTCGTCGGGTAGTGGTGCCCAGACCAGCGGCCCACCACGGGCGAGGAAGACGGACGCACCGTCGCGGGGCAGCGTGCTGTCGACGAGCACGTCGGCCAGGACGAACGACTCTTCGGTGTCGGCCGGCCCGGTGAAGGGAATCCCGGCCAGGGTCCGTACGGTGCTGTGGATTCCGTCGGCCGCGATCACCCATCGGGCCCGCACGGTCGCGCCGTCGAACCGCGCCACCGCGCCGGCAGCGTCGTGGTGCAGGCCGGTCAGCCGGTACGGTCGCAGCACCCGCCCGCCCGCCTCGGCCAGCCGTTCGGTGAGCACCTGCTCGGTGACCGACTGGGAGACCATCAGCGCGTACCGGTGGCGGGTCGGCAGTCGGTGGAACGGCACCGTGACCAGCACCCGGTCCCGGTCGCGGACGCTGAACCGGGGCGCCCGCAGCCCGCGCGCCACCAGCGGCGCGCCCGCGCCGATGCGGTCCAGCAACTCCAGGGTGTACGCGTGCACGACCGCCGCCCGCGAGGTCACCTGCGGCTGTTCCCGCTCGTCCACCAGGGTCACCTCGACCCCTCGGCGGGCCAGGGTGAGCGCTGCGGTCAGCCCGGTTGGGCCGGCACCGACGATCAGGACGTCCGTTCGTTCGGGCAGCATGACGACCTCCCTGAGAGCCATGCCAACAATCGTTGGCCAACACTTGTTGGCAACGCTAGGCGCCCCCGAGCTGGGAAGTCAACAGCCGTTGGCATACGGTCGGTCACATGACTGATGGCGTACACCCTCAGCGGGGCGGACCGGACGCGGAGCCGGCAGCCGGGGCGGGGCGGACACGCCGCTCGGACGCGACCCGGGCGGCCATCCTGCGCGCGGCCCAGGCCCGCTTCGCCGCCGACGGCTACGACCGGGCGACGATCCGCGCCATCGCCGCCGACGCCCGGATCGATCCGTCCATGGTGATGCGCTACTACGGCAGCAAGGAGGGGCTGTTCGCGGCGGCGGCCGAGTTCGATCTGCGGCTGCCGGACTTCGCCGGGGTGCCGCCCGAGCGCCTCGGCGAAGCGCTGGTCGGCCACTTCCTGACCCGGTGGGAGGGGGACGCGACGCTGCCCGCCCTGCTGCGCACGGCGTGCACCAACCCGGGCGCGGCGGAGCGGGTACGCGCCATCTTCGCCGGCCAACTCGGCGTGGCGGTGGCCCGGGTGGTGGCCGACCCCACCCAGGCCCCCCGCCGGGCCGGCCTGATCGCCAGTCAACTGCTCGGGGTGGCGCTCACCCGCTACGTCCTGCGCCTACCACCGATGGTCGACATTCCCCCTGCCGACCTGCTCACCTGGCTCGCCCCCACCATCCAGCGGTATCTCACCGCCGACCCGACCCAGGCCCGGGTCGATCCCTGACCCACCCGCCAACGGATCAGGTCGGGTTCGGGCCCTTGACGACCGGCGCGCGGACCAGGTTGCCCCACTCGGTCCAGGAGCCGTCGTAGTTGCGCACCTGCGGGTAGCCGAGCAGGTGACGCAGCACGAACCAGGTGTGGCTGGAGCGCTCGCCGATGCGGCAGTACGCGATGACGTCGTCGTCCGGGCTGAGCCCGAGTTGGTCGGCGTAGATGGCACGCAATTCACCGGCTGGTTTGAACGTGCCGTCGTCGTTGGCGGCGGACTTCCACGGCTTGTTCACCGCACCCGGGATGTGTCCGCCACGCAGCGCACCCTCCTGCGGATAGTCCGGCATGTGCAGCATCTCGCCGGTGTACTCGCCCGGAGAACGCACGTCGACCAACGGCCGACCCGCCGCGACGTGCGCGGCGACCTCCTCGCGGAACGCCCGCACCGGCGCGTCGTCGCGGCGCGGGACCGGGTACTGCGCTCGCGGCCGGCTCGGCTTGTCGCGGGTCGTCGCCCGCCCCTCGGCGATCCACTTCTGCCGCCCGCCGTCGAGCAGCCGCACGTCCGGGTGGCCGAAAAGCGTGAAAACCCAGAGGGCGTACGCGGCCCACCAATTGAAATTGTCGCCGTAGAAGACGACGGTGTCGTCGCGGCCGATGCCCTTGGCGGCGCAGAGTTCGGCGAACCGCTCGGCGTCCAGATAGTCGCGGGTCACCTGGTCGTTCAACTCCAGATGCCAGTCGACCTTGACCGCGCCGGGAATGTGGCCGGTGTCGTAGAGCAGCACGTCCTCGTCGGACTCGACGACGACGAGCCCTTCGTCGCCCAGGTGCTGCGCCAGCCACTCGGTGGTGACCAGGCGCTGCGGGTCGGCGTACGACTGGAGTCGGGGATCGGGATCATTCGGCACAGGCATGATTCCCAAGGTACCCAGTTACGGGTCCGCGGGTGGCGCGTCCCGAGTGAAGGGGTTAGCACCGGCAGCTGATTGCGAATAGTGTCATCTACCACACTGACCATTCACCTGAGGGGTTCTGCTGTGGCTGTTGGTCGTCGCTGGCTGTCACGAACGGTGGCCGCCACGTTGCTTGCCCTTGCCGGGACTGCTGTCCCCGCTGGTCCCGCCGCTGCGGTGGACCCGGAACCAAAGTTCACCTTCGATCTGAACAGTACGACGGCTCCACTGGGGATCGAAAAGAAGAGGATCTTTCTGAGATTCACCAACCTGACGACCGACGAGACACCGACCGCCTGGCAGTTCAACGTCCGCCCGACCGATCCGGACTCATGGCAAAAGGCCTCAGTCGAGTGGCCGGGGGCGGGCACCGACATCGGCGAGTGCGACGGTGAGCCCGACCATTTCTACTGCTACCTCGCTGACCAGCAGTATCCGGAGTTGATGCCGGCACCCGGCGGGACGGTGGAGATTCCTCTCAACATACGTGTCCGCGAGAAGAACGAGCCGTACGAAGGCACGTTCGTGGTCACCGCGCACGCGTACTGGGACGACGAGAGGTCGCCCGACATCGAGAAGACGTTCACGCTCAAGATCGTCGACGATTCCGAGGCTGACCTGTCGGTAATCGCCCCGGACGTGAAGCAGTCGGTGCGCGTCGATGCGGGCGGCCGGCTCGAAGCGACCGGCCCGTTGAACCCCGGAGAGACGGGCGCGGTGCGGTACCAAATCGTCAACCAGGGCCGGAAGCCGGTCAGCGGAGTCAAGGTCACCCTGGGCCTGCCCAAGGGCGTCACCTTCACCCAGCCGCCCGAGGAATGCGCGACCGACGACGACGGACGGTCTGCGGTCTGCACCTACGACACGCTCGCGCTCGTACCGGTCGGTGCGGACACCGACCCGAAGGACGACATCCACTCCGCCGTCGAGTTGGTCAATCTGGTGACGGTGTCGACCGCCACCAAGGCACCCGTCACGCTGCAAGGCGGAACCGTGCAGGTCGAGGGCTTGATCGAGGAGATCGACGCCAAGTCCGACCTGGTGCGTACCAAGCTTCCGGTGAACGCGGTCGCCGTACCGGCGGCGGATGTGGATGCCAGCGACAACCAGGACGGATTCTCCGTCGTGGTCGCCGCACGCCGGAGCGGCGGAGACGACGGCGGCAGCGGTGGCGGGGGTAACTTGCCGATCACCGGATCGCAGACCGGGCTGATCACCGGAATCGGTCTGGTCATGCTGGCCGGTGGCGGCATCATGCTGCTCCTCGCCCGACGCCGAAACCGCCTACCCCACGCGTAGCGCTGGGCCGCCCGCCGCGCGCTGCTGCGCGCGGCGGGCCTCGTGTTTTGACCGTTCTGTGGGCAGGGTGGTCTGGCGGTGTGGTGTGGGTGTGTTCGTGGTGGTGTGGGGGTGGGGTGTTATTTGCCCTTGTGGATGGCGTTCTTGCGGATGACGGGGTAGCGG
>NZ_SJJR01000019.1 GCF_004331455.1 Micromonospora zingiberis
CTCGGATGCCTTGGCGGGGCAGCGAGCCTGCCAGATGGTTGCCTGGGGTCAGTGACGGGCCCATGGGCATGTGCCCGGCCGCTCGACCTCCCGCTGCGTCACCACCACCAATTGCCGGCCGCTCTAAGTCGGTATGCCGTTGTTCCGGATCTGCCCGAGGCTGGCAGCGCAGGCACGGGACTCCATCGGTCACGGAGCGTGGAGAACTCCGATGATCGATGGATCCCGTGCCTGCGTGCTGCCGTCCGCCGGCGGCCTGGTGCCCCGATTCCCGGGAAGGCCGCACTCGGATGGCCGGTCAACCCGGCGCTTAGAGCGACCGGCAATAGGCCGACACGTCCTGATAGCCAGCCCGCCACCCTGGGCGGGGAAGATCTTGGTACGAATCTGCCCTTTGAGGGGCGCCCTCGTGCCAAGATCTCGGATGCCTTGGCGTGGCAGCGAGCCTGCCAGATGGTTGCCTGGGGTCAGTGACGGGCCCATGGGCATGTGCCGCGTCCGCTTCCGGCCGCTCGACCTCCCGCTGCGTCACCACCACCAATTGCCGGCCGCTCTTACCCGTGTCGGGCGAGTGCCTCGCCTTCGATGTCCAGGGTCGGCACGACCTTGTTCATCCAGCGGGGCATCCACCAGATTCGCCGGCCGAGGATCAGCATGGCGGCGGGGACGATGAGCATGCGGACCAGGAAGGCGTCGACCAGGACGCCGATGGCCAGGGCGAACCCGATGGTCTTGAGGATGATGTCGTCGGTGAGGGTGAAGCCGGCGAACACGCCGACCATGATGAGGGCTGCGGCGGCCACGACGCGGGCGCTGTGGGTGAACCCGTCGATGACGGCTTGGCGTGCTGGAGTGCCGTGGACGTAGCACTCTCGCATGCGGGTGACGAGGAAGACCTCGTAGTCCATCGCCAGGCCGAACAGGATGCCGGTGAGCAGGATCGGCAGCAGGAACAGCACCGGGCCGCTGGTGTCGAGCCCGACGAGTTCGTTGAGCCAGCCCCATTGGAAGACCGCCACCGTCGCCCCCAGCGAGACGCCGACGGAGAACAGGAAGCCGAGCGCGGCCTTGACGGGCACCCAGATCGAGCGGAACACCGCGATGAGCAGGATGAGCGCCAGTCCCACGACGACGGCGAGGTAGAGCGGGAACACCTCGGTCAGCTCGTTGGAGATGTCGACGCCGACCGCGGTGACGCCGGTGACCAGTGCTCGGGCTCCGCTCTGCGCCGGCAGGTTCGACAGCGTGTCCCGGATGTCGGCGACGAGGTCCTTGGTGGATTCGTCCGACGGTCCGGAGCGGGGGATCACCGTGAGGGTCGCGTACTGCGCCGTGGCGAGCTGGTGCGCGTAGGCCTGCTGTGCCTGCGGGCTGTCGCTGGTGATGGCCGGGATCACCGCGGCGATGTCGGAGCCGCTTTCGGCGGCCAGCGTGTGCAGCCGCTCGGTGGCGGTCTCGACTGCGGCGGCCGGGTCCGGGGCTTCCCGGGTGTCGATGACGACGAGCAGCGGCCCGTTGGCTCCGGCGCCGAAGTGCTCGTCGATGAGGTCGTAGGCGACGCGTACGTCGCTGCCTGCGGGTTTGGTGCTGTCGTCCGGGAGGGCGAGTTGCAGGGAGGCCACGGGGATGGAGGCCACGGCGGCGGCGGTGATCCCGAGGAGGAGCGCGGGCCAGCGAAGCCGGGCGAGGCCCTCGACCCAACGGCGACCGAGGGTACGTGGCTCGTCAGGGTTCTGGTCGGCGCCGGTGCCCGTGGCGGCGACGGGGCGCTTGTTGACGGCGCGAGGACGTCGCTTCGTGATGCGGGTGCCGGCGAATCCGAGCAGCGCGGGCAGCAGGGTGAGCGCGATCAGTACGGCGAGGGCGACGGTGAACGCTCCGCCCAGGCCCATCTCGGTGAGGAATCCGATGCCGCACACGGCGAGGCCGACGAGTGCGATGACGACGGTGAGGCCGGCGAACACCACCGCGGAGCCTGCGGTGCCCACGGCGCGGCCGGCCGCCTCCTCCAGCGGGCGGCCCTGGCGCACCTCGGCCTGGTAGCGGGACAGGATGAACAGCGCGTAGTCGATGCCGACCGCCAGCCCGAGCATCGTGCCGAGCGCGGGGGTCGTGGTGCCGAGGTCGACGAACCCGGTCAGGGTGGCGATGGCGGCCATCCCGATGCCGACGCCGACCAGCGCGGTCAGCAGCGGCATCCCGGCCGCGACGAGCGACCCGAGGGTGAGGGCCAGCACCACGAAGGCGACGGCGATGCCGATCAGTTCGGCGACCGCTCCGCCGATTTCCACTCCGAGTACGTCTCCGCCGATGGTTGCGGTCAGTCCGGCTTCCTCGGCGACGGTACGGGCAGCTTCGAGGGCCTCCCGGTCCGTCTCGGACAGATCGACCGCGCCGCGGTCGTAGCTGACCGAGGCGAAGCCGGTACGCCCGTCCTCGGAGATCGTCCCCGTGGCGAACGGGTCGGCGATCGACAGGACGTGACTCGTCCTCAGTGCCGCGAGCGCGGCCGACACGGCTTGGGTGTTGGCCGGGTCTGCCAGTGACTCGCCGTCCGGGGCCTGGAACACCACCCGCGCCGTCGCGCCGTCCGGTACGGCATCGGGATCGCGTTCCCTGATCAGCTCGAACGCCTGCGTCGACTCGATGCCGGACAACTCGAAGCTGTCATTGGTCTTGCCCGACAGGGTCGCGGCCCCGAGCGCGACGGTGAGGAGTAGCAGGACCCAGATTCCCGTCACGGTCCACCGGCGTCGGAACGACCAGCGTCCGAGCCTGAACAACTGCCATGCCATGCCGTCTCCTCCAGCGTGTCTGTGACCAGGTCTCGCCGTGGGTGCTCGCGGCGCGAACCGGCGGAGCACCCGGCGATCGGTCGATCGCTTGGAGGAGACAGTAGCCTGAAAATATCCGGATGGATATTTTTGTGGCTGTCGTCATAGGATCGAACCGGCGGGGCACCACCGGCCCGCCGATCGCCTTGGAGGTATGCGATGACCGATCGAGACCCAGAGGGCATCCCGCCCGCCCGGCAGGCGGGTTCACCGAAGCGGGGCCCGTACGCCAAGGGACTCGCGCGGCGGCAGCAGATCATCGACGAGGTGCTGGCGGTCTACGACCGGCTGGGATTCGAGGGCACCTCGCTGCGCGCCATCGGTGAGGCGATCGGCGTGACGCATCCGGTGCTCAAGCACCACTTCGGCACCCGCGAGCAACTCTTCATCGAGGTGCTGCGGGAACACGACCGCCGCTTCCTCGACGCCCCGTACGACGGAGACGGCACCTTCGTCGACCTGATCCATCGATCGACCGAGCACAGCATCCGGGTGCCGGGGCTGATGGCCCTGCTGAACAGCATGGTGGCGCACGCCCTGGAGGCGGGCAACGACCGCTCCCGGGCGCACTTCTCCGAGCGGTACGCCGACCTGCGAGGGAAGATCATGGAACTTCTCGCGGAGGGCCAGGCGGCGGGAAGCGTACGGTCGGACATCTCCCTGGCGGAAGCGGCCTCGCTCGTCCTCGCGGCGGCCGACGGCCTGAGTACCCAGTGGTTGCTCGACCGGAGCGCCGATCTCAAGAGCGGTCTGCTGCTACTGCAACGCCTCCTCGAACCGCCGGACCAGCAGGTGAGGCAGACTTGATCTTGTCGATGCAGGGACAGCCCAGGCACGTGCCGGTGTCCTAGCATCGGAGGGTGGAACAGCTGACCGAACGCCCGACGAGCATCGCGAAGCTGCCGGCCGGCCCGGTGGAATACCGGCTGGACCGACGTGGCGACGCCACCGTCGTGGTGTTCCACGGCGGACACATGCGGGCCAGCCTGACGCTGGACGAGCAGGTGTACGCCGACGCGAACCTCACTGTCCTGGCACCGTCGCGTCCCGGGTACGGCCGCACGCCGCTGGCCACCGGGACCACCGTGCCCGGGTTCGCCGACGTGACCGCCGACCTCTGCCGGCAGTTGGAAATTACCCGGGTCGCGGCGGTCGTCGGCATCTCCGCCGGCGGGCCGAGCGCGGTGGCGCTCGCCGCACGCCACCCCGACCTGGTCGAACGGCTGATCCTCCAGTGCGCCGTGGGGCCGCTGCCCTATCCCGACCGCCCCACCCGCCTGCTGACGAGTGTCATGTTCTCGCCCCACACGGAGCGCTTCACCTGGGGCGGGATACGGGCGCTGCTGCGCCGATCCCCGAACTTCGGCATCCGGCAACTGCTGCACGGCCTGTCGACCCTGCCCGGCGGACGCGCGCTCGAGCAGTTGAGCCCCACGCAGCGTACGTGGTTGGCCTGGCTGTTCTCCCAGATGCGCGCCGGGGCCGGTTTCCGCAACGACATGCGGCCCCGCGAGGATCTCACCGCACAGGTCAGCCAGCCTGCCCTGGTGATCGCCAGCCGCCTCGACGGCGCGGTGCCGTTCGCCCACGCCGAGGCACTGGTCGCCCGGCTTCCCCGGGCCGAGTTGGCGCAGAGCCAGGCCAGCCACCACTTCTACGAGCTCAGCCCCGACTGGCCCGCCATCGCCGACACCATCCGCGTCTTCCTCGCCGTCGACCCATAGGGGCTCCGTACGCCCATGACGGATCTCACCGGGGTGTGCCGGTCACCTGGGCGCACGGTCCGGTGGGGCCGAGCCGGCTCCGGCAAAGCCGCTCATGTCGGCCGACACGCTTGCCCCTGACCCGGCGTCATGTCAGATAGTCGGTGGCGTGGAGGGGCACTTGACTGTGGGGCGTGTCGCCGAGCTGGCTGGCGTAACCGTCCGCACGCTGCATCACTACGACGCTATCGGCCTCCTGCCGCCGTCGATGCGGACCGCCGCCGGGCATAGGGCCTACTCGGCGGACGACGTGGAGCGGCTGCGGGAGGTGCTCGCCTACCGGCGGCTGGGTTTCGGGCTGGGCGAGATCGCGAATCTGGTGCACGACCCAGCCACCGACGCGGTCGCGCACCTGCGCCGACTGCGCAATCTGCTCCGAGCACAGCGCGACCGGGCTGCCGCCATGGTGACGGCTATCGACAGAGAACTGGAGGCGCGGGCGATGGGCATCAGGACCACACCGGAGGAGCAACTGAGAGTGTTCGGCGCTCAGTTGTACGACACCATCGGATCCGCGTACCCGGCGACGCGGCGCACCGAGCCGCGGATCGCCGCGCGCATCTGGGCGGCGCTCGGGGACGCACGCACCGTCCTGAACGTCGGGGCTGGAACCGGATCGTACGAACCACCGGACCGTGCCGTCACGGCGGTGGAACCGTCGGCGGTTATGCGGGCCCAGCGTCCAGCCGGCGCCGCACCGTGCGTGGCCGCCCGGGCGGAGAACCTACCGTTCGAGGACCAGTCCTTCGACGTCGCGATGGCGGTCAGCACCGTTCATCACTGGCCGGATCCGATTGCCGGCCTACAGGAGATGCGGCGGGTGGCCCGCCGCGTGGTGGTGTTCACGTACGACGCCGACAACACCGGTTGGCGTGAGCGGTTCTGGCTCACCCGCGACTACCTGCCGGAGTTCGCTGACCTGCTCGTCGGCTGGCCGTCCATGGCCGACCTGACCCGCGCGATCGGTGGGCGCGCGGAGCCGGTGCTCGTACCGTGGGACTGCACGGACGGTTTCTTCGAGGCGTACTGGCGCCGGCCCGAGGCATATCTGGAAGAGCACGTGCGCCGCGCAGTATCGGTGTGGACCAGAGTCGGGCCGCAGGCCGAGCAGCGGGCAGTGAGCGCGCTCCGCGAGGATCTCTCCTCGGGCCGGTGGGCCACCCGCAACCGCGACCTCGTCGCCCTCGACGCGGCAGAACTCGGTCTCCGCCTGCTGACCGCCTGAACCATCCTGCGTGCGCAGGTCGCCGGTGCGGCGCGGAAGTCCGGTGCACGCTCCTGGCCGAGAGTGCGTCCGACGCCCGGAGGCCGCGATTCCCGTCGGTCACCGCGTGCCGAGCGTGTTCAGGTCTCGTCGTAGCGTTCGCTGTGTCGAGTCAGGGACCACACGAAATACCAGCGGTTGGTCTTCAACGTCAGAGCGTTGTTGTCCGCCCAGGACTGCACTGCCGTCCACACGCTACCGGCTCCTGCGATGCCGGCGATCGTGGCGGCAACCTGAAACGCGGGGCCGTACACGACGGCAAGTGTGGCGGTGACCGTGCCTAGGACGGCACCGGTGGCGGAGACAGCCCGCTTACGTCGGATGGTGCTCAGGTCAGCGCTCACGCTGCGGACGCCGTCAGCGATGTCGTGTCCGATGCGGATCAGCGCCCGGTCGCGTTCCACAGCATCGAGTGCGGTATCCAGGTCCAGCAGCTGATCCTGCAGCCAGCGCTTGAAGGTCTGAGCGGAATCAAGATGATCCGCGGTGATCTTTCCGTAGTCCCCGAGCGAGATCCCTTCGAGGAACGGCAGGTCGAGTTGGGTGACGGGAATGACGACTCGGCTCAGCAGGGGTGGAGTGTTCTCCAACGCGACAATTCGGCCACTGGCCGCCATGAAGTCGAACAACGACGGCACTTTGACTTCCGGCTCGGATCGATCAGTCCAATATGCCATCCGTTCCTGTAGCGACAGGTGTCGCTGCTGCCAGCCGTTGTGTATGACGGCCATGAGGGGATTGTCGAGGATCGAGTAGCGCGGCAGGTACCAGACCAGCCCCGCACACAACAGCTCCCGGCACGAGACCAGCCACTGCCCCAGAGACTCCAGGTCGGGACAGTGCATGCGTACCCGTGCCATGTATTTGTTGATAGCCGGCGCTGGTATGCCAGGCAGCAGCGGCGGTTCGAGCAGCATGCTGCTGCCGTACGTGGTCAAGCCGGTGTCATGCGCTGGGTGCCGCTGCTCGTGAGAAAGCATCAGGGTGTCCGACACCAGCAGGGCCCTCTTGGTGATGCCCGCGAACTCGGCATCACTCACGCCGATCCCTACGTGGAACGGAGACCGGGCGAGCCGCTTTTCGGCGACCAACCGCTGCCGTTCCTCGTCGAACAGGTGCGCGGCGTAAGCCCTGGCAACACTCGCAGGTTGGGCGAGTTCGTCCTGCGACAACGACGAGAAGAAGGACCGCATCGCCTTGGCGACGACCCGATTTTCCAGGCGCGTCCTGCGTTTAGGCCACACCTCAAGATGTTAGCTGGCACACCTGCACGCCCAATGGGCCGTGAGCGCGAATTGGTCTGGCCGTTCATCCGAAGCTGCGCCGACGGCCGCGTGGATTTCAGCCTGACCGGACCCCGGTCGGGCTCGTCACCGCCGCACTCACCGTGGAAAAACCCGTTGCGCCGGGCCGGCAGCGGAGGTCTGGTTGACCGGCCACCAATCATGGAGAGAACATGACGCGCCCGCCGCTGCCCACCCCCACGCTGCACACCACTCGCCTCCAGCTGCGTCCCTTCGACGGTGAGGATGCCAACGCCCTCTTCGCGCTGCACAGCAGCGCCTACGTGCTGCGCTACTGGGACGCGCCGCCGTGGAGCGAACGCGTACGCGCCGAGCGGTTCATCTCGGCCTGCCGGCAGATGGCAGAGGAGGGCACCGGGGCGCGGCTGGCCGTGGATCGAGTCTCCGACGGGGCGTTCATCGGCTGGTGCAGCCTCAACCGGTGGAATCCGGACTACCGCAGCGCATCGCTGGGCTACTGCTTCGACGATGCGGCATGGGGTCACGGCTACGCGACGGAGGCCGCGCGTGCCTTGCTGAGGTGGGCATTCGACACGCTGGACCTGAATCGCGTCCAGGCGGAGACCGATACCCGCAACGCGGCATCTGCCCGGGTGCTGGAGAAACTCGGGTTCGTGCGTGAAGGGACGTTGCGGGAAGACTGCGTCGTGAACGGCGAGGTCTCTGACTCGTGGGTCTACGGGCTGATCAGGCGGGATTGGCGGCCACCGTCCGAGCCGCTTCCCGCCCGCTGAATCACCGCCGGCCCTGCCCGTGGCGTGGCTGGTTCGCCATGAGGACAAAACAGGTGGCCTCGCCGGCCCGAGCCGCCTTACCTTGCAACTGGATCTTCTGCTCCGGCCCACTCTGACGAGAGGACTTCACCCCGCGTGACGCCGCCTGCTCTGTAGACCTGACACCTTCCCGCATCGGTCGCCGACGTCGCCGTCGGCTCGTTTCCCATGCCTTCCGTCAGGTCTTCAGGGAGATCATGTCTACGCGTCCTCATATCGAGCTGTCCTGGACCCTTCGGCGTACGCGCCTCCCCCTGCGCGCGTCCCGCTGCGTCCACTGCCACTCCGGCCTCGCCGACACCGGCGACGGCGTGTTCCGCGTCAATGCCAACGGCAAACTCCTCGACATCTGGCCTCTGGTCGCCTGCGTCACCGGCGACCGGGGCAGCAAAACCAACCTTCACGCTCGCGTCCCGGTCCGGTACCTGGAACCGATCCGTTGGGAGGACCACTCCGGCAACTCCTCCCGTCGTGGGCCCGAGCCGGGGCGGGAGGCAAGGTGGCCTTGCCCCGGACACCTGCATCGTGCGTCGATCCGCGCGCGGTCGCTCATGACCGGGCGTGAACGAAGGTACGGGCCGGCCCGATACCGGCGACGAGGGTGAACGCCCGGGTCGGGGGTGTCCGGTCCGGGTAGGTCCGGCCCGGCCGGTTGGTCGTGGACTGGGTTGGAGCCGGATAGCTTGGGGATCCGGCGCCATCTCGTCCCGACCAACGTGGCGATTGCGGGAAGGCGTCGTCGACCGCCCGTTCCCAGGGTGGCGAACGCCGATCACGCTGATGGTGTGACGGTGCGTCCATGGCAGGCCGCGCGCTGTACGCGTGCGACCGGATGCTCGGCGCTGGCGATGTGCTGCCAGCGCCGAGCAAACTCGGCTTGGTGTGGTCTGCTAGCAGGCACCCACAGATGGCTGACTGCTCACCACGCCACTGCTGAGGTAGCCGACGTGGCTGTAGTAGTGGGCCTTGAACCACCGGTTCGAGCCGAATCCGTTCGGCCCGCCGTCAATCCAGCAGCTGATCTCGACCCACTGGTTGTAGATGGTGACGATCTTTTCTGCGCCCAGGTTGGGGTTCCGGCGGAGGTTGCCTTCGGTGACGTAGCCCCTGGGGTAGGCGAGAGGCTTGACGGCCGTGTCCGGACGCACCGCTGAGGCCGTCGTGGCCAGCGACTGCTGGGTTTCCGGTACGGAAGTCGCGGCCTGGGCCGGGCCGACCAGAGTGAGCGCTGCGGCGAGGCCGACAGCCATTGCGGTGAGTCGGGTGCGCCACCCGCGCGCCGCCGACGGTGCGCCGGTGGCACGGCCGTCTGGTCCGGTGCCTCTCACCGTGGTGCTGGTCGTGTGGGCGATCGTGGGCATTTTTCCTCCGTCCGAGTACGGGCTGTGTTCGGACGCCTCGGTGGCGTCGTGTTGACCGTCGCCGGTGTGAACGGCCGGTGGAAGGGTCTGGCGGATTCCCCGGACAACCCCGGACGCGCGCTGGACAGATTCGTACGGCTCACTCCGGTGGCGCGATCGCCGGTTCTTCCCGCTTCCCATGCAATGACGTGCAGTCAGTAAGGCGACACGTACGGCTACGTCATCCATTGGATACTCGAGGACGGTCGACGGCAGGAACCATCGTCTGCGGTAGGGGTGTGTGGATGGGAAGGGCTACGCCCGACGACACAACCTGGGGCATCGACTCGGAACACGTCGGAAACATCCGGACCCGCCTGGAGTTCGGGCGCGAACTCACCCGAATCCGTGAACGAGCTGGCCTGACCGTCCGAGACGTGGCGCGGATGGTGAACATCCCCGTCAGTACTGCCGGTGGCTACTTCTCAGGGACTCATCTTCCGCCAGTCAAGCCGCCGGACATACTCGTCCGGATCCTTGGGGCGTGCGGCATCGACGACCCAGAGATGCTCGACCGATGGAGGCGGGCGCTCACCCGAGCCCGCCGAGCGCCGGGGCCACGACGAGCGGGAGAGGGCACGCCGTACCGCGGTCTGGCCCGCTTCGAGCCGGAGCACGCACAATGGTTCCACGGCCGCGAAAAGCTCGTGGCGGACCTGGTTGAGCGCGCCGTCGCCAATACAGGGGGCGGCCTACTTACCGTCGTGGGGCCCTCCGGCTCAGGCAAGTCGTCGCTCCTGCGGGCGGGCCTTGTGGCCTCGCTGTCCGACCTCGGTTGGCGTCCTCTGATCCTGGCGCCGGGGCTCCGGCCGATGCTGTCCCTGGCCGAGCAGTTGGCGGCGCTGACCGGCGACGACGCGCGGAAAATCGCGGCCAGGCTGTCCGCAGAGCCGCACCTTGCTCCGGAACTGACGCCACCATCCGATGCGGACCAGACTCGCTCGGCGCTGGCCGGCGAGCGAATCGCCATCGTCGTTGACCAGTTCGAGGAGGTGTTCACTGCGGGGGCGGACGAGGTTGAGCGCCAGACCTTCGTGACGGTGTTGGCTGCGGCGGCCGGCTTGCCGGCGGCCAGAGACGGCGCGGCCATCCGGCCGGGCCCCGCCGCTCTCGTGGTCATCGGGATGCGGGCCGACTTCTACGCCGCTGCCTTGCGCTACCCGCAACTCGCCGAGGCACTGCAGAACGCGCAGGTAGTCGTGGCGCCGATGGGGGAGGCAGAGCTACGCCGGGCCATCGTGGAGCCAGCTCGCCAGGCGAAGCTAACCGTCGACGACGGCCTGGTTGAGCTGCTCCTGCGGGATCTGCGGCCGCCCGGCGACGTGCCGCCGGACGTAGCGCACGACGCCGGTGCCCTTCCGCTGCTGTCCCATGCCCTCCTGTCGACATGGGAGCGCGGCGGCGGCGCGAGCCTCACCACCGCCGACTACCGTGACACGGGCGGCATTCGCGGTGCTGTCGCACGGACCGCCGAGGAGGCATACGCCTCGTTGACGCCCCTGCAGCAGCAGCTCGCGCGTCGGTTGTTCCTGCGGCTGGTCCACGTGGCGGACGACGTCGCCGACACTCGTCGGTACGTGCCGCACACTCAGATTCGCCAGGCCGGGGACGGCGTGCAGGACGTTCTGGACGTGTTCGTGGGTCACCGGCTCATCACCGCTCAGGCCGACCGGGTCACGATCACCCACGAGGCCCTGTTGACGGCATGGCCCCGGCTGCGGTCGTGGATCGACACAGACCGGGCCGGCCTGCGCATTCATCGCCAGTTGACCGCCGCCGCGGAAACCTGGCGCGGTCTGGGTCGCGACCAGAGCGCTCTATACCGCGGAGGACGACTCACCATCGCCACCGAGTGGGCGGCGGAACCGGATCACCATGCTGAGCTGGACCCAATCGAGCGGGAATTCCTCGATGCCAGCATCGCCCACGCGCTCGCCGAGCAACAGACAGCTCGGCGGCGCAGCCGCAGGATGCAACAACTCCTCGCCGCGTTGACCGCACTCCTCGTCGCCTCGGCCGGCTCGACCGCGTTCGCGTTGCAACAGCGCGCTGCCGCCGACGAACAGCGGAACCTGGCGGTCGCACGGCAGGTCGCCACCGTCGCCAACCAGGTACGCGCCAAGGACGCCGCGCTTGCGATGCAGCTGTCACTGGTCGCCTACCGGATCGCGGCGATACCCGAGTCCAGGTCCAGCCTGCTCAACTCATACGGGTCGCCGACGGTCACCCGCGTCATGGGGCCGCCTGGCGTCATGCAGACGGTGGCGTTCCTGTCGAACGGCGGGCTGATGGCGGCGGCCGGCAGCGACGGCGACGTACGCCTCTGGACCCTCCCGCATGCGGGCCGGCCGGTACCGGTCGGTGAACCACTGTCGGGGCACACCGACACCGTCTACTCGCTCGCCTTCAGCCCTGACGGGCGGATGTTGGCCAGCGCCGGTGGCGACCGGACGATCAGATTGTGGGATATATCCGACCAGGGAACGCCGTCGGCTGCCGGCATCCTGAGCGGTCCCGCCAACACTGTCTACTCGGTGGCGTTCAGCCCGGACGGCCGGACCCTCGCCGCAGGCAGCGCCGACAACACCGTCCGGTTGTTCGACGTCACCCACCCGGGCGCGGCACGTCCGCTTGGATCAGCGCTGAAGGGCTTCACCGGTTTCGTCCAGTCGGTCGCCTTCAGCCCGGACGGCCGGTTCCTCGCTGCCGGCAGCGCCGACACCACGGTTCGGCTCTGGGACGTCCGCCGGCCGCTCACGCCGATCGCCGTGGGAACACCCCTGAGCGGTGCCGCCAAGACGGTCTACTCGGTGGCCTTCCGTCCGGACGGGAAGGCGCTCGCGGCCGGTAGTGCCGACGGCAACGTTCACCTGTGGGATCTCGTTCGGCCGGACCGCCCCGTGTCAGTAGGTAGACTGACCGGCCCAGGCACGTGGGTGAACTCGGTCGCGTTCAGCCCCGATGGCCGTCGGATCGCCGCCGCCAGTTCCGACAGCAACCTCCCGTACGCCCCGCCCTGTGGTCGTTGACCGGCTGGTCGGGGGATGGTCGCTAACCGGCTGGTCGGTAACGGGGCGTCCCGCATGGTCGGGCGGCACGAACTTGGCCACGAGGCGTGTAAGAGCGGCCGGCAATTGGTGGTGGTGACGCAGCGGGAGGTCGAGCGGCCGGAAGCGGACGCGGCACATGCCCAGGGGCCCGTCACTGACCCCAGGCAACCATCTGGCAGGCTCGCTGCCACGCCAAGGCATCCGAGATCTTGGCACGAGGGCGCCCCTCAAGGGGCAGATTCGTACCAAGATCTTCCCCGCCCAGGGTGGCGGGCTGGCTATCAGGACGTGTCGGCCTATTGCCGGTCGCTCTAAGCCCTGGAGCAAAAGAGAGCCTGTCTGCTTGTGTCGTTTCGAAAGGCGGTTTCGCCGAGGTCAGACCACCCGTTTTGCGAGCAGGATGTCGTCTACGCTCGCGATGCCGCCGCCCGGACCGACGGGAAGCTGGAACTCGCCACGGAGCACGCCCTCGGTTTCGAAGCCGTGTCGGGCGTAGAGAGCAAGGGCGGCGACGTTGCAGCTGAGCACGCGCAGCGTCAGGCGCGTGAAGCCGCGCTCGGCCGTGACACGCTCGGCGGCGCGTAGGAGTGCGCCAGCGACGCCTTGCCGCCGGGAGGCGGCGGCAACGCCGAGTCCGTCGATGGACGCCACGTGGGCGTGGCTTGCCATCTGCGAAGCGCGACGCACCACGATGTATCCGATCGGCAGGGCGCCGTTCACCGCGACCAGGACCTCGTCGGGACGGTGGTGGTGGAAGAAACTGCGTGGCTCGTATGGACCGGCCGGCGTCACTGTGGGTATCCAGCTACCGCGTTGCAACTCCTCGAGCCGACTGGCATCGCTTTCAGCGCTGAACCGAATCGCGAGTGCCTGAAGATCAGCCATGACCTCATTGTGTCCAGGCGCAACACGGACCGGCCAGTCGGTTTCCGAAGCCTGCCGCACGTCCGGGTGCTACCTCCGGACGTGCGGTGAGCGGATGTTGGTGGGTACCGGCCTGCGGCATTGAGCCTGCTGCCATCGCGTGGCGTGGGTGGGTCTGCCGACCTCCCATCGGGTTCAGCTCAAGGGCCGGGTTGCCTGTACGAAGGTGACCCGGCCGAACCTGTGGTCGGCGTGTGCGACCTCCCGGGCGTCGCCGAACCCGGCGTCGGCCAGGAGCGTGACGATGCCATCGCTGTGGTTGCGGGCCACGACGGGGCTGTGCGCCACCCGGGAACGCATGGGACGGGTCAGGTGCCGGAGGGCGTGGACCGGGCTGTGGCCGTGGCGGTGTGCCGGGTGCCCGGCGTCCTCGACGTTGGCTGCTGGGCCGCCGAAGTCGAGGACCGTGACCCTTCCTCCCGGCCGGAGAGCACGCAGCGCGTCGCGCGCGAACGCGGTCCGGCCGGCGTCATCGATGTGGTGCAGGGCCAACGACGAGACCACATGGTCGAGCGAGGTGTCCTCGGCGGGGATCCGGTCGGCATATCCCTGCACGAGGGTCAGCGCGACGCCGCGGCGACGCGCCTTTCGCGCTGCCCTGCGCAGCGCGTCCCCGTCGGGGTCGAGGCCGGTCACCCGCGCGCTCGGCTCGGTGGCGAGCACGGCGAACGACAGGTTGCCCGTGCCACAGCCGATGTCGGCCACCGTCTGGCCGGGCTCGATGCCGGCGAGTTCGACCGCACGTTCCTGTAGCGCGGCCACGCCGGCCACCCGGCTGAAGGCGTCGTAGAACGGGAGCAGCCAGGTCTTTCCCGCGCCCGGCAGGAACGGGCGGTTCCGATCCTCCGGAGTCCGCTGGTCGAGAATGCGTACGTGGGTCGACGCTGCCATGGATGCCTCCTGTGCGAGCGGTGGCGGGTCTGCCTCGGTGGTCTCCGGCGGACCCGGTGTCGTCACCTCCAAGTCTTGGATATTCTGCGGTTACCGAGCAGGATTTAACGTGGGGACCATGGGACATTCTTTGGCCATCGACTCGCCGGGACGCCCGTCGAGGCTGCGTACCGTACGGCCCGACGGGACGCCGGTCTACCGCTACCGGCAGCGCCCCGGCCTGCCTCCCGTCTCGGTGATCCGCCTCGCCGCCGAAGCCGACCACCCCAGCCTCCCGCCGGACCACCGGCACGCCCACGACTTCCTCGTCCTGGTCTATGTCGAGGAGGACATGGGCTCGTTCACCGTCGACGGCGTCGAACGGCGGCTGTGCGCCGGTGAGGTCCACGCGGTATCGCCCGGGCAGGTCATCGGCGTCCCGGCCGCCGAACTCGGCCGCGGCCGCGCATGGTCGGTCGCGTTCACCCCGGACGCGGTCCCCGCCCTGACCTCGGTCTCCCCACTGGCCTGGACGCACCATCCTCTCCTTGCCCTGTTCGCGTCCAGCGCCGGGCCCGGTCGGATCGCCGAGCCCGACCGGGCGAACTGGTCTGCGTGGCTGGCGGACCTGGCCGAGGAACTCGCCGACCCAGGCCGCCTCGGTGCCCGCGAGGCCGTCGCCGCACTGCTGACCCGACTCCTGGTCGCGGCCGGGCGACTGGCACCCAGCGCTCCGGCCCCGCCGGACCCGCTCGTGGAGCGAGTCTTCGCCGAGATCGAGGCGACTTTCCGGGAGCCGGTCTCCGCCGCCGATGTCGCCCGCACGCTTGGCTACACCCCGGGACACCTCACGACCGTGCTCCGTCGGCGCACCGGCCGCCCACTGCTTGACTGGATCACCGAACGGCGCATGACCGAGGTCCGGCGACTGCTCCGTGAGACCGACCTGTCGCTCGACGCCGTGGCCGCCCGCACCGGCCTGCGCGACGCCACCTATCTCGTCCGCCGCTTCCGCGAACGCTACGACATCACCCCGCAGCGGTGGCGGCGAACCCAGCGAGCATGGTCGTGACATGACTCATCCGCGAGTCGAACCAGGAGGAGGGGTGAGCTTTGGTCAAGGTGCCGCACTCGCGCATCGACGAGAACTTCCGGCGGTTTCGCAGCGCACTGGTCGAGTTGCGCGAGTTGCTACGTCAGCATGACAACGAGCATTGGGCGCAGTGGGCAGATCGGACGCTGATCCGAATCGATGCCGCAGACGCGGGTGGGCTCGACTACTGGTTGAGTGCGTACGGCGGCATGGGAGCATCAGCGACCTCTCGCTCGACGGGAGCAATCAGCCCTCACCCAGCCAAGAACCCACCGCCTACGAGCGGATCGACGAGCTCCGAAGCCTGTGTTATGGGTTGGCGGCTCAGCTCAAGGCCGACCTTCGGGAGAACGAGCAGTAGGAACCCGGGGCGACACCCGACCTGACCGGCTGGTTGGCTTCCGACAGCACAACGACGACCGGGAGGACTGATGGCAGACCTGGGACCCGCTGGTGCCGAGCGGACCCCGACGGCGGTGCACGTGGCCGATCAGCAGCAGGTGCGTACGTCGATGTGGGCGCGCGTGCCGCACCTGCTCGCGGAGCATCGGTACGCCGTCCTCGGTACCGCCGACGAACAGGGTCGCCCGTGGGCCACTCCGGTGTTCTTCGCGGCCGACGGCGAGTACCGGATCCTGTGGGTGTCCGCACCCGACAGCCGGCATTCCCGCAACATCGGCGTGCGCCCGGACGTGGCGATCACGGTCTTCGACTCGCACGCGCCTATCGGCGGGGCGGAGGCGCTCTACCTGGAGGCGACCGCGGCGCCGGTCGCCAGCGACGCTCGCGCTGCCGCCCTCGCCGTGCTCAACGCCCGTCTGCCGGACGGTCAGCAACTCGGGCCGGAGGACCTCGAACCGGCGGGGCCGCTGCGGGTCTACCAGGCCGCGATCACCCGGCACTTCGTGCTCGTCCGTGGCGGTGACAGCCGGTTCGACAACGTCACCGACGCCCGCCTTCCGGTCACCCCGCCCGGTCCGCGCACCGCACCGCCAAGCGGTTCCGCCGATCATGGTGTCGATCTCCGGGCCTGAGTCGGGCGACAAGGTGACCGCCGTGAGCCAGCGCCGCGCCGGAGGACCGTGCGGCCATGCAATGCGGGAACGGCCGTGGTCGTCGCCGGGGCGGGTGATCCGAAAAGGAGCCACGGGTCGGTGAACCGTGGCTGCTCGCGCGCCGTGGTACCCGCAACCAGCCATGGAGATCGAGGAGCGTCCTTCATGACCTCACCTAATGTGAGCCGCAGGCGGCTCGTGCGTGTCATCGCGGCCCTGACCTGCTTGGCGGCGGTGGCCGGGGTGGCCGCCGCGCCGGCGGCGATGGCCGAGTCCAGCACCCAGATCGTCGGTGTGGCCGGGAAGTGCGTCGATGTCCAGTGGGCCGGAACCGCGAGCGGCACCACCGTCTGGCTGTGGGACTGCAACGGCACCAACGCGCAAGACTGGGTCGGGGTGGGGCAGCGGGGTGCGCTTCGCGCGTTGGGCAAGTGCCTGGACGTCTCCGGTGGCTCCCACAGCGACGGCGCGCGGGTGCAGCTGTGGGAATGTAACGGCACCGGGGCGCAGAGTTGGGTGTTGGACGACGGGCGCCTGATCAACACGGGTTCCGGCAAGTGCCTGGACGCGTTCGGCGGGGCGGCGACTGGGACGGAGTTGCAGATCCGCAGCTGCTCCGGCGCGCCCACGCAGGCGTGGGCACCGGCCGGTGGCGGTGGCCCAGCTCCGGGGCCGGTGGCGAAGAAGGGCGTCGCCACCTGGGCGTTTCCGCCCGGCGCCGATGGCATCCGCGACGTGGGTGCGGCCTGGTACCACGACTGGTCCCCGTCGAACAGCGACGTGCCGGCGCAGGCGGAGTTCGTACCGATGATCTGGGGTGCCGCGTTCGTCAACGACGCCGATCTGGCCACCGCCCAGCGGTCCGGCCGTACGCTGCTCGGCTTCAACGAGCCGGACCTGCCGATGCAGGCGAACATGTCGGTCGAGCACGCGCTGGACCTGTGGCCCCGGCTTCAGGGCACCGGGATGCGGCTGGGTAGCCCGGCCGTCGCCTTCGGCGCCCACATTCCGGGCGGCTGGCTGGACCGGTTCCTCTCCGGCGCCCGTGACCGAGGGCTGCGGGTCGACTTCATCGCCCTGCACTGGTACGGCTCGTACTTCGGCGACGAGGCCGCGCTCCACCTGATGGATTACGTGCAGAAGGTCCACGACCGCTATGGCCTGCCGATCTGGGTCACCGAGTTCGGCCTGATCGACTTCAGCGAGAAGCCGCCGCGCTACCCGTCGCCGCAGCAACTCGTCACGTTCATCGACAAGGCGACCGCCGCATTGGAGGCCACGCCGTACGTCGAGCGGTATTCCTGGTTCGCCCTGCCGGCCGCCGGTGAGCACGCGCCGCACGGCCTGTACCGCGAGAACGGCACCGCCACCGAGGCGGGCGCCGCCTACCGGGCGGCGGGCCGTAGGTAGTCCTCACGAGTCGACGGCCGCCCCCCGCAGGGGCGGCCGTCGACCAGTGGGACCGGGCAGCAACCGGGCCGGTCTGACGCCTGGTCAGTCCAGCTCGATGCGGTCGATGAGTTCGCGTACGGCGATCAGGTCCAGGAAGGCGTAGCAGCGGACGACGCGTTCGCGTCGCAGCTGCCAGATCCAGCAGTACTCGTTGTGGTACTCGACGCCGTCGATCGCCGTGGCGTCGCCGTCGAAGCGGACGATCACGGTGTCGCCGTCGGCCCACATGTCCCGAATCCGCATCATGAGCGTCGTGGCCAGTCGATCCATGATCGGTGCCGCGCCCTCGGCGAGGAACTCGGCCTTGGAGGGGTAGGTACGGCCGTTGACGATGGTCCACTCGACGTCGTCGTGGAGGATCTCGTAGATGTCGCCGCCGGCGTTCTGCCGTTCGAAGGCCCGGGTCACCGCCGCCAGGTTGCGGCGCTCGCCGGCCGGCCGGCCGTGCGGTGGCCCGTCGATGCCCGGACGGGGTTGTGCAGAGGCCGTGGCGTTCCCGGTGAACATCGCCAGCCCGCCGGCGACTCCCGCCGTCAGCAGCAGGCGCCGGTGGTGCCGTGGCGTGTGGTTCGTCATCGTCGTTGCTCCTTCGCTTGCCGGTGTGCGTCGCTGTCCTGGCGGTAGAAGACGTAGCCGGCGTGGTGCAGGACGTCCCCGTCGAAGGTTCCGTCCGCGCTGAAACCGGTGTCGTCGACGTACTCGATCCGGGTTCCGGAGATCTGGTACGAGCCCGTGTAGGCGCTCTCCCGCTCACCGCGGGCCTCGTCGTAGCGGCCGTTCGCCAGCAGCATCTGGCGGATGTGCCCGTCGGCGGTCACCCACATCCCGACGTACGGATGCGGCGCCACGTCTTGGCCGCTGGCCGGTGGCGCCGCCGACGCGGTCCCGAACGGTGTGGGTTCCTGCCGCTGCGCCGTGTCCTCGGCGGCGGTGGGGCCTGCGCGGTCCGGCCCGACGGAGCAGGCGGTGAGAAGTACGGCGACGCACGCGGCGCCGAACACGAGCCTGAAAGGGTGCCTCATGAAGTCCTCCGGGGTGCGGGGTTCTCGTGCGCGGGGCGGGACACCGCCAGCGAGCCGAGCAGGCGCAGCGCGTCGGCGGTCGGCGTGCCCTCCTGCGCGTGGTAGACGATCAGTTGCTGCCCCGGGGCGGAGCGCACGTCGAAGGTCTGCATGCGGAGGGTGAGTTCGCCGACCTCGGGATGGTGCAGGACCTTCGCCGCGGCGGATTTGCCCCGTACGTCGCGTCGGCGCCACAGGTCGGCGAACTCCGGGCTCTGCGCGGTGGCCGTCCGGAGCACCTCCTGGATCCGCGGGTCGTGCGGCCGGGCGCCTTCGAGGAAGTGGAATCCGGCGACCACGTTGGCCGCGGCCGTCTCCCAGTCGGCGTAGAAGGAGCGGACCGACGGATCGAGGAAGATCGCCAGCAGCAGGTTCGTGCCGGGCTGGAGGTGGGCGAAGACCGCTCGCCCCAACGCGTTCGCGGCCAGCACGTCGTAGGCCCGTCCCAGGATCACCGCCGGCGTACGGTCCCACAGTTCGGCCATCGCCAGCAGTTGGGGGTCGGTCCGCTCGGCCCGGCTCTCGCGACGCGGCAGTGGCGTCATTCCCGCGACCCGGTACAGGTGCAGTCGGCCGTCGTCGTCCAGCAACAGCGCGTCGCTCAGGGCCTCCAGGACCTGCGGCGACGGTCGCCGCTCGCGGCCCTGCTCCAGCCTCAGGTAGTAGTCGACGCTGATCCGGGCCAGCATCGCCACCTCTTCGCGGCGCAGGCCCGGAACGCGTCGCTGCCCATCCTCGGGCAGGCCGACCTCGCGCGGCGTCACCTGGGCGCGCCGGCTCCTCAGGTAGTCACCCAGTCTCGGAATCGCCATGCCGACCAGGCTAGGCATCCCGTCCGTCGGGAGCCTGGTCCCAGCGCTACCAGGACAGCCGCGACCTTCCGCCGTACCCGCGCCGCCCGCAGGGTGGAGCACATGACCGACGTACCTGACACTTTCACCGCGGCCGATCTGCAAGCCGTTCGTACGGGCACCGGCCGCCCGCTGCTGCTGACCGACGCCACCGTGCACACCCTCGACCCGGTCATCGGGACCATGAAGCACGCCGACGTGTTGATCGGCGGAGGGCTCGTCGTCGGCGTCGGACCGGGCATCGTCAACGCCGCCGACGACGACGGCGCCGTGGTCGTCCGCGCCGCCGGCACCACGATCGTCCCCGGCGTGGTCGACCTGAGCGCGGTGTCCATGGGCGCCCGGCGCGGGGAAGGCCCCGGCACCCTCGCACCGGGCGCCCCGGCGCACCTCGCCGTCCTGGCCGACACCGACGCGCCGGACCTGGACGCGGCGCTGCGGGCCGCACTGACCGGTCCGGAGCGGCTGCGCGCCGTGCTGCGTGACGGCATGCCCGTGGTGTGGGACGGGACCGTGCTCACTCCCGCGTCGCAGCCCGACGCGACCACGGACGCGGAGGGCGGCGGCGCGGGCCACGTCGATCCGGAGCGGGTCGGCGTCTGGGTCGACACCGAGGACTTCCTGCACCAGGAGCTGACCGCCGACGGCCGCTACGACGAGACCCGGGGCGGGCGCCGACACGCCTTCCAGGGCCGCTACTGGATCGACGGCGACCGCATCGACTACCTCGACGACCTCGGGTTCTGGGCCTTCGGCCGGTTCGACGGGGACACCCTGCACCACGCCGGCTACACGATGCACCGGAGGCAGACCCGATGACCGGTCAACTCTCGTCCACGCTGGAGACGCTCACCGCCGCCGAACCTGATCCGGACCGGCTCGTCCTGCTCACCGGCGGCACGGTGGTGACCATGGACCCGGCGCTCGGCACGCTCGAACGCGCCGACGTGCTCCTGCGCGGCGACCGGATCGCGGAAGTCGGCCCTGCCCTGACCGTTGCCGACGCGATCGTCGTCGACGTGTCGGGTTCCATCGTCGCGCCCGGGTTCGTGGACACGCATCGGCACGCGTGGCAGGCCCAAATGAGACGTACGATCCCCGACGTCGACGACCTCGTGGAGTATCTCCAGTCCACGCTGGTGCGGGTGGCGCCGCGGTACGGGCCGCACGACATGTACGTCGGAACCCGGCTGGCGGCGTTGACCGCGCTCGACGGCGGGATCACCACCATGCTCGACTTCTCCCACAACTCCCGAACCCGGGAACACTCCGACGCCGCGATCACCGCACTGCTCGACACCGGCATCCGGGGCGTACACGCGTCCATGAGCCCGCACTTCGGTGACTGGGACCAGCAGTGGCCGGGTGACCTGGCCAGGCTGCGGTCGACGTACTTCTCCACCGACGACCAACTCGTCACGCTGCGACTCGCCGCCCTCGCCACACCCGAGATCGCCGGGGCACGCCTCGCCTACGGCCATGACCTGGCCCGGGTCGCCGCGGACCTCGACATCGGGGTGAGCCTCGACGTGATGTTCGGGGCCGCGGCATCCGAGGCGATCGTCCGGTGGGAGCGGGAGAAGCTGCTCGGGCCACACCTCGAATCGATCCACTCGACCGCCCTGTCCGCCGACGCCTGGGCCGCGATGCGCGACGCGGGCGTCACCGTGTCGCTCGCACCGACCTCCGACATGCAGATCGGCCTTGAGGACGCCGTACCCCCGGTGGACGAGGCACTCGCACACGGCATCCGGCCCGGCCTGTCGGTGGATGTCGAGGTGGCGCTCGCGTCGGACATGTTCACCCAGATGCGTACCCTGTTGGCCGTCCAGCGCATGCGCGCCGTCCACGCCGCCTACGGTACCGACGCCGAGCCGGTACGCATCACCACGCGGGACGTCCTCGACTTCGCGACCCTCTCCGGCGCCCGTACGCTCCGGCTCGACCACGTCACCGGATCCGTCACACCCGGAAAGCAGGCGGATCTCATCGTGATCGACGCCGAGGACCTCAACACCATGCCGCTGCACGACCCGATCGGGACCGTCGTGCTCGGTGCCGACCGCAGCAACATCACCTCGGTCTGGGTCGCGGGCCGGGTCCGCAAGTGGGACAGGCGCCTCGTCGGCGTCGACCTGGGTGCCCTGCACGCCCAGGTCCACGACTCGGTCGACGCCATCGCCGAACGGCTCACCCGACAGCACGGCAACCCGGTGGACGCGGCGAGGACCTGACGTCGGGCGCGTAGTGACCAGGGGATTGCACGAATACGCTGTCCGGTACGGCATCGACACCAGACAGTCCCGGGGGTGGCATGTACGAGTTGCACGGTTGGTGCCGCCTCTCGCAGACCACCGAGGAGTCGGACACCGGCCAACTCGACGCCATCGTCGACGAGTTGACCGAACTGGTGGCCGGTCTGGAGTTCCCGACGAACGTGTTGGCGCAGGTGACGGTACTCAACGGGGAGTACTACCTGCTCCTGCACGGGGTGGCCAACCGACGTCGGGACGAGGCGGCGGGCATGAGCCAGGTGCTCCAGTTCGTCGTACGACGGCTGCCGGGTTCCTACGGCCTCCTGTACGAAAAGGACGAGGACATGCCCGACCCGCCCGGCCCGAACGCGTTCCGGGTGCACGTCATGGCGCGGGGCGAGATCAACGAACGCCTCGATCCGTTCCTGTCACCCATCCGTCCCGTGATCGAGGACTGATCCGGATACGCCTGACCGAGCCGGCTGATTCCGCGAGCGTAGGAGAAACCATGATCACCGACGCCATGCTCGTCCGTATCGGTGAGGCAGTGGAACTGCATCATCATCGCGGCCAACGGGAGGCTGCTCGCGAATTGTTCGCGCAGATCTGGGACGAGTTGGGCGGAGAGCAGGGCGATCCGTTGCACGTTTGCGTGCTCGCGCACTCGATGGCCGATGTGCAGGACGACGTACACCAGGAGTTGATCTGGGATCAGCGCGCGTTGGCAGCGGCCGACCTGCTCACCGATGCCGACGTTGCCGGGGCTGGGGTGGCGCTGCCGGTGGTCGGCTTGTACCCGTCGTTGCATCTCAATCTGGCGGAGTGCCACCGCAGGCTCGGCGATCTCGACCGTGCCCGCGAGCACCTCCATCGTGCGCAGGCGAAGATCGGCGCGCTGGGTGATGACGAGTACGGGCGGCTGATCAAGGGTGGGGTGGAGCGGCTGGCGCAGCAGTTGGCGGCGCCCGAATAGGGGCTTGTCAGTTCCACTGCGCTGCCTGGGGCCGGCTCCGCTTAAGAGCGGCCGGCAATTGGTGGTGGTGACGCAGCGGGAGGTCGAGCGGCCGGGCACATGCCCATGGGCCCGTCACTGACCCTAGGCAACCAATTGGCAGGCTCGCTGCCACGCCAAGGCATCCGAGATCTTGGTACGAGTGCGCCCCTCAAGGGGCAGATTCGTACCAAGATCTTCCCCGCCCTGGGTGGCGGGCTGGCTATCAGGACGTGTCGGCCTATTGCCGGTCGCTTTAAAGTCAAGCCGTGAATCCTGATCTCGACACCCTGCCCAAGATTGGTGCGCCCGCCACCCGCGCACTCGACAACTCCGGCTATTCGACACTGCGCGACCTTGCCGGGGTGCCACGGGCCGAGTTGGCGAAGCTGCACGGCATGGGACCGAAAGCGCTCGGGATCATCCAGGACGCGCTGGAGAAGCACAACCTGAGTCTGGGATAGCTAAATGACCTAGGTCTGGTGGTGCGTAGCGCCTGTCCATCGCTCGATGAGGGGGATCGTGTCGCCCAGGGAAGCCGCCGGGTCGAGGCGGCGGTGTGCCGCCCATCGGCGCCAGATTCGGCGATATGCGGGGTAGGAGTCGACTGGTACGCCGTCGACATCGAACAACACCGGGCGCGTCACGGGGCGTGCCGAAGTCTGTCGAGACAGGCGGCGGCCTGTGTGGCGATGTCACCGACGATGTGCCGTGCCGGGCGGACCTCCTTGACGAACTGCACGGACTGGCCGGCGTACATGGCCATCTCGGCCAGGGCGCCGGTCATCCCCGGCAGCGGCATGAGGTCCTCGTACCGGTGGTGGGCGATGCCGTTCGCGTCGACGGCGATGACATCGCCCTCGCCGGGGCGGTTCGGGCGCGGGGGAGAGCCGGCCTGTTCCCAGCGCCGCAGCGTGCCGTTTCGTAGCGCCCGGTGCGGTGCGTCCGGCCATCCTCCGTCGAAGCAGCCGGTGTGGACGGTGTCGTCGGGGCCGGCGGCGATCAGGTGCTGCCGGTACACCTCGTGGGTGAACGCCTCCACGGCGGCCAGGAACCGGGTGCCGAGCCAGGCGCCCTGTGCGCCGAGCGCCAGGGCCGCCGCGAGGCCACGGCCGTCGCCGATGCCGCCCGCGGCCATCACCGGCACCGGGTGCACCGTGTCCACGACGGCCGGTACCAGCGCCATGGTGGTGGTCCGGCCACGGACGTGACCGCCGGCCTCCCACCCTTGCGCCACGATCACGTCGACGCCGGCCGCAGCGGCGTCGGCGGCCTCCGGCACCGAGCCGACCGTGTGCAGGTGTACGGCTCCGGCCCCTCGGATGACCGCACCGACCGGCGCCGGATCTCCCCAGAAGGTCGAGATGATCGGTACCGCCTCGTGCAGGCACACGGCCAACAGGTCGTGCACCCGGAAGTCGAGGACCAGATTGGCTCCGAACGGCCGCGAGGTCAGTTCGCGGACCCGCTGGATGTTGCGGCGTGCCTGCTCCGGGTGCTGCCAGGTCAACGCCAGCATGCCGAGGCCACCGGCCTCGGAAACGGCAGCCACCAGTTCCGGGGTCGCGGCGGATCCCACCGGTGCCTGAACGATCGGGATCTCGATGCCCAGCCGGTCACATAACGGAGTACGCAACATCATCTCGATGCCCGCCACCTTCGCTTCGGAAATCGAATCGATGTCGGGGACGGTACTGTATCGGAAACCGAAGCAGCAAGAGGGGTAGGGCTGGCCATGTCGGTCCCCAGACCAGGACGTCCGGTACGAGGATCGAGTACCGGGCGGCCGCTCATGGCCGCGCTCGACCTGTTCGGGCGTCGCTGGAACCTGCGCATCGTCTGGGAGTTGCGGCACGGGCCGGTCGGTTTCCGCGCCCTGCAACAGCGCTGCGACAACATGTCGTCGAGCGTCCTGCGGCAGCGGTTGACCGAGCTGCTCGACGCCCGTCTCGTGCAGCAGCAGCCGGACACCGCCTATGCGCTGACCGAACTCGGCCACGGCGCCTACCGGGCCCTACGCCCGCTCGTCAGATGGTCCGACGAGTGGGCGTCCGACCTCGCTCCGGACGATGAGTAGGAGCGCCGGTCGGCCACACCGCGCTGGTGCCGCTGGCCTCGAAGCTCAGTGCCACCGCCCCCAGTACGCCGGCGAACAGGTCACGGTAGTCGAGTCCTGCACCCGCGACGGGCAGGGCGGCAGCCCTACGGCGGTCGTGTTCGACGACGGCACCCTCACCGAGGAGAGGGGGTGCGCTGTCGTGCGTACCGCCGGCACCTCACACGCCGCGGTCGTCAGCCGCGGCAGCCCCGGCGCCGTACCGACCGTCCGGTTCTTCACCGCTGACCGCGAGCTCAGGAACTGTGGCCATGGCACCATCGCCGCGCAGGCCGTCCTGTTGCAGCGCAGCGGCGACAGCCGCCACCAGGGTCAGCAGCGTACGGGTGACCGTACGTTCGCGACGACCGCCGTCCGGCACCGTCACGGTGTCGAGGTCTGGTTCGACCAGGGCGTCATCGACCTGCGTGACAGCGCCGCCGCCCGCGACGACGGCATCCTGGCGGCCCTCGGGCTGGACGTCGACGACATCGCCGACGGGGCGCGGATCGCCTCGCCGGGCACACCTCGGTTACTCGTCCCGGTCCGCGAACGCGGACTCCTGCTGTCGATCCGGCCCGCCCTCGACCAACTGGCGACCGAGTGCCGCCGGAACGGGTACCTCGGCTGCTTCGTCTACGCCCTGTCGCCGACGGGACGAACCGCGACCGGTCGCATGTTCGCCCCGGCCATCGGAGTCGACGAAGACATCGTGAACGCCAACAGCGCCGGCTGCCTGGCCGCGCACCTGCTGGAGACAGGTCGCCCCGGCCGGCTCGAAGTCCACCAGGGCGACGCGGTGGGCCGCCCCTCGACGGTCTTCGCGGCGGCGAGCCGCAGCGCGAACGGCCTGACGGCGAAGATCGGTGGGTTCGTCAACGTGCCAGCGGAACACCGTTGCGGGTGCTGACCGGATGGCCGCGCGGAGTGAGCGACGCCTGACCGGTCAGCCGTCGACCCAGCCGTGGGAGCGGCCGAACTCGGCGAAGCGTTCCCGAATCGCGATGATCTGGGCGCCGGTCAACGACGGCGAGCAGCGCAGCAGCATCTCCGTCACCGCCCCGGTGAACTCGGCCGGCGCCAGGACGTCGCACATCTCGTCGTCGCCCTCGACGCGGGCCCGGGACCGGCGTTCGTTACCGATCGCCGTCGCCTCCGACTCGACGATACGCACCGTCACGGCCTTCAGGCCGCGGTCGCTGTCCACGGCTTCGTACTCGACCGGCAGGCCGACCCGCACCAGCTGACGGTGCTCGCCGAAATCGTTGGCGTGGACGAAGACGTCCTCACCGCCGGCCGATGGTGCGATGAATCCGTAGCCCCGCACGTCGTCGAACCGGATGATCTTGCCCACTGAAACCACAACCAACCTCACCCATACTCAACCCACGCCTGTCGCGATGCCGGTGACAGCCGGCAACCTGACCGTCGCCGCGCCCAGCCTCGCACGCGGACCCCTGCGGCCGTGGCCCGGTGCTTCTCCACGCCACGGCCCTCGGTGCCCACGGAATTCCTCAGCGTAGTCGGGGGGTCTGCCTGGCGACAATACGACGGCGCGGGTGCCGCCCCTCGGCTCGGGGGAATCCGGTCGCGTGCCACTGCGCGGTGGCCGGTCCGGCGCGGTGGTGGCCGGCGTTGACCGTGCCCGTCATGTCGCCCGTGACAGTCCAAACTAGGCTGAACTCCATGTCACATCCGCGGCCCGAAACGCCGTCCGCCCGCAAACTCGTCTGGGCTTCCGAGGACGTTCTCGCCCAAGTCGGGGACCAGATCCAGCCGCCGGTGAGCCTGCCGAGACAAACCGCGCAGGTGGCGACGGTGGCGTTCCTCTTCATCTCGCTACCCGCCTTCGCCGTGCTCGCGGTGACGACCATCGTCGCGCCGTCGGTGACCAGCGGCGCCGGCATCGGTCGGGTTGCCTTCTGGGCGGCACAGTTGGGCCTTCTGTTCGCGATCGGTGCGGCGGTCGCCACGCTGTGGCGGCGGGGCGGCATGCCGAAGGCGGCCACCTCCAACCGGGTGGCCGTCCTGCGCATCGGGCGGAACCTGCTCTGCACCGCCGCCGGCGCGTGGCTGGTGCTGGCGCTGCAAGGGCTGGCGATCGGCCAGATCCTCACCTTGGTGGTCGTGCTCGTCGTCGTGCTGGACGTGTTGCCGGTGACCGTGGCCAGGCTGCTGGGTCGTCAGCGCCGACGCCGTGCGGACAGGGCGTCCGACCCGGTGGCGTGAGGGCGCGGGCACGGCACCACGGATGAGGGCGGCGGCCCGGGCCTGTCCGGCGTACGGGTTCGGCCGTTGTGGGTCGTCGTCGATCCCGCCGGGTCGGTCACTGCCGCATGATCCAGATCGGCAGTGGCTCGTCGACGGTGCGGACGACCTGCCATCCGGCGCGGCGGTAGAACTCGACATTGGCCGGGTTGCTGGTCTCCAGGATCGCGGGCAGCCCCTCGGCGGCGGCGCGGCGCAGCCCGGCGGTCATCACCGCCCGACCCAGTTGACGTCCCGCGCTGTCCGGGTGGGTGCCCAGCACACCGAGGTACCAGAACGGTGCGGCCGGCAGGGCGGCGTGCACCGCCCGGTCGTAGGCGCGGGTCCGGGCGAGCACGTCAGCCGGAAGCTGGGCGTCGAGATCCTCGGCCGGAGACTGGGCGTCGAGGTCCTCGGCCGACGACGAATCCCCGCCGGAGGGCGGCTCCCACATCGCGGTCGAGGCACCTGGCCCGATCGTCCAGATCGTGCCCAGCCCGACCCGCTTGTCGAACAGCTTGCCGAAGAACGCGGCGGCGAACCGGGGGTAGTCCTCCGGGGCCGGGAAGAGATAGCGCAACACCGGGTCCTGGGCGAAGGCGGCGACCAGGCCGCCGATCACCTGTGGACGATCCGCCGGGGTGGCGATGGTGACTTCGGTCGTCTGCACAGCGTCGTACTGTAGCCGTCCCGCCGATGTCGGTGGGGGCGGTTATCGTCCCGTCCGTGACTGACATCGATCTTGCCGTTTCCGCCTCGTCGCCGACCGCCGAGGAGGAGGCGCGTTTCTGGGCGTTGCTGGAGCAGGCGTGGGCACAGCTCGGCCCGGAGCCGGCGGCGGCCCGCCGTGCCCTGCTCGACCGGAACCCGGACAGCGACCCGGACGACGAGCTGTACGCGATCCACACCTGGCTCGCGCCCTTCCTCGACGTGCTGGGTGGCCTGGCCGCCGAGCTGCCGGCCCCGGAGCTGGTCGCCCTCGACCGGGTCGCCGAGCGGAAGCTGTACGACATCGACCGCGCCGACATCCACGAGTTCACCGACGGCTCCGACGACGGTTTCCTCTACGCCCGGGGGTTCATCGTCGCCGTCGGCCGGGAGTTCTACGAGGCGGTCCGGGCAGATCCGGCGATGGCGCTGCTCGATGCCAGCTGCGAGGAGTTCTGCTACTTCTTCGCCCACCTGCACGACAAGCGGTTCGGTGACTGGCCGAACACCGGCTCGGGCATCTCCCGCGAGTCGGTCAGCAACGCGGCCGGTTGGCCGGCGGAATAGCCGTCGCGGGATGGATGTGGGCCAGGGACCGGCGGTGGACCGGCCCCTGGCCCGGATGAGCGAACTACCGCAGCTGCGCCTCGATCGCCTCGATGACGCGCGGACGCAGCTCGGCGGCGCGGATGACCGCGTCGACGGAACCGACCTCGACCGCCCGGTGGATGTTGTGCACCCGGTCGAACTCGGCGGCCACCTCGCCGAGTTTCTCCGCCCGCACCGACGAGCGCAGTTCGTCGAGTTCCGCGGTCAACGTGGCGCGGTCGGCTCCGGCGGCAGCCGCCACCCGGGCCTCCAGGTCCCGTACCCGTGGGTCGGCGGCGGTGCGGGCGTCGACGTCGCGGGCGAACACCACGGCGGCGGCCGGTGCGCCGCCCAGCACCGAGGCGTACGAGCCCTCCAACGCCAACACCGTCATGTTGGGGTTCAGCGCCTTGGAGAAGACCACGAACGCGCCACCGTGGTATCGCGAGATCACGCAGAACACGATGGGTCCACGGAAGTTCACGATCGCGCGGCCGATCTCGGCGCCGTACTCCAGTTGCAGCTTGCGCATCGACTCCGGCGAGCCGTCGAAGCCGGAGAGGTTCGCCAGCACCACCAGCGGCCGGTTGCCGCTGGCCGCGTTGATCGCCCGCGCGGCCTTCTTCGACGACCGGGGGAACAACGTGCCCGCGGTGTAGGTGTCCGGGCCGTCGGTGGGCGGGAAGCCGTGGCGTGGCACCGCCCGCGACTCGATGCCGAGCAGGCACACCGGCATCCCACCGAGGTGTACGTCCTGCACCACCGCGGTCTCCGCGTCGGCCATGCCGGCCCACCGCTCCAACACCGGGTGGTCCTGGTCGGACAGCGCCCGCATCACCGTCCGGATGTCGAACGGCTTCTTGCGATCCGGGTTGGCCTCGGCGGAGAAGATCTCGCCGACGGTGGTGAAGTCGCTGCCGGCCACGGAGTGCGGGAAGTCGGAGACGTCCCGGTCGACCGGGTCGGTGGTGCTGGTGCGCCGGGGCGCCGACTCGCCCGGCGCGACGTACGCGTGGTCGTAGTGCGCCATCAGCACGTCGCGCGCGGCGGGCAGGTTCGGTGCCCAGTACTGCGCCTGCCCGTTCGGGCCCATCACCCGGTCGTAGCCGCCGATACCGAAGTTGTCCTCGGCGGACACCCCGCCGGAGAAGTCGAGTGACTGCTTGCCGGTGAGCACCATCGCCGAGTCCGGCGTCATCACCAGGACGCCCTTGGTGTGCATCAGCATGGTGGCCTCGGCGTTCCAGTACGGCTGGGCGCCGACGTTGATGCCGGCGACCACGATGTTGATCTCTCCGCCGTCCTGGGTGAACTCCACGATCCGCTTGAGCGCCGCCGCCACCCAGTCCATGTTCTCGGTGCCCGAGGTCATCGAGATCCGGGCGCCGGCGGACAGGGCGTACCACTCCAGCGGCACCCGCATCCGCTCGGCCAGATCCAGCGCGGCGATCACCCGGCGGCACTCCGGCTCCGACAGCGCGCCCAGCGCCTTCGTCGGGTCGCCGAGCAGGATGACCCGGGTGACACCCTCCGGGTGCCGGGAGGTCGGCGTGCTGACCACGCCGGCGACGATCGCCGCGCGGTTGCGGCCCTTCGGCCGGTCGACCGGCACGAGCGCGTGGCTGTCGTCGAGGTCGTACTCGACGAAGTCGCCGAGCAGCCGGGTCAACTCGTACGGGTAGACCGTGTTGCGGCTGCTGGCCCGCAGCACCTTCAGCCGGTAGTCGTCGAGCGGCTCGATCGGCTCGACCGGCGGCTCACCGATGGTCAACTCGGCGCCGCCGGTGGCGTCGAAGGAGATCCGTACGCCGATCTTGGTGAGCTGGCCGGTGGCGCGGTCCCGCTGCCGCGCGATGAACAGGATCTCCTCCAGCCCGGCGCCCGCCGTCGTCGGGCGGACCCGCCCGGCGATCATCTCCATCTCCGCGCGGGTCAGGTCGCTCGGCGGCCATACGTAGAGCACGATCCGGTTGGTGTTGAAGCGGGTCTTCGACGACTGCCGCGACCGGGCCCGACGGATCGAGTCGAGGCAGGCCGCCACCGCGTCCTCGGTGGTCGGCAACGCGACCAGCCGGCCGTCGTGGTCGCGCAGCTCGGTCAGGTCGCGGACCTGGGCGAACGCGACGAGCCGATCGTCGGACGGGTTCTCCTGCGCCACGCACTGGAAGAGGTAGACCTCCTCGTCCGCCGACGGCAGCCGGGTCAGGTCGAACTTGCGCAGCCGCTCCAACTGCATCCGCTGCGCGATGTACGGGTGCAGGCCACGGATCAACCGTTCCTCGGCCATCCCGGTGCCCGCCGGACGGAACGTGAAGTGGTGGTGCATGACCGCGCCGCCGCTGCCGGCGACGGTGGTGGTGAGCCGGCGTACCTGCGGCGGCAACGGTTGCGCGTTGACGACCGCGAGCAGCGCCGCTGCCATCGCGTCGAAGTCCTCCGGCTGGTTCTCCCAGGCGAGGTAGATGTCGGCGTTGACGGCCTCCTCGTCGGCGGCCAGTTCGGCGAGCCCGCGCAGCGCGCCGCCCAACGCGTCGAAGCTGACCGCGGCGGAGACCAGGGACGAGTCGGCGCGTTCGGCGACCACGAAGGTGCAGCCGGCCACCTCACGGGTGCTCACGCCGGTGAGCTGCTTGTTGCCGTAGTACCGGCGGGTCAGCACCTCCAGCATCACCGTGTTGTCGAGGTAGTCGCGCAGCAGTCGCTGGCCGAGCAGCCGGACCAGCGGCTCGGTGCTGCGTACCATCGCCGCGATCCGCTCCGCCCGGTCCGGGGCGTCCGGCTGTGCGTCCAGGTGACGCAGGTGGGTACGGACCTCGGCGTAGACCCGGGCCCGGTTGCGGCGCAGCAGTGGCTGGGCGAACCAGGCGAAGACCACCCCACGGGCGAGGTCGGCGACCACCGGGAAGCGGATCTGGGTGGCGGCGAGCAGCCGCTCCAGGGCGAGACCGATCGGCTCGCGCAGCGCCTCGTCCGGCGGCGGCTCCCGCAGCCACGCGCGCAGCAGCGCCGTGACGACGGTGGCGTCGGCGGAGGCCCGCTGCTGGGCGAGGAAGATCCGGAAGACGGCGGCTTCGAGTTCGGGGCAGCGCTCCAGCTCGGCGACGCCGTAGTGGCCGAGGGCCCGGCCCAGCTTGGCCTGGAACGTGGCCGGCAGGCCGGCCCGCTCGACGTCGAGGCTCTGCAGGTAGGTGTGGAAATACTCGCGGTCGCTGTGCACGTGGGCGCTGCCGCCGTCCTCGCCCGTCGGCCGGTTGCGGCTCAGCTCGGCGAGGTCGGCGAAGACGTTGAGCAGGTCCATCTCCTCGGCCAGCGGCCGACGGCCCTCCTCGGTGGCCACCTGCCGGGCGGCGAGGTAGTCGTCGAGCACCCGCCGGTCGTCGTGCGGGTCGACGTCGAAGCCGAGCAGCAGGCCGCGCAGGTCCTCCTGGCCGCGCCGGGTGCGTTCGGTGGTCGGGAGCTGCGGGGGCGCGGTGGGCAGGTCCAGTTCGACGGCCGAGGCGGCGGGATCGTCTGCGGTCTCGGCCTCGTCGTCGGCGATCGGGTCCAGCCGCAGCAGCGGGGTGCCCGCTTCCACCTGGCTACCCACCGAGACCGCGCATTCCTTCAGCCGCGCCCGGAACGGCGCCCGCAGCACCGTCTCCATCTTCATGGCCTCCAGCACCAGCACCGGAGCGCCCGCCTCGACCTCCGCGCCGACCTCCAGCGGCGTGGCGACGACCAGCGCGGGCATGGGGGCCCGCAGCACGCCACCCTCGTCGCGGCTGATCCGGTGCGTCACCCCGTCGACCTCGACCAGGTGGACCGGTCCGTGCGTCCCGGTGAGCAGGCGGTGCTGTGCGCCGTTGACGACGATCTGCCCGGTGTGCCGGTCGAAGCGGTCGAGTTCGACGTCGGCGGTGTGGACCTCGCCGCCGGCCTCGATACCGACCCGGAACCGGTGCGCGCCGGTACGCGCGACCCGCATCCGGTAGCCGACCCCCCGCAGCTTGAGGTCCAACGGTCGGCCGCCGACGTGCTGCACCTGCGGGCGTCCGCCGGCCGCCGTGGCCAGCAGCCGGTGCCGCTCGCCGCGTTCCTCTTCCTCGTACGCCTCGATGGCGGCGGCGGCCAGCGCGACGGCGGAGTGCCGGTGCGCGACGAGCCCGCCGGCAGCACGGATCCGGTCGATCCAGCCGGTGTCGGCGCTGGCGTCGATGACCTCGGGCTGGTCGAGCAGGTCGAGCACGAAGCTCTTGTTCGTCGCGCCGCCCTCGATGATCACCGTGGTCTCGGCCATCGCCCGGCGTAGCCGGCCGAGCGCCTCGTCGCGGTGGCGGCCATAGGCGATGATCTTCGCGATCATCGAGTCGAAGTCGGCCGGGATGGTGTCACCCTCGCTGATGCCGGTGTCCACCCGGATGCCCGGACCGGCGGGCAGGTCCAGCCGCGCGACCCGACCGGGGGAGGGGGCGAAGTCACGGTCGGGATCCTCGGCGTTCAGCCGGGCCTCGATGGCGTGCCCACGCTCGACCGGCGGTGCGCCCTCCAGCCGCTGCCCCGCGGCCACCGACAGTTGCGCCTTGACCAGGTCGAACCCGGTGGTGGACTCGGTGATCGGGTGCTCGACCTGGAGGCGGGTGTTGACCTCGAGGAACGCGAACAGCCGGTCGCCGGGGTGGTAGAGGAACTCGACGGTCGCCGCCCCCCGGTAGCCGACGGCGAGGGCCAGCCGCTCGGCCGACGACTTGAGTTCGGCGGCCTGCGCCGGGCTGAGCACCGGCGACGCGGACTCCTCGATGATCTTCTGGTTGCGGCGCTGCACCGAGCAGTCCCGTACCCCGAGTGCCCAGGCGGTGCCCTGACCGTCGGCGATCACCTGGACCTCGACGTGCCGGGCGCCGGTCACCAGCCGTTCCAGGAACACCACGCCGCTGCCGAACGCCCGCGCCGCCTCCTGGCTGGTGCGCTCGTACGCGTCGGCGAGCTCGGCCTCGCTGGTGATCACCCGGATGCCGCGCCCGCCGCCGCCCGCGGTCGCCTTCAGCATCAGCGGGTAGCCGATCTCGGCCGCCGCCGCCCGCGCGGCGTCCAGGTTCTCGACCGCGCCCCGGCTCCACGGCGCGACCGGGACGCCGACCTGCTCGGCGATCAGCTTCGCGCCGATCTTGTCGCCGAGCTGCCGCATCGCCTCCGGGCTCGGCCCGACGAAGGTGACGCCGATCTTCTCGCACAACTCCGCGAACGCCGGGTCCTCGGCGACGAAGCCCCAGCCGACCCATGCCGCGTCGGCGCCGGTCGCCACCAGGGCGCGCTCCAGGGTCGCCAGGTTGAGATACGGCCGGGCCGAGGCGGGACCGAGGTCGTAGGCGACGTCCGCCTCCCGCACGAAGGTGGCGGTGCGGTCGACGTCGGTATACAGCGCGACGGTTTCGATCCGCGTCCCGGTCTGCGCAGCCAGTTCTCGGGCCGCGTGGATGAGTCGCATGGCGGCTTCACCACGGTTGACGATGGCGATACGGCTGAACACCCGACCGACCCTTCCGGTAGACCTACGACGAACGTGCCGCAGGACAAGCAGCCCTCGGCAGTGAACACCTTTCTGCCTGCGAACTGGCAGCGCCATGCCGTAACCGCCGAACCCTGCGCGGCCCGGTTGTGGGAACTGTACAAAACCTTTTGGTGTCTTCGCCTCTGCTGGCGATACCGCCATCGAACCTCATCCGGGCCCGTTGGGCCAGGTTTGTCATGTCGATCATTCGGGCACAGGGGCGCGCGTACGGCCATCGATCAACCGAACGAACGGGGGAGTCCATGACTCGACTGGCCAGCATCGGCCTGGCGACGACGCTCGTGGTGGTGGGGGCGGCGCCGCCGGCCCGCGCCGCGGCGGCGCAGCTTGTGAACTTCGCGCCGGCCCAGTACCTCGCCACCGGATCGACCGCGACCAACGCGGTCGCGGTGGCCGACGTGACCGGCGACGGGCGAGCCGACACCTGACCGGTGACGGCGGCGCCGACCTGGCGGTCGCCCACGCGAATTGGCTGGCGGTCAGCGTGCACCTCCAGCAGCCGGGCGGCACGCTCGGCGGGTACGCCACGAACCCGGTCGACGGGGTCGGCCCGCACGAGGACGCGCTGGCCATCGGTGACGTCACCGGGGACGGCAAACCGGACATCGTGGTGGTGGCGTACGACAAGGTGGCGGTGCTGCGGCAGCGCTGACACCCGACGGCGGAGCAGGGGCCCGGTGGGCGTACGGGCCCCTGCTCCGTGCGGTGCGGTACCGGGCGGCGGCGGGCCGGCGCGGGCGGCGCCGGAAGTGGGCAACTGTCGGTGGGCCGTGGCACGATTTCGGAGGTGACCAGCAGAGCTGCCGCGCAGCTACGTGACCTGGCCCGGCTGCGCCGGGTCCGGGACCGGATCGACCGCGAGTACGCGCAGCCGCTCGACGTCGAGGCGCTCGCCCGTGGGGTGAACATGTCGGCCGGGCACCTCAGCCGCCAGTTCCGGCTCGCCTACGGCGAGTCGCCGTACGCCTATCTGATGACCCGGCGCATCGAGCGGGCGATGGCGTTGCTGCGTCGGGGCGACCTCAGCGTCACCGAGGTCTGTTTCGCGGTCGGTTGTGGGTCGTTGGGCACGTTCAGCACCCGGTTCACCGAGTTGGTCGGTGTGTCGCCCAGCACCTACCGCAGCCAGGCGCAGCCGAGGGCCGCCGAGATCCCCTCGTGCGTGTCGAAACAGGTGACCCGGCCGATCAGGATTCGAGAAGCGTCGGTCGGTCAACCGCAGCTAGCCTGACCGGCGCAGACGTACGCCGTACAGATGGAGACACGATGAGCAGGGCCACCAGCACGGGGGCGGCGTCGGCGCACGTCGCCGACAGCCACGACCTGATCCGGGTGCACGGCGCACGCGAGAACAACCTCAAGGACGTCAGCATCGAGATCCCCAAGCGCCGACTGACGGTGTTCACCGGGGTCTCCGGCTCGGGCAAGAGTTCGCTGGTGTTCGGCACGATCGCCGCCGAGTCGCAGCGGCTGATCAACGAGACCTACAGCGCCTTCATCCAGGGCTTCATGCCGACCCTCGCGCGGCCCGAGGTCGACGTGCTCGACGGGCTGACCACCGCCATCATCGTCGACCAGGAACGGATGGGCGCCAACGCCCGCTCCACGGTCGGCACCGTCACCGACGCCAACGCCATGCTGCGGATCCTGTTCAGCCGGCTCGGTCAACCGCACATCGGCTCGCCCCAGGCGTTCTCCTTCAACGTGGCCTCGATCAGTGGCGCGGGCGCGGTCACCATCGAGCGCGGCGGCAGCACGACCAAGGAGCGCCGCAGTTTCAGCATCACCGGCGGCATGTGCCCGCGCTGCGAGGGGATGGGCCGGGTCAGTGACTTCGACCTGTCCGCGCTATACGACGACAGCAAGTCGCTCAACGAGGGTGCCCTCACCATCCCCGGCTACAGCGTCGACGGCTGGTACGGCCGCATCTTCAGCGGCTGTGGCTTCTTCGACCCGGACAAGCCAATCCGCAAGTTCACCAAACGGGAGCTGCACGACCTCCTCTACAAGGAACCAACCAAGATCAAGGTCGACAACGTCAACCTGACGTACGAGGGTCTGATCCCGCGCATCCAGAAGTCCTACCTGTCCAAGGATCGGGAGGCGATGCAGCCGCACATCCGCGCCTTCGTGGACCGGGCGGTCACCTTCGCCACCTGCCCCGACTGTGGCGGCACCCGGCTCAGCGAGATGGCCCGGTCATCGAAGATCGACGGGCGCAACATCGCCGACGTCTGCGCGATGCAGATCAGCGACCTCGCCCAATGGGTCCGCGCACTGGACGAACCGTCGGTCGCGCCACTGCTGGCCTCACTCGGGCACACCCTCGACTCGTTCGTGGAGATCGGGCTCGGCTACCTCTCCCTCGACCGGCCGTCCGGCACCCTGTCCGGCGGCGAGGCGCAACGCACCAAGATGATCCGCCACCTCGGGTCGTCGCTGACCGACGTCACCTACGTCTTCGACGAGCCGACGGTCGGTCTGCACCCGCACGACATCCAGCGGATGAACGACCTGCTGCTGCGGCTGCGGGACAAGGGCAACACGGTGCTCGTGGTGGAGCACAAGCCGGAAACCATCGCCATCGCCGACCACGTGGTGGACCTCGGTCCCGGTGCCGGCACGGCGGGCGGCGCGGTCTGCTTCGAAGGCACCGTCGAGGGACTGCGGGCCAGCGGCACGCTCACCGGCCGCCACCTCGACGACCGGGCCACCCTCAAGCAGACTCTCCGCAGCGCCACCGGCGCGCTGGAGGTACGCGGCGCGGCAACGCACAACCTGCACGACGTCGACGTGGACATCCCGCTCGGGGTGCTGGTCGTGGTGACCGGGGTGGCCGGCTCGGGCAAGAGCTCCCTGATCCACGGCTCGGTGGCCGGGCGCGACGGCGTGGTCTCGGTCGACCAGACGGCGATCCGGGGCTCGCGGCGCAGCAACCCGGCGACGTACACCGGGCTGCTCGACCCGATCCGAAAGGCGTTCGCGAAGGCCAACGGGGTGAAACCAGCGCTGTTCAGCGCCAACTCCGAGGGCGCCTGCCCCACCTGTAACGGTGCCGGCGTCATCTACACCGACCTGGCCATGATGGCCGGGGTCGCCACCACCTGCGAGGACTGCGAGGGCAAGCGGTTCCAGGCATCGGTGCTGGAATACCACCTCGGCGGGCGCGACATCAGCGAGGTGCTGGCCATGTCGGTCACCGAGGCGGAGGAGTTCTTCGGCACCGGCGAGGCGCGTACGCCGGCCGCACACGCCATCCTGGCCCGGCTGGTCGACGTCGGGCTCGGCTACCTCAGCCTCGGCCAGCCCCTCACCACGCTCTCCGGCGGCGAACGGCAGCGGCTCAAGCTGGCCACCCACATGGCCGAGAAGGGCGGCGTCTACGTCCTCGACGAGCCGACCAGCGGCCTGCACCTGGCCGACGTCGAGCACCTGCTCGGCCTGCTCGACCGACTCGTCGACGCCGGCAAGTCGGTCATCGTCATCGAGCACCATCAGGCGGTCATGGCACACGCCGACTGGATCATCGACCTCGGCCCCGGCGCCGGCCACGACGGCGGCCGGATCGTCTTCCAGGGCACGCCCGCCGACCTGGTCGCCAGCCGCCGCACCGTCACCGGCGAGCACCTGGCGGAATACGTCGGCAGATGAGTCGTGCCGATCAGGATTCGAGAAGCGTGGCCGGTCCAGGCGCAGCTAGCGTGACCAGCATGAACATCACCATCAACGCGAGTTTCCTGCCGCACACCGACCCGGAGGCCGCGCTGGCCTTCTACCGGGACATCCTCGGCTTCGAGGTTCGCCTCGACGTGGGACAGGGCACAATGCGCTGGCTCACCGTCGGCCCCACCGGCCAGCCCGACACCTCCATCGTCCTGACGCCACCGGCGGTCGACCCCGGCATCACCGCCGACGAACGCCGCACCATCGCCGAGATGATGGCCAAGGGCACCTACGCCGGCATCCTGCTGGCCACCCGGGACCTCGACGGCACCTTCGACCGACTGCAGGCCAGCGGCGTGGAGGTGGTCCAGGAGCCGACCGAGCAGCCGTACGGGCTGCGCGACTGCGCCGTACGCGACCCCTCGGGCAACATGGTCCGTATTCAGGAACTGCGCTGACCCGACCGGCGGACCGGCGCCGGCGATCCCCCTCCTCGATGCTGCGGCGGGGGCAGGCCGGCGCCCCGCCGACGGGGGCGGTCGGTCGCGTGGTTACCCTGCGGCGATGGCGGTCGGCGAGGAAGGGCGGCAGCTGGCGGTGTCGCTGGCGGAGCACATCGACCGGGTCACCTTCACCGACCTGACCACCGACCAGGTCACGGCCCGGCTGATCGACGCCGTGGTCGGCTGGGCACGCGGGCACGGCTGGCGGGTCTACCGGCGGGCGCCGAGCGTACTGTCGCTGCCGCCGCCGATGTCCGCCCAGCAGTCGGTGCTCGACGTGGCCTGTGCCCGCCCCGCCGGGCCGCCGGTCGTCGTCGAGATCGACCACGGCACGCGGCGCCGCACCTGGGAGAAGCTGCTCGCCGAGGCGGACGCCGGGCGGATACCGCTCTGGCTGCGCTGGGGCACCGGCCGGTTCACCCCACCACCACCGCCGATCCAGATGGTGACCTGCGAGGTGACCGGGCGACCGGATCCGGTCGGCCAGGGTCGGCTGCACAGCCGGCTCCCACGGGCCGAGAAGCAGCCACCGGCACACTCGGCCGCGCCGGTCGGCGCGGCGGACGCCGTCGAACTGCCGCTGCCACCGGCCGCGTCAGCCGAGTAGCCGACGGCAGGCGTACGCACCGCCGGTCGCCGGACCGGAACGCTCGGTGCGTTGCGGACGTCCGGTGACTCCCCGAATTGGAGCGGTTGCCGTAACATCGGGCTGATTCCTACCTGGGCGGTGCGGAGGCCGCATGGACGAGGTGACCCTCCGGGCGCTCTGTCTCCTAGAGGAGGCGCAGGCCGGTGCCGCGGCGCGGGTGTTGGGCGTCGCCGAATCGGCGCTCCGCGAACCCACCGGGGAGATCAGCGACGGCCCGGCGGCGATGCACTTCGCGCGCGTCGTGGCCCTGACCCGCCTGGGCGAGCTGCGTGCCGCGATCAGCGCCGCCGACCTGATGTTGGCCGCCGCCGACCGCGAAGGCAGCGCCGGATGGCGCTCCTGCGCGCTGTCCCTGCGCGCGACCCGGCGACTTCGCCTCGGCGGCCAGGACATGGCCGAGTACGACATCGAGGCGGTGCTACGCGATCTGGTCAGCGCGGAGACCGCCCTGCTCGCCGACGAACCGAACCCGGTGATCACGGGCAACGCGCACACCGGGATCGCGATCGGATACGCGCAGCTACGCCTCTACGAGTTGGCCGCCCCGCAGTTCGAGGCGGCCTACGAGGCGGCCTGCCGGGCGGCGTACCCGGACAACGGCAACCGCGCGATGTGGCTGTGCAACCTCGCCGAACTCAACCTGCTCTGGGCGCTGGAGCTGTACCAGGTCGGCCAGGTCGCCGAGGCGGAACAGCACACCACCGCCGCGGAGGGGTACGCGATGCGGGCGGCGGCGGAGGCGTCCGGCCGCAAGGCGGAGGTGTGGCGGCTCTCCGCCCTGCTGTTCGCCGCGTGCGCCCGCGCCGACCGCCAGGACCCCGCCGGTGCGGCTGCCGACATCCCCCGGTACACCGACCTGCTGCGGACCCACGGGCTCCCCGAACACCAGCAGGAGATGCTGCTCTGCCGGCCCTTCCATGCCGTCGCGCTGCGCCGCTCCGGGCGACCCGAGGAGGCCCTGCGCGTCATCGAGGACGCCGTCGCCCTGCTGTCACCCGACGCCGACTGGCTGATCTCGGCAGCGGTGCACCGCACCCACGCGGTGCTGCTGGCGGTGAACGGATCGCCCGACGCCCGGGCCGGGCTCACCTACGGCGACGCCCTCGCCGAACTGCTGTGGCGCCAACGGCACCGGTGGCTGCACACGGCGATGACCATGCAGTCGTACGACGCCCTGCGCTGGCAACACGAGCAGGCCGAGCGGGCGGCGCAGACCGACCCGCTCACCGGCGTGGCGAACCGGCGTGGCCTCGACCGGTTCCTGCGGAACCTGGCCGACCCCGGTGCCGCCGACCACCCGGTGGCGGTGCTGGCCGTGGACATCGACCGGTTCAAGCACATAAACGATTCGCTGGGCCACTCCACCGGCGACGACGTGCTGCGGGCGGTGGCGCAACTGCTCACCACCAGCGTCCGGCAGGGCGATTTCGTGGCCCGACTGGGCGGTGACGAGTTCGTCGCCATCCTGCCGGGCGCCGACGCCACGCTCGCCCAGCTGGTGGCGCAGCGGACCGTGGAGGCGGTCGCCGGCCTGACCGCCTGGCAGGCGAACGTCAGCGTCGGCGTAGCCTGCGGCCCGGCGTACTCCCTGGACCAGGCCCTCAGCCACGCCGACAGCGCGATGTACGCGGCCAAGCGCGCCGGCGGCAACCAGGCGAGCTGCACGTCAGCCTGACCTGTCGTCCCGGGCGCACCTGGGCCGGCGCGGCGGGCAGGTCGGAAGGCACGCGCCAGGTAGGCCGCGGCGTCAGGCGGTTCGCGGCTTCAGCGCTTTCTACGCCGGTTGCCACCTCGGCCGGGTCGTCCGCCCATCCGGGCCTTGATCCTGTCCAGTAGGTGTTGTGTCTGCTGGGTCCGGCGGTCGTGCGGTCCGAACAGTCGCCGTTCGGCCTCGAGTTTCGTCGCCGCCTGAGTTCGTGCCGCCATCACCGCCCCCCGCGCCAACAACAGCTCTGCCAGGTTGCTGCGGGTGGTGAGGATGTGGGGGTGGTCGGGGCCGAGGATGCGGATTTGGTCGGTGAGGAGTTGTTCGAGGCTGGTGATGGCGGTGCGGTGATCGCCGGCCCTGCTTTTAAGGCTGGCGAGGTTGCTGCGGGTGGCGAGGGTGTCGGGGTGGTCAGGGCCGAGGATGCGGATTTGGTCGGTGAGGAGTTGTTCGAGGCTGGTGATGGCGGAGTTATGGTCGCCGGCTTCGCCGATCCAGTTGGCGAGGTTGTTGCGGGTGGTGAGGGTGTGGGGGTGGTCGGGGCCGAGGATATGAAGTCGGTCGGTGAGGAGTTGTTCGAGGCTGGTGATGGCGGTGCGATGATCGCCGGCCCTGCCTTTAAGGCTGGCGAGGTTGCCGCGGGTGGCGAGGGTGTGGGGGTGGTCGGGGCCGAGGATGCGGATTTGGTCGGTGAGGAGTTCTTCGAAGCTCGTGATGGCGGCGTGGTCGTCGCCGGCTTCGCCCTTCACGTTGGCGAGGTTGCTGCGGGTGGTGAGAGTGTCGGGGTGGTCGGGACCCAGGACACGGATTTGGTCGGTGAGGAGTCGTTCGTAGCTGGTGATGGCGGTGCGGTGATCGCCGGCTTCGCCGATCCAGCTAGCGAGGTTGTTGCGGGTGGCGAGAGTGTAGGGGTGGTCGGGGCCGAGGACGCGGAGTCGGTCGGTGAGGAGTTGTTCGTAGCTGGTGATGGCGGTGCGGTGATTGCCCGCTTCGCCGATCCAGTTGGCGAGGTTGTTGCGGGTGGTGAGGGTGTCCGGGTGGTCGCCGCCGAGCACGGCGGTCCGGCGGGCGAGGACGTCAACCAGCTTGTCGCGGCTCTCGCTCAGCCGTCCGAGTGAGGCCAGGACGACGACGTGGTCGTTCGCCGAACGCAGCGTGGCGGGTGCGTCCGGACCGAGCGTGCGCTGCCGTCGGTCGAGGGTGTCCTCGGTCAGCGCAAGCGCCTCCCGGTCGAGTCCTTGCTTGTGGTAGGCGTGGGCTAGTTCGGCGGCGGCGGCGAGGGTGTGCCGGTCATCCGGGCCGAGTGTCTGCCGCCACTGTTCGTAGAGGCGCTTGGCCAGGCGGATACCGGCGTTGGTGTCGCCGCTGTAGAGCAGGTAGAGCAGGGCGTCGCAGGCCGTGTCGCGGAGGGCGGTGTGGTCGCTGTCGCCGATCTTCATGGCCAGCAGGTGCGGCATGAGCTGCGACCAGGCCGGCCAGTGGGTGGCCGACGCCGGGTCGCCGGGGTGGCTGGCCGCCACCAGGACGCTCGCCTGCCGGCGTAGCTCGTCGCGCTGGGCCGAATCGAGTTGGCTGAGCACGAGCGTCTGCACCAGACGGTGCACCTGGATGCCGCGTTGCCACAACCGGACGAGTTCACCGAGTCGCTGTGCGGTCCGGTAGAGCCGCATCGGGCTGGCCAGCACCGGGCCCAGCGGCTCGGCGACGGCCGTGGGCGCGGCGGTGAGCAGCGACATCGGGATCGGCTCGGGGGCCATGACGCAGCAGAGCCGGAGCAGGTGCAGTGCCTCGCCGTGGTCGGCGAGCCCGTTGATCGACAGGCGCAGGGCCGCTGCCAGCGATCGTGGGTACGACGGCGGCAGGTCCGCGTCGAGCAACTCGTCGGCGTCGGTATCCAACAGTTCCAGGTAGAACTGCGCCGGCATCGATCTCAGCGTGGTGGCCGCCTGGGTCAGCGCCAACGGCAGATCACCCAGCTTGTCGGCCACCGCGTCGGCCTGGTCGGGCGCGAGGTCGGTGACCCGGCTGCGCAGCAGGGTCACCGACTCCCGTCGGGTCAGCAGCTCCAGCGTCACATCCGCGTACTCCGGCCAGTTGTCCGACCGCGAGGTGACGAGGACGTGGCCGAACCCGGCGGGCAGCCAGGGCTGGACCGCCTCGGTCGTCTCGGCGTTGTCGAAGACCAGCAGCCAGCGCATCGGCTGCTGGAGGTGCCGGCGCAGCGCGGGTAGCGCGGCGGCCTCGCCGTGTTCGGTGACCAGCCCGAGATCGGTGGCGAGCGCGGTGAGCTGGGCCGGCACCAGGTGCGGCTGCTCGGCGTCGAGCCACGCCACCAGGTCGTACTGGGCGGCGAAGCGGTGGGCGTACTCCGCCGCCACCTGGGTCTTGCCGACCCCGCCGAGCCGGAACGTCGACTGCACCACCACCGGCTGTCCGGGCCGTAGCCGGCGACGCACGGCGTCGATGTCCCGGTCCCGGCCGACGAAGGCCGCGTTGCGGTGCGGTACGCGCCACAGCGTCGGCTGGTGCGCTCCGGGTAGCCGGGGGGCCTCCTCGGCCGGGCGTTGCCGGGGCACCTGGCCACCGGGGAAGTCCGGAGCGGTGGCGGGACGCGGTGGTGTTCCGCGTACCGCGTTCAGCAGGACCCGGTGGGCGTCGTCGGCGCTCAGCCCGGCCAGGCTGGGCGTGACCAGCGGGCGGAGCACCGGCGGCGCCGTGACGTCCGCCAGGCGTAGCGGGATGAGCCGGCCGTGGCGGTCGCGGCCGGACATGATCGCGGTCCACTCGTCCGTGGTGAAGCGCTGGTGCTCGAAGTAGTCCTCGGAGAAGAGTGCGACCACCCGGTCGGCCCGGTCCAGCGCCTGGCTCATCCGCACCACGGCGTTGTCACCGGCGGCCCAGTCCCACAGGTCCAGTTCCACTGTGTACCCGGCCTGCTCCAGGTGCCAGGCGACCCATTCCGCCCACGGCCGGTCCGGGCCGGCGTACGAAATGAACAGCTTCTCCCCGCTCCGGGCGCTGGCGTCCGTTGTCACGCCAACAGGCGTACCACATCACGATCAGCGATCCCATTGCCGGGCCGGTCGAGGCCGTCAGCCGTAGGGCCGACGGCCGCAGACTCAGAGGTGGTCGCGGACCCAGCCGGCGAGCAGCCGGGCGCAGTGGTCCACCGACTCCTGCCAGGTGCGTTCCGCCCCGGCACCGGCCTCGTCGCTGACCTGCTTGACCAGGCGGACCGGCAGGCCGAACCGGCGGGCCGTGGCGGCCACCGCGTAACCCTCCATGTCGACCAGTTGGGCGCGGGCGGCCAACGCTGCGCGGGCCGCGTCGTCGGCGATGAACTGGTCGCCGGTGGCGAGCACCGGACCGTCGCCGAGGGCCAGCGGCGCCCCGACGGTCTGACCCGTCAGCCGGTGCAGGAACTCGGTGTCCAGGTCGTGTTGCAGGACGCTACCCACCTCGTGGGTGCCGGCCCAGCCGGGGTGCAGCGCACCGGCGGTGCCGAGGTTGACCACCGCCGACGGCAGCGGCGACCGGGCCAGCGTCGCCGCCACGGCGGCCGTGGCGTTGATCTTCCCCATCCCGGTCAGCAGCACCGGCAGGCGGAAATCGAGGTGGGCGGCCTCCTCCGCGAGGGCCAGCACGAGTAGCGGCCGATCCGGGCTGATCGTTCCTCGAAGATCCATCGGGCGATGGTAGCCGGGCACCCGGCTCCGGCCGGTCGCGCCAGCCGCACCGCCGGCTCGGGCCGGTCGCGCCGATGCGCTACCAAGGAGCCATGGATCTGGCTGGTATCGACGCCGAGATGGCGAGCCTGGACCTGGCGTACCGGCGGGTGGCCACCGAGCCGGTCGACGTCACCGATCCGGATGCGCTGACGAACCTCGGCGCCACCGTGGCGGCGGCCCTGGCCGCGTTGGGTGTCGACGACCGGGCCGAGGCGGTGCTGCGTGCCGTCGTCCAGCGGTATGCCACCGGTGACGAGAGCGACCGAGTGGCGCTGCGGGGCATGTTCGGGCGGTATCCGTCGTTCCGGTGGGCGGCGCACCTGCCCCGGCACTGGGCGGGCGCTGCGGAGTTCCGGGCCCGGCTCATCCACCTGTCCGCCCGTGACCAGGGCGACGACGCGCGCGACGAGATCCTCGGCTTGCAGGACCTCTGCGATCGGGCCGTCCAGGATGGGATCGACGTCGATCCCATCCTGGACGAGGTGGCGGCGTTGTCCAGCGCGGTGGACCGGTACGGAATGGGCTCGACGCGCGACATCATCCGGCGCCAACGCCCTGGCCGCTGACTAACGCGTGGTCAGCCCGAGACTGATCGTCCTGGTCAGGGTGGCGTTGTCGTCGTCGCCGTCGAGCGACCAGATCATCGCCCCGCCCAGGCCGGTCCGTCGGATGTAGAGGGTCTTCTGGAGCACCACCGCCGGATCGTCGTACGTCCAGAAGGTCGTACCGTCGAACAGCCAGGCGTGCCCGGCGCGCAGATCGCGGTGCACGGTGAAGCCCTTGCCGGCCAGGGTTTTGAGCTGCTTGTAGTCCTCGAATCCGGCGGCGTGGGTGGCCGGAGCGGGTCCGCTGGCGGGCTGGAAGAGGCCGTTTCCGCCGCCGGTGACGCCGGTCCAGCCCTGCCCGTAGTACGGGATGCCGAGCACCAGCTTCGCTCGTGGTGCGCCCCGGGCGATCCAGCCGTCGATGGCCACCTCGACGGAGAAGTCCGGGTCGTCGGGGGAGCGGTTCGGCACCCGCAGCGCCGACTGCTGATTGGTCCTCGTCTCCCAGGTGCCGTGGAAGTCGTAGCCCTGCACCGTGGCGAAGTCCAGGTACTTGAAGATCTTGCGACCCTCGTACCCGGCGTCCATCGCCGCCGGGTTGGCCGGCAGGAACGCGGTCAGCGGGTAGTGCTTGCGGGTGGTCCGGCCGAAGGCGTCCAGTTGCCGGCGGAACTCGGCCAGCAGCTTGGTGAAGTTCTCCCGGTCCTCGGGGCGGATCACGTTGCCCGGTTCGCCCGGCCAGTTCGGCCACTCCCAGTCGAGGTCGATGCCGTCGAAGACCCCGGCGGCGGCTCCCGGCCCGCCGCTGCCGCCGTCCAGGTTCGGCAGGTTGCCCTTGAGGTAGAGGTCGATGCAGGAGGCCACGAACGCCTTGCGGGAGGCGTCGGTGTGGGCGGCGTTCGAGAAGTACGTCGACCAGCTCCAGCCGCCAAGCGAGATCATCACCTTGAGGTCGGGGTGCTTGGCCTTGAGCTTGGCGAGCTGGCCGAAGTTGCCGTTGAGCGGCTCACCCCAGGCGTCGGCGACGCCGTCGACGCTCTCGTCGGCCGGGACGGGCCGCTGGTAGTCGGCCCAGGCGTCACCCTCACCCGGCCCACCGTCCACATAGCAGCGACCGTCCTCGCTGACGTTGCCGAAGGCGTAGTTGATGTGGGTGAGGCGGCTGGCCGCGCCGGAGGTGTCGAGCTTCTTGACCGGGAAGGCCCGGCCGTAGATGCCCCACTGGGTGAAGTAGCCGACCCGGTGGTAGCCGGCGCGGCGGTTGTCGTCCGCGCTGGCGGCGCTGGGCGGTGCGGCCGTGACCAGCAGGGTTGTCAGGGCGACGAGGGCGGTGAGGCGGCGGTGGCGCAACGGTCGCATCGGCACTCCCACGAGGGACAGGGCGAAATCAGTAAAGACACCTTCCTGATCGATGAAGCTAAGCGGATCACCGCCTGCGGTCAAGGGTCGAGTCAGGCGCGGCGCCGCCTCCACGGTCACCCGCGATGCCCGACGCGGTTGCCGGTCGCCGGTGGGCCGGTCGGTGCGGCAGACTCAGGAGATCCGTGATGCCCGACGGCCGCCGCGCCCCGGGCGGTGGCCCGGTGGGTGGAGGTGAGAGGTGCGGATCGCGCTGTTCGTGACCTGCCTGGCCGATACCGTGTTTCCCGAGGCGGCAAAGGCCACGGTGCGACTGCTGGAGCGGCTCGGACACGAGGTGGTCTTCCCGCCCGAGCAGACCTGCTGCGGGCAGATGCACGTCAACACCGGCTACCAGCGCGACGCACTGCCGCTGATCCGCCGGCACGTACGGACCTTCGACCCGTACGACGTGATCGTGGCGCCGTCGGGTTCGTGCGTCGGGTCGGTGCGGCATCAGCACCCGCTGGTGGCCCGGCGGGCGGGCGACGAACGGTTGGCCGGCCGGGCCGAGGACGTGGCGGGGCGGACGTACGAGCTGTCGGAACTGCTGGTCGACGTGCTCGGAGTGACCGACGTGGGCGCCTACTACCCGCATCGGGTCACCTACCATCCGACCTGCCACTCGTTGCGGATGCTGCGGGTGGGGGACCGGCCGCTGCGACTGCTGCGCGCGGTACGCGGTCTGGACCTGGTCGAACTGCCCGCCGCCGAGCAGTGCTGCGGGTTCGGGGGCACCTTCGCGGTGAAGAACGCGGACACCTCGACGGCGATGCTGGCCGACAAGATGCGTCACGTGCTGTCCACCGGCGCGGACGTCTGCACCGCGAGCGACTCCTCGTGCCTGATGCACCTCGGCGGCGGACTGTCCCGGCTGCGTACCGGGGTGCGCACGGTTCACCTCGCGGAGATCCTGGCCGCGACCGAGCAGGGCGAGACCGCCGGTACGCCGACGCGAATGGCGGTGCGACCGTGACCCGGACCTTCCTCGGCATGCCGGCGACCGCACCACCCGGCGTGGGACAGCTCCGCGGTACGGAGCCGTTCCCGAGCGCCGCGCGGCGCAGCCTCGCCGACCCGCAACTGCGCCGCAACCTGGGGCACGCCACGACGACCATCCGGGCCAAGTCGGCCGGGGTGATCGCCGAGGTGCCGGACTGGGAGCGGCTGCGCGAGGCCGGCCGGGCGATCAAGGCCGACGTGCTGGCCCGCCTGCCGGAACTGCTGGAGCAGCTCGAAGCGCGGGTGAGCGCGGCCGGGGGTGTGGTGCACTGGGCGGCCGACGCCAACGAGGCCAATCGCATCGTCACCGACCTGGTACGCGCCACCGGCAGCGACCGGGTGATCAAGGTCAAGTCGATGGTCACCCAGGAGATCGGGCTCAACGAGGCCCTGGCCGAGGCCGGGATCGAGCCGGTGGAGACCGACCTGGCCGAGCTGATCGTCCAGCTCGGCGACGACCGCCCCAGCCACATCCTGGTCCCGGCCATCCACCGCAACCGGGCCGAGATCCGGGAGATCTTCCTGCGGGCCATGCCCGGCGTGGATCCCGCGCTGACCGACGAGCCGGCCGCGCTCGCCGCCGTCGCCCGCGGTTACCTGCGGCAGACGTTCCTGACCACGAGGGTGGCCGTCTCCGGCGCCAACTTCGCCGTGGCGGAGACCGGCACCCTCGCGGTGGTCGAGTCCGAGGGCAACGGGCGGATGTGCCTCACCCTGCCGGACACACTGATCACCGTGATGGGCGTCGAGAAGGTCGTGCCGACCTGGCGCGACCTGGAGGTGTTCCTGCAACTGCTGCCCCGGGCCTCGACCGGGGAGCGGATGAACCCGTACACCTCGATGTGGACGGGCGTCACCCCGGGTGACGGGCCGCAGGCGTTCCATCTGGTGCTGCTGGACAACGGGCGCAGCGCGGTGCTGGCCGACGAGGTGGGCCGGCAGGCGTTGTACTGCATCCGCTGCTCGGCCTGCCTGAACGTCTGCCCGGTGTACGAGCGCACCGGGGGACACGCCTACGGGTCGGTGTACCCGGGGCCGATCGGGGCGGTGCTGTCACCGCAGCTGACCGGGGTGGCCGACAACGCGTCGCTGCCGTACGCCTCGTCGCTCTGTGGCGCCTGCTACGACGCCTGCCCGGTGAAGATCAACATTCCCGAGCTGCTGGTGCAGCTGCGGGACCAGGCCCCGCATCCGCGCACCGAGGCGGCCGCGATGGCGGCGGCCGCGTACACGATGGATCGACCCCGGCTGTACGAGGCGGCGCAGCGGGCCGTCCGGCTGAGCCGGCTCGCCGGGCGGCGCGGACGGGGGCTACCGCCACCGCTGGACGGCTGGACCGGCAGTCGCGATCTGCCCGACCCGCCGGCGCAGACCTTCCGGCAGTGGTGGGCCGGGCGATGAACTCCCGTGACCTGGTCCTCGGTCGGCTGCGCGCCGCCCTTGCCGGCGGCGGCCCGGCGGCAGCCGGCGAGGTGCCGCGCGACTACCGGCACACCGGCACCCTCGATCTCGACCAGTTGGTGCAACGGCTGACCGACTACCGGGCCCAGGTGCACCGGGTGGCGGGGCACGCGGTCGCCGACACGATCGCGGCGATCCTGCCGGCCGGGGCCACCGTCGTCGTACCGCCGGGGCTGCCGCCCGATTGGCTGCCGACGACGGTGACCGTACGGCCCGACGACGGGCTCGACAACGGACAGATCGCGGCGGCGGACGCCGTCGTCACCGCCGCGACGGTCGCGGTCGCCGAAACCGGCACGGTCGTCCTCGACGGGTCGCCCGACCAGGGCCGGCGGGTCCTCAGCCTGCTGCCCGACCTGCACGTCTGCGTGGTCCGGGCCGACCAGGTGGTGGCCACCGTTCCCGAGGCGCTCGCCCGGCTCGTCCCGCACCGGCCACTGACCTGGATCAGTGGCCCGTCGGCCACCAGCGACATCGAACTCAACCGGGTGGAGGGCGTGCACGGCCCACGTACCCTGCACGTCATCGTGCTGGCCTGACCGGCACCGCGCCGCCGAGGCGATCACCCGCAGGCACGTCGCGCGGGGGTCGCAGCGGGGTCGAGTGGCCCGGCCCGGGCCGGGCACCGGTTGTCGCCCGGCGACGGAGCGGATAGGTTGCCGGTCGTGCGGTATCTGGACGTGGTCTGCCGTGCGCTTCTCGCGTCGGTGTTCATCGTTGCCGTGGCCAACAAGGTCTCCGGTAGGGCCGCCTGGCTGGGCTTCGTCCAGTCGTTGCGGGAGTTGCGTCAGGTGCCCGAGGCCGCCGTACGGTCGGCGGCCGTCGCGGTGGTGACGGTGGAAATCCTCGTCGTCGCGCTGCTTGTCGTACCGGTGCGTGCCGTTGGCGCGGTCGGTTTCGCGCTGGCGGTCGGCCTGCTCGGCGCCTTCACCGTGGTGATCGGCCGCGCCCTGGCGCGGGGCAGCCGCGCTCCCTGCCGCTGCTTCGGCGTCTCCAGCACCCCACTCGGCGTGCCGCACGTGGTGCGCAACCTGATGCTGATCTGTGTGGCGGGCCTCGGCCTGACCGGACTGTCGGTCGACGGCAGTATCGACGCACCCTACGCGGTGCTCGCCGGCCTCACCGGAATGATCCTCGGTGTCCTGACAACGGCGGCCGAGGACATCGTCGCCTTGATCAAACCGCTCCGATAAGGACAGGGACCAGGTCGGGCGAGCCGGTCGCCGCTTGACCCGGTCACGCCGGGGACCGGGGTGCGTCGGCCAGCCGGGCCCGTACCTCGGCCGCCCGCGGATGATCCAGCTCGGTCAGGATGGCCAGCGCCGCCGACCAGTCGGCCTGGGCGGCCGGCCCGTCGCCGGCCGCCGCACGGGTGTCACCGAGCCGGGTCAGCGACACCGCCTCGGCGAAGCGGTCGCCCATCTCCCGGAACATGCCGACGGCCTGCTCGAAGCAGTAAACGGCCGGCCGGTGCCGGCCCAGGCCGTGGTTGGCGTGGGCGATGCTGTCCCAGCTGTCCGCCGCGCCACGCCGGTCGCCCAGCAGCTGATGCTGCCGCAGGGCCCGCGAGCAGTACGTGAACGCGCGCTCGTGGTCGCCGAGGAGGGTGTGGCACCAGCCCACCGCGTTCAGCGCGTTGGCCTGGCCCGGGCGGTAGCCGGCCCTGCCGTACAGGGCGAGGGCTCGCTCCGCGTGGCCGAGCGCGTCCCGGTACCGGCCCCGCCGCTCGCACGAGTCGGCGAGGCTCATCTCCGTGTTGGCCTGGCCCACGTCGTCGGCGAGTTCCTCGTAGCGGCGGAGTGCCCGCCGCAGCTCGCGTCCGGCGTCGTCGTGCCGTCCGAGCCGCGAGTACGCCTGGGCGAGTCCCCGATGGGCGCGGGCCTCCAACGGCCGGTCCCCGAGCCGGCCGGCCGCCGCCAGCGCGGTCCGCTGCACCGCCGCCTGGTCGTGCCAGGAGGCCCGCCGGTCCATAAACGCGACCAGGTGCCAGGCCAGCTCGCACACCTCCCGGTCGAAGCCGGCCGCGACCGCGCGGTCGATCAGCGCGAGGAGCACCGCGTACTCGGTGGTGAACCAGCCCAGCGCCGCCTCCGCGTCCGCCGGGCGGTCCGCCGCTGCCCGCTGCGTTGGCGAACCGCCGTCGGGCGCGGAGGGCGGCCTGGCCGGCACCAACCCCGGATGCCGGTACGGCGAGATCATCCGGTCCGCGCTCGCGGCCATGTCGACATAGTGGTCGATGACCCGGTGCAACGCCGCCCGGCGTGCCGGCTCCGGGTCGGCGATCCGGGCGAGTTCGGCGGCGTACGCGCGCAGCAGGTCGTGACAGCCGTAGCGGCCGGGCCGGTGCTCGACCAGCAGATGGGCCCGGGCCAGCTGCGCCAGCAGCGGACGGACCTGACCCAACGGCACACCGGCCAGGGCGGCCGCGGCGGCGGCCGAGAGGTCCGGGCCGGGATGCAGACCGATCAGCCGGAACAGCGCCGCCGCCTCGCCGGAGAGCAACCGGTACGACCAGGAGAAGACACTCCGTACGTCGAACGCCTCGTCGTCGTCGGAGAAGACCGCCAGGTCGCCGGAGCTTTCCCGAAGCTCCCTGGCCAGCGATTCGAGGAGGAACCGTGGCTGGGCGCTGGCCCGGGCGGCCACGATGGCCAGCGCCAACGGCAGCCGGGCGCAGGCGCCGACGATCTGGTCGACCGCGTCGGGTGCCGCCGCGACCCGCTGCGGGCCGATCCGGCCGGCGAGCATCTGTCGCGCCTCGGTGCCGGTCATCAGCCCAAGATTGAGCGGGAAGGCGCCCCCGGCGACCAGTCCGGCCAGTTCGTTGCGACTGGTGACGATGACCAGGCAGCCGGCCGAGCCGGGCAACAGCGGACGGACCTGGTCGGCCCCGCGCGCGTTGTCGAGCAGGATCAGCACCCGCCGGCCGGCGAGCAGACTGCGGTAGAGGCCGACCTGGGCCATCAGGCTGACCGGGGCGCGCGTCGGTCCGACCCCGAACGCGTCGAGGAAACCGCGCACCACCTCGTCGGGACGGACCGGTCCCGCACTGGCGTCGAAGCCCCCGAGGTCGGCGTAGAGCTGCCCGTCGGGAAACCGGTCGGCGATCTGGTGCGCCCAGTGCACGGCCAGCGTGGTCTTGCCCACGCCGGCCGTACCGGTCATCGTGACCACCGTCGGCCGGTTGCCCACCTCGGTGGTCATCAGCTCGGCCAGCCGCCGCAACTGCTCGGCCCGGCCGGCGACCGCGACCTGGTCGGGCGGAAGCTGGGCCGGGACCACCGGCGCGGGGTCCGCGACCGGCGCGGCCTCGGCCGGTTGGTACGCCACGATCGCCGGCCGGTGCGGTGCGAGCAGGTCCTGGTGCGCGTCGGTGAGCACCGACCCCGGATCGACGCCCAACTCGGCGGCGAGACGCTTGCGGGTGAGGTCGAAGACGGCGAAGGCGTCCGCACGCCGGCCCAGGGCCACGAAGCAGCGCATCAGCTGGGCCTGTGCCTGCTCGTCCAGCGGCCGGCTCTCGGCCCGCTCGTGCACCAGGGCCAGCACCTCCTCGGCCCGGCCGGCGCGGATCGCGGCATCGACCCGCCAGGAGAGCACCAGCTGCGCCTCCGCGGTCAACGACGCCGTCCGGGGATGCCCGGCGAGTACCGGTACGTCGGCCAGCGGCGGCTGCCACAGCCGTAACACCTCCCCGGTCACCTGCCAGACCCGCGTCTGGTCGTCGTCACCACGCGCCGTACGCGCCTCGGCCACCAGCCGCCGGAACCGGAGCACGTCGATGGTGATCGGATCCGGCGCCAACCGGTAGCCGGTGCCCACCGACGGCAGCAGGTGGCTCGCCGCCCGCGTTGGCCGCCCCGGCTCCAGCACCTGGCGCAGATGCTTCACGTGGGTCTGGATGACGTTCGTGCCGCTGCTCGGCGCGTCGGTCGGCCACAACGCGTCCACCAACTCGTCCCGACCGACGGGCTGCCCCTCGGCCAGCGCGAGCAGACCCAGCACCGCCCGCCGCTGCGGCGGCCCGGTCGGCAACTCGGTGGTGCCCCGCCACAGGCGGACCCGGCCCAACACGTTGAGCCGTAAACCTTCTGACGCATGGTTCGGTTCCATGGTGCCTCCCCCGTCGCTGTGGCACCGATCAGCAGGACGACTACCCGCCCTGGTCGTCCATTCTGCATCCAGTGGAAATCCAATCGGAAGATCCACAATGGCGATCGACAGTGTGAGAAGGAGGTGAAAGAAATGCTTCGAATCGTCAACGAGTTGGGCGACCGGATGCTGGCGCTCTTCGTGCCGCGGGTGACCGCCTCGGCCGCCGACTGCGGCTCTGTCGTGCTGAGGACGGTCTGCAGGAATGGCTTCTACCAGGTTTGTCGCTGCTTCAGCAACAGCAACTGCGCCTGCCTGAGCTGCGAGCCGACGACCACCCGCTGCTGACCACAGTCGGCTAACCACCACGCTCACCGAGCGTGGCGACGCGCAAGTGACCGGCGGCGGCCACTCTTCGGCCCGCCGCCGGGCCGCGTTCACCACCCACCAGTGTTTCGCCGGCCCGCACGGATCGGCCCGGGTTTGATCAACCGAGGAGTGCTCATGCCGTACCTCACCGTCGCTGTGGTTCTGGCGTGCGGGTTGGGCCTGCTGAACCTGCTGCTGACCATGGCCGTCATCCGCCGGCTACGCGAACACGCGGAACAGTTGGCTCGCCATGCGGCCGGGGCCGGTGCCGGCATCATCGAGCCGGGACAGACGCCCGGCGACTTCGCGGCCACCGACACCGACGGCAACCCGGTGCGCCGCAGTGACCTCAGCGGTGACGTGCTGGTCGCCTTCTTCTCACCCGACTGCCGGGCGTGCACCGAGGCGCTGCCCCGGTTCGTGTCGCAGGTGGCGACGTTCCCCGGCGGCCGGAGTCAGGTGCTCGCCGTGGTGACCGGTGACGGACCGGAGGTGCCCGAGCTGTCGACCCGGCTGGCCGGGGTGGCCCGGGTCGTGGCGGACGGCGTCGATGGTGGACTGACGGCCGCGTTCCAGGCCCGCGCCTTCCCCTGCTGGTGCCTGCTCGACGCCACCGGCACGGTGCGGCAAAGCGGTAGCGGCTGGAGCGAACTGCCCACGCCGGTGGCCGCGTGACCTCGGGAAAGTCCCGGCGCCGGGTGACCCCCCGGCTGATCGTCGCCGCCGCCGGCCTGGCCTACCGGGCCGCACCGGCAACGGCCGTGGCGCAGGCGCTGCTGGCGATCGTCGCCGGTGCGACCCCCGTCGCGGTGGGTGTGCTCACCAAACTCGTCGTGGACCGGCTCGTCGGTCCGGGCGGTGGCCCGGTGGCGACGCTGATCGGGCTGGCCATCGGGCTCGCCGTGGCCGGGGTGGCGGTGGCCACGCTGCCGCACGTGTTGCGGTACCTGGAGGCCGAGTGGCGGCGGCGGGTCGTCGTGCGGGCGCAGGCCGACCTGTACGCCGCAATCGATCGGCTGCCCGGCCTGGGCAGGTTGGAGAACCCGGCGTTCCGGGACCACCTCAACATCGCCGACGAGGCCGCCCGGTACAGCCCGATCGCGGTCGCCAGCGGAGGGCTGGACCTATTACGGGGCGTGGTCACCGTAGCCGGCTTCGCGGGCACCCTGGCCCTGCTCAACCCGTGGATGGTCGGTCTGCTCGTGCTGGCCGCCATCCCCACCGCCAAGGCCGAGCTGCGGCTGTCCCGGCAGCGGGCCGAGCTGATGTGGCAGCTCAGCCCGACCCAGCGGCGCCACTTCTTCTACGCGGACCTGCTCACCGGCCTGGCCGCGGCCAAGGAGATCCGGCTGTTCAATCTCGGTGACCTCTTCGGCCAACGGATGATCAATGAACTGCGGGCGCTCAACAAGGCGAACCGGCGGATGGACCGCAAGGACGTCCTGGTGCAGGCCGGACTTGCCGTCGCCGGTGCCGTGGTCGCCGGCGCCGGCCTGGTCTGGGCCATCCTGGCCGTCCGCGGTGGTCGGCTGAGCGTCGGCGACGTGACGATCTTCATCGCCGCGGTGGCCGGGGTGCAGGGCGCGGTCTCGACCGGGATCAGCCGGGTCGCCGACGCCCACGAGGCGTTGCTGCGGTTCACCCACTACCGCGAGGTACTGACCACCCCGCCGGACCTGGACCTGCCCACCGACCCGGCACCGGTCCCGCCACTCAGCGGCGGCGTCGAGCTGCGCGACGTCTGGTTCCGGTACAGCGACGAGCATCCGTGGGTGCTGCGCGGCGTCGACCTGACCATTCCGCAGGGCCGGACGGTGGCCCTCGTCGGGCTCAACGGCGCCGGCAAGAGCACGGTGGTGAAGTTGCTGACCCGGTTCTACGACCCCACCCGGGGCAGCCTGCACTGGGACGGCATCGACTACCGCCAGCTGGACGTGGCCCAGCTGCGGGACCGAATCGGTGCCACCTTCCAGGACTTCATGTCCTACGACCTCTCTGCCGCCGAGAACATCGGACTCGGCGACACGGACCTCCTCGACGACACCGAACGGATCGTCACCGCAGCCCGGCAGTCCGGGGTGCACGATGCCCTGACCGCGCTTCCACACGGCTACGCGACCCAGCTGACCCGTACCTTCGCCGACCCCGCCGACCGCGACGACGTGAGCACCGGCGTGCTGCTCTCGGGTGGGCAGTGGCAACGCCTCGCGCTCGCCCGGTCCTTCCTGCGCGCCGGCCGCGACCTGCTGATCCTCGACGAGCCGAGCGCCGGCCTGGACGCGGAGGCAGAGGCGGACCTGCACCAGCGACTGCGTGGGCTGCGGGAGGGCCGGACCACCTTGCTGATCTCGCACCGGCTGGGCACGATCCGGGACGCCGACCACATCGTCGTACTGCGTGACGGCGTGATCGCCGAGCAGGGCAGCCACGACGAGTTGCTGGCGGCGCAGGGCGCGTACGCCCGGCTTTTCCGCCTTCAGGCCGCCGGCTACCAGCCGGTGCCGAGCTGACATGGTCGCTGTCCTCCTCGCGCTGGCGACCGGATGCCTGCTGGCTGCCCTGGTGATCCGGTATCGACGCGGGTGGGTGCTGGTCACGGTGGACGGCCGGTCGATGGTTCCGGCGCTCGAACCGGGTGACCGGGTGCTGGTGCGCCGTGTCCCACCCGCTCGCGTACGGATCGGCCAGGTGGTCGTCGTCGAGGAACCCGTCGGTGGCGCCTGGCTCACCCCGCCGGTGCCCTGGGGGGCCACCCCCACCGCCGGCCGCCGGTGGATCGTGAAGCGCGCCGTGGCCGGGCCGGGGGATCCGGTGCCGGTCGAGGTCACCCCTGCGGTCGGCGGCGATACGACCCGGGTTCCGCCCGGGCACTTCGTGCTGCTCGGCGACAACCGCCCCGGCAGTTGCGACTCGCGGACCTACGGCTTCGTCCCCGGTGACCGGATCCTCGGATCGGTACACCGGTTCCTGAGCCCGAGCCGGGGCGATGGCCGGGCCACCCGATCCCCGTGACCCGGCGGACCGGCGCGTCGCACACGGCTCACCCTCGCGCCGGGCGCCTCGACCCTGAGCAGGCGCTGGTCGTCGAGTTCGACGTCGACCACCCGCACCGCCGCATCGCCGTGGGAACGGGCCGTTCGGTCGCGGATCTCCGCCAGGACAGCCCGTTGTATCGACAAGCTTCGAATGAAAAACTCGGCCCGAGTCGTGCTCGGGAGCCAGCGCGATTCGTTTCAGCGCAAGGGGACGCGCGGGAAAAACCCCGCGCCGGGCCGTCCTCCTCCGGCAAAGCCACCCGGGTCGCCGCCGCGCGGTGCCCGCTTCCAGGAGGCACGGATGAATCGTACGTTTGGCGTGGTGCTGGCCACCGCGACCCTGACCCTCGCCGCCGGGCTCGCCGCGCCCGCCGCCGCCCAGACCTCACCCACGGCAACCCCGTCACCGTCACCGACCCCGGTCTGCCCGCCGGTGTTGCCGATCAACGCCTTGGTGACCGGCACGACAGCCACCAGCGTGACCATCACCTACAACGCGTTCATCACGCCGCCCTGCGGCTATGACCCGCCGATCACGGTCATCCTGTTCGGCAGCCGCGACGACGCCATCCAGTGGCAGAACCCGGTGGCCCAGGGCACCTCCGGACCGGAGCGCTCCGGCGCGGTCACCATCGACGGGCTGACCCCGGGCGCGGAGTACTGGTTCCGGCTCAGTGACGCGGCGGGTGTGCGGGATCCGTACGTCATCGGTGGGCCGGCTCGGACCGCGCCGCAACCGCTCTGCGCCGCGACGGCCACGATCGACGCCGGGTGGGGAAGTGGCTTCGTCGCCACGGTCACCGTACGCAACACCGGCGGTGAGCGGCTCAACGGCTGGCAGGTGCGGTGGCGGTGGTCCGGCGACGAGCGCCTCCAGTCGGTCTGGAACGCGGTGACGGAGACGTCGGCGGGCGAGGTGACGGCCCGGCACGCCGGCTACAACGGCTCGCTCGCCCCGGGCGGCTCGACCACCTTCGGCCTGTTGGCGGCGACCAGCAACGTCCCACCGGGTCTGGCGCTCAGCTGCGAGCGGTCGTCCTGACCGAACCCGTCGCAACCGACCGCAAGGACGATTGTGAATGCGTTACCGGGTGGTAACGATGTCGTGTCATGGACTCCGCCCTGACCCTGATCGGACTGCCCATCGCCCTCGGCATCATCATGCTCGGTCTGGGTCTCGGCCTGACCGTCGCTGACTTCCGCCGGGTGGCCCAACATCCGAAGGCCGCCGTGATCGCGCTGGCCTGCCAGGTGCTGCTGCTGCCGGCGCTCTGCTTCGCCCTGGTACTGGCCTTCGGTCTGCCGCCGGAACTGGCCGTCGGGATGATGCTGCTGGCGGCATCGCCCGGCGGCACCACCGCCAACCTCTACAGTCACCTCTTCGGCGGGCACGTGGCCCTCAACATCACGCTGACCGCCATCAATTCGGTGCTCGCCGTGTTCACCCTGCCGATCGTGGTCAACCTCTCGGCGGCGTACTTCCTCGGCGACGCCCGGAGCATCGGGCTCCAGTTCGACAAGGTGCTCCAGGTCTTCGCCATCGTGCTCGTGCCGGTCGTGCTCGGCATGATGATCCGGGCCCGGACGCCCCGCGTCGCCGCGAGCCTGAACCGCCCGGTCCGGATCCTGTCGGTCGTCGTGCTGGTGGCGGTGATCGCCGGCGCCGTGGTCGGCGAGCGGGCCAACCTCGCCGACTACTTCGTCTCGGTCGGTCTCGCCGTGCTCGCGTTCAACCTGCTGAGCCTCGCGATCGGGTACGGGGTGCCCCGGCTGGCCGGGATCGAGCGCAGTGCCGCCAAGGCGGCCGGGTTCGAGATCGGCATCCACAACAGCACCCTGGCCATCACGATCGCGCTCAGCCCGGCGCTGCTCAACAGCAGCCAGATGGCGATTCCCGCCGCGGTCTACGGCGTCGTCATGTTCTTCACGGCAGCCGCCTTCGGCTACCTGGTGAACCGGGTGGGAGCCCGGTCCGCCAACTCCCCGAGCGGGGCGGCCACCAGCTGAGGCGCCAACTGTCGTGACGCGGACACCCGGCAAGGGCTCGGGCGGCGTGCCCTGCCTGTGCAACGATCGTTGAGCGTCATGCCGACCGCCCGGCCCCGCCGGCCTGTCGCTGTCCTGGCAGCACGGCAGGCACGTGGGGAGGCGCCACCTCGTACCCCTTTTTGGAGAGCACATGTCCCTCTCTCCGGCTGAGGTCTTCGCCGCGTTGAACGCGGTGCGGCCTCCCGACCAGGCGTCTCCGGTCATGGACAAGGCCGTCGTGGTCGGCGGCAGTGTCGCCGGTCTGTTGGCCGCGCGGGTGTTGGCCGACTACGCGGAGAGTGTCGTCGTCCTCGACCGGGACGACCTGCATGTCCCGGGTCACCGACCCGGCGTACCGCAGGGGACCCAGCTGCACGCCCTGCTGCCCGGCGGTTTTCTCCAGCTCGAACGCCTGTTTCCGGGGTTTCGGGAGCAGGCCGTGGCACACGGGGCAGTGGAGGCACCACCCTCGGCCCGGCGGAACTACCTCGACGGCCGGCTGAAGGTCGTCGTACCGGACGACGCCGACAGCCTGGCCGGGAGTCGGCCGCTCCTGGAGGGACTGATCCGGCAGCAGGTGTTGCGGCTGCCCAACGTCAAGACGGTCACCGCCCGCGCCACCGGCCTCGTCATCGACGGTGCCGTGACCACCGGGGTCCACTACGACGTCGGTGGAGCGCCCGGCGTGGAGCACGCGGATCTCGTGGTGGATGCCATGGGCCGGTCGAGTCGGCTCTCCGAGTGGCTGGAGCAGGCGGGGTGGGAGCGGCCCGCGATGCGCCGGATGAGCGTGCATCTCAACTACGCCACCGCACTGTTCCGGCGCCGGGAAACGAACCCGGAGCACACGGCCGTCCTGGCGCTGAACAGCCCCGGAAAGTCGGCGGACGTGGCCGGGGCGGCCTTCTTCGCCATCGAGGACGACCGGTGGATGGCGATGATGGCCGGCTACGCGGAGAACCATCCGGGCCGTACCCCGGAGGATTTCGTCCGCCGGCTGCGCGAGCAGTTCCCGCCGGAGTTCCGCGCGCTGGCCGACAGTGAGCTGCTCGGCGACGTGCAGACCTACCGCCATGCCGACAGCCGTCGGCGCGACTTCCCCGCGCTGCGTCGCTTTCCCGCCGGGCTGGTGCCGGTCGGCGACGCGGTCGCGTCGTTCAACCCGGTGTACGGGCAGGGCATCACCGCGGCGGCCCTGCACGCCGCCTGCCTGTTGACGTACCTGCGGCCCGGACCGGATCTCCGGCTGCCGGCCCGGCAGTTCCTCGCCCTGCAACAGGTCGTGGTGGACGCCGCCTGGTCGATCTCGACCTCCGCGGATCTGGCCCTGCCGCACGTCGCTGGCCCGTATCCGCGCGGTCACCGCTTCTCCAGCTGGGTCAGCAGGCAGATCGTCACCGCGACCATCACGGATGTCACGACCGCCCGGCGGTTCAACGAGGTGGTCTCGATGCGCAAACATCCGAGTGCGCTGGCCACCCCCGGAGTCGTCCTGGGCGCGCTACGCGCGAACCTGCGGGCACGGTGACCTTGGCGTGGCATCGGCGTGGCCACCGACAGCCGGCTGACTGGCCGGAGACCAGCCACCGCTATCCGCGCGGGCGGAAGTGGTGCCGAACCACGTACCGGGTGATCGCTTCGCCGAGGCGGGCGCCGTCGTCGTCGGCGCTGCGGAAGTGGACGCCGCCCCAGATGCGGGCGCCGACGAGTTCGGTAAGCGCCTGGGAGAAGCCGGTGAAGTGCCGGGTCGTGCCGGAGTCCACGCTCGACCCGCTGAAGGCGATGTCGTCGCGGCCGAAGAAGTGGCGGTAGAACGACATTCGCGCGCCGGTGCCACAGGCGTGCCCTGACGGGTACTCGGGGAAGGGCGGCGTGACGAGCAGCGGGGTCCAGCCCGGGTCCGCCGCCGTGCGTCGGTTGCCGTCGTCGTCGGCGAGGTGGATCGCGGTGACCGGACGCCAGTAACTCCAGTGCTCCTTCTGGCTGAAGCAGGCCACGCCGGAGTCGGCCACGATGAGGTCCGTCATCGCGAAGAAGCGGGCGGTGTGCAGGACGTCCAGACGTTGGGTGCTGGCGAGCTGGCGCTTGATCTCCCAGGAGGCGGACCGCCGGTCGTGCCACCAGAGCGCCGCCTCGGTCTGGTCCTGGGTGCGTACCGTGCTGGTGGCCGAGCCGACCGCTTTGACCTCGTTGAGGTCCCGGGCGTAGGCCGCGCTGGTCAGCGGCGGCGGGCCGGGGGTACGGAACGCCCCGGCGTGCGGGATCAGGAACGGACGCATGTGGCCGGTCCAGGCGCCCTGGGAGAGGAACAACGGTGGCGTGGGTCGCCAGCGGCCGGGCTCGGTGCCCGTGCTCCACTGCTGGTCACCGAAGGCACCGTCGTGCTGCCGGGCGGCGACCATCGCGGCTGCGGCCAGGCCACCGACCCGGATGCCGCGCTGCTTGGCCGTTCCTCCGGGGAGGTCGGCGAGGGCCGCATCGTACTGGGCCCGCAGCCGCTGCCGTTGGTCGGGAAAGAGCGCCACGAGTACGCCGTGCGCGGCGGCGGCGACGGCGGCGGGCACGGATTCGTCGCCCCGGGCCGGCGGTGCCACCAGGTACGGCTGGTAGGCGACTCCGTGGATCGCGTTCACCGCGTCGTAGACGGCTCCGTTGACCATGGCGAAGCTGCGTACCTGCTCGTTGGGCTGCTGTGCGGCGACGTCCCAGATTGCCGTCTGGGCATTGACGTCCCAGGTGATCACCGGATTGTCGAGCCGGCCGGCGGGGGCACCGGCCGCCGCCGGCGCCGAGGCCACGACGGCGAGCGGCGCGGCGAGCGCGACGACGGCGAGGAACACACGGAATGGCTGGGTACTCATCGAACGCCCCCGTTGATCGATGACCGGCGCCCTCCGGCCCGTCACCGGACCGAGCCGAATCAATGAGCTTCGATGGTATGCGTTGCCGGTGGCGCCGGACAACGCCTCGCGGGCCGCCTTCGGCCGGGGCCATAGTTGCACTTATTGCAATGCTCGCATATGTTGAGCGGCGACAGCAGTCGGAATGGGGAGGTCGCAGGGTGGGTGCCGGGCACGACCACGGGCAGCAGGTGCTGCGGTCGGGGGAGAAGTACCGTGGGCGGTTGTGGGCCGCCTTCGCCCTGCTGGCCGTTTTCATGGTGGTGGAGGCGATCGGGGCCTGGGTGACCGGTTCGCTCGCGCTGCTGTCGGACGCCGGGCACATGTTCACCGACGTGCTCGGCATCGGCATGGCGCTCGCCGCGATCACGGCGGCGAGCCGGGCCTCCCGCGACGGCCAGCGCACCTTCGGCCTGTACCGGATGGAGGTCCTGGCGGCGCTGGCGAATGCGGTGCTGCTCTTCGGAGTCGCCCTCTTCGTCGTGGTCGAGGCGGTACGCCGGTTCGACGAACCGCCGGAGGTGCTGGTCGGGCCGATGCTGGCCGTTGCCGTGGCGGGCCTGCTCGCCAACGTCGTGGCCTTCCTGCTGCTGCGCTCCGGCTCCAAGGAGAGCCTGAACGTGCGGGGCGCGTACCTGGAGGTCTTCGGCGACCTGCTCGCCTCGGTCGGCGTGATCGTCGCCGCCGTGGTGATCGCGGTGACCGGCTGGTGGTACGCCGACCCGATCATCGCGGTGGCGGTGGGCGTGTTCATCCTGCCCCGCACCTACAAGCTGGGCCGGGCCGCCCTGCGAGTGCTCGTGCAGGCCGCGCCGCCGCACGTGGACATCGCCGAGGTGCGCGAGGGTCTGCGCGGCGTGGCCGGCGTCGCCGACGTGCACGACCTGCACGTCTGGACCCTGACCTCGGGCATGGAGGTGGCCTCGGCCCACCTGACCCTGGCCGCCGGGGCGGACCTGGGCGAGGTGCTGAGCACCGCCCGGCAGGTCCTGCACGACCGCTTCGAGATCGAGCACGCCACGCTTCAGGTCGAGCCGCAGAACGCCGACGGCGTGTGTGACGGTGCTCATTGGTGACGTTTCGGGTGGAACCATCGCCGGCTCCACACCGACTATCTGGAAAACCGCCCGTCGTCCGGGAGACCTCCGTGAACCGCCCGCCGCAGCACCCAGCCCCGCCGACCGTCCGCGTCCCGTCCGCGCTTTCCGCCGGACCGTCGGTGACCCGGCGATGAGTCGACCCGCCGTGCTGCGGCGGCCGGTCCTGCTCCCCGCCGCCACGATCCTCGTCGCGGCCGGGATCGGGGCGGTGCTGCTGCGCTGGGGTGGGGGCAGCACGCCACCGACCCCGCCCGGGCTGCCCGAGCCGGACCGCACCGCCGCGTGGCTGCTGCCGGCCGCCCGGCTCGGCATGCAGCTCGGTGCGGTGAGCACCGTCGGTCTGCTGCTGGCCGCCACCATGCTGTCCCCGCGCGACGACGGCGGCCGACTCTCCGTGCTGGGCTACCGCCGGCTGCGCGCCGCGGCGTTGACCGCCGCGCTGTGGTCGGTGGCATCGGCGCTCGCGGTCTGCTGGACGCTTGTCGACCTGTTCGGGCTGCCCGCCTCGCAGGTGCTCTCGCTCCGCGCCGTGCTGAACTTCGTGGACACCATCCCGTTGGGGCAGGCGCTGGCGCTCAACGGCGCACTTGCGCTGCTCACCGCAGTGATCGCGGCGCGCAGCCTGCGTCCCGCCTGGGGGGTGCTGGCGCTGCTGACCGCGCTGGCGGCGGTGCTGCCGCCGATCTTCACGGGGCACGCCGCGTCGGCCAGCAACCATCAGGTGGCGGTCTCCGGCCTGCTGTTGCATGTCGTACCGACCACGCTGTGGGCCGGGGGCCTGCTCGCGCTGGCGGTCACCGCCCGGGGCAGCACCGCCGACCTGGCCGTCGCCGTACGCCGGTTCTCGCCGCTGGCCCTGGCCTGCCTGGTCGCCGTCGGCGCGTCCGGGCTGGTGTCGGCGGGCGTCCGGCTGACCGGCCCGGCCGATGTGACCGGCACCCGGTACGGGCAGTTGCTGCTGGTCAAGATCGCCGTACTGGTCGCCATCGCGGTCGTCGGGCTCGTGCACCGCCGCCGGGCGATCCCCGCGCTCATGGCCGGCCAGCGACGCCCGTTCCTGCGGGTCGCGGTCGTGGAGACGCTGCTGTTCGGCGCCGCGGTGGGCGCCGCGGTGGCGCTGTCGCGTACGCCCGCCCCGCTCGGCTCGGCCGAGGAGGACCCGGCCACCGCGCTGCTCGGGTTCCCGATGCCCCCGCCGCTGAGCGTCGAGACGGTGGCCCGGCTCTGGCTGCCCGAGCCGCTGACCATCGCGGCTGCGCTGGCCGCCGCCGGTCTCTACGTCGCCGGGGTGTGGCGGCTGCACCGTCGCGGTGACGCCTGGCCGGCGGCGCGTACCGCGCTGTGGCTGGCCGGCTGCGCGGTGATCATCATCGCCACCTCCAGCGGCCTGGCCCGCTACGGGCCGGTGCTGTTCTCCGTACACATGGTGCAGCACCTGCTGCTGATGATGGTCGCGCCGATCCTGCTCGTCCTCGCCGGGCCGGTCACCCTCGCGCTGCGGGCCCTGCGACCCTCGACCGACCCCCGCTGGCCCGGCCCCCGCGAATGGCTACAGGCGGCCCTGCACTCCCGGGTGTCCGGGGTGGTGACCCACCCCGTCGTGGCGCTCGTCCTCTACGTGGCCAGCCTGTACGTGCTCTACTTCACCGGCCTCTACGAACTGGCGGTCCGCTCGCACGCCGCCCACCTGGCCATGGTCGCCCACTTCCTCGGCGTCGGGTACCTCTTCTTCTGGACCGTCATCGGCATCGACCCGACCCCGCGTCGGGTCCCGCATCCGCTGAAGATGGTCCTGGTCCTGATCAGCATGGTGCTGCACGCCTTCCTCGGGGTCGCGCTCATGCAGTCCGCCACCGTGCTGGCCGCCGACTGGTGGCTGGCGCTGGGCCGCCCGTGGGGCCCGACCCCGCTGGAGGACCAGTGGGCCGCAGGCGGTATCGCCTGGTCCTTCGGCGAGTTGCCGACCGTGATCGTGATGGGTGCCCTGATGTACCAGTGGGTCAAGGCCGACCAGCGCGAGGCCCGCCGCCGCGACCGGGCCGCCGACCGGGCCGAGGCCGAGGGGCGCGAGGATCCCGAACTCGCCGCGTACAACCGGATGCTCGCCGAACTGGCCGAACGGGATCGCCGGGTACGCGGGCTTTCAGGAAGCTGACAGGAATTCCGGACAGCATTGGCGTACCCACACGGAAGGTTGGCACCGGCATGACGAGGAACACCCGACTGACGTTGGCGATGATCCTGGTGGTGATCCTCGCCATGATCGGTCTGATCACCGTCAACCGGAACACCGCCCAGCCGGTGGCGAGCGACAGCGGGGGCCAGGTCGACCCGGCGGTGCTGGTCCGCGCCGACAGTCACCGGCTCAGCACGGCGACCGACGGCAAGGTCACCCTGGTGGAGTTCCTCGACTTCGAGTGCGAGGCATGCGGCGCCGTCTACCCGTCGATCAAGGAGATCCTGGACACCTACCAGGACCGGATCACCTTCGTGGTGCGCTACTTCCCGATCCCCAGCCACCCCAACGCCGAACTCGCCGCCCGCGCCGCGCAGGCCGCCGCCAACCAGGACCGGTTCGCCGAGATGTACACCGTGCTGTTCGAGAACCAGTCGCAGTGGGGTCACCAGAGCACCCCACAGACCGAGAAGTTCGTCGGGTACGCGCGTGAGCTGGGCCTGGACGTGGACCGCTTCCAGCAGGACCTGGACGCCCCGGCCACCGCCCAACGGGTGGCCAGCGAACGGGCCGACGGCGAGACCGCCGGGGTGCGGGGCACTCCGACGTTCTTCCTCAACGGCCGGCAGTTGACCGAGATCCGTACCCAGGCGGACATGATCGCCGCCATCGACGCCGCGCTCGCCCAGTGACCACCAGCGTCGCCCCGCGCCCGGACGCGGCGGCGTCGCACGTCGGCTTCGTCGCCCGGGTCACCGCCTGGGTGCTGGCCGTCGGCGGCGGCATTGGTCTACTCGCCGCGGGCACCCTCACCGTCGAGAAGATCAACCTGTTGGCCGACGCCGACTACGTGCCGACGTGCAGCATCAACCCGATCCTGTCCTGCGGTTCGGTGATGACCACGCCGCAGGCCGCCGCCTTCGGCATCCCCAACCCGCTGCTCGGCATCGCCGGCTTCGCGGTGGTCACCACCCTCGGCGTCCTGCTGCTCGCCCGGGTGCCGCTGCCCCGCTGGTGCTGGCTCGGCCTCCAGGCCGGAGCCACCTTCGGCGTGGTCTTCGTGCACTGGCTCATCTACCAGAGCCTGTACGTGATCTCGGCGCTGTGCCCGTACTGCATGGTGGTCTGGGTCGTCACCATCGCGATCTTCCTCTACACCACCCTGCGTAACCTCGGCGCGGTCGCGCCGTCGTCCCCGCTGGCCCGGCTGTCCGGTCTGGCCAGCTACCACAGCCTCATCCTGGTCGCCTGGTACGTGGTGATCATGCTGGCCATCCTGGTCCGCTTCTGGGACTACTGGTCCACGCTCTGGTGAGCCGAGTCGTCGGCGGCAGGTGTGCCGCTACGGCGGATCCCGGGCCGGGTCCGACGTCTCTAGCCTGTCCCCATGGGACGGTCGCGCCGGCTGACATCGTGCCTGCTGGTGATGGCGGCTCTGCTCGCCGGTTGCACCGACGATTCCGAGGCCGGGCGGGGTTTTCTCGAAGTCGCCGCGTTACGTGATCCGCTGATGCCCGGGCACTTCACGGCGGAACCGGTGCTGCTGTCGGGTCAGCTCACCCTGCGACCGAACGGCTGCGTCAACGTCGTACTCGACGGGGTGGAACGGGTGCCGCTCTGGCCGACCGGCTCGAACGTCGCCCCGGACCCCGACAACCTCAACGGCTATGTCGTCACGCTGCCGGGCGGCACCACGCTGGCCGTGGACAGCACCTCGGGCGACCACTTCGCCGCGCAGGGCATCATCGACGATCACCCCGGCCCGTACGAGGTGGAGCCGGGCCTGCCGACGCAGGTCGGGCTGCTTGTCGACTACTGCGGTGCCGAGGCCCGCCCGGTCGCCTTTCCGGACGCCACCAGCTTCACCGTCGGCTGAGCTGGCGCGGCGCGGCGGTGGTCAACTGATCGGGCGGCACCCACCGCTTGACCAACTCGTTGGCGGCCACGTAGGCGAGGGTGAGCGCGACGAGGGTGGCCAGCACCGGCAGCGGCGGCCGGCCGAGCCCGAGCGGCCCGGCCAGCGGGCTGAACGGCAGCGCGACGGTGACCACGATGAGCAACGCACCGGTGGTGAGCAGCGGCGTGGACGGCCGGCTGCGCAGGAAGGTCCGGTTGGTACGCAGCACCATCAGCACGATGATCTCGGTGGCGGTGAACTGGATGAACCAGGCGGACCGGAAGACATCGGTGGGCGTGTGCCACCACCAGTGCAGCAGGGCGAGCGCGCCAAGGTCGACGGCGATGCTGATCGAGCCGTACACCAGCATGAACCGGCGGATGGCCCGCACGTCGACGGTACGCGGACCCTGCACCTGCTCCGGGTCGGTGTGGTCGGTGGAGATGGTGGTGTACGGGATGTCGGAGAGGAAGTTCAGCAGCAGCACCTGACGGGGCAGCAGCGGCAGGAACGGCAGCAGCAACGTGGCCACGCTCATGCTGACCACGTTGCCGAACGAGGCGCTGGTGTTCACCCGGATGTACTTGAGGGTGTTGGTGAAGGTGCGCCGGCCGAGCCGTACGCCGTCGGCGACCACGTCGAGGTCCTTCTCCAGCAGCACGATCGCGGCGGCCTGCTTGGCGACGTCGACGGCGGTGTCGACGGACATGCCCACGTCGGCGGCGTGCAGGGCGGGTGCGTCGTTGATGCCGTCGCCGATGAACCCGACGACGGCGCCCCGGGACCGCAGCGCGACCAGCACCCGCTCCTTCTGTACCGGGTCGACCTCGGCGAACACGTTGGTGCCGGCGACCCGGTCGGGTAGGTCCGCGTCGGAACAGGACGCGATGTCGGCACCGAGCATCGGCTCACCGGTGAGGCCGACCGTCGCGGCGATGTGCGCGGCGGCATGCCGGTTGTCCCCGGTGATCAGCCGGACCGAGATGCCCATGGTGCTGAGCCGGTCGATGGCTTCGGCGGCCTGCGGCTTGGCGGGATCCTGGAAGGCGAGCAGGCCGACGAGGGTCATCTCCCGTTCGTCCTCCGGCGTGGCGGTACGCGCTGCCGGCAGGACCCGTACGGCCACCCCGAGCACCCGGTGCCCCTCGGCGCTCAGCTCGGCGAACCGCTGTTCGACCCGGTCGCGGACCGTGCCGAGCGGCACGACGCCGGCACCGGTCCGGGCCGTCGTGCAGCCGCGTAACACCGCGGCGAGTGATCCCTTGGTGATCAGGGTGGCCGTGCCGGCCTCGTCGACCAGCAACGACAGCCGTTGCCGGCTGAAGTCGTACGGCACCTCGGCGATCCGGAGAGCGGGATCGATCGGCGGTTGCCCGGACATGATCGCGCTGTCCATCGGGTTGGCGAAGCCGCGTTGCAGCCCGGCGTTGAGCCTGGCCAGGCGGGTCACCTCACGGTCCGGCCCGCCGTCGACGCCGAAGCTGGCGGTCAGCGTCACGTTGCCGGCGGTGAGGGTGCCGGTCTTGTCGGTCAGCAGCACCGTCATGGCACCGAAGTCCTCGATGGCTTCCAGACGTTTGACGATGACCCGGTGCGCGGCCATCGCCCGGGCGCCGGCGGAGAGGCTGACCGCGACGATGGCCGGCAGCATCTGCGGGGTCACGCCGACGGCCAGCGCCACGGAGAACAGCAGCGAGTCGATGACCGGCCGACCCATCAGCAGGTTCGCCACGCCGATGCCGACGAGCAGCACGACCATGATCCGGACCAGCAACAACCCGAAGCGGGTCAGGCCGCGCTGGAAGCCGGTGGCGGCGGGCCGGTCGGTGACCCGGACGGCCACCTCGGCGAACGCGGTGTCCCGGCCGGTTCGCATGGCCACCGCCCGCCCGGTGCCGCTGACCACGTGCGTACCCATCCACAGGGCGTTGGTCCGACCGGCGAGGTCCGCCTCCACGGGCGTCGGCTGCGGACTCTTCTCCACCGGCAGCGACTCTCCGGTCAGCGCCGCCTGGTCGACCTGAAGTCGCTCGGCGTCGACCAGCCGGCAGTCGGCGGGCACCACGTCACCGGCGTGCAACACCACCAGGTCGCCGGGCACCACCTCCTCGACGGGTACGGCAACCTCCCGGCCGTCGCGGAGCACCTCGGCGCAGACCCGTACCCGTGCCTGTAGTGCGTCGACAGCGCGCCCGGCGGCGTGTTCCTGCCAGTAGCCCAGCCCGCCGCTGGCGGCGACGATAGCCAGGATGATGGCGCCGTCGATGACGTCGCCGACGATCATCGACAGCACCGTCGCGGTGATCAGGATCAGCATGATGGGGCTGGTGAACTGGCCCAGCAGCAGCCGCCAGCCGTGGCGGCGGGCCACGGTGACCCGGTTCGGTCCGTGCTCGGCCAGCAACCGGGCGGCCCGGTCGGCGGTGAGTCCCTGGGCGGGTGCGCCGATCGCGGCCAGTGCCTCGGGCAGTTGACCGGCCCAGAACGCGCTGGTGCGGCCGCGCGGCCCGTCTCCTCGCCCCACCCGACCTCCGCAGCCTCGCCGCGACACCGGTACGCCCCGAGCTGACGCTACCGACCCCGGGTCGCCCGGCGCGGCCGGTTGCCGGCATCGGTCCGCCGACGGTGCCGCCAGAAGGTCAGCACGGCCACCACCGCGATCACGGCGAGCAGCGCATAGGTGCCGATGCCCAGTTCCCGCTCCAGGTAGCGGTAGGAGGCCGCGCCGAGATAGCCCAGCAGCGACACCGCCGTCGCCCAGAGCAGCCCGCCGGTGACGTTCGCCCACCCGAAGGTGGGCCGCGGCATGCCGCTGGCACCAGCGACCAGCGGCACCAGCACCCGCAGCACCGCCACCCATCGGCCGGTCACCACCGCCACCGCGCCCCGGCTGGCCACCAGGCGCCGGGCCCGCTCCAGGTCGAGGTGGCGGCGGGCCACCGCCGGCGCGCGGGCCAGCACCCCCGGCCCGTAGCGCCGACCCACCAGGTAGCCGACCTGGTCGCCGAGGCATGCCCCGGCCACCGCGGCGACGATCACCGCCCACAGCGGCAGCCCGCCGAGGTGTGCCACCACCCCGCCTACCAGCACGGCCGTCTCGCCGGGTATGAACAACCCCAGCAGCGTCGAGGACTCCAGGGCGGGCAGCAGGAAGACCAGGGTCAGTACGACCACCGGTGGCAGCGCGGCGATCCCGGTCAGTAGCCGGTCCATCTGCTGATTCTGGCTCCTGCCGGCGTCGGGCCGGGCGAACGAACCAGGAAAACCGTCAGGTGGCGGCGGGCCAGCCCGTAGGGTTCGAACCGACAGCAGGTCCACAGACGCCCAGGGACTAGGACCGTGGAATCCCGGACGCATCGTCCGTCGCCGGCACTGCTGGTCAGTCTGGCCGTCTCGACCGTGTTGCTGGTCGGGGTGAGCCTGCTGGTGCGCCACCATCCGGTCGCCGCCTGGGAGCGGGACCTGTTCACCCTGCTCAACCGGCTGCCGGCGGGGCTGACGCCAGCGCTGTTCGTGATCATGCAGGTCGGCTCGTACCTCGCGGTGTTCGGCACGGCCGCGGTGGCCGCCCTGCTGCGGCGCTTCACCACCGCCCGGGACCTGCTGCTGGCCGGAAACCTGGCCTACTGGCTGGCGATCGCCAACAAGGTCGCGGTGGCCCGGCAGCGGCCCGGGCAACTCCTGGCCGACGTGGTGTTGCACGACACGGTCACCGGTCTGCTGGGCTACCCCTCCGGGCATGTCGCGGTCGCCACCGCGCTGGCCCTGGTGGCGGCACGGGCCGGCGGCACCCGGTGGCGTCGCCTGCTCTGGGTGGTGGTGGTCGTGGTCGCGGTGGCGCGTGTGCACGTCGGCGCGCATCTGCCGGTGGACGCCATCGGTGGGGTACTCGTCGGCTGGCTCGCGGTGTGTCTGACCCGGCTGGCCGTCGGGGAGGTGGGCCCGGAACGGTCCGCCGAGGTGCTGCGCCAGGCGCTGCGGCACCGTGGCTTCGAGGTGGCTCGCCTGGCGCCGCTGACCGGCGACGCCCGCGGCTCGTGGCCCTGGCTGGTGGTCGGCGCCGACGGCCGGCGACTGTTCGTCAAGGTCACCGGTGGACAGCAGCGCGACGCCGACTGGGCGTACAAGCTCTACCGGCGGGTGCGTTTCCGGCACGTCGCCGACGAGCCGCCCTACCTCAGTGCGAAGCAGCAGAGCGAGCACGAGACCTGCCTGACCCTGCTGGCCGAACGGGCGGCGGTCCGGGTGCCGGCGGTCGTCACCACCGCCACCCTGCCCGGCGGTGACGCCGTGCTGGTGCAGGAGTTCGTCGACGCGGCCCCGTTGGACGCCACGTACGGACCGCTGCCGGCGACGGTGGTGGTCGACGTGTGCCGGCAGGTGGCGCTGCTGCACCGCGCCGGCATCGCCCACCGGGACCTGCGGGCGGCCAACATCCTGATCGGTGGCCACACCGCCCACCTGGTCGACTTCGGCTTCGGTGTCGACGACGCCGCAGCCGACCAGCGGGCCCGGGACGTGGTCGAACTGCTGGTCGCCCTCGCCAGCCGGGTGGATTCCGAGACGGTGGTCGGGGTCGCGATCGCCGAACTCGGTGCCGACGAGGTCGTGGGCTGCCTGCCGTACCTGCAACCGCCGGTCCTCTCCCGGGCCAGCCGGAAGCTGCTGCGGCGTACCCCCGACCTGCTGGAACAGCTACGCGCGCAGATCCTGCACCGCTGCCCGCAGCGGGAACAGCGGCTGGCCCGGGTCGTGCGGATCACGCCCCGGGGCATCCTGCTGCTGGTCGCGCTGGGCCTGCTCGTACACCTGCTGCTGCCCCAGATCGGTGAGGTACGCGCCGCGTTACGGCTGATGGTCCACGCGCATCCGCTGGCCCTCGCGGCTACCCTGCTCGGCTCCGCCGCGACCTACCTGCTCAGCGCGGTCGTCCTGCGCCTGGCGACCGGCAACCGGGTGCCGCTGGGTGAGGCCACCGGGGTGCAGGTGGCCGCCTCGTTCGCCAACCGGCTGGCGCCCGGCAGCGTCGGCGGTGCCGCGCTGAGCCTGCGTTACCTGCATCAGAAGGGGTTCAGCGGTGCCGAGTCGGCGACCGCCGTCGTGGTGTCGCGGGTGGCCGGCGTGGTGTCGGTCGCGCTGCTGCTGCCGGTGCTGCTGCCCTTCGCGCACCAACCCGCCCGCGCCGCCCAGCAGGCCGTCACCGGGAAGGCACTACCCGTCCTGCTCGGTGTGCTGGTGGTGCTGCTCGCCGTCGCGGCGGTGCTGTCCGTACCCCGGCTGCGCCGCCGGGGCCGCACGGTGCTCCGGCAGAGCCTCGCCGCCCTGCGGGCGCTGCCCCGCCAGCACAGGCTGACCCGGCTGATCGGCGCGGCCCTGGCGCTCACCCTGGCGTACGGGTTCAGCCTCTACTTCGGGTTGCTCGCCGTCGGTGAGCCGGTCAACCTCGCGCTGGTGCCGCCGGTGATCCTGGTCTGTGTCATCGGGGAGGGGGTCGCCTCCGCCGCGCCCACCCCCGGCGGCCTGGGCGCCACCGAGGCGGCGCTGGTCTCCGGACTGCTGCTCTACGGGGTGTCGGTCGACACCGCGGTCGCGGGTGTCCTGGTGTACCGGCTCGCGACGTTCTGGCTGCCCGCCCCGCTCGGCTACGTCGCACTGCGGATACTGGCCCGGCGGCGGCTGGTCTGAGGAGCGGGCCCGCCGAGTGCGGGTGCGGCAGCACCGCTCACGGCTGCCGCACCGCCAGCAGCTGGGACACCGTGACGAACTCGTAGCCGTGGGCCCGCAACTGGTCGATGATCTCCGGCAGCCCGTGCAGCGAGACCAGCCGCTGATGGTCACCCACGTCGTGGGCGAGCAGGATCGTGCCGGGCTGGATGTCGGCGACGATCCTTCGCGCGTGCCCGCCGGGATCGTCGGGAAACTCCCCCTCCCGCATCTGCTGCGACCAGAGCACCACCTGGTAGCCCAGCCGCGCGGCCGCCGCCGTGGTGCTACCGGCCAGATGACCGTACGGGGGACGCAGCAACCGTGGCTCCTGGCCGGTCACCGCGACCAACTCCCGATGGGTACGCGCCAGGTCCTGGTACGCCTGCTCGAAGGACATCCGGGCCAGATCGTGGTGGGCCCAGCTGTGGCTGCCCACCTCGTGTCCGGCGAGCCGGCCCTGGACCAGTGCGGCGTGTCGGCGGGCCCGCTCACCGACCATGAAGAAGGTGGCGGGCACGTGGTGCTGGTGCAGGATGTCCAGCACCATCGGCGTCCAGCGGGGCCCCGGCCCGTCGTCGAAGGTGAGCGCGACGAGCTTGCGGTCGGTGCGGACGAACCAGTTCACCTCCAGCCGGCCAGCACCGAGCAGGTCGGGCCGGCCCGGCACCACGGCGCTGGCCGCGCCGCCACGGATCGGCAGCTTCCGGTCGGCCACGTCCGCCGCCTCGGCGAATCCGACCACCCCGAGTCCGGCGCCGAACGTGACCAGGACCCCGCCGCGCAGCAGGTCCCGTCGTCGGCTGTGCTTCAGCCCGGCCATCCCCACCTCGGCGGCCTCAGCACCTCGGCGACGACGGTGGCCATGTCGACCCGCACGTCGGCACCGGCGTCGCCGCTGTCGACCTGGGCCAGCAGCGCGGCCAGTGCCGGTCGTAGCCGCTGCGCCGAGTCGATGTAACTGGTCAGCGCCGAGCGGCTGAGCAGGTCCGCGTTGGCCCGGCCATGTCCGGCGATCGGTCGGTAGGTGATCGTGGGCCGGCCCGAGGCGAGCGCCTCCTGGCAGGTGAGCCCTCCCGCGTTCTCCACCACCACGTCGGCGGCCCGCATCAGGGTCGCCATGTCGTCGACCCATCCCAGCACGTGCCCGGGGAACCGCCGGAGCCGGCGGTACAGGCGCTGGTTGCGTCCGCACACCACGACGGGCTCGGCGCAGCCGGTGGCGAGCACCTCCGTCGCGGTCCGTGCCACGTCCCCCATGCCCCAGGAGCCCGCGACGATCAATGCCAGCCGGCCCCGCTCGGGCAGCCCGAAATGTCGCCGGGCGGCCCGGGTGGTCAACCCCGGCGGCGCGGCGAACCGGGCATTGACCAGCGGGCGGACCACCTGAACCGGATCCGCGCCGGCGGCTGCGGCCTGCTGGCGCGATAGCTCGTGCACGACGCAGTACAGGTCCACGCCCGGCGCGATCCAGGTCGGGTGGACCGCGAAGTCGGTCACGTACGTCACCAGCGGTGCGCTGATCAGCCCGGCGGACCGCATCGGCCCGAGGAGCTGGTTGGCGAACGGAAAGGTCGTCACGACCGCCCCGGTGTCCGGGGGGAGCCGACCCAGCATGCGACGGACCGCAGGACGCAGCGCGGCGCGGAGCAGCTCCACCGACACCGACGAGCGGCCGGTCGCGTTGAACAGCGCCTCGTAGCACCAGGGCAGCCAGCGCAACATGCCCCGGTAGGTCTCCCGGACCGTGGCGTCCAGCGGCCGGGGCAGCAGGGACAGGAAGTTCAACCGATCCACCTGCCGACCCTGGCGGAGCAGCCGGCGTGCCAACTCGGCGGCTGCGGCGTCGTGCCCGGCCCCGATGTCGGCCGACACCACCACGATCCGACCGGCGGCCGGCTCGTTGCGCACCGGAGCCTGGTGGGTGAACCAGCCGTCGTCGGTGTGGCCCAGCACCGACTCCGTCCAGTCGTAGGCCGCCGGCCCGGCCCGCTGCGCCTCCCGCCTGCACTCCGTCACGCGGGCGCGCATACCCGTCGTGGCGCGGGTCACTCCCGGCCGAGCCGGACCGTCTCCGGCCAAGCGCCCGTCCGTACGGTCGCCGGCTGGTGATCGCGCAGTGGTCCGAGCGTCAGCCTCCGTTCGGCGGCCCAGTCGATCAGCTCCGGCAGCGCGGCCAACGTCGCGCGCCACGACCCGGCGGTCGCCGCGTAGTCCGTGTCGTGCAACAGGATGGTGCCGCCGGGGCGCAGCGTGCGCAGCACCGCGCGGCAGACCGAGCCGCCGGTGGCCTGGGACGTCCAGTCCCGGCCCCAGGCGGTCCAGAGCCGTGGTTGCAGGCCCAGCCGGGCGCAGGCCAGCAGCGCCGCCGTGGTGAGCACCCCGTACGGGGGCCGGTACCAGCGCGGTGTCTCGCCGGTCAGCTCGGCGATCCGGTCCCGGGCGCGGGCGATGTCCGCGTACGTCGCCGGCGGCGTCCGGCCGAGCAGGTGGCGATGTTCCCAGCCGTGCACCGCCACCTCGTGGCCGCCGGCGGTGATCTCCCGGCCGAGGGCGGGATCCCGGTCCAGCAGCGTGCCGAGCAGGAAGAACGTCGCTCGTACGCCCGCCTGGTCGAGCCGGCGCAGGAACCGGGGCGTGGAGTGCCGGTCCGGCCCATCGTCGAAGGTCAGGGCCACGTGCCCGGGCCGGCCGATCCCGCTGAGTTCGGGCAGCAGCCGGCGGCGCAGCGGCGCAACGGCGGTCAGCGCGGGTCCGGCGTGCAGGACCAGCCCGGCGGTCATCGTGCCGGCGACCGCCCGAAGTGACTGCACAGCCTCTTTATACCGACCGGATCGCGGGTCGGCCCGACTATCCGGGCGCCCGCCCCGTTATCCGAGCGGGTGGGCGATCACGTCGGTCAGCGCCACCACCCCCGGTCGGCGGGTGTCCTGCCGCTGGAACTGCACCACCACCGGTACGCCGGAGGTGAGCACCGCACCATACGGGCGTCTGGTAGTCGACGTCGCCCAGGTTCTCCATCGCCAGGCCGGCGTCGAACAGGCCCTCGCCCAGGTCCTCCAGCTTGGTGCCGGCGGCCACTGTGGCCTGCCGTCGGTCGGCGTCGTGCGACAGCACCCCGGCGAGCCGGTCGACGCTGACCAGCCAGTCGTCGGTACGCACCAGCGGGCTCGACGAGTGGCCGGAACCGACCGGTCGCAGCGTCGTACCGGTTTCCCGGGCCCGCCGTACCAGGTCGACCACCTCGGATTCGTCGGCGGGCTCCAGCACCCCGCGAGGAGTGAACCGGAGGCTGCCGGACCAGCCCAGAGTGCCCGGCCGGTCGCCTGGTACAGCAGCAGCGGCACGGTCAGGTTGAGCATCCAGGTGGCCGTACTGGCGCAGACCGCGCCGGCCCAGAACACCCGGAACGGCCGACAACCCAGCGCGGCCACGGCGCCGGCCCAGCGGACCCGCCGTGGCGGCGTCGGCACGCCGCCACCGGGCGGCACGAGCACCGTCCCGCCGGGCGAGGGGCTGGCCTCGGCGGCGGTTCGGCTCTGCTCCGGTTCGCGGCGCACGTCGTCATCGGTACCCGATGCGCGCCGGTCAAACGTCCGACCTCGCGTGCCACCGGCCCGGCATCCCCTGCCGCCGGGCCGGGGCCCGGCCTACGGTGCGGGGACCACTTCCTGGCCGAGGGGCCAGATCGCGGCCGGCACGAGCTTGAAGTTGGCTACCCCGAACGGGATGCCGATGATGGTGAGGCAGAGGCTGACGCCGGCGACGATGTGGGACAGGGCGAGCCACCACCCGGCCAGCACGACCCAGATCACGTTGGCGATGCCGGAGGCGACACCGACGCCGGGCTTGGGGACCAGGGTGCGGCCGAAGGGCCACAGCGAGTACGACGCCAGCCGCAGCGATGCCACCCCGAACGGGATGGTGACGACGAGTACGAAGCAGATCAGAGCGGCGATGCCGTAGCCGATCGCCAGCACGAGCCCGCCGCCGAAGATGAGCCAGAGCACGTTCAGTACGAATCGGATCATGAACCAATCATGACCGGTGCGCGCCACCGACCGCCCGGGGGTGGCCGGTGGCGCGCGGCGGGTCAGCCGAGCTGGCCGGTGACGCTGCCGCCGGACTTCGTGACGCGGTAGGTCACCCGGGCACCGCTCCAGAAGTGGAAGGTGAGGGTGACCGGGGCACCGTCGCGTACCTCGCCGAAGAAGGTGTCGGTGAGCGTGATCCGGTTGCCGGTGTAGTCGGGGGCGAAGGTGACGTCGAACTCCTTGAACGGCGTCCAGTCGTGCGGGCCGGCATTGCTGCCGTCGGCGTACTTCGCCTCCATGGTGGCGAGCTGGTCGCCGCGGAACTGGGTCGGAATAGCGAAGGAGGCGGTCGACCCGGTGGCGTTGGACAGCACCGGCGGGTCGTGGCTGATCACGTCGATCCGCCACGGTACGCCGGCCGAGAACCGCGCCTGGAGGGTGGCGTTGACCCCGTACGCCCGGCTGCCGACCAGTCGGGTCAGCGCGCTCGCGGTGAGCGTCAGCTGGTTGCCGGAGACGGTGTAGTCGGTGCCCCGGACCAGTTCCGTGCTGCCCTGGCGCAGCCCGGAGAAGGTGGTGCCGTTGAGGTTCAGGGTCAGCGACTTGGCGGTGATCGAGCCGGTCCGCGGCACGTACACCTGGTCGGCGGAGGCGGTGCCGGAGCGGGTCGTCCAGCTCGACTTGATCTGGTTGATCAGTTCCGCGTCGCGCCACTGGAAGGTGGTCCGGTTGAAGTGCTGGCCGTTGTCCCACAGCTGGGTGGTGAGCTGTCGGTGCCGGGCGTAGTAGCCGAAGTACTCGAAGAACTTGAGCTTCTCGCCCTGCTGGATGGTGCCGGTGTGCCGGTCGAAGCCGAGCAGCCCGTACTCGCCGATGATCACCGGGATGCGCCGGGCGACGAAGGCGTTGTAGACCCGGTCGAAGGAGTCGACGAGGTCCTGCTGGGTGGTGGCGTCGAAGCGGGTGCCGCCGGCGACGTTCACGCTGAACGGCCAGTAGCCGTAGAAGTGCACGGTGGCGATCAGGTTGCGGTCGTTGAGCTGGTTGATCGTCGTGGTCAGCTCGTTGATCCGGGCCTGTTCGGAGGAGGTGTGCAGGGTCGGCAGGACCAGCATCCGGGTGGCGTTGTTGCCGCCGGAGGCGCGGACGATCCGGTGGAAGTTGACATTCAGCTCGTGCAGCAACTGCGCGTTCTGGGCGTCACCGGAGCTGTTGGCGAACTGCGGCTCGTTGACGCTCTCGAAGTGCAGCCTCGGTGCGGCGTCCCGGAACGCGGCGGCGAGCTGGGTCCAGAGCGCGTTGTAGCGGTTGAGCACGGTGGTCCGGTTGGTCGGCATCTCGTGGATCCACTGCCACGAGTCGTGGTGCAGGTTGATCATCACGTAGAAGCCGTCGTCCAGGGCCCAACCGACCACTTCCTTGATCCGGTTCAGCCACGCCGCATCGATGGTGTACGACGGTGCCGGTCCGTGGCGGTTGCTCCAGGTGACCGGGATCCGGATGCTGTTGAAGCCCTGGGCCCGGATCGCGTCCAGCTGCGCCGCGGTGACGCGCGGGTTGCCCCACGCGGTTTCGTCGGCGCCGACGGCGTCGAAGGTGTTGCCGAGGTTCCAGCCCGGCTGCATCGCGGCCACGTAGGCCATCGCGTCACCGGCCGGCGGCGGGGTCGTCGGTGGTGGGGTGGTCGGCGGCGGCGTGGTCGGTGGTGGGGTGGTCGGGCCGACGCTGCCGGTGCAGGTGACCCCGTTGAGCGCGAACGAGGTGGGGGCCGGGTTACTGCCGGACCATGAGCCGTTGAATCCGAACGACACCGTCTGGTTGGTGCCGAGCGCCGCGTTGTAGCCGACATTGGTGGCGGTGACGTCGTTGCCGGAGGAGGTGACGTTGGCGTTCCACGCCTGCGCCACCCGTTGACCGGCGGGGTAGGTCCAGGTCAGCCGCCAGCCGTTGAGCGGGTCGCCGAGATTGGTCAGGTCGACGTTGGCGGTGAAGCCGCCCGGCCACTGGCTCGGCGCGGAGTAGACCACGCGGCAGCCGGCCGCCGCGTGGGCGGCGCCCGCGCTGATCAGCCCGACCCCGGCCAGCAGGGCGGCGACGCTGGTGCCGACCAGGCCCAGTCGCCATCGTGTCCTTCGTAGTGTGCCGCGCAGCCCGGCCATGTCGCTCCTCGTGGGGTGATGGTGTCGACGGGTGGCTGGCCGGGTGTCGCCGGACCGCCGGCAACGTCCGGCCGGCTCGCACAATAAGTTGGGATCATGAACTTTGTCAATCGAAGCGATGCGATGTTACGGGCTTCTGTGCAGGTGAGACCGCCGCATCCGGCCCTGCCTTACTCGCCTCGACGTACGATCTGGCCCTGCCTCGGCGTACGGTTCGGCCTTGAGTCGCCCGGCCGGCTCGGTGGCCACCGCATCGGTGCGGCCGGTCGGTGTATGAGCGTGGCCGGGCGGGGTAGTCGGCCGCGTGGCGGCGGGCGAACAGAGCGGAAGGCGGGCGCGAAGCGCCGCTGGCTGGACGAGAGCCCGGATCGCGGGCGGGGTTGCCGGGCTCAGCCAGCGGGTCGGCTGGCGGGAACGGCGTCGAACCCTGGAGCTGTACGCCATCCTCGCCGTCCAGGCGGGGGTGGCCGCCGCGCTCGCCTGGACGGTGGCGCACAACCTGCTGCAACACCCGTCGCCGGTCTTCGCCCCCACCGCCGCCGTCGGCACCATCGCCGCCGCAATCGGGCGGCGCACCCGACGCACCCTGGAACTGCTGCTCGGGGTGCTGGCCGGGCTGCTGGTCGGCGACGCGCTGATCGCGGTGATCGGCACCGGCCCGTGGCAGACCGGCACCGTCGTCACCCTGGCCATCCTGCTCGCGCTCACCCTGAGTCGGGGTGGGCAGGTGGTCACCCAGGCGGGCGGTACCGCCGTGCTGATCGCCACGTTGGCACCCGTACAGCGCGGGCTGGAGGTTCCTCGGATCATCGACGCCGTGATCGGCGGGCTGACCGCCGTCCTGGTGGTCGCCGTGCTGCCGGTCAACCCGGTGCGGATCATCCAGCGGGCGGCGCGTCCGCTCTTCGCGGACCTGGTCGAATACCTGCACAATGCCGCGGACGGTATGTCCCGGGCCGACTACCCGGCCGTGGCCCGGGCCCGGGACGAACTGAACGGCCTGCACCCCCAGGTCAAGCTGCTGAACGACGCCGTCTCCGGGGCACAGGAAGCGGTCGCGATATCGCCGGCCCGCTGGCACCGGCGGGCCGAGTTCGAACACTACGAACGCGGTACGCGCTACCTCGAACTGGCCATCCGGGGCGGCCAGGAGATGTTGCGCCGGGCCACCACCGCGATCCGCGACGGCGAGCCGGTGCCGCCCGGGCTGATTGCCGCCGTGCACTACTTCGGCGACGCGCTCGCGCTGCTACAACTGGAGGCGGAGAGCGGGCACCACACCAGCCGCTCCGAACAACTGATCCTCAAGGCGGTGGACCGGGCCGCCGAGGCGTACGGCGAGGGGGTCGGCTTCTCCGGCAGCGTGGTGGTGGCCCAGGTCCGGACCGTGGCCACCGACCTGCTGCGTAGCCTCGGCTGCGAGGAAGAGGAGGCCAGCGCCGTGATCCGGAGACGCTTCGAGCAACAGCATCCTGCTGCCGGCCGGGGCGCCGCCGAGGCCGGCTCCACCTGATCGACCCGGCCGGTTCAGAGCCGCCCGGCCACCGTCCGCGCCACCTCGGTGAGCCGCTTGTCGTACTTGGCCATGTCGTCCGACCGGACCAGCCGGATGCCCACCCAGACCCCGGAAGCGTTGACGAACACCATCCCGTCCTCGAGGTACGCCTCGTCCCCGATGCCGGAGAGGGTTTCGAACTCGTGGTTGAGGTCGCGGTCGATGTCCAGGATCTTCTTCGCCCCGTCCCCGACGTGGATCTCCACCTGCGCCACCGGCCCCGAGACGGGCCCGGTGTACCAGCAGCTCTCCCCGCTTGGCACCGGATCGTTCAGCGGTGTGCCGGCCAACTTCTCGGCTTCGGGCTTCGTCACCAGCGCGCAGGCGTCGACCTGCGCCGGGGCGGGTGGCTCGGGTGCCTCGGTGGCCTCGGTCGGCGCCACGATCTCCGACGGCTGCACCGGTGGTGGTGGCGCGGCCGTGGGTTCCGTGCCGCCGCAGGCGGCGAGGACGGCGAGGGTGGTGGCCGCCCCGGCGAGTCGGGCGACGGAGGTCAGGTGCCGCATGTAGGTCTCCTTCGTCCGGGCTTCACCGTGGCAGGGCGTCGAGCAGTTGGCGTACCGCCTGCGCGTATCCGTCGGGTTGGGCGCCGAGGCGCTCGAAACTGCTCAGCGTCACGGTGAAGCTGCCGGCACCGCTGATCACCACCGCTTCGGCGCCGATGTCCTTCACCGCCAGGTAGCCCTTTTCGCCGGCACCGAGATCGGTCACCGTCTGGTAGATCTGGTCGGCCTGCTGGCGCTGGTAGGCGTAGGTCATCTCACCGGCGACCTGGGAAGCCGTGGTCACGGTGAGCAGGGCGACGCCCTTGCCGTCGCCGAAGCTGCAGTTGCCCTGGTCGACCATTGGCTGGCCGACGAATCCGGCGATCTGTTCGGCGCTGAAAGGACAGGCCGGACGGACCGCGTCCGCGGCGGCGTCGGGCAGGTCGAGATCCACGTCCGCGTCGGCGTCCGTGCCGACGCCCGGCTCCGGCGTCGCGGGCCCGTCGTTGCCGCAGCCGGTCAGTGCGAGGATGGCCGCGAGGACCATGGGCAGGATCAGTCGCCGCACCTGTCTGTTCCCTTCTTCCGCCGGGCCCGTCGCAGGCACCGGCGCCGACGCCCTGGACGGCGACAACCGGCCCGTACGCCCGGCCGGTCGTACCCCCGGCCTAGCGCCGGCCGGGACGATTCGACGCTACGGCCGCTCTTGGGCGAAGGAATCCGGCTTTTCCCTAGCCTTTGCGCTCCCGACGCCCGGAATCGGCCTCGGTGCTGGCTTGGGCCAGCACCGCATTGGGCTCTGTGCTGGCTCGGCCCAGCACCGCATTGGGCTCTGTGCTGGCTCGGCCCAGCACCGCATTGGGCTCTGTGCTGGCCTGGGCCAGCGCGGCTTTGGGCTCTGTGCTGGCTCGGCCCAGCACCGCATTGGGCTCTGTGCTGGCTCGGGCCAGCGCGGCATTCAGTTCGGCCCGGCGGGAGATGCCGAGCTTGCGGTACACGCGGGAGAGGTTCGTCTCCACCGTCTTGGGGCTGACGAACAGCTCGTCGGCAATGGCGCGGCTGGTCCGGCCGAGTGCGGCGAGCCGCGCCACGCGCTCTTCGGTCGCGGTGAGGGCCGACGGCGCGGGGGGCCGGCCGCCCAGCCGGGCCGCCTCCGCCCGGGCCCGCGCGGCGAACGCCGCCGCGCCGAGCGCGTCGAACTCGGCCGCCGCGGCCTGTAGCGCGTCCCGGGCTGGTCGCTTGCGCCGCAACCGCCGGTGCACGACGCCGGAGACCAGCAGACAGCGGGCCCGGTCCAGCGGCAGGATGTCCGGTGCCACCGCGGCGCGGGCGGCGGCGAGGTCGTCGAGGGCGGCCGAGGGGTCGATGCCGCTGGCGCTGTCCAGCAGGGCGCGACTGCGCGCCAGGCCCAGCAGCGTCCACGGCCGGGGCATGCGGCGGTGCCGCTCGGTCAGCCGATGCAGGGCGGCGCGGGCGGTGCCGAGGTCACCGGCGGCCACGCACGCCTCGATCCAGTCCGGCTCGAAGCGCTGCGCCAACGGCTCGGTCAGGCCCATCCGGTCGACCGTCGCGGCCAGCCGACCGTATCCGGCCGCCGCGTCGGCGACCCGCCCGGCGCAGAGCGCGACGAACGCGCCGAGTTGCAGGTGGATCCGCCGGCACCAGTCGTCGTCGAGTTCCTCGCCCAGCCGTACGCCCGCCTCGGCCACCCGCGCGGCGGCGTCGAGCCGGCCACGCAGGGCGTCGAGCAGCCCGGTCAGCCAGATTTCCGCGGTCAGCTCGGTGCCCAGCAACTCGCCGAGGTCGCGGGCCGCCGCGATGTGTCGCTCGGCCATCGACCAGCGCCCGGCGAGCAGTTCGGTCTCACCGAGGTGTTTGAGCAGGTCGTACTGGGAGGGTTCGTCGCCGCGCGCCGCCGCCCGGTCCAGCAGCCGGGTCAGGCGGGTCCGCGCCCGGTCGGGGTCGTCGATGGCCTTCCACCAGATCGCCGGTATCGTGCCGGCCAGCCAGGAGGGCTCTGCCCCTTCCATGCCCAGTGCCCGGTCGAGCAACTCGGTGCGGGGCGGCTCACCGGCGCGTACCTCGTTGAAGAACAGGTGCAACAGGGCCGCGGCGAGTAGCGGGCCGTCGCCGCCCGGGCCGGTGAGCAGGGCGATGGCCGCCTCGGCGTGCGTGCGCGCCGGATCCGGCAGGTCGACGAAGAGGGCCAGGTGGGCGTGGATCCGACCGGCGAGCGCGGACCCGGGCTGCGTCGCGGCCAGTGCGCGTCCGGCGGCGGCCACCGCCGTGCCGCCCGGCTCGTCGGCGCTCCACGCGACCACGGCGCGCAGCAGCAGCGCCTCGGCCCGGATGTGGCCGCTGAATCCGGCGGCCACCTGCTCGGCGGCCGCTCGTGCCCCCGGATGGTCGCCACAGTCGAACCGGCACCGGGCCGCCGCCAGCAGCCGCTCGCCGTGGGTGAGGAGGTCGTCGGACGGGGTGAGCCGCGCGGCCGCTTCGTAGAGGTTCGCCGCGGCCTCCGGTGCCCCTCGTGCGCGCTGTCGCGCCGCGGCGGCGGCGAGGGCGTCGGCGACCACCGGGTCGGCGGTGGTGGTGCAGGCAGCGAGTTGGCGAACCCGTTCGTCGGGATCGGCGACGACCTCGGCCAGCCTGCGGTGCAGCCCGCGTCGGACCCCGGGTGGGATGCCGGCCCGGACCGTCGCCGCGTACACCGGATGGGCGAACTCCACCCTGGTCGGGGTCACCACCAGCAGCCCGGCCTCCTCGGCGGCGTCGAAAGCGTGTGGCCCCACGCCGGTCGCCGCCAGGTCCCGCAGCAGGGGGACGCTGAGCAGCGCCGCCAACCGCACGGCGTCGCGGCACCCGGCCGGCAGCCCGGCGAAGACGTCACCGAGGAGCTGGTGCATGGAGGACGCGACGGGCAGGTCCTGTGCCGGTTCCGGTGGCTTGGGCAGGCGCTGTACCGCGCGGGCCACCTCGATGGCGACCAGTGGGTTGCCGCCGGAGTCCCGGGCGATGCGGGCCAACAGCGGGCGGTTGAGGGTGACGCCGATCCGTTCCCGCAGTACGTGGTGCAGCGCGTGCACGCTCAGCGGCGTCAGCGTCAGCCGGGTCAGCCGGCCGGCACCCGCGTCGAGCCCGAGCGGGGCCGGCCGTACCGCCGGCCCGGTGGCGCTGCGGCTGCTGACCAGTGTGGCCAGTCGCGGGCCGACCCGGCGCAGGGCGAACCGCAGGGCGCGTTCGCTCGGCCGGTCGAGCCACGGTGCGTCGTCCACGGCCACCAGCACGGTCCGGCCCGAGGCGAGCGCGGCCTCCAGGAGCGACCGGGTGGCCGCGCCGATCACGCGCTCGTCGATCGTCTCGTCACTGTCGCGGGTGACCAGCACCATCTCGGCCGCGACGCGCTGCGGACGCGGCAGGTCCGCCGCCAGGTCCGCCAGTGGGCGCAGCAGGTCGGCCAGGGCGGCGAAGGGTAGGTCGGCCTCGCATTCGGTCGGTGCGCAGGCCAGCACCGACCAGCCGGCCCGCGCGGCCTCGGCGACCAACGCCCGCAGCAGTGCGGTCTTGCCGATGCCGGCGGGGCCCTCCAGCAGCACCGCCCCGGGCTCGCTCAGCGAGCGCCAGGCCTGGTCGAATACCTCGTCCCGGCCGACGAGCGCACCCCGCATGGGGCCGATTCTGGCATCGCCGGTCACCGGTGACCATCCTGCGGACGCCCGACGCGCCGGGGGCCGTCAGGCGTGCAGCGTCCGGCTGGGAAGAATGCCGTATGCGGCGTGGTAGCGCGCGGTGAATCGGCTGTGGCTGACGAATCCCCACCGGGAGGCGATGGCCGAGACAGTGTCCTGACGCGGGTCGGCCCGCAGCAGGTCGCGGTGGACACGATCGAGCCGGACCTGGCGTAGGTGTGCCATTGGGGTGGTGTCGAGATGACGGCGGAACGCCATTTGCAGCGCTCGTAGGGAAACCCGGGCTGCGGCGGCGATGTCGGCGGCCACGATGTCGCGGTCGGCGTACTCCTCGATGAAGTCCGTGGCGCGGCGCAGCGTCGCGGTCGTCGCGTCGCGCCGATCGGCCGCGGTCGGCCCGGCGGCGGCGGTGTTGGGGAACACCGCGAGGGCTGAGGCCGCCAGCATCCGGGCGGCGTTGGCGATCACCAGCGGCTGTCGGTAGGCGTGCGGGTTGGCCAGTACGACCCGATCGAGGTAGCTCGTGGTGTGCCGCCACAGCCGGGCCAGCGCCGACGAGACAGGTGCCAGCCCAGTGAACCTGACGGCGTCGATCCGCTTCGGCGAGGTGCCGCTGGCCACCTTGGTGAGTACCGACAGGTCGAGCAGACAGGAAGTGATCTTGCCTGGCCGCCAGCGTATCGAGTACGGCAGCCCGGGCATGGCGGCGAGGAAGACGTCCCCGGGGCCGAACCGGCCGCGTGTTCCGGCGCAGTCACGGTCGATGCGACCGCTGACGACGTGGCTGACCACCAGGGCGTCGATGGGGCCGACGTCGATGTCGAGTTGGCTGGACTGCGCCATCGTGTCCAGGCAGAACGGTCCGGCGTCGATGCGGTCGTGACGTAATCGGTAGGCCCGCGCGGCGCGGATCGTCATCTGGGTGCCGTAGGCGTTGGTCAGAAACTGCTGGATGGTGTCCGGGTTCTGACTGTCGAAACGGTGAGCGGTCGGCCCCTGCGTCTTCAATGCGTCTCCATCGACATGGACGGAGTCGTGTGTGATGTCTCCTCGCGCGCCGGCCGGCGTCCGAGCGGGACATGCCGGGTTCGGCGTCCGGCAGATCTCCGGGATTCCCGTCGATGCTATCCACATAGGAGGGGAATCCCGTGATGTTTGGCGGCAAATGCGTCGCGTGGGCGGGATGTCAGTCGTTGCCGACGGTAGAAGCTTCGTTTTCGGGCTAGCCGGACCGGACCCGTGCGTACTTCGGGCTAGCTGTTGACCGAGGGTGGCCATGATCATGCAAAGGGTGTTGACCGAGAGGTAGCTGATCGACCGTACGGATGAAGGGGTGGATGTTGGTGATCAAGGATCCGACTGACATCGTCCGGCTGGCGACGGCCGAGGCGCTCCGGCGGATCGCCGGGGAGGTGCTGCTCACCGACATCTTGGGAACGCGGCTGACAGCCGCCGGTGACGGTCTTCGGGAGGTGCTGCGGACCGCCCTCGTGGCACAGCGGGTGGCGATGCCGTCGCGGCTCATCGCACTGTGCCGAGAGATGGACGTCGGGCCCGATGCGTTCGACCTGCTGGGCCACCATCTCCTCGGAGCCCTGGTCGACTACCGGCCGGGCCCGGACGCGTTGGTCCGGGTCGGCGGAGCGCTCGGACTCGCGCGTCGGACACTGTTCGACCCGTCGTCGTTGGCGCCCGACGGCTCACCGCCGATCCGCGCCCATGTCGCCCGGCGCAACAGTGCGACGGCGCGGTACCGCACGGTGAAACCGCCGGAGCATCTGCCGTCGCCACCGGGTTGGACCTGCACCGGCTGTGGTCGGGAGTGGCCGTGCGCGGTCAAACAGAGTCAACTGTTGGTCGAGTTCGGTGGCGCCCGGGCCGCGCTGGCGGTCTACCTGGGCTCCTGCCTGCTCGCCGCCGCGCGGGACCTGCCCGGTCTGCAGTTGGAGCGGGCTCGCAACCGGTTCCTCGGCTGGTTGCCGCGCCGACCGTTCTGAGCCTGGCGGCGGGCCGGTGACCTGTCGCGACGGTCGACCGCGCCGCACACGCTGCGGCGCCGGGAACGGCGAAAGCCGGCCGCCCCGCGCTCCACAGTGGGGCGCGGGGCGGCCGGGTCGATCCCAGTGGTGGTCAGTGCGGCGTCGGCTGGGGTGCCCGCTCGCTGCCGGCCTCGTCCTCCTGGCCCGGCGGAGGGCCGGCGAACCAGTCGATGCCCCGCGGCCCACCGGCGGCGAGCGCCGCCTCCGCCCGAGCCACCGGATCACGCGGCAGCCCCGCGGCGGTTTCGGCCTGCGGCTGGTCGGCCCGCTCTCCGTCGACGCCGTCGGCATCGTCGGTCGGTTCGCTGCCGTTCTGCCCACCTGGGCTCATCGTCGGCGCGCTCCCGTTGGTGGCCGGGGCGCCGTTACCGGCGGGCGGCGTCGCGGCGAGGACCGTCGGCGACTCCACGCCGGGCCGACCCGGCGGGCGTTCCACGGACCGGGCGCCGACCATCGGATACTCGGCGGTCTCGCCGCCACCGGCCGCGGCGGCCATCACCGCAGCAGCGGCCAGGTCGGCGACCCGCTTGGCCTCCCGTTGCACCCGGGCCCGGGTCTCCTTGGCGTGCCGCTCGGCCGCCTCGACGCCCCGCCGCACCTCGTCCAGCCGCTGGCTCTCCGCCGCGAGCTCCCGAACGGTTTCCTCCAGCTGTTGCCGAATCCGGGTCAGCTCGGCGTCCGTGGCCTCCTGGTCCCGCCGCGTCTCGTCGAGCTGCTGGCTCGCGGTGTCCAGCTCCTGCCGCACCTGAGCCAGCGCGTCCTGCTGCTCGCCGATCTCCAGCTGGACGGCGTGCAGTTGCTCCTCGGCCGCCGCGGCCTGCTCGTCGCTGTGCTTGCGCACCTCGGCGGCCTGCTCGTCGGCCCGCTTGCGGATCTCCGCGGAGTACTGCTGCGCGTCCGCGATCATCGAACTGACCCGCTGCTCCGCCGCGCTGCGCTGAGCCGCCAACTCCCGCTCGGCCGCCGCCCGCTGCTCGGCCAGGTCCTCCTCGGCCGTGGCCCGCCGCTCCGCCAACTCCTCCTCGACGGTGGTACGCCACTGCGCCAGCTCCTGCTGGCTCTTCGAGCGGGCCGCCTGGATCTCCTGGTGGATCTGGGTACGCGCGGAGGTGGTCAGTGCCTCTGCCGCCGACCTGGCCTGCTCGACCTGCTGTCGGCACTGTTCCCCGATGCGCTGGGCCTCCTGCTGGGCCCGCTCGTGCGCGGCCTCGCCCTCGGCGCGCAGCTTGTCGGCCCGCTCCCGGGTCTCCGCCAACTCCGCCTCGGCCGTGGTCCTGAGTTCTTCGTACTTCTTGTCGTGCTCGGCCCGCCGGCCGGCCAGCTCCTCCTCAAGATCCGCCAGCGACTTGACCGTCCGCTCCCGCGCGTTGGCGAGGGTCTTGTCCGCCTCCGCCTGAAGTTTGGTGGCGAGTTGGGTGGCGTCCTCGATCATCTTCGCGCCCTGTTTCTCGGCCAGCTCCAGCATCTCGCCGATGATCGGGCCCACATCCCGGACGGTGGCCTTGTCCAGCTGCGGCGGGCGCTGCCGCAGCTCGGCCATCTCGACCTGGATCGACTGCATCTTGCTGGTCAGTTCCCGGGCGTGCGCGACGGCTCGGTCCCGCTCGGCCGCGATCGCCGCGAGCCGACCGTCCAACTGCTCCACAAAGCGGTCGACCTGCTTTTTCTCGTACCCGCGCAGGGTGACCTCGAAGTTCGGCCGCGAGGCCAGGTCGTCGCGGACTGCGAACGGCTCCTCGCCGATGGACATGCCTCATCCTCCGTACGATCGCGGGTCGGCACACCGGCGACCCGGCGGCGATGACGCGCAACGCTACCGCTGCCCGTACCGGTCTGTCGTCCCACCCCGGTACGTTTTCGGGTTGCCCAAAGTGCGGTGTCGGCGGTGCCCGCATGACGAGATGCCGAGATGGCGGCGCTCCGGCGTCCGGCGGTGGCGGTCGGTCGCGCGTACCGCGGGCATCGAGGGCCGTCGACGAGAAGATCGCCGGGGGTACGTGACGAGGGCCCGCGTCTTGACACAAAGTTAGGTTAGGTTAGCCTAACCATATGTCGAGCGGACTGGCGTCGGACGACGCTGAGCAGCGCCTACGTGGCGTCGACCTCTGCCTGGGGTATCACGGTGTGGCAGTGGTTCACGAAGCGTCGATCACCCTCCGTGCCGGTGCGGTGACTGCGCTCGTCGGGCCCAACGGCAGCGGCAAGTCCACCCTGCTGCGGGCGCTGGCCCGGCTGCATCCCGTCGACAGCGGCACCGTGCTCTGCGCCGACGGCACCGCCGCGACCGGCCTGCCGGCCAAGGAGTTCGCCCGCCGGGTCACCCTGCTCGCCCAGAGTCGCCCCGTCCCCAGCGGAATCACCGTCCGGGATGTGGTCGGCTACGGCCGCCACCCGTACCGGGGCCGCTGGCGCACCGACGACCCCGACGGCCCGGCCGCCGTCGCCCGCGCGATGGCGGTCACCGGGGTCACCACGATGGCCGACCGTCCGGTCGACGAACTCTCCGGCGGCGAGCTGCAACGGGTCTGGCTGGCCACCTGCCTGGCCCAGGACACCCCGGTGCTCCTGCTCGACGAACCCACCACCTTCCTCGACCTGCGCTATCAGGTCGAGATCCTCGACCTGATGCGCGACCTCGCCGACGACCACGGTGTCGCCGTCGGCGTGGTGCTGCACGACCTCAACCAGGCCGCCGCGGTGGCCGACGAGGTGGTGCTGTTGCACGGTGGCCGGATCCGCGCCACCGGCACCCCGGCCGAGGTCTTCACCGAGCAGGACCTGACCGAGACCTACGGCATCCGCATCGAGGTCCACACCGATCCGACCAGCGGCCTGGTGACCACCCGCCCGGTGGGCCGGCACCTCACCCGCATCCCGGTCTGAACCCGGACCATCCGCAAACCGCACCCGAGAAAGAGCATCATGTTCCGTACCCGTGTCACCGCCCTGGCTGCCGCCACCGCGCTGCTGCTGACCGCCTGCGGCACCACCGAGAGCACCACCGAGCCCACCCCCGCCGGATCCGCCGCCGGCGGGCCGGTCACGGTGACCGACAGCCGGGGCAAGGAGGTGAAGCTCGACAACCCCGCCACCAAGGTCGTCGCCCTGGAGTGGGGCGAGGCCGAGATGCTGGTCAGCCTCGGTGTCATGCCGGTCGGCGTGGCCGACCCCAAGGGCTACGCCACCTGGGTGACCGCCGCCGGACTCGACGCGGGCGTCAAGGACGTCGGCACCCGGGGGGAGCCGAGCGTCGACTCGATCGTCGCCTTGCAGCCCGACCTGGTGGTCATGGAGGACGGTCGCGGCGCCAACCTGGTCACCCAGCTGGAGAATTACGTACCGGTCGTCGTCACCAAGGGCAGCGACGCCGCCGACAACCTCGGCCGGATGCGCGCCGACCTCAACATGATCGCCCAGGCGGTGGGCAAGACCGCCGAGGCGGAGAAGCTGCTGGCCGACTTCGACGCCGCCATCGCCGAGGGCAAGCAGAAGATCGCCAACGCCGGTGCCGCCGGAAAGCCGTTCGCCATCGCCGACGGCTGGAAGGAAGGCAGCACCGTCAGCATCCGGATGTTCGGCCAGGGCGCACTGGTCTCCCAGATCGGCATCCAGCTCGGCCTCACCAACGCCTGGCAGGGCAAGACCGACGAGGAGTGGGGCCTGGGCCAGACCGACGTCGAGGGGCTGACCGGCCTCAAGAGTCCCGACCTGCACTTCTTCTACAACGCCTCGGACGGCACCGACGTCTTCGCCGACGGCCTGGCCGACAACGCCATCTGGAAGTCGCTGCCCTTCGTCCAGCAGGGCAACCTGCACCGGATGCCGGACGGCATCTGGACCTTCGGCGGGCCGCTCTCCGGCAAGCAGTACCTCGACCAGCTCGTCAACACCTTCGCGGTGTGACCGCGCTGTCCGCGCCCCCGCGTTCGGAGCCGGCCCTCGGGTCGGCTCCGGCCGGGCGCCTCTCGGCCCCCCGCGTCGTCGGGGCCTTCATCGCGGCCACCGCGCTGCTGCTCGTGGTCGCCGCCGTACACCTCACCCAGGGCACCTCCGCCGTGGGCGCGCTCGACCTGCTGCGGCTGCTCACCGGTGGCGACGACGAAACCATCCGGGTACTCGTCGCCTCCCGGGTGCCCCGGCTGCTGGCCGGGCTGGCCATCGGTGTCGCCCTCGGCTTCGCCGGCGCGGCCCTGCAATCGATCGCCCGCAACCCGCTCGCCTCGCCCGACACCCTGGCCGTCAACGCCGGTGCCCACCTGGCCATCGTGTCGGTCGCCGCGTTCGGCATCGCGCTGCCGGCGTTGCCCGCCGGAGGGCTCGCCTTCTGCGGCGGGCTCGCGGCGGCGGGGCTGGTGATGGCGATGTCCTCCGGCGGGCAGGCCGGCACCACCCGGCTGATCCTCGCCGGCTCGGCCACCGCGCTGGCCCTCAGCTCGGTGACCATGCTGCTGCTCCTGCTCTTCGAGCAGGCCACCATCGGCCTGTTCGCCTGGGGCAACGGCTCGCTGGTGCAGAGCGACCTGACCGCGCTCGGCCAACTCGCCCCGGTCATCGGTGTCTCCATCGTGGTGCTGATGCTGCTCGGGCACCGCCTCGACATCCTCGCCCTCGGCGACGACACCGCCACCGTGCTCGGCCTCGACGTGCGGCGTACCCGGCTGGTCGTCACGGTGCTGGCCGTACTGCTCTCCGCTGCGGCGGTCACCCTCACCGGACCGGTCGGCTTCGTCGGCCTCTGCGCGCCGGTGATCGTCCGGCTGCTCGGCTCCCTGGTGCCCGGCGTGCACCGGCACCGGGTGCTGCTGCCGCTCTCCGGTATCGCCGGAGTGATCATCGTGCTCGGCTCGGACGTGCTGCTCCGGGCGGTCATGGGCGGCCAGGCCGGCGTCGACATCCCCACCGGCGTGGTGACCACCCTGCTCGGCGCGGCCATCCTGATCTGGCTGGCCCGGCGGCACCGCGACGCCGGCCCCACCCGCCGCCCGCCGGGCGGTCACGCCGCCGTGCGGTCGGCCACCTTCCATCGGGCCGTCGTCACCGTGGCCGCCACGGTCACCGTCGTCGCGGTGCTGGTGGGCATGCTCTTCGGCGACACCTGGGTGCTGCTCGGCGACATCGTCAACTGGGTCAACGGCAGCACCGGCCCGGCGTACACCTTCGTGCTGGACCAGCGGTGGCCCCGGGTCGCCGCGGCCCTGCTGGCCGGCGCGGCCCTGGCGGTGGCCGGCACCACCGTGCAGGCGGTCTGCCGCAACCCGCTGGCCGAGCCGGGCATCCTCGGCATCACCGCCGGTGCCGGACTGGGCGCCGTCTCGCTGCTCACCTTCGTACCGCTGGCCGGCGTCTGGGCCGTCTCCGGAGTGGCCGGGCTCGGCGCGATGCTGGCCTTCGCCCTGGTCTACGGCGCGGCCTGGCGTGGCGGGCTCAGCTCCGACCGGCTGGTCCTGATCGGATTCGGTGCCTGGCAGGGTGGCATGGCGATGATCACCTTCATGATCGTCGCGTTCGACCCGTGGAACACCGGAAAGGCCCTCACCTGGCTCTCCGGCTCCACCTACGGCCGCACCGCCGGCCAGGTGCTGCCGGTGGCGATCGCGCTGCTGGTGCTCACCCCGGCGGTGGTCGCCGCCCGCCGGGAACTGGACCTGATGGCGCTCGACGACGACACCCCCCGGGTGCTCGGCGTACGGCTGGAACGTACCCGGCTGGTCGCCCTCGGCGCGGCGGCGCTGCTCACCTCGACCGCGGTCTCCGCCGTCGGCGTGATCGGCTTCGTCGGCCTGGTCGCCCCGCACGCCGCCCGCGCCCTCGTCGGCGGCCGGCACGACCGGGTGCTGCCGGTCGCCGCGCTGCTCGGCGCGGCCCTGGTCAGCCTCGCCGACACCCTCGGCCGCACCGTGATCGCCCCGGCCCAGATCCCCGCCGGCCTGGTCACCGCCATGATCGGCACCCCCTACTTCGTCTGGCTGCTGTGGCGCTCGCGCGCCTCGGCCCCCCAGTCCCGGTAGCGCGTCCCCGCCAACCGGCCCGCACCCAGGAAGGCAGCATGACCAACACCCTGCCCGTCGCGCCCTGGCGGTTGTTCGCCGTCGAGATCCGCGCGGTACGCCGGCTCAGCCCGTCCTTCATCCGGATCACCTTCACCGGCCCGGACCTGGACCGCTTCGCCGACAACGGCTACGACCAGCGGATCAAGCTGGCCCTGCCGCTGCCCGGCCAGCGTGGGGTCTACCTGCCCCAGGGGCCCGACTGGTACGCGCAGTGGCGGGCGCTGCCGGAGCACCGCCGCAACCCGATCCGTACCTACACCGCTCGGGCGGTCCGTCCGCACCTGCACGAACTCGACGTCGACCTGGTGCTGCACGGCGACGGCGGACCGGCGACGCGGTGGGCCCGGCGGGTCCGCCCCGGCGACGAGATCGCCATCGCTGGCCCGGACGCCGGATACGACGGTGACCACGGCGGGTTGGAGTTCCGGCCGCCCTCGACCGCGCGCCTGCTGCTGGCCGGGGACGAGACGGCGGTGCCGGCCATCAGCGGCATCTGCGAGCGACTGCCGCTACTTGCCCGGGGTCGGGTCCTGCTGGAGGTTCCCGAAGCGGCGGACGTGTTGCCGCTGACCGCGCCACCCGGCGTCGAGGTGACCTGGCTGCCCCGCAACGGCGCCCGGCACGGCGACCGGCTGGTCGACGCCGTCGCCACCGCGGCCGACGAACTGCTCCGCGGCCGGGCGGACCTGCCGGTGGGAGTGGGTGCGCCGGCCACCGTGGGCGCGGGTGTGCCGGTCGACGACGTGGACGTGGATCGCACGATCCTCTGGGAGGTGCCCGACGCACTCCCGTCGGCCCCGCTCTACGCCTGGCTGGCGGGCGAGGCGGGCGTCATCCGAAACCTGCGTCGACACCTCGTCACCGACTGCGCCCTGGACCGCCGCGCCGTCGCCTTCATGGGCTACTGGCGGCAAGGCCGCCCCGACCCCTCCACCTAGGTTTTGTCTCGCGGATCTTGGTACGAAACGGCCCCCATGCGGGCCGTTCCGTACCAAGATCCGCGGATAGGACCGGGTCGCCCGGGGGCCGACCAGCGATGGTGGACCGCGGCGTGGACGAGCAACGTAGCCAGGTCGAAGGCGCCTTCAGCGGCGTAAGCAGTGGCGCGACCAGGCGGCCAGGTACGACATGCTCGGTATCCACTTCCACGCCTTGCTCGACTCGTCGAACGTCGAACGGCCGACCCGCCGTCCCCAACCAACAAGATCCGCGAGACAGAACCCACCACCCCACCCCGCCCCCACCCTCGCCCCACAGCCCCGCGATCTTGCACTTTCTGCCGCGACAAATGCGGCAAAGGTGACGAGTCGGGGACCGAAAGTGCAAGATCGCCGGGGCGGGGCGGGGCGGGGCGGGGCGGGGCGGGGCGGGGCGGGGCGGGGATGGGGGAGGGTGGGGTCAGGGGAGGGGGTGGGAGATGCCGCGGGCGTGGTCGGTGAGGGCGGCGCTGACCACTGTGGCCTCCAGCGGGAGCATCTCCAGGCAGCGGCGTACGGCGGCGGCCATCAGCGAGTTCGGCACCCGCATGGACAGCGTGCAGTGCGGCACCCAGCACCCCGGTCGGTAGTGCTCCGCCAGCCCGACGCCGGCTGCGGCGAGTCGGTCGTAGACGAGCCGGTGATGCGCCAGCAGTTCCACCGTGGGCGCCGGGCCCAGCCAGAGCACCCGGCCGACGAACTGCCCGGCGTGCTGGAACGACAGCCGCAACGGTGCGGCCACCGTGACGCCGGCCAACGCCGCCGCGACCTGCTCCGGGTCGAGCCGGGGCGCGACCGCGAGCGAGACGTGCGGCCGGTGCCGCTGCTCCAACAGCGACCGCAGGCTCTGCACCCCCTCGGCCTCCAAGGCGTCCCAGAGCACCCGGATCCGGCGGGTGGCGACGGTGTCCAGGTAGAGCTCCAGCGCGGCGACCACATGATCACTCTAGAGGTCGCACGAGCCGGTGGTCACGGCACGATGACGGCCCGGCCTTCGAGCGTGCCGTCCTGCATCCGCCGGTACGCGCTCATCGCGTCGTCCAGTTCGAACGTGGTCGTCTTCGGCCGGATCAGCCCGCGAGCGCCCAGGTCCAGCACCTCGATCAGCTCCGGTCGGCTGCCCCAGTAGGTGGTCTGGATGCTGACCTCGTACGGCACGGAGAAGAAGCCGACCGACAGTGACCCGCCGCCGAGGCCGACGATGGTCAGATCGCCCAACGTACGTGCGACGGCGGCGGCGATCTTCAGGGTGGCGTCGGCGCCGACGAAGTCGAGTACGACGTCGGCGCCCCGCCCGCCGGTGGCCGAGCGGATCTCCTCGACGGTCCGCTCGCCCGAGCGCAGCGTCTGGTCGGCGCCGAACTCCGCGGCGAGCCGTAACGCCTCCTCCCGGGTGTCCACGGCGATGATCCGGGCCGCGGTGGTGGCCTTGAGGATCTGTACTCCGACGTGGCCGAGCCCACCGACGCCGATGACCACGGCGGTGCTGCCGGGCGGCAGCTTCGGCCAGGACCGGCGGATCGCGTGGTACGGCGTGAGACCCGCGTCGGTCAGCGGCGCCGCGTGCACCGGGTCCAGCCCGTCGGGCAGTGGCACCACGTGCCGGGCGGCCGGCACCAGCTCGTATTCGGCCATCCCGCCGTCGAGGCCGAGACCGCCACCGCCGCCGGGCACCGGGGCCGCAGCCGGATTCTCGCAGTAGTTGTCGGCGCCGACCCGGCAGCGGGCGCAGGTGCCGCAGCCCCACGGACCGTAGACGGCGACCGGCTGGCCGACCTCCAGCCCGGTCACGCCGGCGCCGAGCGCGTGCACCCAGCCGGCATTCTCGTGGCCAAGGGTGAACGGCGGGTCCCACGGCACGACTCCCGCCTCGAACTCGTGCATCAGGTGCAGGTCGGAGTGGCAGGCGCCGGCACCACCGATCTTCACCACCACCTGACCCGGGCCGGGTGTCGGCTCGTCGACCTCGACCAGTTCCGGCTCGGTCTTCCAGGCGGGCAGTCGTAGCGCACGCATCCTTGCCTCCCGTCGTCCGCTGTCGCCTGCGGACGGGCTCCCCAGCACAGGTCGGCGCAAACCCACCTCGGCCCGCTACCGTGGCCCGGCCGGCAGGGTCACGGCCGGTCGGCCACCCCGGCCGACGGCAGCCGACGGAGGGCGGCGTGGGCCAGCAGGTGGAACGCCTGCGCCTCGCTGGAGGTGCCCGGGGCGGTGAACTCTGGCGCCCCGCTGACCCCGGTCACCAGCCCACGGGCGTCGAGCCGGCGCCCGGCGGCGGTGACCAACTCCCGGCCCACCGTGGCGTAGGAGGCCGGTAGCCAGCCGTCGGCGACGCCGGTCAGCGTCGCGTACGCGAGCATCTGCGCCACGTTCGCCTCACGGAAGCTGCCCGGATCGTCCAGCACGTCGGGGAAGAGCCCGTCGTCGCCACGGCACGCCAGGCAGGCGTCGATCACCTCGCGGGCGTGCCCGGCGAGTTCCTCGCGTACGCCGGGCGGCCAGTCGGCGCACAGCCGTAGGGCCCGGCTGATCCCGGCGACCACCCAGCCGTTGCCGGTGCCCCAGTGCTGCGGATGGGTCAGGCGACCGCGGCTCTCGTCCCAGCGGGCGGCGTAGCGGCCGGTGTCCGCGTCGTGCAGCCGTTCGCGGTGCCCGCGCACCTGGGCGGCGGCCAGCTCCGGATGCCCGGTCGCGGCCAGCAGCGGCACCACCATGTACACCGTGTCGGCCCAGACCTCTCGGGTGCCGAGCAGGTGGAACAGGGTGCCGTCGGCAGCGCGGGGCGCGTCGACGAGCAACCAGCGCGACTGGGCCCGCAACGCGGCGGCGAATCGGGGCGCACCGGTGAGCGCCGCCGCGTGCCGTACCGCCTCGCCGCAGGCCGCCCCGTTGACCGCACCCTGCTCCGCACCGGCGTCACCGAGCCGGCCGTCCGGGTGCTGCCGGGTCACCGCCGCGTTGGCCAGCAGCACCACCAGCTCGTCGAGCCCGAGATCGAGCGCCGCGTGCGCGGCCACCCCCTGCTCCCAGGACTGCCGCTGCATGGCCAGCAGCGCCGTCAGCACCCGGTCGAGCCGTGCGTCCACTGTCCGGGGTCGAGGTCGCAGGCTCATCACGGCACGCTAACAAGGGGCGGGGCCGGCCGGCCGCCAGCGGTTGCCGATCCGGCCGAGCGGCGGTGCACTGAATTACATGACTGTCATCAAGGTGGGCACGTCCTCGTGGGCCGACCGGACGCTGCTGCGTTCCGGCTGGTACCCGCGTGAGGTGAACGACCCGGCCGGTCGGCTGGGCTACTACGCCGACAGGTTCGCGCTGGTCGAGGTGGACACGTCGTACTACGCGGTGCCGACGCCGGAGACGACGCAGGGCTGGGTCGAGGCGACCCCGGACGGGTTCACCTTCAACGTCAAGGCGTACCGCCTCTTCACCGGCCACCCGACGCCGGTCGCCACCCTCCCCGCCGACCTGCGTCCGGCCGGCGGGCCGGACCGGATCCGGCGGCGTGACCTGCCGTCCCCGGCGTACGACGAGCTGTGGCGCCGGTTCCGTGCGGCGCTGGCCCCGATCGCGGCGGCCGACCGGCTCGGCGCGGTGTTGTTGCAGTTCCCGCCGTGGCTGGCCCGCAGCGACGCGGCCCGGCGTCGGATCGCGGAACTGGCCGACCGCTGCCGACCCTGGCGGGTCGCCGTCGAACTGCGGCACGGATCCTGGTTCGACGGTCCGGCGGCGCTGGAGACGCTGGCCTTTCTCCGCGAGCACGAGCTGACCAACTGCGGCGTGGACATGCCGCAGGACCGCCCCGAGTCGGTGCCACCGATCCTGGTCGCCACCGCCGGCCTGGCCATGGTGCGGATGCACGGGCACAGCACCGAATGGGACAGCGGCGACAAGGAGGACCGGTTCCGGTACGCCTATGGCGACCGGGAACTGCGCTGCTGGTCGGAACTGCTGACCGAACTCGCCGGGCAGGCCGACGAGCTGCACGTGTTGTTCAACAACTGCTGCGCCGGGCAGGCTCAGCGCGACGCCGAACGGCTCGCCGAGCTGCTCGGGGCGCCGGCCGCCACGGCCGCCCGCACCGTCGGGGTCGCCGCCGGAGCCGACCGGTCACCGCCCCGATGAGCTGGCCAGGTCGGCAGCACACCAACCGGTCAGATCGGCAGCACCAACCGGCCAGGTCGGCAGCACATCAGCCGGTCAACTCCGCCAGGACACCCCTTCCGGTCGCATGCCGGTCGCTTCCTCCAGCGCGTTGTCCGGCAGGTCCTCGTCGGCGACCTCCTCGGGAAACGGGCGGCGTGCCGGCGCCGGATCCGGGGGTGCGCCCGGACCGGCGGCCGGCGTTCTGGTCGGCTCCACCGACCCGAACCCGTGCCGGCCGGCGAGCGGATGCTCCTCGGGGGTCTCACCCGCTCGCCGTTCACCGCGCCGGCCCTCCGGTACGGCGGTGTCCTCGCTGCCCTCGTCCATCGGTGAGTCGGCACCGGCACCCCAGGGCGGGTCGGCGTCGAAGCCGCCCGTCGTCCCCCAGGGCTCGACACTTTCGGGGCCCCGGTCCTGCCTGTCCCTGTCCGTCATGGCCACCTCGCTGATCGGCGCCGGTTACCGGCCGGCGGTCCGGATGCTGCCGCCGGCGCTCAGCGGCCGGACATCGTCATCTGCCGGCGGACCGCCTGCATCGCCGCCATCCGGCGGGCGTTGCGGCCCATCGCCTTCGACATGTGCATCAGGCCCATGCCCTTGGCCATCGTCCTCGGCGCGTGCATCATGCCGTTCGCCCGGCCGAGCATGCCGCGCAGGACCTGCCCGGGCTTCTGCTGCTCACCCATGTACGCGGTGACCACGATCAGCGCGCCGGTCAGCGCCGGGATCGTCCACTGGAGCAGTTTGAGCTGCCGCTGGTAGGAGGCCACGTCCGACGGCGTCTGCTGGTTCGGTTCGGTGGCGCCCTGCACGGGTGGCCCGCCGGCCTTGGCCAGGCGCATGCCGAGCAGCCGGCTGTAGCCGGTCACCGCGAGGGCGCTGACGGTCAGCGCCGTCTTGACGGTGCTTGCCCGACCGACGCCCTTCTGGGCGGCCATCCGAGGGCTCTCGGTGACCAGTTCACCGACCGCGCCCGCGAGGTGGGCGCCGATGGCGGCGGCGTTGACCGGGGTCCATTTGGACCAGCCGGCCGAGGCCACCGGAAGTCGCTGGGTCGAGTCCCCGACCCGGGCCGCGGCGCCGTTGACGCCGAAGGCTCCCATCAGGGAGCCACCGAACCAGGCCGCCAGGCCCAGGTCGTGCATGGATCGTAGGGTGGTGTGGCTGTCCGACATGTCGTCCCCTTCCGCCGTTTCGAGCGCTGCGGCTTACCCCCGTTGCGGGGCGGTAATCGCCGGGCCCGTGGCGGTGTCGCCTCAACGCCGGGGAAGGGTGGCGGCGAACTCGGCGACCCGCGCGGCCAGCGGCGCGGCGGCGTGGCGTACCCAGGTGAAGTGATCCAGCGCGGCGCCGCCCGAGCTGGCGTGCCGTTCGCGTACGACGGGGGCCGCGGTGAGCTTGGCGCAGAGCCGGTCCAGCGTCGGATGCGGAGTGTACTGGTCGCCGTCGACGCTGACCGCCAGCACCGGGGTGTGGATCCGCCCGATCGCGGCCTCGGTGTCGACCCCGTGCAACTGCGGGAAGTGGCCGGTCCGCGCGGTGTGGGCCCAGTCGCGGATCACCCCGCGCGCCTGCCGGCCACCGAACCCCCAGCCGGGCCAGACGCCGAGCAGCCGGCTCGTGGCGGCGATGCCCTGGGTGTACGGCAGCACGCCGTAGCGGCGCGGGCCGGCGAAGTCCCGCCAGTACGGGATCCCGACGGCGACCAGCGCCAACCCGTCGATCTCCTGCTCGCCGTGCAGGGCCAGGTGCAGTACGGCGGCCTGCCCGCCGAGGGAGTGTCCCAGCAGCAGGGTGGGCCGCCCGTCGAGCCGGCTCTTGAGGGCCGCTCGGACGGCACCGACGTCGGCGGCCAGTTCCGCGTAGCCGTACCGGCAGGTTCGGCTCGGTCGGGGCGTGCTTTCGCCGGTGCCGCGCAGGTCGGCCACGACCACCGCCAGTCCGGCGGCGTGTAGTGCGGCGGCGAACGGCCGGTAGTACCGGGCCCGGACGCCCATCGCCGGCGTGATCAGCACCACCGGCGCCCCTGCCGGGCCTGCCGGCTCCGGATAGACCTGGATGCCGAGGCGGGCGCCGTCGACCTGGACGAAGTCCTGCACGTATTCCACCGTCGCGCTCACCAGATCAGGTTACCGGCGGGTAGGTCCGCTGCGTGGCCCCGCCTCGGCCGGCGCCGGCGGCCGGATCCGGGTCCGCGCGCATTCAGCGGCCAGCCGGTCGTGCGACCCGTACGCCGCGGCGCCCGGCCCGAGGTGGGTCGAGCGCTGCGGCGTACGGGCGGTGCTCAGGAGACGCTGATCGTGCCGTTCGACGCGCGTACACAGCTCACCGAGCGGGCGGCGGTGGTGGCGGCGCCGGACAGGCACTGCCCGAGCACCTGGTGCCCGGCGGCGTTCGGGTGCCACGACTCCTGGCAGGTCTGGAAGTAGGTCACGCAGGTGTTCGCGATCCGCTGGATGGCGATCTTGTCCTTGCCGGAGAGGCTGGTGACGAAGGTGCCGTTGGGCGGGTTGTCCATCAACCGGATCGGGGTGGCCAGGGTGCCGGTCGGGCTGTTCGAGTTCTCGCACAGCCGCGCGCCGTCGAAGGCCCGCTGCACGTTGAGGTAGACCAGGTCGGCGCCGGGGAACTCGGCGGCCAGGGTGTCCCGGCTGGAACGCACGATGGTGCCGAGGCCCTGGGAGAAGCGGTGGCCGGGGGCGAGGCTGGCCCGGTGGATCGGGCAGCCGGCGGCGTACCGCTCGGCGCCGAGGGCGCGGAACTTGTCCCGGGTGTCGTCCCGGCTGTCCTCCGAGTGGTAGGACCCCTCCAACTCCAGTGGCAGCGGGTTGGTGTAGTCCTGCAACACCACCCGGTGCTGACCGTCGGCATCGACCTCGCGCAGGGTGGTCAGGATCTGGCGTACCGCCGCGGTGGTCTCGGCGGTCGCGGCGCTGAGCTGGGCGGCGGTGGCCAGGTCGGCGTCGCTGCACGGCTTCTGCTCCACCGGGCCGTTGAGGTACGCCCAGAACTCCCACCAGCCGGTCCAGGCGTCGGCGATGAACCGGTTGGCGCACTTCTCGGCCACCCCACCGAAGGTGAACGAGCTGTTGTTGGAGCCGAGGCCGATCAGCACCACGTCGATGTCGTGGGTCCGGGCGACCGCACGGAGCTGGTCGAGTTGGGCGGCGACCTGGCGCCCACTGGCCCGGGCCGACGAGGCGGCGGCGATGTCGTGCGGCTGGCCGCCGGAGCAGGCCAGGTTGAACCGGTCCTGGATGCCGGGCAGTGTCGCCCGATGCAGTGAGGCGTTGGCCGACCGGTGGCAGAAGAAGGCGTTGCTGTTCGGTGCGGTCCAGCCCGGGAAGCCCTGCGCCACCCCGGCCGAGTCGACCACCGGCTGGTACGCCCCGGCTCCCTCGCCGCTGATGAAGCTGTCGCCGAGGGCGACCGCCGCGGTGGGCAGCGCCGCCGCGGCGGGGGCGGCGCCCGTCACGGCGGTGGAAAGGGTCGCCGCGGCGACGGCCAGGGCCATCGCGGCGGCGGTACGACGCAACCCGGACATGGCATCCCCATCCGTTCATCTAAATATGAAAGATCCTCTTGTGCGTGATGGAATCACGCAGGTGTGACGCACGTCAACAACGGGAAATAGCTGTGACACATGGGTCAGGCGGGAGTTAAATCTCCGCCCGGGAGACCCACCGCCCCGCCCAACGGGCATAAGGCCGGGAGCCGGGGCGTTGACCGCGGCAGTACCACCAGCAGCGGCCTCCTGCGGCGTGCCGCGCGGGTGTCCGCGTCACGTGTCGGGGCGTACGGCTACGCTCGCTGCGGCCGAGCCCATGCTGGGCCGACCACCGACGGTGCGGGGCAGCACATCGCCGAGACCGGGGAGTACGACGGAGTTGACCGCAGAGCCTGAGACCCTGTACGGGGCCGACGACCTCACGCATCTTGAGGGGCTGGATGCCGTCCGCAAACGGCCCGGCATGTACATCGGTTCCACCGACAGCCGTGGCGTGGGTCACCTCGTCAACGAGATCCTCGACAACTCCACCGACGAGGGCGTTGCCGGCCACGCCAAGAAGATCGAGGTCACCCTGCACGCCGACGGCTCGGTGCAGGTCGACGACGACGGTCGGGGCATCCCCACCGACGTCCACGCCCGTTCCGGCATCTCCGGCGTCGAACTGGTACTCACCCGGCTGCACGCCGGCGGTAAGTTCGGCGGCTCCGGCTACAAGACCTCCGGCGGCCTGCACGGCGTCGGCGCCTCCGCGGTCAACGCGCTGTCGCGCCGCTTCGACGTCACCGTCCGCCGCGGCGGCAAGGTGCACGCCATGTCGTTCCGGCACGGCGTACCCGGCATCTTCGACGGCGACGGCCCGGACGCGCCGTTCACCGCCGGCCCCGGCCTCCAGGTCGTCGGCGCGGTGAAGCGCGGCCAGCGCACCGGCACCTCGATCCGCTACTGGTACGACGCCCGCTACTTCGAGACCGGCGCGGCGCTCGACCACGACGCCGTACGCGCCAAGCTGCGGCACACCGCCTTCCTGGTGCCCGGAGTCAGCTACACCCTGCGCGACCACACCGGCGAGGAATCGACCGAGGAGCAGTTCCACTACCCCAACGGGCTCACCGACATGGTGGACTTCCTCGCCCCGGCCGGCGACCGGCCGGTCTCCGGCACCCTGCTCGTCACCGGCGAGGGCACCTACCGGGAGAACGCCGCCGACGCCAACGGCGTCATGCAGTCCAACGTGCAGCGGCGCGCCGAGATCGAGATCGCCTTCCGCTGGGGCACCGGCTACGAACGCACCGTCGAGTGCTTCACCAACACCATCCGCAACGCGCACGGCGGCACCCACCGCAAGGGCTTCGAGCGGGCCCTGGCGCGTACCGTCGCCGACGCCGTACGCAACACCCGTGGCCTGCTCAAGGCCAAGGAGGACGCGCCCACCCTGGACGACGTGCTGGAGGGCATGACGGCGGTGGTGCACGTGCGGGTGCCCGAGCCGCAGTTCACCTCGCAGACCAAGGACGAACTCTCCACCGCCGGGGTCACCAAGGTCGTGCAGGGGCTGGTCGAGCAGCACGTCAAGTCCTGGTTGGACGACCGCAAGACCAAGACCGAGGCGCGTACGGTCCTCCAGAAGATCGTCGACGCGGCCCGGGTACGGCTCACCCAGAAGCAGCAGAAGGACGCCGCCCGCCGCAAGACCGCCCTCGAAGGCGCCGCCATGCCGGCCAAGCTGGTCGACTGCCGCGCCTCCGGAATCGACCGCAGTGAGCTGTTCATCGTGGAGGGGGACAGCGCCCTGGGCACGGGGCGACTTGCCCGTTCCGCCGAATACCAGGCCCTTCTTCCGATTCGCGGCAAGATCCTCAACGTGCAGAAGGCCAACCTCCAGCAGGTGCTGGACAACGCCGAGTGCGCCGCCATCGTGCAGGTGCTCGGCGCCGGATCGGGCCGCACGTTCGACCTCTCCGCGATGCGGTACGGCCGGGTGCTCATCATGGCCGACGCGGACGTCGACGGCGCCCACATCCGGACCCTGCTGATCACCCTCTTCGCCCGCTACATGCGCCCACTGATCGAGGCGGGCCGGCTCTACGCCGCGATGCCACCCCTGCACAAGGTCACCACCAAGGGGCGCAACCCGGAGACCGTCTACACCTACACCCAGGCGGAGATGGAGGCGACGGTGCGTCGGCTGGAGCAGTCCGGCAAGCAGATCGTCACCCCGATTCCCCGGTTCAAGGGTCTCGGTGAGATGGACGCCGACGAGTTGTGGGAGACCACGATGAACCCGGCCACCCGGGCGGTACGCCGGATCACCCTCGACGACGTCGACGCCGCCGAGCGGATCCTCGAACTGCTGATGGGGGAGAAGGTCGAGCCGCGCCGCAACTGGCTGATCGACTCCGCCGACCGCGTCGACCGCGACGCCATCGACGCCTGACCATCGGGTTCTTCGGAAGGAAAGCTGAGCCATGGCACGCCGCAAGGAAACGAAGGTCGACCACTCCGCGTTCGACCGGGCCGGCGCGCGGGTCTTCGACAACCCGCTGGTCACCGAGGTCTCCGACTCCTACCTGGAGTACGCCTTCTCGGTCATCCACTCCCGGGCCCTGCCGGACGCCCGCGACGGCCTCAAGCCGGTGCACCGGCGCATCCTCTACTCGATGCACGAGTCGGGCTTCCGGCCGGACCGCGCGCACGTCAAGTCGGCCCGGGTGGTCGGCGACGTGATGGGTCGCTACCACCCGCACGGTGACACCGCGATCTACGACGCGATGGTCCGGTTGGCGCAGGACTTCTCGCTCAACGCGCCCCTCATCGACGGGCATGGGAACTTCGGCAGCCCGGACGACGGACCGGCCGCGGCGCGCTACTGCGTCACGGGGGATACCCGCGTTCGCCTGGCCGATGGGTCGAGTCCTCGTATCGGCGAGCTGGTTGATCTTTCCCCGGATAGCGAGGCTGACGTCGACTTCGAGGTACTGGACAAGGACGGGAAGGCTGTCCGGGCGAGCAAGGTCTTCAACTCGGGCGTTCACCCCACCATCCGGATCCGTACCGACGCCGGATTCTCGCTCCGGGGTAGCGAGAATCATCTGGTCCTGTGCCTGGACGCGCCGCTCGGCGTGCCGGTGTTCCAATGGCGGCGCCTCGATGAGGTCGCACCCGGCACGGTGGTCTGTGTCGCGCGAAATGCCTGGTACCAGGTAACTCCCACGGCCGGGGAGTACATGCTGGGAGTCCTTGGCGGGGCCTGGGTCTCGGAGGGGTTCGCGAGCGAGTCCCGGGCAGGCTTCAACAACACCGACGAGCACTTCTTCGGTGAGGTGTTGCACGCCTACGACCAGATCGTGGGTGGACGGCGCCATGTGAGTGAGCGGCACACCCGCCTCGACCGTGAACGCATCCAGGAGTTGGATGTCCAGGAACACGTGGGAGGAATGGAAGCCTTCCGCGCGAGTCCGCTCGGCGAGTTGATCGGCTGCCAGGCGCGGGACAAATTCATCCCGCAGTTTGTATGGACTGGCGGCTGGGGCGTGAAGCGGGCCTTCCTGATGGCGCTGTTCGAAGGAGATGGCGGCGTCCGGGTGGCCAAGGACAGCTTCACCATTCAGTACACAAGCTTCAGTGAACGCCTGACTCGTGAGACCCAAGAGTTGCTGGCGGAGTTCGGCGTTATCGCGTGTTGGCGGCAACATACGCGCCCCAGCGGCTCAGTGGAGCACCGGCTGGTGATCTCGGGGTTGCGGAACATCACGGCGTTCGCCACCCGGGTGGGTTTCCTCCGCACCAAGCAGGCCATACTGCACAAGGTGCTGAAGCGTTCGCCGCTGCGTCCGCATCGACCCAGCGAAGATCATGTGCCGTTCGTGGCGGACTACGTCCGGGGCGCGCTCGCTTTCGACAAGCGTGGGTCGGGCCGAAAATGGCTGACGCAGCACAACTTCGACCGTGTCGAGCGTTGGGAGACCGAACGGCTCCGCATCATTGACCGGATCAAGGATCCCGAGGTGCTCGCGACGATTCTGCCGGTGATGGATTCGGGTTACCGGTTCGAGCGGATCACCGAGGTGACGCCCTGTGAACCAGCAGAGGTCTATTCGCTCCGCGTCGACACAGAGGACCATTCGTTCCTTGCGGGCGGCTTTGTCAACCACAACACCGAGGCCCGGATGTCGCGGGAGGCGATGCTGCTCGTCGGTGAGTTGGGCGAGGAGACCGTCGACGTCGAGCCCAACTACGACGGCTCGCTGACCCAGCCCACCGTGTTGCCGGCCGCCTTCCCGAACCTGCTGGTCAACGGCACCTCGGGGATCGCGGTCGGGATGGCCACCAACATGATCCCGCACAACCTGGGTGAGGTCGTCTCGGCGGCCCGGTGGCTGATCCGGCACCCGAACGCCACCCTCGACAAGCTGATGGAGTTCGTGCCCGGTCCCGACCTGCCCACCGGCGGTCTGCTGCTCGGTCTCGACGAGGTGCGCCGGGCCTACGAGACCGGCCGGGGCGTGGTCCGGATGCGCGGCAAGGTGGAGATCGGCCCGCTGGAGGGCAGCCGGGGCCGGCAGGCGATCACCGTGGTCGAGTTGCCGTACGGGGTGGGCGCGGAGAAGGTGATCGCGGCCATCACCAACGAGGTCACCAAGACCAAGCGGCTCACCGGGATCGCCGACGTCAAGGACCTGACCGACCGGGAGAACGGCACCCGTCTGGTCGTCGAGTGCAAGGTCGGGGTCAACCCGCAGGCGTTGCTCGCCGACCTCTACCGGCTCACCCCGCTGGAGCAGTCGTTCGGTGTGAACAATCTGGTGCTGGTCGACGGGCAGCCGCGCACCCTCGGGCTCAAGGCGCTGCTGGAGGTGTTCCTGGCGCACCGCTACGAGGTGGTGACCCGGCGCAGCGCGTACCGCAGGCGTAAGCGGGAGGAGCGGCTGCACCTGGTCGACGGGCTGCTGATCGCCCTGCTCGACATCGACAAGGTGGTCAAGCTGATCCGGGCCAGCGAGGACGCCCAGGCGGCCAAGAGCGGCCTGATGCGGCAGTTCAAGCTCTCCGAGATCCAGGCGAGCTACATCCTGGACACCCCGCTGCGCCGGCTGACCAAGTACGACCGGCTGGAGTTGGAGGCCGAGCAGGAGAAGCTGCGCGGCGAGATCGCCGAGTTGTCCACCATCCTGGACGACGAGGACGTGCTGAAGAAGCTCGTCTCCGACGAGCTGGCGGCGGTGGTCAAGCAGTTCGCCGCGCCGCGCCGGACGACCCTCGTCGACGGTGACCTCAAGGAGGTGCTCGCCGCGTCCGCGCCGGCCGCTCCGCTGGAGGTGGCCGACGATCCGTGCCAGGTGATCCTGTCGGCCACCGGCCTGGTCGCGCGTACCGCCGCCGAGTCGGAGGAGGCCGCCGAGGGGCGGCGCCGGCACGGCCGGGTCAAGCACGACGCGGTACGCGCGGTGGTGCACTCCACCGCCCGGGGCCGGGTGCTGCTGGTGACCAGCGCCGGTCGGGCGTTCAAGGTGGACGTGCTGCCGTTGCCGGTGCTGCCCGAGCAGGCCGGCACGGTGTCGCTGCGCGGCGGGATGTCGGCGGCCGAGCTGGTGCCGTTGGAGCCGGGGGAGACGGTCGTCGCGCTGGCGCCGCTCGGCGCCAGCGCCGAGGGCTCGCCGGGCCTGGCGCTGGGCACCCGGCATGGTGTGGTGAAGGTGTGTGCCCCGGACTGGCCGGTGCGGTCCGACGAGTTCGAGGTGATCGGGCTGCGGGAGGGTGACGAGGTGGTCGGGGCGACCTGGCTCACCGACGGCGCCGAGCACCTCACCTTCCTCACCAGCGCGGCGGGGCTGCTGCGGTTCCCCGCCGGGCTGGTCCGCCCGCAGGGGCTCAAGGGGGGTGGCATGGCGGGCGTCGCCCTGCCGGCCGGAGCGCAGGTGGTCTTCTTCGGCGCGGTCCGCACGGACGATCCCGAGCACGGTGCGCCGATGGTGGTCACCTCCACCGGCGCGACGGTGAAGGTGACGCCGTTCTCGGCGTACCCGGGCAAGGGGCGGGCGACCGCCGGGGTGCGCGCCCAGCGCTTCCTCAAGGGCGAGACCGACGTGGTCGTCGCCTGGGTCGGCCCCCGCCCGGTGGGCGCCACCGCCAACGGTGAGCCGGTGGCGCTGCCCGCCGAGGACCCCCGCCGCGACGGCTCCGGCTTCGCCGTCATGCTCGGCCCCACCGTGATCGGCCACCAAATCGACCGCCCCTGACCCACCCCCCGCTTGGCCTTGTTGATCAAGAAGTTTGCGTCATGATTCGCGCTCGTCCTGACCAGAACTTCTTGATCAACAGGGCGGTTCAGGCGGCGGGTGGGGGTGGGGGTGGGGGTGGGGGTGGGGTGGTGTTGCGTAGGCGGGCGGTGAGGCGCATGCCGTGGTAGGTGAGCAGGGCGGCGGCGGTGCCTAGGGCGATGCCGTGGAAGGAGAGGTCGCCGGCGTTGAGGGTGTAGTCGGCGGCGCCGATGATCACCGCGACGGCGGCGGTGAGCAGGTTCACCGGGTCGTGGAAGTCGACCCGGTTGTCCAGCCAGATGCGGGCGCCGAGGATGGCGATCAGCCCGTAGAGGGCGGTGGTGGCGCCGCCGAGCACGCCGGCCGGCACGGTCAGGATCAGCGCGCCGACCTTCGGGCTGAGCCCGAGCAGCACGGCGGCGAGCCCGGCCACCCAGTACGCGGCGGTCGAGTAGACCCGGGTGGCCGCCATCACGCCGATGTTCTCGGCGTACGTGGTGGTGCCGGAGCCGCCGCCGGAGCCGGCGAGCACGGTGGCCAGGCCGTCGCCCATGAACGCCTTGCCCATGTCCCGGTCCAGGTTGCGCCCGGTGGTCGCCGCGACGGCCTTCACGTGGCCGGCGTTCTCCGCGATCAGCACCAGGACCACCGGGATGACCAGCACCGTGGCGCGCAGGCTGAAGCTGGGCGTGTGGAACTCGGGCAACCCGATCCAGGCGGCCTCCCGTAGCCCGGTGACGGTGGCCGGGTCCAGCCCGCCGGTCAGTGCGGCGAGTAGCCAGCCGACGAGCACCCCGAGCAGGATGGACAGCCGGGCCAGGAAGCCCCGGAACAACACCGTGAACAGCAGGATCGCGCCGAGCGTGATGACCGCGATCAGCGGTTGGGCCTTGACCCCGCCGTCGCCGCCGCCGTCCCAGGCCACCGGGGCGAGGTTCAACCCGATCAGCATCACGATGGCGCCGGTGACCAGCGGTGGCATCAGCCGGTCGATCCAACCTGCCCCGGCGAGTTGCACCACCAGGCCGACCAGGGCCAGCGCGACGCCGGCCACGACGATGCCGCCGAGGGCGGGGCCGATGTCGCCGCCGGCCTTGGCCGCCAGCACCGGCGCGATGAAGGCGAACGACGAGCCGAGGTACGACGGCAGCCGGTTGCCGGTGATGAGCAGGAACAGCAGGGTGCCCAGCCCGGAGAAGAAGAGCGTGGTGGCCGGCGGGAAACCGGTGATCAGCGGCACCGTGAAGGTGGCGCCGAACATCGCCACCACGTGCTGCACTCCGACGCCCAGGGTGCGGGGCCAGGAGAGTCGTTCGTCGGGATGCACCACGTCGCCGGGGCGTACGGTGCGACCGTCGCCGTGTAGCGACCAGGGGGACCAGCGGGAACGCGGCCCGGTGGGGGTCTGGGTCATGGGTGGCCCCTTTGCGTCGAAGTGCTGACGGGGGCGATCGACCCTGGACGTAGTTTCTAGCACGGCCGTCGCGGGGCGGGATGTCGGCACGGTAACGGCCGAATGTCGACGGCCCGCGATGTTAGGAAGGGGCCCTTCCTCTACCTGAGGCGTTAATAAGGTGCCCTTCCTTGCACGTCAGGCGACGCCGGTGGGGCGGTGCGGCAACGGTCGGCCCGCCACGGCACCTCCCGCAGCAGGATCACCTGGTCGGAGCCGTGCACCCCCGGGCAGGTGATTAGTGCACCCGTTCTACTGATCTGGTCGTCCGTAGCGTGTCGAGGATCGCGTCGACGACCCGCGTCCGGCCCCGGCCGTCGACCGCCGACCGGGCCCGCTGCGACAGCGCCGCCCGGCGTACCCCACTGGTCAGCAACTCGTCCAGGGTGCGCGCGGCGGCGGCCCGGGCGGTGGGGTCGGCGACCAGGTCGGGCAGCTCGCCGAGCCCGGCGGCCAGCCCGGCGGCGACCACCCGGTGGTACGACGCACGCTGGTTGTCCACGACGCAGACCAGCGCCGACGGCGCACCCAGGCAGCACAGCTCCCACGTCGACGTGCCGGCCGCGCTGACCACCAGATCAGCGGCGGCGATCAGGTCGGGCAGTTCGCCGGTCGGTGGCACCACCGCCAGCGACTGCCCCGGCGCCGGGGTGACCCGGGCCAGCCGGGCGGCCAACGCGGGCCGGCCGGCGACGACGGTGAGCGCCATCGGCCGGCCGGTCGACAGCAGCACCTCGGCCAGCAGCGGCGCCGCGCCCACCGCGTCGGTGCCGCCGAAGAAGGCCAGCACCGATGGACGCTGCACCGGCGCCGCCGGGCGGGCCGCCGCCGGCCGGGCGGCCAGCACCTCAGCACGCAGCAGGGCGTACCGGCTGCCGGCCAGGAGCCGGCCGGCCGACACCCTCAGCTCGGTGCCGAAGTTCTGGTCCAGGTAGAGGTCGGCATCCTGTCCCCGGGTGTCGCCGTCCACGATGGCCAGGGTCAGTACGCCCGCCGCGCGCAGGGCGCCGGCCCCGGCCGGATCCAACTCGTACGAGTCGAGCACCAGCACGTCCAGGTCGTGCCGGCGAGCCGCCTCGACCAACTGGTCCGGGGTGTCCGGGCCGGGACGCAGCGGGATGCCCCGGGCGGCGAGCTGGCCGGCCGCCCAGTCGACGCCGGCCACCGTGCCGAACACCTCGACCCGCGCACCCCGGCTCAGCAACTCCTCACCGAGCGCGAGACAGCGGACCAGATGCCCGACGCCACGCTGGGGACCGGCATCGCAACGCAGGCCGACACGTAGGGTTTTCAGCTCTCCTCCAACCGCTTCTGCCGGACCTCGGCGTTGAGTGCCCGCAGCTCCGGCTGTCCGTCGAGCCAGTCGGCGAGCTTGGCCAGCGGCACGCTGACGTCGCCGAACTGGTCGACCACCGCACGCACCAGGTGCCAGTCCGGCTCGGTGTCGAGGGTGAGCCGCAGTTGCGAGCGGTCCGGCGTGAGCGTAACGCCGAGCACCCGGAACACCTCCGGATGGCGGTACGCGTACGAGGTGACGTGCACCCGGTGGTGCTCGGTGGCGAGCCGGTCCACGGTGCGCAACGCGTCGGCCCGGATGATCTCGACGTCCAGCCCGCGCGGCAGCGTACGGGCGATCGACGTGCTGGCGTAGTCCAGCCCGGGCACCGCCCGGTACACCGAGGCGACCAGCGTGACGATCTCCGGGTCCAGCAGCGGGCAGTCGGCCGTGAACCGCATGACCGCGTCCCCGGGGTGCGCGTCGAGCGCGCCGACGAACCGGGTCAGCACGTCGTCCACCGGCCCCCGGTGCCAGGCCACCCCGAGCCGGTCACACTCGGCGACCACCGCGTCGTCGGAGGGGTCGGTGCTGGTCGCCACCACCAGGTCGGCGAGCACCCCGCTGTCCTCGGCGGCCCGGACCACCCGGCCGAGCACGCTGCGTCCGGCCAGCGGGCGCAGCACCTTGCCGGGCAGCCGGGACGAGCCCATCCGGGCCTGGACGATGCCCACGATCCGTTCACTCACCGGTGCCCTCCTTGCGGGTGAGGGCCGCACGGGCCCGTCGTTTGGCGGCTCCCGCCCCACGCCTGGCCATCCGGGCCGGGGTGATGGCCAGGCGGGCCAGTTTGTAGCCCACCGTGCCGCTGAGCAGGTCGAGCTTCGCCTCGGCCCGGCGCAGCGCGCGTTCCCGCGAGGTGAGCAGCTCCTCGGTCCACCTGAGCGCTGCGGCCAACCGGGTGTTCTCGTCGCGCTGTCGTAGCCAGGCGTCGCGTAGTTGCTGGTAGCTGTGCCGCCCGGGTGGCGGGTCGGTGGGCGTGACCGGTTCGGCGTCGGGGCCGGCGGCCCGGTCGGCGTGCAGTCCGCGCCGTACGGCGGCCTCGATGTCCAGCGCGGCGTCGACAACGGCCCGGTCGAAGTCCCGTCCCGCCACGCCACCGAGCACCACGGTCAGGCCGGCCACGTCCAGGGTGGAGGTCCACGGGTGGGCGTATCCGCCGGTGAGCAGGTCGGTGGCGAAGCGCCACAGGGCGCGGGCCAGCACCACGTCGACCGGTAACGGTTCGTCGGCCCGCCAGGTCGGGTCGAGCACCGCGAAACGGTCACCGGCGACGACCAGGTTGTCCACCCCGGCCAGCGCCACCGCGCCGGTGAGCCGCCCGTGGTCGGCCTGGCCGGTGAGCCAGTCGGCGTACCCGCGCAGCAGCCGACGTAGCAGGGCCGTGTCGCGGCGCAGGCAGCCGTCCAGCAGCAGGCTCCGCAGCAGGCGCCCGTCGGGCACCGGTCCGTGCGGCGCCGCCGGGTCGAGCTGGGCGATCTCCCGGCTGGCGTACGGCGCGGGCGCCGACCGGGGGACGACCGGGCCGGACCGATGCCAGTGCCAGCCGTGCGGACCGTCGACGACCTCGACGATCCGACCGCCCGACCTGCCGGCCCACAGCACCGCCACCGGCAGCCGTCCCGCCCCGTCGCCGGGGGCCGTGGCGTCGCCGGGGGCCGTGGCGTCGCCGTGGGCCGTGGTGGCGGTGACTGCCGAAGGGCCACCGGTGGCCGTGGCGGCGGTCGGTGCGGTGGCTGCCAGGATCGTCATCGGCTGGTGGCCGCCGGTGTCCGGCCGGTGGGCGAGGACCAGCCAGGACGGGGCCAGGTCGGCCGCCCGGCCGGCGTACAGCGCGTCCACCGCCAGCCGGGCCGGGTCGGCGAGCACGGACCGACCGGCGTAGCCGCTGGTGCAGGCATCGTGCAGCACCGCGTCGAACAGCCCGGACCTGGCCTGCCGGGCCAACGCCTCGGTCGCCAGCAACGCGGTGGTCGCCTCCGGGTGGGGATACCCGGCGTAGCAGTCGCCCAGCCGCAGCCCGGCGGTGCCGAGCCGGAGCCGCAACTGCTCCAGGTTGGCCGGGCGGCTGTCGTCGAGCACCCCGCCGACGCTCCACTCGGCGTCGTCGCGGCCGACGTACCAGCCGGACGCCGCCACCAGCCGGTGCACACCGAGCGGGTTGTCCAGCCGCAACAGCAGGGCGCCGCCGGGACGCACCACGGCGGCCAACCGGGCCAGCACCCCGCCCCAGCCCAGCCGGGTGCCCTCGACCGACTCGACGGTGTCCAGCCCGCCAGCGGCGATCACCACGTCGTACTCGGCGCCGTACGGCAGGCCGGCAGCTCCGGCGACCACCACCCGGTCGACCCGGCCGGCGACTGCTGCCGCGTCCGGGTAGCCGCGCAGCAGGCAGGTGACGCGGGCCTGACCCAACGCGTCGAGCACCGCCGGGTCGGCCGGCCCGGCCAGCAGCACCTTCGCGCCGGCCGGCACCAGCCGTGCCGCCAACGCGGCGAGTGGCCGGTTACCGCCCTCCGCACGCTGGTCGGACCAGGTCAGCATCTCGCCGCCGGGCAGCGCCACCGTCGGCGCCGTCTCGGTTGTCACGTGGTCTCCTCGCGCAGGTACGCCCAGCCCAGCAGTTCACGCAGGGCGGCGGGTGGGTAGCGGTGGTCGATGCCCAACTCGGCACGGGCGATCTCCACGGCGGTCGGCAGGTGCACCTGTTCGCCGTGCAGCTCGGGCCACTGCCGGCGGATCCGGGCGGTGCCGCCGAAGGTCGGGTCCTCGTTGGCGAGCACCATCGGGTTGCCGTACACCGCCGGGGCGCAACCGGCCGCGATGCCGTAGAAGATGGCGCTGGTCAGCCGGTTGGAGGCGACCCGGGCGTGCTGGCGCAGCTCGGTGAGCTGACGGTCCAGGAAGTCCGGATCGGTGTTGGTCCACCAGTGGCCCCGGTAGCCGTGGCAGATGACCCGGAAGCCGGCGTTCTCGTAGCGTCGGCGGACCCGGCGCATCCGGTGCTCGTGCCAGTAGAGGCAGACGGTGACCGGCCCCGGTTCGGTGTCCTGGATCTGGGCGATGAGTCTCTCGTGGTCCCCCTCGACGTGCTGGCCCTCCCAGCCGTGGAACGGATACCAGATGGTGCCGGCCCGCTGCGGCGACTCCGGTTCGTCAGCCATCGCCAGCAGGTAGCTGAACGGCGCCCCGATCACGGTGACGTTGCGCCGCCCGACCGACCAGGCGCGCCGCCGGGTCTGCTCGGACCAGAGCAGGCTCGGCGTGCCCTCGGCGTACGGGTGCCCGGGGGCGAGGCCGTCGCCGATGTTCCAGCCGTGCTGGACGTACCCGTTGATCCGGGGTGGATGCCCGTCGCCCAGCCCCGCGTAACGGGCCAGCACGTGGGCGTGGCCGTAGAAGTGGTTCGCGTGGTGCATCGGCGGCCGACCCCCTCAGGCGGCGGGGCGGACCGGGACGCCGCGCAACGCCGCGGCGAGTGCGTCGATGACCCGCTCCTGGTCGGCGTCGCGCAGGCCCGGGTACAGCGGCAGGGACAACTGCTGCGCGTAGAACGCCTCGGCCACCGGGCAACTGCCCCGCCGGTAGCCGAGGTCGGCGAAGGCCGGGTGCCAGTGTGCGGGGATGTAGTTCACCTGCACCCCGATGCCGGCGGCCCGCATCCGGTCGTACACCTCGCGGCGGCGACCGTCGAGCACCCGGATCGGGTACAGGTGCCAGGCGGGGGCCGCCCACTGCCGCCGACCCGGCGTCAGTACGCCCGGCAGGTCCGCGAGCGCCTCGTCGTAGCGGGCCACCAGTTCGGCCCGCCGGGCGAGGAAGTCACCGAGCCGGCGTAGCTGGCTGCGGCCCAGCGCGCAGAGCACGTCCGGCAGCCGGTAGTTCAGCCCGAAGGCGTGCACCTCCTGGTGCCAGCCGCCCTCGTCGGGCCAGCGTTGTTCGTCCCGTTCCCGGACCAGCCCGATGTTGCGGAACCGGCGGGCCCGCTTGAGCAACTCGGGGTCGCCGGTGGCGACCGCGCCGCCCTCGGCGGTGGTCAGGTTCTTGGTGGGGAAGAACGAGAAGGTGGTCAGGTCGGCAAGCGTCCCGACCGGGCGGCCCCGGTAGGTGGCCCCGATGGAGTGCGCGGCGTCGGCGAGCAGCAGCGCGCCGCTGCCGGCGAGGCTGACCCGCAGCGCGTCGTAGTCAGCGGGGTGACCGGCGTAGTCCACCGCGGCGACGACCTTCGTCCGTTCGGTGGTCGCCGCCGCCACCGCCGACGGGTCGAGGGTGAAGGTTTCCTCCTCGACGTCGGCGAAGACCACCCGGGCGCCCAGCGCGGCGGCGCTGCTGGCGGTGGCGACGAACGTCATCGGCGGCACGATCACCTCGTCGCCCGGGCCGATCCCGGCCGCCGCGTAGGCGACGTGCAGCGCCGCGGTGCCGTTGGAGACCACGGCCACCCCGGCCCCACCGGCCCAGCCGGACAGCTCCGACTCGAAGGCGGTGACCTCGGGGCCGGTGGTGAGCCAGTCGCTGCGCAGCGCGGCGACCACGGCCGCGACGTCGTCGTCGGTCACCGACTGCCGGCCGTACGGTAGGAAGGTCATGCCGGCAGGCCGAGCATGTCGCGCAACTGCGGCACGCTGAGCCACTCGTCGTTGGTGTCCGACTGGTAGGCGAAGCCGTCGGGTACCGGTTCGCAGCCGAGCGGCGGCTGGTAGCCCCAGGTGGCGATGGTCGGCTGGACGATGAAGCGGTCCTTGGCGATCAGCGTCCGCCGGCTGTCGTCCGGGGCGATCATCTCCTCGTGCAGCTTCTCGCCGGGCCGGATGCCGATCTCGTGGGTGGTGGCGTCCGGGGCGACCGCCTCGACCAGGTCGAGGATGCGCATGCTCGGGATGCGCGGCACGAACAGCTCGCCGCCCTGCATCTGGTCGAACGAGTCCATGACGAACTGCACCGCCTGGTCCAGGGTGATCCAGAACCGGGTCATCCGCTTGTCGGTGATCGGCAGGCTGCGGCCCTCGGCGGCGAGCCGGCGGAACAGCGGCACCACCGAGCCACGGCTGCCGACCACGTTGCCGTAGCGGACCACGGCGAACCGGGTCGGGTGGTGTGCGGCGTAGTGGTTGGCGGAGATGAACAGCTTGTCGCCGACCAGCTTGGTGGCGCCGTACAGGTTGATCGGGCTGGACGCCTTGTCGGTGGAGAGCGCGATGACCTTCTTCACCCCGGCCTCGATCGCCGCGTCCACGACGTGCTGGGACCCGGTGATGTTGGTGGCGATGAACTCCGACGGGTTGTACTCGGCCGTGTCGACCTGCTTGAGGGCGGCGGCGTGGACCACGTGGTCGACGCCGTGCATCGCCCGGGTCAGCCGGTGCCGGTCGCGGATGTCGCCGATGAACCAGCGCAGCCGGGGATCGTCACCGAGTTGCTGGCGCAGCTCGTACTGCTTGAGCTCGTCGCGGGAGAAGACCACCACCCGCGCCGGGTCGGCCTCGGCGAGGAGGTGCCGCAGGAAGGTCCTGCCGAAGGAACCCGTTCCTCCGGTGACGAGGATGGACGATCCACTCAGCTCGCTCAATGTGGTGCTCCCGTGTTCGTCGGTGATCCGGTGGGGCGTCGGGGCCCCGTCGGCCGGGTGGGACGCTAGAGCCGGCCGGTTAACGCGCACCCGCCCTGCGGTTAACCGAACCCGCTCGGCCGGTGAATGGCCGGCTCGGAACAAACGTTTCGTGAACGATTGATGGACGGTGTGAAAATCAACGCCGACGGCGTGCGGCGCGATCGAGGGAAATGGGGATGACGGTGATTTCCCGGCCGTCGTGGATCTCCGGCCGACCGGGTCCTTCGACGAATCGGAACCGTCGGTTCATCTGCCGTACGACGGCGTTGTGGGCGAGCACCTCGCCGTCGAGCCGGTCCAGGGTGAGTACGTCGAAGGCATGGTCCACCGCGGCCCGCATGACACCGAGCCAGGCCGGCAGGGTCTCGCCCCGCTCGGCCAGGCCGTCGGCGTCCAGATAAAAGCCCCAGGAGCCGGTACGCGGACCGTCGAACCGCAGGTCGAAGAAGTTGACCACCCCGCACGGCGTGCCGTCGTGCAGGTAGGTCAACACCCGCCGGGTGGGGTCGGTCCGGGTGCCCGCCCACCAGCGCGCGTGCTCGTCGGCGGTGATGACATGGTGCGTCTTGCTGACCTGTCGGTTGATTTCCTGATTACGCCAGGACAACATCAGGTTAACGTCGTCTCCGGTGGCGTCACGCAGCACGTACCGCTCGCTTTCTGATCTGTTTTCCTGGGCACCGGGCACCCTAATCCTGATTGACCTGGCTGTACACTCCGCCGCATGACGGAATTGAGTCGCGCGCAGATTCGCGACCTCATGGGACAGGTTCTGGAGAACCAGGGCAAGGTGCTGCCCGACGATGACGCCGCGGATCTGCGGGAGATCGGCTTCCGGTCGTTGGACTTCTCCGAGTTGGCGTTGCGGGTGGAGGACGAGACGGGGGAGGAGTTGAACTTCGACGCGGCGGGCCTACGCCGGATCACCAGCGTCGGTGACGTCCTCGACTTCCTCGCCGAGCTGCAACGACAGTGAGCGTCGACACCGCCCGGCCGGCCGTACCGCACCCGGCCGGCGCCGACAACCGGGTCGTGGTCGACGGCGTCACGCTGTCCTGGCGGGACCTGCCGGAGCTGACCCTGCTCGCCCCGGCCGTGCTCCTCGCGCAGCACGCCCGGGACGCCCTCGCCGCCGCACGCCACCACGCCGTGCACGGCACCGAACTGTTGCTCACCACGGCCAGCCGGGTGGACGCGGCGCTGCGCGAGGAACTGTCCGCAGCCGGGTTCACCGTGACCGACGCCGCTGGCCGTGGACTCGCGCCGGCCCGGCCACGTGCGCCCGAAGCCGGCCGTCTCTGGCTGCTCACCTCCGGCACCACCGGCCGGCCCAAGCGGGTCGGGCACACCCTGGAGTCGCTGACCACCGTCCGTGGCCAGCAGCCCGGCCGGACCTGGCTGTGCCCGTACGCCCCGGGCAGCTACGCCTGGTGGCAGGTGGTGACGCTGTCGCTGACCCAGCCCGGGCAGCACCTGGTGGTGGTGGAACCGGACCAGCTCGACGACTGGCCGGCATTGGCCGCCGCGCACGGCGTGGACGCGGCCTCCGGCACGCCGACCTTCTGGCGTCGGGCCCTGCACCGCGATCCCGCCGCGCTGGCCCGGGTGCCGTTGCGCCAGCTCACCCTCGGCGGTGAGCCGGTCGACCAGGCGATCCTGGATCGGCTCCGCCAGGTCTTCCCGACCACCCGGATCTCCTGGATCTACGCCTCCTCGGAGGTCGGCGCGGCCATCGTGGTGCACGACGGGCGGGCCGGTTTTCCGGCCGCGTGGCTGGACCGGGCCGCACCCGGACGGCCCACCCTCGGCGTACGCGACGGGGAGCTGATCGTCACCTCGCCGTACCACGGTGCCGGGCTGGCCGGCCCGGTCCGCACCGGCGATCGGGCGCAGGTCGTCGGTGACCGGGTGCTGATCACCGGTCGACTCGACTCCGACGAGATCAACGTCGGTGGCAGCAAGGTGTCCGCCGGTGGCGTCCGTGACGTGCTGACCGCCCATCCTCGGGTGGCCTGGGCCCGGGTCGGTGCCCGCCGCGCGCCGCTGCTCGGGCACCTCGTCGTCGCCGAGGTGGTCGCGGCGCAGGACCTGGACGAGGCGGCGCTGGTGCGCTGGTGCGCCGACCGGTTGCCCGAGTACGCGGTGCCGCGCCGGATCCGGGTGCTGACCGAGATTCCCGTCAAGGAGACCCTGAAGAGTGATGTCTGATCCCGCCCCGCACGCCCAGGTTGTCCCGCCGTCCACTGTGGTGCTCGTCTCCGGTGGGTCGCGTGGGCTGGGCCTCGCGATCGTCACCGACCTGCTCGACGCGGGCCTGAAGGTGGCCGCCTTCGCCCGTACGGTCACCCCCGAGTTGGCCAAGCTCGGCGACGTCCATCCCGAGCGGTGCCACGTCGGCGCGGTCGACGTCACCGATCTCGCCGCCGCGCAGGCGTTCGTCCGCGCCGCCGAGCAACACCTCGGGCCGATCGACGGGCTGGTCAACAACGCCGCCGTCGGTCAGGACTCGCTGCACGTGCACACCGCCACCGCCGACCTGGCCCGGATCATCGAGACCAACCTGACCGCGCCCTTGCAGCTCACCCGGCTGGCCGTCCGGCGGATGCTGGCGCAGGGGCGGCGCGGCCGGATCGTCAACATCACCTCGATCTGCGGACAGCGCGGCTTCCCCGGCCTGGTCGCGTACTCGGCCACCAAGGGCGCCATGGACGCCGCCACCCGCTCGCTGGCCCGCGAGTTGGGCGGGCGGGTCCTGGTCAACGCCGTCGCACCCGGCTTCTTCGCCTCGGAGATGTCGGCGGTGCTGGGCCAGACCCAACTGGACCAGATCGTGCGTCGCACCCCGACCGGTCACCTGACCGAGCCGGAGGAGGTGGTGCCGGTGGTGCGGATGCTGCTGCGTGAGCAGACCAACATCAACGGCCAGGTCCTCGTGGTCGACGGTGCCGCCTCGATCTGACCCCGACCAGCGCTGGTCCCGGGCCGACGGCCCTCGGCCAACCGACGCGCCCACCGGCGGCTCTCGGCAACCGGTGGCGCCCACCGGCGGCTCTCGGCAACCGGAGGCGCCCACCGACGGCCCTCGGCAACCGATGGCGCCCACCGGCGGCCCTCGGCAACCGGAGGCGCCCACCGGCGGCTGTGGCTTTCCCGGGGCGCCCTCCCATGGCGCTGCGGCACCGTCGGTGGGCGCCCGGGCGGTGGGGTCGCGGGTGCCGTCGGTGGCATCGCTGCTCGCGGTCGCGCATCGGCACCTGCGGCTGGCCCTACCGGTCGAGTCGGCCGGCGCGGTGACCCGCAGCTATCTGGACGACGGCCGCTGTGTCGGCTGGTACGCACCGCCGGTCCCGGGCTGGCGGGTGGCGATCGACGCCGAGCGGGTCGGCGCACCGGTGCCGACGGCGCTGGCCCGCCGCTTCGGCACCGCCGACTTCTGGGCCCGCTGGACCCGTGCCGAATGCCTGGCCAAGCTCACCGACGTCCCGATCGCCGCCTGGTGGCAGCGGCATGGACTGGCGGTGCCGCCCCGCGTCGACTGGCTGTGGCGCACCCTCACCATCGCCGACCTGGTCGTCACCGTCGCCTTCGTCGCCACCGCCCCACCACGCGGGTGACGAACAGCCCGTGCTGGGTCGGTGCGTCGCCAGCGGCGGCGAGGGCCCTGGGCGAGGCATCCCCAGCCCGGGCGGTCAAGTGGCCCCTGCGCCCTGTCGAGCTGAACCGTTGGCGCTATCGCCCGGGCCTTGGGTGGCCTGATCCGTTGGTGTGAGCGCCTGGGGCTGCGGGTGGCCTGATCCGTTGGTGTGAGCGGCCGGGTGTTGGGTGGCCTGACCCGTCTGTGCTAGTGCCCGGGTGGCGGACGGCCCGATCCGTTTGTGCGGTCAGCTCGACAGGGCGCGAGGTAGGCACCCCTGGGCGCCTGTGGACGCTACTGGCCTTTCTGCCAACGCCGAGCTGTCGAGGCCGCGGCGTTGGCAACGGAAGCGCCAGGCTCCGGCACCTGAGCGCCAGGCTCCGGCACCTGAGCGCCAGGCTCCGGCACCTGAGCGCCAGGCTCCGGCACCTGAGCGCCAGGCTCCGGCACCTGAGCGCCAGGCTCCGGCACCTGAGCGCCAGGC
>NZ_SJJR01000002.1 GCF_004331455.1 Micromonospora zingiberis
GGGGTCAGCCAGGAGGCTTCGGGGGAGGAGTCGGGGTTGACCTGCCAACGGCGGGCCACCCGATCGACGACGATGGGATAGATGGTGAGAGTGCCGTCGGGGTCGATGCGCAGGCGTAGGAAACCCTTCGCGTCCTCGATGCCCTGACCGGCGAACAACTCGTTGACGTTGACCCCGAACGAGCTGGCGATCAGCAGGTACGTGGCCACCAGTTGACTGGCCACCAGGCCGATCACCGGCAGGTAGACCGCCACCGCGGCGGCCGCCGGCAGCGGCCACGGCCAGTCGTGGAAGGGCAGGGCCAGCCAGGCCCAGGTGCCGGCGGCGCCCAGCCCGACGTGGGCCAGGCCGTGCCCGACGCCGAGAATCCAGTGTCTTGCGTGCCGCTTGCCGGTGGAACTGGGTGGCTTGGCGAACAGCGCCGCCGCGAGCACGGTGACCAGCACCATCATCACCAGGGGCACGCTGAACAGCCGCTGCTCGGACGCCTCGGCCCGGAAGTCGGTCACGCCGGCCATGGAGAGCATCAGCAGGGTGTGCAGGATGCCGAGCAACGTCGCGAAGCCTGGGTTGCGCCGGGGTAGTCGGCTGAAGATTCCCCAGCCGTAGCGGCGGGAGCGGGCCGCGTCGGGGTAACGGCCGGCCAGCTCGTACGTGCGGGACGGGCTGGAGCGCCGGGCGAGGGTGTCCCGTGGGGGTACCTCGATCCGTTCGGGCAGCTTGTGCGTCGGATAGAGGTACGCGCCACCGCTGCCGCAGGTGATCAACTGGCGGTCGTCGGGGCCGGTGTAGCGGGCGTAATGGTGCAGGTCCCCGGAGATCAGCAGGCGGACCCGGGCCCCGGTGGGCGCGATGATGGTCCGGATGAAGTAGTCGATCGAGTCGTACGCCGAGGGTTCGTCGACGGCCTTGACCCAGGCCGGCGCCGGCACCGCCAGGATCACCTTGCTCTGCGGCCCCAACTGCTTGGCCACCGTGTCGAAGTAGGTCAACTGCGGGTCGTCGACGTACGAGCCGGACTGGTCGTCGAGGCCGAGCAGCCACCAGTCGGCGGGCAACTCGGCGGCGAAGTACGAGCGGGACTGGCCGGTCCGCCACCCGCCGAAGTGACGGTCGCGGGTCCGCACGAACAGCCGCAGGAAGGCGGTCAGCCCGTCGTACCAGTCGTGGTTGCCGGGGACCGCGAAGATCGTCGGCTGCTCCGCCGGGGTGGCCGGCAGCGCGGCCTGGTACGGGCCCTTGCACCGGTCCTCGTACGCCTCGTAGGCGGCCGACGGATACACCTGGTCCCCGCCCATCACCAGGGTCTGCGCCCGGGGCAGCCGGTGCCCGTCCACCGTCAGCTCCCGCTGGGCGAGCAGATAGGCCACCGAGTACGTAGCGTTGAAGCCATCACCCAGGTCGGCCACATAGTCGAGCCAGAGCCCACCGTCGGGCCCGACCTGCTTGGCGACCTCCGAGTCGAGCGCCTTCTGCAACTCCCGCTTGTCCAGGTACGCCCCGAACAACACCGCCAGCAGCGTACGCAGACCGGTGCTGATCAGCAGGAACGGCGCGAGCCACGGCACCGGCTTACGCGGCGTGAAGCCCAACTCCAGCGGATCGGTGCTGCGCGGCCGCCGCGACGCCCGCCCACCGGCCGCCTCATCGGCGTACGGGCCCAGGGGCGCGGCCCGGCCGGCGGCGGCCGGGTCGACCGGTGCCCCGTCGGACGAGGGCGGCAGCGTGCCGTCCGGCGGGCTATCGACCGGTTCGTCGCGAGGGATGTGATCGTCAGCCATCCATCGCAGCGTAGCGGGCAAGGAATCGAACCCGCCGAGCCGGAAGGGCCGGGCTGTCCGGCTTGCCGACTCGGGGAATCCCGCTCCGCCCGATGTCGCCGCGTGGCGTACACTTGGCGATCGTTGCCGCCTTAGCTCAGTCGGCAGAGCGACGCACTCGTAATGCGTAGGTCGACGGTTCGATTCCGTCAGGCGGCTCCAGATGAGCCCCTGAACAGCAGAAATGCTGGTCAGGGGCTCATATTCATCTATAAGGGCGGCTCGACGGCATCGCTTGACCGACCCGGCCCCGGGTGGCCACGAGCGGGACAGGCCACGGTTCCGGCTCGCGGCGCACCGGTCGCCGGAAGATTCGAGAAACTTCTGGCTGGCGGTAGCCTGCGGGCGGTGGATCGCATGTACCCGGATGTACGCAACGATCGCCACGATCCATAGGGGTCCGGAAATGTCTGCTCTCGGCCGTGATGGAGGAGGCCTGATGACCGACAACCTCGGACCGCTGCGTCAGGCCATGTCCGATCTGAGCGAGCACGGCGGCAGCGTCGACCTGTACGAGCGGTCCCTGCGCAAGTCACGGCAATCCAATCTGCGGGCAGGATGATGGGGACGCGCACCGCACCTGGCAATCCTCGCCCGTCCACGCCGGCCGGCGCCGCCGTGCCGGCTGTTTCTGATGCCGTCGGCTATCGACGTCGGCTGGAGTCGGGCCAGGAGTCGTACGGCTGGGCTGACAGGAGCGGATCCCAGCCGCTGCTGGCGGTGCCGGTCGGGGTGTACGCGGTCAGGTCGGCGCCGCTGCCGTCGAACGGGGAGGCGTCCAGGAACCCGGTCACCTCGCCGTTGCTGTTGCGTCGGTAGTAGAGACCCCCGCCGGGGGAGAAGAGCGAGGTGCTGCCCGCCCAGCCGGTGGAGGCCAGGTCGGTACGGCTCCAGTCGCCTGCGCCGACGGCCGTGTAGGCGATCAGCTTGCCGTCGGTGTGCGCCGCCAGCAGGTGACCCTTGCCGGTGGCGGCGAGCGTGGGCAGGCTGAAGCCACTGCTGACGATCTCGGTGCGGTTGATCAGGTCGGTGGCCGGGTCGACCGGCTTGGCCTTGGTCACCGTGTATCGCAGGAGCCTTGCGCCGGCCCGGCCGAAGAGCGAGCCGAACCCGTCGTACACCAGCAGGTCGTGTGTCCAGCCGCCACCGAGACGTTGGTCGGTGCGGGTGAAGGTGAGCGGTTGGGTGCCGGTGATGTCGACCCGGTAGAGGCTGCCGTCGGTGTTCGTCACCAGGAGGGTGTCGGAGTTGAGGGTGGCCAGTGCCCGCGGGGTGAAGCCGAGAGTCTGGGTCGACACCGTGCTGACCACCTTCTCCCCGCTCACCGGGTCGAGCGCGGTGTAGGAGATCCGGCCGTCGGGCTTGGCCCCGTAGACCGAGACGAGCCCGGTCCACGGACGCGCGGAGAGCAGCACCTGGTTCCAGCCGCTGGTGCTCACCGGGTCGTTCGGGAAGCTCTGGATGTCGGTGCCGCTGCCGTCGAAGGGGTTGACGTCGCGGTATCGGTCCAGCCGCCCGGTCGAACTGCGCGCGTAGTAGTGGCCACCGCCGGGCGAGAGCAGGTGCGTGGGCCCGGACCAGCCGGTGGTGGCCAGCACCCCGACGGACCAGCCCTCCGGACCACTTCCGTTGATCTTGTATGACAGTAGGCGGCCGTCGGTGACGTTGCCGAGGATCCGACCCGCGCCGGGCGACGTGATGGATTTCAGGCCGAAGCCGGTGGCGATCGTAGTGGCGCGCGAGAGGTGGGCGGAGCTGCTCGGCTTCTCGGTGGTCAACGTCCGTCGGTAGAGCTGGTTGTTGGTGGACACGATGCCGTACAGCGACCCGTATCCGTCATAGGTCAACCGGTCGTACGGGGACCAGCCCGTCATCACCACCGTGGTGGTGAAGGTCAGCGGGTCGAAGCCGGTGACGTCGACGCGGTGCATCGTGCCGTCGGTGGCGGTGACCAGAATCGTGTCCTCGTTCAACGTGGCCATCGCCTTCGGCGCGAAACCGAGACTGGTCGCCGACTGGCGGTTGGCCTGCAGGTCGCCGGTGGCCGAGTCGATCGCGCTGTAGGTCAGCCGACCATCGGCCAGGATGCCGAAGATCTGCACGTCGGCAGTCTGCTCGCGGATCCAACTGCCGAGGTCGTCCACCCGGGTGGCGGTGGCACCGTCGCGGGTCTCCGTCTCACCCAGGCAGCCCTTCTGCCAGGAGGTGTTGTTGATCGCGACCAGGCTCGGCGTGCCGGCGACATCGCGGAAGGCCGGGCCCCCGGCGTCGCCCTTGCAGATGGTTGCGCCGGCTGACACACCCGCCAGGTCGACGGTGGCCGGGTCGACACCCTGGATGGTGAGGGACGCGGCATGCAGCCGGTTAGGCACCCACTCGGTGGCCGTCCGGCCGTATCCGGCGACCCGCAGGGTCTCGTTCGCTGCCGGTGGCGCGCTGGCCAGCGCGATCGGCGTGATCGTGGTTACCGGCGTGGCGAGCCGCAGCAGCGCGAGGTTGCGGTCAGGGTGCGGCACGACGGAGACGCCCGCCCGCTCCTGCCCTGTCGTCCCGGTCAGCTCGGTGCGACCGACGAGCACCCGGGTGGGCTGGCCCGGCGCGCCCGCTGCGCTCGGCGTAGTGCCGTCACTCAGACAGTTCTTCGCCGTCACCACCCAGTCCGGGGCGATCAGCGCGCCCGTGCAGGCCCGCAGATCACCGAACTCGACCTTGGCGGTGAAGGCGTGCGTGCCGTCCGGGACCGGCTCGGCTCCGGCCACCGCGCGAGCCTCACCACCACCCAGCAGACCAGCCGCGAGCACTGCCCCGAGTAGGCCCGCTCCCCATCGCCGCAACCCGTGGACTGACACGACATCCCCCGTATTGCCCCCAAGCGAACCGGCGAGAACCGGATCGACCGTGCCTGATGTTATCCAGGGTCGGGTCCGCGCCGCGGCCCACGGGGGCGTACCAGCACAGGAGGGATGTAACGGATATCCGGCTGACTGCTGGGCTGGTCAGGCCGCTGGGGTCAGCACGACGCGGGCGGGATGCTCTGCTCGTACTGGAAGACGTTGCGCGGGTCGTACTTCGCCTTGATCTTGCGCAGTCGGTCGAAGTTGGCTCCCCAGTAGGCGGTCTCCCATTCCTGCATGCCGATGTTCGGGACGTTGACGTACGCGCCGTGTACGTAGGGTCGCAGCGCCTGGCTGAACTCGGCGATCCAGGCTTGGGCGACCGGGGTGAGCGGATCGCCGCTGTCCGGCACGCCACGGGTGCCCCAACCGGCGCCCGGCTCGGAGTAGAAGAGCACGTCGCGGTGCGGGAACGCCGAGCCGCCGGGTGGTTCCTGCGCTTGCGCCCCGGTGCCGAACGCCTGGGCGAAGAAGTTGCTGTCCTCGGTGGGTGCGTCCGCCATGAACGTACGGATCAGGCTGATCGCCTTCCGGGGGAACGGCTTGCGGGTGAATTGCGAGAAGAACTTCCAGTTCGCCGGCTCGTCCTCGGTCGGTATCTGGAATCCGGCGTAGATCTCGCCCCAGCCTCCGGTCTGCACGGTGATCTCGGGACTGCCGATCGACAGGATCGGTGCCAGCAGCTTGCGGGTCGCTGCCTCCGAGCCCTCGGCGAGTACCCCGAACAGCAGGATCTGAGACTTGTGGATCTCAAGCTGGGTACCGAGCCGGAAGTCGGTGAAGGGCGCCGTGCGCTGCCAGGTGTCGAAGATCCCATGCAGGTCGTCAAGGCCCGACCAGGTCGCCTGTAGGTAGGTGACCTTCCGCAGTCGAGCCACCTTGTAGGTGAGCGAGGTGACGATCCCGAAGTTACCGTTTCCCGCGCCGCGAAGCGCCCACAGCAGGTCCGGGTGGTCGTTCCGGTTCACCTGGATCGCCCGCGCGCCGTCGACCCCCGCCGGGACGACCACTTCGGCCCCGATCAGGTTGTCGCAGGCCATGCCGAGGTAACGGGTGAGGAAGCCGAAGCCGCCACCGAGGGTGGCGCCGGACAGGCCCACGCTTCCCTCCGTTCCGGTCGTCGCCGCGAGGTCCTGCTGCCCGAGCGTGGTCACCGCCTCCAACTGGTTGAGCCCGGCGCCGACCTTCGCGGTGAGGGTGGCGGCGTCGATGTCGGTCGACTTCAGCTCACTGACGTCGATCACGATGCCGTTGTCGACGTTCGACCAGCCCTCAAGGCTGTGCCGGCCGCTGCGCACCCGCAGCGCGACGTTGTGCTGCCGGGCCCAGGTGAGGGCGTTGACCACGTCGCTGGTCTCCTGGGCGAAGACGATGACCAGGGGATAGTGGACGAACAACTCGTCCCAGCCGAGGCTGGCCGTCGGGTAGTCGGGGTCTCCGGGCCGGACGACGCGTCCGGTGAGCTCGGCAGGTGGACTTTCCGCCCCTGGGTACGGCTCCTGACCGCCGTCGGGATGCGGTTGCGGGCGACCGTCGGCCGCAGCGCTCTGGGCGGCAGCGCCGACCAGGCCGGAGGCCAGAAGCGAACCGGCGCCCACGGCTGCCGTGGCCTTGAGCAGTTCGCGGCGAGAAACGTCGTGCATGGTCGTAGCCTCTCGGTCGGTTACGCCAGCAGTTCGACGAAAGGGAGGTAGGACTCCCACCTGGCGCGCGACCCACGGTAGATCCGAACAATTCGTCGGCTATCAAGAAACTTTGTCGCGAAACCCGCTCGGGTGACGCTGCTCCTTCTTTAGGACGATTCAGGTCGGACAAGCCCAAACGGGAGATCCGGTGATCTCCAGCGTCACTGGGGGCCTTCGGGTGATGTTGACCGTGGTGACGGACTGGGTGGAACTCCGGCGCGACTGGCGAATTGTGCCTACCGTCAGGTTTGTCCCACGGTGAGCCGGGTACCGCCTTCAGGCGCCCGAAGGTGCGCCGACGAGCTAGATGCAGTGGAGGACCGAGATGGAGAGTCGACTCAAGGTTCTGGGTCACCCCGTCCATCCCATGCTGGTGATGTTCCCGGTCGCCCTGTTCGTCACGGCGGTGCTGTTCGACATCATCGACACCGTCGGCGGCCCGGACTTCCTCGGCGAGGTGGCGTACTGGAACATCACCGTCGGGCTGGTCGGCGGTCTGCTGGCCGCGGCCGCCGGGCTGTTCGACCTGCTGGCCATCCCGGCCGGTACGCGGGCCAAGCGGGTCGGAGTCACCCACGCCGCCGCGAACCTGGCGGTGATCCTGCTCTTCGCCGCGGTCTGGGTGGTCCGGCTCAACGCCGAGTACCGCACCGCAGGTGGTGCGCTGATCGCCATCGAGGTGGTGGCGGTCGCCATCCTCGGCGTCAGTGCCTGGCTGGGTGGGGAGTTGGTCGACCGGCTCGGTGTCGGGGTCGATCGTGATGCCAACCTCGACGCGCCGAGTTCCCTGCGGGCATCGAGCAGCCATCGGACGGGAGGCCCGCGATGACCGGACCGGGACGGGGCTGGCGCGGCGGACAGCAGGGCTGGGACCCGCTGGGCGAGTTGCAGTCGCTGCGCGCCGAACTGAGCCGGCTGGTCGGCGGCCGGCCAGGGCCACCCGAGGTGGAGTTGGGCGAGACCGCCGACGGCTGGGAGGTGATCGTCCGGCTGCCCGGTGTCGCGCCCGAGGAGGTCGCGGTGGAGTTGGACGACCGTGAGCTGTGCGTACGCGCCCGGACGGAGGCCGAGGTCAACGCCGATCACGGCATCTCCGGTGGCTTCGAGACCCGGGGATTCGAGTATCGCGTGCAGTTGCCGGCGCGGGTGGACCCGGACGCGATCGACGCGGTGATGGATCACGGTCTGCTCCGGGTGCGGTTGCCGCGGCCGAGCCACCCCACCCCCCGCATCATCACCGTCGGCCGTACCGGGCCGCACCACACCGGCTCGGTCGAACACACGTCGAGAAGCATCGACCCGGCCGCCGACCGGGAACTGCACCAGCCGGACGTGGCCACCGGCGAACCCGGCCGGTAGCCGGACCGTGGTCGCCCCGGCCCTGCTCACCCCGGCCGCCGGGCGGGTACCCGACGTGGCCCGGATCGCCGTGCTGCGCGCCAACGCGCTCGGTGACTTCATCTTCGTCCTGCCGGCGTTGGACGCGCTGCGCTCCGCGTACCCACAGGCGGAGGTCGTGCTGCTCGGTGCGCCGTGGCACGCGCAGCTGTGGCGCGACCGGCCCGGCCCGGTGGACCGGGTGCTGGTGGTACCGGCGGCACCGGGGATCCGTGCGGCCGGCTCCGGCGAACCCGAGGCGAGCATGGTCGACTTCCTGGCCGCCGCCCGCGCCGAGCGTTTCGACCTGGCGTTGCAACTGCATGGCGGTGGCGCCAACTCCAACCCGCTGGTCGCCGCGCTCGGTGCCCGGGTCAGCGCCGGCCTGCGGGCCGAGGACGCCCCACCGCTGGACCGCTGGCTGCGCTACGTCTACTACCAGCCCGAGGTGATCCGCTACCTGGAGGCGGTGGCGCTGGTCGGCGCCCCGGCGACCACGATCACCCCGACGTTGGCGGTCACCGAGGCGGACCGGGCCGAGGCGGCAGCGGTGTTGGGCGAGCCGACCCGACCACGGGTGGCCCTGCACCCGGGAGCCACCGACACCCGCCGCCGGTGGCCCGCCGAACGCTTCGCCGAGGTGGCCCGCACGCTGCACGCTGACGGGTACGAGGTGCTGGTCACCGGCACCCCCGCCGAGCAGGACGTGGTGGACCGGGTGGTCGCTGCGGCCGGCGTACCGGTCCGGCCGCAGGTCGGCACGCTGAGCCTGGGCGGGCTGGTCGGCTGCTACGCCGACTGTGAACTGGTCATCTCCAACGACACCGGTCCGCTGCACCTGGCCGCCGCCGTGGGCACGCCCACGGTCGGCATCTTCTGGGTCGGCAACCTGATCACCACGGCCACCGCGCTGCGCGGCCGGCACCGGCCGATCACCTCGTGGACGGTGCACTGCCCGGTCTGCGGGGTGGACTGCACCCCCGGCATCTACCCGCACCGCCCCGGCGACGGCGAGTGCCCGCACCGGGACTCCTTCGTCACCGACGTACCGGTGGCCGAGGTCCTGGAAGCCGCCCGCGAACTGCTGTTCCGGTAAGGAAGGGCACCTTGTTAACGCCTCGGGTAGAGGAAGGGCCCCTGCTTAACAACCGACGTCGTCGGCGTCGGCGAGGACGACCTCCCACGCCTCCACGTCGCGTTCGGTGACGGTGGTGGGAGACTCCAGGTGGTACGCCCCGCTGGGCAGGACACCGGCGCCGCCGTGGCGCGCCAGCACGGCGAGTTGGGCGGCGACATCCTCGCCCTGGTGCCGCTGCGGCACCCGGCGCCAGAAGTCGAAACCGCCGGAATCGACCAGCTTGGCCCGGTCGTACAGCACGCAGCCGCCGATCCAGGAGATCCGGTACGCCCGCCAACTCCCCGAGGGCAGCGCCAGCGCCTCGGTCACGTGCAACAGGTTCGCCGCCGAGTGGATCTGCGCCCGGTCCCACTCGGGAGTGTCCGGGTGGATGCGCTCCGGCACCGGCCTCCCGGCCCACTCCTGGTAGTGCCGGTGTGTCTGCGGTCGTACGTCGGGCAGGTAGGACAGCCCGTGCACCGCGTTGCCGACGAACCCGCAGCCCAACTCCTCGATCGCGGTGACCAGGCGGCGCAGGGTGCCCGGCTCCAGCCAGACGTCGTCGTCGAGGTAGAGCACGTACCGGGCGGCGGACGCGGCGAGCAGGAAGGCGCGGTGTTCGGCGAGGCCACGGCGGGGCAGCCGGCGGGTCAGCAGCACCGGGTGGCCCCGGTACCGCAGCGCCCGGACCATGGTGGCCGCCGCCGGGTGGGCGTACCCGGGCTGGCTGTCGGACTGGTCGCTGATCACCACGCCGAACCCCGGCACCCCCTCCTGGGCGGCGAGTCCGGAGAGGGTGACGGCCAGTTCGGCGGGCCGGTCGCGGGTCGGGATCAGCACGTCGAGCAGCCGGTCGGCGCGGAAGTCCGGGTGCGTGCCGGTGTCGAGGGGTCGATTCACGGCGCCTTGCCGGTCACCGACGTCGAACCGGTCACGGGCGCAGCACCGGTCACCGGCGTGGTGTCGTCCGCTGCCGGGTCGGGTGTGGCCGCCGCGACGGCCCCATCCCCGTCCGGGTCGGGCCGCGACGGCGGGCCGCCGGCCACCAACTCCGGCGAGCCCTCCTGGGCGTACGCCCGGATCCGGTCGATGATCGCGGAGGTGGACCGGTCCGGCACGTAGCCGAGGGTGCGTACCTGCCCGCCCAGCCGCTGCACCAGCGGCGCCTCCGGCACCAGTTCGGGCGGGTAGTCGCCGCCCTTGACGTAGATGTCCGGGCGGATCGTCTCGATCAGCGCGGCTGGGGAGTCCTCCTCGAAGACCACCACGTGGTCCACGCAGGACAGTGCGGCGAGCAGGGCGGTGCGATCCTCGACCGGGTTTACCGGGCGGTCGGGTCCCTTGAGCCGCCGTACGCTGCCGTCGGAGTTGACCGCCACCACCAGCAGGTCGCCGAGGGCACGGGCCTGTTCCAGGTACCGCACGTGTCCCCGGTGCAGCACGTCGAAGCAGCCGTTGGTGAAGACGACCGAGCGGCCGGCCCGGCGGTGCTCGGCGACGATTTCGCCCAGTCCTTCGGTGCCGACCAGCACCTGCCGACCGTCCGCGCCACCGGCGGGTTGCCCGAGCGCGGCCAGGAGGTCGTCGCGGCGACACACGCAGGTGCCGGTACCGGTGACGGTGCTCGTGGCGGCGAGTTGCGCCAGTTGGGCGGCGGTGGACAGCGGTGCGTCGGCGGCCAACGCGAGCGTCATGGCCGCCAGGTACGCGTCACCGGCGCCGACCGTGTGGCTGGCCGGTACGGGTGTGCTGTGGCTGCGGCTGGGCTGCCCGTCCGCGCCCCCGACCACCGCCCCGTCGGTGTCCAGGGTCACCGCGACCACGTCCGCGCCGGTGTGCGCCCGCAACTCGGCCAGCCGGGACTCGGCCAGCACCGCCCGATCCACCCCGGCGCCGGCGTCGGCGTTCACGGTCACGCCGGTGCCGGTGACGCTGAGCCCGTCGTGGGTCATCGCCACCCGGCCCTCGCCCGGGGTCGGCTCACCGGTCGGCCCGTCGGTACGCCGCAGGCCGGCCCCGCCCGGTGCGGTACCCACGGTCAGCTCGGACGGCCCGTCGCCCGGGTCGACCTCCGGATGCGCCAGGTGCAGTTGGCCTCCTGCGGCACCGGCGCGGGCGAGCAGCCGGGTCGCCTCCGCGAAGCTGGGGGTCACCACGGTCGGGGCGAGGCCGCGCCAGTCGGCGAGGTCGTGCGCGTCGAGCGCGACCGTGGCGTACCGGTCCCGCTGGGCGACCAGCCAGGCGCGTACCCGCGCGGGCAGGGCGCCCAGGCCGTAGTCGCAGACCACCAGGGTCGGCGCCGCACCGCCAACGGCGGCCTGCAACTCGCTGGTCGCGCAGTCCAGGGCGGTGAGCAGCCGGTCCACCCCGTCGTCGCTGAGCGGGTCGTCGGGGTCGCCGGAGTCCTCCCGCAGCAGGATCTGGTCGCCGGCCAGCATCCGGCGCTTGACCGGGGTGTGCCGGCCGGACTGGCTGACCGTACGGTCCCAGACGCCGGCCCGGTCCAGACAGTCGTGCAGTTCGTCACCGGCCACGTCAGCGCCGACCGGTGCCACCAGCACCGAACGGCCGCCCAGGGCGGCGATGTTGACTGCGGTGTTGGCCGCCCCGCCCGCTGCGGAGATGCGGCGGCGCAGGGTGAGAACGGGGGCCGGGGCCTCCCGGCACAGCCGGTCCGAGTCGGCGAACCGCCACTCGTCCAGCATGGCGTCGCCGATCACCAGGACCGGGCGCCCGAGCCAGCTCTGCACGACCTCGGCGAGCCGGAGCTGTTCCGCTGCTGCTCGTGCCATGCCGGCGGATCCCCCGGGCCAGCGGGGTCAAACCTGTCGCGGCGGGACCCGGCGACGGCGCAACGGTGACGGCGGTCGCCGATGCCGCCGGTGCGGCGTGGACCACCAGAAGGGCGCGTTTCGGTGCTGCCGGGTCGGGAAGGGATCCGATGGAACCCCGGAGAGGAGAAAAGAGCATGGCAGCCACGTTGCAGGGCAAGCGAATCGCCTTCCTGGCCACCGATGGCGTGGAGGAGGTCGAGTACGTCCAGCCGCGTCAAGCGGTCGAGCAGGCCGGCGCCACGGCCGAGTTGGTGTCGATCAAGCCTGGGAAGATCACGTCCTTCGAGCACCTGGACCCGTCGCAGTCGTACGACGTCGATGTGAGCGCCGCCGACGCGGATCCCGACCGGTACGACGCGCTGGTGCTGCCGGGTGGGGTGGCCAACCCGGACTTCCTGCGTACCGACCCGGACGCGGTGCGGTTCGTCCGGTCGTTCTTCGATGCCGGTAAGCCGGTGGGCGTGATCTGCCACGGCCCCTGGACGCTGGTCGAGGCGGACGTGGTGCGCGGTCGCCGGCTGACGAGTTGGCCGAGCCTGCGTACCGACCTGGTGAACGCCGGGGCGGACTGGGTCGACGAGCAGGTCGTGACCGACAACGGGCTGGTCAGCAGCCGCAAGCCGGACGATCTGCCGGCGTTCTGCGCCAAGATCGTCGAGGAGTTCGCCGAGGGGCGGCACTGAGCGCACCCGCTGCCCGATCGCGAGTTAAGAAGGGCCCCTTCCAGTACGCCAGGCGTTAGGAAGGGGCCCTTCCTTACATCGGGGCGGCATGTTTTCGGTGGTCCGGGAATGTAGGCGCAATGACCACGGATGCCCCTTCGGCGCCGGTGCTGAACAAGCGGCAGCTCCGGCTGCTGATGTTCGGTCTGATGACCGGCATGCTGCTGGCCGCGCTCGACCAGACCATCGTCGGGACCGCCCTGCCGACCATCGTCGGCGAGCTGGGCGGCATCAGCCACTACTCGTGGGTGGTGACCGCGTACCTGCTGGCCTCGACGGCCTCGACGCCGCTGTACGGCAAGATGGCCGACCTGTACGGGCGCCGGCCGGTGTTCCTCTTCTCCATCGGGACGTTCCTGCTCGGCTCGCTGTTGGCCGGGCTGTCCCAGGACATGACCCAGCTGATCGTGACCCGGGGCGTGCAGGGACTCGGCGCGGGTGGCCTGATCACGCTGGCCTTCACCATCATCTCGGACGTGGTATCGCCCCGGGAGCGCGGCCGGTACCAGGGCACCTTCGGCGCGGTGTTCGGGATCGCCTCGGTGGCCGGCCCGCTGGTCGGCGGCTATTTCGCGGAGACGAACTGGCGCTGGATCTTCTACGTCAACGTGCCGCTGGCGATCCTCGCCATCGTGGTCTGTTCGCGGGTGATGCGGCTGGTGCCGTTCACCCGGCGTAACCACGCGATCGACTGGCTCGGCGCGATGCTGCTGGTGGCCGGGGTGAGCTGCCTGTTGCTCGCGTTGAGCTGGGGCGGCAACACCTACCCCTGGGGTTCCGGGTTGATCATCGGGCTGTTCGTCGCCGGGGCGGTGCTGGGGGTGCTCTTCGTGCTCCAGGAGTCCCGGGTCGCCGAGCCGATCCTGCCGTTGCGGTTGTTCCGCAGTGCCACCTTCGCCCTGGCCAACAGCGCCGGTTTCGTGCTCGGCCTGGTGATGTTCGGGTCGATCATCTTCATCCCGCTCTACCTCCAGATCGTCAAGGGTGCCTCGCCGACCCGCAGTGGTCTGCTGATGCTGCCGATGATGGCCGGCATCATCGTCACCTCGGTGCTGACCGGCCGGGCGATGAGCCGGATCGGCCGGTACAAGTGGTTCCCGGTGGCCGGGGCGGCGACGCTGCTGGTCGGGATGCTGCTGTTCACCCGGCTGCGGGTGGACACCTCGCTCTGGGTGGCGTTCGGCTTCATGGTGGTGATCGGTGTGGGGCTGGGGCTGTGCATGCAGTCGCTGGTCCTGGCCGTGCAGAACGCCGTGTCCATGCGGGACCTGGGTGCCGGCACCTCCTCGGCGACCTTCTTCCGGTCACTCGGTGGGTCGTTCGGGGTGGCCATCCTCGGCGCGGTGCTCTCCTCCCGGCTCAGTGCCGAGATGGCCGACCGGCTGCCCGGTGCGCTCGCCCAACTGACGCCCGAGGAGCGGGCCGGGGCCGGAGCGACCGGTGGCGTGGGAGTCTCGATCAACGACCCGGCGACCATCCTGGCGCTGCCCGGACCGGTGCGGGCGGCGGTCCAGGCCGCGTTCGTCGAGTCGCTGCACCTGGTGTTCCTGACCACCGGGCTGATCGCGATCGTGGCGTTGCTGGTCACCCTGGCGCTGCCCAACGAGAAGCTGCGCGGCGCCGGTCCGCAGGGGGCCACCGGCGGCACGGACGGGCTCGGCGGGGATGGCCCGTCTCCGGGCGGCAAGCCACTGGACCGCGAGTCGAAGGCGGAGGCCGCCGCCGAGATGGAGGCGAAGTCGCAGACGATGCTGTAGACCGTCGAGCTAACTCCGCGTTCCGGTCAGCGGGCCCGGTCACTTGAGGATCAGGCGGTTGGTCTGCTCGAAGACGTCCAGGTCGGCGAGGGTTTCCAGGACGCTGCTGGAGAGCGGGTGCGGCATCGCCTCGCGGTGGAAGAAGCCGGCGTCGGTGGTCTCTTCGGTGACCCGGGCGAGCTGACCGTCCCACTCCTCGACGCGGAACGCGGTGGTGAAGATCTGGTAGGTGTGGCCGTACATGTTGGTGTGGGTGCGGTCCGGGCCGGTGTAGAGGGCGAAGGCGCTGACCCGCAGGGCGCGCAGGCCGGTCTCCTCGCGGACCTCCCGTACGGCGCAGTCGGCGATGGACTCGCCCAACTCCATCGCCCCGGCCGGCATCGCCCACTGCCCGTTGTCGGAGCGTCGGATCAGCAGGATCCGCGCCGAGTTGTCGCGGACCACGGCGCGGGCGCCGACGAACATCAGCGTCCGGTCACCGGCCAGGGCGCGGAGCTGCCCGACGTACGAATCAGCCCAGGAAATGCTCACCCGGACAATTTACGGGGGCTTCCGCCGGGCGGTCGCCGACACGAGCTTGTTACCGGTGCGTAGGTGGTGATGTTCGGGAACCAGCCCCGCCGTAACACTTTTCGGCGCATCATCGCCGTTAGGGATAGCGGGCTCGCGTAGACCACTCTCCCGGTGGGCGGCCCCGGCGTTCGCACCGCGCCGGGGCCGCCCGTTTCTTTGCGGGGTGACCCGCACCGTCAGTATTGCGAGAGTTGTTCGCATCTGTCCTGCTGATGGGGAAACCCGCCCAGATCGGGCCTCCGCGCTCACTCGGTGGCGCTGATCAGCACCTTCCCCACGACGGAGTCCTCCACCGCCTGATGCGCGGCGGCGGCCGCCGACAGGGGGTAGTGGTGCAGCGGCAGACCGGCCTCCTCGCCCACCCGGATGCCGCCCTGCGAAGCGGCTGCCCCGACGTCCACCACCGCCTGCGCCTTGGCCGCCTTCGGCAGCGTGTACACCAGCACGAACTGCCAGCGCGCGTTCGGCATCATCAGCTGCCTGATCGGCAGCGTCACCTCCGCGCCGCCGTCGTCGGCGTAGACGCAGACCACCCCGCCCGGATGCAGGAGTTGCACGTCGGTGGCGGCGTTGCGGGCGGCGGACACCTCGACGATCCCGTGTACCCCGTCGGGCGCGACCTTGCGGACCTCGGTCAGCACGTCCTGTTCCCGGTAGTTGATCACGACGGAGGCGCCGGCCGCCGCCGCCAGCTGCGCCTTCTCCGCGCTGCTCACGGTGGCGATGACGCAGGCATCCGCCCAGGCCGCGAGCTGGATCGCCGCGTTGCCCACCGCGCCCGCCCCGCCCTGCACCAGCACGGTGTGATCGCTCAGCGCACCCGGCCGCAGGCTGTCCGGTAGGTACTCCCCGGCGGTCAGGCACCGGTGCGCCGTCAGGAACGGGATGCCCAGGGCGGCGCCCAGCTCGAAGGAGGCGTCACCGAGGCGTACCACCTGGCGGACCGGGACCACGGTGTACTCGGCGGCGGTGCCCCACGGCCGCTGCCAGGCGGCCTCCCAGACCCAGACCCGCTCGCCGACCAGGTCCCGGTCGACGCCCTCGCCGACCGCCTCGACCACCCCGGCACCGTCCTGGCCGGGCGTCTGCCAACCGGCCGGCAACGGCCCCTGCCGGCGCGCCTTCCAGTCGGTCGGGTTCACGCCGGAGAACGCGATCCGCACCAGCACCTCGCCCGCCCCGGGCTCCGGCACCGGCCGGTCGACCAGTTGCAGCACCGTGGGATCACCGCTGCGTTCGTACACGATGGCCTTCATCGCCCCGCCCCTCCCGCTCAGCTCGTTGGCTGGCCGTCATGTCACCGACCGTAGGCGGGCCGGTGGCCGGGTGGTAGCGGTTCAGGCCAGCCCGTCCACCAGCTGCGGGGTCAGTTCGTCGATCGAGTCCAGCACCGTCGCCGCCAGCCGCTGCGCGTCCGGGTCCAGCGGGTACGACCCGTGCGGCACCGCCACCACCGTCATCCCCGCGGCGGCGGCCGACCGTACCCCGTTGGACGAATCCTCGACCGCGACGCAGCGCGCCGGGTCCACGCCGAGCTGACGGGCCACGGTCAGGTAGACGTCCGGCGCCGGCTTGCCGCGCTCGGTCTGCTCGGTCGACAGCGTGGCCCGGAACGCGTCGGTCAGGTCGGTGGCGGCCAGCGCCGCCGCGATCAGCCGGGTCGGTGACGAACTGGCCAGCCCCAGCGGCCACCGTGCCGCCAACCGGCGCACCACCTGGTCCGCCCCGTCGATCACCGGTACGCGCTCCGCGTACCGCCGGGTCATCTCCTCGACCACCTCGGCGGCGACCTGCTCGGCAGTACGTCGTACGCCCAGTTCGCCGCTGAGGTAGCGGGCCCACTCCCCGGTGCTCATCCCCATCAGCCGGCGCTGGGTGTCCGCCTGCCAGGTGCCGCCGTGCGTCGTCACGTACGCCCGGCGTACCTCCTCCCAGACCGGCTCCGAATCCACGATCACGCCATCAAGATCGAAAACCACCGCACCCACCATCACCCTCCCATCCTCCCCCACCCCCACCCCCACCCACCCCCTGCCCACTCCCTGCCCGGCCCCGATGATCAAGAGGTTTTGGTCGGGGCGAGCGCCGGAACCAGACCAAAACTTCTTGATCAACCCTGCGGGGTGGGGAGGCCGATCGGGTTGTCGGCGGGGATGACGCGGTGGGCGGCGTGGGCGATGGGGGTGAGGAGAGTACGGAGGCGGTCGAGGGATTCGGGGGCCAGCGACTGCCAGGGGCGGGCGGCGGCGGTGTCGGTGGCGTCCTCGATCGCCTGGAAGGCTGCTCGGCCGCGTGCGGTGGGGGTGCCGGGCAGGTCGGTCGCGGGCTGCTGGGTGAGCCAGCCACGGGCGGTCAGGCGGTCGCGGGCCTGCGCCCACTCCTGCTCCGACCAGCCCCGGCCGAGCAGGTTCTGCGCCGGCATGCCGGTCGCGACCCGCCAGGCCAGGGTCTCCACCGGATCGAGATCGGCGGCGACCAGCGCCGCCACGTGCCCGTCGCCGCGATGCTCGCGCAGCGTGGTCGCGGCCTGCCAGAGCCGGGCCAGCGGGTAGTCGCCGCGCGGCAGGGCGGCGTTGGCCGCGCCGAGCACCCGGCCGGGAGCGGTGCCGACCGCCTCGGCGGCGGCCTCAAGCAACTCGGCGGCCTCCGCCAGGTGCCGCTCGGGCAGTTCGTACGTCAACTCGGCGAGCGCCTGCACCGCACCGGTCAGCCGGGCCCGCAACGCCTGCTCGGGGCTGGCCAACTGCCAGACGGCGGGCAGCGCCCGGTTCACCATGTGCGGGGCGAAGGTGAAGAAGGCGGCGAGCACCGGGGCGGGGCCGACCGGCCCGAGCGGGGCGGCCCGGCCGGCGAAGTAGCCCCGCCAGTACCCGCGCAGCCCGGTCGCCTCGTACGCGGCCCGGGCGCGCGGGTGGAAGTAGGTGACGGCGTGCACCGGCTCGTAGCAGGTCCAGACCAGCCGGGCGACCTGCCCGGGGGCGTCCAGCGCCGTCACCCGTACCCCCTACTGAGCGGCGAGAATGTCGACCACGAAGCGCAGCGGGCCACCCGGGCGGCCACCGGCGCCGTCGCCGTACGCCTGCTCGGCCGGGATGTCCAGCTGCACCCGGCTGCCCACGGTCACCCCGACCAGGCCCTTGTCCCAGCCCTCGATGACCTGCCCGACGCCGATCGGGAAGGTGGCCGTCTGGCCCCGGTCCCACGAGGAGTCGAACTGCTCACCGTTCTCGTAGAACACCCCGACATAGTTGGTGGTGATCGACTGGCCCTCCTCGACCTTCGGGCCGGTGCCCTCGATCAGCGGGGTGACGGTGAGCTTGCTCAGCTCGCCCTCGCCAGCGGCGACGGTCGGCTTGCTACCCAGGGCCGGGTCGGACCCCTCCGGCAACTGCGGAGCGGGCGGCGCGTCCTGCGGCGTCGTCTCGGTCGGCGCGGCCGAGGGCGCGCTGGCCACCTGATCGGAGGGGTCGTCGCCCCGCTGGCCGATGATCACGAACACGGTGATCAGCACTCCGGCCACGGCGATGGCGGCGAACGCGCCGGCCCACGCCTGCCGGCGGCGTTTGGCCTCGGCCGCCTTCTGTTCGGCCAATTGCTCGGCCAGTCGCCGCCGTGCCTTGCTCTCCTGACCGCCCGCGTGCTCGCTCACGTCCTCGACTCCCTGCGCAGAGGTGGATGCGTCCGGCCACGGACGCCGTCGCCGACACACGGTACCTGGTGGTCGGCGCAGTTCCGACCATCGATCGTGACGTGGGGGAATCGTGGGACCAATGAGACGGGTGCGGGGCCCGGAACGCCTCCGGGCCCCGCATTCGAACGACTACTTTCGGTGATATTCCGTTGGGTCGGTCGGCCTGGGTCGATCACCAGGAGGTCGGCTTGCCCTTCTGGAACAGCCACACGTCGAAGAAGGCGGTCAGGTCCTGCCCGGACTCCCGCTCGGCCAGCCCGATGAAGTCCGCCGTGGCGGCGTGGCTGTACTGGTGGATCGCCGCCCACTGCCGCAGGATGCGGAAGAACGTCTCCTCACCGACCTTGCCGCGCAGCGCGTGCAGGGTCATCGCGCCCCGGTTGTACGGGATGTTGCTGAACATGTCCATCGGTCCCGGGTCGGCCAGGACGATCTGCCAGAACGACGAGGAGGCGGCACGGCCGTAGTTGCTGCTGCTGTTGAAGGTCTGGCTGACCGTCGCCCCACCGTTGAACTCGGTGTACATCCACTGGCCGTAGGTGGCGAAGCCCTCGTTGAGCCAGATGTCCTTCCAGCGCTCCGGCGACACACTGTTGCCGTACCACTGGTGGGCGATCTCGTGCGCCATGGTGCCGACGCTCGCCGTGTTCGAGAAGATCGGCTTGGTCTGGGTCTCCAGCGCGTAGCCGACCTGCGGGGCGTAGTCGACGATCGCCCCGGTCGAGGCGAACGGGTACGGCCCGAACAACCCGGTGAAGAACTCCATCATCTTCGGGATCTGCGACACCGCGTTGGCCGAGCCGTTGACCAGGCGCGGGTCGATCGCCACGTACGACGGGATGCCGCTGGGCGTGACCGACTCGGTGACCACGAACCGCCCGATGGTGATCGTCGCCAGGTAGGTCGCCATCGGCTCGGTGTTGTCCCAGACGAAGGTCGTCCAGCCGTCCCGGGTCTCCTGGGACAGGAGTTGGCCGTTGCCGACGGCGGTGAGCCCTTCGGGCACCTTCGCGGTGAACGTGAAGGTCGCCTTGTCGGTCGGGGTGTCGTTGCTCGGCAACCAGGCGGGCGTGCCCTGCGGCTCGCCGACGACGAAGGCGCCGTCGTCGGTCGGGATCCAGCCTTCGATCGACCCGTCCGGGTCGGTCACCGGGCCGGGTACACCGGCGTACTTCACCACCACCGTGAACGTCTGCCCGGTCTTCGGCTTCGGGCGCGGGGTGACGATCAGCTCCTGGCCGTCGCGGACGAAGTCGTTGCTCTTGCCGTTCACCGTCAGCGCGGTGATCTCCGGTCCACGGAAGTCCAGGTTGAACTGGTCGAGATCCTGGGTGGCCCGCGCGGTGATCGTCGCGGTGGCGTCCATCTGCCGGGTCGCCGGGTCGTACGAGAAGTTCAGGTCGTAGTGCTGGACGTCGTACCCGCCGTTGCCCTGGTCAGGGAAGTACGGGTCGCCGATGCTCGGTGCGCCGGGCGTGTAGCGGGGTGCACCGGGGTTGCCGGGTGCGGCGCTGGCAGCGGGTGACACCACCAGCGAGCCGGTCGCCATCAGGGCGGCCGTGGCCAGGGCGGCACCACGCAGGCGAGGAGTGGTCATGTGAATCCTCTCGGTGGGGATGCCGAGGCAGCGTAAGATTCACGAAATGCCTGGTCAATGGCCTGACGGCGGAAGTTGTCCGCCTACTGGCCGGTCGCCGGCCCAACGACCCACGTCGGGGCGGGTCAGGCCCGGCCGTGGTGAATGCGGCGGGCACCGCGTCAGGCGGTCTTGCGCGGGGCCTTCTTCGGGGCGGCCTTCTTGGTGGTCGCCTTCTTCTCGACCTTGGCGGCGGCCTTCTTCGTACCCTCGGTCTTCTTGGCGGCCTCGGCCTTCTTCGGGGCGGCCTTCTTGGCGGCGGCCTTCTTCGCCGGGGCCTTGGCTGCCTTCTGCTGGGCCGAACGCGCCGAGGTGATCGGGGTCGGCTCGCCGGCACCGCCGGCCGGCGCCTCGCCCCGGGCCGCGCGGGCCCGCTCGACCGACGCCTTGAGCGCGGCCATCAGGTCGACGGCGGCGGCCGGAGCCTCCTCGACCTCCTCCGGCTGGACCACCTCGCGGCCTTCCACCTTGGCGTCGATGACCTCCTGCAACGCCGCCCGGTAGTCGTCGGTGAACTCGTCCGGGTGGAAGTCGCCGGCCATCGAGTCGATCAGTGAGGTCGCCATGGCCAGTTCCGGCGGGCGGGCCTTCAGGTCCTCGTCGAGGAAGCCGAAGTCCGGCTTACGGATCTCGTCGGGCCAGAGCATGGTGTTCAGCAGCAGCACGCCCTCGCGGACCCGCAGGGTGGCCAACTGCTCGCGCTGGCGCAGCGCCACCTTGACGATCGCCACCCGCTCCGAGTCGGTCAGCGCGTCCCGCAGCAGCAGGTACGGCTTGGTCGCGGTGCCCTCCGGCTCCAGGAAGTACGCCTTGTTGTACAGGATCGGGTCGACCTGCTCGGCCGGGACGAACTCCAGCACGTCGATCGCGTGCGAGGTGCTCAACGGCAGGTCGGCGAAGTCGGAGTCGGTGAGGATCACCATCTCCCCACCGCCGATGTCGTAGCCCTTGGCGATGTCGTCGTAGCTGACCTCCTCGCCGCAGACCTGGCAGGTGCGCTTGTACCGGATCCGTCCGCCGTCCTCCCGGTGCACCTGGTGGAACCGGATGTCCTTTTCCTCGGTCGCGGAGTACAGCTTCACCGCGATCGAGACCAGACCGAACGACACGGCTCCCTTCCAGATGGCCCGCATCCCGCACTCCCTTCCCCGATATCGACCATGCTCGCACCGAAGCGAACCGGACGCGAGGTGTTCGGCCTGGTACTACAGTCGGGACGTGCCCGGCGCGCCGCTCAAGCCGATGCTCGCGATGACCGGGCAGCTCCCGGCCGGTGCCGGCTGGGCGTACGAGTTCAAGTGGGACGGCGTACGCGCCCTGGCCGACATCGGGGCCGGGCGCCAACACCTCTATGCCCGTTCCGGCGTGGAGATCACCACCGCTTACCCGGAACTGATCCCGCTCGCCGAGCAGGTCGACGACGCGCTGCTCGACGGCGAGGTGGTGCTCTTCGACCCCAGCGGGCGGCCGTCGTTCACCGCCCTGGCCGAACGGATGCACGTACGGGACCCGGCGAAGGCGGCCCGGCTGGCGGCGAGCGTCCCGGTCACGTACATGATCTTCGACCTGCTCCGGCTGCGCGGTGAGGACCTGACCGGCTGGCCGTACGCCCGGCGTCGGGAAGCCCTCGACGGCCTGGGGTTGGGTGCGGCGCGATGGGCGGTGCCCCCGGTCTTCTTCGACGGCCCGGCGACCTACGAGGCCGCCGGTGAGCACGGCCTGGAGGGGGTGATGGCCAAACGGGTCGACTCGGCCTACCGGCCCGGCGTACGCACGCCGGACTGGGTGAAGGTCAAGTTGGAGGTGACCGGCGACTTCGTGGTCGGTGGTTGGCGGCCCGGCGCCCGGAAGATCGGCGGCCTGCTGGTGGGGGTGCCCGGTGCCGGCGGGCGGCTTACCTACCGGGGCCGGGTCGGCGGCGGCATCGGCGCGGCCCTGGAACGGGAACTGCTGCGCGAACTTGAGCCGCTGAGAAGCCCCGCCTCGCCGTTCGCCGCCGGAGTGCCACGCGAGGATGCCCGGGGCGCGATCTGGGTAACGCCTCGGGTGGTGGTGGAGGTGAAGTACGGCCAGCGCACCCCGGACGGACGGCTGCGCTTCCCCCGGATCCTGCGGCTGCGGCCGGACAAACCGGCCGAGGAGGTCGACGATGCCAGCTGACCGGCTCCGCGTCGAGGTCGACGGCCGCACTCTGGAGCTGTCCAACCTGGACAAGGTGCTCTACCCGAGTGCCGGCTTCACCAAGGGTGAGGTGATCGACTACTACACCCGGATCGCACCGGTGCTGCTGCCGCACCTGACCGACCGGGCGTTGACCCGGATCCGCTTCCCGAACGGGGTGGAGGGCAACTCGTTCTTCGAGAAGAACGCCCCCGCCGCCACCCCCGACTGGGTACGCGTCGAGACGCTGCCGGCGCCCGGCTCCACCAAGGGCCGGGAGACCATCGACTACGTGGTCGCCGACGACCTGCCGACCCTGGTCTGGCTGGCCAACCTGGCAGCACTGGAGCTGCACACCCCACAGTGGAAGATCGGCGAACACCCGGACCTGATGGTGGTCGACCTGGACCCGGGATCACCGGCGACCCTGCGGCAGTGCTGCCAGGTGGCGCTGCTGCTGCGCGATCGGCTGGCCGCCGACGGGGTGGACGCCTACCCGAAGACCTCCGGCAAGAAGGGCATGCAGCTCTGCTGCCCGATCGCCGGGACGCAGTCCTCCGACGACGTGTCGGCCTACGCCCGGCGGATCGCCCAGGAGCTGGAACACGAGCATCCGAAGCTGATCGTTTCGAGGATGGCGAAGAACCTGCGGCCCGGGAAGATCTTCATCGACTGGAGCCAGAACAACGCGGCGAAGACCACGGTGGCGCCGTACTCGCTGCGCGCCCAACCGGTGCCGGCCGTCTCCGCCCCGCTGACCTGGGACGAGGTCGCCGCCGGTGCGGCCGGCAGACGACCGTCGTCGCGGCCGTACACCGCCGGCGAGGTGCTGAGTCGGGTCGACGAGCACGGCGACCTGCTCGCCCCCCTCCTCGACCTCGGCCCTCCGCTGCCCGAGCGGTAAGGAAGGGCACCCTGTTAACGCCTCCGGTAGAGCAAGGGCCCCCTGTTAACACTGCCGACGGAGTCGCGCGTAAGCCCCGGCGAGCAGGGCGACCACGATCACGCTGATGAGCACGTCGCTGAACAGGTCCTGGCCGGGTGATGCCGCCGCGTACGGCGGCACGAGGTACGCCAAGGCCGCCGCGCCGATCAGTGGCCCCGCACACTGGCCTGCTGCCGCCCCGCCTGCGTCATGCCTCGACTGTCCCGCCACGATGAGGCACGGCACCAGTGCCGATGGTTTACCCCGCCATCGACTATCGGCTAGCCGAGGTGTCACCCCGGGCGGGGCGGCCTGGACAGGTCGGGGTGGCAGGAGTAGGACGTACGGTATGTCCGCGACGTTGCCCATGCTCTCCGCCGTCGGCCTCGCCGAGCGGGACCAGCCGCTGATCACGTACCTCGACCACCAGACCGGGCACCGCCACCAGTTGACCGCCGCCGAGCTGGGCGAGTGGTCGGCGCGGGCCGCCGGCCTGCTGCGGGACGGCTGCGGCCTGACGCCGGGCAGCCGGGTGGCGGTGCTGCTGCCGCCGCACTGGCGTACCGCCGCGGTTCTGCTGGGCGCCTGGGCGGTCGGGTTGGAGGTGTCGTTCCGGCCGCGCGCCACCGCCGGGCTGCCGGTGCTGGAGCCCGGCGGCGACCGACCGTACGACGCCGTGCTGGTCACCCCGGAACGGCTCGACGACTGGTTGGAGGACGTACCGGACGGCCTGCACCGCTACCTCGTCGGCACCGGCCCGGACCCGCTGGCCGACGTGCCGGCCGGCTGGCTCGACTGGTCGGTGGAGGTGCTGCGGCATGGTGCCGCCCCGGCCGATCGCCCCACGCTGCACGCCACCGACCCGGCCAGCCCGGACGGCACCACCTACGACGAGTGGGGCAGAGTGGCCAGGGCAGTGGCCGACCAACTCGACCTGCGGGTCGGTGACCGCCTCCTGGTCGACGTCGCCGAGCACGACCACCATCTGAAGTGGCTGCTCGCCCCGCTGTCGGCCGGCGCCACCGTGCTGCTCTGCGCCGACCTCGACCCCGCCGACCGGGACGCCGTGGCCGCCGCCGAGCAGGTCACCCGGATCCTCTGAGCCGGCGCTGCGATCGACTCCGTTCCGGCGGTGTGGGGGGTGTCGAGGTGGCTTGGATACCGCGACTTCAGCGGAACGGAGTGGATCAACGGCGTCGCCGGTCAGTCGACCGTGGGGAGGGGTGGGCCTAGGACGTCGTCGGCGTCGACGATGGTGTACGCGTAGCCCTGCTCGGCGAGGAAGCGCTGGCGGTGGGCGGCGTACTCGGTGTCGATGGTGTCGCGGGAGACGACCGTGTAGAAGTGGGCCTGGCGGCCGTCGGACTTCGGGCGGAGCACCCGGCCCAGGCGTTGTGCCTCCTCCTGGCGGGAGCCGAAGGTGCCGGAGACCTGGATCGCCACCGCCGCCTCGGGCAGGTCGATGGAGAAGTTGCCGACCTTCGAGATGACCAAGGTGCGGATCTCGCCGGAGCGGAACGCGTCGAAGAGGCGCTCGCGTTCCTTGTTGGTGGTCGAGCCCTGCACGATCGGGGCGTCCAGGTATTCGCCGAGCTGGTGCAGCTGGTCGATGTACGCGCCGATGACCAGCGTCTGCTCGTCCGGGTGCCGCTGCACCAGGGCGCGGATCACCGGCAGCTTGGTGCGGGCGGTGGCCGCCATCCGGTAACGCTCCTCGGCCTCCGCCGTCGCGTACGCCATCCGCTCGGCGTCGGTCAGGGTGACCCTGACCTCGGTGCACTGGGCGGGGGCGATCCAGCCCTGCGACTCGATGTCCTTCCAGGGTGCGTCGTACCGCTTCGGGCCGATCAGGCTGAACACGTCGCCCTCCCGGCCGTCCTCCCGGACCAGGGTGGCGGTCAGGCCCAGCCGGCGGCGGGCCTGGAGGTCGGCGGTGAAGCGGAAGATCGGCGCGGGCAGCAGGTGCACCTCGTCGTAGACGACCAGGCCCCAGTCGCGGGCGCCGAACAGGTCCAGGTGGGTGAAGGCGCCACCGCGCCGCGAGGTGAGCACCTGGTACGTGGCGATGGTGACCGGCCGGATCTCCTTGCGTTCGCCCGAGTACTCGCCGATCTCCTCCTCGGTCAGCGAGGTGCGGGCGATCAACTCCCGTTTCCACTGCCGGCCGGCGACGGTGTTGGTGACCAGGATCAGCGTGGTGGCCTTCGCCTCGGCCATCGCCGCCGCACCGACCAGCGTCTTACCGGCGCCGCAGGGCAGCACCACCACACCCGAGCCGCCGGCCCAGAACGCCTCGACGGCCTCCCGCTGGTACGACCGCAGCGTCCACGGCTTGCGGCCGTCCTTACCGGCCTCGGCCAGCTCGATCGGGTGCGCCTCACCGTCGACGTAGCCGGCCAGGTCCTCCGCCGGCCAGCCGAGCTTGAGCAGGGCCTGCTTGAGCCGGCCGCGTTCGGACGGATGCACCGCGATGGTGTCGTCGTCGAGCTTCGCGCCGAGCATGCCGGCGAGCTTCTTGCTCTTGGCCACCTCGACCAGCACCACCCGGTCCAGGGCCCGCAGCACCAGGCCGTGCACCGGGTCGTTGGCGAGTTGCAGCCGGCCGTACCGGTCCATGGTCTCGGCCACGTCGACCAGCAGGGCGTGCGGCACCGGGTAGCGGGAGTATTTGATCAGCGCGTCCACCACGCCCTCGGCGTCGTGGCCGGCGGCCCGGGCGTTCCACAGCCCGAGCGGGGTCAGCCGGTAGGTGTGCACGTGCTCGGGCGAGCGCTCCAGCTCGGCGAAGGGCGCGATGGCCATCCGGCAGGCCTGCGCGTCGGGGTGGTCGATCTCCAGCAGCAGGGTCTTGTCCGACTGCACGATCAGGGGTCCACCGCTCACGCCGAATCTCCTCCTCCGTACGGCTGATCGGGTCGGCGGGGTAGGCGCCTGACCTGCCAGCGGGCGACCATCCAGTGTTGCACGACCCGGCGGGTATCAAAGATTTAGTTCACCGGCCGCAACCGTCTCCGTGCCAAATTGCGTCTAGATAGTGGGGAGACGATTCTCGCGGCCGGTCCGTGCGCTCGTCTCCCGGTCGGCGCGGTGCGTGCGCGTTCGATCCGCGCTCAGGCGGGCCAGGAAGCGGGGGCCCTTCCCGTCATCGCGGACAGCCAACGGGGGCGGGCGGCGCGCCCCGGGCCGGCCTCCGACGGATTTCCCGTACTCAACGCTGGGTAGAAGTGACCTCGACCGGTCGGCCGGGTGACTGGCCGGTTGCCGTCCGGAGTGACACTCTGGATGACAGCGCCGGACCGTACGGGGGAGGGCACATGTCCGTCGACCAGGAACTGATCCCCGAGCGCGACAGGGTCGAGTCGGCAGAACCGGTCTCCACGGCGACGGTGGTGGCGTACGTGGTGGTCGGCGCACTCCTGTTCGGCTGGTTCCTGTTCGGCTGGCTCGTGCTTCAGCAGGGCTTCATCGATTCGGTCGGCGAGGCCGCCGGCACCGGCTTCGCCCTGCTGCTGATCGTGGCGATCATCGGGTCGGTGCGGCGCAGCCGACGCTGAGCGGGCACCCTCACGTTTCCAGCACCGCCGCGGTGATCCGGTGCAGCGCGAAGGTGTGCAGCATCTCCGTCCGCTCGTCCTCGGCGCGCAGGTAACCGGCGCCCAGGGAGACCGGCCGGACCAGCCGGGACGCGGTCGCCCCGTGCGCGTCGACGTAGCCGACCCAGACCAGCGCCTTGTCGCGTACCGCCTGTTGGAGCACGGCCAGGGCGTCGCTGTGGGTGTGTACGGGCGCCGGCCCGGTCGACGGCGTGCCGCGTACCGCCGCCGGGGCCCGCCGGGCCGCCCGCGCCGTGGCATCCCCCCGGCGGATCTGCTCGACCACCCCGAGCAGGCGGGGCAGGGGCAGACGCGGGGTGGCGAGTGGGTCGAGCGCCCGGGTGGCCACCGACACGCGGGCCGCCGCCCGCCGCGCCCTCGGTCGGGTCAGCACCGCCGAGCCGGTGGCGTCCTCGGCCACCGGCGCGTAGCCGGCCTCCCGCAGCACCGCCAGCATCCGGCCGGTCTGGTACGGGGTGACCAGTACCGTCGGCGCCAGTCGACGCAACGCCAACTCCCCGACCCGCCGGTCGGCCAGCAGCTCAGCCAGCAACGCCTCGTCGTCGCTGCGCAGGTACGCCCCGGCGGAGCCGACCCGCAGGCCGCCGTGCCTACGGGCCACATCGTCGATCAGATAGGTCAACCCCTGCGGGATCGGGGTACGGGAGCGGCGCCGGAACAGGTCGTGCAGGTCGTCGGCCGAGTAGCCGGCATCCAGCGCCCGGCGCACGCTGCCCGAGGTCACCCGGTACACGCTCGCCCCACCGGCCGACTCGGGCTCGGCGACCATCTCCAGTTCGGCGGCGAGCGCCGGCTCCGGGGGGCCCGGAACCACCACGGTCAGGTCGGCCTGCACCAGGAAGTGATCCACCGGGGCGGGCAGCAGGGCGTCCAGCGCCCGCACCGCGGTGCTGGCGGCGTCCTCGGTCTCGGTGCGTACCCCGAGCGGGTCGTCGGTGTCCCGCTCCTCGGTCGCGGTCGCCTCGGCCAGCAGCAGCCGCCCGTACGAGGTGAGCGCCCCCAGCCCGGTCACGCCCAGCGTGGCCGCCTCGGCGAGCACCTCCCGGTGGGCGGCCTCCCGGCCCCGGCTGCGGCGCGGCGCCCGCCAGTCGAGCAGCGCCAGCACCTCCTCGGGGGTGGGCACGGCGGCCGGTTCCAGGTCGGCGAGCACCCCGAGCACCGCTCGCCGGGCGGCCGGCGCACCGGCCCGTTCCGCCTCGGCGGAGAGCACCGTGATCGGCCGGTCCCGGTCGTCGCGTTGGCCGACCAGCCCGACCTGGCGGGTCATGGTCAGCCACGCCCGGGCCAACTGCTCCCAGCGCTGGGCCAGCGAACCGGCCCGCCACAGTTCGTACCCGGCCGTGGGGAGCACCTGCTGGTCCGCGCCGTACCGGCCGGCGCTGCCGGGCAACTCGACCTCGCCGGTCAGGCCGGCCGCGTACGCCACCTCCAGCAGCAGCGCCGCCGTCGACTCGTCCAGCCCGGCGACGCGGGCCAGCCGGCGCAGGTCACGTACGCCGATACCGCCGGAGCGCAGCACCGGAGCCGGCTCGGCGGCCAGTTGCTCCAGCAGCGCCTCGGTGTGGCGTACCACCTCCATGGTCTGCCCGGCCCCGGCGGAGTCGACGGCCTTCGGCTCGCGTGGCGTGCCGGCCACCGGCGGCGGGCTGGTACGCAGCGGACCCAGCGGGCCGGTGTCACGGCGCAGCAGCAGCCCGATTTCCCGGGGCAACTCCACCATGCCGGTGGTGCCGCCCTTGCCGCCGGCGACCCGGACCAACAGCCGGTGGTCGACCAGCCAGCGAACCGGGGAGCCGGTCGGTGCCCCGCCGTTGGTCTCGTCCGGGGGGATGTCGTCGTCGGTGCCGGTCGCCGGGGCCTGCAACGCACCGGGCGGCACGCTGCCGACCGGTGGCCCGGCCGCCAGCCGGTCCAGGATCGCCCGCGCCGACGGCGGTGCGGCCAGCAGGGTCCGCCGCAACTTTGCCGGGTCCGCGCAGAGCGCGGCGGTGCGGGCGTCCAGCTCCGCCGCCGGGCGGCCCAGCCCCGCCGGGTACGGCGAGATCTCGTCGATGCCACCGACCAGTTGCAACCGATGCTCGGGGCCGTACACCAGGAAACGGGCGCGCAGCCGGTCGAGGGCGGCCCGGACGGAGGTCGGTGCGGGCGGGTGCGGGCCGGCGGTGGCCACCGCGAGGACCCCGTCGACCGAGGTGGTGCCGTCGGCCGGATCACGGGTCAACCGGGCGGCGTCCATGATCTGGAGCGTGAACTGGTCCAGCCCGTCCAGGGCACGCGACACCGAGACCCGCGACTGGGCCCGGATGGCCAGCGCGGCGACGTCGGCGGGGACCGGCACGACGAGGTCGGGCCGCAGTTGCAGCAACGCGGCGAGGGACTCGTCGGGCAACGCCCGCAGGTGGTCGGCGAGTGAGGTGCTCATCGTCGTTCCACGCTAGCCCGGCCGGCCCCGCCTTCGCCCACCGGACGACCGGGCTGGTCTGGGCGCCGGCCGGGTAGCTTTCCAGGATGCCCCTACTGACGGTCGGGTTCGACCTCGACATGACCCTGGTCGACTCGCGTCCCGGCATCGCCGCGGCCTTTCGGGCGTTGACCGAGCGGACCGGCGTGCCCGTCGACGCCGAGGCGGCGGTGTCCCGGCTCGGCCCACCGCTACGCACCGAGATCGCCCGCTGGTTCCCGGCCGAGCAGGTCGACGAGGCGGTCCGCGTCTACCGGGAGCTCTACCCGGCGTACGCGATCACCCCGGCGATCCCGCTGCCCGGCGCCCAGGCGGCCATCGACGCGGTGCGCGAGCGGGGTGGCCGGGTGGTCGTGGTCACGGCAAAGCTCGGCCGGCTGGCCCGGCTGCACCTGGATCACTTGGGCCTGGTGGTGGACGAGCTGGTCGGGGACGTGTTCGCCGAGGAGAAGGCGACGGCGCTGCGCGCCCACGGCGCGACCCACTATGTGGGAGATCACGTGGCGGACATGGTGGCCGCCAGGACTGCGGCCGTGCCCGGGATCGCGGTCGCCACCGGGCCGTGTTCCGTCGATGAACTCCGGGCGGCCGGCGCGGCGGTGGTGCTGACCGATCTCACCGGATTCCCGGCGGCGCTCGACGGCATGATCCGGCTAGCCTTGACGCAGTAGACGGTTCAAGCGAAGCAGGGGATCTCAGGTGCCTACGGGTCGAGTGAAGTGGTACGACGCGACCAAGGGATACGGGTTCGTCACCAGTGACGAGGGTGGCGACGTGTTCCTGCCAAAGGCCGCGCTACCGGCGGGTGTCACCGACCTGAAGGGCGGCCAGCGCATCGACTTCAGCGTGGTGGACAGCCGGCGGGGAACGCAGGCGATGGGCGTGAAGCTGTTGGAGGCCCCGCCGTCCGTGGCGGAGCTGCGCCGCCGGCCGGCCGAGGAGCTACACGGACTGGTCGAAGACATGATCAAGGTGCTGGAGGCGAAGGTGCAGCCGGACCTGCGTCGGGGTCGCTTCCCAGACCGCAAGACGGCCCAGAAGATCGCTCAGCTGGTCCACGCGGTGGCCCGCGAGCTGGAGGTCTGAGGCACGAGCCCGGCGTCGGCGGCCCGGCCGAGCAACGCCTCGACGGCAGCGAAGCCGGCCTCGCCCAGGTCGGCGGTGAACTCGTTGACGTAGAGGCCGATGTGCCGGTCCACCACGTCGGGCTCCATCTCCTGGGCGTGCGCCAGCACGTACGCCCGGCTGGCCGCCGGATCGGCCCAGGCCCGCTGGACCGAGTCCCGAATCCACCCGGCGGCCTGCTGCGGGTCGACCGCGTCGCGCCGGGCCAGGATGGCGCCGAGCGGGATCGGCAGTCCGGTGTCGCCCTCCCACCACTCGCCCAGGTCGACCAGCGCGGTCAGCCCGTGGCGCGGGTAGGTGAACCGCGCTTCGTGGATCACCAGTCCGGCGTCGTACCGCCCAGCGGCGACGCCGGGCATGATCTCGTGGAACGGCACCACCTCGATACGCCGGGGCGTCCGGCCGGCCGCCCAGAGCCGGAAGAGTAGGTACGCCGTGGTCCGGTCACCGGGCACCGCCACGGTGGCGTCGCGCAGATCGCTGCGATCCGGCCCCCCGTCGCGATCCGCCCGGGTCAACACCAGCGGCCCGCAGCCGCGCCCCAGCGCGCCGCCGCAGGGCAGCAGGTGGTAGTCCTCCAGCAGCCACGGCAACGCCGCGTAACTCACCTTCACCAGGTCGAACGCGCCGCGCTCGGCGGCGGTGTTGGTCACGTCCACGTCGGCGTACGTCACCTCGACCGCCGGCGCACCGGGCACCTGCCCATGCACCAGGGCGTGGAAGACGAAGGTGTCGTTGGGGCAGGGCGAGATCGCCAACGAGAGCGCCACACCCCCACCGTAACCCCGCCACCGTGGGCAGCAGCGGACGGCCTCCACTGGCGTCGGCCAGACCACACCACCCACCTCCGGGCTTCCGCTCGGGCAGCGTCGCATCCTGCCGTGGACGGGCGGTCCGCCTGCTGCGCCCCGAACTGTGTCTGACCGCTGGGACCTCTCTCGACCTGCCTACCGCAGGGGCGCCGCACGAGGAGCGGCTAGGGGCGATGGCCCCTGTCGAGCTGAGAGCGAAAACGAATCGGCCCGGCCGACGGCCGGCCAGGGCCGGCCGTCGGCCGGGCTTGGGGTGGTCTGGGCCGGGCTTGGGTGGCGTCGGTGGTCCCGCCTATCTACCGGGTCACTCGATCCCGAGATGAGCGTGCGTGAGGTTGGGCGAGGTGGGCGGCGGGCCGTGATAGCCCAAACGGCTCAGCTCGACAGGGGCACAGGTGAGACCGGGGTGCGTCTCGGGTGGCGAGTTGATCGAGGGCAGGCGGCTGGCGCCGGGTGTGTCGGTGGCAGGGCCACCCGCATCACTCCGGATGCTCCACCTCGTCCGGGGTGCGCCGCCCGCTGGTTGTCCACAGGGTTGTCCACAGGTTGTCGATCGTGGTTGAGCTGGTGTGGAAGCTGGAGAAGCATTGTTGGTATGGGGGACGGAACTGCGGACGGCTTCGGTGATCTTGGCTCGATGCTGCGGGCGCTGCGTCGGCAGGCTGACCTGAGCCAACGCGAGTTGGCGGTGCGGGCCGGGGTGCCACAGTCAACGGTGGCGCGGATCGAGGCGGGGCGGGCCACCGATCCCCGTTTCCAGACCATCCGGCGACTGGTGGCAGCGGCCGGCGGGTCGCTGCGGCTGGCCGCCGCTGGCGACCGAGGACCGGCAGCTTCGGCACAGCTTGCCGGCAGCGACATCCAGGGCGACGTTCGACGGGACGAGGCGGGTCGTCGCTATCCGGCCCACCTCGACGTACGCAAGGTTCGGACGCTCAAGGACTGGCCAGGGGCCTGGTGGGCACACTCGTACACGTTGCCGCCCGAGCGGTGGCCGTTGCGCGTGCCCGAGGTGACCTTCGACCTCGATCGTGGCCGCCGCGATGAACGGCGCGTGCGGGAGCGGATCCGCGATGCGGTGCGGATCCGACGGATCAGTGATGGCGTGCCGCAGGGGTGCTGGCGCCTGGTGGCGGAGCTACCCGACGGTGATCTGGTCGGCGAGCTGCGGGCTCACGAACGCAGCCTCGACCTGCTGTACGGCGAGGAATTGGGTGACCGGCGGGAGGTGGTGCTGGACGGAGTCCTGGTGGCACCAGCGCTTCGACTGCTGGGCATCGGGCGGCGGCTGGTGACCCGTCTCGCCGAGGAGACCCAGCGTGTGGGGCTGCCTGCCGTGTGCGCCACGGCGGAGTTCGGCGGCATCCAGTTCCTGCTGGCCTGCGGCTACCGGATCGACTGGCGTCGGCCGGCGAAACTTCGTCGGGATCAGTGATGATCGGCAGGTCAGCGCAGGGCGGTGGCGGCGGTGGTGAGGGCGGCGAGGGCGTCGCGCAGGCGCCAGGCGTCGCGGTCGCGCGGGCCGATCGGGTTCGAGATGGTCCGCAACTCGGCGAAGGGCAGGCCGGCGTGCCGGGCGGCGACCGCCACCCCGTACCCCTCCATGGCCTCAGCCACCGCGTCGGGGTGACGTCGGCGTAGCGCCTCGGTGCTGGCCTCGGTGCCGGTCACGGTGTTGACGGTCAGCACCGGGCCCACGGTGGCGGCCGGCAGCGCCGTACTCAGGGCGGCCAGCAGCCCTGGGTCGGCGGGTACGGCGGGGCCGCCGCCGAGCAGTTCGGGCGGCATGCCCAGCTCGTCGATGGGGATGAAGCCCTCGGGTGACTCGGCGCCCAGGTCGGCGGCGACGGCCCGGGTGCCGAGCACGATGCCGCCGACCGCCACCCGGTCGGCGAAACCGCCGGCCACTCCCGCGCTGACCACGGCCCGGTACGGCCGACCGGCGGCCTCGGCGAGCGCCAGCAGCCGGGCCGTCGCCGCCCCGGCGACGGCCGGTCCCACACCGACCGGGACCACCGCGACGGTCGGGTCGGCGAGACCGGCCTGGATCGCCTGGGCCTCGGCCGGCACTGCGGTGACCACGAGCAGATCGGTCACGGAATCGAACCCGGGGAGCTGCGTCGCGGCTCGTCCTCGCTGCCGCCCGATCCGGTCACCGCCGACGAGGGCCGGTAGATGTGGAAGCCCGGCGGCGCCAGGTTCGGATCCTCGGGGGCCGAACCGCCCTGGACGGGGGCGGGGGAGGTGGGCGTGCTCGCCTCGGTGGTCTCCTGGTCCCGGTCGGCCGGCTCGTCGGCGGCCGGCGGGTCGGCGTCCCGTTCCGTTGCGGTCAGCTCCTCGTCGGTCAGCGGTCGGCCACAGAGTCGCTCGCCGCGCAACCGGTGGGCCATCACCACTCCCCGGACGGCGGCCAGCACCCCGACCCCGGCGGCGACGGCGATGCCGACCCGGCCGTGGAAGGGGACAAGCCCCAATCCGCCGCCGGCCACGAAGGCGAGCATCAGCACCGTCTCGGAGTGGGCGAAGGAGCTGGCTCGCAGCCGTTCCGCGATGCGTTCCTGGATCGAGGCGTCCACGGCCAGCTTCGCGATGCCGCTCATCATGGCGGTGACCACGCAGAGCAGGGCGACCATCGGCAGGGAGAAGTTCAGTGCGGTGAGCACGGCCACCCCGGCCACGATGACCATGCCGCTGGACTGGAGGGCAGTCGGCCGGTGGATGCGCAGCCGGGTGCCGATCGCGGTGGCCAGGAAGGTGCCGACGGCCAGCGCACCACCGACCAGGCCCAGCGCGCCCTCGTCACTCAGGTCACGACCGAACACCACCGTGGTCAGGTCACCGGCCTTGATCGTGAACGCCAGGAAGAGCAGCAGGAAGCCGTAGACGGCGCGTAGGGTCGCCGCTCCGATCAAGTTGGAGATCACCAGTCGGCCGGCCGGGCGGCCCCGGCCCAACGGACGGTCACCGGTGGACCGTCGCAGCGCCCGCAGCGGTCGGGGTACCCGCTCGGGTGGTTCGGAGTCGGCCCTGGGCGGCAGCCGGAGAGCGATCACCATGCCGACGAGGAAGATCACCGAGGCGACCCGTAACGGCCACTGCGGCCCGAACCAGAAGGCGGCCAGCCCGATCGGGGCGACCAGGGCGCCGGCGACCGTGCCGTACACGCTGGCCCGCGCGCCGACCTGGGACAGGCCGAGCCCATCGGGCAGTAACCGGGGGACCGCCGCGGAGCGGGCCACCCCGTACGCCCGGGACAGCGCCAGCACGCCGAAGGCCGCCGGATACAGCCCGAAGCCGTGGATGTAGTCGGAGATCAGCCAGGCCAGGAACGCCCGGCCCAGCATGGTCGTCGCCAGGGCGTACCGCCGGCCGTGCCGGAAGTGGTCGAGCAGCGGCCCGACCACCGGGGCGAGCATGGCGAACGGCACCATGGTCACCAGCAGGTAGAGCGCCACCTTGCTGCGGGCCTCGCCGAGCGGGACGTTGAAGAAGATCGTCCCGGCCAGACCGATGGCGATCAGCGTGTCCCCGGCGCAGGAGACCGCGTGCAGATCGAACAGGCGGACCATGCCGGTCTCGCCGCCGGCACCCCGGGCCCGAGCGCGAGCGGCGCTGCGGGTCATCCAGCGGCCACCGCTGAGCGAGCCGCGCAGCAGCAGCCGAGTGGTGCGGATGCCGGTGCCGACGGTTCGCCCGAGGAGGGACCGCTCGGAGCGGGAGAACAGCGGCATGGCACCCATCCTGACCCATCGGCTCGCCGGATGCCGCGCCACCGTCGGAGAACACCTCTGGGGAGTGCCTCACAGTCGACCCCACCCATGGGGAACAATGGTCGGGTGACCAGGCCCGCCTCCGCCCGCGCCGCTCGTCTTGACCAGGTCTGCGCCGCCGCCGTCGAGGTGGCGCGTGCCGGCATCACCGAGGTGGACGCCACCGAAGTCGGTGAGCACCTCCAGGTTGTCGCCGAGGGTGATCGACTCGTCACCCACTATTTCGAGTGCCGGCTGGCCGGCTACCGCGGTTGGCGGTGGGCGGTGACCGTCACCCGGGTGCCGCGCAGCCGTACCGTGACGATCTGCGAAACGGTGCTGCTGCCGGGGCCGGACGCGCTGCTCGCGCCGGGTTGGCTGCCGTGGCAGGACCGGCTCAAGCCGGGTGACCTCGGTCCGGGTGATCTGCTGCCCACCCCGGCCGACGACGAGCGGCTCCAGCCCGGCTACCTGCTCTCCGACGACCCGGCGGTGGAGGAAACCGCCTGGGAGTTGGGTCTGGGCCGGCCCCGGGTGTTGTCGCGGGAGGGGCGCGCCGAGGCGGCCCAGCGCTGGTACGACGGCGACCACGGGCCGTCGGCGCCCATCTCCACCTCCGCGCCGGCCGCCGCCCGCTGCGGCTCCTGCGGCTTCTACCTCCCGCTCGCCGGGCAGTTGCGGCAGTGCTTCGGCGTCTGCGGCAACTTCTACGCCCCGGACGACGGCCGGGTGGTCAGCACCGACCACGGCTGTGGCGCGCACTCGGAGACGTTGGTCGAGGCCGAGACGGCGGTGGACGAGATGCCCACCGTCTACGACGACAGCGCGGTGGAGCCGATGTCGGTCTCCCGGGCGCCCGGGTCGATCGAGTCGGGCGAGCCGGCGGAGCCGTACGGGCACCCCTGATCGTCGGCCGGCGACCGGTCCGACAGCCGTCAGCCGGCGGCGGAGCGGCGGCGGCGCCGATTGGCGTCGTGCCGCATCATCACGGCCAGCCCCGGAAAGCCCCACAGGAAACCGGCCAGGCAGATCCAGAGCCAATTCTCGTGCCCGCTCGCGACCAGCCGGTCGCGGAAGAGCAGCAGCACCAGACCAGCGATCGCCCACGCCACCATGCCGGCCAGCGCGAACGGCACCATCGGCGGGTCGAGCGGCTCGGGTCGCGGCTGCTGCTTCGGCACCCGGCCAGGGTACGCGACCCACTTTTCGGGTCGCCGGTGATCTGCGACGATGCGCGCGACGACCTGACCATTCGCTGTGAGGTTCCTGATGGCAGTAGCGCCGCCCGACAACGGCACACCCCCTGACCCCAGCCGGCCGCTCAACCGCTTCGACCGTTATTTCGAGGTCACCGCCCGTGGCTCGACGCTGAGCCGCGAGGTACGGGGTGGTCTCGCCACCTTCTTCACGATGGCGTACATCGTGGTGCTCAACCCGCTCATCCTCGGCAGCGCCGTCGACGGTGACGGCAACACCCTCCCGATTCCCGCGATCGCCGCGGCCACCGCCCTGGTCGCCGGCCTGATGACCATCCTGATGGGCGTGGTCGGCCGGTTCCCGCTGGCGGTCGCCGCCGGTCTCGGCGTCAACGCCCTGGTGGCGTACGAGATCGCGCCGGAGATGACCTGGGCCGACGCGATGGGCCTGGTGGTGATCGAAGGCGTGATCATCGCGATCCTGGTGCTGACGGGTCTGCGTACCGCCGTGTTCCGCTCGGTGCCGACGCAGATGAAGACGGCGATCGGGGTCGGTATCGGCCTGTTCCTGACCATCATCGGTCTGGTGGATGCCGGCTTCGTCCGGCGGGTTCCGGACGAGGCGAACACCACCGTGCCGGTCGGACTGGGCATCGGCGGCAAGCTGGTCAGTTGGCCGACGCTGGTCTTCGTGTTGGGCCTGCTGCTGACCCTGGTGCTGGTGGTACGCCGGGTCAAGGGCGCGATCCTGATCGGCATTCTCGGCTCGACCCTGCTGGCCATGGTGGTGGAGGCGCTCGGCAACGTCGGCCCGTCCTTCGTCAACGGTGTGCCGAACCCGAAGGGCTGGTCGCTGAACGTGCCGACCCTGCCCAGCAACCCGATCGACATGCCGGACCTGTCGCTGCTCGGCAAGTTCAACGTGTTGGGCTCCTGGGAGCGGGCCGGCTGGCTGGTCGTGTTGATGTTCATCTTCACGCTGCTGATCACCGACTTCTTCGACACGATGGGCACGATGGTGGCCGTCGGTCAGGAGGGCGGCATGCTCGACGAGCAGGGCACCCCGCCACGGGCGAAGGAGATCCTGCTGGTCGACTCGATCGGTGCGGCGGCCGGCGGCGCGGCCAGCGTCTCCAGCAACACGGCGTACATCGAGAGTGCCGCCGGTGTCGCGGAGGGCGCCCGGACCGGGCTGGCCAACCTGGTCACCGGCGCGCTGTTCCTGCTGGCCATGTTCCTCGCGCCGCTGGTCGTGGTGGTGCCGTTCGAGGCGGCGTCCGTCGCGCTGGTGGTGGTCGGCTTCCTGATGATGACCGCGGTGCGGACCATCGACTGGTCCGACTACGAGATCGCCATTCCGGCGTTCCTCACCATCGTGCTCATGCCGTTCACCTACTCGATTTCCAACGGCATCGGTGCCGGCCTGATCGTGTACGTGGTGGTCAAGCTGGCCAAGGGCAAGTCCCGCGAGATCCATCCGTTGCTGTACGCGGTCGCGGCACTGTTCGTGGTGTACTTCCTGCGCGGTCCGATCGAGGCGCTGATGTTCTGACGTCCGGCTGGGCCGGGTGGGTGACCCTGGGTGACCAGCGTTGCTCACCCGGCCCGAGCAGGGCGGAAGTCGGGGTGAGCGTGGTCATATTCGCTGCGACCCGGTCGGCTTATTAGTTAGGCTAACTATCGTGACGGAGCGAACGGTGACGGCTCAGAGCATGCCACCGGCGCAGCTGGCCCATCAGCTGCGTGATGCGATCACCCGGCTGAACCGGCGGGTCCGCCAGGCCCGACCGGTCGGTGACCTGACGGTCACCCAGTTGTCCGCGCTCACCAGCATCCGGCTGGGGGGCGCGCTCACGCCGCGGGAACTCGCCGACCTCGAACGGGTGCAGCCACCGACGATGACCAAGATCGTCGCGAAGCTGGAGGAGCGCGGCCTGGTGCAGCGCACCCCCCACCCGACCGACGGCCGGCAGGTCATCCTCGCGGTGACCGAAGGGGGCCAGACCGTGCTCGACCAGTTCGAGCGGGTCCGGGACGAATGGCTGGCCCGCCGGCTGGCCGAACTGAGCGATGCCGACCGGGAGACCCTGCACCACGCCGCGGAGATCCTCCAGCGACTCTCCCGCGCCTGACGCCGCACATCCGGTGTGCTCCGCGCCGCGCCGTCCGTCGTTGACGACGCGTACGACCGCGAGGAGGCGCACCAAGAGTGCAGGCACGGCTGAGCACGATGTTCCAGTCCCTACAGGTCCGCAACTACCGGCTCTTCGCATCTGGGCAACTGCTCAAGCTCATCGGCGTCTGGATGATGTTCATCGCCCAGGACTGGCTGGTCCTCGAGCTTTCCGGCGACTCGGCAACCGCGCTCGGCGTGGTGGTCGCCCTCCAGTTCACCCCGGTACTGCTGCTCACGCTCCTCTCCGGCCGACTCGCCGACCGGTACGACAAGCGGATGCTGCTCTTCGTCGCCAACGCCTTCTGGACCGTGCTGTCCCTGGCGATGAGCCTGCTCGTACTCACCGGCCTGGTTGCGCTCTGGCACGTCTTCGTCTTCGCCGCCCTGCTCGGCGTGGCCAACGCGGTGGAGACCCCGGTTCGGCAGGCGTTCGTCTCCGAACTGGTCGGCACCCGGCTGCTGCCCAACGCGCTCTCGCTCAACGCGGCCGTGTTCAACTCGGCCCGCATCGTCGGGCCCGCCGTTGCCGGCCTGGCCATCGCCCTCTTCGACGTGGGGCCGGTCTTCCTGGTCACCGCGCTCAGCTCGATCGCACCCCTGGTCACCGTGATCCAGATGCGCCCGGCCGAACTGCACCGCGCACCGCTGCCACCGCGCGACGAACGGGCCGCCGCGACCGTGCTGGACGGGCTGCGTTACGTCGGCCGCCGCCCCGACCTGCTGCTGCCGATGGTGGTGATGTCGGTGATCGGGATGTCGCTGTTCAACTTCCAGCTCACCCTGGCGGCGCTGGCGAAGACCGTGTTCAACACCGGTGCGGCCTCGTTCGGCCTGTTCAGCACCACCCTCGCGGTCGGTGCGCTGGTCGGGGCGCTGGCCGGGACCAGCCGGCGCAGCCGCCCATCGGTCTGGCTGGTGCTCGGTGCCGCGATCGCCTGCGCCGTCTTCGGCACGCTTGTCGGCCTGGCGCCGGCGTACTGGATGGTGGTGGCCCTGCTGCCGCCGACCGGCTTCTTCATGGTCTACTTCGCCCAGGCCGCCAACCAGCGGGTCCAACTCGGCACCGACGCCGCGTTCCGGGGACGGGTGATGGCGCTGTGGGTGCTGGTGTTCCTGGGCACCAACCCGGTCGGTGCGCCGGTGATCGGCTGGATCGCGGAAACCTACGGTGCGGGCGTCAGTATCTGGGCCGGCGGCCTGCTCTCCCTCGCCACCGCCCTGCTCGCGCTGGCCTGGCAGCTGCGCCGCGACGGCGCCCGGCTGCGGTTCCGGATCCTGCCGATGCCCCGCTTCTACGTCACCGAAGTGTGAGCTGAGAGGAATGCCCGGATGGCACCGGCGCCCGTACGCCCGGATGCCGGAAAATCGGTAACGTCACGCTCCGCAGCGGCATAGTTTCGTTGGGTGGAGGTCTTACGTGTGCTGCTGCTCTCCCTGGCGCTGGCCGCCGTGGTCTTCGTACCGGTGCTGATCGCGCTCGTGATCTGCGCCGACGAGGTCCTCGACCGGTTCGCCTGCGGATACGCCGAATGGCGAAAACGGCGACGGGAACGACACCTGATAAACCGGCTGAACCAGGCAGCCGACGGGCTGGCCGACCCGGACGCCCTCGACGCCCTGGACCGACCCGACCGGCGCCCGTTGGAGCAGCTCGCGGCGGACCTGCGCTGCCTGCGCCGGGATCGGGTCGGCGGCGCGGCCGTGGTGTGGCACAGCAGCGTGCTCGACGCGTACGACGACCGGCTCCGACTGGCCTGCCGGGCGCTGGGCATCACCGAACACCTGGCGGAGCTGACCGGCATCGACCGGCAGATCGAGCGGGTCCGGATCGAGGGCGAGCTGGACGCCGCCGGCCTGCGCCTGCCGGCCACCCGACCCGGTCAGCACCAGCGCCATCGCTAGTTGACATCCTGGGTCAGGTGCGACTCTTCACCGCGGTCTACCCGCCGGCCGAGGCGATCGAGCACCTGTACGCCCAGATGGCCGGGCTGCGGGTCGGTGCGGCGGCAGCCGCCGGAACGAACGTACGGCTGGTGGATCCGACCCGGGCGCACCTCACGCTCGCCTTCCTCGGTGAGGTCGACCCGGCCCGGTTGCCCGCCGTGCGAGAGGCTCTCGAACTCGTCGCCGAGACCGCCCGCGCCGGGACCGTACCGTCGGTGCTGCGGTTGGGGGGTGGTGGCCGGTTCGGTTGGGGTCGTGGCACCGTGCTCTGGGCCGACGTACGCGGCGACGTCGCCCGCCTGGTCGCGCTGGCCGACGCGGTCCGGGCCGGGCTGAACGCGATCGGGGTGCCCGGTGACGAGAAGCCGTTCCGGCCTCACCTGACCATCGCCCGTCCCGGCGACCGGATGTCGCACGCCGACATCGAGTCGGACCTGAGCGCCCTCGACGACTACCTCGGCCCGCCCTGGCCGGCCAGCGAGCTGCTGCTGATGCAGAGCGGACCCGACCCCGGCTACCACCCCCTCACCACCTGGCCGCTCTAACCCAACAGCGGCACCGATGCCCGCCACCCCTGCCGCCGCCGATCTTGCACTTCTGGTCGCTGAAAAGTCCACGATCGAGGCTTTTGTGCCGACAGAAAGTGCAAGATCGACGGCGGTAGGGGGTGCGGGTGACGTGGCGCGGGTTAGGGGTGGGGGTGGGGGTGGGGGTGGGGCTAGGAGGATTCGCGGGCGGCGGGGCCGCTGCCGAAGAGGACGTCGTCCCAGCTGGGCAGGCGCTTGCGCGGCTTGCCGCCGGCCTCGGTCGACTCGGCGGCACCCGCGGCGGGCGCGTTGGTGCGCCGGGGCCGCAGCACCGCCAGCGACGGCACGGCCGGCACCTCCTTCGGCGCGTCCGCGTCGTCGTCGAAGGCCGAACCCTGACCACCGCCGAGCAGCGCCGCCGCGCCCCCGGAGACCGCCCGCTGCCGGGGCGAGTCCTGGCCGCCGGCCAGCGCGGCCGGGGTCCGAGGTTCGAGACCACGGCCCGACGTCGAGCCGAGCGGCCGATCGAGCGAGGCGAGCAGGGCATCCCGGCCGGCGCGGATGGGGTCACGACCGGAGCGGCCCGACTCGGCCGGCGCCGGCAGGCCGTGGCCACCCCGGCTGGGCTCGCCGCGCGACGGACCGGGCAGCGCGTGGCCGCCCCGCTCCGGCGCCGGCTCCTGGCCGAGGATCGGCGTCGGGCGCTCGGCGCAGAGGTACTGCGCCATGTCGTCGTGCGGCGCCACCGACTGGCGGGTCTTGTCCAGATCCCAGACCGCCTGCGCGGTGGCCTTGCCGGACGGCCAGGTCGCGACGATCCGCCAGGTGCCGTCGTCGCGGCGCCACGCGTCCCAGGAGATCTTCTCGGTGTCGATGCCGTGCTGGGCGAGTCGCCCGTTGACCACCTCGGCCAGCGGGGTCGGCTTCTCGGCGCCCTTGAGTCGGGTGCGCCGGGCATGCTGGGCGAGCATCGCCCGCTCCTGGAGCACCGGACCGGCGTAGCGGAGCACCCGGTCGACCGGGACACCGGCAATCCGGGCGACGTCCTCGGCGGACTCGCCGGAGCGGATCCGGGCCTGGATGTCCCGAGGGGACAGGGACGGGACGGGATCGGCGGTGGTCGGTGCCACCGCGAGCGTCGGTGCACCCGGCTCGGCGTGCAGCACTCCGGCGACGCGCTCGTCTATGGGCAGGGCGAGCAGCCGCCCGACCTCGTCGGCGAGCACCAGGGCCTGGCCGTCCTCGGAGAGGGCGACGAAGCGTACTGGGCGCATCGCGTTGCCTCCGTCCCGCTTCGCTGGCCGTACGCCACGAGCCGGCCACCCGGGGCGTTGAGGACCACGGTACGCCCATCCGCGTCCAGGTGGGAGACGCCACGCCCGGGCAAGTCGAGCTGCGCAGCTGTGTTCGGTGCTGGTGAGCGCTGTGCCGCCGGTCAGTCGACAAAGGCCGACAGTGAAGTTGATCGCAGCGGTGGACAGGGTGGTCGGCACTGCCCGGAAGCGGACCGCCTTGCTTACCGTAGCGGGCCCGGTGACCGCAAACCGGGTCGACCGGGCCCGCTACGTCAGCGTCGGCTCAGAGCCGCTCGACCACGTAGTCGATGGACGCGGTCAGCGCCTCCACATCGGCCGGCTCGACGGCCGGGAAGAGTGCGACCCGCAGCTGGTTGCGGCCCAGCTTCCGGTACGGCTCGGTGTCCACGATGCCGTTGGCGCGCAACGCCTTGGCGACCGCCGTGGCATCCACCCCGTCGGCGAAGTCGATGGTGGCGACCACGTTGGACCGCAGCGCCGGGTCGGTGACGAACGGGGTGGCGACGGTGGAACGCTCGGCCCAGCCGTACACGATCCCGGCGCTCTCGGCCGTGCGCTTGGCCGCCCAGGCCAGCCCACCCTGGGAGTTCATCCAGTCGGTCTGCTCGGCGGCCAGGAAGATGGTGGCCAGCGCGGGGGTGTTGTACGTCTGCTCCAGCCGCGAGTTGTCGATCGCGGTGACCAGGTCCAGGAAGGCGGGGATGTACCGGCCGGAGCCCTTGACCTCGGCGGCCCGCTCCAGCGCGGCCGGCGACATCAGGGCCAGCCACAGGCCGCCGTCGGAGCCGAAGCACTTCTGCGGGGCGAAGTAGTAGACGTCGGTCTCGCCGACGTTGACCTCCAGGCCACCGGCACCGGAGGTGGCGTCCACCAGCAGCAGCGAGCCCGGGTCCGCGCCCGCCACCCGGCTGATCGGTACGGCGACACCGGTCGAGGTTTCGTTCTGCGGGGTGGCGTAGACGTCCACGCCGGCCTCGGCGACCAGGCTCGGCGCGCTACCCGCGTCCGACTTGCGGATGGTCGGCTCGCCCAGGAAGGGCGCGTCCTTGACGGACTTGGCGAACTTGGCGCCGAACTCGCCGAAGCTGGCGAACTGGGCCCGGTCGCGGATCAGGCCGAAGGTGGCGACCTCCCAGAACGCGGTGGTGCCCCCGTTGCCGATGATCACCTCGTAGCCCTCGGGCAGGGAGAAGAACTCGGTGATGCCGGAGCGCAGCCGGGCCACCTGGTCGCGTACGGTCTTCTGCCGGTGCGAGGTGCCCAGGTAGCTGGTAGCCACCTCGGCGAGCGCGGATACCGCCGCCGGACGGACCTTGGACGGCCCGCAGCCGAATCGGCCGTCGGCGGGCTTGATCTCGTCGGGAATCCGGATGGTCGGTGCGTCAGCCACGGTTTTCAAGATCCTTCCGCATGGGTCGGGGCCCGGGTGAGCGAACGGGCGGACCGACGGCGCGTGCGGATGCACGTGGAGCCGGGGTCTCAGCCCTTCGGCGGCGCTGCCGGACTTCATCCTCGCACCCGTCGCGGTCAGTCCGGGCGCTGGTCCCAGCCCCAACCGTGAGGCGTCCGCCACAGCGGGTGGCGTCGCCCACACCACCGCCATTCGCTGTCCGCGCTGCCGCCCCGCCCCGCCCGCGTGCTGCCGGGTCCGAGCCGGGGGGCGGGCGTTAAGAAGGGGCCCTTCCTCTACCGGAGGCGTTAAGAAGGGCCCCTTCCTTACATCTCAGACGCCGTGGGGGACGGCGTCCCAGCCGTCTACCTCGTGCGGCTTGCGCGGGGCCGGGCCGATGTAGCGGGCCGAGGGCCGGACGAGGCGCTGGAGCTTCTTCTGCTCCAGGATGTGCGCGCTCCAACCGCCCATCCGGGCGCAGGTGAACATGGAGGTGAACATGTGCGCCGGCACCTCGGCGAAGTCGAGCACCACGGCCGACCAGAACTCGACGTTGGTGGCGAGCACCCGGTCCGGCCGGCGGGCCTGCAACTCGGTGAGGGCCGCCTTCTCCAGCGCCTCGGCGACCTCGAAGCGCGGCGCGCCCAACTCCTTGGCGGTGCGGCGGAGCACCCGGGCCCGCGGGTCCTCGGCCCGGTACACCCGGTGGCCGAAGCCCATCAGCCGCTCGCCCCGGTCAAGTACGCCCTTGACGTAGCTTTCGGCGTCACCGCTGCGCTCGACCGCCTCCAGCATGCTGAGCACCCGCGACGGGGCGCCGCCGTGCAGCGGGCCGGAGAGCGCGCCGATGCCCGACGAGATGCAGGCGGCGGCGTCCGCGCCGGTGGAGGCGACGATCCGGGCGGTGAAGGTGGAGGCGTTCAGGCCGTGCTCGGCGGCCGAGATGAAGTACGCGTCGACGGCCTTGACGTGCCGGGGATCCGGCTCGCCGCGCCACCGCTTCATGAAGCGCTCGACCACCGTCGAGGCCTTGTCGATCTCCTTCTGCGGCACGGCCGGCAGGCCGAGCCCTCGGGCGGACTGGGCGACGAAGGAGAGCGCGGTGACCGAGACCCGGGCCAGATCCTCGCGGGCCTGCTCGTCGGAGATGTCCAGCATCTGCTGCAACCCCCAGTACGGGGCGAGCATCGCCACGGCGGACTGCACGTCCACCCGAATGTCGCCGGAGTGCACCGGCACCGGGAACGGCTCGGCCGGCGGCAGGCCGGGGCCGAACCGGCCGTCGACCAGCAGGGCCCAGACGTTGCCGAAGGAGACCTGGCCGATCAGATCCTCGATGTCGACCCCGCGATAGCGCAGCGCACCGCCCTCGCGGTCAGGCTCGGCGATCTCCGTTTCGAACGCTACGACGCCCTCGAGTCCGGGTTTGAAATCGGCCATCTCACTACTCCTGGTGTGTGGTCGGTGCGCCCGCCCGGGCTCGGTGTCCCGGCCCCGGCCGGGTGAGCGCCTTAGGCGACCCTCAGGGATGTGTTCGTGACATCTTGCCTGCTGGTAACCGGGTACGCGACCCACTGTCGATGTGCTGCACACGACATCCCCGGATGCGGCGGCCGGGTGCGGTTCGGCGAGACTGGACCGTACGGGCTGGTCGGGCGCGGATCGGCCGGACGGACAGGGGAGGGCACGTGACGGGGGACACACCACCGCCAGCGGGCATGCGCCACGAGTACACAGCCGGGTCCGGGTTGATCGAGGTCGATCTGGCCGACGACTGGTGCACCCAGTTCGACCGCTGGTTCGCCGAGGCGGTGGCCGCCGGGCTGCCCGAGCCGAACGCCATGGTGGTGGGCACCGCCGACGCCGCCGGGCGGCCGAGCGCGCGGACCGTGCTGCTCAAGGGGTACGACCCGGAGGGCTTCGTCTTCTTCACCAACTACCGGTCCCGCAAGGGCACCGAACTGGCCGCCAACCCGTACGCCAGTCTGGTGTTCCCCTGGTTTCCGATGCACCGGCAGGTGATCGTGGCCGGGCCGGTGGAGCGGGTCGACCGGGCGGAGACCGAGGCGTACTTCGCCAGCCGGCCACGCGGCTCGCAGCTCGGCGCGTGGGCCAGCACCCAGTCGTCGGTGCTGCCGGATCGGCCAGCGCTGGACGACGCCTACCGGGCGGCGGCGCAGCGGTTCGCCGAGGTGGACCCGCTCCCGGCCCCGGAGAACTGGGGTGGGCTGCGGGTGCGGCCCGAATCGGTGGAGTTCTGGCAGGGGCGGGCCAGCCGGTTGCACGACCGGCTGCGGTTCCGTCGTACCGACGCCGGCTGGGTTGTGGAGCGGCTGGCCCCGTGACCGCGACCGGCACCTCCCGGCCGCGCGGGCAGCGCCGCTGGGCGATCGATCTACGCCCGCTGCGGGTGCTGGCGTACCGGCGGCTCTGGGTCGGCAACGCCATCGCGATGTTCGGCTTCCAGTTCACCGCGGTCGCCGTCCCGGTGGAGATGTACGCGCTGACCAAGGACTCGCTCTGGGTCGGGCTGCTCGGCGTGGCCGCCTTCGTACCGCTGCTGGTTTTCGGGTTGTGGGGCGGCGCGGTGGCCGACGCCCTCGACCGGCGCCGGGTGCTGCTGGGCGGTTCGGTGCTGCTCTGGTTTTCCGTGCTGGCCCTGCTGGCCCAGGCCCTGCTGGACGTCGGCAGCCCGGTGCTGCTGCTGGCCCTGGTGGCGCTGAGTTCGGTGTCGTTCGCGATCAGCGGGCCGGCCCGCGCGGCGCTGGTGGGTCGGCTGGTACCGGCCGAGTTGGTGCCGGCAGCCACCACGCTGAACTTCACCACGGCGATGGCCACCTCGGTGCTCGGGCCGTTGGCCGCCGGTCTGATCCTCGCCACCTTCGACCTCGGGGTCGCGCTGCCGCTCGCGTACGGCCTGGATGCCGCGTTGCTCGTCGCCCTGGTCTGGGCGGCGCTGCGGTTGCCCGCGATGCCGCCCGAGCCGGACCCGGACGGCGGGCCCCGGCAGGCCGGGCTGCGCAGCATCATCGACGGGGTGCGCTACCTGGCCGGCGCTCCGGTGCTGCTGCTCTCCTTCGCGATCGACCTGATCGCGATGGTGTTCGCCTTTCCCCGGGCACTCTTTCCCGAGGTGGCGACCGAGCGGTTCGGTGGCGGCGCGGCGGTCGGCTGGCTGTACAGCTCGATCGCGATCGGCTCGCTGCTCGCCGGGCTGCTGTCCGGCTGGATCGGCCGGGTCCGCCGGCAGGGACTGGTGCTGGTGGTGGCGGTTGTCGGCTGGGGCGTCGCGGTCGCGCTGGCCGGGCTGGCCCGGCAACTCTGGCTGGTCGTCGCGCTGCTGGTGCTCGCTGGCGCGGCCGACCTGGTCAGTTCGGTGGTACGGCAGTCCATGCTGATCGTGTACGCACCGGACCGGATGCGGGGACGGCTCCAGGGGGTCAACACGGTCGTGGTGGCCGGTGGGCCGCGCCTGGGTGACCTGCGGGCCGGCGGCATGGCGGCCGGCTTCGGCAGCGGGGTGGCCTGGGTGGGTGGCGGTCTGGTGGCGGCGGCGCTCGCCGTGCTGCTCGCCGTGGCGTTCCCGGCGCTGGTCCGCTACCGGGCGGCGACCCCACCGCGCGAGGCGACCGAAGCAACCGGGCCGATCGAAGCGACCGACGCGATCGAAGCGACCGACGCGATCGGAGCGACCGAGGCGACCGGAGCGACCGAGGCGACCGGGCCGAGCGGGCCTGGTGATCGTCGACCGGAGCGAGCGAACAGCGGTCCCGAGAGCTAGGGTCTGGCGACATGGATACCCGCGAGCCGCGTCCCCTGTCCGGGGCACAGTGGACCATTTCCGCCGCCGGCCACGAGGCGGTCGTCGTCGAGGTAGGCGGCGGGCTGCGAACGTACCGGCAGGACGGGGTCGAGCACCTCGACGGGTACGCCACCGACGAGTTGTGCCCCGGTTCGGCGGGTCAGGTGCTGGCGCCCTGGCCGAACCGGATCCGGGACGGCGTCTATTCCTTTGCCGGACGGTCGTGGCAGCTCAACATCACCGAACCAGAGCGGTACACCGCCCTGCACGGCCTGGTCAACTGGGCGAAGTGGGAGCTGATCGAGCAGCGGCCGGACGAGGTCATCGTCGGTTTCGACCTGCCGCCGCAGCCCGGATATCCGTGGCCGCTGCGGCTGCGGACCCGGTGGAGCGTGGGCCCGGACGGGTTGCGGGGCGACCACGACGTCACCAACATCGGCACCGAACCGGCACCCTTCGGCTTCTCGGTGCATCCGTACCTGCGGCTGCCCGGCGTACCGGTGGCGGACATCGCCATGCAGGTGCCGGGGCAGACCCGGCTGGTGCTGGACGGGCGGCTGCTGCCGGTCGGCGTGACCCCGGTGGCCGGCACAGAGTACGACTACACCGAGCCGCGCCGAATCGGCGACGCCGTGCTGGACCTCGCCTTCGGGCAGGTGGCCCGGGATGCCGACGGTGGATCCGCGGTGACGCTGCGCGGGCCGGACTCCTCAACCGGGCTGTCGATCTGGGCCGACGCCCAGTTCGGTTGGTGGCAGGTCTACACCGGGGACACGCTGACCGGTGAGCGGTACCGGCGGTCGGTGGCGGTGGAACCGATGACCTGCCCGCCGGACGCGTTCCGGTCCGGCCGGGATCTGATCATCCTGGCCCCGGGCGACACCTGGCGGGGCAGCTGGGGAATTCGGCCCGGGGTCTGAGCGGACGCGACAGGAGAGACAGGTGGAGTTCGCGGAGGTCGTCCGGCGGCGCCGGATGGTGCGCAACTACGACCCGGACCGCCCGGTCCCGCCGGCGGTGGTGGAGCGGTTGCTGGAGCACGCCGTGCGGGCCCCGTCGGCCGGGTTCTCCCAGGGCTGGGGGTTCCTGGTGTTGGAGGAGCCGGCGGACCGGGAACGCTTCTGGGCGGCCAGTACCCCGGAGGGCGGGGGCATGGAACGCTGGCTGACCGGGATGCGTCGGGCTCCGCTGATCGTGGTGCCGCACGCCAACCGCTCGGTCTACCTCGAGCGCTACGCGGAACCGGACAAGGGCTGGGCGGACCGCTCGACGGACCGCTGGCCGGTGCCGTACTGGTATGTCGACGCGGGCTTCGCTTCGCTGCTGATGATGCTGACGGCGGTCGACGAGGGGTTGGGCTCCTGCTTCTTCGGCATCCCGCCGCAGCGGCTGGATTCCTACCGGGAGGCGTTCGGCGTGCCGGAGGCGTACCACCCGATCGGTGCCCTCACCATCGGTTATCGGGCACCCGACCATCGGTCACCCTCGCTGCGTCGGGGGCGCCGTCCGGTGGACGAGGTGGTCCGCCGGGGGCGGTGGAGCTGACCCGAACTGGTGGTTTCGTCCGGTTGAGAACCGGACGGCCGGTAGCGAAACTGGCATCAGGGAGCAGAACGTGGGGTGCGGGGTGCGGCTACGCTGGCACGGACATCGGCGCCGCAGGTCGTGGCGCCATGCCGCGACCCGCGTCGGCGTCGCGGTGCGGCCCGGCCAGGGGGAGGGGAGCGTGCCGTCGTGATCTTCAGAGCGGTCCGGGACGGGCGTCCCTACCCGGAGCACAACCTGACACTCAAGCAGTGGGCGGAGATCCCGCCCCGCCCGCTGCGTCTCGACCAGCTCATCACCACCAAGCGTGAGCTGGCGCTGGACAAGCTCCTCGCGGAGGATTCCACCTTCTACGGCGACCTCTTCCCGCACGTGGTGCAGTGGAACGGTGGCCTCTACCTGGAGGACGGCCTGCACCGGGCGCTGCGCGCCGCGTTGCAGCAGCGCAACCAGATCCATGCCCGGGTGTTCGTGCTCGCCGAAGCGGTCGAGTGACGCGCAGCGCGCACTGAGCGTTCGTTAAGGTGCTGGCATGAGCCCTCTGGACCTGCTCGACCTGGACTCGTCGCTGTCCGAGGAGGAACGGCAGATCCGCGCCGTCGTGCGCCAGGTGGTCGACGACCGGGTACGCCCGCACGTCGCCGGCTGGTACGAGGCCGGTCAGGTGCCGGCCCGGGAACTCGCCCGCGAGTTCGGCAAGCTCGGGCTGCTCGGCATGCACCTGACCGGGTACGGCTGCGCCGGCTCGTCGGCCGTGGCGTACGGGCTGGCCTGCCTGGAACTGGAGGCCGGTGACTCCGGCGTCCGGTCCCTGGTGTCGGTGCAGGGATCGCTGGCCATGTACGCCATCTGGCGCTACGGCAGCGAGGCGCAGAAGCAGCACTGGCTGCCGGCGATGGCGGCCGGTGAGGCGATCGGCTGCTTCGGGCTGACCGAGCCGGACCACGGCTCCGACCCGGCGTCGATGACCACCCGGGCCCGCCGCGACGGCGACGACTGGGTGCTCACCGGCAGCAAGATGTGGATCACCAACGCGCCGATCGCGGAGGTCGGGGTGATCTGGGCGCGTACCGACGAGGGGGTGCGGGGTTTCGTCGTACCGATGGATGCGCCGGGGGTGACGGCGCGGGAGATCGGCCGCAAGATGTCGCTGCGCGCCTCGGTGACCGGTGAGATCGCGCTCGACGACGTCCGGCTGCCGGCGGACGCCCAACTGCCCGGCGCGATCGGGCTGAAGGCGCCGCTGAGCTGCCTGACCGAGGCCCGGCACGGCATCGTCTGGGGCGCCCTCGGCGCGGCCCGCGACTGCCTGGAAACCACCCTGGCGTACGCGACCACCCGCACCCAGTTCGGCCGGCCGCTGGCCGCCTTCCAACTCACCCAGGCCAAGCTCGCCGACCTGGCCGTCGAGTGGAACAAGGGCTATCTGCTGGCGCTGCAACTCGGCCGGCTGGCCGACGCCGGACGGCTGCGCCCCGAGCAGGTGAGCGTGGGCAAGCTCAACAACGTACGGGAGGCACTCGCCATCGCCCGGCAGTGCCGCACCATCCTCGGCGCCAACGGGGTCTCCGGCGACTATCCGGTCATGCGGCACGCCAACAACCTGGAGAGCGTGCTGACCTACGAGGGCACCTCGGAGATCCACCAGCTGGTGATCGGGCAGAAGCTCACCGGCATCTCCGCCTTCAGCTGACCGGATTCACGCCTCTGAGCTGCGAGAACGTCCGACTTGCCGGCTCGGCGAGCGGGTGTCGTACCGGGGGCTTACCGTCATCAACAGACAACGCGTCTGACGAGGACGGTGAGGGCGATGGCACGCGACGGCGACATCAACGAGCCCACCAGCAGGTTTCCCGACACTGACCTGCGCACGGACGACCGGTCCGACGTCCCACCCACACCACCACCGAGCGGCGGCGCGGTGCGGGCCCTGCTCTGGGTGCTCGGCGCGGCGGCGCTGGCCGTGGTGGTGCTGCTCGGCGTGCAGACCACCGGGATCCTGCCCGAGTTCCGCAACCCGTTCAGCAAGGAGCAGACCGACCGCAGCCAGCCGGCGCTGCTGGAGTCGATGCAGGACCTCAGCCGCTACGTGGCCGCCGAGGGCAACTTCCAGGTCGTGGTCGACCTCCAGAACGACCGCCGCCACGTGCCGGACTGGCTGCTCAACCAGCGCACGCTGTTCGTCGGTGCGGGCAGCGTCGAGGCGTACGTCGACTTCGGCACCCTCACCGAGGGCGCGATCGTGCAATCGGCCGACGGCAAGTCCGTCGAGATAAAGCTGCCGGCGCCGCAACTCGCCGAGACCAATCTCGACCTGGACAAGAGTTACGTGTTCGCCGAGGAGCGCGGCCTGCTCAACCGGGTCGGTGACCTGGTTGCCGGCGACCCGAACCGGCAGCAGCAGGTCTACCGGCTGGCCGAGGACCGGATCACCGCCGCGGCGCGGGAGAGCGGGTTGGCCGCCCGAGCCGAGGGGAACACCCGCAAGATGCTGGAGGGCCTGCTCACCTCCCTCGGCTTCGAGCGGGTGAGCGTCACCTACGTGGCTCCCTGATTCCGCCCGCTGCCCGGTACCGCCCGACCGACAGGTTCGGGCGGTACCGGCAGCATGCTGCCCGACGGGTCCACCGGGCCGCTCGCGCGGGCACGGTCAGTGGCCGGCGACCAGGTAACGGTCCTCGTTCGGCATGATGATCCAGAGCGCCAGGTAGATGATCACCTGGGTGCCGGGCAGCAGCAACGACAGCAGGAACAGCAGTCGGACGAGCCCCGCCGACATGCCGAAACGCTGGGCCAGGCCGGCGCAGACGCCGGCGAACATGCGCCCCTGTCGGGGCCGGACAAGCTTGCGACTCATCGTGCTACTTCCCCTCTGCGGCGACCCGCCGCTACTGCGTTCAACGCTAGGCGCCGGACCTGCCCTCACCCTCGGTCCTGAGAACGATTCCACGTCCCGCCCACCCGTAGGTACTTACCCGCCCCCCACCCACCCCACCCCTGTCTCCCCTCACCCCCTCATGCCCCACCCCCTCGCCCTCGCGCGGCCCCGGCCCCGCGTCGCCTCGCCCCGCCTCGCCCCGCCTCGCCCCGCCTCGTCGATCATGGAGTTGTCGTCGGCACACAAGGGATGCACGCGGCGAATCGCCGCCCATGGTCGAGAGAGGCGGAGGGCTTGCGGATCTTGGTGCCAAAGCGCCCCTCTGGGGGCTGTTTCGTACCAAGATCGGCGGCTGAGGTAGGGGCGAGGCGGGACGGGACGGTGGGGTGGGTGGGCGGGGGTAGGCTCGGCGGGTTGGGCGTCCTTACCTGGGCGTGCCAGGCCGGCCGCGCGACCAGGGCGGGCAGGATCGGATCGGCCGCTGACCGGCAACCCCGGCGCAGGGCGAGAAGGTGCAGTCATGATCAGTGTGTTCGACCTGTTCAGTGTGGGTATCGGGCCGTCCAGCTCGCATACCGTGGGGCCGATGCGGGCGGCGCGTACGTTCGTCGCCGGGCTGAAGGCCGACGGGCTGCTCAGCGACGTGGTCCGGGTCCGGGGCGAGCTGTTCGGGTCGCTCGGTGCCACCGGGCACGGGCACGGCAGTGACCGGGCGGTGCTGCTCGGCCTGGCCGGAGAGGTGCCGGAGTCGGTGGACACCGACACCGTCGATGGGCGGGTGGCGCAGATCCGGGCGCAGCGGCGGCTGGCGCTGCTCGGCACACACGAGATCGACTTCGACCCGGATCGTGATCTTCTGCTGCATCGTCGCCGGTCGCTGCCGTACCACCCGAACGGGATGATCTTCTCGGCGTACGACGCGAGGGGGGCCGAGGTCAGGGCGCGCACCTACTACTCGGTCGGCGGTGGGTTCGTGGTCGACGAGGCGGCGGCCGGCGCCGACCGGATCAAGCCGGACAGCACCCGGGTCCGCTATCCGTTCCTCACCGGCGCCCAACTGCTCGACGTGACCGCCTCGACCGGGCTGTCCATCAGCGAAGTGATGCTGGCCAACGAGCTGTCCTGGCGGGCCGAGGGGGATGTCCGGGCGGGGCTGCTGGACATCTGGCGGGTGATGCAGGAGTGCGTCGAGCGCGGCTGCACCCGCGACGGCACGCTGCCGGGCGGGCTGAAGGTCCGCCGCCGCGCCGCCGAGCTGCGCCGCAGCCTGGAAGCCGACGCCGCCGCCGGCCCGGGCGTCGCCGTCGGGCCGGGCGCTGCTGCTGCGTCGGGCGGTGCCGTCGCCGGGTCGGGTGCTGCTGCCGCGCCGAGTGCGGTGATGCCGTCGGGCGCTGCTGCCGCGTCGGGTGCTGCTGTCGGGTCGGGCGCTGGTGCCGCGTCGGGTGCCGTCGCCGGGTCGGGTGCTGCTGCCGCGCCGAGTGCGGTGATGCCGTCGGGCGTCGCCGCCGCGTCGGGTGCTGCTGTCGGGTCGGGCGTCGCTGTCGGGTCGGGTGCGGTGATGGCGTCGGGGGTCGCTGTTCAGTCGGGTGTCGCTGGGGATCCGCTGCACGTGATGGACTGGGTCACGCTGTTCGCCCTGGCCGTCAACGAGGAGAACGCGGCCGGCGGGCGGGTGGTGACCGCGCCGACCAACGGCGCGGCCGGGATCATTCCTGCGGTGCTGCACTACTACACGAGGTTCGTGCCGGGGGCGTCTGCCGACGGGGTGGTGCGGTTCCTGCTCGCGGCCGGCGCGATCGGGGTGTTGTTCAAGGAGAATGCCTCGATCTCCGGGGCGGAGGTGGGCTGCCAGGGCGAGGTCGGGTCGGCCTGCTCGATGGCCGCCGCCGGGCTGGCCGAGGCGCTGGGCGGCACGCCGGCCCAGGTGGAGAACGCCGCGGAGATCGGCATGGAGCACAATCTCGGGCTGACCTGCGACCCGGTGGGCGGCCTGGTGCAGATACCGTGCATCGAGCGCAACGCGGTGGCTAGCATCAAGGCGATCACCGCCGCCCGGCTGGCGCTGCGCGGTGACGGGGTGCACGCCGTCTCGCTCGACAAGGTCATCAAGACCATGCGGGAGACCGGCGCCGACATGAAGGTCAAGTACAAGGAGACGGCGCGCGGCGGCCTGGCCGTCAACGTGATCGAGTGCTGAGCGTACGGCGCATCGGCGCGCGTTCACCGGCTGCTAACCTGTCGTCCGTTCAGTAGGCGGGAGACGACGGTGACCTCTGGCGTGGGGGCGTTGTGGTCGCACCGCAACTCGCTGCGCATCCTGGTCCGGCGCGACCTGGCCGTCAAGTATCAGCAGTCGGTGCTGGGCTACCTCTGGTCGTTGATCGAGCCGCTCGGCATGGGGGCGATCTACTGGTTCGTCTTCGGCGTGCTGTACTCCCGGGACACCAATCGGCACCTGGGCGAGGCCGCCGGGTCGTATCCGCTGTTCCTGATCACCGGGATCTTCGCCTGGATGTGGACCAGTTCGGCGTTGAGCGAGGCGACCAACGCGCTGACCGGCCAGTCCCGGCTGATCACCACGATGAACGTGCCCCGGCAGGTGTTCCCGATCGGCCGGGTGGTCGGCCGGTTCGCGGAGTACGCCGCCGGCCTGCCGATCCTGGGCGGCATCGCGATCTGGTACGCCGCCGACGGGAAGGTCGAACTGGGTTGGTCGCTGCTGGCCCTGCCACTCGCCGTGCTGGTGCAGGCCACCCTGCTGATCGGGGTGGCGCTGCTGTTGTCGGCGTGGAACGTGCTGATGCGGGACGTGGAGCGGTTCATGCGGCTGGTCATCCGGGTGCTGTTCTACGCCACGCCGATCATCTACCCGCTGAGTCTGGTCCGTGACTCCGGCCTGCCGGGCTGGCTCAAACTGGGCTACGAACTCAACCCGCTGGTCGGCATCTTCCAACTGCACCACGCGGTGTGGTACCCGGACGAGTTCCCGGGGGCCCGGATGCTGGCCACCACCATCGGTCTCAGCCTGCTGCTGCTGGCCGCCGGCTGGTGGTCGTTCCGTCGGCTCGAACCCGCCGTGCTGAAGGAACTCTGATGGGCGAACCGATCATCGAGGCGGAGGATCTCGGCATCCGGTTCGTCCGCAACCGTCGCCGCCAGCTGCGGCTGCGGGAACTGCTCATCCACCGGGGCCGGCGTAGCGCGGCCGACGGCCAGTTCTGGCCGCTGCGCGACGTGTCCTTCTCGATGGCGCCGGGCGAGACCGTCGGCGTGATCGGCCGCAACGGCACCGGCAAGAGCACCCTGCTGCGGCTGATCGCCGGGGTGCTGATCCCCGACGAGGGCCGGATCCGGGTTTCCGGTGACGTCGCGCCGCTGCTGGAACTCTCCGCCGGCTTCTCCAACGACCTCACCGGGCGGGAGAACCTGTACCTGGTGGGTGGGCTGCACGGGCTGTCGTCGGACTACCTGAAACGGCACTTCGACGAGATCGTCTCGTTCGCCGGTGAGCAGGTGGAGCGGGCCATCGACACCTCGGTACGGCATTACTCGTCCGGTATGAAGGTGCGGCTCGGGTTCGCCATCATCTCCCACCTGCCGCACCCGATCCTGCTGATGGACGAGGTGACGGCGGTCGGGGACGCCGAGTTCCGCGCGAAGTGCTACACGACCATCGACCGTCTGCTCGGGGAGGGGCGCACTCTGGTGCTGGTGTCACACAACGAAAAGGACCTGACCCGGTTCTGCCGTCGAGGGCTGTACCTCGACGCGGGCCGGCTGAGCGTCGACGGCACGATCGCCGAGGCGCTGGCCGCGTACCACGACGCGGTTCCCCGGTGACGCTCGCGATCGTGCTCGCCGCCGGCTCGCCGGCCGTGAGCGGTACGGCGCTGGCCGACCGGCTGGCCGCCCAGTGGCGTACGGCCGGCGTCGCCGACGTGCGGTTCGCCGCGAGCCTGGACGAGTTGGCGGACCTGGCCGGCACGGCCGAGGGTCCGGTGGTGGTCAGTGGCGTCGACCTGGTCGCGCACACCGCCGTACTGCGGCATCTGGTGACCAGCCCGGTGGGGCCGACGGTGGCGTTGGTGCTCACCGACCCACCGGCGGGCGGGCGGGCGACCGTGCGCGAGGAGCGCGGCCAGGTGGTCGACGCGGGGCCCGCGCAGCGCCTGGACGGCGAGGCCACCGGCATCTTCGGTGGCGCGGTGCGGGTCGGTCGGGACGACGTACCGGCGTTGGTCGCCGCCGCCCGGGCCGCCGCGACCGGCCGGCTGGCCGACGTGGCCTCGGGCCACGCGGAGGCCGGCGGCCTGCGAGCCGAGCCCCCGGGGCCCGCCGTGGACCAGGTCTTCACCGGGCTCACCGCCCAGGGGGTGCTGGTTTTCGCCCACCGGGTACGCCTGCTGGTCGCCCGTCGGGTGGACGACGCGGACGCGCTGTCCGGGGCGGAGGCGGCCGTTGCCGCCGTGGACGAGGACCGGGCCGAGCTGCGGCTGTCGGTGAAGGAGAAGGACGACTTCTTCACCACGTACTTCGTCAGCACCTGGTCCCCGTACGTCACCAAGGCGGCGGCCCGGCTGGGGTTGAGCCCGACCGGGGTGACCATGCTGTCGGTGGGGTTCGCGGTGGCCGCGGCGGCGTTGTTCGCCAGCGGCGGCCGGCTTGCCCTGGTCACCGGCGGGGTGCTGCTCTATCTCGGGTTCGTGCTGGACTGCGTGGACGGTCAACTGGCCCGCTACACCCGCAACTTCAGCGCCTGGGGCGGCTGGCTGGACACCATGGCCGACCGGGCCAAGGAGTATCTGGTCTACGCCGGTCTCGGCTGGGGTGCCACGGCCGCCGGATTCCGGTACGGCTGGGCCCTCGCGATCGCCGCGATGACGTTGCAGACCGTGCGGCACATGACCGACGCGTGGTACGGCGTACTGCACGACGAGGCGGCCCGGCGGCCGAAGACCGTCGGTACGGGTGGCGGCGGCATCGGTGACCGGCTGAATGCCGCGTCCACGAAGGTGCAGGCGGACACCGGCTCGGTGTCGTACTGGCTCAAGCGCACGGTGGTCTTCCCGATCGGGGAACGGTGGGCGCTGATCGCGCTGGCCGCGGCGCTGTTCGACCAGCGGGTCGCGCTGCTGGCCGTGCTGACCTGGGGTGTGTTGGCGTTCGCGTACACCGGGGCGCTGCGTACGCTGCGGGCCCGCTGGATGTGGGTGCCGGTGCTGGACACGCTCGACGCCACCCTGCACCGCGACGACGGCCCCCTTGCCGCTCGGTTCCCGGTGGCCCGCCGACCGGGGCCGCTGGTGCTGGCGGTGCTGGCCACGTTGCCGGCGGTCGTCGCGCTCCTGAGCGTCTGGCGCTACGGCGATCGGTACCCGACGTGGAGCCTGCTGCTCGTGCTGGTGGGACTGCTCCTCGCGGCCGGCGGTGCCGGGGCGGCGCACAACGGGCCGCTGGACTGGCTGGTGCCGGCGGCGCTGCGGGCCGGCGAGTACCTGTTCGCCATCGCGGTCGGTGTGATCGGTGGTGCGCCGGCCTGGCTGATCTTCGGGTACGTCTTCGTGCTCACCCTGCACCACTACGACCTGGTGGCGCGGCTGGAGAAGCGGCAGCCGGCACCTCCGTTGCACGCGGCGACGCTCGGCTGGGAGGGCCGGTCGGTGTTGCTGGGGCTGACGGCGATTGCCGGAATCACGAGTATTGGTCTGGCTACACTCGGTATCTACCTGTTGGTGCTCTTCGTGGCGAGCGTGGTGCTGGCCTGGTTCGTCCAGCCGGCCCGGCCGGCGCGGGTGCCGGCCGGTGCCGGGGGGAGCGCGACAATCTGACGGGGGCCGGGACGATGACGCTGATCAGCTTCGTCGTCCCGGCCTTCCGAGTGCAGGGCTACCTGCGGGAATGCCTGGACTCGATCCTCGGCCAGCCGGTCACCGACATCGAGGTGATCGGGGTCGACGACTGCTCGCCGGACGCCAGCGGCGACATCCTCGCCGAGTACGCGGCCCGCGACGACCGGGTCCGGGCCGTGCGGTTGGAGCGCAACGTCGGGCTCGGCCCGGCCCGCAACGCCGGGCTGGACCGGGCGGTGGGCGAGTACGTCTGGTTCGTCGACGGCGACGACTGGCTGGTGCCGGACTGCCTGGTGGAGGTGGCCGAGCGGCTCCGCGTCACCCGGCCCGACGTGCTGCTGGTCGACCACGTCCGGGCGCACTGGGACGACACGGTCACCCGCAGCGCGATGGCCGAGGTGTTTCCGGAGCCGACCGGACCGGTCGCGTTCTCGCTGCGGGACCGACCGGAGACCCTGGAACTGCTGCACACCGCCTGGAACCGGCTGGTCCGCCGGCAGTTCCTGGCCGAGGCCGGGCTGCGTTTCGCCGCCGGTTGGTACGAGGACGTGTCGTTCAGCTATCCGGTGCTGCTGGCGGCCGACCGGATCGGCGTACTCGACACGGTCTGCGTGAACTACCGGCAGCGGCGGGCGGGGGCGATCACGAAGACCCGGGGTGAGCGGCACTTCGAGGTCTTCGAGCAGTGGCACCGGGTGTTCCACGAGCTGGACCGGCTGGGCGCCGACGACCTGCGGGCGGCGCTGTTCGAGCGGATGATGTGGCACTACCTGACGGTGCTCGGCAACGGGGACCGGATCGCCCCGGAACTGCGGCCGACCTTCTTCGCCCGGGTGGCGATCGAGCACGCCCGGTTCCGGCCGCCGGGCGGGCACCGCATCCCACCGGGGGTGGAAGGGCTCAAGCACCGGCTGGTGGCGGCGGGACAGTGGCGGACGTACCGCGCGTTACGGGCCACCAGCCGGACCGGGGAGGCGGCCCGTCGTACCGCCGGACGGGTTCGGCGCCGGGTCGTACCGCCGGCCCGGGCCAGTCTGCGGACGGCCCGGGACGTCGCGCTGTACGGCTACCACCGCGCGGAGCTGTGTCGCCCCGTCGACCCCAACCTCGCCGTGTACGCGGCCTACTGGTATCGCGGCTACGCGTGTAACCCGGCGGCGGTCTACGAGGCGGCGCGGCGGTTGGCGCCACAGATCCGGGGCGTGTGGATCGTCCGCCGGGACCGGGTGCACACCATGCCCGACGGGGTCGAGTACGTGGTGGCCGGCACGCCCGCGTACCACCGGGTGTTGGCTCGGGCCAAGTGGCTGATCAACAACGTCAACTTTCCGGACTCGGTGCGCAAGCGGCCGGGTTCGGTGCACGTGCAGACCCACCACGGCACCCCGGTCAAGGTGATGGGGTTGGACCAGCAGCGCTACCCGTTGGGTGCGGTCGGGATGGACTTCGCCGGGCTGGTGCGCCGGATGGACCGCTGGGACTTCAGCATCACCGCGAACAGCTTCTCCACCCAGATGTGGGAGCGGGCGTATCCGGCCGCGTACACCACCCTGGAGGTGGGGTACCCCCGCAACGACCGGCTGGTCAGCGCGACCACCGAGGAGGTGCTGCGGCTGCGCGCGGAGCTCGGCGCCGGTCTCGGCGAGCAGGTCGTGTTGTACGCGCCGACGCACCGGGAGCACCTGCCCGGGTACCGGCCGCCGTTCGATCCGGAACGGGTCCTCGACGCGCTCGGCCCGTCCGGGTTGCTGCTGATGCGTAGTCACTACTTCCACGACCGCAACCACCTGCGGGCGTGGCCACCGGGCGGCCGGTCCCGAATCATGGACGTCAGCTCCCATCCGCAGATCGAGGACCTCTATCTCGCGGCCGACGTGCTGATCACCGACTATTCGTCGGCGATGTTCGACTACGCGGTGCTGGACCGGCCGATCGTCATCTACGCGCCGGACTGGGACGCGTACCGGCTGACCCGGGGTGTCTACTTCGACCTCGTCGCCGAGGCGCCCGGCCCGGTGGCGCGTACCTTCGCCGAGTTGCTGGCGGTGTTGCGCACCCGGCAGCTGGGCTCCACCGCTGCCGACGAGGCGCGGGCGCGGTTCCGGCAGCGATTCTGCGGGTTGGACGACGGTCGGGCCGCCGAGCGGGTGGTCAGCCAGGTGTTTCTCCGCGATATCTCCGGCTGAGTTTGGAAATTTCAGCCGATAGCCGCTACTCGATGGAACGTAATAGGTCTGTCACGACTCGAACATGGAACGTTTACCCGATGTGCGTTCGACATGATCCTGGTCACAGTCATTGCCGGGTTCGGCCGACGAGGTGGGGGAGGAGACGGGTGACCACCGTCGCGCTCAAGGATGTCACGAAAGTCTTCCGAGATGGCACGGTCGCGGTGGACAGCGTCAGTCTCGACGTCAACGACGGCGAGTTCATGGTGCTGCTCGGGCCGTCCGGCTGCGGCAAGTCGACGGTGCTGCGCATGGTCGCCGGGCTGGAGGAACCGACCTCGGGGGCGGTGATGCTCGACGGTGAGGTGGCCAACGACCTGCCGCCCCGGGAGCGGAAGATCGCCATGGTCTTCCAGGACTTCGCGCTCTACCCGCACATGAGTGTCGGCGACAACATCGCCTTTCCACTCAAGCTGGCCGGGATCGAGCCGGCCCCGCGCGGTGAGCGGGTCGCCGACGTGGCCAGTGCCCTCGGCATCGGTGACGTGCTGGCCCGACGCCCCAGCCAGCTCTCCGGTGGGCAGCGGCAACGGGTCGCGATGGGCCGGGCCATCGTCCGCCGACCCGGCCTGTTCCTGATGGACGAACCACTCTCCAATCTGGACAGCGGCCTGCGGGCGGAACTGCGCGCGGAGATCTCCGGCCTGACCCGTGAGCTGGGCGTCACCACCATCTACGTGACGCACGACCAGGCCGAGGCGCTGACCATGGCCGACCGGGTCGCCATCATGCGCAAGGGAGTCCTCCAGGACGTGGGCACCCCGACGCAGGTGTACGGCCGGCCGGCCACCCTCTACGTCGCGGCGTTCCTGGGCAGCCCCCGGATGAACCTGCTGGAGGCGTCGGTCTACGTCCACCTCGACCGGTACGTCACCCTCACCCTCGGCGATCAAGCTCTCTACCTGCCCTGGGACGACATCCGCAGCCGCGCGGTGGCGCACTACCACGGCGAACGGATCGTGGTCGGGATGCGGGCCGAGGCGCTCACCCCGGTCGCCCCGGACTCACCCGGCGACGTCCTCCAGGGCCGGATCCGTTACCTGGAGCACCACGGCCACGAGTCGCTCGCCTTCCTCGACATCGGTGCGACCGCGATCGTGGTGGACGAGGTCGGCGCACCGGCGGACAGCGACACCCCGTTCGGCCAGCGCGGTCTGCGCCGCTTCGGCCAGGTGATGCAACGATTCACCGGCCGGGCCGCCGTGCCGGACGCGAACCCGAACAGCGGCCGGACCAGCGGCCGGACCAGCGTGCTGAACGACCCGGGACGGCACCACCGTCGCCCGGCCGAACTGGCCGTCCGCCTCGCGCCATACCCGGCGGTCTCCGCCGGTCACCCCCTCGCCATCAAGGTACGCATGGACGCCCTGCACTTCTTCGACGAGCGCGGCGACCGCATCGACGTCGGCTGGCGCTGACGCTGGTAAGGAAGGGCCCCTTATTAACGCCTAGCCCGGTGTCTCGCGGACCTTGGTACGGGACGGCCCCCATGAGGGCCGTTACGTAACAAGATCCGGGGCGGGTCCTAGCTCGGGCCGGCGAGTGGGCGGCGGTAGGGGGACCAGGCGACGAAACGGGTGAAGAGGTCGCGCGGGGTGGGGCCGTCGTCGGGGTTGAGGCGGTAGAGATCCCGGGCGGCCTCGTAGAACAGCCCGGCCAGGTAGATGGAGAGGCCGATCTCGTTGCGGCCGTACTCGACCTTGAGCAGCAGGCGGGCCATGGCGCAGGGCCACGGATGCCCGCAGGCCCGGCAGCACCACATCGGGCGCAGCGGGGTGTGCGGTTTTTCGTGCGACGGGTACGCCCGGGGCCGGTCGGCCGCCGGTCCGCCGCTCGGCTGGGGCAACTGGTGGCTGATCACGTCGGACTCCTCGCCGTACGGATGGACTCGGGCGCCGGGGCCCGTCGCGTCAGGGGGATTGAGCGCGACGGGCCCCGACCGAAATCCCCGCGATATGGCGCAATCGGGGAACTTTCTACGTGACAGTCTGGTGAGGACACCGCTACTTTCGGAAGGCGATCGCCCCCTACCAGCCCGGCTGTACGACCCGGCCGGCACCGATGTGCAGAGGTGTGCAGATGGACCGGATGCCCATGCTGGACCTGTTCGCCGGTGAGCTACGCCGGCTGCGGACCAAGGCCGGGCTCTCGCAGGAGTCACTCGGCGAGCAGATCAGCTACTCGGCTTCGTTGGTGGCGTCGGTCGAGCAGTGCCGCCGCGCACCCCGGGAGGAGTTCACCGTCCGCTGCGACGACGCCCTGCACGGCGAGGGGCTGCTGGTCCGGATCCGGGAGGCCATCCTCAAGGAGAGCCTGATGCCGTGGTTCCGCGAGTGGGTGACGATCGAGCAGGAGGCGAGCGCGCTGTGCGGCTTCGAGCCGCTGGTGGTGCCCGGCCTGCTCCAGACCGAGGGGTACGCCCGCGCGCTCTACGAGGGCGCGAGCCAACTCGTCGGCGATCAGGTCGAGCAGCCGCTGGCCGCCCGGCTCGACCGGCAGAAGGTGCTCGCCCGGCCCAACCCGCCGCTGCTGGTGGCGGTGCTCGACTACACCGTGCTGGAGCGCCCGGTCGGTGGCCCGAAGGTGATGCGGGAGCAGTTGCGGCACCTGGTCGAGGTGGGCCGCCGGATCAAGGTGCACCTGCACGTGGTGCCCAAGGGGGTCGGCGCCTACCCGGGACTCAACGGCGCCTTCGTGATCGCCACGCCGCCGGAGGGCGACGACATCGCCTACCTGGATAACCAGATGCGCGGCACCATCGTCGAGCGCACTGTGGACGTAAACTCCCTGCGGCAGAACTGGGAATCTGTCCGGGCCGAGGCGCTGCCCCACGGGGCCACCCTCAAGATGATCTCGGAGGCGGCGGAAGCATGGACCTGACCGGCGCGATCTGGCGCAAGAGCAGCCGCAGCAGCGGTAACCAGGGCAACTGCGTGGAGGTGGCCGACAACCTGGCGCGGGTGGTCGGCGTACGCGACAGCAAGGACCGGCAGGGGCCGGTGCTCACCTTCGACCCGGAGACCTGGCGGGCCTTCGTGACGTTCACCAAGGGTCACTGAGCCGCGCTTGTCGAGGTAGTTACTGGCCGGTAACGTGCCGGTATGACTATCGACTCGCGGCAGGTGGCGGCCGGCATGCTCCAGGCGGTGCCGTTCGCCCGTACGCTCGGCATCGAATTTGTCGAGGTGGCTCCCGAGGCCGACGGCGGGGTCCGGGCGGTGGTCCGGCTGCCCGACTCGCCGGCCACCCACAACCACGTCGGCGGCCCGCACGCCGGGGCGATGTTCACCCTCGGTGAGACCGCCTCCGGCGCGGTGGTGCTCGCCGCCTTCGGCCACCTGCTCGACCGCGCGACGCCGCTGGCGGTGCGCGCGGAGATCGCGTACCGCAAGCTCGCCCTCGGGCCGGTGCTGGCCACGGCGCGCCTCGGTCGCCCGGCCGCCGACGTGGTCGCGGAGCTGGACGCCGGCCAGCGTCCCGAGTTTCCGGTCACCGTCGAGATCGCCACCGAGGCGGGCAAGCCGACCTCGGAGATGACCGTGATCTGGACCCTGCGCCCGAACTGACCGCCGCGCCGGCTCGGGCGAAGTGCGTTTGTTGACCGGTGACCGTGGATAGATTGGTACGGTGCTCGGCCTGCCTGATCATGTGACCGCATGTCTCTTCGACCTGGACGGTGTGCTCACGCAGACCGCCCGGGTGCACAACGCCGCCTGGACCGAGACCTTCGACGACTTCCTGCGTCGGCACGCCGACGCCACCGGCGAGCCGTACCGGCCGTTCGATCCGGGCCCGGACTACCACCGTTACGTCGACGGGCGCCCCCGCCTCGACGGCATCCGCACGTTCCTCGCCTCGCGCGGCATCACGCTGCCGGAAGGCACGCCGGACGATCCGCCGGGCGCGCAGACCGTGCACGGCCTCGGCAACCAGAAGAACTCCCTGGTGTTGGAGCGGATCCGCAGCATGGGCGTGGACGTCTACCCCGGCTCGGTGGCGTACCTGAAGGCGGCGGCCGAGGCCGGGCTGCGCCGAGCGGTCGTCACGGCCAGCGCCAACGGCCGGGAGGTGGTCGCCGCCGCCGGGCTGGCGCCGCTGCTTCAGGAGCGGGTGGACGGGTTGACCGCACGGGCCGAGGCGCTGCGCGGCAAACCGCACCCCGACACCTTTCTCGCCGGAGCGAAGCTGCTCGGTGTCCAGCCCGAGCAGGCGGCGGTCTTCGAGGACGCCCTCGCCGGGGTGGAGGCCGGGCGGGCCGGCGGATTCGGGTACGTGGTCGGGGTGGACCGCGCCGGCCAGGCCGACGAGTTGCGGGCCCACGGCGCCGACGTGGTGGTCAACGACCTGACCGACCTGCTCGCAGCCGGACGGCTCGCGTGATCAGGGAGCGGGCCTATCCGGTCGAGCCGTGGCACATTCGGGAGACCCAGCTCGACATGGACGTGCTGGCCCAGTCCGAATCGGTCTTCGCGCTGTCCAACGGGCACGTCGGGCTGCGCGGCAACCTGGACGAGGGTGAGCCGCACGGGTTGCCCGGCACCTACCTCAACTCGTTCTACGAGCTACGCCCCCTGCCGTACGCGGAGGCCGGGTTCGGGTTTCCCGAGTCCGGTCAGACCATCGTCAACGTGACCAACGGCAAGCTGATCCGGCTGCTGGTCGATGACGAACCGCTCGACGTGCGCTACGGCGAACTGCTCGCCCACGAGCGGATCCTCGACCTACGCGCCGGCACCCTGCACCGGACGCTGCACTGGCGCTCGCCGGCCGGGCGGGAGGTCCGGGTACACAGCACCCGACTGGTCTCCTTCCGGCAGCGCTCGGTGGCCGCCATCCGCTACGAGGTGGAGGTGGCCGACGACAAGCCGCTGCGGCTGATCGTCCAGTCCGAGCTGGTGGCCAACGAGACCCTGCCGCCGCAGAGCCGCGACCCCCGGGTCGCCGCCGTGCTGGAGTCGCCGTTGCTGGCGGAGGAGGAACTGACCACCGAAGACGGCGGGCTGCTGATCCATCGGACCAAGGTCTCCGGGCTACGGGTCGCCGCCGCGATGGAGCACGAGGTCGACTCACCGGCCCACACCAGCATCGAGTCCGAGGGGTACGAGGACTGGGTGCGTACCACCGTCGGATGCGTGCTGGAACCCGGCCAGAAGCTCCGCGTGGTGAAGTACCTGACCTACGGCTGGTCCAGCCGGCGTTCCCTGCCCGCCCTGCGCGACCAGGTCGGTGCCGCCCTGGCCGCCGCCCGACTCGACGGGTGGGACGGGCTGGTCCGTGAGCAACGGGAATACCTGGACGAGTTCTGGGACGCCGCCGACGTGGATGTCGACGGTGACCCGGAGGTGCAGCAGGCCGTCCGGTTCGGACTGTTCCACGTACTCCAGGCCGGCGCTCGCGCGGAACGCCGGCCCATCTCGGCCAAGGGGCTCACCGGTCCCGGGTACGACGGGCACGCCTTCTGGGACACCGAGATGTTCGTGCTGCCGGTGTTGACGTACACCCACCCGGCCGCCGTTCGGGACGCCCTGTACTGGCGATACTCCACGTTGGAGCAGGCGCACGAGCGGGCCCGCACGCTCAACCTGGAGGGCGCGGCCTTCCCCTGGCGGACCATCCAGGGCCCGGAGTCGTCGGGCTACTGGCCGGCCGGCACCGCCGCGTTCCACATCGCAGCCGGCATCGCCGACGCGGTACGGCGCTACGTGCTGGTCAGCGGCGACCGGCAGTTGGAGCGGGAGATCGGGCTGACCCTGCTGGTGGAGACCGCCCGGCTGTGGCGCTCCCTCGGGCACCACGACCGCAACGGCCAGTTCCACATCGACGGGGTGACCGGTCCCGACGAGTACACCGCGGTCAAGAACGACAACATCTACACCAACCTGATGGCGCAGCGGAACCTGCTGGCCGCCGCAGAGGTGGTGATGCGCTACCGCGACGAGGCGTTCCACCTCGGGGTCACCGACGAGGAGGCCGCCGCGTGGCGGGACGCCGCCGCCGGCATGCACGTCCCGTACGACGAGGAAATCGACGTACATCAGCAGGTGGAAGGCTTCACCCGGTTGCAGGAGTGGGACTTCGCGCACACCCCGCAGGACAAGTACCCGCTGCTGCTGCACTACCCGTACTTCGACCTGTACCGCAAGCAGGTGGTCAAGCAGGCCGACCTGGTGCTGGCCATGCACTGGCGAGGCGACGCCTTCACCCCCGAGCAGAAGCTGCGCAACTTCCTCTACTACGAGCGGCGTACCGTCCGGGACTCGTCGCTGTCGGCCTGCACCCAGGCGGTGCTGGCGGCGGAGGTCGGCTACCACGAGTTGGCGCACAGCTATCTGCGCGAGGCCGCGCTGATGGACCTGCACGACCTGAACGAGAACACCCGCGACGGGGTGCACATGGCCTCGCTGGCCGGCGCCTGGATCGCGTTGGTCGCCGGGTTCGGTGGGCTCCGCGACCACGACGGCGTGCCCTCGTTCGCCCCCCGGCTGTCCAGCCGGATCGGCCGGCTGTCGTTCTCCCTCCAGTGGTGCGGCATGCGGCTGCGGGTGGACGTACGACCGCACCAGACGACGTACGCCCTGCACCACGCCGAACCGGACGCGGTGCTTGAGCTACGCCACTACGGCGAGCCGGTACGGGTCACCTGTGCCGAGCCGGTGACCGTACCGGTTCCGCCGCCGTCGGAGGACCTGCCGCCGCCGGAGCAGCCACCCGGCCGCGCCCCGCTGCTACGCCTGCCCGAGCACCTGTCGTAGCCGCTTGCGGCGCCGCGCCCGGCGCCCGTGTGGCGTTCCGGTGCCGGCTGTTGCCGTCGGCGGGCTGGTGCGAGCGGTCAGATCGGCTCGCCCTGGGAGGGGCGGCCGGTGGCGTCGTGGGGCGTGCGGGCTCGCGGGTCGTCGGCCGAACGCGCCTGGGCCGCCTCGTCCGCCCAGTCCCGGTCGGGCCGGGTGTCCTGTTCCCGCCGCTTGCGCTCGGCGGCCTGGTCGACGGGCTCACGGTGATGATGCGGCATGACGGTCCTCGCGATCTGGTCGCCGACGCCGTTGACGCCGGTCCGTCTGCGGTCCCCCGACGGCTACCCGAGGTCACCAGCGGCAAACGCGCGGGCAGCGGACGGGCGGTCGGGCCCCGACGGCGTGGCGGCAGCCTGGCCGGGTACCCGCCGTGGCAGGCAGCGCCGTGATCTGGAGGATGAGATGGACGTTCGGGACAGTGCGGTGACGATCCCGGCGGGGGTGGCCGACCTGCCGGCGGACCTGATGGTCCCGGCCGACCCGGTCGGGGTGGTGCTGTTCGCGCACGGCAGCGGCAGCTCCCGGCACAGCCCGCGCAACCTGGCCGTGGCGCGCTCCCTCAACGAGGGCGGGCTCGGCACCGTCCTGGTCGACCTGCTCACCGAGGCCGAGGACGAAATGGACGCGGTCACCGCCGAACTGCGGTTCGACATCGAACTGCTGGCCACCCGGCTGGCCGCGATCGTGGACTGGCTGGCCGCCGAGCAACCGTTCGGCGCGGCCCGGATCGGTCTCTTCGGAGCCAGTACGGGTGCCGCCGCCGCCCTCGTCGCCGCCACACGACGACCGGAGCAGGTGCACGCCGTGGTGTCCCGGGGCGGTCGCCCCGACCTGGCCGGCGCCGCCCTGGGTGAGGTACGCGCCCCCACCCTGCTGCTCGTCGGTGGCCTCGACGAGCAGGTGATCTCCCTCAACCAGCACGCCCTGGGTCAGCTGGCGGCCCCGGCCGACCTGCGGGTGATCCCCGGCGCGACGCACCTCTTCGAGGAGCCCGGCACCCTGGAGCAGGTCGCCGAGGCGGCTGCCGCGTGGTTCCACGACCACCTGCACCCCCAACCCACCCCCGCCTGACACCGTGCGTGCCCGTTCGCGCACGCCAGGCGAGCCCCGCCCACGGTGCGCCCCGGGCCGACTCGTCGGGGTCGGGCGAGGCGCGGGTGCACGCCGGATGTGCCGGGGGCGAGGTGCGGCTCAGGCTGGTTCGGGGCGCGGTCGGGCGGGCGGTTCGGCTGGGCCGGGGGTGGGCGGTTGCGGCGGTGCTGCTGCGGCGGCCTGTCGTTGGCGCTGCACGCTGTCGATGATCCGCCAGGCGACGGCGGCGATCGGCACCGCGACGAAGGCACCCGCGATGCCGGCGATGAGGGTGCCGGCGGTCACCGCGAGCAGGATCACCACCGGGTGTAGTCGTACCTGCCGTTTCATCACCAGCGGCTCCAGCAGGTTGCCCTCGATCTGCTGGACGGCGATCACGGCGGCCAGGGTGAGCAGGGCCGTGGTGGGACCGTCGGCGGCCAGCGCGACCAGCACCGCGACCGCACCGGCCACCGTCGCACCGATGATCGGTACGAAGCCGCCGATGAACGTGATCAAGGCCAGCGGGAACGCCAGCGGCACTCCGAGCAGAACCAGTGCCAGGCCGATGCCGACCGCGTCGATGCCCGCGATCAGCATGGTCCCCCGGCTGTACGAGCCGAGGGTGTGCCAGCCGACCCGGCCCGCCTCGGCGGCGACCTCCCGGTTCGGCCCGGTCATCCGGTCCAGCGTCCAGTGCCACATCCCCCGGCCGTCCTTCAGCAGGAAGAACAGCAGCACCAGGGCGAGCAGGGCGGAGCCGAACACCTCGGCCACGGTGCGGGCACTGGAGACCGGGTCGACCTCCTGATCGGTGACCCCCTGGCGGAGCTGGGCGAGCAGGCCGTCGAGCTGCTGGTCGGTCACCGGCAGCGTGGAGGTGATCAGTTCGCGGGTGCGTCCCAGCCCCTGCCGCAACTCGTCGCCCAACTCGCTGAACTGGACGGCGGTCAGGTTCCACACCAGCACCCCGACCCCGCCCAGGATGCCGAGCAGCAGCAGCACGGTGAGCAGGGCGGCCAGCGCGGCGGGCAGCCGCAGCCGGCGCAGCGCGAGTTGTACCGGGTCGAGCAGGGCGGCGAGGAAGAAGGTGGCGGCCAGGGCGATGGCCAGCGGCGTGACCAGCATGGTGATCCGGGCCAGCAGATAGAGCCCGGCGGCGATCACCACCAGGCAGGCGCTCCAGACCACCGCGGAGCGAACCAGCCAGGGCAGGGCCGCCCACGTCTGTCGCGGTCCGGCTTCCCGGTCCGCCGCCTTATCGGGCTCGCGCCCGGCACCCGCTGCGACCACGTCGCCCTCCTCGCCTCGGGCGAGGTCGTACCCGTCCGGCGTCGCTCCGACACCGTCGTGGCGCAGGTTTGACCGACCCGCGCGGCCACCGGGCGTCCGCCTGCGGCGCGTCGGGTCAGTACGCGGCGACCGGGGCCCGGCCGACGGCCACGGTCGGAATCTCGCGGGTCTGCTCGACCCCACCGGACGCGGCCTGCTCGACCTCGCCGAACGCGGTCAGCGGCAGCACCGACTCGTGCTGTTCGGCTGCCGGCAGGAGCGCGGAGACGGTCTCCGCCCGCAGGCTGCGCGCCGACGCGGCGGCGACCTCGGCGGCCCGCCAGGCTTCCTGCTCCCGCTCCCGAGCGGCCCGCTGCTGGGCGAAGAGGTGGTCGCGTACCGCCCGGCGCAGCACCAACTCCTGCTCGACCGGGTGCAGTCGGGGATCCCAGCCCCGGTGTGCGAAGACATCGCTGAGCTGCTCCACCGACAGTTCCCGCCGCCAGTACGCGTCCAGCGCCGCCCGGTGCAGCCAGCGCTCACGGTCGGCGTACTCGGTCGGGGTGCGTGGGGTCTGCGGCAGTGGCAGGCCGGCGGCGTCGGACAACCGGCGGACGTCCGCCTCCGCCGCCTCGTACGCCTGCCACGCCTGCTCGGCCTCGTCCTGCGCGGCCAGCCAGTCGTCACGCTGGCGGCGGGCCGTCGTCTCGGCCCGCTCGGCGGCCACCGTCACCTCCTCGGCCCAGCGGTCCTGGTCGCGCTGCCGGGCGGGCTGTTCGGACTTGCTCGGCAGGGCCGCCTCGCGGATCCGGGCACCCGCGTCGAAGCGGAGTCGCCGGGGACGCAGCAGCAGGCCGGAGACGGCGAGGGTGACAACACCCAACAGGCTCAGCCAGATGGCGGCGGCCCGGGGTACGTCGAGGAGTACGGCGGAGAGAGCGGTTCGCATCATCAGCACCTCGTGGTCGGGTGAGGGTCGTCGACTGTGCTGGAGGGGAGGCAGGAGTCCGCGTGCCCATCGGGCCGGCGGAGCGTCGCGGGTGGGGCGCGGCTTCGGCGGTCGCCGAGGCTCGCGGTGACCCGTGACGGGCCTGCCTCGGTCAGGCGGTGGGCGGACCGCGCCGGGTCGGCTCGCCCGGACCGACGGCGATGCGTACGGCGGCGGGCCGGGTCGCGATGGCGGCGACCGGGGCGGCTACGGCGTCGGTGTGCTCGGGGCGGGCCGGTGCGAGCGCCTGGACCGGCCGGGCCGGTAGCTGCTCGGCGACTGGAACGGCCGCGACGACCGGCCGGGCCGCGACCACGGTGGCGGCCGGCGGGGCCGACAGGTCGGTGGCACCGGGCCGGGACGCGGGATCGGTGGCGGTGGCCGTGCCGAGACCGACGGCCAGTACGAGTGCCGCCAGCGCCAGGCGGGTCAACTCCCGCAGCGCGCACAGCGTCGCCGGCCACAGTGGACGGGCGAACGCGAAAGTCGGCACGGCTCAAACCTATCGCCCCCGGCGGGGGATCGCAGCGCCACGAAGGTGACCGGATGGTGAAGCGTGCCACGCCGAGCGTCGGGTCGGTGCCCGGATCTACGGCGTGGTGCCGGCCACCGGCTCCTTTGTGAACAGCGCCAGCAGGTCGCCGACCTGGCGGTCGGCCTCGGCGGGGTGGCGGAACCGGCCGGCCGGGTTGAGGGTGTATTCGTTGCGCCGCCCGACCCGGGTGCGATGCAGGTAACCGCCGGCCTCCAGGTCGGCGACGATGGCCTGGGCGGCCCGCTCGGTCACACCCACCTCGTCGGCGACGTCACGTAGCCGGGCGGTGGGGTTACGGGCGATGGCGAGCAGCACATGCGCGTGGTTTGTGAGGAAAGTCCAGTTACGGGTGCTTTCCCGCTCGCCTGTGGTTGCCATGTCCGCCATCGTATGACCCACCCTTCGGTTCTCCGGGCCGCGCCGTCCGCCCGCGCACCCGTTCGGTCCCGTACGCAAGCGTCGAGCGATACCTGAAATGCATATCACGCATTGCTTGACGTGGCTTGCACTGCGTGTGACGGTGGGGGCAGCCCGTGACCAGCGTCGGCCGGGATGACCAGGCATCGCACGAGAAGCGAGGTGACGCCGGATGAGTCGACCCGGATCGATCGGCACGCAGCCGGGGCCGGAGCGTGAGCTGCTCACCACGGATCTTCCGGGCGCCCCGCAACAGGCGCTCGCCGAGCTGATGGCCGGCAACCGACGGTTCGTCACCGACACGCTGCGGCACCCCAACCAGAACGCCGGCCGCCGGGCCGCCGTCGCGGCGGAGCAGCACCCGTTCGCGGTGATCGTCGGCTGCTCCGACTCCCGGCTGGCCGCTGAGATCATCTTCGACCGTGGGCTGGGTGACCTCTTCGTGGTCCGTACCGCCGGGCACACCATCGGCCCGGAGGTGCTGGGCAGCGTGGAGTACGCGGTGTCGGTGCTGCGTACGCCGCTGGTGGTGGTGCTCGGACACGACTCGTGCGGTGCCGTGCAGGCGGCCCGGGCGGCCCTGGCCACCGGCACCTCGCCCGGCGGACACCTGCGCGCGGTGGTGGACGCCGTGGTGCCCAGCCTGCGCCGGGCCCAGGCCGCCGGGGTGGACGAGCTGGACCAGATCGTCGACATCCACATCGCGCAGACCGTAACGGCGATGCTGGACTCCTCCACGACGCTCGCCGCCGAGGTGGCCGCCGGACGTTGCGCGGTGGTCGGCATGTCGTACCGGCTGGCCGCTGGCGAGGTGCGGGCGGTGGCCGCAGAACCGGCGGACCTGGCCGCCATCGCGGCGCCGGCCGCCTGACGCGCAACACCCCGGACCAAACGGCGAGGGCCGTCCCGCTACCAGCGGGACGGCCCTCGCAGTACGCCGGAGGCGGCCTAGAACAACGAGACGTGCACGTGGTCCGTGTGGTTCGACGGGCCGCTGTAGGAACTCCAGGTATTGCTCGTGACGAACCAGATCTGCCGGTTCCAGATCACGTAGTAGACGCCCAGCCGATCGGCGTTGCGGACCAGGAAGGCCGCCAGGTTGTTGCCGTAGATCCGGGTGTCGTTGTTGTGCCACGGGGCGAAGCCGCGGTTCTGCAACGACCAGTCACAGGCCCGGCCCTTGGGATGCTCGAACTTGTCGCCCGGCCGGAAGCAGCCCACGAACCGGTCGAAGCCGGCCCGCTTGACCTCCTTGTACATGTGCAGCGTCCGGGGCGTGATGCAGCCCGACGTGGTCGGGTCCTTCTGGCTGCACGACTCTGGCTTCCAGCTGCCGTCCGCGGCCCGGTTGGGCGCCACCCGGGCGACCGGGGAGGTGGCGGCCACCAGTCCGCCGGTGAGGCCGGTGCCGCCGACAAGCCGCAGCGACTTCTCTGCCTCGTTCTTCTTGCGGGCCATGTCGTTGGTCAGCTTCTGCTGCTCGCGTACCTCGGCGTCGAGCGCCAGCTTGGCGGTCTCGGCGCGCAGCTTCACCGCGTTGACCTCGCCCAGCTTCTTGCCGTTGACCAGGTTCAACTCGTCGAGTGCGGACGCCCGGTCGAGGAACGAGTCGGGGGCGTTGCTCTGCAACAGCATCGCGATCGCACCCACCCGACCGGTCCGGTACGACTGCGTCGCGATCTCGGCGACCTGCGGCGCGAGCGCGTCCAGATCGGCCTGCGCGCGGCGGACCTCCAACGCGAGGGAGAGCTGCTTCTTCTTGGACTTTTCGAGGTTCGCCTTGGCCTTGCTGAAGTCCCGGCTGCTCGCCTCGATCAGGTCGTTGAGCATCGGCGGGTCGTCATGATCCGAAGGCGCGGGTGGCTTTGGCGCGGCCGGCGCGGGCATCGGCCCGGCGAACACGGCGAACGCGGCGAACACGGCCACCACGGGCGTCAACCAGCGGCGTAGGGGTGCCGTCACTGTCTTCCCTTCCATCGACCGCCGACCGGGTTAGCTGACGGGTTCGGGACGGAAGTGGCCCCTACCGCTGTCGCGGATTCACCCCACGTACCTGGGTTCCCGGCTCGCCTGGTGGCGATTGGGCGGCGGCACCGCAGGCGCCGCTGCGCGCCTTCGGCGGTGACCGGCAGTGAGGTTACCTGACAGTCCATCTGGGCCTCTACGCCCCGAACCCGACGAGATGTGTCATTTCGTAATCGCGGTGGGTGACGAGTGACACGCATGCCGATCGGCGAGGTCGGCGCGTTCACGCTGAGGAGTGTCACCATCGGGTGTCCGTGCTCCTGTCCGGTTCGGGCCACTCCGAGCGGGTGGCGGAGGACGTGTTGCGGGTGCGCGGTGTGCTGAGGGCGTGTAGCGCCTCGGCCCGGTCCGTCGCCGGCCGGGAAACCCTGGGGTTGTCGCCGCCGCCCGCCACGGCAGCGGCCGGTTCGTCGTCGTCGGGCGGGCCGCCCGCGACGGTGGCCCCGGCACGGCCCCGGCCGGCGGTGGTCACCAGCGTCGCCAGGGCGGTGGTCAGCGGTACGGCGGCGATCAGCCCGAGCGTGGCCACCACGCTGCGGACGATCTCCTGGGCCAGGAACTCGCTGGTCACGATCTGACCCAGCGCGCGGGAGTCGGCGGTGAGCAGGAGCAGCAGCGGCAGCGACGCACCGGCGTACGCCAGGACGATGGTGTTCACCACGGAGGCGATGTGCGCCCGTCCCACCCGGGTCGCCGAGCGGTACAACTCGCGGCGGGAGAAGTTCGGGTTGGCGTGGGCCAGTTCGGTGACCGCCGCCGCCTGGGTGACCGTGACGTCGTCGAGTACGCCCAGGGAACCGATGATGATGCCGGCCAGCAGCAGGCCGTGCAGGTCCACGTCGGCCCGGAACATGGACAGCGTGGTGGCGTCCTCGCTGCCGAAGCCGGTCAGGTGGGTGGCGCCGGTCGCGGCCAGGCCGAGCAGCCCGGTGAGCACCAGCGCGCCCAGGGTGCCGAGTACGGCGACCGAGGTCTGCGCGGACACGCCGTGGGTCAGGTACAGCACCACGAACATGATCAACGCGGCGCCGACGATGGCGACCACCAGCGGCGGCTGGCCGGCGCTGATGCCGGGCAGCACGAAGGTGAGCAGGATGGCGAAGCTGGCGGCCAGACCGGCCAGGGCGGCCAGCCCGCGCAGCCGCCCGAAGGCGACGATGGCGGCGGCGAAGAGCACCCCGAGCCAGATCAGTGGCTTGCCGCGCTGGTGCTCGGCGATGTTGTAGGCGCTGATCGAGGGATCCTCCGGGTCGATCAGCGAAACCAGGATGACGTCGTCGTCGACGCCGACCCGGGGTGCGCCGGGGCCGGCCGGGATCGGCGTGGCGACCTCCTGGCCGGCGTCCGGACCGTTCTCCACCCGTACGGTGACGGTGCCGCACGGGCCGTCGGCCGTCGTCGGGGTGCCCTCCGGGACCACCGGGTTGGGCGGACACGGTTCGGTCACCACCCGGGTGACCGTGCCGTGGTAGCGGGGCAGGTCGTCGCCCGGCTCGGGGCGCGGTGCGTCACGGGGCCAGAGCACCAGGGCGGCGACCAGCGTGGCGAGGAAGAGGGGGACCACCGTCACGACGAGGATCCGCCGCACCCTGGGCGGGGTGGGCGGAGCGGAACGGGTGTGGTCGGCGCCCATTCAATAGTCTCCCAACGATTTCCATCCGGAGTACGTGTCGGCAGGCGAGTCGGTTCAGCCCTGTCGTACGACTGTCACGGTGGGCGGCCGAGGCGGCCGGAACGTGGCGAACCGGCTGCGTACGGTGAGTGTTGGGCCGGCTCTGGCCGGGCGCCGCAAAGCGGCGGCGGTGGTGTGCGTCCGGCGGGCGCGGGCCGGAAAGCGCGCAGGTCGGCAGGCCATCGTGTGCGAATGGTAGCCAGCCCGGCATCGGAACGCAGGTCGCGGGCGCTCGTCGGCGGTTCGCGACATCGGTCCACGCCCATGGGCGCGGGGCGGTACGGCTGCTCAGCCGCGCTTCATCAGGCGGCCGACGGCGGCCATCATCTCGGTGGCCATCTCGTCGGCGCGGCCCTCGGCGGCACCGGTGTGCATGCAGTGCCGGGCGTGCCCGTCGAGCAGCCCGAGGGCGACCTTGTCCAGCGCGGCCTGGATGGCGGAGATCTGGGTGAGCACGTCGATGCAGTAGCGATCGTCGTCGACCATCTTCTCGACGCCGCGCACCTGGCCCTCGACGCGGCGCAGCCGGGCGAGCAGTTGATCCTTGCTGGCGGTGTAGCCGCGGATCGGTGCGGGTGTGGTCATGACCACGAGGATAGCCTACCCCTGGGGGGTATGGTACGGTCGGCGCTGCGGATACCCCCGGTGGGTATCCAGGCGAGTGCCGGCCCAGCCAGCGGCTGGGCCCGGAAGGGAGAACCTCATGGTCACCACGACGTACCAGGTGCAGGGCATGACCTGCGGGCACTGCGTCAGCGCGGTCAGCGCCGAGGTCGGTGCGATCCCGGGCGTCAACGACGTCCAGGTCGATCTGGCCGCCGGCCGGGTCAGCGTGACCAGCGAACAGCCGCTCGACGAGAACGCGGTGCGCGCGGCCGTCGACGAAGCCGGATACGAGCTGCTCGGCGCCTGAGCCGACCGGCGGAAACCCGAGGTGCAGCGATGAACACGGCGACGAAGCTGAGTGGTTTCGCCCTCGGTCTCGCGGCGGTCTTCGGGGCGGCGTACGGGGTCGGCCAGGTGACCGGCCCCGTGGCCCCGGTCGTCGCCGACGGCCACGACGCGGACGGTGCCCCGCACGGCACCGACACAGCCGCGCCCGACGCGGCAGCGGACGGGCCCGACGCGGGGCTGCCCGGCGGGCTGCTCGTCTCCGACCGTGGCTACACCCTGGTGCCGGTCGGCGCGGCCCCAGGCGAATTCGCCTTCCGGATCAGCGGGCCGGACGGACAGCCGGTGACCAGGTACGACGTGGTCCACGACAAGCCGATGCACCTGATCGTGGCCCGCCGAGATCTGGCCGGCTTCCGGCACGTGCATCCGGAACTGGCCGCCGACGGGACCTGGCGGGTCGCCTCGCCGCTCGGTGGGCCCGGCGTGTGGCGGGCGTTCGCCGACTTCACCCCGACCGGCGCCGAGCCGCTGACCCTCGGCGTCGACCTGACCGTGCCCGGGGAGTTGACCGAGCGGCCACTGCCCGCCCCGGCGAGCCGCGCCACGGTCGACGGCTACACCGTCGACCTCGCCGGCACACCGCAGCCCGGCCGCAGCACGACGCTGACGCTCACCGTCAGCCGGGACGGCGTACCGGTCACCGATCTCGATCCGTACCTGGGCGCGTACGGGCACCTGGTCGCGCTGCGCCAGGGGGACCTGGCGTACCTGCACGTGCACCCCGAGGGCGTACCGGGTGACGGGCGGACCGAGCCCGGCCCACAGGTCAGCTTCGCCACCGAGTTCCCCTCGGTCGGGGCGTACCGGCTCTATCTCGACTTCCAACATGGCGGGGTGGTACGCACCGCCGAGTTCACCGTGCACGTCGGCGAACCGGGCGACCTTCCCAGGCCGGACGGGGCCACGCCCGACGACGGGCACGGTACGCCCGGCCACGAGCACGACTGACGGGACCAGCGATGACCACCAGCAGACCGCTGTCCACGGCGACGAACCAGATCGAGCTGTCGATCGGCGGGATGACCTGCGCCTCCTGCGCCGCCCGGATCGAGAAGAAACTGAACCGGCTCGACGGCGTCCAGGCCAGCGTCAACTACGCCACCGAGAAGGCCACCGTCTCGTACGACGCACCGGTCACCCCGGACGACCTGATCGCCACGGTGGAGAAGACCGGCTACCGCGCGACGCTGCCGGCGCCGGCCAACACCCCGGCCACCAGCGACGAGCCGGCGGACGAACTGCGGAGCCTGCGTACCCGGCTGTGGGTCTGCGTGGGGCTGACCGTGCCGGTGATCGCGCTGGCCATGGTGCCGTCCTGGCAGTTCACCTACTGGCAGTGGCTGTCGCTGGTCCTGGCCGCCCCGGTCGTGGTCTACGGCGGGCTGCCGTTCCACCGGGCCGCGCTGGTGAACCTGCGACACGGCGCGGCGACCATGGACACCCTGGTCTCGGTGGGCACCCTGGCGGCCTTCGGCTGGTCGGTGTGGGCGCTGTTCCTCGGCACCGCCGGCACGCCCGGAATGACCCACCCGTTCAGCTTCGACATCGGCCGCACCGACGGCGCCGGCAACATCTACCTGGAGGCGGCTGCCGGGGTGACCGCGTTCATCCTCGCCGGCCGCTACTTCGAGGCCCGCTCCAAGCGCACCGCCGGGGCGGCCCTGCGGGCACTGCTGGAACTCGGCGCCAAGGACGTGTCGGTGCTGCGCGACGGGGTGGAGACCCGGATCCCGGTCGAGCAACTCGCGGTGGGGGACCGGTTCGTGGTCCGGCCCGGCGAGAAGATCGCCACCGACGGGAAGGTGGACGAGGGCTCGTCGGCGGTCGACGCCAGCCTGGTCACCGGCGAGTCGGTACCGGTCGAAGTCGGGGTCGGTGACGCCGTGGTCGGCGGCTGCGTCAACGCCGGAGGCCGCCTGGTGGTCACCGCGACCCGGGTCGGCGCCGACACCCAACTGGCCCAGATGGCCCGGCTGGTCGAGCGGGCGCAGTCCGGCAAGGCCGCCGCCCAGCGCCTCGCCGACCGAATTTCTGGGATCTTCGTGCCGATCGTGCTGCTGCTGGCGGCCGGAACGCTCGGCTGGTGGCTCGGCTCCGGCGCCGGACCGACCCCGGCGTTCACCGCCGCGGTGGCGGTGCTGATCATCGCCTGCCCGTGCGCCCTCGGCCTGGCCACGCCGACCGCGCTGCTGGTCGGCACGGGACGCGGGGCCCAACTCGGTGTGTTGATCAAAGGGCCGGAGACGCTGGAGTCCACCAAACGGGTCGACACGGTGGTGCTGGACAAGACCGGCACCGTCACCACCGGTCGGATGACCCTGCTGGAGGTGACCCCCGGCGCGGGGGAGCAACGCGACGAGGTGCTCCGGCGGGCCGCCGCGCTGGAATCCGGCTCGGAGCATCCGGTCGCGCGGGCGGTGGTGGCCGGCGCCGTCGAGGTCGGCGAACTGCCGCCGGTCACCGGTTTCGTGAACGTGGCCGGGCTGGGCGTCACCGGCACCGTGGACGGCCGCGAGGTGCTGCTCGGCCGGCCCCGGTTGCTGCGTGAGCGCGGCCTTGTCGTACCGGACGATCTGGCGCGGGCGGCGACCGACGCGGAGGCGGCGGGCCGTACGGCGGTGCTGGTCGGTTGGGAGGGCCGGGCCCGTGCCGTGCTCGCCGTGGCCGACCAGGTCAAACCGACCAGCCCGGAGGCGGTACGCCGACTGCGTGCGTTGGGTCTGACCCCGGTGCTGCTCACCGGCGACAACGCCACGGTGGCGGCGGCGGTGGCCGCCGAGGTGGGTGTCGACGAGGTGATCGCGGAGGTGCTGCCGGCGGAGAAGGTCGACGTGGTCGCCCGGCTTCAGGCCGAGGGCCGGGTGGTGGCGATGGTGGGTGACGGGGTCAACGACGCCGCCGCGCTCGCCCAGGCCGATCTCGGTCTGGCCATGGGCACCGGTACGGATGCGGCGATCGAGGCGTCCGACCTGACCCTGGTCCGCGACGACCTGCTGGCCGCGGTGGACGCCATCCGGCTCGCCCGCCGCACCCTGGGCACCATCAAGGGCAACCTGTTCTGGGCCTTCGCGTACAACGTGGCGGCGCTGCCGTTGGCCGCCGCCGGGCTGCTCAACCCGATGATCGCCGGAGCGGCGATGGCCTTCTCCTCGGTCTTCGTGGTCGCCAACAGCCTGCGGCTCCGCCGGTTCCGCGCGGTTTCCTGACCTCGGTGGTTTGGCCGGGCTCGACTGGGTACCTGATTGCGGTAGCCACCGCACGAACCCCGGGAGGTTGACATGGGTCTCGAGGACAAGTTCAACAACAGCGCCGAGAACACCACCGGCAAGGTCAAGGAAGGTGTCGGCCGGGCCACCGACAACGAGCGGCTGGAGACCGAGGGTCGTGCCGATCAGACCCGCGCCAACATCAAGCAGGCCGGCGAGAAGATCAAGGACGCGTTCCGGAGCTGACCTGCGGATCCACCGAACCGCCGGGCTGGCCAGCGCCGCCCGGCGGTTCGGCCTGAGCGGGCTCCGGACCGGCGACGGCGTGAATCTCGGATGTCGCGGGAACCAACCCGCCCCGCCGACCGACCAATACGGCGATGACAGCCGTGACCGACGAGATCACCGGGTACGCGTTCGCCGCGGGCCGGGGCGACCATGCCGCCGCCGCGGCGTTCGTCCGCGCCACGCAGCATGACGTACGACGGTTCCTGGCCCACCTGCCCGGGGTGCGGGAGGTCGACGACCTGGTCCAGGAGACGTACCTGCGAGCCTGGCGTGCCCTGCCGTCGTTCGCCGGCCGTTCCACCGCCCGGACCTGGCTGCTCGCCATCGCCCGCCGGGTCGCCGTGGACCAGGTGCGGGCCGCCACCGCCCGCCCGCGCACCGCGAACCTCACCGACTGGCAGGCCGCCGCCGAGGCGACCTCGGCCGGGATGCGGGGCGGGGTGGACGAGGAGGTGGTGCTGCACGGGCTGCTCGACGGCCTGGCCCCCGAGCGGCGGGAGGCGTTCGTCACCACCCAACTGCTCGGGCTGTCGTACGCCGAGGCGGCGCAGGTCTGCGACATCCCGGTCGGCACCATCCGCTCCCGGGTGGCCCGGGCCCGCGAGGACCTGGTCGCGGCGATGCGTCCGGCCACCGGCCGCCGGGGTGACCGCCCGGGCGCCGTCGGCTGACCCGCGATCCCGACCTGGCCGGGGCGGTCCGACACCGCCCTGGCACGGGGGTCGGACCGGTCAGGCGGCTCGGCGCGGGGTGTGTTGCCGACCGTGCTGGGCCTGGGCCGGGTAGGGCGGCAGCAGGCGCAGGGCGGCGGGCTCGTCGGTCTCGTCGAGGCGCAACCGCCAGCGGGAACGCTCCGGGCGGTGCCGGTCGCTCGGGTCGCCGGGCTGCCGCATGCTGCGGGCCAGCAGCACGGTGATCAGATAACCGACCACCAGGAAGCCATGGCTGATCAGGCGCTCCACCGCGACCTGGGAGGCGACCAGGTCGTTGACGGACAGCAGGACGAGCGTCGCCACGAAGGCACTGAGCATGGGCAGCAGGCCGGAGGGGCGGGTCCGGCGCAGCGCCACGAAGAGGAAGCCGGCCCCGACCGCCACGTTCCAGGCGGCGGACTCGTGCCACAGGTGCTGACCGGTGGCGTGCAGGTGCTGGGCCACCTCGGCCCGACCGATCTGGGCCAGCCCGAGGACCAGTTGCACCGCACCGAGCAGGCCGAGCGCGGCACGCAAGCCGGTGACCGCGGTGACCCGGCCGGCCAGCGATGCGAACCACCGCTGGCGCCGCAGCGCGGCGACCGGCGTACGCCAGCGCCGCTGCGGTGGCGGCGCGGCGGTGAGGATGGTCTCGGTCAGATCCGGCAGCGCCGACACCACCTGGGTACGCGCCCGCCGGGTCACCGTGGCCGCCGTGTCCAGCCAGCCCCGGCAGCTCAGACAGGTGTCAAGGTGCCCGCTGGCCGCACGTTCCTCGCCCGGCGTCGCCTCACCGTCCAACTGCGCCGACAGAATCTCCCGCCACTGCTCGCACCCCATGTACCGGTAGTCGCTCGCCGGGCCGGCCTGGTTCCCAGCCGGACAACCCCGGGGCCGGTCAGTGACCACCCCGGGCGGCCCAGGCGTGCAGCGCCTCCCGGTCGCCGGCCCCGTCCAGGTTCAGCGCCGCCTCGATCAACGCGAGGTGGGTGAAGGCCTGCGGGTAGTTACCCAGCGCGGTGCCGTCGGCGGCGAGTTGCTCGGCGTACAGGCCGAGCGGGCCGGCGTACTGGCTGAGCTGGTCGAAGACCTTGCTGGCCTCGTCCCGCCGGCCGGCCAGCACCAGCGCCGAGACCAGCTCGAACGAGCAGAGCAGGAAGGCGCCCTCCTCGCCGGGCAGCCCGTCGTCGGCCCGGTAGCGCCGCAGCAGGCCAGGGCCGATCTCCAACTCCTGCCGCACCCGGTCGATGGTGGCGAGCATCCGGGGGTCGTCGCCGGGTAGGAAACCGACGAGCGGGATGCGCAGCAACGAGGCGTCCAGCTCGGTCGATCCGTACGTCATCACGAAGCTGCCGACCTGTGGGTCGAAGCCGCGCTCCAGGACCTCGGCGTGCACCGCGTCGCGGGCCGCGCGCCACCGCTCCACGTCGGCGGTCCGGTCGTCGAGCAGTTCCGCCAGGCGTACCCCCCGGTCCAGGCAGACCCAGGTCATCACCTTCGCGTTGACGTAGTGCTGGCGCGGCCCGCGTACCTCCCAGATGCCGTGATCCGGCTCGCGCCACCGGCCGGCCATCACGTCGACGTGCCGGCGCAGCAGCGCCCACTGCTCGTCGGTCAGGTCACCGGTGAGGTCCTGGTACACCAGCGCGGCATCCATGATGTGCCCGTACGTGTCGAACTGCACCTGCTCGGCGGCCTCGTTGCCGATCCGCACCGGCCGGGAGCCGGCGTACCCCTCCAGGTGGGGTAGCTCCTCCTCGTCGGCGGTGCTGCCGAGGATGTCGACAAGCGGGGTGAGCAACTCGCCGGTGCAGACGGAGAGCAGGAAGTGCAGGTACCGCCGCCCCTCCTCGGCGTGACCGAGCCGGAACAGGGCGAGCAGCAGCAGCGCCGCGTCCCGGTGCCAGGCGTAGCGGTAGTCCCAGTTGCGCACCCCGCCGATCTCCTCGGGCAGGCTGGTGGTGGGCGCGGCGATCAGCGCGCCGGTCTCGTCGAAGGAAAGCCCCCGCAGCACCAGCGCACTGTGCCGGACGGCGTCGGCCCCGAAGCCGGTGTAGTCGCTGCGCGCCGACCACGCCTGCCAGGTCCGGCAGGTACGAGCCAGCAACTCGTCCGGGTCGACCACGTCGGCTGCGTCGTCGTCGTAACCGACCAGCAGGGCCAACGTCGTACCGGCGGACAGCTCCGCGGCGAAGCGCAGCTCCCCACCGGTCACCTCGCCGGGCAGGTCGACGCCCACCCACAGATCGGTGCCGGTGGCCCGCCAGCGCCCGCCGGCCTGCTCCCAGACGACGTCCCGGGCGCCGTACCCGGCCCGGGGCGCCACCCGGACGGCCAACTCGACGGTGCCCCGCTCCACCGTCACCCGGCGCACCAGCAGCTTGTCGGCGCGCAGCGGCTGGGCCTCGTCACCCGGCGCCACCGACAGGAAGTCATGCACGATCGCCGACCCCTGCGGGGTCGACCACCGGGTCTCCAGGACGAGGGTGTCCGGCAGGTAGCGCCGGGTCGGCGCGGCGCCGCCGGCCACGGACAGTTCGAGCACGCCGCCCGCGTCACGATCCAGGAGGCGGGCGAGGACCGCGTCGCCGGCGAAGTGCGGCACGCAGAACCATTCGACCGCGCCGTCGGCGGCGACCAGCGCGGCGGTGTGGGTGTCGGAGAGGAAGGCGTACGAGTCAATGGGGGGATAGTTCACCGCCTACGACTACCCCGCCGGCTGCCGGGTAAGCGCCCCATTCGCGGAGCAGAGGAGTTCGTGGGGTGTCCCGTCCGTTCGTGAACTGGTCCGGCAGCCTCACCTTCACCCCGGCCGGCCACGCCGAGCCGGCCGACGAGGACGAGGTGCGGGACCTGATCGTGCGGGCCCGCGAGTCGGGCCGCACCCTGCGGCCGGTGGGCTCCGGACACTCGTCGAGCCCACTGGTGCGTACCGACGGCCTCCTGGTCAGCTTGGACCGGATGGCGGGGGTGATCGACAAGGCCGGCGAGTTCGCCACCGTCCTGGGCGGTACCCGGCTCAAGGCGCTCGGTGAGGGCCTCTACGACGCCGGCCTGGCGATGGACAACCTCGGTGACGTCGACTACCAGTCGATCGCGGGTGCCACCGCGACCGGCACCCACGGCACCGGCCTCGGCTTCGGCAACCTCTCCACCCAGGTGACCGGGGTCCGTCTGGTCACCGGGACCGGTGAGACGCTCGACATCTCGGCGGACCAGAACGCCGAACTGCTGCCCGCCGCCCGGCTCTCGCTGGGCGTACTGGGCGTGGTCACCCAGCTGACCCTCGGCGTGCAGCCTCGGTACGAACTGCGTCGGCGGGCCTGGTGCGCGCCGGTCGAGTGGACCCTGGACCACCTGGCCGAGTTGCAGCACACCAACCGCAACATGGACTTCTACTGGTATCCCCGCAGCGACCTGACCCAGGTCCGGACGATGAACCGGGCGGACGACGCGCAGGACGGGCAGCCGTGGTCGACCCGCCAACTGCTGGAGTCCGGCCCGGCGGGCGAGCTGCGGGAGATCGAGGTCGGGCCGACCCACCGGACCATCCCCCGGCACCGGGAACTGCGCTTCGAGGAGATCGAGTACATGCTCCCCTCGGATGCGTTCCCGGCCTGCTTCGCCGAGGTCCGGCGGCGCATTCTGAGCCGGCACCGCCGCACGGTGGGTTGGCGGGTGCTGGTCCGCACCATCGCCGGCGACGATATCTGGCTGAGCAACGCGTACGGCCGTCCCACCACCACCATCGCCTGCCTACAGAACACCTCCCTGCCCTACGAGGAGTACTTCCGCGACATGGAGGCCGTCTTCCGGCGTTACGGTGGCCGGCCGCACTGGGGCAAGAAGCACTGGTTGACCGCCCGGGAACTGCGTCCGTTGCTGCCCAGGTGGGACGACTTCCAGGAGGTGCGGCGTCGGCTCGACCCGGACGGGGTGTTCCTCACCCCCGACCTGGCCCGGCTGCTGGAGGATGCCTGATGGCGCTCGGGGCGCGGGTGTGGGTGGTGCCGGGTGGCCGCATCCCGTTCGGCGGCACCGGCCCGGAGCCGGAGTACACCAGCTTCGACCAGCTGTGTGTGCTCAACACCGGCGACGACGAGGCGGACCTGCGGCTGGACTTCTACTACGAGGACACCGAGCCGGTCGGGCCGTACCGGCTGGTCGTCGGCGCCCGGCGGATCCAGCACGTACGGGTCAACGACCTGATCGACCCGGAGGCCGTCCGCCTCGACCGGCCGTACGGCTGTGTGCTCCGGTCCCCGGTGCCGGTGGTGGTGCAGTTCCTCCGCCAGGACACCCGGCTTCCCGGCGCGCTGGCGCTCGCCGCCACGATGGCCTACCCGGTCGACTAGGTTCTGTCTCGCGGATCTTGGTACGAGACGGCCCCCATGGAGGCCGTTTCGAACCAAGATCCAGGGACGAGCTTTGGATTACGGCCAGAGGGGCGCGGTGAGGGTGACGGCGACGAAGGCGGCGCCGAGCGCGGCGGCGACGCTGAGCACGACGTTAGCCAGTGCGTGGCGGCGGGCGCCGTCCTCGAACAGCCGCACCGTCTCGTAGCCGAAGGTCGAGTAGGTGGTCAGTGCCCCGCACAGGCCGCTGCCGAGCAGGGCGACCAGGGAACCGGGGACCGCACCCACGGTGGCGCCACCGATCAGCACACCGAGGATCAGCGAGCCCACCACGTTGACGGTGAGGGTGCCCCAGGGGAAGGCGGAGTCGTGACGACTCTGCACCGCCCGGTCGAGGAGATAGCGCAGCGGTGCCCCGACGGCCGCGCCGAGCGCCACGAGCAGCACGGTCATCCGGCGCTCCGCCGGTGCCGCGCGCCGGTCGCCAGGCGGGTGAGGGTGAGGCCGAGCCGGACTGCGGTGAGCGCGGCGACCAGGCTGCCGGCGAGGTACAGCAGGGCCGTCCGGGGCGCGCCGACCGCCAGCGCCTGCTGCACCTCGACGGCGTACGTGGAGAAGGTGGTGTAGCCGCCGAGTACGCCGACGCCGAGGAAGGGGCGGACCAGCCGAGGTGCGGTCCACACCTCGGTTATGAACACCATCAGTACGCCGATGAGCAGGCAGCCCGAGACGTTGACCGCGAAGGTGGCCCACGGGAAGCCGCCGGGGTCGTGGGGGAACGCCACCGCCAACCCGTGCCGCAGCACGGCGCCGGCCATGCCGCCGAGGGCGATCGCGCCGAGCAGGGTGCCGCTACCGCCGGCCAACTCCGCTCGCTGGCGCGGTAGGTGGAGATCGACGTCCGGATCGACGGGCGGTCGGTCGGGCGGTACGGCGCCGGGCGGTACGGCGCCGGGCGGTACGGCGCCGGGCGGTACGGCGCCGGGCGGTACGGCGCCGGGCGGCGGGCCGGGCGACACGGGCCATCACCTCCTCACCGCTGATCGAGAGTAGTCCTGGCACCTGGCCGCTGCTCGACGCCGCGCAGTAGGGTGCGCCAGGTGACCGTGCTGCGTTCCGTCGTGCTGTTCGTCCTGGCCGCCGTCGCGGAGATCGGCGGGGCCTGGTTGGTGTGGCAGGGCTGGCGGGAGCACCGAGGGCTGTGGTTCGTCGCCGCCGGGGTGCTCGCCCTCGGCGCGTACGGGTTCGTCGCCACCTTCCAGCCCGACCCGAACTTCGGGCGCATCCTGGCCGCGTACGGCGGGGTTTTCGTCGCCGGCTCGCTCGCCTGGGGGATGATCTTCGACGGCTTCCGCCCGGATCGGTGGGACCTGACCGGAGCGGCGATCTGCCTGCTCGGCGTGGCCGTCATCATGTACGCCCCGCGCGGCGCCTGATCGTTTCCCGCTTCCGGGCAGGCCACTCCGGCACTGCATCCCCACCCAGCCCAGTGCGACGAATGTCCGGTTTAGCATATTTTGGGACGGGAGGGGATCTACAGTGCCTCAAGGGCTGGTGAGCAAGCTGAGCAGGGAGGGATCATGTCCTTCACGCGCTGGCGCGGGATCGTGCGCGGGACACTCCCGGTCGCCCTGGTCGCGGCAGCCGTGCTGGCCCTGCCCGGCGCCGCGGCGGCGGACGGCTCGGTCCTGTTCGATCAGCCCTTCCACAACAACACCCCGAACGGCACCGGTGCGGTGGCGGTGCCGGGTGTGCCCTCGGGTACCAGCAGCAACAGTGCCTGCCTGACCGCGGCGGGCAACAACACGACCGGGCCGCTGCTCAGTTGCCCCGTCGCCACCGACCCGCCAGGCTCCGGCCGGCTCCGGTTGACACCCGCGTCGCTCACCCGGCAGGGCGGGGTGTTCGGCGCGGTGAGCGTGCCGACCTCACAGGGACTGCACGTCACCTTCAACGCCTACCAGTACGGCGGTAGCAGTCCGGGCGCGGACGGTCTGGCCTTCGTGCTCGCCGCCGTCGATCCGGCCGACCCCCGCTCGCCGTCGATCATCGGCCAGCCGGGCGGCTCGCTCGGCTACTCGGCCGCGTACAACGGGGGTTCGGTCGGCCTGTCCAACGGCTATCTGGGCATCGGGTTCGACGTCTTCGGCAACTTCAGCAACAGCGTCTACCAGGGCACCGGGTGCACCAACCCGCCGTACATCTCCACCACCGGGGGACGGGTGCCCGGCCAGGTCGTCATCCGTGGCCCCGGCCGCAACGGGGTCGGCTACTGCGCGATCAACAGCACCGCCACCAGCACCTCGTCCACCGCCCTCGCGCTGCGGGCGAACACCCAGGCGGCATCCGTGGTGCCGGTCGAGGTGGTCGCCAACACCACTGGTTCGTCGTACACCACCAGCAGCGGGATCACCGTGCCGGCGGGGCAGTACGCGGTCCGGTTCACCCCGGTGGGCGGTACGGCGCGGACCCTCTCCGGCTCGCTGCCGGTGGTCGCGTCGAGCCTGTACCCCTCCCCGAGCTGGCTGAACGCCAACGGCATTCCCCGGCAGCTCGCCTTCGGCTGGGTCGGCTCGACCGGCGCCGTCACCGACTACCACGAGATCGACAACGCCCGCGCGGTCAGCTTCAACCAGGTGCCGAACCTCGTGGTGAGTCAGACCAGCTCGGTCGGCGCCAGCCCGCAGCCCGGCGACCCGGTCAGCTACACGGTCACCGCCGGGGTCGCGGCCGGCCCGAGCGAGCCCGCGCCGATCCTGGTGACCCAGACCATGCCGACCGGCGTCGTGCCGCGCGCCGCGTCCGGCACCGGCTGGGTCTGCGCGCAGCCCTCGGGCCAGAGCATCACCTGTACGAACAGCAACACACCGTTTGCCGGTGGCAGCACCCTGTCGCCGATCGGTGTGGTCGCGACGGTGACCGGCACCGGCGTCACCCCGGCACTGATCCAGACGGCGACCGTGGCCACCTCGTCGTCGGTCGACGCGAGTCCGGGTTACGCGAACTCCACCACCCCGGTCGCGCCGCTGGCCGCGCCCACCGCCGTGACCGCCTCCCCGGCATTGGGCTCGATCTCCGGCGGTGGTGCGGTCACCGTACGCGGCAGCAACCTGGCGGGGGCCACCGCGATCACCATCGGCACGGCCACCGAACAGTCGACCGGCACCTCGACCCTGCTGCTGCCGTGCACCGCCGCACCGGCGGCCGGCTGTTTCACCGCCAACGCGGACGGCAGCCTCGGCATCTCGTCGATGCCGGCGCGCTCCGGCGCCGCACCGGTCACCGTCACGGTCGTCACCCGGGGCGCCGCCGGCTCGGGCAGCTACGTCTACGCCGCCGTGCCGGCCACCCCGGCCACCCCGACGGCGGTTGCCGGCGTCGCCAGCGCCACCGTCTCGTGGACCGCCCCGGCGGACAACGGCAGCCCGATCACCGGGTATGTGCTCACCCCGATCCGGGACGGCGTGGCCCAGTCACCGATCACCGTCGACGCCGCCACCACCACCCGTACGCTGACCGGGCTGAGCACCTCGGTCCAGTACACCTTCCAGGTGGCGGCGACCAACGCGTTCGGCACCGGGACGGCCAGTAACGCGTCGGCCCCGGTGGTGCCCTACACGGTGCCCGCAGCGCCCATGATCAACTCGGTCGCCGCCGGCACCAACTCCGCCACGATCAGCTGGAGCGCGCCGGCCAACGGCGGCTCGACGATCACCGGCTACCGACTGACGCCGTACCTCGGTGGCGTCGCCCAGGCGCCGGTGTCGCTGCCCGCCACGCCGACCTCCGGCACGGTCACCGGCCTGACCGCCGGTGCGACGTACACCTTCCGGGTCGCGGCCGTCAACGCCGCTGGCACCGGGCCCGACTCGGCGCAGTCCGCCGGGGTGACGGTCAACGCCCCGCCGGTGTTGAACTTCCCGCCGCCGGCCGGCGGCGAGGTCGGGGCGAGCTATCGGGTCACCCTCACGGTCAGTGGTGGCACCGCGCCGTTCGCCTGGTCGGTGAGTGCCGGTGCGCTGCCGCCGGGGCTGACCCTGGGCGCCACCACCGGCGTGCTCTCCGGGGTGCCGAGCCAGGCCGGCAGCTTCGCGTTCACCGTTCGGGTCACCGATGCCAGTGGCTTCTCCGACACCCGACCGGCCACCGTGGTCATCGCCGCCCCGCCGAGCCTCGACTTCGCCGATCCGCCGGCCGGCAGGGCGTTCGAACCGTATTCGTACCAACTCACCGTGACCGGTGGCACCGCGCCGTTCGCCTGGTCGGTGAGTGCCGGTGCGCTGCCGCCCGGGTTGAGTCTCGACGCGGGCAGCGGGCTGCTGCGCGGCACGCCGACGCAGGCCGGGACGTTCGCCTTCACCGTACGGGTGACCGACTCGTTCGCGCAGTCCGCCACCCGCCCGGTCAGCCTGGTGATCGCACCGCTGGGCGGGCTGCGGATCAGCGTCCCGTCCGCCGCCTACCTCGGACGGGGTACCCCGGGCACCCCGTCGCTGACCAACCAGCTCGGGCTGGTCACGGTGACCGACGACCGGGGTCCGAACGCCGGTTCCTGGACCGCGACGGTGTCGGTCACCGCCTTCACCACGGGTTCCGGTTCACCCGGCGAGACCATCCCCCGGTCCGCCGTCCGGTACGCCTCCGGGTCGGCGGTGAACACCACCGGCTCCGGTGTCTTCCTGCCGCAACCGGGCACGGTGCTGGACGTGCCGCGTACCGCAGCGGGGTGGTCCGGGCCGACCGGGGCCAACTCGGCGACCTGGAACCCGAGCCTGTCGGTGGCGCTGCCGGCGGAGGCGGTGGCCGGCGGTTACCGGGCGACGGTGACCCACTCGGTCATCTGAGGGCCCGGCGTCGGCGACCCAGCGCGACGAGCACTCCGCCACCGGCGAGCAGCAGCAGGGCCAACGCCACCAGCGAGCTGGTGCCGGTGGCGGGCCCGGTGACCGGTAGCGGCGACGGGTCGGGTGTGGGTTGGGGCGGGTCCGGCGTCGGACTGCCGGTCGGCGATGGCAGCACCTCGAAGGTGACCCCGGTCGAGCCGGGCGGCGCCGTCGCGGCCAACGATCCGGTGCTGGGCCGGTGCTGGGCCGACACCGGGGGCGGGGCGGCGGTGACGCTGAACACCAGGGCCGCGACCAGGCTGGCGCAGGCCAGGAGGCCGAGCCGCGCCGGGCGGGTGAAGGGAACGTCGCGGGTCCGGACCATCATCACGACCTCCGTGCGGGCGTACGCCCGGACCGGGTCCGGCGCGGCCGGTCCCGGTTCGGAGCGGGGAGCGCGGCGGTCCGCGGTCACGGGCCGCCACCAAGGAACGCGTAACTGATCCTATATGCCCGATTATGAAGTGAATCTCGTTTTTCGTGACGAAGATGCGGTTCGGCCCGGCCCCGCCGAGGCGGCGGGCCGGGCCGGTTGTTGGTCGGTCGGGCGTCAGACGGGCTGGCGGAACAGCTCACTCGCCGCTTGCGGGTCATCGGCCGGCACGGTTTGGGACCTGCGTCGCGCGACGTACCAGACGGTGCAGACGACGACGGCCGCCAGCGCGACCAGCCCGCCGAGTGAGTAGATCAGCCAGGCGGGGGTCGAACTGTCCAGCGCGGTCCGCGCGGTGACCGGCAGGGTGATCCGGCCGTCGGCGGTGCGTTGCACGACGCCGCTGGCCAGGTCCAGTCGGACGGCCCAGACACCCGCCGGCAGCGACTGGTTGACCTCGATGCGTACCTGCCCGCTCTGGCCGGGTGGAATGGTCACCCCGTTGGTCACCTTGAACGGCCCGGCCCGGATCGACTCCTTGGTCAGGGTCAGCGTGCCGGTCATGTCCAGGGCGCGGCCGCCGGTGTTGGTCACCCGGGCGGTGACCACCGGGTACTCGCCCAGGCCCGGCTCGGCGGCCACCTCGTCGATCCGGAAGTCCGACGGCGGTTCGCCGCCGGGACCGACGTCGAGGTAAAGCCGGATGCCGACCCGGTGCACCTGGGTGACGTTGCCGCCCCGGGGTGACTCGCTGGACACCTGGGCCCAGATGGCGCCGTACCGTTCGCCCTTGGGCGCGGTACGGGGCACCTCGATGTCGACCTCGACCGGAGCGCGTTCGCCGGGTGCGAGATCGAGGCTCGCCGCTCCCAGGCTGACCCAGTCGCTGAGGTCGTTGCCGCCGCGCCCCTCGGTCACGGTGAACGTGTTGCCCTCGATGGTGGCGGCCCCCGCGTACAGCTCGATCTGCTGGCGCTCGGTGGAGTCGTTGCTGACCTCGACCCGGCGGCTGATCGTCGTGCCGGGCTTCACGTGGTCGATGACGTACACGCGGGCCCGGGGGTCGTCGGCTCGTGCCGCCGGGATGTCCAGCAGTCGGAGACCGATTCCCGCACCGTCGGGCGCGAGTGCGTGCCGGTGCTCCGGTACGGCGACGGCCGGTGCCGCCGGCACTCCGAGCGCCACGAGGGCGACGGAGGCCAGCGGCACCAGCCGGCCGAGGAGCCTAGAGCACCGAATGTGTCACCGTTCCCCGGTAGGTGCCCTGCACGGTTTCCGACGGGATGTTGACCACGAGGGTCGGGTTCCAGGTGGCGAAGTTGTTGCCGGTGCCGCCGGACTTGCTGAACGCCGTGCGCGGCACGTTGATGATCTGCTGGTCGCCCGAGGTCGGCTGGCCGGGTGTGAAGGTACCCGTGCCGGCCGTCGCCGTGGCCGTACCGGACCAGTACCGCACGTTGATGTTCGGGATCGTCTCGCCGGAGGATCCGCCGCCGGTGACGAAGTCGGTGGAGATGACCGTCGCGGTCCAGTTCGGGGTGAGTGACGAGCGCTGGTCGAGCACCGTGACCGGGCCGAGCAGGCCGGAGACGCTGCTCCCCTCGACGCCGTGGCCGATGTTCGCCGTGGCGGGCACGGTGATCGACAGGCCGCCGGTGGCGTCCACGGTCAGCGTGACGATCGTGTCTTCCGCGAAGGCGGGCGCGGCGAGCGCAGTGGACACGGCCACGCCCGCCATGACAGCGGCGGCAAATCTCTTTCGCATCGAGGCTCCTTCTTCCTGGATCTTCCGGTGGCGTCTTGAGGAGGCCACTGAAGATTAAGGAGCACTAGATGCCAGTTTGTGGTGTTTTGGGGCTAAATACCTTTTTGGGGGTTAGGTCCGTCTCGGCGGTCCTGCGAGGGGCTGCGCGCCCCGTGGTGGTCACCCCGCCGCGCTGCCACCTGACTGGCGACGCCGCAGGAGCACCACCACCGCACCGATCACCAGCGCGGCCAGCACGACGGCTCCGGCCAGCAGCGCGATGGTGCCCGCACCACCGGACGAGCCGCTCGCGGCGGGGCTGGCCGGTGCGGCGGAGGTCTGCTCGGCGGTCGGGCTCGGGCTCTCCGCCGGCTGGCTCGCCTCCGGACTGGGAGTGGGGCTGGGCTCGGCGGTCGCGGTCGGGTCGGCGACGGTGAACGTGTACGACCCCTGCACCGGGTGCCCGTCCAGGGAGACCACCCGGTACGCGACCGTGTAGACGCCATTGGCCAGCGTCGAGTCGATGGTGACGGTGCCCTTGGTGCCGTCGACCTCCGGTTCGCTGGTGGCCACCGGCTGCTTGTCGGCGTCACTGAGCGTGATCGTGGTGAACGACGGGTTCAGCTTCTGTAGGAAGTCCAGGGTGACCTTGGCGGGTGCCTTGGTCAGCTCGGCGTCCTGGGCAGGTGTCGCCTTGCGTAGCACGTTGTGCGCGTACGCGGGGGAGGCCGGGCCAGCCAGCAGGGCGGTGGCGGCCAGCAGGGCGGCGACCAGGCTCAGGGCGGACAGGTGGCGGAGTCGGGTGCGCATGATGACGATTCTCCTCCTCAGTCGAGCAACTGCTGGCCGACCCAGCCGCCCTCGGGGCAACCGGGCGGGATGGCGAAGACGGCGGAGCCGATCGGAGTGGTCCATTCGTTGAGCAGGTCGCGCTCGGCGAGCCGCTGCTGGATGGGCAGGAACTGCCGGGCGATGTCCGCCTGGTACGCGGCGAAGATCAATCCGCTGTCGGCGGTGCCGTCGGCCGCCGGCACCCCGTCGTAGTTGTAGGGGCGGCGCAGGATCCGGAACCGGTCGTCGCTGACGTGCGCCCGGGTGAGGTGGGAGAAGTCCGGAATGACGGTCAGCCCGTCGGGGCCGAGAGCGGCGAAGTCCGGCTCGTCGTGCTCGGCCGTGCCGGTCAGCGGGGCACCCGTGTCCAGCCGCCGACCCACGCTGAACTCGCGGTCGGTGCGACCGAGCAGATCCCAGGTCTCCAGGTCCATGCTGATCCGGCGGACCACCAGAGTGGTGCCGTCGCGCAGCCAGTCCGGCCCGTCGGGGATCCACACCGCCGTCTCCAGCGGTTCGCCCGGCTTCGGATTGGCGGTGCCGTCGAGCTGACCGAAGAGATTGCGCTGGGTCCGGCCCGGCTCGGCACCGGCGGCCCGCCGGAAGCCCGACTGGACCCAGCGCACGGTGGCGAACGGGCGGCCGTCCTTGACCAGCACCCGCTGGGCGTGGGCGACCGTGATCGGATCGTCGGCGCAGATCTGCACCAGCAGATCCCCGCCGGACCAACGCGGTTGCAGTCGGTCGATCGAAAACGGCGGCAGGTCGGCCACCGACGGTGGACGGCGCTCGTCGAGGCCGGCGGCGGTGAACAGGCCCGGACCGAAGCCGAACGTGACGGTCAGCCGGGCCGGCAGCAACCCCAGTTCCGGCTCGGTGTCGGCGAGCGCGGGCCGGCCCTGGGTGAGCCGGGCGGCGTCGTCGGAGAGCAGGCGCAGCATCCGACCGAGCGCGGCGCGGTCGGTGCCGGGGCGCAGGGTGAAGGCGACGAACGCCGCGTGCGCCTGGGGTTCGGTGGTGATGCCGGACTGGCGTACGCCGTGGAACGGCTCGGTCGCCGCACCGACGGTCGCGGCCACCGGCACCTGCTCCGGTGCGCCCGTGCGACCCCCGTCGCGGGTGGCGCCGACCACGGCGGCAGCGGCCAGCGTGCCACCGGCGGCCAGCGCCCCACCGGTGAGCAGCCCACGCCGGCTCACCGGCCGGCTGGTCGAGGTCACGGTGCCGGGCTGTGACTGGGCGACATGCCGGGCATCGGCTCGCCGTGACCGGGGGCGTAGCTCTCCTGGGCGCCGGTGAACGGCTTGGCCACGGCGGTGAACGTCTGCGTCCGGCCGTCACCGAAGGTGAGGGTGAAGCTGACCTCGTCGCCGGCGCGTACCGGCTGGGCGAGGTTCATCAACATCAGGTGATCGCCGCCGGGCTCCAACCGGTGCTCGGTGCCGGCTTTGATCACCACACCGCCGTCCTTGGCCCGCATGACCATCTTCCCGTCCTGCATGGCCATCTCGTGCAGTTCCAACGGGGAGACCGGGGAGGACGCGCCGGTGATGGTGACGTCGGAGTCGGTGTCGTTGACCAGCGTGGCGAACGCCCCCGTCATCCCCGTGTCGGCCGCCTTCACCCACGGGTCCTGGACGGTCAGTACGCCGTCCTGCGCGCCGGCGGGCGCGGCGGAGGTGGCGGTGGCCGACGGGTTCGGCGCGGTGGTCGAGCCGTCCTCGGCAGCCCCGCAGCCGGCGACCAGGCTGGCGAGGAGAACCCCGGTGAACAGGGCGGCCGGGCGCACGAGCCGGCCGGAGATGGCGCTGGGCATGGGCTTCCTCTCAAGGGTCGACGTCGTGAACTTGGTCGCCCACACCCACCCACAAGTTCCACCCACCCGCGTAATGCCGGTCACCCCTGGCCGCGATCGGGGAGCTTGCCCGGCACGGTGGCCGTCCCCGGTGGCGTCGGGTCGGCTCCCGGGGCGGCAGATGCCGGCTCCATCTCGCTCTGCATGCCGCAGATGCGATGCGCGACGCCGACTTTCCATCGAAAGTGCAGCCATCTAACATGGTCGCTGTGGCGGTGTTCCGGATGGGCGAGGCGGCCGAGCTGCTCGGGGTCAGTGTGGACACGATGCGGCGCTGGGTGGACGCCGGGCGGCTCGCCGCGAGCCGCGACGAGCAGGGCCACCGGGTGATCGACGGGGTGGACCTCGCCGCCTTCGTCCGGGCGCAGGCCGCCGACCCGGACCACCGGGCGGAGGAATCCTCGGCGCGGAACCGGTTGCGCGGCATCGTCACCGCCGTGGTCAAGGACGCGGTGATGGCTCAGGTGGACATCCAGGCCGGCCCGTTCCGGCTGGTGTCGCTGATGAGCCGGGAAGCGGTCGACCAACTTGGCCTGGAAGTCGGCTCGGTAGCCGTGGCAGTGATCAAGTCGACCACCGTCGTGGTGGAGCGGCCTGCCCTGGCCGTCGGAAACAGTGGGAGGACCAACCCGTGATCGCGACCCGCCTGCGTACCGTCCTGGCCGCCGTCGCCGTGCTCGCGGTGCTGGCGGTGACCGGCTGCGCCGACGAACCGGACGCCCCACCCTCGGCCGGCGACGGGATCAGCGGCGAGCTGACCGTGTTCGCCGCCGCCTCGCTGCGGGAGTCGTTCACCCGGATCGGGCAGGACTTCGAGTCCGCCCACCAGGGCTTGAAGATCACTTTCAACTTCGCCGGCAGCTCCGCCCTGGCGGCCCAGATCAACCAGGGGGCGCCCGCCGACGTGTTCGCCTCCGCCGCGCCGGCCAACATGGCCACCGTCGTCGACGCCGGCAACGCCGCCGACGAGCCGGTCATCTTCGTACGCAACCAACTCGTCATCGCCGTACCCAAGGGCAACCCGGCCGGGGTGACCGGCCTGGCCGATCTGACCAAGCCCGACGCGAAGGTCGCCATCTGCGCGGAGCAGGTGCCGTGCGGCGCGGCGGCGCGCAAGGCCCTGGACGCCGCCGGCGTGGCGCTCACCCCGGTCACCCTGGAGCAGGACGTCAAGGGCGCGTTGAACAAGGTGCAGCTCGGCGAGGTCGACGCCGCGCTGGTCTACCGCACCGACGCCCGCGCCGCGGCCAACGACGTCGACGGCGTCGAGTTCCCGGAGTCGGCCGGCGCCATCAACGACTACCCGATCGTGGTGCTGACCGACGCCGCCAACCCGACCGCCGCCCGCGCCTTCGTCGAGTTCGTCCGCGCAGACACCGGTCGTGCCGTGCTCACCGCCGCCGGATTCCAGGCGCCGTAGCCGGTGCTCGGGGCCACCAGGGAGGCGCCGCCGGCCAGGCGCATCAGCCACGCCCGCCGGATCCCGGTCGCGCTGCTGCTGCCAGCCGCGATCGGCCTGCTGTTCCTGCTGCTGCCCCTGGTCGGGCTGCTCGTCCGTACCCCGTGGGCGACCCTGCCGCAGCGGCTCACCGAGCCGGGTCTGCTCACCGCGCTGCGGCTGTCGGTGCAGACCGCCACCCTCGCCACCCTGCTCTGCCTGGCGCTCGGCGTACCCCTGGCCTGGCTGCTGGCCCGGGTGCCGTTCCCCGGCCGCCGGCTCGTGCGCGCCCTCGTCACCGTCCCGCTGGTGCTGCCGCCCGTGGTCGGCGGCGTGGCGCTGCTGTTGGTCTTCGGTCGTCGTGGGCTCGTCGGCTCCTGGCTGGACGAGACGTTCGGCGTCACCCTGCCGTTCACCACCACCGCGGTCGTGCTCGCTCAGGCCTTCGTCGCCATGCCGTTCCTGATCATCGCCGTCGAGGGCGCGCTGCGCGGTGCCGACACCCGCTACGAGGAGGCCGCCGCCACCCTCGGTGCCGGCCGCTGGACCACCTTCACCCACGTGACCCTGCCCCTGGTCGCACCCGGTGTGGCCGCCGGAGCGGTGCTCGGCTGGGCCCGCGCGCTCGGCGAGTTCGGCGCCACCATCACCTTCGCCGGCAACTATCCGGGCCGTACCCAGACCATGCCGGTGGCCGTCTACCTCGCGCTGGAGACCGACCTGGAGGCCGCCATCGTGCTCAGCCTCATCCTGCTCACCGTCTCCGTGGTGATCCTGGCCAGCCTCCGCGACCGCTGGGTGAGCGCACCATGACCACGCCGCGCCCCACACCGGCCACCGACCAACCCAGTCCGCTCGCCGGGCCGGGTCTGCTCGACGCGCACCTGGTGGTCGACCGGGGCAGCTTCCGGCTCGACCTGCCGCTGACCATCGCCCCCGGCGAGGTGGTGGCACTGCTCGGGCCCAACGGCGCCGGCAAGACCACCGCTCTGCGTGCCCTCGCCGGCCTGCACCCGCTCACCGCCGGCCACCTCACCCTCGCCGGCCGGAACCTCGACCACCCCGGCCTCGGGATCTGGATCCCCACCGAGCGCCGCCCGATCGGCGTGGTCTTCCAGGACTACCTGCTCTTTCCGCATCTCAGCGCGCTGGACAACGTCGCCTTCGGGCCGCGCCGGCACGGCCTGAGCCGGCAGCAGGCCCGGCACCGGGCGGCCGGTTGGCTGACCCGGATGGGGTTGACCGAGCACGCCCGCCGCAAGCCCCGCCAACTCTCCGGCGGTCAGGCTCAACGGGTCGCGCTCGCCCGTGCCCTGGCTGTCGACCCGGCGTTGCTGCTGCTCGACGAGCCACTGGCCGCCCTCGACGCCCGCACCCGACTCGACACCCGAGCCCAGCTGCAACAGCATCTCGCCGCCCACCCCGGCGCCACCCTGTTGGTCACCCACGATCCCCTCGACGCCCTGGTGCTCGCCGACCGACTCGTGATCATCGAGCATGGTCGGGTGGTCCAGGAAGGTGACGCCGCCACCATCACCGCCGAACCCCGTACCGACTACGTCGCCCGCCTGGTGGGGCTCAACCTCTACCGGGGACACGCCACCGGCCACCACGTCCGGCTCGCCGACGGTCATCTGCTGACCACCAGCGACCAGCACGACGGGGAGGTCTTCGTGGCCTTCGCACCGGCGGCCGTGGCCCTGCATCCCCGCCAGCCCGACGGCAGCCCACGCAACACCTGGCCGGCCACCATCACCGGCATCCAGCGCCACGGCGACAACCTCCGCATCCAGCTCACCGGGCCGATCGAGGTGGCCGCCGACGTCACCCCGGCCGCCGCCGCCCAGCTGCGACTGGCGCCGGGACAACCGGTCTGGGCCGCCGTGAAGGCCACCGAGACCCGCGCCTACCCCGCCGGGCAGGGGCGCTAAGTTCGGCAGATGTCCACCCGGCAGCAGGTACGGGTCTGGTCACCGCCGGTCGGCGGGATCACCGAAGTGCTGCACGCCCGATTCACCGACCACGCCTATCCCATGCACACCCATGGCAGTTGGACCCTGCTGGTGGTCGACGACGGCATCGTCCGCTACGACCTCGACCGTCACGAACACGGCGCGTTCCGGCAGGTGGTCACCCTGCTGCCGCCCGGAGTCGCGCACAACGGCAGCCCGGCCACCCCGGGCGGATTCCGCAAACGGGTCCTCTATCTCGACACCGGGCAGTTCGGTGACGGTCTGGTGGGTCGCGCCGTGGACCAACCGTCGTTCGACGACGTCACCCTGCGCCGTCGGATCGACCTGCTGCACACGTTGGTGGCGGAGCCCGGCGACGGGTTCGCCGCCGAGGTGCAACTCGCCGTCGTACTGGCACGGTTGCGGGCCCACCTCACCCGGCGTACGCCCGAGGCACCGGTGGTGCGCGACGCGCGGATCGCGCGCGGCCTGCGGGCACTGCTGGACGAGCACTTCGTGGCCGGGCTGAGCCTGCGCGACGCCGCCGAGGTCCTGCACGCCCACCCGACCTACCTGGTGCGGGCCTTCTCCACCGCGTACGGGCTCGGGCCGCACCAGTACCTGATCTCCCGGCGGGTGGACCGGGCCCGACAACTGCTGCGGGCGGGCCTGCCGGCTGGCGAGGTCGCCGTCGCCGCCGGCTTCTACGACCAGGCCCACCTGACCCGACACTTCAAACGGATCCTCGGATTCACCCCCGGCCGGTACCCGACCGCCGACGCGCGGCGGTCCTCGCCGCCCCGGCGTACGCCGAGCCAGGCGTGCCGGTCACGTTCGCGGTAGCTCGCCGAGTTACGGGTGCATCCGGGCACCCTTGATCACCTTGTCCACCCCGTTGCGTGGGCCGTACACGGCCAGGCCGGTCAGGTCCAGATCGGCGCGACCGACCGCGCGTACCACAGCCCGGTTGTCCCGGTCGTTACCGGTGCCGAACAGATCCGAGGTGAAAACCGCCAACGGCAGCTCACGCGCGACGGCGCGTTGGTGGGCGGCGGTCAACACCTCCTTCGAGCCGGCGAAGACCAGCACCGGCTGCCGGAACATCGGCAGGTAGGGCGTGCCGTCGGCGTCGGCGTACGGCTCGCCGATGACCTCGGGCGCGGCCCGGCCGATGCCGCTCACCAGGAACGCCGTCATGTTCAGCCGCTGCCAGACCGGCAGGTCGTCGCGGAGCAACACCGCGATCTTGGTGTCGAAGCGTACGGGCTCGATGCCGGTTTCCATGACACCGAGTGTGATGCCGTAGCCGGGCCGGGTCTTGTACGAATCTTCCCTGCGGCCGTTCACTGCGTTGCGCGCAGCTGGACCCGGCGCAGCAACTGGGCGTTGAGCGCCACCACGATCGTCGAGGCCGACATCAACACCGCGGCGACCGCCGGACTCAACGTCACCCCGGCCCAGGCCAGGACACCGGCGGCCAGCGGCAGCGCGACCACGTTGTAACCCGCCGCCCAGGCCAGGTTCTGGATCATCTTCCGGTACGCGGCCCGGGACAGCCGGATCACCCCGGTCACGCCGCGCGGGTCGGAGGAGGCGAGCACCACCCCGGCGGATTCGATCGCCACGTCGGTGCCGGCCCCGATCGCGATGCCGACGTTCGCGCGGGCCAGCGCCGGTGCGTCGTTGACGCCGTCCCCCACCATCGCCACCCGCAGCCCCCGGCGTTGCAGATCCGCCACCGCGTCGTCCTTCTCCGCCGGCAGCACCTCCGCGAAGACCTCGTCCGTACCCGCCCGGAAACCCAGATCGGCGGCGACCGCCTCGGCCACCGGACGCGCATCCCCGGTGATCATGACGATCTTCCGTACCCCCTGCGCCCGCAGGTCGGCGATAGCCTGCCGTGCCTCGGACCGCACCTCGTCCTCCAGCGCGAGCGCACCGAGCACCTCCGCTCGGCCATCGTGCAGCCGCAACAGGTGCAGCACGGCCGCACCACGGCGGGACCACTCTTCCTGCCGCCGGCTGAGATCGTCGGGAACGGCGGCGGCGAACTCCCGCAACAGCGCGGGTCCACCGACGGCGTAACTGGCACCATCGACCTCGGCCCGGACGCCCCGGCCGGTCAGCGACCGGAATCCGGTCGCCGTCCGGCGTAGACCCTGCGCCCCGGCGGCAGCCACGATCGCGCGAGCCAGCGGATGCTCGCTGTCCGCCTCCACCGCCGCCGCGATGGCCAGCACCTCCCGCTGCGCGTCCGTACCGGCCCTCTCCGGCCCGATCCCGCCGGCCGCGTCCCCGGTGGTGTTCTGATCGTGCGGACTGGCGGTGTTCTGGTTCTGTGGGCTGGCCGCGTCCTGGTCGTGTGGCTCGGTGGTGTTGTGGTCGTGTGGGCTGGCGGTGTTGTGGTTCTGTGGGCTGGCCGCGTCTTGGCCATGTGGCCCGGTGGTGTTCTGATCGTGCGGGCTGGCGGTGTTGTGGTTCTGTGGGCTGGCCGCGTCCGGGCCGTGTGGCTCGGTGGTGTTGTGGTCGTGTGGGCTGGCGGTGTTCTGGTTCTGTGGGCTGGCCGCGTCCTGGTCGTGTGGGCCGGCGGTGGCGGCGATGCCGGTGACCGCGTGTTCGCCCCGGGTCAGCGTCCCGGTCTTGTCGAACAGCACCGTGTCGACGGTTCGCATCCGCTCCAGCGCCAGCCGGTCCTTGACCAGGATGCCGCCCTTGGCGGCGACCGCCGTGGACAGGGCGATCACCAGCGGAATGGCCAGGCCGAGCGCGTGCGGGCAGGCGATGACGAGCACGGTGACCGTGCGGACCACCGCCTCGCTCAGGTTGCCGAGCACGGTCCACACCACGAGCGTGACCACGGCGGTGGCGCTCGCGATGTAGAACAACCAGGCGGCGAAGCGGTCGGCCAACACCTGCGCCCGGCCGCTGGACTGCTGCGCCTGCGCCACCAACCGCTGAATGCCGGCCAGCGCGGTGTCGTCGCCGACCGCGGCGATGCGTACCCGAAGCGCCGCGTCGGTGGCCACCGTGCCGGCCACCACCCGGTCACCGGCCGCCCGCAGCACCGGCCGCGACTCGCCGGTGATCATCGACTCGTCCAACTCGGCCTGCCCATCGACGACCTGCCCGTCCGCCGGCACCCGTCCACCCGGCCGCACCAGGACCGTGTCCCCGACGCGCAGCTCGGCCACCGGTACCCGCTCCGTCCCACCCCCCGGCCCGGTCCCGCCGTTCGGCTCGGTCTCGCCGTTCGGCCCGGTCCCGCCCTCAGGCCCGGTCTCGCCGTTCGGCCCGGTCCCGCCGTTCGGCCCGGTCCCGCCGTTCGGCCCGGTCCCGCCCTCAGGCCCGGTCTCGCCGTTCGGCCCGGTCCCGCCCGCCGGGCGGATCCGTTCCGCATCGTCGGGCAACAACGCGGCCAGCGCCGACAGGGCGCCCCGGGCCTGGCCGATCGCCTTCATCTCCTGCCAGTGCCCGAGCAACATGATGGTGACCAGCGCGGCCAGCTCCCACCAGAAGTCCAGATCGAACGCGCCGATCGCGGTGGCCAGCGAGGCCAGGTAGGCGACGCTGATCGCCATCGCGATCAGCAGCATCATGCCCGGGGCCCGGTCCTGGATCTCGCGTACCGCCCCTTGGAGGAAGGGCCATCCGCCGTACGCGAACACCACCGTGCCCAGCACCGGCCCCACCAGGTCGATCCCCGGAAAGTCCAGTTGGTAGCCGAACCAGTCCATCACCATGTGACTGCTGACCACGATCGGCACGGTCAGCACCAGGCTCAGCCAGAACTTACGACGAAACGCCTCCGGATCATGCCCCGCATGCTTGTCATGCCCCCCACGCTTGTCATGCCCCGCATGCCCGATGTGCCCCCCATGCCCGCGCCCCATCTCATCCCCTCCTCCCCGCCACGATATACCCCGTAGGGGTATAGGCGGCGCGGATCTTGGTACGAATGTGCCCCTATAAGGGCGCTTCCGTACCAAGATCTCTGGGGGGTTTGGGGGTAGGCGCCGGATCACTCGTAGGTGAATGGGTGCTCGGCCAGCTTCGACGCTGGTGTGCGGGGGTATCTGTGCCGCTCACGGCGTCGGTGGTGGGCGATCCGTGCCGCTCGGCGACCAGCGTGGATGGCGAGCGGCACGGGTCAGTCCCTGCGGGGTGGATCAGGCCAGGAACTGGGCGGGGTTGCGTTCGATCTGGTCCAGTTGTTCGCGCCGCCACCGGTCGACGAGCAGCCCGTGCAGTTCGACATGGGCGCGGAGTTCGCGCTCGGCCTTCTCCGTCGCCGCCGACGCGCCGGCCCGTAGCCGGGCGTTCTCCTCTTCCTCCAGGATCAGGTTCTCCGTGCGAAAACGCTGCACGTCACGCGTCTCCCGCAGTTCGCGGATCCGCTCGTACGCGGTCACCGGGCCGAGGAACACCAGCAACTTCGCCAGCACCGGCAGCATCTCCAGTGCGGTGATCAGCAGGATCAGCGCCAGGTAGGCGGCGCCCAGCGTGGCGTCGCGGTCGCGCAGGTCGTCCAGCGCGTCGATGCGGGCCAGCAGCCCGTCGTCCGCGCTGAGCCGGGCCGAGAAGCTGTCCTCTTCGTCCCGCCGGATCTGTTCGATCCGATCCAGCTCACCTCGGGCCGTTTCCAGGTCCGTGTCGGCGCTCTTGCGTTCCTCGGCGCGGATCCGCTCGGCATTCGTCCGTGCGGTCGCAAGCTGCTCCCGAGCCTGCTGGCGTTCGGTCGCCAACCGTCCTCGACGCTCGACCTTCTCCCGGTAGGCCGGACCCGCGCCGACCCGGCCGCTGCCGCACTTGCCTTCCTTCTCGCACACCACCGCCTTGTCGGCCGCCTCGTACGCGCGGCTGAGTCGCTGGTATTCCTGGCTGAGCCGGTTGACCGTCGGATCGTCCTCGACGTTGGTACCGCCGGTTCCGTTGACCACAGCCTGCAACTCGTCCACCCGCGCCTTGAGCGTGGGGATCGCGGTGAAGCGTGGATCCTCGGCCAGAGCCCGATTGAACGCCTCCTGTGCCACCCGGTGGTTGATCTCCAGTTGGGTCTCGATCTCACTCTCGAAGATCCGCAGCACGAGCGGCGTGGAAATGACCGCGCCGATCAGCATGGCCAGGGCCAGCCGGGGCAGTGCGGCGATCAGGTTGGCGTAGGCGGAGGGGCGACGGGTCACCCCGGCGATGAGCATCCGGTCGATGGTCAGCACCGCCAGACCCCAGAGCAGCCCGGCGAGCACGGCCCAGGCCAGGTCCAGGTCCATCGCCGTGGTCAAGGCGAAGGTCCCGGATACGGCGCCGAGGAACGCGGTGACAAGTACCGCCGCGCCAGTGGTCTGATAGCGATGCCGTTCACTGGGGCACTGTTCGAGAATGTCGGCGTCGGCGGCGGCGAGCCAGACGAAGAACTTACTGATCATGTTGTCTCCCCCGGTTCGGAAACAGGAAGGTGGTCAGGGGGCGTGGTGCCAGTCGACGTCGACCGGTCGGCACGTGGGGTGCCTCTGGTGACGCGGCCGTGCTCGGCGGCGCGCCCAGTGGCGGCAGGTTCGGTCGCCTGGAGGTGATCGCCGGAGTGGACGCTGGCGACAGCTGCGGTACCGGGACGGCACCACACCAGGGAGGTATCGCCAGCACCGAGATCACGGCCGACACCTCCTCCGCCGACCCGAACGGCCCGACGGCTCGAAGCCGGATCGGGCCGCTGGAGGTCGGGACGAGTTCGACGGATCCGTCGACGTCGTCGGTGACCACGCCGAAGCCCGGCGCGGCCACCAGCACGCTCCGCGCGTGCCGGGTCCGCCAGCGCACCGTCACGGCGTCGCCCGACAGGACGTGCGTACGATCCACATCGAGCAGATCCACCTGCGGTGGTCCGGCCCAGCGTCCCAACTCTCGGGCCCAGGTCGCAGCGGTGGGGCGGGCCTGGCGATCCTTCCAGCCGGTACGCAGGACCTGCCGGAACAGGTTGGCGAGGCCGGTGGGCAGTGCGGCGAACTCGGCCCGCCGCCAGTCCCGGTAAGCCTGATAGGTCGGCTCGGTCGAGTGATCGGGCCCATCCCGGTCCGCCTCAAGCGTCGCCGGTGCGAGGTCCGGTAGATGCCAGTACGGATGTGTCCCGAAGATCGCATGGTGCAGGACGACGGCGAGGGCCCACCGGTCGGTGACCGCGTCGGTCACCTCGGGGTGTACGCCGAACCGGTCGTACAGCTCGGGTGCGAGATGCCCGTCGAGGAGTTGGCTCCGGTCGGCATCGGCGCGGCCAACCGTCGCGGGCGCGGCGCCGGTCAGCACCGCCGCCGGTCGACCGGGGTCGACGAGCACGCTGGCGGTGTTGATGCCGCCATGCACGATGCCCGCCTCGTCGAGTGCGGCAACCGCCGTGGCGATCGACGCGGCCAGCCGGAGCCGCTCCCACAGCGGTCGGGCGAGGTGCCCGGCCGGGTCGTCGGTGAGCAGGTCGTGCAGCGGACGCGGCTGGTTGGCGTACCGGTCCGCGTCGAGCAGGACGACGTGTTCCTGGTGGGCGTCGTCCCAGGCGGCGCACACCACCGTGGACCGTGTCGCGATCGGCCAGCCTGGCCATCGCGGGGGTGCGCCGTCGCCTGCCACGGTCACCCCAGCACCAGGTGCGGCCGGCGACGGCCCGCCATCCGCTGCCGTGCGGCCACCCACACCACCCCGAGTTCCGGACCGGCGACCCTGGTGAGGTCGATGTCGGCCGGTGCCGGTCCAGGTTCGCCGCAGGTGGCGACGGCAAGCTGGATCCGGGAGTCGCTGGCGACCTCCGGGTGGCTCTCGCCCCGGCAGTCGCCGGCCGAGCCGATCATGGCCAGCAGGTCCACCGTTGCCGGCAGCCCGTCGTCACGTTGGTCGAGGAAGGACCGACTCAGCTGGTAGCCGGCGGCGAGGCCGGCGTCCAGTGCCGAGGGCGTGGTGACCGGGTCCGTGGAGAGTTGCCGGACGATGTCGGTCACCGCCCGGCCGGTGACCGTGTCCGCCCAGCCGTGCAGCGCCCTGGCGATCGTGTCGAACACCACCCAGGCGAAGTGGTGATTGGGCGCCGCGAGGGAACGGTTCGCCATGTCCACCACGTGGTCCATCGCGGTGGCCGGCCACTGGTCGCGCACGGTGGCGTCGATGAGGAAGACGACGAGTTGGTGACCGCTGCGGGGCGGAGGGGGCAGGATCATGGCAGGGCCCCGTACCGCTTGACGTGGCGCAGCAGGTCACCCATCCGGCGACCGGTCAGGGCCGCCCGGGCGGCGCGGAAGCCCTCGCCGTAGACCGGATCGGGCGAGCTGGCCATTCCCTGCCGCACCAGCGCCGCCCTGGGGTCCGGCTGCCGGCGCAACCACTCGTCGGCGGTCAACTCGCACAGCCCTTCCTCGACGGCCGTCGGCAGTTCAGGGAAGTCCCGTTGGCGGATCCAGACGTGCATGCTCTCGTGTGCGACGGTCGACCCGAAGTGCATTCGGGGCATCCCGGTACACACGGTGATCCCGGTGGCCGCGCCGTTGAGCAGATGCGTGACGCCGAAAGTGGTTCCTGCCGTTGCGCCTTCCGCGCTGTCCAGTTCGGCCGGCGTGCCGATCCGCACCCGGATCGGTGTCCGGAGGCGGACGCCCATGCGGTGCAGGCCGGCGCGCACCGTGGGCAGGTAGGCGCGAAGGTCGGCGGTCGAGCAGATCGCGGTGGCCGCGCAGGCGTCGCAGTAGCGACCCGTGGCCGAGTTGCGCATCGGCGCCGCGCAGAGCAGGCACGCTGGGCTGTCGCGGTGGGCGAGACAGAACCGGTCACCGAGGTGGTTCTCCCACCAACTGGTGCCCAGCCGCAGCCCACACAGTCGGCAGGAGCGGGCACGGTCAACGTACCCGGATCCACGTGCCGTCGGTGTCCCGTCGCCAGCCATCGGTTCCCACCACCTTCCGGGCCGGGAGTGGAAGCGCTGGCCTGGCGGGTGGTACCAGTGGAGCGCCGAGTCGTTCGCGGAGGTGGAACAGCCAGTCCCGGGCCTTCGGGCGGTCCTTCGGCGGTCCGTCGAGCGCCGCCCGCAGTAGCCGGGCGCCGGCCGATCCGAGCACCGGCGTGGCGATGGACCAGTCGCGGTTCACCGACGACCTGCGGCCCGGCGTGAGGCAACGAAGGATGAACAGGGCCAGCTTGTAGCGGTCGGTCAACTGGGACGAGCCCCGCACCCGTTCCGGCGGATCCCAGTCGGGGGAGTCCTGCTGCTTGTTGACTGCGGCGCTGCCGCGTACCCGAGCCGCGTCGCAGTCCACCAGCAGCACCGACGGGGTGGGGTGCAGCCGGTAGAGGATGTTCCGGGCGGACAGGTCGCCATAGACCAGGTCCGCACCGTGCATCAGCGATATCGCGTACGCGAGTTGGGCGCAGACGGCGATGCGGGACCGGACATCGCCGTCTGCGGGCACGTCGATCTCGCTCCGGCGGGCGGTGGCCGGATCGAAGATCAGATGTTGGACCTCCCGGGGTATGCGTTCCGGGGGGCCGAAGGGCAACGCGATGGTCTGCATGAAGTCGTCGGAGATCAGGCGCATGAGCACCCCGGCGGGGGCGCCGTCGCCGTCGACCACCACCCGGAGCGGCCAGACGGCCAGGTCGTCGAAGGCGGCCCGGCGCTGCGGTGCCATCCCGACCCGCACGGCCACCAGATGTTGCAGACCGGCCAGGGAGACCGACATCGATCGGAGTTTGTACTCCTTGAACACCAGCGGTCCCGGTGTGGCCGGCAGTTGGTAATCGCGCAGCAGGTAGATCGTGCCGTTGGCGCCGGCGTTGAGCCGGTCCCGCACGCCGAGGTCGTCGACGGAGACAGGTTTGGGCTGCTCGGTCACGGCTCGATCCCCGCCGGATCCCAGACCCCCACCACCGTACGGTCGTCGTCGTAGCTTTTCCGCCCGAACCCCACCTGAAGCGCGAAGTCCAGGGCGGACGCCGGTACGCCGGACCAGGCCCGGGCGAGAGCCGTGCCGACATCTCCGGTGCCGTCGCCCAGTGGGTCGCCCACCCCGTCGCTCATCGCCAGCATGACCGCGTGGACGGACACCCACTGCGTACGCACGGGAAGGTTCGCCGGATCGTCGGGCAGTTGCGGTAGGGCCACGGTTTTCGAGGAGGCGACCTCCTGCCCGGCGCCCTTGACCTCGGTGAGGCAGTTCCAGGTCCGGTCCGCCTCGATGACCCAGGCGGGCGAATCACCCAGCCACGCGACCTGGACCTGCCGCTGGCCGTTTTCCGCCTCGGTGGGACACACCAGGATCGTCACGGTCGTGGCCATCGCCGCGGGCACCTCGTGTCGGGGGAGCTTCAGCCGCTGCTCGCCCGTTGACAGGATCCTTCGCGACAACTGCTGAAACAGGTCGTACCACTCGGTCCGAGTAAGTGGGGTTGTCCGGTCGTGCAGCAGCCGGGCGGCCTGATGGGTGGCGTGGCGAGCGACCAACTGGGCCGCCCGGTGGGAGTGCTGGGCGGAGGAGAGTCCGTCCGCGACGGTGACCACCAGCCACCGCTCATCCGCAGAGGTGCTGACCGCGTAGGCATCCTGTCGTGGGCCACCCTTCTGGCGGTGGGAGAGCCCACGCACGCTGGCCGCGTACACCGAGAGAGGGCCTAGCTGGCCGCCGTCGAGGACGGTGTCCGGGGCGTCGAGCGTCCGGCCGAACAGTGGTTGGATCTGGGTGAACGAGTCGCCGGGGTTACCGATCTCCCAAGGTCGGACTGGCTGTGGCCCGTCGACCGCCACGCCGGTCGGCGGATCGGTCGGGTCCTCGCCGGGGTCCCCCATCCCGTTCTGGGCTGAACCTAGGGGGTCCACCTCGTTCTCCTGCGCGGACCGGAGCCGGTGGCGGCCCGCCGGCCGCGGCTTGGGCGGGATCGCCGTCCCCCTTGCCTCGGGCAGCAGGTCGCCGTCCATGCTGGACTGTCGACCGAGATACGGATCGGGATCGATGTCCGCCTCGTCGTCCGGGCCCTGCCCGCGCTGGTCATCGGGATGATCAGACCAGGTGAAGGCCGACCGGTCGGATCGCTGGCCGATGTTTCGGCTCTCCGGAGCGGTCGGAAGCGGTGGCGGGGCGTACGGTTCGGCGCTGGACGGCTGCTCCATGCTCAGTCCAGCCAGTCATCTTCGACGTCCAGGCTCGGCGGCACATCCCCCGGCCCGGGCAGAATCAGACCGGAACCACCCTGGGCGATGCTCTGCCCGGAGGCCAGCACCGAGGAGATCAGCACCTCGGTCATCGCCCGAATGGCTTCTGCGGCATCTTTGCCGGTCTTCATCATGTAGAGCTTGCTCTTGCTTGGGGGGTATGCCAGCTTTCGCAGGATGTCCCGATCGGCGGTGTCGACGCCGCAGGGGACGAGCACCGGGTACCACCGGAAACCGGCATTCGTCTCCCGGTCGTACTCGGTGAGCGCAGCGAAGTCGCTCTGCCAGTCGTCGAGGGGCTCACCGTCACTGATGAAGAAGACCGCCGGACGGTGCACGCGGTATCCGTCGCTGCGCAGTTGTGCAACGTCGGTCTCCAACTGCTGGCGCAGCATCCGGAACGCGGCGCCGTAATTGGTGCCGCCACGCAGGTCCAGGCTCGGCAGAGTGGTCAGCCGCGACACGTCGCAGAGCGGCACCCGCAACTCCGCGTCGTCGGCGAAGTCGAGCATGCCCAAGCGGACCTTGTCGTTGAGGATCGGGTTCTTCGTGAGCGCGTTCACGACGGCCGGGAAAATCTCCCGGGCCGCGTCGAGTTTGTCTCCCTTCATCGACCAGGAGACGTCGATGACCAGGTAGAAGGGGAGAAGGATTCCCTGTTCGGACATTGTCGAACTCCGTTTCCTGACTCAGGTTCGAGGGTCGGTTCCGGCGCCACCGGAGCGGTTGCCGGCGAGGGCGGTGAGCATCTGGGCGAGCAGGGCGACGACGTTGTGCTGCTCCATCGCGAGTGGAGCCCCGTCCGATCCCGGTCGCCCGTCGCCGTCGATGAGTCGCCGCAGGAGCTGCTCCACCAGGTCAGGGCGCTTGTCGGCACCGATCTCACTGAGCACCAGCGTGATCTTGGCGAGATGGTGCTGGTCCGCGCCGATCTGCCGTTCATGGGCGCGGTGCCCGGCCGACTCCCGGAGGCAGAGCGCCATCAGATAGGTGGCGGTGGTGGTGATGCCGATGGAGGCGATCAGGATCGGCCACTGCGGGTTGTTCCGGTGTGCGAGCGCGCCGACGACGAGCACGACCAACCCGAGCGCGCCGAAGCCCAGCCCCACGTGGCGCCAACGGTCGGCCTGCCGGCGCTCGCGGCTGCGGGTCCCGTCGTCGGTCCAGAACTCCGTACGGCGCACCCGCAGGTCGGCGCAGAGCAGCCGGGCCTCCTCCCGCAGCCTGGTGAGGAGCGAGAACTCGGTCTGGTAGGCCCGGCGCTCCCGATACAGCAGTTCGGCCACGCGCTGATCCAGGCCACGGAGTTGCTCCGCCAGCAGCACGCCCCGGTGTTCGTCGTTGCTGCGGTGCCGCCGCAGCGACTCCTCAAGCCTGCCCAACTGGGCGTCGACCTGGTCGGCCACGTGGCCAAGCGCCTGCTGCTGGACCTCGGTCAGCAACCGGAATCGGCGGCTGCGGGCATCGCCGTCGGGGTCGACCAGGCGCAGAAGATCGTCAACGGTGCGGCCGGCGTCCCGGATATCGCGGTTGAGCGTCGCGAGGAGTGCCAGCCGCTGGCTGTCCCCGGCGCCCCCGGTCCGCGCCCAGCAGAGCTCCACCTGGTCGAACAGCACGTTGACGCGGGTGGCGACGGCCGGCGTGTCCAGCAGGGCGTCCGGTGCCTCGGTGAGCCGGTCCAGCGCCAACTGGAGCAACCCGACACCGTCGGACAGGGTGAGGCGGTTCGACAGCGGTACGCCCTCGGTCAGTTGGATGAGCTGGCGGCGGGCGGCAGCGACCCGTTTGCCCATCTGGGCCGGGGCGGCGGGCGGGGGCGTCATGCCGATCCTGTTCGGCGCAGCCCGGCTGCGGCGGCCAGCACCGCCGGTGCCTGCTGGGCGTTGCTGACGATCACCCCCAGCAGCGGCTGGAGGTCGTCCGGGTCCGCGTCCTCGGCGACGAGCTGCCGTAGCTGCCGCAGCGCGCGGTCAACCTGCTCGGGGTCGCCGAGGCGGGCCCGGTTGTCGCGGACCGCCGCCGCGAGCTGGTCGAGCGGGTCGGGCCCGGTGCTGCCGTTGGTCGCCTGTGCGTGGTCGCCTATTGCCAGGGCATTCGCGTTCGCCTGCCCGACGTTGTAGGTGCTCACTCGTCGCCTCCGGTCGGTTCGAGGGGGTCAGGGGGTGCCCGCCCAGGGCAGCGTGAGGCCGGGCCCGGTGGGCGGTGTCGTGGGTGAGGTCGAGGCCAACGCCGGCTGACCCGTGGGGCCCACGGGGGCCGTGGCCTGCGCGTTGGTGCCGATGGCCATGGTGTTGGCGAGGGCGGTCTGAATGTTGTAGTTGGTGTTGTTGATCTTTGATCTGTCCTGGTTGAACTGGGTCGTGTCGACGCCGTGCTGATCGAGGAAGCGTTCGATCCCGGTGAGGACCCGGCGGCGTAGTGCGTTGAGGGTCATCTCCTCGTCCGCGTAGGCGAACAGGAAGATCCGCTCGCGGTCGGCCGCCAGATCGCGGATGTTGGTGGCCGCACCACGATCGAGGGCCTGGGCCCGCCGGACCCGGCGCCGATCGGCGGCGAGCGTGCGTGACCTGCCCAGATCCAGCAGCCCGATGTGAAGCAGTTCGAGCGGGCTGCGCACCAGCAGCCGCCATGCCGAACGGCCGGTGTCACGCAGGGCGTACCAGATGACCTCGTGGGTGTTGCGGGCGAGCCGGTCCAGCGCGCACATCTCGGCCCGAATCGGAAGCAGCACGAACGCGTGGCCCTCCACGAAGAGGTCCCCCGCCGCCAGCCCGACCCGGACGAAGAGGCTCACGACCAACTCGCCACGCCACGAGAACTTCTCGATGCAGAGGTAGGTCCGGGCGTCCGGTCGAGGCTTGGCAATGCCGAGGCGCAGGGCCTTCGGATCGACCCGGGACGCGGGCCGGTCGAACGGGTCCGGAAGCAGCGTCGGAACCGCCGCCACGCCGGTGCCACCGACGAAGAGCCGATTGTGCACCCGCAGGTCCGCAATGCCTGCGGCGCGGACCGCCCGGGTCAGCTCGCGATGCAGATCCACCGCGTCGAAGGGTTCGACCTGCCGGGGATTTCCCGCCGGGTCGGTGGCCGCCTTTGTCGCGTCCACGTCGATGCTCCAACTGCCCAGCGGCAGCCCGCAGCCGTCGAACGGCCATCCGCCGCGGAACACCACGACATTGCTCTCCATGACCTCGGCGAGGCGTCGCTCGACGGCGGGATCGGCCGGGCTGGCAAGGTCGCGTAGCTGCCCGCCGGCACCGTTGACGCGTTGCGCCGACCGATGCGCCACGATCATGGTGGTCAGCACGATGCCGTACGGCAGCACCAGCCCGACGCAGACGGCGGCCGTCATCAGGACACCGACCGCCTGACCGAACCACAGCGGATCGACGGTCAGCAGGAGCATGACGGCCAGGACCAGGAGCACCAGGTTGGCGGCGAGCAGACAACGCATCAACAGGCTGCGCCGGTAGGCGGTACTGGCATGGCGCACCAGCGCGATCAGGTCGACGCCGAAGGCCGGCCCCACGGATCGCAGACCGGGGGCGGTCAGTTCGTTGACCACGTACCGGGCGAAGGAGGGCGACAGATGGGCGTACGAGCACAGGTACCTGTCGACCGCGTCCGCCGTACCCCCCGGGGACCCGGCAGGGTCAGACGCCATCGCCGGCAGCCCTTCGGCCCGCGGTGAACCAGGTGCCGCCGGTGGGTCCGATCACGGCGTGTGCGGAACCGAGGACGACACCCGACCCGGCGGACGGCATCCCGGCGGTGTCGGCGGGCGCCGTCGGGCCGTTGGCGGCGACGGTACGACGCACCGCCGAGCTGTCCGCAGCCGCGGCCACCCAAGGCGCCGGCAGGTACGCCCAGGCGGAGAAGTTGCTCTCCTTCACCGTCACCGGGATGCGCCGGAACTGCTCCGGCGCCGGCCCGTAGCCCTGCCGGACCACGGCATCGAAAACCGCGTCGGAGACGACCAGAACCAGGTCCGCGTCGGGCGCATCGGCGATCAGGTCGCGCGCTGCGGGCGCGTCGAGCAGCCGGGCACACTCGCTGAGCACGATGCCCGCCCAACCGCCATGTGGCTCGCGATTCAGAAGCCCCATGTGGATGGCGACCCGAAGGCGCAACCGCGAGCGTTCGTTGGCGGACTGCCGATGGACCCGTAACTCGGTGACCAGGTTGTCGACGAAGGGGCTGACCATGGCCAGTGGCGACACTGCCGCCGGTGCGTGCAGGCGGAAGCCGTCGCCCAGGTCCGTCGGAGCCAACTCCGCCAGATCCAGGTCCTGCCGGCGAAGCGTCCGTTCGAGAACTCCGCGCAGGTCGTCGCGCATCTTCAGCTGGAGCTGATCGTGGCGGGCACTGGAGCCGACGACGTCGGTGGCCACGATGGTGTGGTGGAAGGGTTGAAAGCTCATGACATCTCCCGCGATCGCGTGCCATTCACTCTTAGTGGGGATTCCGGCGGAGCTCTGTGTACGGAGACACAGAAGAGAACTGGTCCGGCGAATCGGTCAGAGTTCAGTCGGCGATCAGGTCAGCTCGATCGACCACAATCCGCGAGCGACCCGTGCGAACGGCTCCCGATTCACGCAAACGGCGTAACTCGCGTGCCGTCGCCTCCCGGGACACCCCCGCGAGATCGGCCAGGTCCTGTTGGGACACGGGTACGACCACCGGCCCGGCGTCGCTGGGAAACAGGCCCGCCAGGCGGAGCAGGGCACGGCGTATCCGCTCCGGCACGTCGTAGGCGACATGGTCGAGGAGCCGGTGGTCCGACTCCACGGCGCCGCCGCCGATCACCTCCAGCAGGGGTGCGACGAGCCAGGAATGGTCCCGCAGGGTGGCCGACACCCGGGGACCGGACACGGTCACCACGGCCGAGGGCAACACGGCGACCATGGACAGCCGGACGGCCGCCCGGTCACCGAAATGACTCACGATGCTTCCGGCGGACCTGACCGCCAGCGTCGCGGTGGTGCCGTTCTCGGCCAGCCCGACCAGCTTGACCGCACCCTCCACGACCAGCGTGATGGCCTCCGGTTGGAGGTCCGGAAACGGCGTGGCCGAACCGACCGCCAGCAGCCGGTATCTGCCCGCCGTACGCAGGACCTGCCAGGCCCGGGGGATGCGGTCGCGGTCGGTCGATGGCCGTGCCGGCAACTGGCGTGCCGGCGTACGTGGGCCGCCGCTCGTCTCGGCGGCGAGCCGGCGGGTGTCAGGTCTGGCCTCGTGGCCTGTCGCGCCCATGCGGCCAGCCTGAATCCGGGACCGAGAACGCACGTGTTCGTCGATCACAGCCGCTACGTGTCCGTTGACACAGAGCGGCACAGCGACCGCAGCACCTCGGGTCGAACGACGACGATTCGCTGTCGACTGGTCCGCAGGACGTCCCGTTCCCGCAGTGCGCGCAGCGTACGGGCGGCCATCTCCCGGGAGGTCGCGGCGGCGGTGGCCAGCTCCCGTTGGGACAACGGCAAGTCGATGACCAACCCGTCGGGTGTGTCGACACCGTGCCGGGCGGCCAGTTCGAGCACCCGCGCCGCGATCCGAGCCGAGCTGCTCGTCGAGACGTACTCCAGGCGGTGGCGATCGGACTCCCGCAGGTTGCGAGATATGTGACGAAGCAGGGAAAGCGCCACCTGCGGATATTGTGTCAATGATCTGACAAAGCGCTCGTCGTCAATAACCACTGCTGATACCTCCAGCAACACCTGAGCTGAGGCCGACCGGTTCGCACCATCGATCGCGGCCAACTCGCCCAACACATCACCCGGCCCCCGGAGCGCGAGCAGCGCCTCCTCTCCGGTCCGCGACGTCGAAGTGACCTTGACCCATCCCTCCAGCAGCAGGATGACGTGCCGAGAAGGATCTCCCTGGTGGAACAGGATGCTGCGCGGTCGATAGACCCGACGGGCGCCAAGCTCCAGAAAGGCACGGCGTACGTCGGGCTCCAGGGCCGCCAGAAACGAATCCGGATGTGGCGCGATCTTCGGCATGACGCTCCCGCGCGATCGGTGATGTCGGCCTCTCACCGTAGGGCACGACAGATTGGCCATCGTTCGTCCACAAGGTCCGTACGAATCGGCCGGGTGACCGCCGGTCGCACCGCTTCTACCCACCCGCGAATAGCCATTTGACGCACTCGATCACACGACATCGACATCGTCGTCGCATCCTTCGCCTGCCAACGTGAGCCGTATGGTGCGAAACAGCGGAGCGGCCTGCGGTCCTGGTGATGCGGATCGAGGGGCGGCAACGCCCGACACCGTCGACGCCGATGGCCTGGATGACGTGGTGCGGGTGGCAGAGGCCCTCCTGGCCCAGTCGCGGGAGGAGCTACGCCGAGCCGACAGCAAGGCGTTGCAGGGCCTGGCCGTCGTGGCGGCGCTTGCCGTCCTCTGGACCGCACCCCTGACCGACGGCCTCTGGCGACCGGCGAGCCTCCATTGGTCGGGCCAACTGAGTTGGTGGCTGGGCTGGGCGCTGTGGTGCGCGGCCGCCGGGTCCTTCGGTGCCGCGGCCTTCCCGTGGCTGAGCTCCGCCCGCACCGAGAGCGTCGTCTACTTCGGCGACGTCAGCCGGTTGGCCGGCAACCTGCGCCGGTTGTCCGCCGCGCTGTCGAAAACCGCCTCGACGTACGTCCAAGGGCTCCTGGCCGAGTTGGCCTGGACCAGCCGTACCGCGATGCGCAAGTACCAACTCGTCCGGGTCGGATTCGCCGCCGTCGCGTTGGCGACCGCGGCCATGCTGCTGGCGCTGGCCTGACGGGCAAGGCTCGGCGGCCGGGCTGCGGCCGGCGTTGGCCCGGTGGGCGCTCAGGCTGGCGGCGGTGAGAACGCACCGCTACCTGCGGCATCACCACGACAATTGGCGCCTATCACCATGTTCTCCGAACGGCGTCGCCAGGTGCCTATAGGGCGAAATTGGCGAAATGTAATGGCGGGGTGCGCTGCCAGGCCCAACTGCCGCCGACGTACGGGCTCGCCGAGGTGCAGATCGCCGCGAAATCGAACGAATCAGCGCTTTCGCGCCGCTGCGGTCCCACTCGACAGCGCCGGTGCCGACGGTCGACCGTGCGCCCTCATCGTCGCGTGACCAGGAGCAACCCCAAACCGCAACAGCCTTGCAACACCCTTGACATCGGAAGACGTGCCCAGCGACACTACCCATGCTAATTCGATTTAGCAGAGCACCAGATCGAAAGCGTGCCGGAGCGAGTCGTCAGCGGGCAAGCCCGGTGGCCCAGGAGGAGGCTCCTCATGTCCAACCACCCCACCGCGTCTCGTCCCGCAGACATCGCCTGTCGGCCGCCGGCACCCAGCACATCCCCGTAGTACCCACCCCCGACGTTCGGCGAGCCGGACGAGCACCCGGCGGCAGCGCCGACGCGCGAGGGCGCCGCCACCCTCCGGTGGCTCCTGCGGCACCGAGCCGAACCAGGAATCGATGAATTCAGCCAGACGCCACCCGGGCTCGGCCGGAGGTGAACAGCGGGCCCTCAGTTGCCGTTTTCCGAAACAAATGCGAATAAGGCCACGAGAAGAGACTACAAAGGAGAATGCCCAAATGAGGAAGGCGATCGGAAGGCGCAGGCTCAGGCGTGCGGTCTCGTTGCTCGCGTTCATGTCACTCAGTGCGGTCGGAATCGTCGCCGCGCCAGCTGCCGTCGCAAACGAAGCCGCGACCGTGGAAGGCGCGACCGTCAAGGCGGACCAGGGCTCGCCGACCGGATACACCGTTGAATTCGTCTACCGCAATCCCAACGCCACGCAGGTCCGACTTGCCGGCGACCTGACGCTACTCGATGTCTTCACCGGCACCACGCGGTATCAGCCGGAGGCGTGGCAGACGGGTCGGTACCACGCTGGCGGTACCGAGTTCCTCAGGGACATGACCAGGGATTCGAACGGAAACTGGTCGGTCTCGCTCCCGCTGCACGCCGGCGGCCTCAGCTACTGGTACCGGGTCTGGGACCCGACGCAGGGCTGGGTGAACAAGCGCATCTGGGACCCCGCCTCGACGAACCCCCGCCCCCCGGGCCAGTCCTCGTTCCGGGTGAGGAACAACGACGTCCTCGACGCCGTGTACGTGCCGTACGCCGAAAAGCAGAACGACCCGGTGCTCAAGGAGCGGGCGGAATACGAACTGCCGATCACGGACCCCGCGAAGCGGGGCACCGTCAAGTACATCCCGTACACCACGATTCTGGGCGACGGCGGCCATTACCTCGGCGTCTACCTGCCGGCCAACTACGACGCCAACCGCGCAGAGCCCTACAAGGTCGCGTACCTTGCCCACGGCATTTTCGGTGACGAGACCGACTTCATGGTCCCGGCCAATGTCCCGAACATCCTGGACAACATGACGGCCAAGGGTGAGATCGAGCCGACCGTGGTGGTCACCATGGGCAACCACTTCACCGGCACCAGCCTCGGCTTCGCCTCGTACAACCAGACCAACGCCGCCAACAACCTGGTCCAGACGATCCTTCCCCTCATCGAGGAGAACTACAACGTCTCGACCGAGCGGGACGGGCGCGCCTACGCCGGATTCTCGTACGGCGGCATGACGGGTGCCCACGTCATCCGGGGCTACCCGACCACCTTCGCCTTCTACGGACACTTCTCCGGCAACCCGGCGCTCTCGACCCAGGACTACGACAACGTCGCCACCGCGGTCGGAAACGACGACCTCTTCGTGTTCCTCGGCAACGGTGTCTTCGAAGGCAACCTCAACGCGCAGAACACCATCGCGAACAACTTCCGGGCGCGCGGCTACACCGCCGAGACGACCCAGGTCCCCGGCGCGCACGACGGAATGACGGCGAGCCAGCTGTTCACGATCTTCGCCAGGGACTACCTGTGGTCCGGAGTCGACTCCGTGTCGGTCACGCCCGCGACGGAGAACCTGACGAAGGGCTGGAACTGGGTCAAGCAGTTCACCGCCAACGTCACCACGAACGAAGGCGTCAGCGGGGCGGTGACCTGGTCGGTCGAGGGCGCCAACTCGGCGGGCACGACCATCTCCGCGGACGGTCTCCTCTCGGTGGCCGCCAACGAGACCGCCTCGGCGCTCACCGTCGTGGCAACGTCGGTGGTCGACCCGACCAAGGCAGCCTCAGCCCAGGTCACCCTGACCGCCCCTGGCACCGCACGAGTCGTCGTCAAGGCGAAGGCCGCACCCGCGTCGGTCGTCCGTGGTGGCACCTTCACCCTGAACGTCGACGTACGGGCACAGCACCAGCACAAGAAGGCCCCGACGGTGACCGGCGAGATCGCCGTCACCTTCGGCGGCACCACGCAGGTGGTTCCGCTGACCGACGGCGCGGCCGTCGTCACCCTGCCGACCACCGGACTGCCGGCCGGCGGCTACCCGGTCCACGTCGCCTACTCCGGTGACTCGACCTACACCCCGGACACCGCAGTACACCAGCACCTGCGGGTTCGGTAGCCAGTAAGCATGGTGGGCCGACGACCTCCCGTCGTCGGTCCACCATCACCGGCCATTCGGGCGCCGGACGCAGGTGCTGGTGTAGCGCCGTCTCTGCCGGCCGCCGACCGGAAACCGGGGATGCCGGTGTACCAGCTGGCGTGGGCTGGGAGAACAGCGGTGCGGGGTGACGTGGGTGAAGGTGGGCCACTCCCTGCTACCCCGGGTGAAGCCCTCGGTCGCTAGACTGGCCACTCGCGCCCTCGTAGCTCAGGGGATAGAGCATCGGTTTCCTAACCCGACGCTCCGCCGCTGTCCGTAGGCCGATGACCTGCGGCTTCCTCTTTTTGTCGGTGCGTGCCGGTCGCTTCTCGGCCTTGCTGCGATCGATTGTTGACGATCAGCACACCACGCCCTTCGGTCCTCGGGTTCTGACCCGCTTCGGTGGCCCTGACCGGCCGTGGAGTGAACTGCGGGGGAGGTCAGTCTGCTGTCGAGGCGGAAACCTGCCACAGTGCGCTGACCGGCATTGCGCGGAGTCGGTCGCCGAACGGCAGCGTGGAGGTTCCGGTGTAGAGGACGACGCCGGTGATGAAGTCGTCGCCGAGGCGCTCGGCAAGTCGGCGTAGTCCGCGGAAGTCGTCGGGTCCGACGGTGGTGGCTGCTTTGACTTCGATCCCGACCACCTGACCAGCTCGATTCTCGAGCACCGCGTCGACTTCGTACCTGCTCTGGTCCCGGTAGTGGGACAGGTCGACGAACTGGTCGGACCAGGTGAGCTGGCGGGACAGCTCGGACAGGACGAATGATTCGAGCAACGGGCCGAACGGTGCGCCCGGCCGGAGCAGTGCCCGGGCGTCAGTCGCGATCTCGTTGGCGGCGATGCCCGAGTCGACGAAGATCAGTTTTGGCGCGGCGGTTGCCCGGCTGCCCAGGTTGCGGGACCAGCCGGGGATCCGTTTGACCAGAAAGATCTCTTCCAGTGCCTGGAGGTAGCGGGCGATCGTCGGCCGGCTGAGCCCGAGGTCGGATTCGAGGGAATTGGCGGCGATGATGGTCGCGGATCTGGCCGCGAGGAGTCGTACCAGCTTGCGTAGCTCGCCCTTGTGCTGGATGTCGGACAGTTGCCGCACATCGCGGTCGACGAGCGCCTGGACGTAGGCGTCGAGGAACCGTTGGCGGCGGCGTGGGTCGGTGCGGGTGGTCGCCTCGGGTAGGCCGCCGCGCACGATTCTGGCCGCGTAGTCGGCGCGGGACACGTCCGACTCGTGTCGCAGGTCCGGGCCGCGCGCGAAGATGGCGTCGACGAATCCATCCGGCGCTGCGTCGAGTTCGCCCTGGGAGAACGGCCAGAGTTCGACGGTTTCCATCCGGCCTGGCAGCGCGTCCGGGGCAGCCACCATGCCGAAGAGGCGAGATGAGCCGGTGAGCAGGTACCGGCCAGGACGGGGATCCTCGTCGACGGCAGCCTTGATGGCCAACAGGAGTTCCGGAGCACGCTGGATCTCGTCGATGACCAGGAGTTCGGAGGAGTCCACGAACCCAACGGGATCGGCGATCGCCGCCGCCCGGTCCTGGGCCCGATCGAGATCGCGGCGTTCGGCTAGACGATCGCCGGCAACGAGGCGGACCAGGGTGCTCTTGCCTGCTTGGCGTGCTCCGTTGATCAAGACGACGCGGGTGTCGGCCAGGGCAGCGTTGACCTGCGCGGCGGCGTGGCGGGGGATCAGGTGCGAGGTGGGCACGGCGTCATGATAGCGGGCGCGTTTCGATTTGCGAGGGCCTTAGGTTTCGATTTGCGGCACCAGGTATGTTCGATACGCGGCCATTTGATGTTCGATTTGCGGGCCACCCGGCCGGGGCGTTCGTGAAAGGGGTCCACCGTCATGCCGCGTTGTTGCGGGTGGCGGCGAGTTCGGGAAAGGCTTTTTCCCAGCGCTGGCGGAGCTGGGGTGGCAGCCAGAGGGTGGGCCAGAGCCTCCGGAGGAGGTCGGCGTCGAGCCAGGTGTGCAGATCCTCGACGGTACTGGCTTCGGTGAGCACCACCTTGTACATGCTGGCCAGGCGTGCGGTCCGGTTCAGGTCGTACTCGGGGTGCCCGGACCAGTCGAGGTGACGCGGGAGTGTCACCGTGCCTTCGGTCGGGCCGTGCAGCGCGGCGAGGGTTTCGGCCACTATGTAGGGCTTCCGGTCGCCGTAGGGTCGGTAGTCCGGCGGCGGCTGGGGTGATGTCCTGCGCCGGCTGATGTTGGTCGCCCGTCGGACTTCCGGTCGGAGCGCCTGACGGATGGTCTCTCGGCTGTATCCGGTGGCCCGCTGCAGATCCACCGGCCGCCAGCCGGCCGCATGAAACGCCCGCAGCTGGTCATCCCGCTCGGTCAACGCAGCCGCCCGCGTCGCCTCGTACCTGGAGACAACCGCCTGCAACTCATCCTCGGAGAACCGACCCATGGCCGTCAGCCTACTACGCTAGGCCAAGCACGCTTGGCTTTGTCATATCCCTGTAACCGGCGGGACCAGCCATGGTGATCGCGATGGGATGCACTCATGTTCTGGTGAAGCCGAGGCCCCGGTATCCGGGCATGCGGCGTGGGAGTGAGGCGGCGAGGATGGGGGTGGCCGGGTCGTGGTAGTCGTGGACCTCGGCGAGGTCCTTGCCGGGCGCGGCGCGGATGACGCGGCCGGCGCACTGGACGAGTAGGCCATCGAAGGAGATCGGGGCGGCGAGGAAGAGGGTGTCGAGGGCGGGGGCGTCGAAGCCTTCACCGATGAACGGTGTGGTGCCGATGACAAGCAGGCCGTCGCCGGCCTTGGCGCCGTCGAGCCGGTCAACGATGGTCCGCCGTTCGCGGGTGCTCATCGCGCCTTGGAGCACGAGCGGCTGGTGTCCGCGTGCGGCGAGCAGAGCGGTGAGCGCCTCGACCTGGGCGACCCGTCGGGTCAGGACGAGACAGTTGCGGCCGCGGGTCAGGGCTACGGCGACATCATCGGCGATCTGGGTGTTGCGGGGCTCGTCGAGGGCCAGTCGCCGGTGCACCTCGGCGAGCGCGCCGGGCACGTCCAGGTCGATGTCGCCGGGCTGGAATGTGGTCTCGTGGATGAACAGCGTTCGACGGGGTCCGGCGTCGGGGTGCATCGCCGCCGCGAGAGTGCCTTGTTGCTCGTCGGTCAGGGTGTGTCGGACGGGTCCGAGTTGCCAGGTGACGAGTTGGCCGAGGCCGTCGCGTCGGGTGGGTGTGGCGGTGAGGCCGAGCCAGAACTGCGCGGCGATCCGTTTTACCGAGTGCTCGTACGCGGCGGCGCCGAGGTGGTGGCATTCGTCGACGATGACGTGCCCGTACCCCTGGGTCAGGGTGGCGACGTCGTCGCGCCGCGCGAGGGAGGGCAGCAGCGCGATGTCCACCGTGCCGGTGAGCTTGCGTCGTCCGCCGCCGAGTTGGCCGGGCTTGATGCCGAGGAACTGTTGGATGCGGGTGCGCCACTGGTCGGCGAGGGCTTTGCGGTCGACGAGGACGAGGGTGGGGGTGTTGCGTTCGGCGATCACGGCGCAGGCCATGACGGTCTTGCCGGAGCCGGGTGGGGCGACCAGGATCCCGTCGTCGTGGGCGAGAAGCGCGCCGACCGCGGTGGCTTGCTTGCTGGTGAGTTCGGCGGTGAACGCGGTGTCGATCTCGGTCCCGGAGTTTCGTGCGTCCGTGACGGCCAGCCGTGACCCGGCGCGTTCGACGATCGTGGTGATGGTGTGCCGCAGGCCCCGCGGGAGGACCAGGCGGTCATCGAGGGTGAGGTCGTAGCCCTGGATGAAGCGTGGGGTGTCCCAGGTGGACTTGCGTAGTCGCTGCAGTTCGTAGAACTTCGGGTTGGCCATGGCGGCGGCGTGTTTGAACGTCGCCAGTGCGGCGGGGGTGAGCTGTCTGGCGTCGATGCTCAGCCCGGCGCCGGCCTCAGCGTGGACCACCGGAGGTAGCGGAGGATTGACCTGGGTTGCGGCGGACCGGCTCATCGTGGCGATGTCGGCACCGGTGACGGCTTGCTTGGCCTGCCGGGCGATGTGTTCGGCGTCGCCGGCGCTGAGCCGGTCCAGCGTCGACAGGAACGCCCACTGGTCCGCGTACGGCTCGAGCGTGCCGAGGTCGAGGAAGGTGGTCAGTCCGTCCTTGCGACGACGGCCCTGTAGCGGTGCGGCGATGAGGTTGCCGAAGCCGCCGTCAGGCAGCACGTCCTGGTTGGGGAACAGCCGGTCGTACGACCGCAGATCCATCGACCCGCGCAGCACCATCGCCTCACGGAGAAGCACGGTGCCGACGGCCCGGCCGGTGGCCGCGGGAACAGCGCCGGTGAAGAAGACCCACACGTGGGCGCCGCGGCCTGACTGGGAGATCTCCAATGCAGCCGGCACCGCGCTGGCGCGTGCTGCCTTCACGTAGGCGAGGGCGTCGAGCATCGCCGTCGGCCCGTCGAAGTCGGCCACGATGAAGTGGCAGGTGTTGCCGGGCATCAGCGGGTACAGGCCCATGAACACGTCGCCGACGAGATGCGCGGCGACGACCTCCGTCGTGCGGGGCAGGTAGGTGGCATCCCGCCGGTCCATACCCTTACGCCAGCCTCCGGCGATCGCGGGCATCCAACCGGCAGCGCCGGTACGGGTGTTCTCCCACCGCACGGCGTACACGTCGGTCCGGGCCCGGAACCGGTCGGCGAACAACGCCAGCTTGTCCCGAGTCGGCGAAGCCATGGTGACCAGCCCTGGCGGCTCAACCGGCGCGGACAACTGCTCCGGTGCCGCAGTCGTGTCCTGGCCGCGCAGCTCCAGCAGACGTGCCAGCCGGGTGTTCTCCGCCCGTAACCGCTCCACCTCCCGCCGAAGATCGACGAACTCGGCCACCGAACCCATGCCGACCATCCTCGCGCATCGGGCTCCGAGCACCCCGACAGCGGTCCGATATCCTCCGCCGATGGCATCGAAGGGTAACGCCGCGCTGGAGGCGATGATCGAGGAAGCGACCGTCGACGCGTGCGGCGACGACGAACAGCTCACCGGCCTGTTCACCATGATCGAGGAGCATCTGGCGGTGCCGTTCACCACCACCGTCCTCGGCGTCGAGGTCACCGTGCGGAAGATCGACCTGACCGCCGACAGCATCGTGGCGGTCTGCGCCCGCGGCCGACACCGGCAGAGGATCGGCATACTCGACCTGCCGCTACCCACCCCCGCGCCGGACGGCGCCGCGTGGATCGACGCCTACCGTCACTGGGTCGGGAGGTAGGCCACGATGAGCGAGTACCAGTACTACGAGTTCACCGCCGTCGACCGGCCCCTCACCATCCGGGAGCAGGCCGAACTGCGGTCGCTGTCCACCCGGGCCGACATCACCGCCACAAGCTTCGTCAACACCTATCAGTGGGGCGACTTCAAGGGCGATCCGCGCAAGCTGATGGCACGGTACTTCGACGCGCACCTGTACCTGGCGAACTGGGGTACCCGCCAGCTCATGCTGCGGCTACCGAAACACGTGCTCGACCCCGCCACAGTCGCCCAGTACTGCCAGGGCGGCAGCGCGTCTGCCAGGACCGCCGGCAAGCACGTCATCATCGACCTGCACAGCGAGGACGAGGACGGCACCTACGAGTGGGACCTCGACGGTCACGGCCTGCTCGCCTCGATCATCCCGATCCGGGCCAGCCTCGCCGCCGGCGACCTGCGCCTGCTGTACCTGGGGTGGCTCCACTGCGTACAGGCGGAGGACATCGCCGACGACGAGCCCGAACCGCCCATCCCAGCCGGACTGGGCACCCTCGACGCGCCCCTCACCGCCGTCGCCCAGTTCCTCCGCATCGACCCCGACCTGATCATGGCCGCGGCTGCCGGGTCTCCGCCAGCCGCAGCCAGCGAACCGACCCCTACGGAACTACGCACCTGGGTCGTCCAACTGCCCGCCCGGGACAAGGACGCCATCCTGACCGACCTGATCACCGGCGGCGACAGCCACCTACGCAGCCAACTGTTGCGCCGATACCGCGACGCGCACCACACCGACGCGTCCACCCCGACGGCCGCCCGCACCGCCGGGGACCTGCTCGCCACCGCCGCTGACCTGCGCGCCGAACGAGAACGCCGCGACGCCGACCAGCGCGAACGCGACCGGGTACGCCAGGAACGGTCCGCCGCAGCAGCCCGGCAACGACACCTCGACACCCTCGCGGTCGACCAACCCGCCGCCTGGCAGCAGGTGGACACCTTGATTGCCACAAAGAAGCCGCGTGAGTACGACACCGCAGTTCAACTCCTCGTCGACCTACGCGACCTCGGCGAACGCGACGCGGACAGCGGGCTGTTCCAGCGGCGGCTGGCCGAGCTACGGACGGTGCACGCCCGCAAGCCCAGCCTGCTCGAACGCTTCGACCTGGCAGGTCTGGATGCCTGAACAGATCCGGGCGACCGCCGCGTCCGCCCAGACCAACCTGCACGCCGTGCTGCACCTCGTGGCCACCGGTCGGCTCCGGTGTAGCCAGACGACCCGGCGGCCCGCGGCCACCGCCGTCGCCGCCATCGCCGACGTACTCGAGGGCGGCGACTTCTACCCCGACGAGCCGATCGCGGCGTTCGCGTGGCCGCTGATCCTCCAGGCCGGCGGGCTGGCCGAACTCGCCGGCGCCCGGCTGCAGCTCACCGACCGGGGACGCGCCGCCCTGGCCAAGCCGGCCGCCGCGACGGTCCGACGGCTCTGGCGATCCTGGGTCACCACCACCGTCCTCGACGAGTTCAACCGAATCGACGAGATCAAAGGCCAACGCGCCGCGAACGTCCTCACCTCAGCCAAGAACCGCCGCAAGGCCGTCGCCACCGCCCTCGCCGCCTGCCCGCACGACGAGTGGATCACCATCGACGACCTGTTCTCCACAATGCGCCGCAGAAGAGAAACCTCTCCGACCGTTGCCCGCAGCGAACGCGGACTGTGGAAGCTGTACCTCGTCGACCCCCAGTACGGCAGCCTCGGCTACAGCGGATTCGCGGACTGGCCGATCCTCGAAGGCCGCTACACCCTCGCCGTACTGTTCGAGTACGCGGCGACGCTCGGCCTCATCGACATCGAGTACACCGACCCCGCCGGTGCCCGCACCGACTACCACGACAACTGGGGCGCCGACGACCTCGACTACCTCAGCCGCTACGACGGCCTCCTCGCCATCCGCCTCAACCCACTCGGCGCCCACGCCCTCGGCCTAGCCGACGACTACCGGCCGGTGGACAACGTTGCGGCGCCGGAGCGGACCCTCAAGGTCCTCTCCACCCTGGACATCGTCGCCGTCGGCGACCCCACCGCCGCTGACCGGCTCATCCTCGACGCCCATGCCGAACGCACCAGCGACCGGGTCTGGACGATCCGCGCCGACACGCTCCTCACCGCGATCGAAACCGGCCGACAGCTCGGCCCATTCGTCACCTTCCTCGCTGACCGAACAACGCACGACCTGCCGGAAACCTTGACCGTCCTGGTCGATGACGTGACCACCCGAGCCACGAGGATCCGCGACCTCGGCCTCGTCCGTCTCATCGAATGCGCCGACGCCCCACTCGCGACCCTCATCGCCCGCGACCCAAAACTCCGCCGCCTGTGCACCCTCGTCGGCGACCGGCACCTCGCCGTGGCTGCCGAACACGAACCGCAGTTCCGCCGCATGCTGCGGCCCCTCGGACACACGGTCGCCGCCACGACCGGATGAACCCGCACAGTGCAGCAGGACACCGCCGCATCGCCAACGCGCCCCGCACGAAACTGTGGCGGTGGCAAATCTTGTACGTGTGCGGCGGCTCGGTGGCCACCAAGGTCAGCAGCTGCTCAGCATCACCCGCCGGGGAGACCAGCTCACCCGTCCGACGCCGGCGAGCGATGGTCGTGCTCGCGTCTCCGGTGGGAACACGGTGCCGGCGATCGCCCCGCCTGGTCCAAGCCGACGAGGACACGAGCCAGCAGCTCGCTGCCGGCCTCCAAGGCGAATGGAACCTCAATCCGACCGGATGCACGCCAAGCTCACCCGACTCGTCGCCCGCCAGATCCTGGCCGAACCCGAACCGGGGTCCGGTAGGCGTAGGCCATGTCGAGGAGGTTGGGCGTTCGGTCTCACTCGCGGGCCAGCCCCGGTGGCAGCGCGTCTTCGTCGGGTCGGATCTGGCGGGCGTTGGCCACCGGGTCGCGTTCGAGGGTGTGGATCAGTGGTGCCGGGCCGCCGACGCAGGTCCAGGTGTCGTCCCAGAGCGCGGAGACCAGCCATGACCGGTCGGCGGGGAAGAAGAGGTCGGGTAGCGCGCCGTGCGGGTGGCGGATGTGACCGCCGGTGCGCCAGGTGAGAGCTTGCTCGGGGCCGGCCTCGACCAGCACGTACGGCCAGTTCCAGTAGAGGAACACCCTCGGGGCGTGGGGGAAGACGACGTCGTGGGCGCCGGTGTCGAGGTAGGCCAGCCACCAGGACTGGTCAGGGGTGTGTGTGATGAGGTCCTCGATCAGGGCCTGCTCGTAGGCGGCGGCGGTGACGTCGTCAGCCTGGTACGTGGTGGCGTAGGCGTCGAAGACCGGCGGGATGGCGGTGGTGATCGAGACGCCGGCAGTGGTGTGACCAGCGATCCAGCCCACGTCGGCGGCGGCGCCGATGCGCCAGTCCCGCCCGTCCTTGCTGACCTGCACACCGCCATTCAAGCCGCTGCAGCGACGGTTGGCGTGGGAATCAGGCCGGTTGCGGAGCGGCGGCCCCGCGCCCCCGTTATGGGCAGTCACGCCGTACGCCTTCCCCGCGCTCGATCGATCCCCGGGTCTCGCACTTCGTGTCCGAGGCGCCGGCCAGCGACGGTGGGAGGCTGGGGTCGCCGTGCCCGCGGGGCCGGGAGTGGGGATGGCTGTGTGTGTTACGCCGTGATCGTGGCTGAGCTTCGAGGTGCCGCCCGCTCCCGCCTCGGGGGCGCGTTGGTTGAACGGGCGCGGCCCTCCTGGCCGTAGACCCCGATGCTCGGGAGCGGTGGGTATGGCTGCGTGTGTTTCGCCGAGATTGCTTGGCTGACGGTAGGAGATGCCACCCGCCGCTTCATCGTCTGCGAGATTCGGTAGACCGCTGATGGAGACCCGCGACCTGCGTTCGCATTGGTAGAAGGTGCCGGCAAATCCGAACCCACAGACCAGGGCCCGACAGAAATTCGATCGAATGAAGGAGAGGCGCGAGGGTGGCGAAGCTGTGGATCGGCGTGGACATCGGTAAGACCCACCACCACGTCGCCGCCGTTGATGGCGACGGTCGGCTCGTCTACTCCCGCCGGGTCGCCAACGACGAGACCGCTCTCCTGGCGGTCATGGCCGAGGTGTCGACGCACGGCCGCCCGGTCTGCTGGGCGGTCGACGTCACCACCGGCCTGTCGGCGCTGCTGCTGACCCTGTTCTGGCGGCGGCAGGTGCAGGTTCGCTACGTCTCCGGCACCGTCGCGTTCCACATGGCCGCCGCGTTCGCCGGGGAGAACAAGACCGACGCCCGCGACGCGGTGGTCATCGCGCAGACCATCCGGATGCGTCCTGACATCCCGATCCTGGAACCGTCTGACCGGCTCCTCGCCGAGTTGACCGTGCTGACCGGCTACCGGGCCGATCTCGTCGGCCAGCGCGTCGCCACCCTCTTCCGGTTACAGGAGCTACTCACCGGGATCAGCCCCGCCCTGGAACGGGCGGTCGACCTGAACCGCAAAGGCCCGATGATGGTCCTCGCCTGTTGGCAGACCCCGGCCGCGATCCGGCACGCCGGCGTCGACCGGATCACCACCCTGCTACGGCGCGGCCACGTCAAGAACGCCATCCAGGTCGCCGAGGCGATGGTCGCCGCCGCCCGGCAGCAGACCGTCACCCTGCCCGGCCAACGGGCCGCCGCCGTAGTCGTCGGGCAGATGGCCACCGAGATCCTCGCCTTGGAGCAGCGCATCGCCGCTGTCGACGACCTCATCGCCGAGCAGCTCGACCAGCACCAGCTGGCGCCGATCATCGGGAGTCTGCCCGGCATGGGCGCCCTGCTCACCGCCGAACTGCTGGTGCACACCGCCGGCATGACCGAGTACGACAGCCCTGCGAAACTCGCCGCCCACGCCGGCCTGGCGCCTGTTTCCCGCGACTCCGGGACGGTTTCCGGCAACCATCGGCAGCCTCGTCGCTTTCACCGTCGGCTGCGGCACATTCTGTGGATGGCCGCGTTCACCGCCGCCAGGGAATGCCCCACCTCCCGCGCCTACTACGAGAAGAAACGCGCCGAAGGAAAGAACCACCGGCAAGCCATACTCGCCCTCGCCCGGCGACGCGTCGACGTTCTCTGGGCACTCGTCCGTGACCGTAAGACATTCACCCGACCGGCACCAGCGATCCGCGCCGCAGCCTGAACCAGCACGCTCCCCGCCGACGCGACCCCGGTCCCGCCGGCCGCTCCACCCTGCCCGTCAAGATCATCTGGAGTCACATGGAGACTCGGGCTGTGGTCCTGGGCTGGGCGAACAGGGGTCCGGGGAACGGGGGTGAACGTGGGCCGCTCCCTGCCACCCCAGGTGAACCCCCAGGTCGCTAGACTGTGCCCTCGCGCCCTCGTAGCTCAGGGGATAGAGCATCGGTTTCCTAAACCGTGTGTCGCAGGTTCGAATCCTGCCGGGGGCACCAGGTCACAGCCTTGATCATCGATCACTGATCCGCCTGCCAGGCCGTCGTGTCCGATCGCTTGTACCTGCGCCCGACTGGTGTCCAGGTGTTCAGCGACAGGGGGGCTGATCAGGGGCGTAGGCGCGGCCGACCATCCGCGATTTTGCGGGCCTTGCTTCGGCCTACGTTCTGCCGATGGTGGTCGGTGCCAACTTCGATCCGCTGTGCGGAGGCATTCGTTGCTCTGCGTCGCCGTACTTTTTCCTCCACGGCACCAGCGACCGGCGCTGGTGCCGTGGAGGGCAGGTCGGGATGAAGTCCACCGGAAGTGCTTCGGGCAGTGGTCCGGACCGGCGGTCCGGGCAGCTGGCGGTGAACCAGGTCGCCCGGCGGTCTCGTTGGTGGTCGACTAGTTTCGAAGGGCCACGACGGGGCGCCGATCCTCGTTCTCGCGCAAGCTGCGGTCGCTCATGTGCTTGATGTTGTCGATCAGCACCAGCAGGGCGCGGACCGAGGGTAAGATCATCTGCCCCTCGCGGGTCAGCCTCGCGCCGGTGGAGTCGCGGTTGAACAGGCGCGCACCGAGCGACTGTTCAAGGCAACGGATTTGGTAGCTGACCGCCGGCTGGGAATAGCCTAGTTCCTTTGCGGCTAGGTCCATCCGTCCAATCTCGGCGATCAACGCGAAGGCTCTGAGCTCTCGCTCGTGCATACTGTCCCCCGTTTTAACTTATTCGTTCATCACGCCGTCAGGAACTGCGTCGATGACCGAGCGGATCCGGCTTTCACAGGAACCCAGGTCACCGATACGCCGTACGCGGGTGTGCGTGGGCGATTGCTCCGATTCCTCACAGCTGGTCCGATCCGCTAGCAGGATAAGCCGCGATCTGCGACCGCTGTCAATGGTCGGTCGCGCGGGAGCCACCAACCCCCTGCTGGCAAGTGGTGGAAGGGCTGCTGGTGGCCTTCGCTGTCCCGTCGCCTGGCGTGGGAAGCGCCGGTGAAACCAGGTATGTCGAGGGACGCTACCGTCTGCTGCTCGGGGTTTGGCCCGGACGGGAACGGCCTCTCGATCATGCATTCACGAGGGTTCACGCGAGACGCGGTGCGGACTGCGGCAGTCTCGGCCGCCCTCTGATGGATCACCTCGACCGCACGAGGGAGACGGCGGGGCGGTGGAGCTGGAACCTTCACGCACGTCTGGTCGTCGCCGAGCAGCAGCCAGCGACCGTCGGGCCGATGGTCGTGGTCACGTCGGCTGACTGAGTAGGCGATCAGCGCTCACCGCAAGGCCGCATGCAAGCTATCGATATAGCGGGTCAGGTCGTTGAGCGCGCCACCGCAGTCCCCGTACCGTCGCTCGTGGGTGACGCCGCCCGTCAGCCGGTAGCAGGCGCGGCGTCCCGGGCCGGTTCATGCCGCCCGCTCGCACGTCGGCACACCGACGTGATCACCACGGGGGAGATGACGATGGGTGATGTGATTCGACCTGGGCCGGGACGGCCGATGTCCGGAAGTTGTGCGGCCAGGATCGCCATTCGATGACGGCCGCAGGTCGACGGGCGGTCGCCGACCAGCCCACCATCGTGGACCTTCACCTGCACTCCCGTTTCTCCGACGGCGACGAGTCCCCGGGCGATCTGGCGCGTCGGTGCATCGCAGCCGGTCTGCGCGTCGCTGCCTGCACCGACCACGACACCCTCGACGGGGTGGCGGAGTTCGCGGCGGTGGCCGAGGAGGGTGGCGTTCGGGCCATTCCCGGGTGCGAGCTGACCGTCACGTGGCGCGGGCATGAGCTGCACTGCCTGGCGTACTTCGTCGACCCGTCGCAGCGGGCGCTGCGGGCCCGGGTCGACGAGGTCCGCCGCGCCGAGGTCGCCTGGTGGCGGGACTGGTTCGACCAGGCCGGCCGGGTTACCGGTGTGCCGGTCGACTGGACCCTCGCGGCGCAGAAGTTCGGTGCCGACCGGGTGGCCTACCGTGGCGATTACCTGGACCTATTCCTAGGCGCAGCGACGGGGGACGCCCGCTTCGCCGGTTATCCCATGGGCGAGCACGCGTCGTTCATCCAGGACTGGTGCCGGCCGGGGAAGCCGCTGCACGTGCCGTATCCCTGGCGGCCGGCGCTCGCCGACGTGGTCGGCTGGGTGGCCGGAGCCGGTGGGGTGACCGTACTGGCCCATCCTGCCCGCGCGTTCGCCGCTGACGAGTTGCCGGTCCGCTTCGCCGAGCTGGTGGAACTCGGGGTGACCGGGGTGGAGGTGTGGACGACGTGGCACGACCCCACGGAGATCGACCGACTGCACCGGCTGTGCGAGAAACACCAGCTGGTCCCGACCCAGGGCTCGGACCACCATGGGGTACGGCTCAAGCCGTGGGCACCGGAGCCGGGCCTGGTACCGGTCGACGCGCCCGATCCGCTCGACATCGTTGCGCGACTTGAGCAGGCGCGGCCGACCGTCGCTGCGGGGGCACGATGAGTTCCTGGCGCCTGCTGCCGGTGCTGGTGCTGCGCCAGGCCGGTTTCCCGTTCGAGATGGTCACCGAGTACGCCGACAGTAGGGCGGTCCTCGATGCCGCCGAGCTGACCGAAGCCGAGTCGATCGCCCGGGCGGCTGCCGAGGAACTCAAACGGTCGTTCCGCGCGGCGGCGCTGCCAGACCGTGTGGTCGTCGCGTCCTGGCTCGGCTTCCTGCGCCCTCTTGACGAGGTGCGGCTCGCCGACCTGCGCCGACGGTTGCCGGAGCCGGTCGGCCCGGTGCTGCGCCGGTATCAGGATGCCGCCGTCCGGCTCGACCACGGTTGGCGGTCCTGGCAGCGGTGTCACGACGAGCGCCTCGCCGAGGCCGCGACCAGGTTGACGACGACCTTCCGCACTGACGCCCTGCTGCGCGACGCCATGTTGCTCTCGAACGACGCGCAGTTCCCGCACTTCACGGCCTGGCTGGACGCCCCCGGTGACCCGATGTCCCGTCGGGGCCGCAAGATGACCGACCTGCTCATCCGTTACCTGCAAAGGTTCGGCACCAAGAACGAGACCCACTCGCACTTCGGTCCGCTGACCGTGGGCCGTGCGGCACGGGACGTGTCGGGGGTCGCCTGGGCCGCCGCGAAGCCCGAGCGACGGACGTTCTTCTCGCACTGGGCGGCGGAACGGGTGGCGGCGAACCTGTCGGTACGGCCCGAGCAGCGGGACCGGGTCACGGTGCGACGCCGTCCCCTGGCGTTCTTACGCGACGGCGCCGTGCACCTCTACGCGTTCACCAGCGAAGCGGGGTTGTCGGCCGACTGGCATTTCCGTCAGGTCGCCGAGCGGCCACTGAGCGGGGCGGAGCGACTGCTGTTCGAGTTGGCCGACGCGGAAACGACAGTTGGCCAGCTGCGTGCGGAGTTCGACCGGCGGGGCGTCGCTGGATTCGACGCCGCCCTGGAGTCACTGACCGTCGAGGACATCCTCGTCGCCCGGTTCGAGGTGCCGATCGGGGTACCGGAGCCGCTCGCGGCGCTGCGCGAGTCGATCACCGAGGACGTCGAGGCCGAGGCGGCGCTCGCCGCCCTGGACGAGGCGACCAGGGCGATGGCCGACACCACGCCAGCGGACCGTCCGGCCGCGCTGGCCCGGGTCAAGGAACTTTTCGGCACGGTGACCGGGGAGGCGGCGAACCGGGGCAGTGGTCGGCACTACGCCGACCGGTCGGTGCTGTTCGAGGAGTGCCACGGCGCGGTCAGCGACTTCGTGCTGGGGCGCGAGGCCGTCGACTTCGTCGAGGACGAACTGGCGCCGGTGTACGAGCTGGCGCTGGCCGGCCCCCGGCTGCGGATGATCCGTGAGACGGCGGTGCTGACGGACTGGCTGACCGAACGCTTCGGACCCGGCGCACAGGTGCCGCTGGATGAGTTCTACGCGGCCTACTTCGCCGACCGGGACAGCCTGTCACGCCGGTGTGACGTCATCGACGCCGAACTGGACCAGCTCGACCGGGACCTGACCGAGGTGCTGCTCGGCTCGCCCGACCCCGAGGCGGCTGAGGTCGCCGTACCCAGGGAAAGGCTCGACGCCTTCCTGGCCCGATGCCCATCCGGGCCGCCCGCGCTGTGCAACCCGGACATCATGCTGGCCGCCGAGGACGCGTCGGCGTTCGCGCGAGGGGAGTTCCTGGCGGTCGTGGGTGACTGCCACGCGACGCGGGAACTGCTCACCCACACCAGCTTCGCCGCACTCGTCCGCGAGCGCGCACCGGAGGTGGTGGCGGAGGTGGCGGCGGCGTACCGCGGCCTGGTGGAGCCGGACGAACTCGTCTGCGACCTCGCCCGCAGCCACCCGGACAAGACCGCGAACCGGGTCCCGTTGCCGATGCCGGATCTGGAGATCTACGGTCGTTCGTCCCGGCCACGGGCGGAGGTCATCACCCCGGATCGCCTCTACCTTCAGCTCGGATCCCGGATCGAGCTGCGGGCCGAGGGCGTGCCCGGACGGCTGCGACTGCTCGCGCCGCCGAGCGGCGGCCCCAGCATCAGACTGGACCCGCTCGCGCCGTTCGCGTTTCCGCGCCGACTCGGCGGCCTTGGCCTGCACGCCGGTCACCTGCCGCACGTACCACGCATCCGCGCCGGCCGGGTGGTGCTGCAACGCGAGCGGTGGCACATCCCCACCCAGGAGTTCGTCGGCACCGGCCCCGGCGCGGCCCGCCAGCGTGGCGACGCCGCCGAGTTCTACGCGGCCTGCCGCCTGCGGGAGCGGTACCGGCTGCCCCGGTTCGTGTTCGCCAAGGTGGCGCACGAGCCGAAGCCGGTGTTCGTGGACCTCGATGCCCCGCTGCTGGTGCGGCAGCTGTTCCGGCTGGCCCGCACGGGAACCGGGGTGATGCAGCTCAGCGAGATGCTGCCCGGCCCGCGACAGCTCTGGCTTCAACGCGACGGGCGGCGGTTCACCAGCGAGATCAGATGTGCACTGTTCACCGCGGATCGGTCCGGTGTCCGCCGGACGAAAGAGGAGGTGCGGACACATGGCTAGCAACGACGAGGCCGACTACCGGATCGCCGACCTGGGTCTGGCGCGAGCCGGCCGGGTGGAGATCCGGTGGGCCGAGCACGAGATGCCCGGGTTGATGGCGCTGCGCCGCAGGTACGCGCCGTCCCGGCCACTTGCGGGCAAGAGGATCAGCGGATTCCTGGCCCTGACCGTCCAGACGGCCGTCATCATCGAGACGCTGATCGACCTCGGTGCCGACGTGCGTTGGTCGGGCTGCAACGTGCTGGGCACCCAGGACCACGCGGCGGCAGCGGTGGTGGTCGGCCGGGACGGGACACCGGAGCGGCCCACCGGGCCGGCGGTCTTCGCCTGGCGTGGGCAGAACGTCGACGAGTACTGGTGGTGTGCGGAGCAGTCGCTGCGGTGGCCCGACGGCGGCGGTCCCGACTCGGTCATCGACGACGGCGGCGACTTCGGCATGGCGGTGCACACCGGGTTGGCCGCCGAGGCGGACGGCTTCGTGCCCGACCCGGCCACCGCGCGTACCGGGGACGAGGCCGCCATGCTGCGCATGCTCGCCGCCACCCTGGCCGAACGACCGAAGCAGTGGACCACCATGGTTGCCGGCCTCCGGGGCGTGACCGAGGAAACCACCTGCGGGATGGTCCGACTCAACCGCCTGCACGAGCGCAAAGAGCTGCTCTACCCGGTGATCAACATCAACGACGCGGTGACCAAGTCGAAGTACGACAACCACTTCGGTTGCCGGCACTCGCTCATCGACGGGATCAACCGGGCCACCGACGTCCTCATCGGCGGCAAGGTCGCCGTGGTGGTCGGCTACGGCAACGTCGGCAAGGGATGCGCCCAGGCGTTCCGTGGGCAGGGGGCGCGGGTGGTGGTCGTCGAGATCGACCCGATCTGCGCGTTGCAGGCCGCCATGGACGGCTACCAGGTGACCACGCTCAACGAGATCGTCCCGGTGGGGGACTTCTTCGTCACCGCCACCGGCGCCTGTCGGGTCATCCGCCCCGAACACATGGCGCGGATGAAGCATCTCGCGATCGTGGGCAACATCGGCCACTTCGACATCGAGGTCGACGTCGCCGGCCTGGCGGCATACCCGGGCATCCAGCGTGCGCAGGTGAAGCCGCAGGTGGACGAGTGGGTCTTCCCGGATGGTCACTCGGTGATCGTTCTCGGCGACGGCCGGGTCATCAACTTCGCCAACGCGACCGGCCATCCGTCGTACGTGATGTCGGCTTCCTTCACCAACCAGGTGATGGGGCAGTTGGAGCTGTACGAGCGTACGCCGGGCCTCGAAATCGGCATCCACCTGCTTTCCCGGCGGATGGACGAGGAGGTGGCGCGGCTGCATCTCGACTCGCTCGGGGTGCGGCTGGACGTCCTCACCGAGGAGCAGGCCGAGTACCTCAACGTTCCGGTGCAGGGACCCTTCAAGTCCGACACCTACCGGTACTGACCCGATGACGCCGAGGCAGGACGCCGCGTCGTGGACGGCTTTGCCGGTCGTGATGGTGCGCCAGGCGGGTTTCCCGGTCGACCTGCTGGAACCGCTCGCCGACAGCACGGTGACCAGCAGGATGGTCCGCCTGCGTACGGCTGAGGCCACGGCCCGGCGCGCCGCCGGTGAGCTGCGGGACCAACTGCGTGCCGCCGGTGGCCCGGTGTCGGCGACCGTGGCCGCCCGGATCGGCATGTTGGCACCGGTGCCGGACTCGGTTGCGGGCTCGCGCCGCTACCGGGAGGCGGTGGCCCAGCTCCAGGGCGAGTGGCGGGAGTTCGCGGAGCTGCACCGCGCCTGGCTGGCGCAGGGCCGTCGCAGCGTCGTGGACGCCTTCCGCGCCGATCCGGCGCTGCGTGAGGTGCTGTTGCTGTCCAACGATGCCCACTACCCACGGTTCGCCCGTTGGCTGGCCGAGCCGGACGTCGACCCGACCTCGCGGACCTACCGGCGGATGGCGGATCTGCTCTGTCGTTACCTGCAACGGGTCACCGCCAAGAACGACACGACCGCCCACTTCGGCCCGATCTCGGTCGCGTTGCTGGGTACCGAGCCCGGCCTGCACTGGTCCGACCGTAAGGCCGGCCGCCGGGTGGACTTCTTCACCCACTGGGCGGCCGAGGCACTGGGACGCCGTTTCGCCAGCCAGGCACCGCTGCGTGACCAGGTGCGGCCGCGACGTTCGCCGTTGGCCTTACTGGACGGCCGTCGACTACGGCAGTACGCCCCGACGACCAGCAGCGGCCTGATCTCCGACTGGCGGTTCGACCAGACCGACGACGTCGTTCTCGACCCGGAGCAGACCTGGTTGCTCGGGCGTTGCGACGGTGAGCGGACACTCGCGGAACTGCGGGCCGAGTGGCCCGGCGGCGACCTCGACGGCGTCCTCGCCGACCTGGCCGCGCGCGGCCATCTGGTGGCCCACTTCGAGATCCCGGTCGGCGAGCCGGATCCGCTGGCCGCGCTCCGCGCGGCATTGCCGTCGCCGGCCACGTCTCCGGCGGCCTCCTCGGCGCACGGACTGCTCGACACCTTCGGCAAGCTGCTAGCCGAGTTCGGGGCGGCGGAGTACGGGCGGCGGGCGCCGGTGCTGGAGCAGATGAAGCTCGCGTTCACCGAGGCGACCGGGGCACCGGCCCACCGGGGCGAGGGGCGCATCTACGCGGACCGGTCACTGGTGTACGAGGAATGCCACAGCCGGGCCGCGGACTTCACCTTCGGCCCCGATCTGGCCCGCCTCCTCACCGAGGACCTCGTCCCGGCGTACCAGATCGCGTTGGCGGGCTCCCGGGCGCGGATGCTGGCCGAGCGGGCCCTGCTCGCGGAGTGGGTCAGCGGTCGGTTCGGCGCCGGCCGCGACGTCGCACTGCCCGACTTCTACGCCGCACACGTCGAGGATCGGGCGCTGCTGGCCGAGCGGAGCCGCCCGGTCGACGAGCAGGTCGCGCAGCTTGAGCGGCACCTCGTCGGCACCCTGCTCGCCGACGCGGATCTTGACGCCCGCGCGGTGGAGGTGCCGGCGGAGCGGCTCGCCGCCCTCGTCGCGGGCCTGCCGACCGTCCCGTCGGCGGTCTGCAATCCGGACATCATGCTGGCGGCCAGTTCCGCCGACGCCGTCGCCGACGGCGACTACCAGGTCGTGGTGGGCGAATGCCACGCCGTCCGCGAACTGCTGGCGCACAGCAGCCTCAGCCCGCTGCTGGCCGAACGGGCACCGGAGCTTGCCGACCTTGTCCACGCGGCGTACGGGGGCCTGCTCGACTCCGACGAAGTGCTCTGTGACCTGGTCCGGTCGCATCCGAACAAGACCGCCGTCCAGCTCCGCTTCCCGTGCCCGGACATCGAGATCACCGGGCGCTCGGCGAAGCCACGCAGCCAGGTGATCCAGCCGGACCAGCTGTACCTCAGGGCGGCCGACGGGCAGATCGACCTGTACGCCCGGGGCGTGCCCCACCGGCTACGGCTGCTCACCACCCCCGCCGGGGGTCGCTCGATCCGGCGGGACCCACTGACCCCGTTCTCCTTTCCTCGACACTTCGGCGGGATCGGGATCCCGAGTGCGCTGCCGCACGTGCCGCGCATCACCTCGGGGCGGCTGGTCCTACGCCGGGAAAGTTGGCGCGTACCGGCGGATCAGCTGTGGCGGCCGACCGCCGTTGCCGGCATCTCCGGCGACCCGGCTGAGTTCCGTGCCGTGCAGGACCTGCGCGAGCGGCTGGGGCTGCCACGGCACGTCTTCGCGCGACTGCCCGGCGAGCCCAAGCCGATCTACCTGGACCTCGACTCGGCGATGTTGGTGCGCCAGGTCTGCCGAATCGCCCGGCAGACCGACGGAGTGGTCGAGCTCAGCGAGATGTTGCCGGGCCCGAGCCAGCTCTGGCTGCACCTGGATGGACAGCGGTACACGACCGAGCTGCGGTACGCCGTCTTCTCCGGTTCGCTCCGCACTACAGAAAACGGGGACCGTTCATGAAGATCTGTCTGCTGGTTGCCATGCCGGACCGGCCATTGTTGTTCGTGCAGCAGCCCGTGGAGTCGCTCTACACGGCGACGATCCTGCGGCAGCAGGGTCACGACGCCTACCTCGTCGACGCGCGACTGGGGGAGGACCAGGTCAAGCTCGGTGACCCAGACCTGGTCATCGTCATCACCCAGACGTACGACCTGACACAGTGCAACTCGATCTCGCTGGAAAAGTCCCGGGAACTCGTGGCCATGGTGCGGCAGCGGCATCCGGGGGTGCCCATCGTGGCGGCTGGTGTGCACGCCAGCATGGAACCGGAGATGACCCGCCGCGATCTTGACGTCGATGCGTCGCTCCCCGGCGAGTTGGAGTCGGCCGTACCGGCGTTCGTCGCGCGGGTGACCGCCGACCCCTTGGCGCTGCACGGCCCGTTTGACGACATACCGCAGCAGGTCGACCCGCAGACCCTGCCGGTGCCCGACTACGACCTGGTCGACGTGCATCGCTACTGGGGTGAGGTGGTCGACCCGTCCGGTGCCATCCGTAACGGGACCACCGGGCTGATCTTCGCCAATCGCGGGTGCCCGTACACGTGCAGCTACTGCTTCGTCTGGTTCGGCGCGAAGATCCGTCGGCGTGATCCCGAACAGGTCGTGGCGGAGATGCGGGCCCAGCGGGAACGGGGCGTACGACACTTCTTCTTCCTGGACTACACGTTCACCATCGTCCCCACCTGGGTACGGGAGCTGTGCGCCCTGATCCGCGCGGAGAAGCTGGACGTCTCCTGGATCTGCCAGACCCGGGTGGAGCGGGTGAATCCGGAACTGCTGGCGGACATGCGCTCGGCCGGATGCACCGGCATCTTCTACGGGGTCGAGTCGCCCTGGATCGCTGACCTGGACATGGACAAGCCGACCGGACGGGAGGCCATCGAGGAAGCGGTGCGGCAGACCAACGACGCCGGCATCCAGCCGCTGGTCTTCATCCTCTTCGGCACCGAGAACGGCGATCCGGCGAAGGCGCGGGAACTGCACGACTTCCTCCGTGACCTGCCGGCCACGTTCCATCCGAGCGTGCTGCTGCCACGGCCGTTCACCTCGCTGTGGAACAAGCACACCGAAGGGATGGCGCGACCGACCAGTTGGACCGAGTACGCGCAGGTGGCGTCCGAGCTTCAGCGGGAGATCCTCGGCCGGTCAGAGGTGGGCGCGGTGCACAAGGAAATCCTCCTACTGCCCAACTACGTCGAGAACCGGCTCCGGGTGGAGGAACCCGTTGAACAACGGTGACGGGGCCGACCGGGTGACAGTGGGGCGACAGGCGTTGGCCCGGTTCTGCCGGGAGCGGCGCCTGGCCCTCGGTCTCCTGACGGCATCGTTGGGCATGGCGCTGGTGTCGGCCGCGTTCCCGGTGGCCGTCGCCTACGGCGTCGACGCGGCGACGCGGTCGGACCGGCGTGCCGTCTGGACGCTCGCGGTCACCGCCGTCGCGATCGGCGTCGTCGTCTGGGCGCTCAACTGGATTCGCGTCCACCTGGCCCGGCGGCTGATCGCCCGTACCGTGCTCGAACTCCGGCTCGACCTGCTGCGGTGCGCGCTGCGCGGCGGCCTCGACCTGCACGACCGCTACCCACGCAGCACCTTGCTGAGCCGGGCCACGCACGAACTGGACGAGTTCGGCGAGAGCGTCTTCCGGCTGCTGGAACTGGCGCAGCAGGTGATCGTGGTCGCGTTGCTGCTGCCGCTGATGCTGGTGCTGGACTGGCGGCTGACCATCCTCACCCTGCTCTGTGGTGCACTGATAATCCTGGTGGGCAGGGTGTTCCGGCGCTACACGGCTGCGTCGGCGGCGCGGGCGGCAGCCGACGCGGGTGCGGTGTCCTCCCTGGTGCAGGAGTTGACGGCCGGTCTGCGGGTGATCCAGTCGTACCGGGCCCAGGATCTGCTGGACGAGGCGGTCGGTCGGGCGAACCGTGCCGCCGCCGCGTCCTGGCACTCCGCCATGACCCGGGCCGCGCTGCTCATGCCGATCATGGCGGTGCTGGTCGGACTGGCCATGGCCGGCGTGGTGTGGGGAGGAGGGCTGCTGGTGGGCGCCGCGGTGATCGGTGTCTCCGCCTGGTACCTCTTCGTCGTCGCCGCGGACCGGATCTCCTGGACGCTCTCCTCGGCGGGGGCGCTTGAGGCCCAGGTTCAGCAGGCGGCGGCGAATGCCGCCCGGGTCTTCGAGATCCTCGACCGGGACGAGCGGCCGGGCACCCTGCCCGGCGAGGAACACTCGCCACGGCGGCCGGCGGCCCGAGCCGTGGAACTCAGCCTTGACCAGGTGCGCCTGCGTTACCACAACGGGACCGAGGCGCTGCGCGGCGTGTCGTTGCGGGTGCCGGCCGGTTCCCGGATCGGGCTGGTGGGGCGGTCCGGCACCGGCAAGTCGAGCCTGATCAAGGCGGTTGCCGGGCTTCACCCGCTGGCCGGCGGCGCGGTGCTGCTGGACGGAATGCCCCTGCCGCGCTGGCCCGAGCCGGAACTGCGCCGCGTGGTGGCCTACCTGCCGCAGCGTCCGCAGCTCTTCTCGGGCACCCTGGCGGACAATCTGCGCCTGACCCGCCCGACCGCCACCGACGACGATCTGCTCCAGCTGATCCACCGGGCGGGGCTGGCCGACTGGTTGGCGACGCTGCCGGGTGGCCTGCGCGCCGACGTGGGGCCGGGTGGCGCGGGACTCTCGGCCGGGCAGCGGCAGATCGTCGGGATCCTGCGGGCGCTGGTCAAGGAGCCGGGTCTGGTGCTGCTCGACGAGCCCGCCGCGCACCTGGACAGCTCGACCGAGAAACACCTGCGCGAGGCGATGTGGTCGCTGCTCGATCAGGCCACCTGCCTGGTCATCGCGCACCGGCTCGACACGGTTCGGGAACTGGACCTGCTGGTCCTGCTCGACGCGGGACGGATCGTCGAGCAGGGGACCCACGACGAACTACTGAACGCCGACGGGACGTACGCGGCGCTGCACGCGGATCACCTGGTGGGGGCGATCCGTGCCTGATCGACTGTCCGGACCGACGGAACTCCGGGCCTGGCTCGTCGCACGGGCCGCCCGCTCCTGGCCGGTGCTGGTCGGTTCGCTCCTCGGAGGGCTGGCCGCCGCCGGGTTCGCCGTCCTCGCCCCGGTGGTGACGGGCTTCGCCGTCGACGGCGTGTTGGCGGGCGGCGCCACCGGCCGGCTACTCGCCCTCGGTGCCGCCGTCCTGCTCGCCAGCCAACTGCTCCGGGCGGCGGTGCTGCAGCTGCGCCAGCGCGCCGCGATCGCCTTCGCCGCCCGGACCGAGCGCGACCTGCGTACGGTGCTGGTGCGGCAGACGCTGCACCACGGCGACCCGGCGCACCGCCTGTCGCTGGCCAACGGGTTGGTCGGTGACCTGCGCGTGGTGCGGGCGGCGATCTACCCCGGGCTGGACATCACCGTCTCGTCGCTGGCGTTCCTGGTGGTCGCCATCGCGGTGGCCCCGCTCTACCACCCCTCGCTGCTGCTGGCACCAGCGCTGTTCACCGTCGGCTATCTGGTCGTCGGCGCACGCCACCTGCGCTCGCTGACGACCGCCGCCGAGCGGGTCCGCCAGGACGGCACGTCATTGGTTGCGGTGGTCGCCGAGGCACTCGGCAACGTCGAGGCGATCCGCGACGCGGACCTGCCCGACGCGGTCTGGGACCGGCTGCGCACCGCCGCCGTCGCCCACCACGACACGGTGGTACGCCGGGCCGGTACGGAGCGACGCGCCCCCATGTTCCTCCTGCTCGGCGTCGCCCAGGGGGTCGGCTTCGGCCACGCGCTGCTGCTTGCCAACCGGGGCACCCTGAGCCTGGGTGACCTGGCCGGCTACACCGGCGTGCTCATGCTGCTCGGCGCGCCGGCCTTCAGCGCGGTGATCGCCTTCAGCCTGGTCGCCGACGGGCGGGGCGCGCTCCGCCGGCTCGCGGCCACGTTCGCCCTTGCGGCCCCGCCGTCCTCCCTGCGGGCGACACCATCCGTGGACGTCCCCGTCATCACCGCCCGTGGCCTGGTGCTCGACGTTGCGCCCGGTGCCTCGTCGGTCGGCACGAACCTCACCATCGCGCCCCGGTCGCTCGTGGTGATCACCGGCGAGGTCGGAGCGGGAAAATCCGTGCTGGCCCGCACCCTCGCTGGCCTGCGGGCACCTCGGGCCGGCGGGGTCTGGATCGACGGGGACCCCACCGACGCGTGGGATCCGGTCGTCCTGTCCAACGTGGTGGCCCACGTCGACGAGGAGGACGCGCTGTTCTCGACGAGCCTTGCCGACAACGTCCGGGTCGGGCGGCTCGACGCCGGGCAGCGGGAGCAGACGTCGGCGGCGGACCGCGCGGGGGTCGACGAGTTCGCCCGGTCCCTGCCCGACGGCTACGACACGCTGCTCGGCGAAGGGGGCGGACACCTCTCCGGCGGCCAGCGGCAGCGGGTGCGGCTGGCCCGGGCGCTGTTGTCCCCGGCGCGGGTGCTGGTCCTCGATGATCCGTTCAGCGGTCTGGACGCCGAGACGGCGCGGCGGCTCGCGGCGGAGCTGGTGGAAGAGGCGCGGAACCGCACCGTGGTGGTGGTGACCGAGCGGCAGGACGTCGCCGACGCGGCGGCGGTGAACCTCTGTGTGTCGAATGGTGTCCTGACCGTCCAAGAAGCAGCCGCACAGGAGACAGCGTGACCGATCTGGACAGCCCGACCGCGGGAGCGAACGCGGACAGCAGCTACGACAGCAACGACCTGGTGAACATCGAGGCCGCCGTTGCCGAGGCGGTGGAGAAGCTCCAGTTGACCGACCTGGCTCCCGCCGGTTCGGGCCTGGAGTTCGTCGTACACCGCGCCGTCAGCTCCGAGCACGGACTGGTGGCGGTGCGGGTGCCCCGCTACCGGGCCTACCGGTTCCCCGGGCGCAAACCCTTCACCGCCGAGCGATCGCTGGGGCAGGAACAGCTGATCTGCGGGCACCTCTACGCGATGGGCTTCCCGGTCGCGGAGCCGCTCGCCATGGTGCAGACGGCGGCCGGGCCGGTGCTGGTGTCCGGTTTCCTGCCCAGCGACCGGGACGGCGCGGAGAGCGTACAGATCGGTGAGCTGCTGGCGCGGCTGCACGAGGCGCCCCTACCACCGGGACTCGATCCGCTGGACCATGACGGATACCCGGTGGCCGAGGCGGTGGCCCGGCGGTTGCGGCGCCGATGGTCCCAGATGATCGAACACCTGCCCGCCCTGCCGCCGGCTCCCACCCTCGATGCGGCCATCGCCGCCCTGGAGCCGATCTCCGGCAGCCCCGCGTTGCTGCACCTCGACATCCGCGCCTGCAACCTGCTCAGCGCCGACGACCGGATCACCGGCTGGGTCGACTGGACCTGCGCCATGGTGGGCCATCCGGGCATGGAGCTGGCCCGCCTGTCGGAGTACGCCCAGCTGCCCGAGAACGGGCTCTGCGAAGTCGAGGTGCGCGACGGATACCAGCGGGTCGCACCGCTACCGGAACTCGATCCGGCCCTGGAGGCATTGGTGCGACTCGACACCGTGCTGATGCTCGGGGTCATCTTCTTCGCGTACGCACCCGACGCGACCCGGCAGACCTGGGTCGGAGACCGCCTGGGTGTGCTGATCGAGCAGTGTGAGGGCGCCTTGGGCGGCCGGACCTGAGCGGGGCGGCGAACCCCGCGTTGCCGACTCGCTGGCGGCATCTGGGGTGCTGGCGACGGCCCGCCCGCCCGACGTGGCGCCGGGCGGGCGGGTCGGTGGTCAGAGTGCGGTGCGGATCGCCTCGGCAAGGGTGACCGGTGGCCGTCCGATCAGCGTGGCCAGGTCGTCGGTCTCGACGTACAGCTCGCCCTCGGCGGCACCTCGGTCGCTGTCGGCCAGCAGTTCGGCGTACGCCTCCGGCAGGCCGGCACCGACCAGGACCTCGACGTACTTCTCCACCGACAGGTCGGTGTAGCCGACCTCGCGGCCGCTCTGCCGGGACACCTCGGCGGCCAGCTCGGCCAGGGTGAACGCGGGGCCGCCCAGTTCGTACGCCCGGTCGGTGTGCCCGTCGCCGGTGAGTACCGCCGCGGCGGCCTGCGCGAAGTCGGCGCGGGCGGCGGCGCTGATCCGGCCGTCACCGGCCGCGCCGGCCACACCGTGCTCCAGGTACGTGGGCAGTTGTGGCAGGTAGTTCTCCAGGTACCAGCTGTTGCGCAGGAAGACGTACGGCAGCCCGGCGGCGATGATCTCCTGTTCGGTGGCCCGGTGCTCGGTGGCGAGGGCGAGGCTGGAGGTGTCGGCCTTGGCGATGCTGGTGTAGACGACCAGACCGATGCCGGCCTCCTTGGCGGCGGCGACCACGTTGCGGTGCTGGCCGATCCGCCGGCCGACCTCACTGCCGGAGACGAACATCAGCTTCTCGGCTCCGGCGAACGCGGCGCGCAGCGAGTCGAGGTCGTCGTAGTCGGCGCGCCGCACGGTGACGCCGAGCCCGGACAGCTCCGCCAGCCGGCCGCTGTCCCGGCCCAGCGCCACGATCTGGCCCGCCGGTACGCCCCGGTCCAGCAGCGCGGTGACGATCAGCCGGCCGAGATGTCCGGTGGCCCCGGTGACGACGATTGACATGGGTGTTGCTCCCTCCAGGAAAACGATCTGACCTCGTCGTCAACCCGGAACACCGTGGCGTTGCTTCCCGTTGGAGAGTGGGCACCTTGAAGTGCGCCACACTCTGTTGGAGAGTAAAGACGTGGAGCCGAACCTGTACGACCGCAACTGCGGCAGCCGCCAGGTGCTCGACCGGATCGGTGACCGGTGGAGCGTGCTGGTGGTGCTGACCCTCGCCGACGGCGTCAAGCGCTACAGCGAGTTGGCCCAACGCATCGACGGGGTGAGTCAGAAGATGCTCACCCAGACCCTGCGCGGCCTGGAGCGCGACGGTCTGGTCAGCCGCACCGTGCACGCCACCGTCCCGCCCCGGGTCGACTATGCGCTCACCGATCTTGGCCGCACCCTGCTGCCCCTGCTCTCCAGCCTGCAAGCCTGGGCCACCGGCCACCTCGCCGAGGTGGAAGCCGCCCGCACCCAATACGACACCCGCCCCTGACCGGCGAGGTCGGGCAAAAAGAGGTCCGCCGATTGAACCGGGCCGATTACCGTACGTAGTGCGCGTACCAGCCGTCCATTCGGACCGAAGGAGCGCAGGTGTACGACGAACAAGATCGTGACCACCGAGAACGGCCGCGAGCTAGCACGAACCATGGCTCGGGCAGCAGCGGAGACGAGGCGTCCCGGGCCTACCGTCCGCTACGAACCTGCTTCGCTGCCGCAGGCGGCCACCTACGGGCCCACCAGGCGCGTCGTTGCCGAACAGGGCTCGGTACGGGTCGGGCGCGATCGACTGCGGGTCGGGTTGCGATCGAATACGGATCGGGTGCGGCTGCTAGCGGATCGGGCTCGGTCTCGGCTGGTTCCGTCGCCGGAATCAGCCGGCGGAGAGTTGGTTGGCGGCGCTGAGAACCTGGTCGATCAGGCCGTACTGGCGGGCCTGGTCGGCGGTGAACCAGCGGTCCCGGTCCCAGTCCTGCTGGATCTCCGCCAGGGTGCGCCCGCTGTGCTGGGCGATCAACTCCAGCATGGTCCGCTTCACCTGCAGCATGTTCTCCGCCTGGATGGTGATGTCGGAGGCGGTGCCGCCCATTCCACCGGAGGGCTGGTGCATCAGGATCCGGGTGTGCGGGAGGGCGTACCGCTTGCCGGCTGTTCCTGCGGTGAGCAGAAACTGGCCCATCGAGCCGGCCAGCCCGAGCGCCAGGGTGGCCACGTCGTTCGGGACGAAACGCATGGTGTCGTAGACGGCCATGCCGGCGCTCACCGAGCCGCCCGGCGAGTTGATGTAAAGCTGGATGTCCCGCGTCGGGTCCTCGGCGGAGAGCAGCAGCATCTGGGCGCAGATCTGGTTGGCGATCTCGTCGGTCACCTCGCTGCCGAGGTAGACGATCCGCTCCCGCAACAGCCGTTCGAACACCTGATCACCGAAGGTCCGTCGCCCGTCGTCCAGCATCGTGATCATGTCGTCACACCCTCCGCCCGCCGGCGTGCGACGTCGTCTCGCCCGGGAACCGGCGCGTCCAGCGTGCGCGAGGGGCTCACTCCGCTGCCAGCGGTTCTGCCTCCGGCAGATCCGCCTACGGCAGAACCCCGCCTGCGGAGATCTTGGTACGCAATAGCCCTCTGAGCGGCCATTTCTTACCAAGATCGCGGTCGATGTGCGGTGACCTCGCTCGACGGGCGGCGCGGTGGCGCACGGACGGGCGAAGCGGGGACGGGTGGAGGGGGGATGGGCGGAGCAGGGTGGCTCGGATGACGGTGCAGGTCTGGATGGTCGGTGCGGGGAAGACGATCAGCTTGATTCCGCCGATCAGGCTGCCGCCGAGGCCGATGTGGTCGCCGCTGGCGGGGCTGCTGTCGGCAGCGGCACCGCTGGCGCCAGGCAGGAGGCCGAAGCCGGGTCGGGCCAGTCCGCGACCGCCTGGACCGCCTGCCGTGTCGAGATCGCGTCGGCCGCCTGCTGTGTCGAGATCGTGTCGGCCGCCTGCCGCGTCGGCATTGCGCCGGTTGCCTGCCGTGTCGAGATTGCGGCGGTCGGCTGGCGTGTCGAGATCGCGGCGGTCGGCTGGCGTGTCGAGATTGCGCCAGGTGGGCGAGGTCGACGTGGGCTTGAAGCCGAAGCCGCTGAAGTGGGCGACGGGATGAGCGGAGCCGTCCGTACCTCGTCTGATGGCGGCGACTGCGGGGTCGGCGCGCCGGTTGGCCGGGAGGTAACTGCCCTGGGGGGCGGCGGGCACCCGCCGCTCCACGCGCCGCAATTCGTCGCGGGCCTGCTCAAGTAGGTCGGAGAGGTAGAGCCCGAGCGCGCGGCAGATCGCGGCGAGCACCTCGGAAGAGGCTTCCTTGCGGCCCCGTTCGACCTCGGACAGGTAGGGCACGGAGACACCGGCGGCTCGGGCCAACTCCCGCAGGGTGAGGCCCTGGCGCTGGCGTTCGCGGCGTAACACCGCGCCGATCACCCGTCGCAGCAACGACATGCGGCCTCACTCTCGCCGGTCCTGCGCTGACCACCCCATCATGCCCGCCCGCCAGCGCCGATGCCGTCCCGCCCTAGGAGGCGACGTCCCACCGGCACGCCCGCCTGCCGCGCGGACGACGTGCTTGGGCCGCCTCGCCGTGCGGATTCCCCGCCAGGGGCTATGTTGTGGGCGTGCAGGCGACGGAGGCGGGGCAGGTCCCGCGGTGATCCATTTTCCCGCGCAGCGGCGTGGCCCGCTCAGCGCGCTGAGCCTACGGTTGGCCGCCGCCCTCGGGCTGGTGTTCGCCGTGGTCGCGGTGGTCTACCTCGAACGGGACCAGTACCGCGACATCAACGGCGACGGCCTGACCCTGTTGGACTGCTTCTACTACGCGGTGGTCTCGCTGTCGACCACCGGATACGGCGACATCGTGCCGGCCACCCAGGGGGCCCGGCTGGTCAACGTCCTGTTCATCACGCCGGCCCGGGTGCTGTTCCTGATCATCCTGGTCGGCACCACGCTGGAGGTGCTGACCGAGCAGTACCGGACCGGCCGCCGCCTGCACCGGTGGGAGAGGAAATTGAAGGACCACGTCATCATCTGCGGCTACGGCACCAAGGGGCGTAGCGCGATCTCGGCGCTTCAGGAGAACGGGCTCGACAAGTCCAGGATCGTCGTGGTGGAGCGCAACGCGTCGGCGTTGCGGCAGGCCACCTCGAACGGGCTGGTCGCCATCGAGGGCTCGGCGACCCGTTCCTCGGTGCTCAACCAGGCGCACGTGCGTACCGCCAAGGCGGTGATCATCGCGACCGACAGCGACGACGCGTCGGTGCTGGTGGCGCTGACCGTACGCCAGCTCACCGCCGGGCAGGTCCGGATCATCGCGGCGGCGCGGGAGGCGGAGAACGCGCCCCTGCTCAAGCAGAGCGGCGCGCACCACGTGATCGTCTCGTCGGCCACCGCCGGTCGGCTGCTCGGCCTCTCCACCTCCGCCCCACCGCTGATCGACGTGGTGGAGGATCTGCTGACTCCCGGCCAGGGCATGGCGCTGGCCATGCGGTCGGCCGAGCGGCACGAGGTGGGCAGGAATCCACGCGAGCTGGACTCGCTGGTGATCGCGCTGGTCCGGCGCGGGAAGGTGGTCACGCTGGCGGACCAGGCTGGCGCGGTCGTGGAGACCGGCGACATGCTGGTCCACGTACGCGACGACCGGCCCACGGCGAACACTCTGCCCTGAGAGCTAGCGGTCCTCCTCGGTGCAGGCCGCCGCTACCTCAGCACAGGCGGCTGCCTCGGCACAGGTCGCCGGTACCTCGCTGGTCGCCCGGCGCAGCAGGTCGTAGAGGGTGTCGCGTTCATTTTCGTTCAGCGCGCCGAGCACCTCGTCCTCGACGCTGGCCAGGGCACACTCGGCCTCGTTGAGGCGCTTTGCCCCGGTTTGCGTGAGGCTGACCACATGCCGTCGACGGTCCTCGGGTGAGCGCCGCCGCTCGACCAGGCCGTCCGCTTCGAGGTCGTTGAGCAGCCCCACCACGTTGGTGCCGTCGAGTTGAAGGGTGCCGGCGAGTCCTTGCTGGCTCATGTCGCCCGCATCGCGCAGCACGGTGAGTGCGACGAGGTGCCGGGGGCGCAGGCCGAGTGGTGCCAGCACCGACTCCGATCGCAGCCGCATCCGGCGGGCCAGGTATTCGAGCAGCGCGCCGCTGCGGCGCTCTGTCTGCTCGACCTGGTCGGGGGACATGTGACCCACTTTACCCGCGCAGCGGAAGATGTCCTTGCTATAAATGGTTGGCGCTACACAAACAATCTGTGGAGGGTTAGCCAATGTCTCACCTGTTGCACATCGACTCGAGCATCCGTGGCGAGCACTCGGTCAGCCGGCGGCTCACCGCCCGCGCGGCGGCCGCCTGGCGGGCGGCCAACCCGCACGGCACGATCAGCTACCGGGACCTCGGCAAGCAGCCGTTGCCCCACCTCGACGAGGCGGGCGGCCTGGCCCGGATGACGCCGCTCGACCAGCACACGCCGGAGCAGCGTCGCTCCTGGGAACTGACCGAGGGTCTGGTGGCCGAGGTGAAGCGGGCCGACACCGTTCTGCTCGGCCTGCCCCTGTACAACTACGGCGCGCCGAGCAGCGTGAAGACCTGGGTCGACCTGCTCATCGCGCCCGGCCTGTCGTACGACCCGGAGACCGGTGCCGGGCTGCTCGGCGAGCGCGAGTTCATCGTGCTGACCTCCCGGGGCGGCGGGTACGGCTCGGGTACTCCGCGCGAGGGCTGGGACCACGCCGAGTCCTGGCTGCCGCACGGGCTGTCGATGACCGGCCTCGCGCCGCGGTTCATCGCCACCGAGTTGACCCTCGCCCCGACCGTGCCCGCCATGGCGGAACTGGTCCCGAGCCACCAGGAGAGCCTGGCGGCGGCCGAACGGGCCATCGACGAACTCTGGGTACCGGCGGCGGTCTGACCTCTCGCCCGGCCCGCAAGGGTTCCGCCACGGCAGAACCGCCCGTCCCCGGGCCCGTGACGGGCGGTTCCGTGGCCACCGGTGGCCACGGAGGCGCGGGTTTGCCCGCCGGCCGTCGAAACGAGGGGCCCGCCCGCGAACGAGACGAGGGGTCCGGCCGGCGAACGAGACGAGGGCCCGGCCAGTGAACGAGGCGCCGGGCCCGGCCAGTAAACGGAGGCGAGGGCCCGGCCAGTGGACGGTACGAAGGGCCGCTCCGGTGCGGAGCGGCCCTTCGTGATGTCCGGTTCAGCCGACGATGGTCCAGGTGTCGCCGCTGCCCAGCAGGCCGGCGAGCTGCTGCTCGGGGGTCTCGGTGGCCTTCGCCTTGGCCTCGGCCACCTGACTCTGCACCACGCTGTCGTAGGACGGCCGGGCCACCGAGCGGAACACCCCGATCGGGGTGTTGCGCAGGTCGAAACCGGGCAGCCGGGACAGCGCGAACGCGTACGCCGGGTCGGCGACGCCCGCGTCGTGCACGACGATCTCCTCGGCGGCGGTGCTGGCGGTCTCGCGTACCTCCAGGCCGAAACCACCCGGCGGGTGTACGACGCAGAACTGCCCGTCCTTGCCGAAGGTGATCGGCTGGCCGTGCTCCAGGCGGATCAGGTGGTCGTCCCGAATGCCCGGGTCCTTGAGCTGGTCGAAGGCCCCGTCGTTGAAGATGTTGCAGTTCTGGTAGATCTCCACGAACGCCGAGCCTTCGTGCTCGGCGGCGGCGCGCAGCACCGACTGGAGGTGCTTGCGGTCGGAGTCGATGGTCCGGCCGACGAAGGTGGCTTCCGCGCCCAGCGCCAGCGAGATCGGGTTGAACGGCGCGTCCGCCGAGCCGACCGGGGTCGACTTGGTGATCTTGCCGACCTCGGAGGTGGGGCTGTACTGCCCCTTGGTCAGGCCGTAGATCCGGTTGTTGAACAGCAGGATCTTGAGGTTGACGTTGCGGCGCAGCGCGTGGATCAGGTGGTTGCCACCGATGGAGAGCGCGTCGCCGTCACCGGTGACCACCCAGACCGACAGGTCCGGACGGGAGACCGACAGGCCGGTGGCGATCGCCGGAGCCCGCCCGTGGATCGAGTGCATCCCGTACGTGTTCATGTAGTACGGGAAACGCGACGAGCAGCCGATGCCCGAGACGAAGACGATGTTCTCCCGGGGGATGTTCAGCTCCGGCATGAACTGCTGGACGGCGGCGAGGATCGCGTAGTCACCGCAGCCGGGGCACCAGCGCACCTCCTGGTCGGACTTGAAGTCCTTGGCGGTGAGCTTGAGGGCGATGGGCTCAGACATTCTTCAGGACCTCTTCCAGCATCGTCTCCAGCTCGGCGGCGGTGAACGGCAGGCCGCGGACCTGGTTGTAGCCGATCGCGTCGACCAGGTAGCGGGCCCGGATCACCTGGGCGAGCTGGCCGAGGTTCATCTCGGGAATGACCACCCGGTCGTACGAGGCCAGCACCGTGCCCAGGTTCGCCGGCATCGGCGCGAGGTGCCGCAGGTGCGCCTGCGCGACCGGCAGCCCCCGCTGGCGCAGGGCACGACAGGCGGCGCCGATCGGGCCGTACGTCGAACCCCAGCCGAGCACCAGCACCCGGGCGTCGCCGTCCGGGTCCTCGACCTCGATGTCCGGAACCGGGATGGTCTCGATCCGGGCGGCCCGGGTACGCACCATGAAGTCGTGGTTCGTCGGGTCGTACGAGATGTCGCCGGTCTTGTCGGCCTTCTCCAGCCCGCCGATGCGGTGCTCCAGACCGGGCGTGCCCGGAATGGCCCACGGCCGGGCCAGGGTCTGCGGATCGCGCAGGTACGGCAGGAAGGTGGTGCCGTCCTCGCCGTTGGGCGCGGTCGCGAACTCGACCCGCAGGTCCGGTAGCGACTCCACGTCCGGCAGCAGCCACGGCTCGGAGCCGTTGGCGACGTAGTTGTCCGACAGCAGGATCACCGGGGTGCGGTAGGTCAACGCGATCCGGGCCGCCTCCAGGGCGGCGTAGAAGCAGTCGGACGGCGACTTGGGCGCGATCACCGCCACCGGGGCCTCACCGTGCCGGCCGAACAGCGCCATGTTCAGGTCGGCCTGCTCGGTCTTGGTCGGCATGCCGGTGGACGGGCCGGCCCGCTGCACGTCGACGATGACCAGCGGCAGTTCCAGCGCCACGGCCAGCGAGATGGTCTCGCTCTTGAGCGCCACCCCGGGCCCACTGGTCGTGGTCACGCCGAGTGCGCCACCGTACGAGGCGCCCAGCGCGGCGCCGATCGCGGCGATCTCGTCCTCGGCCTGCATGGTGGTCACGCCGAACCGCTTGTGCTTGCTCAGCTCGTGCAGGATGTCCGAGGCCGGGGTGATCGGGTACGCGCCGAGGAAGACCGGCAGGCCGGAGCGGACCCCGGAGGCGACGAGGCCCAGCGACAGCGCCGCGTTGCCGGTGATGTTGCGGTAGGTGCCGGGCGGCATCTTCGCGGGCTTGACCTCGTACCGGACGGCGAAGTCCTCGGTGGTCTCGCCGAAGTTCCAGCCGGCCTTGAAGGCGGCCACGTTCGCCGCGACCAGCTCGGGCCGCTTGGCGAACTTGCGCTCCAGGAACCGCAGCGTGGAGGTGTACGGCCGGGAGTACATCCAGCTCAGCAGGCCCAGGGCGAACATGTTCTTGGCCCGTTCGGCGTCCTTCTTGGACACGTCGAGCTCGGCCAGCGCGCCGATGGTCATCGAGGTCAGCGCCACCGGGTGCACCGCGTACCCGTCGAGGGTGTCGTCGTCGAGCGGGCTGCTCGCGTACCCGACCTTGGCCAGGTTGCGCTTGGTGAACTCGTCGGTGTTGACGATGATGTCGGCACCGCGCGGCAGGTCGGCCAGGTTCGCCTTGAGTGCCGCCGGGTTCATCGCCACCAGCACGTTCGGTGCGTCACCCGGCGTCAGGATGTCGTAGTCGGCGAAGTGCACCTGGAAGCTCGACACGCCCGGCAGGGTGCCGGCGGGTGCCCGGATCTCGGCCGGGAAGTTGGGCAGCGTGGAGATGTCGTTGCCCAGTTGCGCAGTCTCCGAGGTGAACCGGTCGCCGGTGAGCTGCATGCCGTCACCGGAGTCGCCGGCGAATCGGATGACCACCCGGTCCAGTTGGCGGATCTGCTTGGTCACGCCCGCACCTCGCTTCGCTGCGCGCCGCGGTGCGGCGCGTCGTCCTCACCGAGAGCCTACGTCGAATCGGCTTCGCACCTTCCCCGGAGGTCCGCCGACTGGGAACAGATTGTGGGGTTTTATGCGGCCTATTGCGTTGTTTCGCACCGCCCGGGTAATCCAGATCACCGCCGCCCGACCGGTCGTACCCCGGGGCCACCGGCCGGTAGGCTGACCTGCCGTGACCGGCTATCTGGGCTCGTACGCGACGCTCGGGCTGCTGCTGCTCGTCAGCGTCCTCTTCTTCGTCGTTGCGTTCTCCGCGAATCGGGTGCTCAGGCCCGCTCGTCCGGCCGATCCGCCCGGCAAACGCGCCAGCTACGAGTGCGGTGTCGACCCGGTCGGCGGTGACTGGGCGCAGATGCAGATCCGCTACTACGTCTACGCCTACCTGTACGTGCTGTTCGCCGTCGAGGCGGTCTTCCTCTTCCCCTGGGCGTTGATCTTCGACCGGCCCGGCTTCGGGTTGGTCACCGTCGTCGAGATGGCGATCTTCGTGGCCGTGCTCGCCGTCGGTCTGCTCTACGCGTGGCGGCGCCGGATCCTCGACTGGACCTGATCCGCCCGTTCAGGCGAGCCCGCGGCGACTCAGCACCGGTGGGCGGGTGCCCTGGATGCTGGCGACCATGTCCAGCACGCGGCGGGTCTGACGCACCTGGTGGGCGCGGAAGACCCGGGCACCCAGCCAGGCGGAGACGGCGGTGGCGGCCAGCGTGCCCTCCAGCCGTTCGGCGACCGGCAGATCCAGCGTCTCGCCGATGAAGTCCTTGTTCGACAGGGCCACCAGCAGCGGCCAACCGGTGGCGGCCAGTTCGCCGAGCCGCCGGGTGATCTCCAACGAGTGCCGGGTGTTCTTGCCGAAGTCGTGCGCCGGGTCGATGAGGATCCCGTCGGGGCGTACGCCCAGCGACACCGCACGCTCGGCGAGGCCCGTCACCGTCGTCACCACGTCGGTCACCACGTCGGCGAAGGCGGCCCGGTGCGGGCGGGTACGCGGGCTGAGCCCGCCCGCGTGCGAGCAGACCAGGCCGGCGCCGGTCCGGCCGGCGACCCGGGCCAGCGCCGGGTCCGCCCCCGACCAGGTGTCGTTGAGCAGGTCCGCCCCGGCCGCCACCGCCTCCACCGCGACCTCGGCCCGCCAGGTGTCGATCGAGATCACCACCTCGGGGAAGGCGGCCCGGACGGCGGCGATCGTGTCGACGGTCCGGCGGATCTCCTCGGCGACGTCGACCTCGTCACCGGGGCCGGCCTTCACCCCGCCGATGTCGACGATCTCCGCGCCCTCGTCCACGGCCCGTTCCACGGCCCGCAGGGCGCTGTCCGCGGCGAACGTCGCACCCCGGTCGAAGAACGAGTCCGGGGTGCGGTTGACGATCGCCATCACCACCAGCTCGTCGGGGCCGAACGTGCGTCCACCGAGCCGCAGCACTCCGGACACGCCGCCTCCTTCATGCCGTACGCCGCCGGCGACCCGCTGCCGGACACCGTGACGCTATCCGGTCGCAGGTCGCAAGCCTCGTCCGGTACGCCGCGCCGGGTGGGGGTCGCCCCGTGCCGTCCGGCGTGCCACGATCAGTGGCATGGGTCAGCTTCTGCTCCTGCTGGTCGTGGCGGTCACCGTAGCGGCGGTGGTGTTCGGCGTTACGGTGTTGGCCACCGGCCGGGATCCCGGTCTGGTGCCCACCGAGGCGGACGGGCGGGCGGTGCCGTTGCCCGGCGACCGGCCACTGCGCGAGTCGGACGTGGGTGAGGTGCGCTTCGACACCGCGCTGCGTGGGTACCGGATGGCCCAGGTCGACCAGGCGCTGCGCCGGGCGGCTTACGACATCGGGTACAAGACCGAGCTGATCGGCGTACTGGAGGCAGAGGTGACCGCGCTGCGGGAGGGACGGACGGCCGAGGCCGACGCCCTGCGCAGTGCCCGTGAGCAGTCCGCCAGCCTGGCCCGGGGCCCGGCCGCCGACGCCGACGCGGCGAACAACGGCGCGGTGACCATCGACCTCGACGAGGTCGACACCGAGTCGGACGGCACGGCGGCGAAGCCGCAGGACGTGCCGGCAGCGCCGGAGGGCCCGGCGGCAGCACCCGACGGCGTGGCGGCGAAGCCGGAAGACGGGGCGGCCGAACCGGAGCGCGTCGCGGCGGAGGAACGGCCGGCGTCGGCGGTCCGCGCGGAGTCGCCGTGACCGACCCGGGCGCGTCGGACGACCTTCGCGAGGCGGCCCAGCGGGGCGCCGGTGAGGTCACCGCCACGGTGATCGTCGACGCCCCGGCGGAGAAGGTCTTCGCGGCGCTGCTCGCCTGGGAACGGCAGTCCGCCTGGATCCCGTTCACCACGGTGCGCGTGGTCGAGGGCGACGGCGGCGAGGGCAGCCTGGTCGAGGCGGTCACCTCGGTCGGCCCGGCCGTGCTGCGGGACAGGATGCGGGTGGTCCGGGTGGACCCGCCGTACGAGATCGGTGTGGTGCACTGCGGCACGCTGCTGCGGGGCCCCGGCGTGCTGCGCTGCACCCCGCTGGCGAGCGGGCGCAGCCAGGTGGTCTGGCACGAGTGGTTCCACCTGCCGGGCGGCCCCGCCGGCCGGGTGGCCTGGCCGGTGCTCTGGCCCGGCTCGAAGTTCGGCCTGACCCAGGCGCTACGACGCTTCGCCCGCCAGGTCGAGCAGGGCCGCCTGCCCTGAGGCCGTCCTGCACCGCCAAGGCGGGCGCGGGTCGGCCCTGCATCGACGGGCCGGTTCTGCACCGACACGGCGGGCGCTGACGGCGGCGGTGGGCATGTCGGTGGGCGGGCCTAGCCTGGACGACGTGACTGAGCTGGTGATCGGGGCCGACGGGCTACCCCGCTGCGGCTGGGGTGCGGGCACTGCTGACTACGCGGTCTACCACGACGAGGAGTGGGGCCGCGTGGTGCGGGGTGACGACGCCCTGTACGAACGGATGACGCTGGAGGCGTTCCAGTCCGGGCTGTCCTGGCTGACCATCCTGCGCAAGCGACCGGCGTTCCGGCGGGCCTTCGACGACTTCCGGATCAGCGTGGTGGCCGGCTACGGCGAGACCGAGGTGGATCGGCTGCTCGGCGACGCCGGCATCGTCCGTAACCGCGCCAAGATCGAAGCAGCCATCGCGAACGCGCGAGCCGCCCTGGAGTTGCCCGAGGGCCTGTCCGAGCTGCTCTGGTCCTTCGCGCCGCCGAGCCGCCCCCGGCCAACCAGCTACGCCGAGGTGCCGGCGTTGACCGACGCCTCCACGGCACTGGCCAAGGCGCTCAAGCGGCGCGGCTTCCGGTTCGTCGGCCCGACCACGGCGTACGCGCTGATGCAGGCCACCGGGATGGTCGACGACCACCTCGCGGGCTGTCACGTCGTAGCGCCGGGCGAGGCGTGATGGGATAGCGGCATGACGACCGACACCGCACCCCGGGTGGGCGGGGCGAGCCAGATCGACGGTACGGGCACCTGGGCGGTGCTCCTGCCCGCCGGCCGGTTCGACGCCGAACGACTCGTGCACCACGACACGCTGGAGCTGACCGGGCTGGCCGACGTCACCGCCCTGCCTCGCCCCGGTGACCAGGTCGCGGTGCTGGCCGACGAACCGCCCCGGCTGGTGGCCGTGGGCCGGGTGACCGCGCCGACGGCCCGGCGTCCCGAGGATCCGGACGACCCGCAGTCCGACCGGGGGCCCGAGGCGCTGGTGGTGGCGTACACCCGGCGGGCCTTCGACGAGCCGGTGCCGGCCGACGCGCTCGCCCTCGGCGGCCCGGTGACCGCGCTCGACGCGGGGACCTTCCGGGCGTTGGTCGACCGGCTCGGCCCGCCCCCGCAGCGAAGCAACTGGCTGGTCAGCCTGGATCTGCCGATCGAGGCCGACTCACCGGCCGAGGCGGTCCGCCTGTTCTGGGCGTACGTGCAGGAGCTGGGCCCCCGGGAGCTGCCCGCGTTCGTCTCGCCCTCCGGTGACGAGCTGGCCATGCAGGCGTTCGTGCTCGGCGCCGAGGCGAACCAGGATCCCGAAGAGGACGACTGATCCCCCGCCGGCCGGCGGCACTCTCAGCTAGCGGGGCAGCGCGGCTCAGCGGCCCTCGAAGACCGGCCGCTGCTTGTTGACGAAGGCCATGGTGGCGGCGCGGTGGTCGGTGGTGCCGCCGCAGATCGCCTGCGCCTGCGCCTCGGCGGCCAGCGCGTCGGCCAGGGTGCCGGCGTCGGCGACGGAGAGCTGACGCTTGATCGCGCCGTACGCCACGGTCGGGCCGGCGGCGAGCCGGGCGGCGAGTTCCTGGGCGGCCGGCAGCACGCCCTCGTCGTCGTCCACCATCCGGTTGAGCAGCCCCAGCCGGCACGCCTCGTCGGCGCGGACCGGCTCGGCCAGCATCAGCAACTCGACGGCCTTGGCGTGGCCGACCAGCCGGGGCAGCGTCCAGGACGCGCCGGTGTCGGCGGCGAGCCCGACCTTGGCGAACGCCATCAGGAAGCTGGTCGACGGCCCACCGATGCGGAAGTCGGCCAGGAACGCCAGCGAGGCGCCGGCCCCGGCGGCCATGCCACGGACCGCGGCCACCACCGGCTTGGGCAGGTTGGCCAGCCGGGCGGCGATCGGGTTGTAGTGCGCCTGCACGGTGTCCAGCGGGTTGCCGGCGCCCGATTCGAGGGTGGCCACGTGCTCGCGCAGATCCTGTCCCGCGCAGAACGATCCGCCGGCGCCGGCCAGGACGACCGCCCGGCAGCTCCGGTCGGTCTCCAACTCGGCGAGAGTGTCCCGAAGCGCCTCCTTGAGCGCCACGTCGAGCGAGTTCATCGCCGATGGGCGGTTCAGGGTCAGGGTCGCGACAGCGTCGGTGCGGTCGACGAGCAGTGGCTCGGTCACGTCTGGCGTTCCTTCGGTCGGATCATCCGGTTACCACCGTCGAGGCACTGCTCGACGTACCGGTCCGCGGCCGGCCGGAGTCGGGCCGCGTGCCGGTCGAAGAAGCTGGCCGCGGCGGTGCCGGGCCAGCGTTCGGGCAGCAGCGCCGGGGGCAGCTGCGGGTCCCGGAAGAGGAAGGTACGCCATGCGTGCACCAGCCGGAACCGGGCCGCGTACGCGTCCTCGTCGCAGCTACGGGCGGTGATCCCGGTCAGCAGGGCGCGCTGTTCGGCGACGAACTGCTCGTACGCCCGGCCGATCTCGGCCAGGTCCCAGGCCCGACGGACCAGGCCCATGGCGCCGGGGGTGCCGGCGGCGTGCGCGGCGCTGAACCGCTCGAAGCGTACGCCCGCCTCGTCCAGCAGCAGGTCGACGTCCTCGCCGGGGCGGGTGGCCACCCAGGTCTGCTCGTCCAACGTGCCGTAGCCGAGGTAGCGGAGGTTCGCGGAGAGGCGCTGCCGGTCCCGCCGCGCGGACGGCGCGTCGAGCACCAGCAGATCGAATCGCCCGTCCCAGGCGACCCGACCGGTGCGGTAGATCCGGGAGGCCGCCTCGTCGAGTCGGCGGGCCGCCTTCGGCGTGATCGAATAGCCCGGTCCGGACATCAGTTTGACCGGTTCGAGCCAGCCCTGTCGCACCATGCGGGACACCGCCGTGCGAACGGCCGGTGGGGCAATCCCGAGCGGCGCGAGGAGCTTGACCAGGGCAGCAACCGGTGCCCGGCCACCCCGGGGCCGGAGGTGGTCGCCGTACAGGTCGAATAGTGCCGACCGTGCCTGCATGACCGCACATTGTGACAGGCCATCTCGGGATAAGCTAGATGCTGTTACATCAATGCTGCTTCGGTTTGGGTCCGGCGGTGTTCATCAGGGAAAATCGTTGGTCGACACCCCCGTGCAAGTTGCGGGTGGTCATGGCGAAGTGGCTGTGGGGCAACCCACCGACCCTGGTGTAGGTCTGAGGGGAGACAACATGGCGGCGATGAAGCCGCGGACGGGCGACGGTCCGCTGGAAGTCACCAAGGAGGGCCGGGGCATCGTCATGCGGGTCCCGCTGGAGGGCGGTGGCCGGCTCGTCGTCGAGATGACTCCCGACGAGGCGACGGCGCTCGGTGACGCGCTGAAGGCGGCAGCTGGCTGAACAAGGCCGGTTGCGTTGGCGACGCTCGCCGCCGCGGACGGTTCGTTTGGGGCGTGTCTCCTGGAGCCGCGCCCATGCCCTGAGCCACCGGTCCAGCCGGTGGCTCAGGGCCTTCACACCATCTCGCGGGCGATTCGATCCGCGATCTTCTTCTGGAGGTACGGCTCCGCGTGCTCGCCATCCGTCTGACCGCCGAGCCGGACCGGCTCGGCGCCGTGGCCCTGCCCCTGCGACCGGGTGCCGGCGACGGCGCCGCGGCCGAACCGGTCCCGACCGACGTGGCGTTGCCCGTCGGGGTCGTCGACGAGGCCACCGCGCTGGCCCCGATGGCCGGGCTGACCGGTCGGGCCGGTGAGGTGCACCGGCAGCTGCGACCGGGCGCCGCCCCGGGCCGGCTACTGCTGGTCGGGGTCGGTGACGGCGACGAGTCGGCGTGGCGGGCGGCCGGAGCGGCGCTGGCTCGGGCGGCCAAGGATGAGACCCATCTCACAGTGGCGCTGCCGGTCGGCGGGTCACCGGAGGCGGTCCGTGGGCTGGTCGAAGGGCTGCTGCTGGGCTCGTACCGGTACCGGTTGGCGGCCGACGCCGAGGCTCCCGCACTGACCGGCGTGGACCTGGCGGTGGCCGAGCCCGACGCCGGGCAGCAGGCGGTGGAGCAGGCCCGCACGACCGCCCGGATGACCCGGCTGGCCCGCGACCTCACCAACACCCCCTCGTCGGTGAAGAACCCCCAGTGGTTCGCCAGCCAGGTCGCCGAGGCCGCCGCTGACCTGCCCGGCCTGCGGCTGCGGGTGCGTGAGCCCGAGGAGTTGGCCGCCGAGGGCTTCGGCGGGATCCTCGCCGTCGGCGGCGGCTCGGCCAGCGGCCCCCGCCTGGTCGAGCTGGACTGGCAGCCGGCCGGGGCCAGTACCCACGTGGTGCTGGTCGGCAAGGGCATCACCTTCGACACCGGCGGCATCTCGATCAAGCCGGTGCCGGCCATGAAGCTGATGCGCAAGGACATGGCCGGTGCGGCGGCCGTCGTGGCGGCGACCCTCGGTGCGGCGGCGCTGCGGCTGCCCGTACGGATCACCACGCTCGCCCCGCTGGCCGAGAACATGGTCAGCGGTGGCGCGTTCCGGCCCGGCGACATCGTCCGGCACTACGGCGGGCTGACCAGCGAGACGACGAACTCCGACGCCGAGGGGCGGCTGGTGCTCGCCGACGCGATGGCGTACGCGGTCCAGGAACTCAAGCCCGACCTGCTGATCGACCTGGCCACCCTGACCGGCGCGAACGCCGTCGCGCTCGGCACCCGTACCGGTGCCCTGTACAGCGACAACGACCAACTGGCCAGCGACGTGCTGGCCGCCATCGACGCGGCCGGCGAGGCCGCCTGGCGGATGCCGCTGCCGGCCGACTACGTCGAGCACCTCGGCAGCGACCTGGCCGACCTGCACAGCGCACCGACCCAGGGCGCCGGTTCCGTGCTGGCCGCGCTCTACCTGCGCGAGTTCACCGGCGCACTGCGCGAGCACTGGCTGCACATCGACATGTCGGCGCCCTCCTGGTGCGAGCGCGACGACGCCGAGTTGACCCGTGGGGCGACCGGTTGGGGCGTACGCGGCCTGCTGCGTTGGCTGGCCACGCTCTCCTGACCGGGGCTCAGCACCGGACCGCGGCCAGCAGGCCGTGGCCGACCGGCAGCACCGCCGGGATCCAGTGCTCCGACTCCCGAATGGCCTTGACCGTCTCGCGCACCGTCACCGTCTCCGCGTCGCGGGCCGCCGGGTCGCCGATCCGGCCGCCGGCCAGCGCGCCGTTGAGCACCAGCACACCCCCGGGCCGCAGCAGCCGCAGCGCGGCGTCCACGCAGGCGGTGAAGCCGGTCGCCTCGGCGTCGACGAAGACCAGGTCGTACGCGCCGTCCGCGAGCCGGGGGAGGACGTCCAGCGCCCGACCGGTGATGATCCGCGTCCGGCCGGCGACGAAGCCGGCCTCGGTGAAGATGCGTCGGGCGATGCGCTGGTGCTCCACCTCGACGTCGATGGTGGTGAGCACACCGTCGGCACGCATGCCGCGCAACAGCCAGACGCCGCTGACTCCGGTGCCGGTGCCGATCTCGACCACCGCGCGGGCGTTGCCGGCGGCGGCGAGCAGGCGCAACGTGGCACCCGCGCCCGGGGTGACCGCCTCAAGACCGACCTCGTTGGCCAGGCTGCGCGCGGTCCGCAGGACGAGGTCCTCCGTGACGTACGACTCGGCGAAGTGCAACGCCGGGTTCGCCGAACTGCCGGAACCAGCGACCGTGGCGATGGGACACCTCCGGGCAGCAAGCGTGAAGCGCGGGGCGGGTGGGCACTGTGACTCTAGAGGCGGCCCGCCACGGGCGCAGCCGGGCACCCACCCGCAGTGACAACCGCTGACCCCGCACGGCACATCCGTGCAATCCTGGAAGCGGTATCCCGTCGACCGCACGTCCGGCGGCATCCATCGCGGATCGTGGATACCGGGGACGGACTGGGAGGCACCGAGTGACCGACGGCTGGGACTGGCGCCAGCCCGGCGCGAGCGGCGTACCGGCGGGGCAGCCGGGGCCCGGACACCCGCCGGGAGGATCACCGACGACATCGCCGTACGGCGGCCAGCCGGCGGCCTCGCCGTGGTGGTCGGACGCGCTCGCCGACCCGTGGCGGGATCCGAACGCCCCGACGGCGGTGGTGATTCCGGCCGCGCCGGTACCAGGAACCGAGCCGGAACCGGTCACCGACCCGGATGCGCCCGGGCGCCCCAAACTGCACCAGATGCTGCTCATCCCCCTGATCACCGCCCTGCTCGCCGGCACTCTCGGCGGTGCGCTCGGCTATGCCTTCGCGGTGCGGGGCGGCGCCGCCGGCACGGTGCTCGGTGCCGCGCCGGGGCCGGTGCCGACGCTCGCCCAACGTGCCCCGGAATCGTTGGCCGGGGTTGCCGAGCGGGTCCTGCCCAGCGTGGTCACCGTCCGGGTGGCGGGGGTGGGTGGCACCAGCGAGGGCTCCGGATTCATCGCCAGCGCCGACGGACACGTGATCACCAACGATCACGTGGTGGCCGGTGGCACCGGCAAGGCGTCGGTGGTCTTCAACGACGGCAGTACCGCGTCGGCAACCGTGGTGGGGCAGGACGAGGAGTCCGACATCGCAGTGATCAAGGTCACCCGCAGCGGGCTGCGTCCGGTCGAGTTCGGTGACTCCGACGCGCTCGCGGTGGGCGACCCGGTGTTGGCCATCGGTTCGCCGCTGTCGCTGGCCAACACGGTCACCGCCGGCATCGTCAGCGCGCTGGACCGGACGATGCAGGCCGGCGAGCCGGGCGGCCCGACGCGCTACTACGCGGCCATCCAGACCGACGCCGCGGTCAACCACGGCAACTCGGGCGGGCCGCTGGTCGACGCGGCCGGGCGGGTGATCGGCGTCAACTCCACGATCAAGTCGCTGGTGGCCGAGGGACAGGAGGCCGGCAACATCGGGCTCGCCTTCGCCATCCCGATCAACCAGGCCAAGCGGATCACCCAGGAGATCATCGGCACCGGCAAGGCCCGGCGTACGGTGATCGGCGCCCAGGTCGGTGGACCTGGTTCCAACACCAACGGCTCCGGCGTACGCCTGGCGGCCGTCGAGCCGTCCGGTCCGGCCGACGGCGCGGGCCTACGGGCCGGTGACGTGATCCTGCGACTCAACGGCCGGCCGATGACCGAGCCGACCGACCTGATCGCCCTGGTCCGCAAGTACGCCCCCGGCTCGGTGGTGACGGTCGAGTACCGCCGGGGTTCCAGCCGGCAGAACACCTCGGTGACCCTCGCGGCGGACGCGAAGTGACCTCGCGCCCTCTTCTGGCGCGCCGGTGACGTGCGTACTCTTGCTGCGTAGCCCGGTGAGGAGGCCCCAGGGTGTTCGAGAACCTGAACGTGTGGGAGGTCGGCGCGCTGCTGCTGCTGGCGCTGCTGATCTTCGGTGACCGGCTGCCGGCGGTGATCGCCGACGGGCTGCGGATGGTGCGCAACCTGCGCACCATGGCCCGCAATGCCACCACCGACCTGAGCAAGGAACTCGGCACCGACATCCAGCTGGAGGACCTGCACCCGAAGGCGTTCATCCGCAAGCACCTGATCAGCGAGGAGGACGAGCAGGCGATCCGCAAGCCGCTGCAGGGCATGTACGACGACCTCCGGGCGGACGTCAGCAGCGTGCAGAAGGACATCAAGGACGTGGCCGCCACGGCGGATCCGCGTACCGGCCGCTCCTCCTCGACCGGCTCGTCGCCGGCCGCCGCCGCTCCGGCGCCGCGTGCCACCGGATACGACGAGGTCACCTGACCGCGCGGACGGCGACCAGCCAGGTCACGCCGGAGCCGAGGAACGCCAAATCGCCGCCCACCCCGGTAGGGGATGGGCGGCGTGGTGGTTCTGCCGGTAGTGGGCCGGTCAGCGGCCGGACGGCTTGAGGCCCAGCGGCTTGCCGAGCAGTGACTCGCGGCGCACCGCGAGCCGGTCGGCGACCTGGCCCAGGGCCTTCGCCGCCGGGGAGTCCGGCGCGGCGAGCACGATCGGGTTTCCCTCGTCGCCGGCCTCGCGGACCCGGGTGTCCAGCGGCACCTGGCCGAGCAGGGGCACCTGCGCGCCGATGGTCTGGGTCAGCGAGTCGGCCACGGTCTGACCACCACCGGCGCCGAAGATCTCCATCCGGGTGCCGTCCGGCAGCTCCAGCCAGGACATGTTCTCGATCACGCCGACCACCCGCTGGTGGGTCTGTAGGGCGATCGCGCCGGCCCGCTCGGCCACCTCGGCGGCGGCGGCCTGCGGCGTGGTGACCACCAGGATCTCGGCGTTGGGCAGCAGTTGGGCCAGGGAGATGGCCACGTCGCCGGTGCCCGGCGGCAGGTCGAGCAGGAGCACGTCCAGGTCGCCCCAGTAGACGTCGGCGAGGAACTGCTGCAACGCCCGGTGCAGCATCGGCCCGCGCCAGACCACGGCGGCGTTGCCGGCGGTGAACATGCCGATCGAGATGACCTTCACGCCGTGCGCCTGCGGCGGCATGATCATGTCCTCGACCCGGGTGGGACGGCCGTCCGCGCCGAGCATCCGGGGCACCGAGTGCCCGTAGATGTCCGCGTCGACAACGCCGACCGACAGGCCCCGGGCGGCCAGCGCCGCGGCCAGGTTCACCGTCACGCTGGACTTGCCCACGCCACCCTTGCCGCTGGCCACCGCGTACACCCGGGTCCGCGAACCGGGCTGGGCGAACGGGATGACCGGCTCCTCGGTCGCGCCGCCGCCGCGTAGCTTCGCCTGGAGGTTCTGGCGCTGCTCGGGGCTCATCACGCCGAAGTCGATCTCGACGCCGGTGACCCCGCTCACCGCGCTCACCGCGGCGGTGATGTCGGCGCGCAGCTTGTCCTTCAGCGGGCAGCCGGCCACGGTGAGCAGCAGCTCGACCCGGACCACACCGTCCTCGCCGACCTCGGCGGAGCGGACCATGCCGAGTTCGGTGATCGGCCGGCGGATCTCCGGGTCGTTGACCGTGGCCAGGGCGGCCTGAACAGCGTCGTTGACGGTGCTGACGGGTGCTGACATGGCCGCAATGTTACGTCGGCCGGCATCCGGCACCGGCGTCAGCGGCGGCGGTTGTGAGCGATTCGATCAGGTTTCCGGGCGATGCGGGGTGCCGGTGTCGCGCCGGCCGCCCTCCGGATGATCGCCGTCCAACTCGTCGCGGGGCTCGTCGAGGCCGTCGCCGCCACCCCGCGCGGCGGCGCCTTCCCGCTGCCGCCGCTCCAGGCGTTGCCGGCGCTGCGCCGCCTCGTCCAACTCCTCGGCCAGCCGGGACAGCTCCGAACGGACGAAGTCCCGCGTCGCCACCTCGCCCAGCGCGATCCGCAGCGCCGCGATCTCCCGGGCCAGGTACTCCGTGTCGGCCTTCTGCATGGTCGCCCGGCGCCGGTCCTCGTCCAACGCGATCCGATCCCGGTCCGCCTGGCGGTTCTGCGCCAGCAGGATCAGCGGAGCCGCGTACGAGGCCTGGATCGAGAGCACCAACGTCAGGAACGTGAAGGTGTACGGGTCGAACCGCATCCCCGCCGGCGCCAGGGTGTTCCAGGCGAACCAGGCGCCGATCACCAGCGTCATGTAGACGATGAAGTTCGCCGTGCCCATGCCACGGGCGATCCCCTCGGCCCAGCGGCCGAAGGTCTCCTGGTCGACCCGGGGCAGCTTCAGCCCCCGGGGCTCGCGGGGCAGGTCCAGCCGCTCCGCCCGACGTTGCTCAGACATCCGTACCCTCCGCCGCCGGGTCGGAAGCCGTGCTCAGCACCGCATCGCGGTCCCGCCAGTCCCGGGGCAGCGAATGGTCCAGCACGTCGTCCACGGTGACCGCGCCCACCAGCCGGTTGTTCCGATCGATCACCGGCATGGCCACCAGATCGTAGGTGGCCATCCGGCGGGTGATCTCCGGCAGGGGCGTGGTCGGGCGCAACGGGTCGATGTCGTTGACCACCACCCCGCCGAGCAGATCGGCCGGCGGCTCACGCAGCAGCCGCTGGAAGTGGACCATCCCCAGGTAGCGGCCGGTCGGCGTGGCCATCGGCGCCCGGGTCACGAACACCTGGGCGGCCACCGCCGGGGAGAGCTGCGGCTCCCGGATCCGGGCGAGCGCCTCCGCCACGGTGGCATCCGGCGGCAGGATGACCGGCTCCGAGGTCATCACGCTGCCGGCCGTGCCCGGGGTGTACTTCAGCAGCTGCCGGACCGAGTCCGCCTCGTCCGGTTCCATCAGGTCGAGCAGCACGTCCTGCTCCGGTGGAGGCAGCTCGCCGAGCAGGTCGGCGGCGTCGTCCGGGTCCATCTCCTCCAGGATGTCGGCAGCCCGCTCCCGGTCCAGCGCGGCCAGGATCTCGACCTGGTCGTGCTCGGGCAGCTCGCTCAGCACGTCGGCGAGCCGCTCGTCGTCCAGGGCCGCGGCGACCTCGTTGCGCCGGGTGTCGGGCAGGTCCTGCAAGGCGTTGGCCAGGTCGGCCGGGCGCATGTCCTCCAGTACGGCCAGCAGGTTGGCCGTACCCCGGGTCTCGGCGACACCACTGAGCCCGCGTACGTTGTCCCACCCGACCTGCTGCAGATTGCCCCGGCGGGCGAGCCGGCCGGTCTGCTCCCGTACGGCCACCCGGGTCAGCGACCACTCGCCGCCCCGGCTGCACTCCATCGCCACGTCGACCACCGCCGCCGCCCGGCCGTCCGGTTCGACCTGCACCCGGCGGTCCAGCAGCTCCTGGAGCACCAGCAACTCGTTGGGGCGCTTCTCGAACCGGCGCAGGTTCAGCGTGCCGCTGCCCAGCACGATCGCGTCGGCGTCGATCGAGGTGATCCGGTTGATGGAGAGGAAGATGCGCCGGCGCATCGGCATCTCGGCGACCAGACCCACCACCTCGGGTGGCCGCTGGCTCGGCCGCAGCCGGGCCACCGCGTCGCGGACCCGGCCCACCTGGTCGCCGTTGGGATCGAAGACGGCGACTCCGGCGAGTCGGGCGATGTAGACCCGGGTCGGCGTGCTCACGCGCACCAGCCTAAGCGCCTAGGGTTTATCAACATGTCGACCTTGGCTTACGAGATCGTGGACGTGTTCACCGACCGTCCGTACGCGGGGAACCCGCTCGCGGTGGTGTTCGGCGCCGAAGGGCTGGCCACCGACCAGATGCAGGCGTTGGCCCGGGAGTTCAACCTCTCGGAGACCGTCTTCGTGCTGCCCCCCACTCAGGTCGGCGTCACCTACCGGGCGCGGATCTTCACCCCGACCGACGAACTGCCCTTCGCCGGCCACCCCAGCGTGGGCGCGGCGGTGACCGCGAGCCGGCGCGGCCTGTTCGGGGCGGGTCAGGTCACCCAGGAGTGCGGCGCCGGTGTGCTGCCGATCGAGGTGACCGAGACCGGCGCGACGCTGACCGGTGGCATGCCGACGCTCGGTCCCGAACTGGACCCGGAGCCGTTGCTGGAGATGGCCGGCCTGGTGGCCGGCGACCACGTCGGTCCGCCGGCCCGGGTGGCCGGCTGCGGCCTGGAGTTCCCCTTCCTGCCGGTGCACCCCGACGCGCTGGCCCGGGCACAGGTCGATTCGATCGCGGCACGGCGGTACGGGATCGAGCATGTCAGCGTTTTCTCCTGGGACGCGCAGACGCAAACCGCGTACGCCCGGGTCTTCGTCCCTGGTCTCGGCATTCCGGAGGATCCGGCGACCGGCTCGGCGGCGCTCGGGTTGGGGGTGTGGCTGATCGCCAGTGGCCTGTTGCCCGGTGACGGACGATCGTCGTACACCGTGCGACAGGGCGTCGAGATGGGTCGGCCGTCGTCGCTGGCCTGCACGGTCACCGCGGCTGGCGGTGTCGCGCAGGGCGCCACCGTCGCCGGTCAGGTGATGGCCGTGGCCAGCGGAGAGATCCTGATTCCGCCGTTCGTCGGCTGACCGGCCGGCGCCGGACGGGTCAGGTACGAGAGGATGCCGTGGTGACCGACGAGCGCGACAGCACCCCACTTGTCGACGAGGCGATGAAGAAGGCGTCCGTGGCCTGGATCGCGGTGGCCGGCGGCCCGGCCCTCGCGCTGTGGTGTGTGCCGTTGGAGGGTGCGCTGTTCGTGGTCAGCGGCCCCGGTGAGCAGGCCGCGCCAGGGTTGGCCGAGGCCGACGAGGCGCAGGTGACGCTCCGCGGTGACCATGGCGGTCGGATCGTGACCTGGCTGGCCCGGGTGTCCCGGGTGGCGCCCGGCACCGACGAGTGGGACACGCTGGCCCCGCTGGTGGGCGCGAAACGGCTCAACGCGCCCGGTCCGACCGCCGAGCTGGTGGCCCGTTGGGCGACCGACGGCTGCGCGCTGGTCCGGCTGGCTCCGAGCGGGAACGCGGTGCACGGCGCAGACTTGCCGGCCGACTCGCTCGCCGAGGCGACCCGGCCGGCGCCGGTGGTCCGGGCCGTTCGAAAGCCGTTCCGGTTGCACCGGGTGCGCCGCCGCTGACGGCCCCGGCCGGGTGGCCGCCCGGAGGCGGTCGGCGGAGCGCTCACCAGGGCACCGCCACCGGCCTGCTGTCGACCATCGCGACCACCTCGCCGAGGGTGGCCAACGCCGGCCCGGCCCAGCCGCTGTCGACGTTGAAGACCAGGTGGTCAGCCAGGTCGGGGGTGGCCAGCCGGACGGCAGTCAGCCCGGCGTGCTGCGCACCGGTCAACTCCTGGCTGCCGCCGTCGCCGACGTAGAGGCAGTCCGCTGGCGGCAGGCCCAACCGGGCGCAGGCGGCCAGGTAGAGCGCCGGGTCCGGCTTGCAGCGGCCCAGCTGGATCGAGAAGATCCGTACGTCCAGCAGTGGCGCGACGGCCAGCTCCGGCAGCAACACCGGCAGTTCGTGGGTGCAGTCGCTGATCACCCCGGTCCGCATGCCACGCGCCCGCAGCGCCCGCAGGGTCGGCACCGCGTCCGCCCGTAGCCGGGTGTCGGCGCGGATGGCCTGTTGCCGGCAGGCCACCGCCGCCCGCAGGGCGTCCTCCGGTGGGCGTACGCCGGCCTGTTCGCAGACCCAGCGCAGCGTCGCCTCGGCGCTGCCGAAGCGTCCGCAGGCGCGTTCGTAGAAGCTGCGGTCGAGCACCTCGACGAAGGTGTCCGGCGGGCAACCGAGCAGCTCGGCGGTGGTGCGGTGACCGACGCCACGCTGGACCGGTCGGGTCAGCGTGCCGAAGAAGTCGAACAGCACCGCCTGGAACCTGGGCATGGGTGAGCGCCTCCGGCGCGAGTGAGGAGTCCCAACGGGACGGGCGTGATCGTAACCGAATGCTGACGGACCGTGTTGCCCGCTGGCGTGTGAGGATTACCCCTCGTGCCCCTCGAACCGCACCGCCCCCCGCGTGACCTGCTCACCACCGGCGCACTGGCGCTCGCCGTCGTCGCGGTCTCGTCGTCCGCTCCGCTGATCGCCTTCGCCGCCGCGCCCGCACTGGCGGTGGCGTTCTGGCGCAACATGATCGCGGTCGGTGTGCTGAGCCCGTTCGCGTTGACCCGGCGGCGGGCCGAGTTCCGCTCCCTGATGACCGGCGCCGGACGGCGGGAGGGCATGTTCTGCGTCCTGTCCGGGGTGGCGCTGGCGGCGCACTTCGCCACCTGGATGCCGAGCGCCAAGCTCACCTCGGTGGCCGCGGCGACGGCACTGGTCGCCACCCAGCCGGTCTGGCAGGGACTGATCGCCCGCGCCCAGGGCCGCCGGCTGCCGTCCGGGGTGTGGGTCGGCGTCGGCATCGCGGTCGTCGGTGCCGTGCTGGCCACCGGCGCCGACTTCACGGTCTCCGCCGAGGCGTTCGCCGGTGATCTGCTGGCGGTGGTCGGCGGCATGTTCGCGGCGGTCTACACGGCGCTGGGCGAGCGGGCCCGGGTCACGGTCAGCACCGCCACCTACACCACGATCTGCTACGCGGTCTGCGCGCTGATCCTGCTGGTGGTCTGCCTCATCGCCCGGGTACCGCTGGGTGGCTTCGACACCGGGACGTGGCTGGCGGTGCTGGCTCTGGTGGTCGGTGCCCAACTGCTCGGCCACTCGATGTTCAGCTACGCGCTGCGGCGGATCTCGGCCACCACGATCAGCGTGCTGATCCTGCTGGAGGCGCCCGGCGCGGCCCTGATCGGCTGGGCGTGGTTGGGGCAGCTGCCCGACCCGGTGACCCTGCCCGGCCTGGCGTTGTTGCTGGCCGGAGTCGCCGTGGTGGTGCTCTCCAGCGCCCGTACGGCCCGCCGCTCGGCCCGGGTGAGCACCGCCGTGCCGGCGGACGCCGCGCCGGTGCGCGACTGACGCCGGTCAGACCTCGTGCACCTCCAGCACCTGCGTGTGCGGTGCGGCGTCGCCCAGTTCCGCCCGCAGGGCGACCCGCTGCGGATCGACCAGGAACCCTTCGTAGCCGGCCCGGTCGTCGAACCGGATGACGTGTACCTCGGTACCCGCGTCGTCGGTACGCAGCCGCCGCTCCACCCGGCCACCGTGCCGGGGTAGCAGGGCGAGCACCTGGTCCTCGTACCGCTGGCCGGCCTCGATCGCGGCGTCGGCCATCCGCACCAGCGCGACCAGGCGCACCGCGGCGGCCGAATCGCTGTCGGCGTCGGTGACCCGTACCGACAGCTCCGCCTCGTCGTCGGCGCCGCTCGCCCGAACGCTGGCGTTCCCCGTGGTCGTCACGGGCGGAGTATCCCAACACCCCTCGATTCCCGCGACCCCGTCGCCCGGGTGGTGGTGGACGGCCTGAGCGGCGACCAGGTCCGGCCGGGGGGGCGCTCCGCTCAGGCGGGAAGGCCGACGGCGGCGGCGCTGGCGGTCCAGAGCCGGGCGGCGAGCTGCGGGTCGGCCGCCTTGCGCAGCGGGCGGCGGGGCCGGCAGTCGAAGTAGTAGCCGCCGTCGAGCAGCCGGGACTGATGCTGGTTGGCCAGCCACACCAGGGTCTGGGCGCCCTTGACCGGGCCGCGCAGCGGCAGCAGTCGCATGCCCGCCGCGATCAGCCGGCTCTCGCTGCCGAACCTGGTCCGCACCACCCCGGGGTGGAAGCAGTACGAGGCGACCGCCGGCCAGCGCCGGGCCGCCTCCGCCGTGAACAGGATGTTCGCCTGCTTGCTGGTGCCGTACGCGCTCATCGGGCGGTAGCGGCGCAGCGGGGCGTTGAAGTCGTCCGGGTCGAGCGCGCCGCTGCGGTGCGCGCCGGAGGCGGTCACCACCATCCGCCGGACCCGGTCGGCCAGCAGGTTGCCGAGCAGGAACGGCGCCAGATGGTTGGCCTGGATGGACAGTTCGAAGCCGTCGACCGTGGTGACCGGCTGGAGCACGATGGCGCCGGCGTTGTTGGCCAGCACGTCGATCCGGTCGTACGCGGCCCGCAGCTGCTCGGCCAACTGCCGGACGTCGTCGAGCACGGCGAAGTCCGCGCGGAACACCTCCGGGCGTTCGCCGGACGCCTCGCGTAGCTCGTCGGCCGCGCTACGCAACCGGGACGGATCGCGACCGACCAGCACCACCTGGTCACCGCGACGAGCCAGGTCGATGGCGGCGGCCAGGCCGATGCCGGAACTGGCTCCGGTCACCACCACCAGCCGGCGGCCAGTGAGATCTTCCACAGGTCCATTCTCCCCGGTCACGGCACGAGGTTACCGTGACGCCGCAATGGCTCTGGGATCGTCGAGCCAGCCCCGCGCCCGCCACGGCCGCGCGGGCCCGTGCCGGTCAGACCGTGGACGAGCTGGCGATAGCGAAGCCGATCAGGATGACGTAGACCGCGATCGCCAGGACGAGCAGGCCGGTGAGGACCCAGCCGACGATGATGGCGGCCTTGGCCATGCCCTCGCCGCCCTCGCCCTTCTCCCGGATCTGGCGCAGGGCGACGTGTCCCATGATCGCGCCGATCGGCGCGGTGATGCACGAGCCGATGCCGATCAGGGCGAGCACCAGCGCGACGATGGCCAGCGGGTTCGTCTGCTGCGGCGGCGGATAGCCGTAGCCCGGCGGCGGATACCCGTAGCCGGGGTGCGGCGGCGGATAGCCGGCCGGCGGGTACGGCGCGGCTGCCGGCGGCGTACCGAACTCCGATTTCATGCCGCCGTACGGGTCGGCGGGTTGGTAGGGGTCGTACCCGGTGGGCTGGGACGGCACGGGTGGCTGCGGGCTCACCGGCAGGGTGGGGTCGGCCGGTGGAGTGGAAGGCTGACCGGTCGACGAGGGGTCGGGCCAGCCGCCGGACGAGGGCTGTGTCATCGGGCTCACTTCCATCGCAAGATCGGGCGGAGTCAGCGTAGCCACCATCCGCCATGACGACGCGCCGTCCCCGACCCAGGGTGCCGCGTTGCCCGAGGCGGTGGCGCAGGGCAGGATCTCGGCATGGGGATTGACGCGCGTGCGGCGGACCGGTCCGGCAGTAGACCGAGGCGGGACATCAGCCGGCCCGGTGTGGCTCGGCGTCCTCGCGCCGCCGTGCCGGCCGGGGCGGAGGAACACGACTCGCCGGCCGTACTGCCCGAGCCGGTGACCATGCGGTTGGACGGCAAGGTGGCCCTGGTGACCGGTGCCGGCAGCCCGGACGGCATCGGGTACGCCACGGCCCGACGGTTGACCGACCTGGGTGCTCGGGTGGCGATCGTCTCCACCACCCGGCGAATCCACGAGCGGGCGGGTGAACTCGGGGTGACCGGATTCGTCGCCGACCTCACCGACGAGTCGGAGGTCGGCGCGTTGGCCGACGCGGTGGCCGAGCAACTCGGTGACGTGGAGGTCCTGGTCAACAACGCCGGACTGGCCAGCCGGGCCTCGCCGGAGGTGCTGCGCCCGGTGGCCCAGCTCAGCTACGACGAGTGGCGGGGCGAGATCGACCGGAACCTCACCACCGCGTTCCTGTGCAGTCGGGCCTTCATCGGCGGGATGGCCGAGCGGGGCTGGGGTCGGATCGTGAACCTGTCGGCCACCGCCGGCCCGGTGAACGCGTTGCCCACCGAGGCGGCGTACGCGGCGGCCAAGGCGGGTGTGGTGGGGCTGACCCGGGCCCTGGCGATGGAGATGATCGCCGACGGGGTGACCGTCAACGCGGTCGCCCCGGGCACCATCCACACGGCAGCGTCGACGATGGCCGAGATCAAGCAGGGCCTGGGCACCCCCGTGGGCCGTCCCGGTACCCCGGACGAGGTGGCCGCCGCGATCACCTTCCTCTGCTCGCCGGCCGCGTCGTACATCACCGGGCAGATGCTGGTGGTGGATGGCGGCAACAGTGTGCGGGAGGCCGAGTTCCGCTGACGCCGCTCAGGAGTACCGGCCGTCCGAGCCGGCCCAGAGCGCCAGCGCCAGCCAGCCGCAGCAGGCCAACAGGTAGATGCCGGTGAAGACGTAGCTGAGGATCAACCCCCAGGTGGCGAGCTGTTCGCCCTGTTCGCCGCTGGTGCGCAGCTGCCGCTTGGCCAGGTGCCCGAGGGCGATGCCGGCGGGCGCGAAGACGAACGCGAAGACCAGCGACAGGACGGCCAGCACGTTGGTGCCACCACCACCGCCGCCTCCGGGCGGTGACGGTGGGCCGTACTGCCCGTAGGGCACCTGCGGGGTGTACGGCGGTTGCTGTCCCCACTGCTGGCCGTGCGGCGGCTGACCCGGGTGCTCGTACGACGGCTGCCCGTACGCCGGCTGTCCGGGGTGCGGCGGCTGCGGCTCGCCCGGCGGCCCGTACTGCGGCTGCCCGTACGGCGAGGGCGGCGGCTCGTAGGGCGACGGCGGTTGGTCCGGCTCTGGCGGTTGGCCCACGCTGATCTCCCCCGTCCGCCGTACCGGCTTCCGCAGGCTGCCGGTAGCTGTCGGATGACACCCCCATTGCGGGACGCTACCTGCACCGGACCCTTTTCACAGCGGATCGCGGGACTGGCCGCGTCGCCGGTCCGCCCGGCGGTTCAGCCCAGCCGGGTCAGGTTCGCGGCGGCCCGCTCGACGATGAGGCACCGGTTCTCGACGTAGTCGATCCCGGCCTGCTGGGCGATCTGGCGGGCCTGCGGCGACACGATGCCCAGTTGCAACCAGACCGCCGGGGCACCGATCGCCACCGCTTCGCGAACCACCTCGACGGCGTCCTCTGCCGGCCGGAACACGTCGACCAGGTCGACCGGGTGCGGAATGTCGGCCAGGGAGCGGTACACCGGCTCGCCGAACAACTCGTCGGCGGTCGGGTTGACCGGGATGATCCGCCAGCCGTACCGCTGCATCTCCGCCGGCACGCGGTGGGCCGCCTTGCTCGGGTCGCGGGAGGCGCCGACGACGGCGATCACGGCGGATTCGGCGAGGATCTGCTGAGCGGAGCGCACCCGCCGACTGTAGTCGTACCGGGTCCGGTTCGCCCGGGTCGACGTGGCTGCTAGAGAAGGCTGAGCTGTTCGGGTGCGGGGGTGGGCGATCTCGGCACCTGGCGATGCTCACCCCGGTCGGGCCGGTGCAGGCCGTGCCGGCGAGCGGCGATGCGAACCCGGGCGGTCAGTTCCCGCTGGTAGGACTGCGGAGCATAGGCGCCGGACCGGTACAACTCCTGGTAGCGGGGGACCAGTTGGGGATGCTCCCGGGCGAGCCAGTGCGCGTACCACTCGCGGGCGCCGGTGCGCAGGTGCAGTGGCAGCGGTGTCACGCTGGCCGCCCCGGCGGCGGCGATCGCCGCGACGGTGGCCTCGATCGACTCGTCGCTGTCGCTGAGCCCGGGCAGGATCGGTGCCATCAGCACCCCGACCTCGAAGCCCGCGTCGGCGAACTGGCGTACCGCGTCGAGCCGCCGCCGTGGGCTCGGCGTGCCCGGCTCGACCGAGCGCCACAGCCGCTCGTCGACGAAGCCCACCGAGAACGACACCCCGACCCGGGTGACCTGCGCCGCCTGCCGGAGCAGCGGCAGGTCGCGCAGGATCAACGTGCCCTTGGTCAGGATCGAGAACGGGTTGGCGAAGTCGCGCAGCGCCTCGATGATCGGCGGCATGAGCCGGTAACGCCCCTCGGCCCGCTGATAGCAGTCGACGTTGGTGCCCATCGCCACGTGCGCGCCTCGCCAGCGTGGCGCGGCCAACTCGCGGCGCAGCAGCTCACCGGCGTTGACCTTGACGACCACCTGCCGGTCGAAGTCCGCCCCGGCGTCGAAGTCGAGGTAGGTGTGGGTGTTGCGGGCGAAGCAGTACAGGCAGGCGTGGCTACAGCCCCGGTACGGGTTCACCGTCCATTCGAACGGAACGCGGGAGGCCCCGGGGACCTTGTTGAGGAGCGACCTGGCGTGCACCTCGTAGAAGGTCATGCCGGCGAAACCGGGGGTGTCGAAGGTGCGGACGACTGCACCGGGCAGCGCCAGCGGCAGGGGTGGCGTCGCTGGCGCTGCCCGGCCGGGTGTGCCCTCGACCGGGGGAGCGGCGAGGTTGTCCCAGCGCATGGGCACTATTCGAACACATGTGCGACAGGGTGGCAAGTGGCTCGCCAGGTGTACGCGGCCCGCCAGCGGGGGACGATGGGGAGATGGCGACGTCGACCTTCGTCTACGACGGGGACTGCGGGTTCTGTAGCCGCTGTGCGCAGTTCATCCAGCGACGGATTCCGACCGAGGCCCGGGTGATCCCCTGGCAGTTCGCCGACCTCGACCGCCTCGGCCTGACCGAGGCCGAGTGCGAGGAGGCGGTGCAGTGGGTGGGTGCCGACGGCACTCGTGCGGCCGGCCCGGACGCCATCGCCGCCTTGCTCGGTGGCAGTGCGGCGCACTGGCGGGTGGCCGGAGCCGGACTGCGCTTCGCGCCGGTGCGGGCCGCCGCCTGGCCCGCGTACCGCTGGGTGGCCCGCAACCGGCATCGGCTGCCGGGCGCTACGCCGACCTGTGCCCTGCCCCGCACGCCTAGGCTCTCGTCCGCGGATCTTGGCACGAAACGGCCCCTATAAAGGCCGTTTCGTACCAAGATCCGTGAGAGACGGTGGTGCGGCGGACCTCGGCCACCACCGGTTTTTAGTGCTTGTGGTCGGCGAGCTTCTTGCGGACGTCGTCCATGTCCAGCGCCCGGACCTGCTCGATGAGGTTCTCCAGGGCCGACTCCGGCAGCGCGCCCGGTTGGGAGAAGACGATCACGCCGTCGCGGATGGCCATGATCGTGGGGATGGACCGGATGTCGAACTTGGCGGCGATCTCCTGCTGCGCCTCCGTGTCGACCTTGCCGAAGGTGATGTCGGAGTGCTTTCCGGACGAGCGCTCGTAGACCGGGGCGAACCGCTTGCAGGGGCCGCACCAGTCGGCCCAGAAGTCGACCAGAACGATGCCGTCGCTCTCGGTCACCTGGTCGAAGTTAGCCGTGGTCAGCTCGACGGTTGCCATGTGAATCTCTCCGATCACGCGGAACAAGGTACGTCTGGTGGAACTCAGACCTACCCCATCGCATTCCCGCCGGGGTGCCACCGAAACCCGGCCCGGTGGCGTCGCTGGGAGCTTTGTCCACATCGATCACCGTCGGTCGGATCGCGGGCTGGCTGATCGCAAATGCATGTCGCAATTGCGTGACTGGGGGTGATGGGAGCGTTTCCAGTTAGGACCGGCGCGAATCGCGCTACGTGGGGGTAACTTCGGCGTTGACGGGCGCCGATTCGACCTGCGGAGATCGCTTGTAGGGCGACCATCGGCTACGCAGAGTAATGTAACAAAAATATAAATGTGACCTCGGTCTCTGTGCAGTCGGACGGGCGTACGGCAGAATCTTGAACCATCAGAGCGTGGGCGGCGGGTGCCGGGGAGGGCCCCGCCGCTCATTGCGTCCGGCCTCGGTCGGCGGCCTCTGCCGCTGCGGCCACCGGTCGCCCGCGGGCCGTGACATCTCCACCGGCCCACCCACTTCAGATCACCTCGACCCCCGCTGGACAGCGGCGTCCCTTCCGCTGACCGTTGAACCGGACGGGTTGGCGGCGGATGGGGCCCGACCAGCGGTACGGCGCATATGCTGACGCCGGAGGTCCCGCCATGAGCGAGCGCAGCGAGCGAGTCGGCAGACGCGGCGCCAGGGTGCCATGGGCCGGCAGACGACGCGGTGGAGCGCTGGCATGAGCCAGCCGGTCGCCGGAGGGTCGCCGGAGGCTCCCCGCCCCGCCGCAGCAACCTCCGGCACGGGCTACTCCGCCACCGAGTGGGATCTGATCATCGGCCTGCCCGCCCAGGTGATCGTGATCGCCACCCAGCCCGGGCCCGGCCGGCCGTACCCGGGCATGGCGGCCGGCCTCGCGGGCCTGGACGCGATGGCGGCCGGTCGTGCCTTCGACAGCGATCTGGTCCGCTCGGTGGTGGCCGCGATCTACGCCCGCCACGACGGGACAGCCGAACCGCAGCCGCGCCCCGGGGACCTGGTGGACGTGCTCGCGGCGTGTCGGGCGGCGGTGCGGGTACTGGACCGGCGGGCCGACCCGGCCGACTCGGCGGCCTACCGGCAGTGGGTGCAGTCGGTGGCGGCGCGGGTGTGCCGTACCGGCTCGGCCGTGCTGCCGGACGGCACGCTGGCCCCGGCCGACCGTCGCCTCCTCGACCGGCTCGGTGGCGCTCTCGCGCTTGGCTGACCCTCGTGGCCCGTCGGTGCCGGGCTGGGCAGCGCGTACCCTGCCAGACCGTGACCGTTGAGCAGTTCGACGTCGGCGTGGGCCCGTGGCGCGGGGACCCGCCGGACGACCCTCGGTACGACCCGCTGCTGCTCGCCGAGGGCGACCGGCGCAACGTGGTCGACCGCTACCGCTACTGGCGGCGCGAGGCGGTCGTCGCCGATCTGGACCAGCGGCGGCACGACTTCCACGTGGCGATCGAGAACTGGCAGCACGACCTGAACATCGGCACGGTGGTACGCAACGCCAACGCCTTCCTGGCCGCCGAGGTGCACATCGTGGGCCGGCGCCGGTGGAATCGGCGGGGCGCCATGGTGACCGATCGCTATCAGCACGTACGCCATCACGAGACGATCGACGAGTTCGTGGCCTGGGCGGCGCAGGGCGGGTTGCCGCTGGTCGGCATCGACAACCTGCCCGGCTCGCGCCCGCTGGAGAGCACCACGCTGCCCCGGCGCTGCGTCCTGCTGTTCGGCCAGGAGGGACCCGGCCTCTCCGACGCTGCCCGGGTCGCCTGCGACGAACTCTTCTCCATCGCGCAGTACGGCTCGACCCGGTCCATCAACGCGGGCGTGGCGAGCGGGATCGCCATGCACGCCTGGATCCGCGCCTACGCCGGTCCACCTCCTGGTTGAGCCGGGTGGACGCGCGCCGGCAATGGCGCCGCTCCGCTTGACGGCTCGCCGCAGGAGGGCGACGGTGGAGTGGTGACTGTTGCGGTGAGTTGCCCGAGATGCGGCGGGGACGTGCGACCGCCGGACCTGATGCATGCGGAGTCGCGCTGCCCCGACTGCGGCCCGGTCGCCCCGCTGCACGTGCCCGAGCACATCGGCGCCGAGATCGTGGCGAGTGTGGTCGACCGGATCCAGGCCGCCGCGCAGCCGCAGGCGCCGGCGGTGCCGCTGTGGTGTCCGTGGCCGCTGCCGCCCGGATGGACCACCACCGCAGTGGCGTGGGCCGGCGACGACCGGCTCGGGGTACGCGCCACCGCCGTCGCCTGTGCCGGGCCGGCGCCGCTCGGCGGTGGTCCTGCCGACCTGGTTTTCGTGGCCGAGGAGCCGGGGGTGGGCCTGGGAGCCCGACTCGCCGGGGTGCCGGGTCCCGACGCGGGACCGGAACTCGCCGAGGCGTTGACCGAGCCCGGCCCCGGGCATCCCGGTCATGTCGGGCGAGCCGGGATCAGGGTGGCGGGTCACCCGACTCCACTGTGGCTGGTGAATTCCCTGACAGATCGAAGCGCGTACGCCGGCGAGGCTCGGGGATTGTGGCTGTATGCGATAGCCTGGCCGGCGAGTGCGGGGCATCTGCTCGCGGAGGACGTGGAGCTGCACGACCTGGTCGAGTGGACGCCATCCGAGCTCGTGTACGGCGCACCGTCTCCGTATCTGCACGGGAAGGCTTGACAAGCCCCCCGGAATGTCGGAGAACGGACGCAGATATTCACGGTAAGACACCACGCTGATACTCTGGGTGCCGCTGCGGTAATGGGACCCGGCGCCGCGCGAGAGGATGGCCCGCCATGGTCAAGAAGGTCCTCACCTGGGCCGGAATCGCATTCTTGATCTTCTTCGTTGCCTATCGGCCAAATTCCGCCGCGGACGTGTTCAAGTCGCTCGGTGGCGGGATCATGGACATCGCCCAGGGCTTCGGCGACTTCTTCACCAGCCTGGTCGCCTAGCCTCCGATGGCAAGCCCCCCCGGCCCGCCCTTCGACCCCGACGATCCTGATCGGGCGCGTCGGGAACGGGATACCGAGCCGATTCCCCGGATCGACCCCGACGACGGTCCACGCTCCGACCCCTACGGCCCCGACGCCCCGATCTTCTCCGACGATGCCGGTTACGGCCCAGGGCCGGGCTACGTCGGTGAGGATCGGTCGGGGCGGGCCTGGGTGCGGGATCCTGAGGCGGGCTACCAGCCGCCGCAGATCTCCGAGGACGAGCTGGCGGGGCTGCGCGCCGATGCCAGTGGCATGACCCCACGTCGGGTCCTGCCACTGGAAGACGAGCCCAGCTCGTTGGTGGCCCGCTACCTCTTCCCCACCGAGCGCTACCGAGGTGAGTGGAAGCGGCACTGGATCCACCTCACCACGCCGATCATCATCGGCGTCGCCGCCACCTTCGTGCTCGGCTACCTCTCCGGTTTCCTCGCCGGGCAGGACGTCGGGGCGCTCACCACGATCGCGGTCCTGCTCTGGTTCGCGGTGATGGGGTGGGTGGCCTGGCGGATCGCCGACTGGTGGTACGACCGGTTCATCCTGACCAACAAGCGGGTCATGGTGGTCAACGGGATCATCACCCGGCGGGTCGCCATGATGCCGCTCACCCGGGTCACCGACATGAAGTACGAGCAGTCGCCGGCGGGCCGCGCGCTCAACTACGGCACGTTCGTGCTGGAGTCGGCCGGCCAGGAGCAGGCGCTACGCGAGGTCAAGAACCTGCCCAACCCCAACGAACTCTACCTGCGTGTGGTCGAGGAGATGTACGAGCCGCAGGCGGTCGAGGCGCGGTTGGGCAAGGAGCAGGACGAGGCCAAGGCCGACGACGGCGCCTGAAAGTTTTTGACCGAACATCGGAGCTTCAGCGCACCTTTCGCCCTCGACCCGCTGGTCCGGCCATGGCAGGCTGCCCGCAGAACCAGGTTCGGAGGTGGCGCGTGGCCAGCAGCAATCCGCTGGAAGAGGAGTTCCGTGACTTCGTCACGGCCCGCTCCGGCGCCCTGCTGCGGACCGCGTACCTGCTGACCGGTGACTGGGGCACCGCGGAGGACCTGCTCCAGACCGCGTTGACCAAGACGTACCTGGCCTGGAAACGCCTCGGCGGGATCGAGGCGATCGAGCCGTACGCCCGGCGGGTCATGGTGAACACCTCGACCAGTTGGTGGCGGCGTCGCTGGCACGGTGAGCGCCCCACCGAGGTGCTGCCCGAGCGGGCCGCTGCCGACGAGATCGAGCAGCAGTTGGACCGGGACGTGCTCTGGCGGCACCTGCGGGCGTTGCCCGCCCGGCAGCGTGCGGTGCTGGTGCTGCGCTTCTACGAGGACATGTCGGAGGCGCAGACCGCCGCGCTGCTCGACATCTCGACGGGCACGGTCAAGAGCCAGACCTCCCGCGCGCTGGCCACGCTGCGCCGCAGGATCGGCGCGGACGAGTCGTTCACGCTGCCCGGTACGGTGCCGCCGAGCGCCGCCCCGTCGACGACCCGGCGGGCCGGGCGGGCGAGCGCACCCGCCCGAGCCGGCCAGCCGGCGCCGACCCGAGCCGGTCAGCCGGCGTCAGCCCAGGGTGGGCGGGCCGGTGTCCGGGTGCCGGCCGGAGCGGACGGCCCGGTGGTCACCGCTGGCAGCCCGGACCAGCAAGTCGGCGCCAACGAACCGCCGCCGACGGTCGTCGGGCGGCCGGCAGTCGTCGCCCAGCCGGATGGCGCCCTGGCGGGAGAACGACGGTGAACGCCGTTTCCGAAGGTCGTGACAACCCGAGCGGGACTCCGGATCGTCCAAGGGACGTGGGGCAGGACGGGCTGGAACGCGCCGTCCGGGAGGTGTTCTCCCGGCAGGCCGCGACACCGCATGCCGTCGTCGATCCGGCGGCGGCGGTGATCCGGCGGGCCAATCGCATCCAGCGTCGCCGGGCCCTGGCCGGGATGGGGCTGGCCGCGACGGCGATCATCGTGGTCAGTGCCGGGGCGTTGCAGTTCGCCCACGAGCCTCCGCCGAGTGGCAGCACGGTGGTGATCGGCGAACCGGACCAGGTGCCCGAGCCGCCCTTGACCCCGACCAACGCGCCGCCCACGGCGGACACCGGTACCCCGCTCGCCGAGGTCGACCTGGTGCTGGGCGAGACGATCGCCACCGCGCAGGGCCGGCGGGTGCGGGTGGTCGGCGCCGGGCCGATCGAACGGGCCCACCGCCTGCCCGACGGTCGCGGCTGGCTCGCCGTCAGCGCGCCCGGCCTGGCCGGGCGTTTCCTGTGGGCGGTGGCGCCTAACGGCACCGTGCAGGTGCTGCTCGCCGGCGCGGACGAGGTCGTCCTGGACGCGGAGGGGCGCCAGGTCGCCTGGAAGCAGGGCGCCACGCTGGGGACCGCGCGGATCGTCAACGGCGAGTTGACCGCCACCGCACGCGCGGAGGCGCCGGCCAAGGCCATGCCGTTGCGGTTCGTCGGCGGTGCCGTGCTGGTACGGCTCGCCCCCGACCGCCCCGGACACGTGCTGTGGCGCCTGCACCCGGGCACGCTCGACCCGGGTACCGACACGTCCACCGGGCGGATCTTCGGTGCGTTGCCCGACGGACGGCTGGTCGGGGAGGTCGTCACCGACCCGCCGCAGGGCACCTGCCTGACCCTGCTCGACCCGGCATCCGGCCTCGTCCCGACTAGCCCGGATTGCGGGCCGGAACTGACCGGGGACGGTCTGGGTTCGGTGTCGCCGGACGGGCGCTGGCTGCTGGTCAACGGGCGCGCCGAGGGCGGGGAGAAGGCCCTGCTGGTCGACCTGGCCCGGCTGGACCGGTCCGCTGAACCGGTGGTCGCCGGACCGGCGTTCACCGGTGCCGTGGTGTGGAGCACGCCCGCCACCGCCTACTACTACACCGAGACAGCCGGCCGGCTGGCCCGGGTGGATGTCGACCGGGCGACGAGTGGTGGTCCGCCGACCCTGCTCGCCATCACCGGCCAGCCGCCCGTGGTGGTCAGCGGCGGCTGACAGTCGGGCCGGTAGCCTCGGGCGATGATCCCCCGGATCGACCTGCACACGCACTCCACCGCCAGCGACGGCACGCTCGGCCCGGCCGAGCTGGTCCGCGCTGCCGCCGAGGCCGGGCTGGACGTGGTGGCCATCACCGATCACGACACCACCGCCGGCTGGGAGCCGGCGCTGCGGGCCCTGCCGGCCGGGCTGCGCCTGGTCCGGGGCGCGGAACTCTCCTGCCGCTGGGACGGCGTCGAGCCGGCGATACCGCTGCACCTGTTGGCGTACCTCTTCGATCCGGACGCCCCGGAGCTGGTCGCCGAGCTGGCCCGGGTGCGGGCGGCGCGGGTGCAGCGGGGTGAGCGGATCGTGGCGCTGCTGCGGGCCGACGGCATCGACGTCAGTTGGCCGGAGATCCTGGCCGGGGCGGGCGGCGGGACGGTCGGCCGGCCACACATCGCGCAGGCGCTGATCCGGGCCGGCCTGGTCACCACCACTGCGGAGGCGTTCGGATCGGACTGGCTGGGCGAGCGGTACCGGCTGCCCAAGGAGGACATCGAGGTGTTCCGGGCCGTCCGGCTGATCCGGGCGGCCGGTGGCGTGCCGGTCTTCGCCCATCCGAGGGCCAGCCGACGTGGCCGGATCGTGCCGGACGAGCTGATCGCCGACCTGGCGGCGGCCGGGCTCGCCGGACTGGAAGCCGACCACGAGGACCACTCGCCCGCCGAACGGGCACACGTGCGTGGCCTCGCCGCCGAGCTGGGCCTGCTGGTGACCGGATCGTCGGATTTCCACGGCACACACAAGACCGTCCGGTTGGGCGAGTTCAGCACCGGGCCCGAGGCGTACGAACGGATCGTCGCCGCCTCGTCCGGGGTGATCGAGGTCGCGTCGGGCTGATCTCTGTTTCAGCCGCCCCGCGCCGCTACGGTGACCAGGTGGATCTCAAGCTTTTCGGCGAGGTCTTCGTGACCCTGCTGGTGATCGTCGACCCGCCGGGCATGATGCCGATCTTCCTCGCCTTGACCGGCCCACTGGCGGCGCGGGAACGCAACCGGGCCGCCTGGCAGGCGGTCGCGTTGGCGCTCGGCGTGATCGTGGTCTTCGCGGTCGCCGGGCAGACCCTGCTCGCCTACCTGCACGTCGACCTGCCGGCGTTGCAGGCGGCCGGCGGACTGCTGCTGGTGCTGGTCGCCCTGGAACTGCTGACCGGCAAGGCCGACGACCCGACCAAACAGGCCACCTCCAACATCGCCCTGGTGCCGCTGGGTACGCCGCTGCTGGCCGGTCCCGGCGCGATCGTGGCCACCATGCTCTTCGTCCAGCAGGCCGACGCGACGGCGGACTATCTGGCCATCGCCACCGCGATCGTCGCGGTGATGCTGACCGTCTGGATCGTGCTGCGCTTCTCCGGCGGGATCGTCAAGGTGCTGCGGCCGGGCGGCATCGAGGTGCTCACCCGCATCGCCGGCCTGCTGCTGGCGGCGATCGCCGTCCAACTCATCGCGGACGCGATCTTCGCCTTCGTGGCCGACTTCGCCGCCACGCGCTGACCGGTCGGCGGGAGTGTCGGGGGTAGATGGCAGGATCGCAGGCGTGCGACGAGCCTCCCCAGCCGGACGACCCGCAGCCGGTGGTCGCGCGCCCCGGCCTGACCCACAGCCGGAGCAACTCGGCTTCGACGGTATGCCGGAGCGGCTGTTCGTCTGCACGCCGAGCAAGCTCGGCGCGTACGCGGACTGTCCCCGCCGTTACCGCTACTCGTACGTCGACCGGCCCGCGCCGCCGAAGGGCCCGCCCTGGGCGCACAACTCGCTCGGCGCGAGCGTGCACACCGCCCTGAAGAACTGGTATGCGCTGCCCGTCGACCGGCGTCGCACCGAGGTGCTGCCCACCCTGCTCAAGGGCACCTGGGTCCGCGACGGCTACCGGGACGACGAGCAGGAACGCGACGCCTACCGGCGGGCGCTGGGCTGGCTTGAGACGTACGTCGACGGGCTCGACCCGGCCGACGAACCGGTCGGCGTCGAGCGGGTGGTGGCCGTCAAGACCGGGGTGTTGGCGTTCAACGGCCGGGCCGACCGGATCGACGGGCGCACCGGTGAGCAGGGCCGCGAACTGGTCATCGTCGACTACAAGACCGGCCGCACCGGGCTCGACTCCGACGACGCCCGAGGCTCGCAGGCACTGGCCCTCTACGCGTACGCGGCCGAGCGGGTCTTCCGCCGGCCGTGCCGGCGGGTCGAGCTGCACCACCTGCCCAGCGGCACCGTCGCGGCGCACGAACACACCGCCGATTCGCTGGCGCGGCAGGTGACCCGGGCGGAGGAGACCGCCCGGGACATCATGGCCGCCGAGCGGGCGGTCGCCGACGGCGCCGACCCGGACGACGCCTTCCCCACCACGCCGAGCCCGCGCTGCGCCTGGTGCGACTACCGCCGCACCTGCCCGGCAGGCGCCACGGTGCCCGGCAAGGAGCCGTGGGCCGCCGTCGACCGCCCCGCCGCGCCCCCCGCCGAGCAGGGATGACCGCTCAGTCGACGACGTGGATCTTGGTGGGAAACGGCCCCCACGGGGGCCGTTTCCCACCAAGATCCGCGAGACCGAACCTAGTGGTCGGTGGAGCGGCGGGCCTGGCAGGCGGGGCAGAGGCCCCAGAAGGTGACCTCCGCCTCGTCGACCTGGAAGCCGTGGGTGATCCCCGAGTCGAGGCAGGGGGCGTCGCCGACCGCGCAGTCGATGTCGGCGATCTCGCCGCAGCCCCGGCACACCACGTGGTGGTGGTTGTCGCCCACCCGGGCCTCGTACCGGGCCGGGCTGCCGGCCGGCTCGATCCGACGGGACAGACCGGCACGGGAGAGCGCGCCCAGCACGTCGTAGACCGCCTGGGTGGAGACGGAGTCGAGGCGTTCCCGTACCCGGCGGGTGATCTCGTCGACTTCGAGGTGACCACCGCCGGCCAGGACGTCGAGCACGGCGAGGCGGGGCCGAGTGACCCGCAGGCCCTTCGACCGGAGCAGTTCCTCGCCGGTTGGCATGCGTCCATGACAGCACGGCACGCCCGGTGCGACAACCAACCCGGTTCGTCCGATCGTCCCCGGTCGCCGGGGCCATCGCCAGGTGGATCAGTTGACGGGACGGTGAACTTCGTCGGCCCGTCCCGCGTGTGACCCAGCAGAGCGCTGGGCGGGTGGACCCCGGCGCCGTACGCTGACAGCCACGATCATCCAGCCGGAGGTGTCGATGTTCGAGAAGGCGCTGGGCCTGCCCCTGCACATACTGGTGGTGCACGCGGTCGTGATCTTCGTACCGCTGCTGGTGCTGTTGGCTCTCGCGTACATCGCGTTGCCGCGCTTCCGGGCCCGACTGGACTGGGCGGTGCTGGCCCTGGCGGTGGTCGCGCCGATCACCGCGTGGGTCGGCGTGGAGTCCGGCGAGGCGCTCCAGCAGCGGCAGATCGCGCGGGGCTTCTCCGGCGAGATCCTCGACAAGATCAACGAACATGCCGAGTACGGCAACGTGCTGTTCCGGTACACCCTGGGGCTGGCCCTGGCGGTCATCCTGCTGGTCGTGGCGACCGGTCGCCACGAGCGGCTACCGAAGCTGCCCCGCTGGGCGGCGCCGGTGCTGTCGGTGGTGGTGCTGGGGCTCGGGGTGGCCGCCCTGGTCTACGTCTGGCTCACCGGGCACTCCGGTTCCGAGATGGTCTGGGGCAACACCTTCGACTAGTGCACCCCGCTCAGAACAGCGCCCGGGTGCAGAGCAGACAGACCAGCACCATGAGGACGGCACCGGCCACCGCGCCCACCCCCCAGGTCAACCGCTGCGCCCGCTGTTCCCGGGCGTCCAGGGCGGCCATGTCCTGCGCCGGCAGTTGCCGGGGCGGCAGCGCTTGCAGGTGCACCGGTGGCCGCCAGCCGGCCGGCGGCGCGATGGTCGGTGGCGGGCCGGGGTAGCCGTCCGAGGCGCCGGCAGCCGGTGGCTGGCCGGGGCCGCCGCCACCCGGTGCGGGGTGGCGTTGCGCCGGATCGCCGGACGTGGCCCCGTCGCCGGTGTCCGGCCGGCGCCACGGCTCGTCGGAGGCCGGACCGGGTGGGGAGGTGGTCACGCCGACCGACGCTACCAACCACCCCACGGCCACGCGGTCAGGCCGCGCCGCCCCGACGCTCAGCCGCCCGGCGACGCCCTGGTACCGCTGCCACCTGCCGGACGGCTACCCTTCGGCTCGTGAGCACGCAGGATCCCCGCAGCCGGGGCGACGACGACCGGGTGGTCGACCTGGGCGACGACTTCACGGTGCTGCCCGAGCAGACCGCCGACGACACCGACCAGGGCTGGGGCGAGCGGACCGGCGGCAACGACGACCGGCTGCTCGCCGAACGCCCGCCGCACTGGGACTGACCGGCGTCGGGCGGGCGGCGCCTCAGGAGGTGCTGGCGGCAGCCGGTGCCTTGCCCGTACCGCCACCGGAGGAACTGCTCGACGACCCGCCGGCCGAACCGGACGACGGGGTGCTCGCCGGGGTCGACGTCGAGCTGGACGACGACGAGTCGGACCCGCTGGACTTGCTCGTGGTGCTGCTCGACGTGCTCTCCGAGCCGGAGGAGCGGGAGTCGGTGCGGTAGAAGCCGGAGCCCTTGAAGACGATGCCGACGGAGTTGAACATCTTCCGCAGCCGCCCCTCGCACGCGGGGCACTCGGTCAGCGGCTCGTCAGAGAAGGACTGCACCGCCTCGAGCTGGTGACCGCACGCGGTGCAGGCGTACTGGTACGTGGGCACGTTCTCCTCCGGATCTGACACGGCCGGTTGGCACTCGACGTATTCGAGTGCCAATGGTGCGTCATGGGGCCCCGGTTCGTCCAGCGGAAGTGTGGGGCACGACACCCGGGAGGGTGTCGAGCGAGAGCAGGCCACCGGCGGGGGTGACCACCGCCCGTACCGGCCGGTCATGCGGTTCGGCCGGAAGCGCGTCGAGCAGCTCACCGTCGTGCAGCGGCACCACGGTCGGCACGGCCGCCGGCACCCGGGCCAGTGTCCGGTCGTACGAGCCACCGCCCCGGCCCAGCCGGACGCCCCGGCGATCCACCGCCAGGGCGGGCACGACGACCAGGTCGGCGGTGGCGATCGCGGCCAGTCCCAGCCGGGGCGTGGCCGGCTCCCGGATGCCCCGGCCGGCGGCCACCAGCGGCTGCCCTTCGGCCCACACCGCCCAGTCCAGGTCCAGGTCGTCGCGGAGGACCGGCAACAGCAACTGCGCCCCGGCCGGCAGCGCGGTGGCGAGCGCCGTCGGCAGTTGCGCCCCGCCGGGCTCACTGCCGACCGGCACGTACGCGGCGACCCGGTTCGGCCGGAGCCGGCGTACCAGGGCGACCAGTTCGTCCTGGACGCGCGCCGCAGCCGAGCGACGCTCGGTTCCGGTCATCGCCCGGCGGCGGGCGAGTAGCCCGGCCCGGACCGCCCGCTTCGCGTCATGCGTCACTTCCGCTTCTTCAGCAAATTCCGGCACGCAACACTCCTCACGCAACGCTCGTCTGGCGGTTGCTCTGTGTCAGCATCGCAAGCAACGGTCGCGCAACTTCCGGGGGGAAGTGTTGACGCTACGCGGGCGGTTGACAGCGGCCTTCCTGGCCGTGGCGTTCGGCCCGATCCTGCTCGGTGCCGTTTTCGTCGCGTCGACCGTGACGGCGGTCGACCGGAGCCGCGCCACCGAGCGGCTGGCGGTGGCCAACGCCGCCGTGCGTACCTCGATCGACGCGCTCTGCCAGCAGTTACGTGCCGCCGCGGACGCGGTTGCCCTCGCCGTCGACCACCCGGGCGCGGCCAGCCAGGTGGTCAGTCGGGGCCTCGCCGCAGCGGTCCAGGTCACCGACGTGGCCGGCCGGGTCGGCGTGGCCACTGCGAACGCTCCGCCGGCACCCTGGCGGGACTGCGCCGAACCCGGCCGGCCCAGCGGACCGGTCGCCGCGCTCGCCGTACGCGTCGAGCTGCGCGACGCCACCGGCGCGCGGCTCGGTACGGTCACCGCCGCGCAGCCGGTCGACCCGCTGCTCGTCGCCCGACTCGCGGCGGTGACCGGAGTCGCGGTGACGCTGCTCGACGGTGTCGCCCCGGCCGTCACGGTGGCCCACTCCACCGAGTCCGACGGCGGTCGGGAGGCGGTCCTGGCCGCTGCCGCCACCCTGCCCGAAGGGCGGGTCACCAGCACGCCAGAGGGCCGGTTCCTGCGCCGGGCCGGGCCGGCACCGGGGCAACCCCTGCCGTTGGTCTTGTCGGTGCCCAGTGACCAGCCGGCGGGGCTGTATCCGGTGCTGGTCGCCGTCGTGCTGCTGGCGGCCCTGCTGGGCGTGGCCGTGGCCTGGCGGTTGGCCCGGGTGACCACCCGGCCGCTGGTGGAACTGGCCGGTGCGGTGGACCGGGTCGCCGCGGGAGACCTCACCGCCCGGGTGCCGGTCCGCAGCGGTGACGAGATCGGTCGGCTGGCCGGCGCGTTCAACCGGATGACCCGGGACACCGGTGGCTACCTGGCGGCGCTGGCCAGCAGCCGGGACCAGTTGCGGGGCCACCTCGCCGTGCTCGGCGACACCCTGGCCAGCACCCACGACCTGCAACGGATCCTGCGGGTGATCCTGCACAGCGCACTCGCGGCGACCGGGGCCCGAGCCGGTGCGGTGCTGCTCACCGAGCCGGGCGGCGTACTCGTCGCGCAGTGCACCGAAGGTCTCGACGACGGGCGCTGGACCGGCAGCGGGCCGCCGGGGGTGCCGCTCGGCAGCGGGGTGGTCGGTGCGGTGGCGGCGACCGGGCAGCCCTGCCGGGGACGGGCCGAGGCGGATGACGCGCCGCCCGGCGAGCCACGATGCCGGACGTACATCGCCGTGCCGTTCGCCGCACCCGAGGCCAGCGGACTTCGGGGCCCCGGGGGCGTCCGGCCCGGGGAGGACGCGCCGCCCGTGGCCGGAACGGAACCGCCGGCCCGGCCGCTGGGCGTACTCGCCCTCTACGACCGGCTCGGCGGGGAGGAGTTCGACGACGACGATCTGGTGACCCTGCGTACCTTCGCCGGGCATGTGGCGGTGGCCGTCGACAACGTACGCGTCCACGAGGAGGCGCAGCGGCTCTCCCTCACCGATCCGCTGACCGGCCTGTGGAACTACCGCTACCTGCGCGAGTCGCTGCGTCGGGAGGTGGAACGGGCCAGCCGGTTCGGCCGGATGGTGAGCGTCCTCGTGCTCGACCTCGACCGGTTCAAGACGGTCAACGACACGTACGGGCACGCGGCCGGTGACACCGTGCTGGCCGAGTTCGCCCGCCGGGTTCGCGGCGAGATCCGCGAGGTCGATCTCGCCTTCCGTCAGGGTGGGGAGGAGTTCGTGGTGCTGCTACCCGAAACCGACGCCCGAGGCGCCACGATCGTCGCCGAACGGCTGGGCGCGGCCGTCCGCAACACCCCGGTCCCGGTGCTGGGACACGCGGGCGTCCAGGAGTCGATCGCGGTCACCGTGTCCATCGGCATCGCCGTCTACCCCGACCATGCCGCAACCGGCCTGCGGGTGCTGGAGGCGGCGGACGAGGCGCTCTACGCCGCCAAGGCGGCCGGCCGGGACACCTGGCAGGTGGCGGCGGGCGTGAGTCGGATGACCGACCCGGCCGACGGCGGCGCCGCCGGTGCCCGCGCCGTCCGGGCGGCGCCGCCCAGCCGGGAGATGTCGGTCTCCGTCGCCACCCGCAGTCCGGCGGACGGGCTGCCCCGGGCCGGGCCCGGCACCGATCCCGGCGCACCGGCGGAACACGACGAACCCGGCTGAGCCGGTCGTGTCGGCACCGGCAGAAGCGGTCGGGGAGGCGGCGCGTCTTCCGGTCCTCACCCGCCGAGGCGCGGCCATGGCCGATAGTCTCGCGACATGTCGGAGCACTCAGCGAACCCCTCAGCGGCCGCCGCCACCGGCCGTCCCCGTGCCGTCAAGGCCGTGATCCCGGCCGCCGGCCTGGCGACCCGGTTCCTGCCGGCCACCAAGGCGGTCCCCAAGGAACTGCTGCCGGTCGTCGACCGGCCGGTGTTGCAGTACATCGTCGAGGAGGCCGCGCAGGCCGGCATCGGCGACATCCTGCTGATCACCGGCCGGGGCAAGACATCGATGGTCGACCACTTCGATCGCCGGCCCGATCTGGAGGAGCGGCTCGCGGAGAAGCCCGACCTGCTGGCCGCCGTCAAGCGGACCGAGGAACTGGCGGCCATCTACACCTGCCGGCAGCCCGAGCAACTCGGGCTCGGCCACGCCGTGGGATTCGCCGAGTCGCACGTCGGTGATCAGCCCTTCGCGGTGCTGCTCGGCGACGAGTTCGTCAACCTCTCCGAGCCGCTGCTGCCGGCCATGCTGGAGTTGCAGGCCCGTACGGGTGGCGTGGTGCTGGCCTTCTTCGAGGTCGACCCGGCCGAGACCAAGCGGTACGGCATCGCCTCGGTCGAGCCGGCGGAGACCGAGCTGACCGACATCGGCGAGGTCGTGAAGGTGACCGGCATGGTCGAGAAGCCGAAGCCGGAGGAGGCGCCGAGCAACCTGGCCGTGCTCGGCCGGTACGTGTTGCCCGCCAAGGTCTTCGACGCGATCCGCCGCACCCAGCCCGGCAGCGGCGGGGAGATCCAGCTGACCGACGCGATGGAACTGCTGCGGGCCGAGGGAACCCCGGTGCACGCCATCGTCTACCGGGGCATCCGCTACGACACCGGCATGCCGCTGGGCTACCTCCAGACCGTGGTGCAGATCGCCGCCGAGCGCGAGGACCTGGGCAGCGAGTTCCGCAAGTGGCTGGCCGAATTCGTCAACTCCGACGCGTCGGGCGGTCGGAATACATGACCGCGACGGCCGACGCCGAGGCGGCCGAAAACGGGTTGACGCCGCTCGCCGACTACCTGGGCAGTGTGCTGCGCAGGTTACGCGCGCTGCCGCCACTCGACCTCGACCTCACCCAGGCGTACGGCAACGTCCTCGCCGAGGACGTCATCGCACCGCACTCGTTCCCGGCCTTCGACCAGGCGGCCGTCGACGGGTACGCCGCGCGCTGGGAGGACATCGCCGGCGGGGTCCGGGGCGTGGGCTACGTCCCGACCCAGTCCGGCGGGCCGGGTGGCCGGACGGTACGGCTCAACGTGGTCGGTGACCTCGGCGCGGCCAGCTGGCGCCCGGTGCGGCTCACCCCGGGCTCGTGTTTCTCGGTCGCCGCCGGTGCGCCGCTGCCGATCGCCGCCGACGTGGTGGTGCCGGTCGAATGGACCGACCAGGGCATGGCGGCGGTGGAGATCTTCCGCGCCCCCAAGCGGGGGTACGGGGTACGCCGGGCCGGTGCGGAGGTGGCCGCCGGTGCCCTGCTCGCCCGCTCCGGCACGTACGTCTCCCCGGCGCTGGTGGCGGTGCTCGCGGCCACCGGCATCGGGCACGTGGTGGTCCGCCCCAGCCCGCGCGTGGTGATCGTGGCCACCGGCGACGAACTCGTCGACGTGGGTCGGGGTAGCCAGCCGGGCCAGGTGGTGGACGCCAACTCGCACGCGTTGACCGCCGCGGCGGCGGAAGCGGGTGCGCTGGCGTACCGGGTGGGCATCTGCGACGACGACCCGGAAGGGCTGCGCGGCCTGCTGGAGGACCAGACGCTGCGGGCCGACCTGATCATCACCACCGGCGGCACCGGCACCGGGCCGGGCGACATGGTCCGCCGGATCCTGTCCCGCCGGGAAGGCAACCGGGCCGGCCCGGTCACCTTCACCGACGTGGCGCTCTACCCCGGCACCGCGCTCGGGTTCGGCACCGTCGGCGCCGAGGAGGTGCCGGTGGTCTGCCTGCCCGGCGACCCGGGCGCGGCGATGATCGGCTTCGAGGTGCTGGCCCGCCCGGCGATCAACCTGCTGGCCGGCGCCGAACCGGTGTTCCGGCCGAGCGTGCGGGCACACCTGCTGGAGACCGTCTCCTCGCCGGCCGGACTGCGCGAGTTCCGGCCCGCGCACGTCGCCGAGCGGCGTGGCGGGGGTTACACTGTCCAACCGCTCAACGGCGGCCCGTTCACCCTCTCCGGCCTGGCAGAGGCGAATGGACTTCTCGTACTCGGCGAGCGGGTGACCGCCGCCGCCGCCGGCTCCACGGTGGACGTGCTGCTGCTCGACCGCCGCCGATGAATCGCCGGTGACGCTGGGGAGTGGAGGACAGGTGCGGTTCCGACGGGCACCCGGCTGGCCGGCGGTGCTTACCGACGGCCCGGTGATCCTGCGGCCGTACCGGCGCTCCGACGCGGCAACCTGGTCGGAGGTGCGCTGCGCCAACCGGGACTGGCTGGCGCCCTGGGAGTCGTCGCTGGGCGGTGACTGGGACCAGTTGAACTCGCCGGCCACCTTCCGGTGGATGTACCGCGACCAGCGGCGATCGGCGCGGACCGGTGAGGGGATGCCGTTCGCGGTCTGCCTCGCCGAGGGCGGCGAGGAGCACCTGGTCGGGCACATCAACGTGGGCAACATCGTGCGCCGGGCGTTCTGCTCCGGGTACGTCGGCTACTGGGTGGACCGCCGGGTCGCCGGCCGTGGCGTTATCCCCACCGCGTTGGCCCTCGTCGTGGACCACGCCTTCGGCCCCGCCGGGCTGCACCGGGTGGAGGTCAACATCCGGCCGGAGAACGGGCCGTCCCGTCGCGTGGTGGAGAAGCTGGGCTTTCGCGAGGAGGCGTACCACCCGCGCTACATGCACATCGACGGTGCCTGGCGCGACCACATCGGATACGCGATGACCAGTGAGGAAGTCGCCGCCGAGGGCGGACTGCTGGCCCGCTGGCACCGGCTACGTGCCCGTACTCCATGATCGCGCCGTGAGCCGTCCCACGTGCGGGATCGGCGCGGCGCGGCGGTTCCGGCGACCCTGACCCGTAACCTCAGGTAACTGCAAGCTGCGGCAGGCGCTGCCCGCTCCGCACGATTCACGTCGCCGACGCCGTTCGGTGGAAGATCCTGCGGCCGGTCGGTGGTTGCTTCGAATCTGGTGACGGGAGGGGTGAGGGTGCCGACCTCGGTGCTCCTCGCCGTCCTCGCCGCCGCCGGTCTGCTCGCCCTCGCCCCGGCGCTGGTTCGCCGGTACGACGCTGCCGAGCGGCTGGTGGCGGAGCGGGCGCAGTCGACGGCGCGGGTGCTCCAGCGCCGCCGACGACGCCGTACTGTCCCGGGTCGCCGTCCCCTCAACGGCCCGCGCTCCCTGGTCGTCACCCTCAGCGAAGATTCCGCGTCGGGGGAACTCGCCGCCCCGGTCTCCGGGCCCCCCGCGCCGCGCCGCGCCGGCCGGCCCAGCCGGCTGCGATCCGTACCGCCCGCCGCGGGCCGGCCCCGCCGCCGCCCCGACCGACGTCGCCCGCACACCCCCGCCATCTACCGCCGCCGCCGGGTACTCGCCGCCCTGGTGCTGCTCAACGCCGTCGAACTGGTCGGCGTCGCGGTGGTCGGCCCCGGCTTCTGGATCGGCTTCGCGGTCACCGCCACCCTGTTGATCGTGTACGTCGCACACCTGCGCGCCCGCGCGCTGGCCGACCGGCGCCGCCGCCGGGACCGGGCCCGCGAGGCCGCCTGGCTCGCCGCCCGCCAGGCCGAGGTGCGCCGCGAGCAGGCCCGCCGCGCCGCCGCCCGGCGGGAGGCCCAACGCCGCCTGGCCGCCCAGCGGGAAGCCGTCCGGCGCGCCGCCATGGGCCTGGACCGCCCCGCCGACCTACCGGCCGCCGCCAGCGGCGGCTCGGTCTCCTACCGCCGAGCCGGCGGCCTGCGCGGTCGCCCCTACGAAGCCGGCCGCGGCTCGCACTCCGCTTAAGGAAGGGCACCTTAGAGCGACCGGCAATAGGCCGACACGTCCTGATAGCCAGCCCACCACCCAGGGCGGGGAAGATCTTGGTACGAATCTGCCCCTTGAGGGGCGCACTCGTACCAAGATCTCGGATGCCTTGGCGTGGCAGCGAGCCTGCCAATTGGTTGCCTGGGGTCAGTGACGGGCCCCTGGGCATGTGCCGCGTCCGCCTCCGGCCGCTCGACCTCCCGCTGCGTCACCACCACCAATTGCCGGCCGCTCTTATTAACACCGGAGGCGGCCGCGTGGCGGGCGACGGTCGGAGGCGGGTGCGGCTGGGCGGGGCGGTTCGCGGCGGAGCCGGTCGACCTGTTAGCCTTGTCGCCGGCCCGCCCGGTGACAGCCAGGTGGGACCGACGCCGGTTCGCCGGCGGAGGGGCTGTGGCGCAGACCGGTAGCGCACCTCGTTCGCATCGAGGGGGTCAGGGGTTCAAATCCCCTCAGCTCCACCACAAAGTAGCAGGTCATGGGCGGGTTCTCGATCATCCGAGAGCCCGCCCTTGATCATTTGACCGTCATTTGATCGGCGGACGGAGCCCCAGGCCGTGGCACGTGGCGGGCAAACTCAAGCCGAACGGGTGAGATGGGCGACAGCGGCAGCCCGGACAGAGCGTCACGCGGTGGCCAGCTGTCCCGTGGATTACGTGGGCCGAGTTCCCGGGCGAGCGCCCGGGTGAGCCCGTTGACCGCGCTCTTGGTCATCGCGTACGCGCTCACTCCGGGGCGGGGACGCGGCTGGCGAAGCTGCTGCCGATGTTGACGATCCGGCCTCCGGTACCCATGTGACGCACCGCCGCCTGGGTGGCCAGAGGCACTCGTCGGCCCGGCCATCGCCGGCCGACGGGATCGCGTCGCCGTCGTCCGTCCGCGATGGTCTCGATGTGGTGTACCCCGAGCCATGTCCTTCCACAGTGGAATGTTGCTACGTACGATATCGGCCACCAGCGCCACCACCGGCGCTTCTGCCCGTCCGGCTCCGAATCCTGTTCCCCGACCACCTTCAGTGGTGGCGAGAAGTTGGGTGCCCGCATGCACGTGGTGGCAATGGTTGGCAGCAAAACAAGACCCGCCCGGAGATTCCTGATAGCGCTCGCGATGACCGTCGTGCTGTTGGTCACCGCTTTCGCTCGACCAGTCGATGCGCAGAGCGTCGAACGATGCGAGCTGAGCGAGTCCTCCTTCGAGATAGGCCCGAGCGGACCCGGCGATGCCGCACTGCGCATAGGTTGCGCGCGCGACGCGGGCCGGTTCGGTGCGCTCGCCGACCGCGGTGACGACATCGTCGCGATCATTCAGTTCACTCCTCTCCGCGAGGAGGAAGAACTACAGGCGACACTGCAACGCCTGGTCGACGACGCCCAGCGGATGCGTGACTCGGGGCGCACCCTCGGCGACTTCTTCGAACGGCAGGCGGACGCGTACGGGATCGACTTCTTCACCGAGGAGACCGAGAACGTCGACTTCGACGGCGACATCCACCGGGTGGACAACCACATCGTCATCGTGGTGCCGCAGGCCGAGGTCGAGGCCGCGTGGAGCTGGATCATCGCACTGAAGAAGATCGCTCTCGCCATCATCTTCATCGCCACCTGGGCCCTCATCGAGGGTGCCTGCCTGGCCACCTTCGCGCCCGGCGCGGCCCTGGCCGCGCCGGTGTGCGGCGCCATCGGTGGATTCATCGCCGGAGGCACCCGGGAACTCCTGGCCGCCGTCTTCGACGGCAAGCCCATCGACGGCGAGGTGTGGTCGGCCGCGTTGGGGACGGCCCTCGGCTCCGCGCTCAGCGGCGCAGTCCTCACCGTCGCCGTCGAGCGGGTCGCGGAGATCGCCGGCCACTCCTTCTCCGGTATCCAGCGGTACCTGCGGGACCTCGCCCTGAAGGTCTGGAGCGTACTCACCGGCCCGATCCGGTACGTCGCCGATCTCTTCACCGCCCGGACCGCGCAGATCATGCGCGAGACCTTCGAGTTGGAGGCCCGCCGAAGGATGGGACTCACCGCGACCGGTTCCTGCCCCGACCCGACGGGCGCGACCGCGGCCAGGTGGGCCGAGCTCGGCCGGTTGGTCGACAACATCACCCGACTCCTGCGGCTGCTGGACGGCGGCACGAACGTGGGCGTCACCACCGCGGTACGGTTCGCGGACATCGACGGGGACGGGCTCGCCGACCGGGTGCTGGTCGGCGCGGCCGGTCGTACCGAGGTGTCGCAGAACGTCGGTTGTGGCGACGACGGCCAGCGGATCTGGTCGCCGCGTAGCGACAGCGGGCCGGTCGCCGAGACGTTGCGCCGGGCGGCGGCCACCCAGATCCACTTCGGCGACCTCGACGGCGACGACCGCGCCGACTACATCGCGGTCCTCGACGCGACCCAGTCGCCGACCGGGGCATCGAGCATCCAGGCGTGGCGCAACGACTCCTCGATCCAGCAGATCCGGTGGAACGAGGGCAGCAGGATCGCCAACAACCTCGGCTACGTCGACACCGACCGGCGGCTCTTCGCCGACATCGACGGAGACGGTGACGACGACTACCTGACCGTCGCGGCCGACAACACCGTCACCGCCTGGGAGAACACCGCGCGCGGCTTCCCGGGACCGGGCGACTGGCGGCGCTTCGACGGCTTCGGGCACCCGGGTCAGGGCCAGACCGGGAAGAAGGTCCACTTCGCGGACATCACCGGGGACGGCCGCGCGGACGTACTGCTCGTCGACAACGCCACCGGTGATGTCCAGGCGTGGGAGAACATCGGCGGGCCGTGGACCCGGACCGCCGGCTGGCGCTCGCTGGGCGTGATCCAGACCGGCAGCCCGCTCGCGGGCCGGACCGGCGCCATCTTCAGCGACCTGGACGGTGACCGGGTCGCCGACCTGTTGCTGTACGACCAGACGACGGCCGGCATCGACGCCTGGCGGCTGCCCCGGTACGGCGCCGGACCACAGGGCCCCGGTCAGCCTGGTACGCCGGGCTTCCCGACGCAGCTGCCGGCGGGCACCCTGCCGGCGTACCAGGGCGGGGAGCCGCGACCGCAGGTCACCGGCCGGTTGATCCAGAACAGCAACTTCACCGGCGACTTCAAGCCGTGGTGGGTGAACGCGGGCATGACCCCGAAGGTGGACGGCGGAGTCCTTTGCGTGACCGCACCGGCGTCGGCGAAACCGTGGGACGTGATCGTCGGGCACAACAGCATCTACCTGCCGCGCGGGAAGCCGTACACGTTCCGGTTCCGGGTACGCACGAGCCAGACGGTGAACCTCACCGTGCAGGTGGCGCCCTTCTACAACCCCAACAACACGACTTACCTGGTCAAGTACCCGACGGTGACCGGTGGTGCGTGGCGCCAGTACGAGTACACCTTCGACACCGGCTTCAGCGCCGACTACATGCTCTCCCAGGTGCAGTTCCGCCTCGGCGGCGCGGACAAGTCGTACGAGTTCTGCATGGACGACGTGACGCTCAACGGCGACAGCTACGTGTACCGGGCCGACCGGGGGCCGGCGGTGAAGGTGAACCAGCACGGCTACCTGCCGCGAGGACCGAAGCGGGCGACGCTGGTGAGCACCGCCACCAGCCCGCAGTCCTGGACGCTGCGCCGGGTCGGCGGCGGCACGGTCGCCACGGGCCAGAGCACTCCGGCCGGGTTCGACGGTTCGGCGGGAGCCAACGTCCACCTCATCGACTTCAGCTCGGTGACGGCGACCGGCCGGTTCGAGTTGGTGGTCGGCGGACAGGCCAGCTACCCGTTCGACATCCGCACGGACCTGTACGCCTCGCTGCGTACGGACTCGATGCGGTTCTTCTACCCGAACCGCAGCGGCATCGCCATCGACGGTGGCATCGCCGGAGCGGAGTACGCCCGCCCGGCCGGGCACGTCGCCGCCTCGCCGAACGGCGGCGACACCCGGGTGCCCTGCCAGACCCCGCAGCCGTTCATGAACAACTGGACCTGCGACTACACCCTCGACGTCACCGGCGGCTGGTACGACGCGGGTGACCACGGCAAGTACGTGGTCAACGGCGGCATCGCCACCTACCAGCTGCTCTCGGCCTGGGAACGGGCCGTGGCAGTGGGCCGACCCGGGCCGCTCGGCGATGCGACCCTGGCGGTCCCGGAGCGCGGCAACGGTGTGCCCGACATCCTCGACGAGGCCCGCTGGAACCTGGAGTTCATGCTCAAGATGCAGGTGCCGGCCGGTAAACCGCTGGCCGGGATGGTGCACCACAAGGTGCACGACGAGTCCTGGACCGGGCCGCCGATGCTGCCGCACCAGGACCGCAAACAGCGGGAACTGCATCGGCCGTCGACGGCGGCGACGTTGAACCTGGCGGCGGTGGCCGCGCAGGGGGCACGGCTCTACGCTCCGTACGACGCCGCGTTCGCCGCCCGGCTCCGCGCGGCGGCCGAGCGGGCCTACGCCGCGGCGTCGGCCAACCCCGCGTTGTACGCGCCCAGAGCGGACCGTTCCGGTGGTGGCCCGTACGCCGACGACGACGTCACCGACGAGTTCTACTGGGCGGCGACCCAGCTGTACCTGACCACCGGCGGCGCCACGTACCTCAACGCGCTGCGGTCGAACCGCTACCACAGGGCCGGGGTGGCCTTCGACCAGAACGGCTTCTACTGGGGGTCGGTCGCCGCCCTCGCCCAGCTGGACCTGGCCCGGTTCGGTAGTGGGCTGTCCGAGCAGACGCAGATCCGCGGCTGGGTCACCGCCGCGGCGAACCGGCTGATCTCGTTCCAGCGGGCCGAGCGGTTCGGTCAGTCGTACACCCCGACCAGCGGGATGTACGACTGGGGATCGAACGCGTCGATCCTGAACAACCAGGTGGTGATCGCCACGGCGTACGACCTCACCGGCGGCACGACCTACGCCGACGCGGTGTTCGAGGCGTTCGACTACCTGTTCGGCCGCAACGCTCTCGGGCAGTCCTACGTCACCGGGTACGGCACCCACGACGCCAGGAACCAGCACAGCCGCTGGTATGCGCGATCGTTCGACTCGACCCTGCCGAACCCGCCGGTCGGGTCGGTGGCCGGCGGGCCCAACTCCAGCCTCCAGGATCCGCTGTCGGCATCCTGGCTGCACGGCTGTGCTCCGCAGCTCTGCTACGTCGACAACCTGGAAGCCTGGTCGGTCAACGAGATCACCATCAACTGGAACTCGGCTCTTGCCTGGGTCGGCGCCTTCGCGGCCGACGTGGCACCCCGCCGGTGACCACCTGCCGGTCCGCCGGGGCTCCCCGGCGGACCGGCAGGCCGGCAGCGTCCTGGACGATGTGTCGACCGGACAAGGTCAAGCGTCGCGCAAGTACGGCGGCGCTGGCTCACCTGCTGCAACGGACCGACACTGATGTCTGCTGCGGTGCACCGTGCGTTCGAGTCCCCTGCAAGCTATGTGCGGATCCGTGGATTCGAACCACTACAGCAGGAGCAAATGGTGCTGCAGTACGTGGACGCTCACGGCCGGATAAGTCGTTCCCAGGCAGCCGGCCTCTGCTCGCTTGCAAGATCGCTGGGTACAGATCCGGTGCAGATCAGCGACGATTCTGGGACGTCCGGCCAGCCGGACGACGGCGGTTGCATGGCGTACGTCGAATTCGCTGATGATGACGGCTTACCTTCATGGTCTCGCGTACGGGCCCGTCTGGCTGGATCGAGTCCCTGGGGGACTATTACGTACCGCCGACGGCGTTCCCAACTGCGCTCTACGTCGCCGATGTGTTGTACCGATCGAGCGTGGCCTTGGAGGTGGACGCGTCTCGGAAGACAAGCTCCCAGGGGCCGGTGTTCACGTCCATGTCCTTGCCGAAGCCGATCCACTTTCCGGCCATTCGTCGGCCGGTGGGCTCGGCGATGAGTTGGAGTGCGCCGTGATATCTGGCGCCCCGGTAGTAGCCAGCGGGGTCGGTCTGCTCCACCCATGTGCCGGTGACGACGGCACCGTCCACGGTCAGGTCCAGCGAGAGAGACGAGGACGCCGATCCGGGCAGGCTTCGCGCGGTCAGCCGGTCCCCGTGCTGAAGCATCACGACGAAGTGTTGTCCGGCGAAGGAGTCTCCCCGGCCGCTGGAGTAGTACTGGTAGCGGCTGAGCCACACGCCTTCGTGTGACCGGTGGGCCGTGGTGCGCTTGGTCGTCGGTGTCGGCGTGGCCAGGCTGGACATGGGAGATGTCAGGTCATGGCCTCCGTGTTCATCGTCGGCGACATGGCCGCTGGGCACCGCGGCGAAGCCCAGCAGCGAGATGGGTAGCCCGGTGACGACTTCCAGCGCGCGGGCGTAGACGGGACGCGGGGCGGCGATCGCGCCAGACTCCCATCGCTGGACGAGCCGCTTGTTGGCGTCGTTGGGCTCGCCGACGCGGTGGCCGGCGGCCTGGAGCGCGCGGGCGAAGTCATCCTGGCTCATGCGCATTCCGGTGCGGACGGCGCGTAAGGCGGTGTTGGGGGCGGCCATGATTGCCACCATAGCTTCATGTCACCTTAATGTCGCCGGTAAAGGTGCCTGATTGTCGGCTCTGGTGCCGTCGCAGCAGGTGACATTCCGACGTCACTATGGATCCGCGACGGTCGGCGTGCCGCCGCTTCTACTGGCGGAGGTGGGGATGCCGGGTAAGGGCGACGAGCCGGCGGTGAGCCGGGGCGAGCAGATCCAGGCGGCCGAGCGGGAGGCGGCCAAGCGGCGGCTTCTGGCCGAGGCGGAGGCGGATCGGATTCCGGTGGAGGAGACCACGCGGGCCGTGCAGGATCGGCGGTGGCGTCGTGGGCAGCGTTGAGCTGTTGCCGGTCGGGCGGCGGGTGGCGTACTGGCGGGGTCGACGGAAGCTGTCGCAGCAGGTGTTCGCCGACCGGCTCGGCAAGTCGAAGAGCTGGGTCGACAAGGTCGAGCGCGGCGTCCGGTCGCTGGACAAGTTGTCGACCCTTCAGGAGATCGCCTGTGTGCTGCGCATCGACACCTCCGTTCTGGTCGGCCGGGACGTCGAGGCGGTCGGAACGACGGAACGCGGCGAGGGCGTCGACCGGATCAGGGCGGCGATGTCCCGGTACGAGATCCCGTTGGGCAAGCCGGCGGGTCGCCAGCCGGTGTTGCCGGTGGACCGGGTGCTGCGGGATGTGGGGTACGCGTGGACGGCATTCCAGCATGCCCGCTACCCGCAGGTGATCGACCTGGCGCCGGACCTGCTCACCAACGTGCAGCGCACCCACGCCCATGCTCCTGTGTCGGGCCGGGTGCCGCTCGTGGAGGCTTACCGGATCGCCGCCGCGCTGCTGGTCAAACTCGGAGACGCCGAGCTGGCGTGGTTGGCCGTTGACCGGGCGATGCTCGCCGCCACCGGGGACCGGGACCTGGTGGCCGCCGCAGCCGTCCAACTCGGGCAGGTGTTACGCGACTTCGGGCGGGCGCGGGAGGCGAAGTCGGTGATGCTCAGTGCCGCGTACCGAATCGCCCCGTCAGTGGTCGAGCACGGCACACCGGCGGAGTTGTCCCTGTGCGGAACTCTGCTCATCCAGGCTGCCCTGGCGGCGGCACAGGACGGGAACGAGGCCGCCGCCAGCGAGTTGATCGACGAGGCTGCCGGCATGGCGGAGCGGGTCGGCGACGGGTACGACCATCACCACACGGGTTTCGGGCCCACCGCCGTCGACCTGGCCCGCACCGCCGTAGCCGTCGAAGTCGGCGACGCTCATGCGGCGATCGTTTGGCACGAGAAGGCGACTGCGCGGGCCGGCTGGCGGTGGCTACCCGCCGAACACCGCGCCGCGCACCTGCTCGATGTCGCACGTGCCTACCTGCACGCCGGGATGCGGGCAACGCCGCTCGGGTGCTGATCGAGGCCGAGCGAACCGCACCAGCCGAGATCGCGTACCGGCCGGTTGCTCGGGATGTCCTCGCCGAGGTTGCCCGTGACCCGCGTGCCCCGACCACGATCGCTCAGCTCGCCGCCACCCTTGGGGTCGGCTGAGCAGTACAGACCCATTCCACGAAGCAGCAGGTCAAGGGCGGGTTCTCGGATGATCGAGGGGCCGCCCTTGATAATGGACGAGGCGCTGCTCCGGAGGGACGACGCCCTGCCCCGCTACACGGCGGTGGCGGCATACCTGCACGAACGCGACGGTGACCTGGCGACGGCGGCACGGCTCAACGCCCGCCGGCCCCGCTGACGGTTGTCGTACCCGGCTGTGAAGATCGCTGTCGTGACTGGATGGAGCTACAACGATCGTCCTGAGGGCGTCAGGTTCCTGACCGACCGGATCGCCGAGCCGGGCCGGAGCGAGATCGAGGACGAGATCTGGGACTGGGTGGTGCGCGGCCGGGACGACGCTGCCGAGTTCGTCGACTGTTTCGACGTCGAGGAGCAGCGGCACGGCGCCGCCGACGAGGACCTCACGCAGGCGTACGAGAAGGCGGTGGCGGTACGCCGGGAGCAGCAGCGCGACTGGGGCGAGGTGCGCGGCAACCTCAGCCGGGCCTTTGCCGAACTCATCGAGGTCGGCGTGTTGGCCAGGGAGAACTTCACCTGCTGCGGCACCTGCGCGGCGGCCGAGATCCACGACGAGCGGGACGACTCCCGGCACTGGCACGGCTACCTCTGGTACCACCAGCAGGACACGGAGTCGTTGCTGGCGAGCGAGGACGGCGAGGTCTACCTCGGCTACGGTGCCTACCCGCCACCGGACTTCGACGAGGACGCCTACGCCGCCCTGCCGGAGGCCGAGCAGCAGGCCCGCTACCAGGCCGACCTGGAACGGATGCTGGACGAGGTCGCCTTCCCGGTGCTGCGCAGACACGGCATGCGGGTGGAGTGGAATCGCAAGCAGTCCAGGCGGATCCGGGTCACCGGCGCCCAGTGGTACGCAGCGTTGACCTGACCGGCGTCGAGCGGTGCGTGGGGGAGCGACTGCCGGGCGTAGGCGGACGACCCGGGTGAGCTGAGTCCTGAGTCGACTGTCAGGATTACGACATGACGGTCCGACTTGCCGACAGGGTTGCTCTGGTAACAGGTGGAAGCCGTGGTATCGGTGCCGCCGTCGTGCGCCGGCTGGCCGAGGACGGCATCCACGTCGCCTTCACCTACCGCGCCGCCGAGCAGCGGGCGAAGGCCGTGGTCGCCGACATCGAGGCGTACGGCCGAACGGGCCTGTCGATCAGCGCGGACAGTGCCGACCCGGCGGCGGTGGTGGGCGCGGTCGAGCGGACCGTCGCCGAGTTGGGGCGGCTGGACATCCTGGTCAACAACGCCGGGGTGTTCGCGGGCGGCCCGATCGAGTCGGTCAGCTTCGACGACCTCGACCGGGCCGTCGCGGTGAACGTGCGCGGGGTGTACCTGGCCACCCAGGCGGCGGTACGCCACATGGCCGACGGCGGCCGGATCGTCAACATCGGCAGCAGTTTCGCCAGTCGCGTACCCGCGCCCGGGGTGAGTGCGTACGCGATGACCAAGAGCGCGGTCAACGGCCTGACCCGGGCGTTGGCCCGGGAACTCGGCCCGCGTGGGATCACCGTCAACCTGATCCTGCCCGGCTCGACCGACACCGACATGAACCCGGCGGACAGCGCCGGAGCCGACGCCCAGCGGTCGCACATCGCCCTCGGCCGGTACGCGGCCCCGGCCGACGTGGCGGCCACGGTCAGTCACCTGGTCAACGACGGTGGACGGCACATCACCGGTGCGTCGATCGCCGTCGACGGCGGCGCCACGGCCTGAGTGGACCGTCCCTAGACTCGGGCCGTGCGATACGACGAACTCGAAACGGCGATCCGGCGACTGATCGCTGAGGCCAGCGACGACAACCTGCGCGCCTTCGGCGCCGAGACGGTCAGCCGTCTCGTCGGGAACGAGCTGCTGTTCGACGTCGCCGACGAGGATGAGCTGGACGAGGACGCGTCGAGCGCGCTCGCCACCGCCCGGGAGAACGTCCTGACCGCCAGCGGCACCGAGTTGCGTACGCTGCTGACGCGGATCGACGACGGCATCCTCACCGACGGCGACATGGACCCCGGACTCCTGATCATCATCGCCGCGCTCGAACACTGGACGACCTACCTGGAGACGACCCAGCGCAGCGAGCTGTACGAGCTGGCCATCCGCTCCATCGAGCAGGTCGACTACCAGGTCTCGGCGGATCTCGGGGACTTTCTCGCCAAGCCCGAGATGGCCGCCGAGTACGACCGGATCGAGCGTCTGCTGACCGCTCCCGCCGGTGCCCGCCACGCCGGCTGAGCGGTCAACGCTGGGCCAGCCCGGCGAGCAGCGCGGCGAAGGTGAGCGTGTTGACCGTGCCGTGCACGATCATCGCGAGCACCATCCCGCGTGGTCGCCGCGCCACGATCGCCAGCGGCAGCGCGAACACGGTCAGTCAGGTGGCTGCCTGCCACAGCTGGTACCCGGCGAAACAGGGCCGCGTTCGTGACCACCGCGACGGCGGGCCGCGCGGGAATCCGGGGCAGCAGGAAGCCACAGAGTTACGCCTCCTCGACGGCCGGGCCGACCAGGACGAACGCGAGCAGCCAACCGACGGCGGTGACGACGTGCTGCCATTGCGCCGAGGTGGTCTGGGCGAGTGGATCGAGCCGCCACCAGGCCGGCAGGATCTCGCTCCCGTTGACCGACCCACGTGCTGGCGCTGTTCCTGACACCGCTCACCTAGGTTCTATCTCGCGGATCTTGGGACGAAACGGCCCCCATGGAGGCCGTCTAGTACCAAGATCCGCGGCTAGGATCGGGAGCCGACCAGCGGCGGGGGGCGGGCAGCGCAGCCAGGTCGGACGCGGCTTCAGCGGCGCAGGCACTGGCGCGACCAGGCGGCCCAGGTACGACATGCTCGGTACCCACTTCCACGCCTTGCTCGGACTCGTCGAACGTCGATCGGCCTACCCGCCGTCCCCGGCCAACAAGATCCGCCAGACAGAAACCTAGCCGGCTTGCCACAGCTCAGTGGGTGCGGGGCATGGTCAAACCCGTTCGAGGACCAGCAGGCGGTACTCGATCCAGCGCCGCGAGAGCCCGGCCTGCAACGCCGAGCCGCCGATCATGTTGGCCCAGAACGGCGTCTCGACCAGGCGATCGCGAACCTGGGGCAGTACGCCCGTGGCGCCCACGACCACGTTGATCACGCGGTCACGTGGCCGTCCCAGGTGCAGGTAGGACGTGAGGTCCAGGTTCTCCCGCAGGCGCAGCCCCACCCGCTGGCCCATCTCTTCCAACTCGGCCACGGTGTGCAGACTGCCGATGCGCCAGCCGGCGCGGAACTGGTCCAGGCAGCGCTCGCGGGCGGGTAGACCGCGATCCTTGTCGGTCATCCAGTCGTCGCAGACGATCAGCCGACCGCCCGGCTGCAGGCGCGCGGCCAACGACGGGATCAGCTCCGCCAGCGACGGCGAGTGCACCATGGACTCGATGGCGACCATCGCGTGATAGCGCGGCTCGGCGGGGAGTTGGGCGAAGTCGTCGCAGACGATCTGGCAGCGCTCCGCCAGATCTTCGGCCGTCAACCGCCGCTCGGCGATCTCGGCCTGCACCTGGCTGATGGTCACGCCGGTGACGTGGGCGTCCGTCGCCTTGGCGATCCGTACCACCGTCGCGCCGACACCGCACCCAAGATCGAGCACGCGTCCCTCGCCGGCCGGCAGATGACCGCTCAGGTGCTCGATCACCAAGCGGTTGACCATGTCGCCGGCTTCGGCGGTAGTCGCCACGCCCGGCATCCACACGCCCCGGTGGATGGCGTCGTTGATCTCTCCGAAGCGCAGGAAGCGCCGGGTGTTGGCGTCGTAGTAGCTAGCTACCCGAGTGACGTGCTCAGCCGCGACGCCACCGGCAGATACCTCACCCATCGGCGCAACCTACCACACACTTCGCGACCCGGACTGCCGGTGAAAACTGGCAGTAATAACCCATGTTCAAAGCGCCCTCCCTCGAAGCGGATAAGTCCTCCTCCCGTCGCCACTCACGGGCATCCGCGTCCCGGCGACCCTGTCAGCCCCGGTGCACACGCACCCTCCTCGGCTGGCAAGGTGCAGCCGTTCGGCGACCGGATTGATCAAGAAGTTTTGGTCTCCGTACGCGCTATTGCGCGACCAAAACTTCTTGATCGCCGTGGGCCGGCTGCGCCGGTGGGCCGGCTGCGCCGTGGGCCGGCTGCGCCGTGGGCCGGCTGCGCCGTGGGCCGGCTGCGCCGTGGGCCGGCTGCGCCGGTGGTGGTTAGGGGTGGGTGGGGAGGACGGTTACGGTTTTGGTGCGGCCTTCGGTGGGGGCGACGTAGGGGTCGAGCGGCTGGTACACGAAGTGGAAGTAGCCCGTCCTGGGGGGCGGGATGTCCACTGTGAACCGGCCCTTGGCGTCGGTGTCGAGGTTGCCGTATGCCACGTAGCCGCCGTTGTCGTCGTACAGGGTGAAGTAGATGGCCGAAATCTCGTTGGGGAGCGGCTTCCAGCCGGACGGCGTCAGCCAGGACAGCTGGCCGGAGAGCCGGACGGATTGACCAGCGACGACCTTGGTGCGGTCGGTCTTCACGGCGAGGCGCGTCTGCCGAGGGTCGATCGCCAGCGGGAAGCGGACCTCCTGCGACAGGTCGACGTAGGGGCGGTCGAGCGAGAGCACGTATCGGGCGCTCAGCTCCGGGCTGGACCCGTAGACGGTGAGGGTTTTGCTGAAGGTCCCATCGGCTGCGGCGATGGCCTCGTGGTGGCCGAACCCCTCGGAGATCGACACGGGGAAGCCGGCGAGCGGTCGGATCTCGCCGGTGCCGGGCCAGCGTCCCTTGAGCGTCCCGCTGATGGTCACCTGGCGGTCGTCGTAGTTGACGGAGCCGCGGTCGACGGTGACCTCGTCGAGGAAGGTCTCCACGTAGTAGAGCATCAAGCCGGCCCGCTCCTGTCGGAGGTGGTTGCCGGCGACATCGGTGACCGCTACGTGCACGACGAATTCGCCGGGCGCGTCGCGGATCAGGGGCACCGTGGAGGCCCAGATGGCGGCATCCGAGGTCTGTGACTGAAGGACGAAGTCCTCGAATTCGGCGACCGGGGCGCCGGTGTCCTCGGTGACCACCTCCGCCCGGAGCTCAGCCACCGGCTGGGTCGAGGTGACGGAGACGAACAGGATGCCCCGGTGACCCGTCGAGTCGTTGTAGACGCCATTGACCCGCAGGATGTCGTCGGCCTGGGCGGGCGCGGGTGCGCCGACGATGACCAGCGCCGCGCTGAGCACAGCGGCGACGAAGATGGATCTTCTCCTCATCACGTTCCCCCGTCAGATGCCCGCCGGAAATTGGCGGGAGCCGACAGTAGTTATAAAGACACTTGTCGTTGTCGGCAACCCCGCTCAGATCGTGGCTGCGGTTCGGCGAAGGGATCTCTAGGCTGAGCCCAGCCGCCCAGGGTGGGTGTTCGATCGGAGAGCCTGTGTCTGATCTGGCAATCAACCTTCTCGCCAGTGCTGTGGCCGGGCTAGCCGTCTGGCTCTCCCAGCGCATCTTCAACTATCGCAAGCAGGCCCGGGTACGGGCGTTCTTCGGCCTGGCGCCGGGGTCGAGCGCATTGCTCGTCGTGTCGAAGCAGGCCGGAGCCGAGTCGCCGACCGCGATCGAGAAGGCCGACGTCTCGGCGATGGTCGAACTCGCCGTACTGCTGAAGTCGTGCGATGTGACGCCCAGGTTCTTCATGCACCACGAGCGCTTGTCGGGCATGGGGGAGGAGGTCGAGTTCTGCATCGGTGGGCCGATGTCCAACCTGCGGACGGCGGCCCACCTGAAATGGCACCTGCCCGGCGTCTGGCAGGGCACCTTCGAGCAGGATCCCGAGGGCCTGACGCTGTACGTGGGCGACAAGCCGTACGCCCGGGTCCGGTCCGAGGTGGACTACGCGCTGGTGGCGAGGGTGTACGTGGACGACGGAAGCCGGCCCATCTTCGTCGTCCTCGGCCAGACGGCGCTGGCGAACGAGGGCGCGGCGCGCTACCTGGTCAAGGAGCGCCATGCCCTGGTCCGCAAGTACGGCAGTGCCGGCAACTTCTGTTTCGTGCTGGGCATCTACGGCCGCCAGGTGTACGGCTCGCACTTCGTGCGACTTGTCGACGACGTGACGGAGGCCGCGTTCACGGCGCGTACCGCGAAGCCCGGCCCGACCGGGCAAGCCGTTACCGGCTGATTACTCTCGGGTGTCGATCTCTTGACGGTGAAGGATGTTAGCGTTATCAATCCGTTAGCGCGACGCCAGATCGCGGTGACGAGAGGCGGTCGGACATGCGACTCAAGCTCGCCGGCAGGAGGTTGGTGGCCACGCTCGCCGCCCTGGTCATGGCGGTGAGCGTCGCGCTGGTCGGGCCGGCCGCGCCGGCCCGCGCCGCCGCCGTCTTCACGAACCCGCTGGCCGAGCAGCGCGCCGATCCGCACATCTACCGGCACACCGACGGCTACTACTACTTCACGGCGACCGTCCCCGAGTACGACCGCATCGTGCTGCGACGCGCCACCACGCTCCAGGGGCTCGCCACCGCGCCCGAGCAGGTGATCTGGCGCAGGCACAGCACCGGCGAGATGGGCGCGCACATCTGGGCGCCGGAGATTCACTTCATCGACGGCAGATGGTACATCTACTTCGCTGCGGGCCGGGCCGAGGACGTGTGGGCTATCCGGCCGTACGTGCTGGAGAGCAGCGCCGCGAATCCGCTGGATGGGCCGTGGGTGGAGCGTGGTCAACTCCAGCCGGCCCGGAGCAGCTTCTCGCTCGACGCGACCACTTTCGTCCACAATGGGCAGCGTTACCTGGCCTGGGCCGAGTATGCCGGCAGCAACTCCAACATCTACCTGGCTCGCCTGGTCAACCCGTGGACGTACGCGGGCACTCCGACCCTGATCGCCACCCCGACGTACGCCTGGGAGACCCGGGGTTACCGGGTGAACGAGGGGCCGGCGGTGCTGATCCGCAACGGCCGGGTGTTCCTGACCTACTCGGCGAGCGCGACCGACGCCAGCTATGCCATCGGGCTGCTCACCGCCGCAGCCGGCAGTGACCTGCTGAACCCGGCGTCGTGGAGCAAACGTGCCACGCCCGTCTTGGCCAGCGACGGCCGGACCGGTCAGTGGGGCCCAGGGCACAACTCGTTCACCGTCGCCGAGGACGGCAGCGACGTGATCGTCTACCACTCCCGTAACTACGAGCGGTACCTCGGCAACGGCTACGACCCGCTGACCGACCCGAACCGGCGCACCCGGATCCAGCGCTTCTACTGGAACGCCGACGGTACGCCGAACTTCGGCGTACCGGTGCCGGACGGCGCCACCCCGGTCCGGCTGCGCGCACACGACCTGCCCGATCGCTACCTGCGGCACTGGGAGTTCCGGGTCCGGTTGGAGCCGGACGTGACCAACCTGGCTGACTCGCAGTTCCGGATCGTCGCCGGGCTGGCCGACCCGTCGGCGATCTCGCTGGAGTCGACCAACTACCCCGGCTACTACCTGCGCCACCGCGACCATCAGGTCTGGGTGGAGCGCAACGACGGATCGAACCTGTTCCGGCAGGACGCGACGTTCGGCCGCCGAGCCGGTCTGGCCGACCCGGCCAAGGTGTCGCTGGAGTCGATGAACTTCCCGGGCCAGTACGTACGGCACCGCGGCGGCCTGCTCTACCTGGAGGCCGTTGCCGACCCGGCCGGATGGGCGTCGGCCACCTTCGCGCTGGACTGAGCCGGGTTTCCCCAGCCGGCTGGTGACCCGGCGGTTGGCCCGGTCGCGGCGATCGGAGCCGGTTTCGTGTCGGGGGGCGTGCCTAGACTTCCGCGACATGGCGACGGTGACCTTTGTGGACGAGAGCACGGCCGGTGCTCGTACCCCTGCGTGGGCCTTGCAGATCTTCGAGGAGCGGCTGACGCTGCGTGAGCTGATCCGGCGGCGGATCCACCAGGAGGTGGCCGAGCACAACGCGGCCACCCCGGCACCGCGCCGGCTGCTGGTGCAGCCCACCTCGACCGAGCGGGCCCTCAACGGGGAGCCGGCCGAGCGGTCGCACCGCCGGCTCGACGCGGCGCGGCAGATCGCCCTGGCCGAGGAGGCGTTCCGCCGTAACGGTTTCGTGGTGCTGGTCGGTGACCACCAGGTCGAGGAACTCGACGACGAGGTCGACCTGCGCCGCGACACCGAGGTCACCTTCCTCAAGCTCGTTCCGCTGGTGGGTGGCTGATGACCACCACCACCGACACCGTCTGGTACGCCACCCGTGCCCGCGAGCTGGTCGCCGCGAACGACCTGACCGCGCTGGCCGACCACCTCTACACGCACGCCCGGCTCTGCCTGGAAGACCCGGAGGTACGCGCCGCACTGCGCCCGTTGCCCCGAGCGGACGTGGCGCGTCTGGTGCACGCCATGGTGCTGCGCCAGAAGAACGGCCGTAACCGCAGCTGGACGGCGCTGGAGATGATCGGGCAGGTGGCCCGTCGGCTGCCCGCCGAGCTGACCCCGGAACAGCTCGAAGCGCTGGCCCGGTACGCCGTCCGGACGTCGTACGGCCTGCCGCCCGGCGCACTGGAGATCGTGGCCCGGGGCGTGGCCGCCGCCGGCCCGCTCCCCGCCGACCTGGAGAAGGTGCTGGCCGCCCGGTCGGGCGAGAGCCAGCGGCTGCGGCAACTGCTGGTCGAGCTTGCCGGCCTGCCGCTCGACCCGGCCGACCCGTGGGCGGAGCAGGTCCTGGCCGAGTTGCCCACCCTCAATCCGGCCTGGCAGCGGCTCGCCGCACACGCCAGCACCGCCACCACGGCCCGGCCGACGGCCGGCTGGTCGACCGAGGCGATTCGGCTGCTCGCCGAGGTCGAACCGGCCGAGGCGGCGACGGTGCTCGACCGGTGGCTGGCCGCCGCCGCACGCAGCCCGCACCGCACACCAACCCCGATCAACGCGGATCTGCTGCGTGGCCTGCTCTGGCTTGCCGAGCGGGCCGACCCGGCTCCCGAGCAGGTACGCCTGATCGGTGCCCTGGTCGAGGCGATGTTGCGCCGGCTGCCCGGCATCGGTCCGGCCTGCCCCAAGGTGGCCAACGCGGCCGTCGGGGTGCTCGGCCGGGTCGACGGCGAGGCGGCGCTGGCGCAGCTGGCCCGGCTGTCGACCCGGATCACCTACAAGGGCACCCGCAACGAGATCGACAAGGCGCTGGACGCCCGCGCGACGGCGATGGGCATCGGCCGCGACGAGATCGAGGAACTCGCCGTTCCCGACTACGGCCTGACCGAGGTGGGTCGGCACGAGGTGGCCCTCGGCGGCTGCCGGGCCGAGCTGCGGATCGCCGGCACCAGCGCCACTCTCGTCTGGCACAACGAGTCCGGCCGCCAGGTGAAGAGCCCGCCGGCCGTGGTGCGCCGGGACCACGCGGCGCAACTGGCCGACCTCAAGGGCCTGGCCAAGGAGGTCAGCGGGATGCTGGCCGCCCAGACGGCCCGGCTGGACGGGCTCTTCCTGGCCCAGCGCACCTGGACCGTCGCCGGATGGCGGCAGCGCTACCTCGATCATCCACTGGTCGGCGGGTTGGCCCGCCGACTGCTCTGGCTGGTCGACGGGGTGCCGTGCGGGTGGGCCGACGGCGCGCTGCGCACCGTGGACGACATCCCGGTCACCGCCGCCGACGACGCGCAGGTGCGGATCTGGCATCCGATCGACCGGCCGGTGGAGGAGGTCGTCGGCTGGCGGGAGTGGTTGGAGCGGCACCGGGTCGTCCAGCCGTTCAAGCAGGCACACCGGGAGGTCTACCTGCTCACCCCGGCCGAGGAGACGACCGGCACCTACTCCAACCGGTTCGCCGGGCACATCCTGCGCCAACATCAATACCATGCGCTGGCCGCTATCCGGGGCTGGAACGATCGGCTCCGGCTGATGGTCGACGACTCGTACCCGCCCACCTTCAGGGAGCTGCCCGGCTGGGGGCTGCGCGCCGAGTACTGGGTGGAGGGCGTGGGCGACGACTACGGCGTCGACACCACCGAGAGCGGGTCGTACCTGCGGCTCGTCACCGACCAGGTGCGCTTCTATCCGGTCGCCGCGGCGCAGAACTGGTCACACGCCTCCGGTGGCGGCTACACGTCGGGCCGGTGGGCCTGGACGGACGCCCGGCCGACCGAGCCGCTGCCGCTCGACCAGATCCCGCCGCTGGTGTTGAGCGAGATCATGCGGGATGTGGACCTGTTCGTCGGGGTGGCCAGCGTCGGTAACGACCCGACCTGGTCCGATGGGGGCCCGCAGGGCCGGTTCCGGGACTACTGGTCGTCGTACAGCTTCGGGGAACTGTCCGCGACGGCCGAGACCCGGCGGGATCTGCTGGCCCGGCTGTTGCCCCGGCTCGCCGTCGGGCAGCGGGCCCGCATCGACGGCCGGTTCCTGGTGGTCGACGGTGACCTGCGCACGTACCGGATCCACCTGGGGTCGGGCAACATCCTGATGAGCCCGAACGACGCCTACCTCTGCATCGTTCCGGACCGTGGCGCGGGTCGGCTGGGGGACCAGCAGTTCCTGCCGTTCGAGGGCGACGGCATGCTGGCCGTCATCCTCAGCAAGGCGATGCTGCTGGCCAAGGACGCCGAGATCACCGATCCGACGATCACCCACCAGATCGGCTCCGGCAGGTAACCCGACGGCGGGAGACCGGATGCCGGGGTTCGGCGCAGACGGTGGTCGGCCGGGCGATACCGTGATCAGGTGCGAGGCGACGCGGCCACCACCGGGCGATGGGTCCGGACCGTGCTGCTGGCCTGCACGCTGTTCGGGCTGGCCACCATGCACAGCCTCGGCCATGACCCGATGATCGGGGCGGCCGGGCACGGCAGCCACGCCGAGGCCGTCCCCGCCTGCGCCGACGGGCACTGCACCGCACTGGCCGCCCCGGCTTCCGAGCAGCCGGGGCACGGTGACGGTGCCGGCTGGGGGGTCTGCCTGGCCATCGCCGCCGGCTTCGCCCTCACCGTCGTGCTCGCCGTCCTTCTCCTTCGGGGTACGCGAGGCGGGCGGCCACGCGGCCGTACCCCGACCCCGCCGGCCGGCGGTCGGGCCCCGCCGGTGTTCGCCCCGATCGGTCTGACCACGGCCTCGGTGTCGGTGCTGCGGATATAGGAGCCGACCAGCGCGTCCCCCGACGAGGGGTGACCGCGCCGATGACTCCTGCCCATTGCACCGAAAGGCTGAACCGCACCATGAACCGCACCTACCTGCGCCGGGCCCTGCTGTCCGGCGTGAGTCTCGCCGTTGCCGTCGGCCTTGCCGCCTGCGGCTCGGACCACCAGTCCGCAGCCGGCCACGACCGGCCCGGCAGCCCGTCGGCCAGCGCGTCGGGCGGGGAAGCCGCCGCCAACAACGCGGCGGACCGGATGTTCGCCCAGATGATGATTCCGCACCACGAGCAGGCCGTGGAGATGTCCGACCTGGCCGCGACCCGGGCGGCCGACCCGGAGGTCAAGCAGTTGGCTGCCCAGATCAAGGACGCGCAGGCGCCCGAGATCACCCAACTGCGGGGCTGGCTCACGCAGTGGGGCGCTCCGGTGCCCACCTCCAGCGGTGACGGACACGGCACCGACCACGGGATGCCCGAGATGGACCACGAGATGCCGGGCATGATGTCCGACGCCGACATGGCCCGGCTCGAAGCCGCCACGGGTCCGGAGTTCGACCGGCAGTTCCTCACCATGATGATCGCCCATCACGGGGGCGCGATCACCATGGGCGAGGAGGAGATCGCGCAGGGCGCCAACCCGGACGCCAAGGCGTTGGCCCAGCAGATCGTCACCACGCAGCAGGCCGAGATCGACACCATGAAGAAGATCCTCGCCCGGCTGTGACGCCGAAGGGCTGACCCCGGCTGACCGGCCGGGGTCAGCCCTTGATGGCCCCGATCAGGACGCCCTTGACGAAGTGCCGCTGGATGAACGGGTAGACGGCGACGATCGGTGCCACGGTGATGATGACGACGGCCATCTTGATCGCCTCGGTGGGCGGCATGGTGGCGCTGGCGGCGCCGGAGGTGTTCGGCGCCTGCCCGGCGAGCAGGTAGCTCTGCAACACCCGCTGGATCGGGTACATGTCGTTGCGGTCGATGAACAGCAGCGCGTCGAACCAGACGTTCCAGTAGCTGACCGCGTAGAAGAGGCCGACCACCGCGATCACCGCGCGGGCCAGCGGTAGCACGATGCGGGTCAGGGTGAGGAAGTCGCTGGCACCGTCGATGCGGGCGCTGTCCAGCAGTTCCTGCGGGATGCCCTGGAAGAAGCCACGGACGACGACCAGGTTGAAGACGCTGATCGCGGGCGGTAGGACCAACGCCCAGATGGTGTCCTTGAGGCCCAGCCCGGTCACCACGAGATACTTCGGCACCAGTGGCGGATAGATCAGGAACGGCAGCAGGAAGTACGCGAGCAGCCAGCGGTAGCCCAGGGACCGCGGCCGGGACAGCCCGTACGCGGCGAGCACGGTCACGGTCAGCGCCAGGGCGGTGCCGATGACGGTGACCATGGTGCTGATCCACAGTGCCCGGGTGACCGCACCGCCCGCGAAGATCGTCTCGTAGGCGGAGGTGTCGATTCCCCGTGGGATGACCACGAGACCGCCGGCCTGGGCGATCGTCTCGCGCGACGACAGGCTGGTCACCAGGATCACCCAGAGCGGGAACAGCACGCTGAGCACCAGCAGGCCGAACAGGACGGTCTTGGCGCCCTGACCGAGCGGGCTGGGCGGCTCCTCCCAGACCGGGCGTCGGGGACGTGTTCCGGGCGGCTTCCGGACGATGGTGGCGGTCATGACCGTGAGTAGATCCCTCGTTCGCCGAGCATGTGTGCGACCTTGTTGGCGGCCAGGATCAGGCACAGCCCGATGGCGGCCTTGAACAGGCCGGCCGCGGCCCCGTAGCCGTAGTTCCCGGTGGCGATGGAGAAGTGGTAGACGAAGGTGTCCAACACTTCGGCGGCCTGCCGGCCGACGGCGTCGCGTTGCAGCAGGAACTGTTCGAAGCCGACCGAGAGCGCGTCACCGAGGCGCAGGATGAGCAGCAGCACGATCACCGGACGCAGGCCGGGTAGGGTGATGTGCCACAGCCGGCGCCACCGGCCGGCGCCGTCGGCGGCCGCCGCCTCGTAGAGGTTCTGGTCGATGGTGGACAGGGCGGCGAGGAAGACGATGGTGCCCCAGCCGACGTCCTTCCAGATCGCCTCGACGGTCACCAGGATGATGAACGTGTCCGGGTTGGTCATCACGTTCCAGGGTTCGAGCCCGGCCTCACGCATCGTCTGGGCGAGCAGTCCGGCGCCGCCGAGCATGGCGACGAAGAAGCTGACCACCAGCACCCAGCTGAAGAAGTGCGGCAGGTACACGACGGTCTGGATGAAGCCGCGCAGCCGGCTGGAGAGCAGGCTGTGCAGCCCGATCGCCAGCAGGATCGGCAGCGGGAAGAAGAAGACCAACTGGAACGCGGTGATCGCCAGGGTGTTGCGGAACGCGTGCCAGAACGCCGGATCGGCGAACAGGAGCTGGAACTGCCCGAACCCGATCCAGTTGCTCTGCACGAACGCGTCCAGCGGATTGCTGCCGAGGTAGGGGTTGTAGTCCTGGAAGGCGATGACGTTACCGAGGATCGGCAGGTAGCTGAAGATCAGCAGGATGACGAAGCCGGGCGCCACCATGGCGAGCAACTGCCAGTCACGGCGGAGTCGGGTGCGCAGCGGTACGCGCCGACGCCGGCCGGCGGGCCGGGGGACGGACGGAGCCGAGCCGTCGGGCCGGGTCCGGTCGGACCCGGCCTCGACGGTGGCCTCGCGGGTGCTCATCAGCCAGCCTTGGGCAACGAGTCAGCGAGCAGCTGCCGCGCCGCCTCCCCGCCCGCGGCCTTCCACTCCTGCAGAATCGAGTCCACGTCGGACAGCGGTCGTCGGCCGCGCAGCACGTCGGTGAACTTGTCCTCGGTCGGCACCTGGTTGGCCTTGAAGGCGGCCGGCATCTCCACCTTCACCCCGGCCCAGGGGTCCTTCTCCAGATACCTGACCATGGCGTTGGAGTAGGCCAACGCGTCCTGGACGTAGGTGGGGGTCTCCGCGAACGGGCCGATGGTCGGGTTGCGGCCACTGATGAAGAAGTACTGGTTGGCGATCTCCTTGAAGGCCAGATCGGTCTTGATCGGCCCGTTCGGCGTCCGCGTGTGGTGCCGACCCTCGACGCCGAAGTCGCGCAGCTGGGCCTCCTGGCTGCCCAGCGGGGCCGAGCACCAGTTGATGACCCGCAGCAGCTCCTTGACCCGCTCCTCGCCGACGCCCTTCTTGACGAAGGTGTACGAGATCGGCTGGTCGCCACCCCAGACCAGCGGGTCGCCACCGGCGACGGAGAAGATCGGCACCGGCTGGATGTTCAGCGCCTTGTTGGTCTTCTGGTGCTCGGCCTGGCCGGCCTGCCAGAAGCCGAAGCCGTCCTGCATGAAGACGATGTTGCCGCTCTTGGCGAACAGCTGCTTGGCGTCGGCGCCCTTGCTGGCCACGATGTCCGGGTGCACCAGGCCGTCCTGGTAGATCTTGGCCATGACTTCCAGCGCCTGACGGAACTCCGGGGTCTCGTACTTGAACTCGGGCGTGCCGTCGGAGCGCAGCCGCCACCCCTGCTTGGAGCCCGGCACCTTGTGGTACATCTGGATCATCGCGAAGACGTCGTTGAACGCCCACACCTTGCGCGCCGGGTCGGTGACCTGCTTGGCGATGGCGAGCAGGTCGTCCAGCGAGGTGGGGATGGCCAGACCACGGGCGTCCAGCAGGTCCTTGCGGCTGAACATGACCCAGGCGAAGGGTCCGTCGGTCGGGTTCGGTATGGCGGCCAGCCGCTCGTTCCAGATGGCGTGCCGCCAGGCCCCGGTCGGGAAGGCGGCCAGCATCGGGTACGCCTCGGCCGCGTTGCCCTTGAGGTGCTCGGTCAGGTCCTCGAACAGCACGCCGATCGCCTCGGCGAACCGCGGGATCTTGTCCACCTCCCAGCTCGGCACGCAGAGCAGATCGGGTACGTCCCGGGCGCCGAGCATGGCGTTGAGCTTGTCGGCGTACGTGATGCCGTCCTGGATGGTGAAGTTGACCGGCACGCCCAGCTCGGCGTTGACCGCCTGGAGGTAGGCGCTCTGGCCGAGCCCGGGCGGTGCGGGACCCCAGTGCGGGGTCATCGCGGTGATCTCCGTGCCGCTGCTGCCGGGCTTTTCGGTGATCAGGTCGACAAGGTTGCTCGGGTACTTGAGGTAGCCGTCGGGCACCGGACGGGTGCCGACGACGTCGGGTGCGATGGCGCCCGACAGCTCCTTGTGGGTGGGCAGCAGGTGGGCGAAGGCGTCGAGGTTCTGCGCGGTGCCGCTGCCGGCCGGCGCCTCGGAACAGCCGGTGAGCAGGGGACCGCCGGCGACGGCGGCGGCGCCGAGGCCGAACAGGCTGAGGAAGTTGCGGCGTGAGGTCGGCACGCCGGGGTTGTGCCGTGTCATCGGTCTCCCTCCGAAAAGGGCAACGGGCGAGCAGGCTCGCTGGGGTGATAGTTCGTCTGGATGGTAAACAAACTAATCGACGCCCGTACCTCTAACAAGAGGCGACCGCCGAGCGGCCCCGCGTACCTGCGCTGGATGCGACGGCGTGCGGTGAGAGCCGCCGGTAGGTCGCGCCCGGCACCTGCGCGACCTACCGGCGGTGGCTCACCTGACGTGGTGGCTCACCTGGAGCGGCTTACCGGGTGGCGGGACGGCGGGTCAGCGCGAAGCCGAACACGCCGGCGACCGCGGCCAGCACCCCGCCGACCGTGGTCCAGATCCACCGCGAGCCGGCCTCGGGCAGCCAGCCGGTGAGGTTGATGTTCCAGCCGTCGTCGTCCTCGTCCTCCCGAGTGACGGTCGGTACCGCGTCCAACACCTCGCCGGCATTGGTGGGCGGAACCAGCGACGCCTCCAGCTTGCCGTCCTCCGGGGCGGTGCCGGCGTCTCCGGTCGCGGAGATCAGCAGGTCCACGTCGATCGGCAGACCGAGGTCACGTTCGGGCAGGTCGACCACGGCCAGCCGGACGTAGTAGGTGCCCGGCAGCGGGTCGGCGGACCAGGGCTCCGCCCAGGGCCGGACCCGGCGCAGGACACAGCCGATGGCCACGGTGGACACCGAGGCGTCGGCGGTCGGCGTCTGCGCGCCGGCCGTGCAGGCCTGGCGGCGGCGCAACCCGTCGAAGACCTCGACCGTCCAGGTCGAGCTGCCGGCCCGGTCCTTGGCCAGCGCCACGGTGGCGCTGATCTGGTGGATCTCGCCCGCCCCGGCGGCGAACGACCAGTAGAGGAACTCGCCGGTGGAGGCGCCGACCCGGACCGGCTGGCCCGCCGCGACCGGGGTGGCGCTCAGGAACGTCGTGCCGGCCTTGGTCACGGTGGTCGAGCCGGGCGACGGGGTCGGGGTGGGCGCGGCCAGCGCCGTGGCCGGGGCCAGCGAGACGCCAGCGGCCACCATGGCGGCAAAGATCGCTGCGCGGGTACGCATCCTCAGTTCTCCCTCCAGGTGGCTACCCACCAGCGGGTGAGCAGGCCGGTGACGAGCCCGGTGAGCAGGCCGGCCAGGGTCAGCAGGAGCAGCAGCACCCAGCCCCGGCCCAGGTCCGGGCCGTCCGGGGTGGGCGAGGCGGCGACCACGTCGACGGTCAACTCGACCGGCATGCCGGGGTCCTTCTCGGTGCCCGCCCTGGGCGAGAACATGTTGCTGACCACCAGGCAGACGGTGGTGACAGGCGATGCCGAGGTGGCCGCCGGGGTCGGGGTGGCCTCCTGGTCACCCGCCTCCTCGTCGTCGTCCGCCCCGGCCGACCAGCGCAGTCCAGCCGACACCACGTCGGTACGCCCACTGCCCGCGTCCACGCCGCGGACCAGTTCCCGGCCGTCGGAGGCGGTGGCCCGCAGCAGTACGCCGTAGTCGGGATTCACCGGACGGTCCATCGCCACGCTGACCGAGGCGCGCAGTTCCTGGTCCGCCCGGACCGGCACCCGGTACCACCGGTGCTCGGAGAACGTCTCCCGGTCGGTGTAGACCCCCGGCGCCAGCAGCGGCGCACCCTGGCAGACATCGGCCCCGTCGACCTTCGCCGGCGTGGTCGCGTACGTGTCCCGGGCCCGGTCCACCAGTTGCTTGAGCCGGCCGGTGAGGTCCTCGGCGCTGGTGGCGGCCGTGTACGTCCCGCCGGTGGCGGCGGCGATGCAGAGCAGTTGCTTGCGGACCTTCTCGTCCGGGGCCAGCCCGAGGGTGTCCACCACCAGGGTGGTGCCCTGGGCCGCCAGCTCCCGCGCCACCTGGCACGGATCCGGCGGGGCGCAGGTGTCCTCGCCGTCGGTGATCAGCACGATGCGCCGGGCGGTGGTGCCGCTGCCCAGGTCCTTGGCGGCCTCGCGCAGCGCGAGCCCGACCGGGGTGAAGCCGGTCGGACGCAGCGTGGCCACCGCCGCCTTGGCCTGTTCCCGGTTCACCGGCCCGACCGGCACGATCTGCTGGGTGTCCAGGCAGCCCTGCTGCTTGTCCTTGCCCTGGTAGGTGGCGCCGAGCACCCGGATGCCCAGCTGGGTCTCGTCCGGCAGCGCGTCCACCACCTCGCCGAACGCCTGCTGGGCCACCGAGATGCGGCTGCGCCCGTCGATGTCCGTGGCCCGCATCGAGCCGCTCACGTCCAGTACGAGTTGGACGCGGGGCGGCTCGGCGACGGGTTCTGCTCTGTCGTCGGCGGATGCCGGCACCGGGCCGGCCAGCGTGGTCGCCGCCAGCAGTCCAAGGAGGACCGCTGACGACCATCTCTTGTTGATCACCGGGCGGAGTGTAGCGCCGTCCACTCAGGACAGAGACTCCGGTGGCCGGCTGCGCCCGGTGGCTACGGCTTCCAGGAGCCGGCGACCTCGAACAGGTGCTGGTACTCCAGGACGCCCCGGGTGTCGGCGACGTCGAAGACGACCGTGCCGGAACGCTTGCTGCCGGCCGGCAGGCTGTTGCCCGAGCCGAGCGGGTCGCCGCAGCCGGAGAGCGCGCCGACCAGGCCGTTGACGGTGGTGCCGTCGTCGGCCACCCACTCGAAGTAGAACGGGTTGATCGAGCCGGTGCCCTTGCTGACCGTGGCCGTCACCTCGGCGATCAGGTATCGCCCCTTCTGCGGCTTGGGCGCGAACGACTGGCAGCCCTCGGTGACGGTGCGGAACCTCGTCACGGTGATCTCGACCGTGCCGCTGCTGTCGGTGAGGACCAGCGTGTCGCCGGCGCTCATGTTGAACGTCTCGCCCTCGACGGCCGGCCTGCTCGGTGCGGCCCCGGTGGGTGCGTCGCTCGGTTCCGACGGCAGGTAGGTGACCGAAGGAGTCGGTAGCGCCTCGGAGACCTCCTCGGAGATCTGGTTCATCCCGGCGACGAGTGCGATGGTGCCGCCGATGCAGCAGAGCAACGCGAGGACCACCACCGTGATCACCACGATCAGGACGGTCCTGCCGCCCTTGCTGCCGCTGGTGGGAACCGGCGCACCCGGGCCCGGCGGATACCCCGCCCCACCGGGCGGGTAAGCGCCACCGGGCGGGTAGGCACCGGGCGGGTAGGCGCCGGGCGGGTAGGCACCGCCGGGCGGGTTGGCACCGCCGGGTGGGTAGGCACCGCCGGGCGGGTAGGCATCGCCGGGCGGGTAGGCACCGGGCGGGTAGGCGCCGCCGGGCGGGTAGGCACCGGGCGGGTAGGCGCCGCCGGGCGGGTAAGCGCCGCCGGGTGGGTAGGCATCACCGGGTGGGTAGGCACCGCCGGGCGGGTTGGCACCGCCGGGTGGGTAGGCGCCGCCGGGTTGGTAAGCGCCGTCGGGCGGGTTGGCGCCACCACTCGGGTAGCCGGCGCCCGGTGGGAAGGGGCCGCTCGGCGGGTTCGGGCCGGCCGGCGGCTGGGGACCACCCGTCGGGTACGGCGTACCCGAGGTGGGCTGCGGCGTGCCGGAGACCGGTGCCGGCGGCGGGGCGGGAGAGCCCGGCGCGGCCTGCGGGGACGGGGTGCTGCCGGGTGGTTGCGGGGCGGCCCACGGGCTGCCGGGTTCGGCCGGGGCGGGGGCCGCCCAGGTGCCGTCCTGCGGCGCTCCGGCTGTCGGCTCGACCGGGGGCGGTGGCGCCCACGGGTCGCTGGGCTGCTGCGACTCCGGCTGGTAAGGGTCCTGTGGCCCGGTTGGGGGCTGGGGGTGGCTCACCGTACTCCTCGGGCACCTGATACTGGACGAGAACCGCCTGACGCTACCGCGTGCCGACAACACCGCTCGGCCGCGGACCTTGGTACGTAACCGCCCTCATGAGGGCCGTTACGTACCAAGATCCGCGGCTAGAGCGGCGGCGGTGCGGACCAGGTGCGGGTCCACCGCGAACCGGCCGGTGATCACCGTCGGTGGGTGCGCGATCGAGGCGGCGGCGACCTGGGCCGGCGCGATCCGGGCGGTGAACGTGGCAGTGGCGGGGTCGACCTCCACCAGCGCGTCGTGGAAGCCCAGCCAGCTGCCGACGATCGGATGCCACACCTTGTAGACGGTCTCCTTGGCGCTGAACACCACGGTCGGCCAGGAGACGCCCGGAGGCAACCGGTCGGCCTGTTCCTCCTCCTCCGGCAGGCAGATCAGGCGGCGTACCTCCGGGCTCAGCTCGCGGTGCTGTTCGGCGTCCATGCCGACCGCCCGGATCTCGCTGCCGCGCCCCACCGCGGCGGCGCAGTAGCCGCGGGTGTGGGTGATGGTGCCGACCGTTCCCGGTGGCCAGATCGGCGACCGGTCGGCACCGGCCGGCACGGCGACGGGCGGCAGGCCCAGCATGGCCATGGCCCGGCGGGCACAGACCCGCCCGGCGGTGAAGTCGCGCCGCCGGCTGGCCACCACGCGGTCGCCCAGGCAGGCCGCCTCGGCGGCGTACAACTGCCCGTCCCAGTCGGGTGGCTCCGCCACCGCCACCGCAACGGCCGGCGGCAGCAGGTCACGCACGGTCGGCACCGCACTGGTGGGCCCGACCGGCGCTCCCGGTAGCATCGACCGACGCTGATCCGGGCGAGTGCGAGTGGTTCGGGTGGTGTGTCGCGGCGGCCATGGCTGGTGAACGTACCGCAACGATGTAACACCGGAGCGTTTCCGGGCGCTGTACGTTCGGCGCGGGGACCATGAATTCGGTCGATGATCGGCGGCAGGGGCTCCACCTGCCGTCCACGGCGAGGCGGAAGGGAGCGCGATGACAGGTGTTGCGGATCGCTCGGATGTCGGGGCGGCTCAGACGGGCAGTGTCGCGATCGCGGCGGGACCAGGTGAGCATGCTCCGGTGACACCCGACTGGACGTGCGGCACCTGTGGCGCGGAATGGCCGTGTGAGCCGAAACGTAACCGGCTGCTGTCCGAGTACGCGGCGGATCGCGCGATGCTCAGCATCTACCTGGGCGCCTGTCTGGCCGCCGCCGCCGACGATCTGCACCTGTCCGGGTCGACCTCGTTGCAGGATCGGTTTCTGGGTTGGCTGCCGCGCCGGCCGAAGCGGTTCTGAAAAGATCATGACGCGCGCCGGGACAGTCGACATCCCGGCGGTGACCAGCGCTCCGGCGTGGCGATGGGTCACCCAGCGGTGACCTCGCAGGTGTGATCGTCACCCTGACCGGTGCCCGTCGGAAATCTGACCCGGTCCGCCCCGTTGTGCCGCTGGTCATGGGTGGTTAAGCTTTTGATGCGCGCCCCAATCGCCCGCTTCCCCCGTGGCAGGCGATCGGGGCGCGTCCTTTTGCCTGTAGGACCCGAAAAAGCCCGCACGCTCAGGCGTGCGGGCTTTTCGCCGTACGGGTTCGACACGGTGGCGGCAGTTCGCCGCGCGGTGGCCCGGGGCCCCGGCCCCGGACCACCGTCCGCGATCAGATCCAGCGACCGTTCAGCCACATCCGTGCCGACCACTCCGGGTACGGAATGTTCTGGCCCACGAAGATCGGATAGAAGTACGCGAAACAGAGCACGACGAGCACCACGTACGCCCCGGCTACCACCGCGCCGATCAGCCGACGGTCCCGGCTGGCCTCGTCGTCCGCACCGCCGACGGGTCTGCTCCCACTCAGCCCGGCCGGTGACGCGATCGCGCCCAGCACATAGACCACTGCCAGCACCAGGAACGGCAGCGCGGGCGCGGTGTAGAAGGAGAACATCGTCCGGCCGTCGAGGGCGATCCAGAACCAGGGCAGCAGGCCGGCGGCCACGGTGAGCAGGATCGCCCCGGCTCGCCAGTCCCGCCGGGCCAGGCCCAGCCAGACCAGCGCCACCAGCGCGGGCAGGAAGGACCACCACAGCAGCGGCGTGCCGAGCAGCAGCACCTCCTCGGCGCAGGTCGGTGCCCCGCAGCCCGGGGGTTGCAACCAGTGGAACGCCACCGGCCGGCCCAGCAGCAGCCACTGCCACGGCCACGACTGGTACTTGTGTGGATCGTCGAGCTGGTTGTGGAAGCCCAGCGCGGCCTGGTGGTACTGCACCAGGTTCCACAGCGGGCCGAAAACCGGGACATCGCTGAGCCCTGCCTGCGGGTACCGCTCGGCGAGCCGGTAGTAGCCCTCGTGGCTGAGCAGCCAGCCCGACCAGGTCGTCACGTAGGTGACCGCCATCAGCAGGCCGGCGAGCACCATCCACGGCACCCCGTCGAGCAGGGTGCCGCGCCACGGTCGGCGTACCCCGGCCGAGCGGCGGGCGCCGACGTCCCAGAGCAACATCAACAGGGCGAACGCGGGAACGAAGAACAGCGCACTCCACTTGACCGCGAAGGCGCAGCCGAGCAGGACCCCGGTCGCCAGCCGCCACCAGGGCCAGTTCCGCCAGCCGCCGGGTGGGCGGCCGGCACGTCCCCGGGCGGTCGGATCCAGCCCCGCCTCCAGGGCCCGTGCCCAGCGCCGGCGGGTGGCGTCCCGATCGAGCACCAGCGCGCCGAACGCGGCCAGCACGAAGAAGAGCAGGAAGATGTCGAGCAGCGCGGTGCGGGACAGCACCAGGTGGAACCCGTCGATCGCGAGCAGCAGACCGGCGGCGCAGCCGAGCACCGTGGAGTGGAACATCCGGCGGCCGATGCGGACCAGGAGCAGCACCGACAGGGTGCCGATGAGTGCCGCCGAGAAGCGCCAGCCGAACTCGGGCGAGGTGGTCCACAGGTGGCCGGGGACCGAGATGCCGTGCTCGACGTCGGAGTAGCCGAAGGCCCACTCGCCCAGACCGATCAACCACTTGCCCAGTGGCGGGTGGACCACGTACGACGGGCCGCCGTCCTTGTAGTTCCACTCCACGCCCTTGTCCACCAACGCCCAGGCGTCCCGGGCGTAGTAGATCTCGTCGAAGATCTTCCCCGGTGGATGGCTGAGGTTGGCGAACCTGAAGATCGCCGCGATCGCCACCACCACCGCCGTGGCCAGCCACGACCGGCTGTCCAGTCGAGCCTCGACGGTGGCTAGCCGGTGGCGGATCGTCGCCGGTATGCCACTGTCCGGCCGGCCCGTCGAGCCGGCGGTGGGGGATCCGGCATCCGGCGCGGGCTGGTCGGCGCTCGCGCTGTGTGCTGTCGACGCACTCGTCACCCGGCGATCGTAGGCTGCCAACGGGGGCGATGGCGTGCATCGTCCCCGATTCCGGTACGACCATCGATGAAGGAGTTCGCACTCGTGGGCGAAATGTCCGGCTCGGGCCGTCTGGTTCTGCTCGGCGCGCCACTCGGCAATCCCGCCGACGCCTCCGCCCGCCTGCGCGACATGCTCGCCACCGCCGACGTGGTCGCCGCCGAGGACACCCGTCGGCTCAGCCGGCTGGCCCGCGACCTCGACGTGACGATCGCGGGGCGGATCGTCTCCTACTTCGAGGGCAACGAGGAACGGCGGACCCCCGAACTGGTCGACGAACTCACCGCCGGACAACTCGTCGTCCTGGTCACCGACGGCGGCATGCCGAGCGTCTCCGACCCCGGCTATCGACTGGTCCGGGCCGCCCTGGACGCCGGGATCCCGATCACCGCCGCACCCGGTCCGAGCGCGGTCACCACCGCTCTGGCGCTGTCCGGGCTGCCCTCCGACCGGTTCTGCTTCGAGGGGTTCCTGCCCCGCAGCCCGAGCGCCCGCCGGTCCCGGCTGCGGGCGCTGGCCACCGAGGAACGGACCCTGGTCCTGTTCGAGGCGCCGCACCGGGTCACCGCCGCCCTCGCCGACCTGGCCGACACCTTCGGTGCCGACCGGCCCGCCGCGCTGTGCCGGGAACTGACCAAGACGTACGAGGAGGTGCTGCGCCGGCCGCTCGGCGAACTGGCCCGGTGGGCCGCCGAGGGTGACCCGCGCGGCGAGATCACCCTCGTGGTGGCGGGCGCCCCGGCGACGCCCGCGACCCGCCCCGACGACGACACGCTGCGCGCCGCAGTGGCCGAACGCGAAGCCACCGGCCTGACCCGCCGCGACGCGATAACCGAGGTGGCGAGCACCTTCGGTCTGCGCCGACGCGACGTCTACACCGTCGTGCACCAGGTGTAAGGAAGGGCACCCTGTTAACGCCTCAGGTATAGCAAGGGCCCCCTTTTAACCAAGCCGCTTCACCAGGCGGCGACGAGGAAGCCGAGGGCGATCACCAGCGGGCCGGCGAACCCGGCGGCGACCGCCCAGCGTCGGGTGTTCGGGTCGGGTAGCCGGGTCGCGCCGGTCCACCGCACGATGCCCGCAGCGCAGCCGAGCAGCGCCAACAGGCCGAGCAGCCACCGCAGGTGCGCACCGACGCCCCGGTCGGCGTACGCGGTGTCGGCGTCCGGGCCGGTGACCCGGGCCGGCAGGACCGCACCGCTGGTGGCCCGCCGCTCGGGCACCCCACTGACCCGTACGCCATGGGTGCGGAACCGCTCGTCGGCGGCGGTGAAGATGCCCCGGCAGCGTTGGCTCAGCCCGCCGCCGGTGCAGTCGGTCACGACCACGGTGCCCGAGGTGGCATGCCCGACGGCGAGCCAGAACGGGCCGGCGCTGACCCAGGCGAAGAAGGCCGCCGCCAGGCTCAACCCGACCAGCGCGGCCAGCCCCACCAGCGGGTCCGGCGGATGGCGGGCCCGCTCCCGGCGACGCCACACCGGCCAGGCCGGTCGCCACCAGGGGCGGGACTCCTCCTGCCGCACCGGGGTGCCGTCCCAGTGCACCTGCTCGATCGGTGCCCAGAACGTGTCGCCCTGCTCCGGCGTACCGGCATCGGTGGGGTGATCCCGGCGCCCGGCGGACCGCACCGGGACCCGACGCGGCAGCGCGTCGACCGGCGCCCCGGTGGTCGGCTCGACCTCGACGGCGGCCGGGGCGGGAGCCTCGGGTGTCCCGGCGTCGAGGGTCTCCGGCGGCATGGTCCGGGGATGCGGTGCCACCGCGTGGGTACGCGAGGTCGTCACCGCATCCGGACGCTGGGCGGCCGCCCCCGGATCCGGGCGGGCGTCCGAGGGAGAGCCCTCGTCGTGGTCGTGCGCGGCTCTGCTGCCAGTCACGCGGTTCATTGGACACCGGTCGACGAGTCACAACGTGCAGCTCAGGTAGCGTGTCGGCGACAAATCGGGCGGGCGTGCGCCGGCTGTACCGACCCGGCACCCGTATTGGTTCGCAGCCACCCCGGGCGGGTCACTAGGCTTCCTGGGCATGAGTCACGTTCTCGCGGCAGTGGCCTGGCCGTACGCCAACGGCCCACGCCACATCGGCCACGTCTCCGGTTTCGGCGTTCCCTCCGACGTCTTCGCCCGGTACATGCGGATGGCCGGTCACGACGTGCTCATGGTCTCCGGCACCGACGAGCACGGCACCCCGATCCAGGTGCAGGCCGACGCCGAGGGGCTGACCCCGCGTGAGCTGGCCGACCGGTACAACCGGGTGATCGTGGAGGACCTGCACGGCCTCGGCCTGTCGTACGACCTGTTCACCCGGACCACCACCCGCAACCACTACGCGGTGGTGCAGGACCTGTTCGAGGGGATGTACCGCAACGGCTACATCGTGCCGAAGACCACGATGGGAGCGATCTCCCCGTCGACCGGCCGCACCCTGCCCGACCGGTACATCGAGGGCACCTGCCCGATCTGCGGCTACGACAGCGCCCGGGGCGACCAGTGCGACAACTGCGGCAACCAGCTCGACCCGATCGACCTGATCAACCCCAAGTCGAAGATCAACGGCGAGACGCCGAAGTTCGTCGAGACCGAGCACTTCTTCCTCGACCTGCCCGCCCTGGCCGACGTACTGCGGCAGTGGCTGGACACCCGGGAGGGCTGGCGCCCCAACGTGCTGCGCTTCTCCCGCAACCTGCTCGACGACCTCCAGCCCCGGGCCATCACGCGGGACCTGGAGTGGGGTGTGCCGATCCCGCTCGACGGCTGGCGTGAGCGCACCGACAAGCGCATCTACGTGTGGTTCGACGCGGTGATCGGCTACCTTTCCGCCTCCATCGAGTGGGCCCGCCGCACCGGCGACCCGGAAGCCTGGCGTCGCTGGTGGTCCACGGACGGGCAGGGCAAGGACGCCCAGTCCTACTACTTCATGGGCAAGGACAACATCGTCTTCCACTCGGTGATCTGGCCCGCCCTGCTCGCCGGCTACTCCGGCGAGGGCGCCCGCGACGGCGAGCCGGGCCAGCTCGGCCCGCTCAACCTGCCCACCGAGGTGGTCTCCAGCGAATTCCTGACCATGGAGGGACGCAAGTTCTCCTCCTCCCGCCGGGTGGTCATCTACGTCCGGGACTTCCTGGAGCGCTACGACGCCGACGCGCTGCGGTACTTCATCGCGGTGGCCGGCCCGGAGAGCAACGACACCGACTTCACCTGGGCCGAGTTCCTCCGGCGCAACAACGACGAACTCGTCGCCGGCTGGGGCAACCTGGTCAACCGGTCGGTCTCGATGGCCGCGAAGAACTTCGGCCAGATCCCGGCGGTCGACCCGGCCGGCCTCACCGACGCCGACCAGGCGCTGCTGGCGGTGGCCCGCGCCGGCTTCACCACGGTCGGCGACCTGATCGCCAAGCACCGCCAGAAGCAGGCCATCGGCGAGGCGATGAAGGTGGTCGCCGAGGCCAACAGGTACCTCTCCGAGCAGGCGCCGTGGAAGCTCAAGGACGAGGCGGACAAGCCCCGGATGGGCACCATCCTGCACGTCGCCCTCCAGGTGGTCAGCGACGCCAACACGCTGCTCACCCCGTTCCTGCCGCACTCCGCGCAGAAGGTCCACGAGCTGCTCGGCGGCACCGGGGTACACGCCCCGATGCCGGTCATCGAGCAGGTCGACGACCTCGACGGCGGGCCCGCGTACCCGGTGCTGACCGGGGACTACACGCAGGGCGCCCGCTGGGAATCCGTACCGCTTGAGGCGGGCCGACCGCTCGCGGCGCCCAAGCCGGTGTTCCGCAAGCTCGACCCGTCGATCGTCGACGAGGAACTGGCCCGGCTCGGCGGCTGAGGCAACACCCACACGACGGGCGCGACACCCCAGCCGGGGGTCGCGCCCGTCGCGTCTGCGGTGGCCGGGCCAGGTCAGGCCCGAGCCATCGACGGCGAACCGATGAACTCCATGATCGCCTTGTTCACCTCGGTGGCGTTGGTCCACGGCGTGCCGTGCGGCGCACCCTTGAGGGTGACCAGCCGGCTGTCCGACAGCATCGGCTGCAACCGCTGACCCGTCTTCGGGTACGGCAGCACCATGTCCTTGTCGCCCTGCACGATCAGCACCGGCACGTCGATGCGCGACACGTCGGCCCGGAAGTCGGTGCCCCAGGCGTCCACGCTGTCGTGCGTGGCGATCGCCGAGGCCCGCGCGCCGATCTCCCAGTGCGCCCGGTACGCCTCCTCGCTGACCAGCTTGCCCCGGTTCTCGTCGTAGTTGAAGAAGGCGTTGCAGAACTGGGTGAGGTAGGCGAACCGATCCTCGATGATGGCCTTCTTGAACCCCTCGAAGAGGCTCGGATCGACGCCCTCCGGGTCGTCCGGTGTCTGCTTCAGGTGCGGCGCCAGCGGTGCCAGCAGCACCGCCCGATCCACCCGATCCGAGCCGTACGCGCCCAGGTAACGGGTCACCTCGCCGGTGCCCATCGAGTGGCCGACCAGGATCGCGTTACGCAGATCCAGCTCGGTCATCAGCACGTCGAGGTCGGCGGCGAAGGTGTCGTAGTCGTACCCGAACGCCGGCTGCGCCGAATTGCCGAAACCGCGCCGGTCGTACGTGATCACCCGGTATCCGGCCGCGATCAGCGGCCCGGTCTGCTTCTCCCAGGTCGCCCCGTTGAACGGGAACCCGTGGATCAGCACGATCGGCTGACCCGAGCCGTGATCCTCGTAGTACAGGTCGATCGGCGCGGAGTTCTCCGTGCCGACGGTGATGAAGGGCATCGCGTCCTCCTGTCCAGGGTGGGACACGAGCCTTCCCCGGAGCCGGCCCGTTATTCCTGACCCCGGCCGGACCTTCAGAGGACGTACGGGTGATCCACCACCCGGTCGTCGGTGACCTCGCCGCCAGGAGCCCAGGTCTCGAAGACGCCCCGTTCGTGGCACTGCGCACCGGTGCTGACCACCGCGTCCGGATCCGGGTGCCGCAACCGCAGCCGCAGCCAGCCCGCCTCCTCCCGGAGCACCAGGCAGGGCGCTCCCCGCCAGGTCGCCAGGCGCAACCGCCGGCACACCCCGTCGACCGGGTACCGGGCGGCCCGGGTCAGCGCCAACACCCGGAACCCGCCGGGCAGGTCGGCCACCGCCTCGTACTCCCCACCGGCGTACGTGCCGACCAGCCGAGTGGACCGGGGCGCCTCGCCGGTCGGCACGTACTCCTGGTCCGGCGACAACCCCGGCACCGCGGCGAGCAGATGCCGCCACTGCGGCCCGACCATCCGCAGCCAGCCGCGCTGCTCGGCCTGGTACGCGTAGAGCACCACCTCGATCCCCTCGGCCGGATACGCCAGCAGGGTGGCGTTGGCCGGCATCGGCAGGTCGGCGAAGTCCCGGGTGACGAACTCGGGGATGAGCTGACTGCTGCTCGGCGTGAAGCCGGTGCCCAGCACGGCCGGCCCCAGCCGGTCCCGGGCGCTGAGCGCCGTCAGCCCCCGGTACGCGGCACCGACCGGCACGTCGTAGTCACCCGGATCGGCGGCCCGCCAGCGCAGCGCGTACGTGACATCCACCCCGTCCCGACCACCGCCACCGTCGGTACGCAACACCGTGGTGGCCGCCGGGGTACGCAGGTGCGCCACGTCGTGCTCCCGGTAACAGAACCCGTGCGGCAGCCAGCCCCGCACGTAACCGGCGAGCTGCCGGGCGGAGAGGATCTTCACCATTCGGGTGCCCCGGCGGATGGTGGCCGACGCGCGGACCGTGGTGACCAGCGGATCGTCCGCGGCGCCGGGCTGCTGGCCGAGCCGGTGCACCTCCGACCAGCCCCGCTCGCGGTGCAAGGGCACCAGCAGCGGTGCCTCCGGCTCCTCGGCCGACGCGGTCGACCCGTGCACGGCGGTGACCTCGGTGACGTGCACGAAACGCCGCCACGGCAGCGCCGAGTTGGGTCGGGGCGCCCACTCGAAACCCGGCACCTCCTGCGGGCTGAACAATTCGTACGCCGCGCCGCGGGCGACCTCCTCGGCGGGGTAGACGGCACCGCCGTACGCCACCCGCAGACCGGTCCGCTCCTGCGCCGTGCCCTCGGCGCGAGGGGTGACGCTCATGGCTTCACCTCGCTTCGTACAGTCACCCAGCGACGGTAGGACCGCCCGGCGTAGTCGAGGTGAACACCGGGTGGCGGACGGGTGGACCGCGCGGGTGTGTGATGCTGTCGCTGATGAGCGAGCCGACCGAGTCCCGCAGTCAGCGCGCGGCACGCCGCGCCGGTGAGTTCCCGCCCGCACCCGAACCGCTGCCCCGGCCGGTGCTCGACAGCCACACCCACCTGGACATCACCGTCAGCGAGGTCGGGGTACCGGGCGCCGGCACCGCCACCGACCCGGTCGGGGCAGCGATCGACATCGCCGCCGCCGTGGGTGTCGACCGGCTGGTGCAGGTCGGTGTCGACGTGCAGTCCTCCCGCTGGGGTGCCGAGGTGGCGGAGCGGCATCCCGCCGTGGTGGCCACCGTGGCACTGCACCCCAACGAGGCGCCCCGCCTGGCCGACCTCGACGCCGCGCTCCGGGAGATCGAGTCGCTGGCTGCCCGGGACCGGGTACGCGGTGTCGGCGAGACGGGCATGGACTTCTACCGCACCGGCGACGACGGCCGCGCCGCGCAGGAGGAGAGCTTCCGCGCGCACATCGCCATCGCCAAGCGGTACGGCAAGGCCCTGGTCATCCACGACCGGGAGGCCCACGCCGACGTGCTGCGCATCCTCGACGACGAAGGTGCGCCGGACACGGTGGTGATGCACTGCTTCTCCGGCGACGCCGAGTTCGCCGCCGAGTGTGTCCGTCGGGGCTATCTGCTCAGCTTCGCCGGCACGGTCACCTTCGCCAGCGCCGGGTCGCTGCGCGAGGCCGCCGCGCTGACCCCGCTCGACCAGATCCTGGTCGAGACCGACGCGCCGTACCTCACCCCGACGCCGTACCGGGGCCGGCCGAACGCGTCTTACCTCATTCCGCTGACCGTGCGGGCCCTGGCCGCCACCACCGGCGCCGATCTCGACGAACTCTGCGCCGCCATCTCCCGCACCGGCGAGCGGGCCTTCGGCCCCTGGCACTGACCGTCCCGCCTCGCAACGTTAGGAAGGGGCCCTTCCTATACACGAGGCGTTAATAAGGTGCCCTTCCTTGCACGTAGGCTGTCGGGCTATGGCCGCAGACCTACTCGGCCCGGCGGAGATCCGGGACCTCGCCGCCCGGCTCGGTGTCGCCCCCACCAAGAAGCTCGGGCAGAACTTCGTGCACGACCCGAACACCGTGCGCCGGATCGTCACCACCGCCGGGCTCACCCCCGACGACGTGGCCCTGGAGGTCGGCCCCGGGCTCGGCTCGCTGACCCTCGCCCTGCTGCCCGCCGCCGCCCACGTACACGCCGTGGAGATCGACCCGGCGTTGGCCGGCGCGCTGCCCGACACCGCCGCCCGGCACGCCGGCCCGTACGCCGTCCGGCTCACCGTGCACCGGGCCGACGCGCTGCGGATCACCGGCACCGAACTGGCCGACCCGGCACCGACGGCGCTGGTGGCGAACCTGCCCTACAACGTGGCCGTGCCGGTGGTCCTGCACCTACTTGCCGTCCTACCCAGCCTCCGACACGGGCTGGTCATGGTGCAGAAAGAGGTCGCCGACCGCCTCGTCGCCGGCCCCGGTTCCAAGGTGTACGGCATCCCGTCGGTCAAACTCGCCTGGTACGCCCGCGCCCGCGCCGCCGGGAAGGTGCCCCCGAGCGTGTTCTGGCCGGTGCCCAACGTCGACTCCGGCCTGGTCGCCTTCACCCGCCGCGAACCACCCCGCGCCGACGTGCCCCGCGAACAGGTCTTCGCCGTGGTGGACGCGGCCTTCGCGCAGCGCCGCAAGACGCTGCGGGCCGCCCTGGCCGGCTGGGCCGGTGGCGCCGACCGGGCCGCCGAGGCGCTCACCGCCGCCGGAGTCGACCCCGGCGCCCGGGGGGAGTCACTCACCGTCGAGCAGTTCGCCGCAGTGGCCGCGTCGGCCGGGAACCGTACGCCGGCAGCGCAGTAGGCTGACGCCGACGCGGGAACCGGCCGCCTGACACCGCCGAGGAGCTGATCGTGGAGAAGTCGTTCGACATCCCGTCGCGCGGACGGGGTCGCACCCGGTGACCGAGCCCTGGCGACGGGACGACGACGAGGAACGGCGCGGGGCCAGCGGACCGGTCCGCGTACGGGTGCCCGCCAAGGTCAACCTGCACCTGGGGGTCGGACCGCTGCGACGGGACGGGTACCACGAACTGAACACCGTCTACCACGCGATCTCGATCTACGACGAGTTGACCGCGCGACGTGGCGACACCCTCACCCTCACCATGGAGGGCGAAGGCACCGGTGAACTCGCCCTCGACGACTCCAACCTGGTCATCCGGGCCGCCCACGCGCTCGCCGGTTACACCGGCGCGGCGCCACACGCCCGCCTGCACCTGCGCAAGCAGATCCCGCTCGCCGGTGGCCTCGCCGGCGGCAGCGCCGACGCCGCCGCGACACTTGTCGCCTGCGACGCGCTGTGGGGCACCGGCCTGTCCCGCGACGAACTGGCCGGCATCGCCGCCGACCTCGGCTCGGACGTGCCCTTCCTGATCCACGGCGGCACCGCACTCGGCACCGGCCGGGGCGAGGCGATCAGTCCGGTACTGGCCCGCGCCACCTCGTGGCACTGGGTGGTCGCCATCGCCGACGGCGGGCTGTCGACCCCGCAGGCGTACCGCGAACTCGACCGGCTCCGGGAGACCGGCGCGGCGGGACCAGCGCTCGGCAGCACCGACGCGCTGCTGGCCGCGTTGCGCCAACGCGACCCCCGGGTGCTCGCCCTCGCCCTCGGCAACGACCTTCAGGACGCCGCCCTGTCCATGCGCCCCTCGCTGGCGGCCACCCTCAAGGCCGGGGAGGCGGCCGGCGCCCTGGCCGGCATCGTCTCCGGCTCCGGCCCCACCTGCGTCTTCCTCACCGCCGACGCCGCCGACGCCGAACGAGTCGCCGCCGAACTGGAAGCCGCCGGGGTGTGCCGCGAGGCCCGCACCGCCCACGGCCCGGTCCACGGCGCCCGCGTCACCTGAATTCGAGCACCGGGAAGGGCCGAGACTCGCTCCACAGCGCGGCAGCGTCCTGGAGGCGACGGAGGGCATCTTGCATCGGTACATGATCTGCGAGCGGGACCCCGCTGTCGCTGGCATATCCAGCCCCGCGAGTGCAGGCCCGGACCACCGCACCGCGGCCTACCTGGACACCCAGCTTCAGGGTCAAGTGGTTAGCGAACCAGCCGACCTGACGGACATACTGGCAGCGTGGGAGAACGTTCGTGGTGAGGCGATGTCCCACCGGCAGTCGATCGACCTGGTGAGGGAAGTGGCGGAGACATGGACCTGAGCGGCGCCCGGTGGCGCAAGAGCACCCGCAGCAGCGGCAACGGCGGCGCCTGCGTCGAGGTTGCCGACAACCTTCCCGGCGTGGTCCTCGTCCGTGACACGAAGGACCGCGACGGCGGCACCCTGACCTTCACGCCCGCCTCGTGGACGAGCTTCGTCGGGCTGGCGAAGGAGCACGGCCCCAACGCCTGAGCACACCCCGGCACGCCAGCCCTCGGCCCGACCGGCCGAGGGCTTCCGCGTCTGCGCAGCCCCGGAGGCACGGAGGAGCGCGCAGCGGTCCGCGTACCCTAGAGGCCAGGCGTCCCCAGGTGCCCGCCGGCACCGGGACGCCTTGATCATGGAAGGTGGGTTCGTGGCCAACATCGTCAACCTGGACCGGGTGTCCAAGGGCTACGGCGCCGCCGGGCCGCTGCTCACCGAGGTCTCGCTCGGCCTGGACGACGCGGACCGGATCGGCGTGGTGGGGCTCAACGGTGCCGGCAAGTCCACCCTGCTGCGGATGCTCACCCGCGCCGAGGAACCCGACGACGGCCGCGTCACCCACCGGCGCGACCTGCGGGTCGCCTGGCTGCCACAGAACCTCACCCTCAGCCCCGACGCCACCGTCCGCGACGTCGTGCTGGGCACCGAATGGCTCGCCGAGAGCATGGGCGCCGAGCACGAATGGGCCGGCGACGCCGGCGTACGCGCCATCCTCGACGGGCTCGGCATGCCCTACCTCGGCCTCGACGCCCCGGTCGGGCCGATGTCCGGTGGCGAGCGCCGCCGGGTCGCCCTGGCCGCCCTGCTGGTCCGCGAGGCCGACCTGCTCATCCTCGACGAACCGACCAACCACCTCGACGTCGGCGGTGTCGACTGGCTGGCCCGGCACCTGCTCGGCCGCAAGGGCGCCCTCGTGGTGGTCACCCACGACCGCTGGTTCCTCGACGCGGTCTGCACCACCACCTGGGAGGTCGCCGACCAGACCGTCCGCGCCTACGAGGGCGGCTACGCGGCCTGGACGCTGGCCCGCGCCGAACGCGAACGGGTCGCCGCCGCCACCGAGGCCCGCCGCCAGAACCTGCTCCGCAAGGAGATCGCCTGGCTGCGCCGGGGCCCACCGGCCCGCACCTCCAAGCCGAAGTTCCGCATCGACGCCGCCAACGCCCTCATCGCCGACGTGCCACCCCCGCGCGACAACATGTCGCTGCAACGCCTGGCCACCGCCCGGCTCGGCAAGCAGGTGTACGACCTGACGGACGTCCGGCTGCTCGCCGGCCCCAAGACCATCCTCGACCACGTCACCTGGCAGGTCGGCCCCGGTGACCGGGTCGCCATCCTCGGCGCCAACGGTGCCGGCAAGACCACCCTGCTCCGGCTGCTCGCCGGCATCACCCACCCCGACGGCGGCCGGCTGGTCACCGGCTCCACCGTACGACCGGCGTTCCTCTCCCAGGAACTCCGCGAACTCCCCAGCGAACTGCGGGTCCTCGAAGCGGTCGAGGAGATCGCCCGACGGGTGCGCCTCGGCGACCGGGAAATCTCCGCCGCCCAACTCGCCGAGGTCTTCGGCTTCGACGACCGGCGGCTCTGGACCCCGGTCGGCGACCTGTCCGGCGGGGAACGCCGCCGGTTGCAGATGCTGCGCCTGCTCGCCAGCGAGCCGAACGTGCTGCTGCTCGACGAGCCCACCAACGATCTCGACACCGACACCCTCGCCGCCCTGGAGGACCTGCTCGACTCCTGGCCCGGCACGATCGTCGTGGCCAGCCACGACCGCTACCTCATCGAGCGGGTGGCCGACACGGCGTACGGCATGTTCGGCGACGGACGGCTGGTGCACCTGCCCGGCGGTATCGAGGAGTACCTCAGCCGTGCCGCCAACCGACCCGGTTCCGGCCTCGGCGCCGGTGCGCCCGCCGCACCGAACACCACCACAGCCGACGGCAGCGGGATGAGCGCCGCCGAAGCGCGGCAGGCCCGCAAGGAACTCAGCCGGTTGGAGCGGCAGGTCGGCAAGCTGGAGCAGAAGGAGACCGCCCTGCTCGACCAGCTCGCCGCCAACGCCACCGACTACGCCAAGGTCGCCGAGTTGGATGCCCAGCTCCACCAGGTACGCGCGGAGCGGGAACAGGTCGAGGAAGCCTGGCTCGCCCTGGCCGACGAGATCCCGGCCGGGTGATCCCACCGCCGACCGGACGGTCCGCGGACCCGGCGCCGGGCGGCGACGCCGCGACCTGCCCAGGGACCCCGTGTGCGGCGTCACACCCCGGGGTGCGGGAGAATCGCCGACGACCCTGACCCCACAGCGTTGGAGACACAGAAATGGCCCACACCCCCGTCAACCATCCCGCGCGGCCGATCTACCGGGCGATCGGCGGGCTGATCGGTCTGTACCTGGTGCTCTTCGGTCTGATCGGCTTCTTCGCCAGCAGCGGTGACTCGTTCTTCGGCCAGGGCGACACCCAGGTGCTCGGGCAGGGAACCAACCTCGGCTTCTCGCTGTTGAGCGTCGTGTTGGGCGCGGTCGTGCTGGCCGGCACCGCGATCGGCCGCAACCTGGACGTGCTGATCAACCAGTGGAGCGCGTACCTGATCATGGTGGTCAGCCTGGCCGGGCTCGCCTTCCTGCGTACCGAGGCCAACATCTTCAACCTCAGCGTGGCCACCGTCGTCGTGCTGATGACCCTCAGCCTGGTGCTGCTGATGGCCGGCATGTACGGCAAGGTCGGCACGGACGACGAGCACGAGGCGTGGCAGAAGGCTCGGCTCGTGCTCTGAGCTTTGGGCTAATTTCGTTGGTTGCGGTGGTGGGGTTTCGCCGGATCCCGACCCGCTCCGGGCGGTCAGGCTTGATCCCTGCGCGGGTCGGGCTCCGGCGAAACCCTGTCCTGGCCGGGCATTCGCGGTGGGCGCACGACCGTGGGTGGGTGGCCTCTGGGTGGGCGCGGTGCGTCGGCGGGTGCGAGCACGCGAACGCGCCGAAAGGCGGGTGGGTGTCCCCTGGGCGGGTGGGGTGGTTTGGGGGGATTGGGGGGCGGGGGTGACGTGGGTGGGGGACAATTGTCCGGATTGTTTCCCGGTGGCGTGGAGGCTGGAATGCCGCACTTTCCCATCAACCACCCGGCGCGGCCGTTCTACCGGGCGCTGTCCGGCCTGATCGGGCTCTACATCCTGGTCTTCGGCGTCTGGGGCACCGTACTGACCCTGGGTGACCCGCTGTTCGCCCGCAACGGCAACTGGGCCCTCGGGCTCCGGACCAACCTGGCCTTCTCGCTCGTCTCGGTGGTCTTCGGGGCGGTGCTCATCATCGGCGCCTCCCGGCGCGGCAACCTGGGCCACTACATGAACCTGACCGCCGGAGTCGTCTTCCTGACCACCAGCATCCTGATGATGTCGGTGCTACAGACCCCCGCCAACTTCCTGAACTTCTCCATGTCGACGGTGGTCGTGTCGATGCTCTTCGGGCTGGTACTGCTCGGCACCGGTCTCTACGACAAGGTGGGCCCGCCCGAGCACGCCGAAGCCGAACGCAACCGCCGCTACCACCCCGTCGCCGAGATCCACCGCCGCCGCTGATCAGCGCCCGGCGGTGATCAGCCCCGGCTTCGCCTCCAGGTGCGACAGCCCGTTCCAGGACAGGTTCACCAGGTGCGCCGCCACCGTCTCCTTGCGCGGCTTGCGTACCTCCAACCACCAGCGGCCAGTCAGCGCGACCATGCCCACCAGCGCCTGCGCGTACAACTCCGCCAACTTCGGGTCGTACCCACGACTGGAGAACTCCGCGCCCAGGATGTGCTCCACCTGATGCGCCACGTCGTTCATCACGCTGCTGAAGTTGCCGGTCGCCGAGAGCACCGGTGACTCCCGTACCAGCACCCGGAAGCCGCTCGTCTCCTCCTCGATGTACCCGAGCAGGGCCAACGCCGCCTGCTCCAGCAACTCGCGCGGATGGCCCGCGGTCAGCGCCGTGGTGATCCGGTCCAGCAGCGACCGCACCTCCCGGTCCACCACCACCGCGTAGAGCCCCTCCTTGCCGCCGAAGTGCTCGTACACCACCGGCTTGGACACCTTGGCGCGCGATGCCACCTCCTCTATGGAGGTGGCATCGAAACCCCGCTCAGCGAAGATCTGCCGACCGATCGAGATCAGCTGTTCGCGACGCTGAGCAGCCGACATGCGTACCCGCGAGGGCTTGGTCGACGCGGCGCGAACCGTACGCCGAGGCCGCTTGTCGCCCTCGCCGCTGGGAACCTCGGCCATCTCGTCACCTCGGTGGCGCTCGGTGACGCCCTGTCGTGGGATGTTGCCTGCGTTCTGCCCGGTCACCCGAACATACTGCCAGGTAACTTGCCGGTGGCGTGTCCGGTCACCGCTACGCCGCCTGGTCCGCCGACTTGGCCAGCTTCGCCGCGATCCGCTCCGGCTTCGGCCAGCGCACGTCCCACGCCGCACCGAACTTCTCGAACAGCCAGATGACCCGGGCCGAGATGTCGATCTGACCGCGCAGGACGCCGTGCCGGGCGCTCGTCGGGTCGGCGTGATGCAGGTTGTGCCAGCTCTCCCCGAACGACACCAGCGCCAACGGCCAGAAGTTCGAGGCCCGGTCACCGTGGCGCATCATGAACGGCCGCTCCCCGTACACGTGACACACCGAGTTGATCGACCAGGTGACGTGGTGCAGCAGCGAGATGCGGACCAGCCCGCCCCAGAACAGCGCGGTCAGCGCCCCCTGCCAGGACCAGGTCAACAACCCACCCATCAGCGCCGGGCCGAGCACCGAGATGATCACCATCGCCGGGAAGAGGCGGTCCATCCGCCGGATGTCCCGGTCGTTGAGCAGGTCCGGGGCGAAGCGCTCCCGGTTGGACAACTCCCGACCGAACAGCCAACCGATGTGCGCGTGGAACAACCCCTTGGTCAGGCCGCGCAGGGTGGCGCCGAACCGCCACGGCGAGTGCGGATCCCCCTCCAGGTCGGAGAACGCGTGGTGCCGGCGGTGATCGGCCACCCACTGGATGATCTCGCCCTGCACGGCCAGCGAACCGGACCCGGCCAGGGCGACCCGCAGCCACCGCTTTGCCTTGAACGAGCCGTGGGTGAAGTAGCGGTGGTAGCCCACCGTGATGCCCAGGCCGGACAGCACGTACCAGAACGCGGCGACGCCCACGTCGACCCAGCTGAGCCAGCCGCCCCAGGCCACCGGCACGGCGGCGATCAGCGCCGCGAACGGAATCACGACAAAGGCCCACAACGCGACGAGAATGCCGCGCGACTGGGCGCCCTGGGTGAGCGGTTTCGGGCCGGTGGGGTGGGTATCGAGCAGGCCGGTGGACATGGCACCTCACACAGGGACGGCGGCAAAACACGAAACTACGGCTACGTCACCGTAACTTACGGGCCCGGTAGATCACATCAGACAGCGACGTGAACCGATGCCAAAGCTGTCGTACCTGGGACCTAGCCTCCGCCGCATGACCGAACCCCGCGCCGACGACGTCCGCCGCCTCCGCACCGAGGAGCAGCTCTCCGTCCGCGAGATCCGGGCCCGCACCGGTCTCGGCCGCAACCGGGTGTACGAGTTACTGCGCGGCGTCCCGCCGCCAGCGCGTACCCGGCGCCGCAACGCCAAGGACGACCTGCGCGCCGAGGCGGTCGCCCTGCGCTCGACGGGGCACTCCGTACCGGAGATCGCACGACGGCTGGGCGTGAGCAGGTCGACGGCGTACCTCTGGGTGCGACACCTGCCGCTGGACCGTGATCCGGAGGAGCAGCAGCGCCGCCGAGCCCACTCGAAAACCATGACGGACGCTCGGTGGGCGGCGCACCGCCAGGCACGCGACGAGGCGCAGGCGGCAGCGCATGCCTCGGCCGCGCGTACCGTCGGCGAGCTCGATGACCGGGACGTGCTGCTGCTCGGTGCGGTCAGCTACTGGTGTGAGGGCACCAAGTCGAAGCCGTGGCGCCGTGACGACCATGTGCAGTTCGTCAACAGTGACCCCGGGCTGCTGTCGGTCTTCCTCCGATTCCTGGAGGTCTGCGGGGTCGACCGCACCGTGCCGACCTACCGGGTGAGCATCCACGAAACCGCCGACGCCGAGGCCGCTGCCGACTGGTGGGCGCGGGAGTTGGCGCTGCCGCGTGACCGTTTCCGGCGGGCGAGCCTGAAGAAACACAAGGCCACGACGGCTCGCCGGAACGTCGGTGAGACCTATCGCGGCTGCCTCGTGATCAACGTGCCGGGCAGTCGCGAGCTCTACTGGCGAATTGAAGGTATGATCGCCGAGCTGTTTCGGTCCGTGACGGCACGCCTGAGCATTCGTTGATGTGGCGTCACGGGTTGACACGTCAATGGGGTGTGGGGTAACGGCAACCCGCAGGCCTTTGGAGCCTTGAGCTCCTGGTTCGAATCCAGGCACCCCAGCACGAGCGGATGTGCTGCCGATCCTCGTGGCCCTGCCAATCGCGGCGGATTGTCTGGTTAGCATGGCCGCGAGACTGTCCGCGTCCGACGGGAGCCACGTCGTGTCCGAGCCCCACCTCCGTACCGTCGTCGTGCTTGCCGCCGGTGAGGGCAAGCGGATGAAGTCGGCACTGCCCAAGGTGCTGCACCCGATGCTCGGCCGGACGCTGCTCGGACATGTGTTGAGCGCGGCCGAGCCGCTGGCGGCGGAGCGCACGATGGTGGTGGTCGGGCACGGCGCGGACCAGGTGCGGGCGCACCTGGCCGAGGTCGTTCCGGGCGCTGTGGCGGTGCACCAGGCCGAGCAGCTCGGCACCGGGCACGCGGTGCGGATCGCGTTGGAGGCGGCGCCGGAGGCGACCGGCACCGTGGTCGTACTCAACGGGGACGTGCCCCTGCTCCGCCCGGAGACGGTCGCCGCGCTGGTGGCGGCGCACGAGGGCGAGCGGGCGGCGGCCACCGTGCTGGCCGCCGAGGTGCCGGATCCGACCGGCCTCGGTCGCATCGTGCGGAACGCCGCGGGCCGGCTGGAGCAGATCGTCGAGCAGCGCGACGCCACCCCGGGTCAGCTTGAGATCAAGGAGATCAACGCCGGGATCTACGCCTTCGACGCGGGTCGGTTGCGGGACGTGCTGGGCAAGCTCTCCACCGACAACGACCAGGGCGAGGAGTACCTGACCGACGTGTTCGGGCTGCTCGTCTCGGCCGGGGAACCGGTGGCGGTGCATCTGGCCGCCGACCACACCGAGACGCTCGGCTGCAACGACCGGGTGGAGTTGGCGGCGCTGCGGCGGCTGTTGCGGGACCGGGTGAACGAGCGCTGGATGCGCGCCGGGGTGAGCCTGCTCGATCCGGAGACGACGTGGATCGACGTGACGGTGGCTCTGGACCGGGACGCGGTGGTGGACCAGAACACCCAGCTGCGGGGCGGTTCGGTGGTCGGTAGCGGCGCGGTGGTCGGCCCGGACGTGACGTTGGTGGACACGGTGGTGGGTGCGGGTGCGACGGTGCTGCGCAGCCACGCAGTCGGTGCGCAGGTCGGTCCGGGTGCCAGCGTCGGGCCGTACGCCTATCTGCGGCCGGACGCCCGGTTGGCGGAGAAGTCGAAGGTCGGCACGTTCGTCGAGGTGAAGAACGCGGAGATCGGTGCCGGCTCGAAGGTGCCGCACCTGACGTACGTGGGTGACGCGACGATCGGCGAGCAGAGCAACATCGGCGCGGCGTCGGTGTTCGTGAACTACGACGGCGTCAAGAAGCACCGCACGGTGATCGGCAGCCACGCCCGGACCGGCGCGGACAACATGTTCGTCGCGCCGGTGGAGGTGGGCGACGGGGCGTACACGGCGGCCGGCTCGGTGATCATCGAGAACGTGCCGGCGGGGGCGATGGGCGTGGCCCGCGCGCGGCAGCGCAACATCGAGGGCTGGGTGCTGAAGCGGCGGGCCGGTACGGCGGCGGCGGAGGCGGCCGAGCGAGCGTTGCAGGGTGCGTCGTCCCAGGTGCCGGCCGCAAGTGAAGGTGAGGCAATCCACGGCGCCGCCGAGTCGGTGGGCTCCGTCACGAAGGCGGGAGATACTGCAACCGAATAGTCCCCGGCCGACCACCACCGTAGGCCGGGTACCACCGACCAAAACGGGAGCAGACGGGCCCATGGGCAGCATCGTCGCCGAAAACCGCAAGAGCCTGATGCTCTTTTCCGGACGTGGCTTTCCGGAGCTGGCCAAGGAGATCGGTGAGGTGCTCGGCGTCGCGCCGACGCCGGCCGACGCGTACGAGTTCGCCAACGGCGAGATTTTCGTACGGTTCAAGGACTCGGTACGTGGTTCGGACGCCTTCGTGGTGCAGTCCGTCACGCACGGGGTGAACACCTGGGTCATGGAGACCCTGATCATGGTCGACGCGTTGAAGCGGGGTTCCGCCAAGCGCATCACCGTGGTCCTGCCCTTTTATCCGTACTCCCGGCAGGACAAGAAGCACCGCGGCCGGGAGCCGATCTCGGCGCGGCTGGTCGCCGATCTGCTGAAGACGGCGGGGGCGAACCGGATCCTCACCGTTGATCTGCACACCGCGCAGATCCAGGGTTTCTTCGACGGGCCGGTGGATCACCTGTTCGCGATGGACATCCTGGCCGAGTACGTGGAGCGCAAGTACGCGGGCCGGCCGATGACCGTGGTCGCGCCGGACTCGGGCCGGGTTCGGGTGGCCGAGCGCTGGACGGACCGGTTGGGTGGCTGCCCGCTGGCGTTCATCCACAAGACGCGGGATCCGTTGAAGCCGAACCAGGTGGTGGCGAACCGGGTGGTCGGCGAGGTCGAGGGTCGGGTCTGCCTGATCGTCGACGACATGATCGACACCGGGGGCACGATCTGCAAGGCGGCGGACATCCTGAAGGAGTCCGGTGCGGCGGATGTGATCGTGGCGTCGACGCACGCGCTGCTCTCGGATCCGGCGACGGAGCGGTTGAAGAACAGCCCGATCAGCGAGGTGGTGGTGACGAACACGTTGCCGCTGCCGCCGGAGAAGCAGCTCGACAAGATCACTGTGCTGTCCATCGCGCCGCTGCTGGCGCGGGCCATCCGTGAGGTGTTCGACGATGGTTCGGTGACCACCCTCTTCGGTGGGCTGAGCTGATCGACTGAGGTCCGGACGGGTCGGTGAGGTCGGCCGACTCGTCCGGATTCGTCCCGTGGGCGGTGCCGGCGGGAAGGGCTGCGGGCCGGCCGGCGGTGGTGGTACGGGGACTGCCGGCACTTCACCGATTCTGCTCGGGTAGACTGGTGCGGTTGCCACGGCGAGGGTGCCCTGCGGGCCGCTGAGAAGCGCCGCACGGAGGCACCGTGATCGACGCGGTGCTCCGGGCAGTCTGCTGACGCATGAGCCCCTGCGAGCCCCCCGCCCAGCACCGCCAGACGACAAGCTGCCGCAGCGAAGCATCAGGAGTTTCCCCGTGTCCGAGGTAAAGATCAGCGCCGAGCCCCGTACCGAGTTCGGCAAGGGTGGTGCCCGTCGTACCCGCCGGGCCGGCAAGGTGCCCGCCGTGCTGTACGGGCATGGCGAGAAGCCCAAGCACATCGCGTTGCCGGCGCGCGAGTTCGCGGCGGCGATCCGCAAGGGCGGCGCGAACCAGCTTTTCGCGATCGAGGTGAGCGACGGCACGCAGGCGCTGGCGCTGCCGAAGGCGATCCAGCGTGACCCGATCAAGGACACCTTCGAGCACGTCGACCTGCTGCTGGTGCGGCGGGGCGAGAAGGTGACCGTCGAGGTGCCGGTCGAGCTGACCGGTGAGGCCGCGAAGGACACCCTGATCGTGCACGACCACGCCACTCTCTCGGTGACCGCCGAGGCGACGAAGGTGCCGGATCACCTGGAGGCCTCGATCGAGGGTGCCGAGCCGGGCGTCCAGGTCACCGCCGCCGATGTCGAGCTGCCGGCCGGCGTGGAGTTGGCCGCCGACCCGGAGCTGCCGGTTGCCACGGTGACCGCCGCGCCGACCGCCGAGCAGCTTGAGGCGACGCTGCCCGAGGTCCAGGTGGCCGACGCCGAGGTCGAGGCCGGTGTGGGTGAGGAGACCGCCGAGTCGTCCGAGGGTGCCGAGACCGGCGAGCCGGCGGCTGCGGGTGGCGAGGAGACCGCCGAGGCGAAGACCGAGGCCTGATCGGTTCGTAGGCTGTGCGACAGGCGTCCCCGGGTTCACCGGGGGCGCCTGTCGGCGTATCGGGGTCGCCCGGCGCGCGGGCGCGGATGACGGAGGGGACGGGCGGTGACGGACGAGACCGGGCCGTGGCTGGTGGTCGGGCTGGGCAATCCGGGTCGGGAGTACGCCGGTAACCGGCACAACGTCGGTTTCCTGGTGGCCGACCTGCTGGCCGATCGGCTGGGTGCGAAGTTCGGCCGGTACAAGCGGGCGATGGCGGATGTGGCCGAGGGGCGGCTGGGCTTCGGTGGGCCCAAGTTGGTGCTGCTTAAGCCGATGACGTACATGAACCTCTCCGGTGGTCCGGTGGCCAGCCTGGCCCAGTTCTTCAAGGTGCCGACGGCTCAGGTGATCGCGGTGCACGACGAACTGGACATCGGCTACGGCCAGGTGCGGGTGAAGTTCGGCGGCGGTGAGGGCGGGCACAACGGCCTGCGGTCGATGTCGAAGTCGCTGGGCACGAAGGACTATGTGCGGGTGCGGTTCGGGATCGGTCGGCCGCCGGGGCGGCAGGATCCGGCGGATTACGTTCTGTCGGATTTCGGCGCGGCGGAACGCAAGGAGTTGGACTTCCTGGTGGACCGGGCCGCGGACGTGGTGGAGTCGGTGATCACCCGGGGTGTGGAGCCGACGCAGAACCTGTACCACGGCACCTGAGGGCGGCCGGCCGGGCGGCCGGTCGGTAATGTGCGGGGTCGCGGCCGAGCGGGGCGGCTGCTCGGCGTACGCGGATTGCGGCAGAGGCGACGGGAGCGCAGGGCATGAGCAGTCCTCCGATGGTCGACGCGGAGTTCGCCCGCTGGTTGGCGGCCCGGGCGGGTGAGGCGCTGGTGGGCTTGCGGGCGGAGTTGGGCTTCGACGATCCCGCCGCGCTGAAGTCGGCGGGGGACAAGGTCTCGCATGATCTGATCCGGGCCGAGCTGGCGCGGTGGCGTCCGGGTGACGCGGTGCTCTCCGAGGAGGACGAGGGTTCCCGGCGGGCGTTTTCGGCTGACGGTGACGCGGGGGCGGTGTCCCGGCTGACCGCGGACCGGGTGTGGATCATCGACCCGTTGGACGGTACGCGGGAGTTCAGCGAGCAGGGGCGTACGGACTGGGCGGTGCATGTGGCGCTCTGGGCGCGTACGGCGCCGAGCGCACACGGTCTGGTCGCCGGTGCTGTCGGGTTGCCGGCGCAGCACCGGGTGTTGGCCACCGACCGGCCGCCCGCGTACCCGCCGCTGACGCCGGACGCGGCGACCGCCGGTGGCGTACGCCGGCTGCGGTTGGCGGCGAGTCGGAGCCGGCCGCCGGCGTTCCTGGCCGACCTGGCCGAGGAGGTCGGGGCGGAGTTGGTGCCGATGGGTTCGGCCGGGGCGAAGATCGCTGCGGTGGTCACCGGTGCGGTGGACGGGTACGTCCACGCGGGTGGGCAGTACGAGTGGGATTCGGCCGCGCCGGTGGCTGTGGCGACGGCCACCGGACTGCACGCTTCCCGGATCGACGGTTCTGCGCTGAAATACAACGAGGCGGACCCGCGCCTGCCTGATCTGTTGGTGTGCCGCAAGGATCTCGCCAGCCGGTTACTTGCAGCGCTGCACCGGCATGGCGGGTAGCCTGGCGCTACTTTCTGACATCCCCGACCGGAAAGGTCTGGAAAGCGGATGAGCGAGCGAATCGAGTCGGTGTCATGACCGCCACCGCGGCCTACCAGGTCACCCATCTCGACGCCCTGGAGGCGGAGAGCATCTTCGTGATGCGCGAGGTCGTCGCCGAGATGGAACGACCGGTGTTGCTCTTCTCCGGCGGCAAGGACTCGATCGTCATGCTCCGGCTGGCGCAGAAGGCGTTCGCGCCGGCGCACATCCCGTTTCCGGTGATGCACGTCGACACCGGCCACAACTTCCCCGAGGTGCTGGACTACCGCGACCGGCGGGTCGCCGAGCTGAGCCTGCACCTGGTGGTGGCCAGCGTGCCGGAGGCCCTGGCCAGCGGCCTGGTCCGGGAGTCGGCTGACGGGATGCGCAACCGGATCCAGACGCCGGTGCTGCTGGACGCGGTGGAGAAGCACCGGTTCGACGCACTCTTCGGCGGGGCCCGCCGGGACGAGGAGAAGGCCCGCGCCAAGGAGCGGGTGTTCAGCTTCCGCGACGAGTTCGGCCAGTGGGATCCGAAGAACCAGCGGCCGGAGCTGTGGTCGCTCTACAACGGCCGGCACCACCCGGGCGAGTCGATCCGGGTGTTCCCGCTGTCGAACTGGACCGAGTTGGACGTCTGGCACTACATCGCCCGGGAACGGATCGAGCTGCCGTCGATCTACTACGCGCACGAGCGTGAGGTGATCGAGCGCGACGGGATGCTCTACGCGGTCAACGAGTTCCTGCCGGCCCGCGCCGGTGAGGAGCGGTTCAAGGCCCAGGTGCGATACCGGACGGTGGGCGACGCCTCCTGCACGGCGGCGGTCCGCTCGGACGCGGACACGGTCGAGAAGGTCATCGAGGAGGTCGCCGCGACCCGGATCACCGAGCGTGGGGCGACCCGGGGCGACGACCGGGTCAGCGAGGCCGCGATGGAGGACCGCAAGCGGGAGGGCTACTTCTGATGACCACCGAGACGCTCACGCCGGATTCGGCCCGCAGTGCTGCCGCCGGGCCGGAGGTCCGGCGGATGGACCTGCTGCGCTTCGCCACCGCCGGCAGCGTGGACGACGGCAAGTCGACCCTGATCGGTCGGCTGCTGTACGACACGAAGTCGCTGTTCACCGACCAGTTGGCCGCGGTGGAGGCGGTCAGCGCGGCCCGGGGCGACGAGTACACCAACCTGGCCTTGCTCACCGACGGCCTGCGGGCCGAGCGGGAGCAGGGCATCACCATCGACGTGGCGTACCGCTACTTCGCCACGCCCCGGCGCAAGTTCATCATCGCCGACACCCCCGGGCACATCCAGTACACCCGGAACATGGTCACCGGCGCCTCGACGGCCGATCTGGCGTTGATCCTGGTGGACGCCCGTAAGGGGCTGGTCGAGCAGTCCCGCCGGCATGCCTTCCTCTGCTCGCTGCTGCGGGTGCCGCACCTGGTGCTCTGCGTGAACAAGATGGATCTGGTCGACTACTCGCAGGAGGTCTTCGAGCGGATCGCCGACGAGTTCACCGCCTTCGCGGCGAAGCTGGACGTACCGGATCTGACCGTGGTGCCGATCTCCGCGCTGAAGGGCGACAACATCGTCACCCGCTCGGAGAGCATGCCCTGGTACGAAGGCCCGGCGCTGCTGCACCACCTGGAGCGGGTGCACATCGCCAGCGACCGCAACCTGGTCGACGTCCGTTTCCCGGTGCAGTACGTCATCCGCCCGCAGTCGACCACGGTCACCGACTACCGGGGTTACGCCGGCCAGGTGGCCTCCGGGGTGCTCAAGCCGGGTGACGAGGTGATGGTGCTGCCGTCCGGCTTCACCAGCCGGATCGCCTCGGTGGAGACCGCCGACGGGCCGGTCGCGGAGGCGTTCCCGCCGATGTCGGTGACGGTACGGCTGGAAGACGAGATCGACATCTCCCGGGGCGACATGATCTGCCGTCCGAACAACGCGCCGGCCGTCGCGCAGGACATCGAGGCGATGGTCTGCTGGATGGACGAGACCCGCCCGTTGCAGGTCGGTGGCAAGTACGCGATCAAGCACACCACCCGTACGGCTCGGGCGATCGTCCGTGGCCTGCACTACCGCCTCGACATCAACTCGCTGCACCGCGACGAGTCCGCAGCCGAACTGCGCCTCAACGAGATCGGCCGGGTCCGCCTCCGTACCACGATCCCGCTGCTCGCCGACGAGTACCGCCGCAACCGCACCACCGGCGGTTTCGTCATCATCGACGAAACCACCAACCGCACCGTAGCCGCCGGCATGATCGTCGAAACCCCCTAACCCCCCCCCGTTACCTCCTCCCCGGGGGCCGCCGCCCGGAGCTGCGGATCTTGGTACGGGATGGCCTCCATGGGGGCCGTTTCGTACCAAGATCTGCGAGACGGAAGTTAGGGGAGGGGGGTGGCGCCGGTGGAGGGGAGGGCGGTGGTGATGGTGGGTGGGGGGTAGGCGCGGGTGGCGTACGCGGTGGTGACGGTTTGGGCTATCGCGGTGGACTGGTCGGCCTCGATGAGGGCCAGGACGCAGCCGCCGAAGCCGCCGCCGGTCATCCGGGCGCCGAGCGCGCCAGCGGCGAGCGCGGCCTCCACGGCGGTGTCCACCTCGGGCACGGTGATGGCGAAGTCGTCCCGCATGGAGACGTGCGAGGCGGTGAGCAGCGCGCCGATCTGCCGGATCCGTCCGGCTCGCAGCAGGTCGACGGTGTCGCACACCCGCTGGTTCTCGGTGACCACGTGCCGGACCCGGCGGCGGGTCTCGTCGTCGGGCAGCCGGGCCAGCGCGTCGTCGAGTTCGTCGGCCGGTACGTCTCGGAGTGCGGGTACGCCGAGCAGGCCGGCGGCCTTCTCGCAGCTGGCGCGGCGGGCCGCGTACTCCCCGTCGACGTGGCGGTGCGGGGCGTTGCTGTCGATCACCAGTACGGCGAGCCCGGCGGCGCCCGGATCGAACGGGATGTGCTCCACCTGCTCGGTGCGGCAGTCGAGGAAGAGGGCGTGCCCGGCCCGGCAGCGGATCGCCGCCGACTGGTCCATGATCCCGGTGGGCGCCCCGACGTAGTGGTTCTCGGCCCGCTGGGCCAGCCGGGGCTGGTCTTCGGCGGGCAGGTCGAGCCCGCCGAGGTCGACCAGGGCGGCGAGCACGGCGGCCTCCAGGGCGGCGGAGGAGGAGAGGCCGGCGCCGAGCGGCACGTCGGAGGCGATCGCCAGCCGTGCACCCGGCACCCGGTGGCCCGCCTCGCGCAGCGACCAGACCACCCCGGCCACGTAACCGGCCCAACCGGTGACCCGGCCGGCAGCGGTCACCTCGTCGGCACCGAAGTCGACCGTCTCGCCGGTCAACTCGGACCAGACCGTCCACTGTTCCTCCGGCTGCCGCGCGGCGGCGGCGACGGTGCGCAGCGGCAGGGCGAAGGGCAGCACGAAGCCGTCGTTGTAGTCGGTGTGCTCGCCGATCAGGTTGACCCGGCCGGGTGCCGCCCAGCGGCCGGTGGGCGGCTCGCCGTACACCTGCTGGAAGCCGGCCGTGGCGCGGCCGGCGACGTCGGTCACGGCTGGGCCAGCCGGTGCGTGCGGTAGAAGGCCCAGGCGTCGGTGACCATGTCGTGCAGCGTCGGCTTGTGCGGTTGCCAGCCCAGTTCGACCCGGGCCAGTTCGGCCGAGGCGACCAGTTCGGCCGGGTCGCCTTCGCGGCGGGGTGCCACCTCCAACGGCACCGGGTGGCCGGTGACCTCGCGGACCACCTCGACCACCTGGCGGTTGGTGAAGCCGTTGCCGTTGCCGAGGTTGTAGATGCGATGCTGCCCGGCGGTGGCGGCGTCGAGGGCGAGCAGGTGGGCGCGGGCCAGATCGGCGACGTGGATGTAGTCGCGGACGCAGGTGCCGTCGGCGGTGGGGTAGTCGTCGCCGAACAGTTGCAGCTTCTCCCGCCGCTCGGCGGCCACCTCCAGCGCGATCGGGATGAGGTGGGTTTCCGGGTCGTGCCGTTCGCCGAGGGCGATGTCGCCGTCGAGGTACGCGCCGGCCACGTTGAAGTAGCGCAGCGAGACGGCGGCCAGGCCGTGCCCGATCGCCTCGGAGGTGAGCGCCATGTCGACGGCGAGTTTGGTCGCCCCGTACGTGTTGGTGGGGGCCTTGACGGCGGTCTCGGGGATGGGCAGCTCGACCGGGTTGCCGTAGACGGCGGCGGTGGAGGAGAAGACCAGCCGGGGTACGCCGGCCGCCCGGACCGCGTCGATCAGCGCCAGCGAACCGACGGTGTTGTTCTGCCAGTACCGTTCCGGGGCGACCATCGACTCACCGGCGGCGATCAGCGCGGCGAAGTGCAACACGCCGTCGAAGCCGGCCTGCGGGGTGAGTACCTGCGCGGCGTCGTGGATGCCCGCCTCGACGTGGGTCGCGTCGGGCGCGAGCGCTTCCCGGTGACCGGTCCGCAGATCGTCCAGTACGACGACCTCGTGACCTGCGTCGAGCAACATCCGGGTCACCACGCTGCCAATGAAGCCAGCGCCGCCGGTGACGAGCAGTTTCACCTCGGTCCCTCCTACCTGGCCCGTCCGATCGTGGCCATGTGGTGATGACAGCCTACGGCGCGCCCGCTGACTACCATCACTGTCATGCGGGCAGCGCGTCGGCGCGGATCCCGGCGGCGCGGGCCACACCGACCCCGCCGCGAACCTGGGCGGCTGGCCTGGGCCGTCGCCCGGGTGGTGGTTCGGGCCGCTGACGGTGCCCTGCGGCTGGTCACCGACGTGCTCGGGGCGGGCCCGGCGGCCGGCCGGGAGCGGATCAGCGAAGCGGAACTGCGGGACCTGGTCGCCGCGAACACGGTGCTCGACCCGGTGGGCCGGCGCATCATCGACGAGGTGCTGGTGGCCGGCGCGAGCCTGGTCCGCGAGGTGATGATGCCTCGTACGGAGGTGGTGTTCCTCTCCGCCGCGTTGACCATCGCCGAGGCGGAACCCCTGGTCCGGGCCGGTACGCACAGCCGCTATCCGGTGGTCGACGGCACCCACGACGACGTCGTCGGCTTCGTGCACCTGCGCGACGTGCTGTGGCGCCCGGGACGCGACCCGGACACCACGGTCGGCGAGTTGATCCGTGAGGTGAAGCGACTGCCGGCCAGTAAACGGGTGCTCGCCGCGCTGACCGAGATGCGGCGGGAGGGGCACCACCTGGCCGTGGTGGTCGACGAGTACGGCGGCACGGCCGGCATCGTCACCTGTGAGGATCTGATCGAGGAACTGGTCGGCGAGATCCATGACGAGTACGCGCACGCACCCGAGCCGACGCTGGCCGGGCTACCGGCGGTGGTGGACGGTCGACTCAACCTCGCCGACTTCGCCGAGCGCACCGGCGTGGTGCTGCCGGTCGGGCCGTACGAGACGGTGGGTGGGTTCGTGATGGCCGCGCTCGGGCGGCTGCCGAGGCCCGGTGACGAGACCCCGGTGCCCGAGCCGTCGGGGACCGGCGGCGGTGGCTGGCTGCTGCGGGTGCTGAGCCTGGAGGGGCGCCGGGTGGCCCGCCTCGCGGTGACCGCCGCCCGCCTGCCCGAACAACGGCGAGTGCCGGGCCCTGCCGGCGACCGGACCCGACCTGCCGGCCCGTCATGACGTACGCCGGGGGATGCTGACAGAATTGCCGGCATGTCCGACGTTCCCGCCCGCCCGCGCGTCTTCTCCGGCATCCAGCCGACGGCCGACTCGTTCCACCTCGGCAACTACCTCGGCGCGGTGCGGCACTGGGTGGCGTTGCAGGATTCGCATGACGCCTTCTACTGCGTGGTCGACCTGCACGCCATCACCGCCGGGCACGACCCGAAGGTGTTGCACCAGCGCTCCCGGGTGGCCGCCGCGCAGCTGCTCGCCGTCGGGCTGGACCCGGAGCGTTGCACGCTGTTCGTGCAGTCGCAGGTGCCCGAGCACGCGCAGTTGGCCTGGGTGCTGGGCTGCATCACCGGGTTCGGTGAGGCCAACCGGATGACCCAGTTCAAGGACAAGTCGCAGAAGCAGGGCAACGAGCGGGCCAGCGTGGGCCTGTTCACGTACCCGATCCTGCAGGCCGCCGACATCCTGCTCTACCAGGCCAACGCGGTGCCGGTGGGCGAGGACCAGCGGCAGCACCTGGAGCTTTCCCGCGATCTGGCGCAGCGGTTCAACACGCTGTTCGGGCCGACGTTCACCGTGCCCGCCCCGCACATCGTGAAGTCCACCGCGAAGATCACCGACCTGCAGGATCCGACGGCGAAGATGTCCAAGTCGTCCTCGTCGCCGAACGGCATCGTCGATCTGCTGGAGGATCCGGCCCGGTCGGCCAAGAAGATCCGTTCGGCGGTCACCGACACCGGTCGTGAGATCGTCTTCGACGAGGAGACCAAGCCGGGCATCGCCAACCTGCTGACCATCTTCTCGGCGCTGAGTGGACGCGGCATCGACGATCTGGTGGCGGCGTACGACGGCAAGGGCTACGGCGACCTGAAGAAGGATCTCGCCGAGGTGGTTCGGGAGTTCGTGGTGCCGATCCAGGAACGCACCCGCTCCTACCTCGACGACCCGGCCCAGTTGGACAAGCTGCTCGCCGATGGGGCGGAGAAGGCTCGGCGGGTGGCGGCGCCGACGCTGCTCAAGGCGTACGAGCGGGTGGGTTTCTTCCCGCCGGTGCGCGGCGAGTAGCCGTCCGCACCAGCGGACGGTCCGAACAGGTCGGTGGCCGAAGGAGTGGCACGGAACGTGGACCACGGGAACGGGGCGTCGGCTGCCGGCGACACCGTCCAGATCGGCATCGCGGTGGACATCCCCGAGCCGTGGGGCAGCACGTTGACCCGGCGTCGGTTGGCGGCCGGCGACCCGAACACGGTGCCGGCCCACGTCACCCTGCTCGGGCCGACCGAGATTCCGGTGTCCGCGCTGCCCGAGGTGGAACGGCACCTGGCCCGGGTCGCCGCCGCCCACCTGCCGTTCACCCTGCATCTGCGGGGCACCGGTACGTTCCGGCCGGTGACCCAGGTGGTCTTCGTCGCGGTCGCCGCCGGGATCAGCGAGTGTGAACTGCTGGCCGCGGCGATCAACGCCGCTCCCCAGCTGCGCCGGGAGCTGCGCTTTCCCTACCACCCGCACGTCACCGTGGCCCAGGACGTCGCGCCGGAGGCGCTGGACCAGGCGTACGAGGATCTGGCCGACTTCTCGGCGATGTTCGAGGTGGACTCCTTCACTCTCTTCTCGCACAGCGGGCAGACGCGGTGGCAGCCCCGCCGGGATTTCCGGTTGGGCGGTTGACCGTCCGGTCGGGCCGGGCGTGGGCACACTGACGTGGAAGCGGCGAGGATGACGACGTGAACCTCCTGGGTCGGGTCGAGGCGGGCATCGACCGCCGGCTCAGCACTGCCCGCCGCCGCTCCCCGGCCTTCGGTCACCTGTGGCGGGCCGGGGTGCGCTACACCAACCTGCAGGGCGGTCGGCTGGCCGCCGCGATCGCGTACTACGGCTTCTTCGCCGTTTTCGCGCTCGCACTGGTGGCGTACGCGGCCTTCGGCGCGATCCTGGACGAGAACGACGAGGTTCGGGCGGGGGCGGAGGAGTTCCTCCAGGAGAACCTGCCCTTCCTCGACCCGGCGCAGGTCGCCGACAGCAGCGGCACCGTCGGGGTGGTCGGCCTGCTCATCCTGATCCTGACCGGGATCGGCTGGGTCGAGGCGATCCGCTCCTCGCAGCGGCTGATGCACGGTTTCGACCAGCATCCCGGCAACCTGGTCGTCCGCCGGCTGGTCGACCTCGGGGTGCTGCTCGTGGTCTTCGTGCTCCTCGGCGCCTCGGTGGCGGCGGTGGACGCGCTGGAGTCGCTGCTGCGTTTCCTGCTGCGCAGCACCGGTTCGGTCGGGTTGACCACGGTCAGCGCGGTGCTCAGCGTGCTGGTCAACGCGGTACTGGCCACCCTGCTGCTGGTCGCGGTGCCGCGACTGCGGATGAGCCAGGCCCGGCTCCGGCCGGTGGTGCTGCTGGTCGCGGTCGGCATCACCCTGCTCAACACCGTCGGTCGGTACTGGGTCGGGCGGGTCGAGCACAATCCGGCGTACACGGTGGTGGCCACCGCCGTCGGCCTGCTGGTCTACCTGTATCTGCTCAATCAGCTGGTGCTGTTCGGCGCGGCGTTGGCCGCGACCAGCCGGCGCGGGCGGGTGGTGGACCTGGCGGGCGGGGCCCGCCCCGTCGAGTTGGACACGGACACCGATCCGGGTACCCCGGGCGGGGCTGGTTGAGCGGCGGTGATGTGCCGAATCGGCCTCGACGCCACCGGGCACCGACGATGATGAGCCCGTGGGGGCACTCGTGACGTTGGACCTGCCGAGCGATTCACCGATGCTCGACCTGCCGTGGATCATCACGTTCGGTCCGCTCGGTGACGACGAGTGGGAGCCGGTGGTCTGCGGCCCGTACGAGCGACCGCACGCGCTGGCACTGGCCGAGGCCGTGGTCGCCGACGAACAGCTGATGGCGGTGGTCGAGCCGCTGGTACCCGCGGTTTCCGTGGAGCAGATCCGCGGCGAGATCGCCGCCGCCCAGCTCGCCGCCACCGACGAAGCCCACCAGGTGGAGCAGGCCGACCTCTACGGCGATTACGAGGACACCATCGACGAGGAGGAACTGGAGGCGGCCGAGCACGATCGGGCGTCCGGCCCGCTGCCGGCGCCGGACGTGGCCGAGCTGCGCGCCGGTTTCGCCCGGATCGCCGCTCAACTGACCGGCAGCTGAGCGTCGCGCAACCGACCGGCGGGTGAGCGTCGCCCGACTGGCCGGCGGCTGGGCGTCGCGCAACTGGCCGGCGGGTGGCCGGGTTTCGGGGCCGACAGCGGTATCCGGTGCCCGGAGGGTCGCCCCGGGCACCGGCACCTTCGCACCCCCCACCACAAGGGGTCGTCAGCCCCAGCCGTCCGGCGGCGCGGGGCACGCCGAACGGCCAGGTCGTAGTCGGAGTTACCCGTTCAGCGTCGTTCGAACCAGACGGCCGCGTCGACCGGGAGCAGGTGGCCGCCGTCCTGCTCGGTGAGCGTCTCGCTGGCGACCAGCGGGACGCCGTACCCGTCGATCCGCACCGGGCTGTCGCCGGTGTTGACCACACAGGTCAGCACGGTGCCGTCGGTGCTGCGGCTGAAGGCGAGCAGCCCCGGCCCGGTCTCCTGCCAGGTGATGCCGTCGGTGCCGGCGAGCGCGGGATGGGTGTGCCGGATCCCAAGCGCCGCCCGGTACAGCTCCAGGGTCGAGTCGGGTACGCCGGTCTGGGCGGCCACCGACAGCGCACGCCAGGTCGCCGGGGCCGGCAGCCAGCTCAGCTCGCTACCGGCCGGGCCGAAACCGTACGGGGCCAGCTCGCCGCTCCACGGGATGGGCACCCGGCAGCCGTCCCGGCTCTCGCCGGTACGCAGGAAGGCGGGATCCTGCCGCAGTTCGTCGGGGAGGTCGAGCACCTCGGGCAGACCCAGTTCCTCGCCCTGGTAGAGGTAGGCGCAACCGGGCAGGGCGAGCATCAGCAGTGCGGCGGCGCGGGCCCGGCGCAACCCGACCGGACCGTCGCCGTAGCGGGTGACGTGCCGCTGGCGGTCGTGGTTGGACAGCACCCAGGTGGTCGGGGCGCCGACGATCGTCGACTCGGCCAGCGCGGTGTCGATCACCTTGCGGAACGAGTCGGCGGACCAGGTGGCGTCGAGGAAGTCGAAGCTGAACGCCTGGTGCAGCTCGTCCGGGCCGATGTAGCGGGCCAGCCGCTGCGGGGTTTCGGCCCACGCCTCGGCCACCGCCATCCGGCCGCCGGGGTAGCTGTCCAGGATGGGCCGCCAGGCGCGGTAGATGTCGTGCACCTCGTCCTGGTCGAAGTAGGGCAGCCGGCCCTTGCCGAGCAACTCGGACTGGCGCCGGCCGGTGGTCATCGAGTTGAAGCCGACGTCCGGCAGCCCGGCGGCCTTGATCATGCCGTGGGCCACGTCGATCCGGAATCCGTCGACGCCACGGTCCAGCCAGAACCGTAGGACGTCCTCGAATTCGGCGCGTACCCCCGGGTGGCGCCAGTTCAGGTCGGGCTGGGCCGGGTCGAACAGGTGCAGGTACCACTGGCCGTCGGGCACCCGGGTCCAGGCCGGGCCACCGAAGATGCTCTCCCAGTCGTTGGGGGGCTGCTCGCCGTCCGCGCCCTTGCCGTCGGCGAAGAGGTAGCGCTCGCGTTCGGCAGAGCCGGGGGCGGCGGCCAGTGCCGCCTGGAACCAGGGGTGCCGGTCGGAGGTGTGGTTCGGCACGATGTCGACGATGATCCGCAGGCCGAGCGCGTGGGCGTCGGTGATCATCGCTTCGAAGTCGCCGAGGGTGCCGAACATCGGGTCGACGTCCCGGTAGTCGGCGACGTCGTAACCGCCGTCGACCATCGGGGAGGTGTAGAAGGGGGTCAGCCAGAGCGCGTCGACGCCGAGGTCGCGCAGGTACGGCAGGCGTTCCTGGATGCCCCGCAGGTCACCGATGCCGTCGCCGTTGGAGTCGGCGAAGCTGCGGACGTAGACCTGGTAAACGACGGCGGACCGCCACCAGTCGGCGTCGGAGGTCAGCGGCGAGGGATTGCTGACGGTCATCGGGTGTTCCCCGTTCTGTGGCGCGGGACGGCGGCACCCGGCGGGGCGACGGTGGGACGCGCGGGTGTCTGAGAAGAATGCCGGGCCAGCGCTGCAAGCGTCAAGCAAATCTTGCGCAAGAGCCGCCTATGATCGCCGGAATGCGACCCGTGTCACGCCGGGAGTGGTACCGGCTGCTGTCGCTGCGCGCCGCCCTGGGTGGGCCTGGAGTCCGGCCGTGCCACGGCGGTCGAGCCGCGTACCACCAGCTCGGGCCGGAACAGGTATTCCGAGTGCGGTGCGCCGTGGCCGTTGATCTCGTCGACCAGTGCCCGCACCGCGGCCACCGCCATCGCGGTCACCGGCTGACGCATGGTGGTCAGCGGTGGATCGGTGAAGGCCATCAGCGGAGAGTCGTCGTACCCGAGGACGGAGAGGTCGGCCGGGACGGTGAGGCCGCGTTGCCGGGCGGCCCGGATCGCGCCGAGCGCCATCAGGTCGGAACCGCAGACGATGCCGGTCGCGCCCCGCTCGATCAGCCGTCCGGCCGCCGCCTCGCCACCCTCCACACCGAACAGGGAAAGCTCGGTCAGCTCGGCCATCTCGTCGTCGTCGACCCCGGCGAGTCGCTGCATCGCCGCCTTGTATCCGCCGACCTTGCGCTGCACCGGCACGAACCGGTCCGGTCCGGTGATCAGGCCGATCCGCCGGTGTCCCAGGGCCACCAGGTGGGCCACCGCCAGCTCGGCCGCCTCCCGGTCGTCGCACGAGACGAATGGCGCGGGGATGCCGGGCGCGTACCCATTGATCATGACGATGGGCAGCGGTCGGGCGATCAGGGTCCGGTACCGGTCGTGATCGGCGGCGGTGTCGGCGTGCAGGCCGGAGACGAAGACGATGCCGGAGACCTGCCGGTCGAGCAGCATCTCGACGTACTCGTCCTCGCGTACGCCGCCGGGGGTCTGGGTGCACAGCACCGGGGTGTACCCGGTGGGCGCCAGGGCCGACTCGATGATCTGGGCGAACGCGGGAAAGATCGGGTTGTCCAGTTCCGGCACCACCAGACCGACCAGCCCGGCGCTGCGCTTGCGCAGCCGGGCGGGGCGTTCGTAGCCGAGCACGTCGAGGGCGGTCAGGACGGCCTGCCGGGTCTCCGGTGCCACGCCGGGGCGGTCGTTGAGCACCCGCGACACCGTGGCCTCGCTGACGTCGGCCTGTTGGGCGATGTCGGACAAACGAGCGCGCATGGCGGCACTGTAGCTCACCGCCAAGTTCTTGCGCAGTAGCCAGCAAGAACTTGCAGAATCGAGCAGCGAGCGTCGGGCGCGGTTGCTCGTTCGGGCGTACGGCGGGACGTTGGGTGCAGTGGGCGTTCGCGGAGAGTGACTTTGGTGGTCGGCGCGACCGGCCCGCGCCGAGGCGAAATGCCCAGATGGCGGCAGTTGTCGGCTGGCCGAGTTGCGGATGGGGCACGGTTGTTGCAGGGGTGTTCGCAAGGGGTTTCGAGTTACGAAAGTTCTTGCTACTGTCCCGCCGTTACCCGGCAGGCAACTTAGGAGCGAACATGCGTCGCACAGCCAGGGGGATCGCCGTACTCGCCTCCGCCACCCTCGCCCTCACCGTCGCCGCGTGCGGCGGCGAGGACAAGGCGGCCGAGGAGCAGCCCAAGGTCGACCCCGCCGCCCTCACCGCAGAACTGACCTGGTGGGACACCTCCGACCCGCAGAACGAGGGCCCGGCGTTCAAGGAACTGATCGCCAAGTTCAACCAGAGCTACCCGAACGTGAAGATCAACTACCAGTCGGTCCCGTTCGGTGAGGCGCAGAACAAGTTCAAGACCGCCGCGCAGGCCAAGACCGGCGCCCCGGACATCCTGCGGGCCGAGGTGGCCTGGGTGCCCGAGTTCGCCTCGCTCGGATACCTCTACGCGCTGGACGGCTCGGAGCTGCTCAGCGACGCGTCCGACTTCCTGGAGACCCCGCTCGCCTCCAACAAGTACGACGGCAAGACCTACGGCGTCCCGCAGGTCACCGACAGCCTCGCGCTGATGTACAACAAGGAACTGCTGGGCAAGGCCGGCATCAGCGAGCCGCCGAAGACCTGGGCCGAGCTGAAGTCCGCGTCGCAGACCATCAAGGACAAGACCGGCGCCGAGGGCGTGTACGTCAACCCGGCCGGCTACTTCCTGCTGCCCTTCATGTACGGCGAGGGTGGCGACCTGGTCGACACCGGCGCCCAGAAGATCGTCATCAACTCGGACCAGAACGCCGCCGGGCTGAAGATCGCCAAGGATCTGATCGACAGCGGCGCCGCCGCCAAGCCGTCCGCCAACGACTCGTACGGCACCATGATGACCCTGTTCAAGGAGCAGAAGGTCGCCATGATCATCAACGGGCCGTGGGAGGTCAACAACGTAAAGTCCGCGCCGGACTTCGGCGGCCTGGACAACCTGGGCATCGCCCCGGTGCCGGCCGGTTCGGCTCGGGCCGGTGGCCCGGTCGGCGGCCACAACTACGTGATCTGGTCCGGCATGCCGCAGGAGAAGGTCGACGCCGCCGTCGCGTTCGTCAAGTTCATGAGTTCCGCCGAGTCGCAGGCGTTCCTGTCGGAGAAGCTCGGCCTGCTGCCCACCCGCACCTCCGCCTACCAGGTGGACGCGGTCAAGAACAACGCCGTGGTGGCCGCGTTCCAGGCGGTGAACGAGGCTGCCGTGGGCCGTCCGTGGATCCCCGAGGCCGGCCAGTTCTTCGGCCCGCTCGACCAGATGGCCACCGAGGTGCTGATCCAGAACCGGGACCCGAAGGCCGCGCTGGACGCCGTCGCCAAGAAGTACAAGGCCGAGGTCGTACCCAACTACGGGCTCTGACCCGCCCGGGGATCGGTCCGGGTCCGACGCCGGTATCCGGACCGATTCCCGCCGCGCCGGACCGCCTCCTGGCCACCGCCCCGGCCTCGGCCCAGGACTGTGACACCCGCCCTGACACCGGCCGTGCGCCGGTGACCCTTCGGCACCCCGGCAGGGTCGGCGACCGCGACGGTCACCGACCCTGCCGGATCTCTCCTCTGGAGTGCAGCTGATGTCCACCGTGACAGCCGATCCGGCGCCGTCGTCGGCGCGGCCCGGCCGATCCGCTCGTCCGTCCCGGCTGCGCCGCAGCTGGGAGAAGCACTGGTACGCCTGGGCGATGGTGCTGCCCGTCGTCGTCGTCCTGGCGGTGCTGATCTTCTACCCGCTGTTCCGCGGGATCTGGCTCTCCTTCACCAACCTCAACGAGGCCAACCAGGTCGCCGAGATCTGCACCAGGTCGATCACCGGCGGCGAGGTCTGTAACGACAACCCCAACAAGTGGGAGTTCGTCGGCCTGGACAACTACGTACGGGTGCTCACCGGCGAGGTCGGTGAGTTCTGGCAGTGGACCGGCACCACGCTGATCTGGACGTTCGTCTGCGTGGCCTGCCACTTCGGGCTGGGCCTCGGCCTGGCCAGCATGCTCAACCGCCCGATGCGGGCGCGTGGGTTGTACCGGGTGCTGCTGGTGCTGCCCTGGGCGGTACCCGCCTTCGTCAGCGCGTTCGCCTGGAAGTTCATCTTCAACGAGCGGCTCGGCCTGGCCAACGCCCTGCTCACCGCCGTCGGCATCGAACCGGTCTCCTGGTTCGCCGACCGGTGGACCGCGCTGTTCACCGCCATCGTCACCAACATCTGGCTGGGCGTGCCGTTCATGATGGTGGCGCTGCTCGGCGGCATGCAGACCATCCCGTCCGAGCTGTACGAGGCGGCCGAGATCGACGGTGCCTCGGCCTGGCAGCGATTCAAGAACATCACCCTGCCCGGACTGCGTCCGGTCAGCATGACGGTGGTGCTGCTCGGCACCATCTGGACGTTCAACATGTTCCCGATCATCTTCCTGGTGACCGAGGGCCAGCCGGCCGGGCAAAGCGAGATCCTGGTGACCGGTGCCTACCGCGCCGCCTTCGAGGGCATCCGTAACTACTCGCTGGCCTCGACGTACGGCGTACTGATCCTGTCGATCCTGCTGGTGTTCTCGGTGTTCTACCGGCGGGTGCTGCGTAAGCAAGGCGAGGTGTGGTGATGGGACGGGCGCCGAAGACCGGACGCAGCCGGCGTAGCCCGGCGATGTCGGTGCTGTTGCACGGCACGTTGATCCTGGCCTCGCTGATCGCGATCGGCCCGATCGTCTGGGTGCTGCTCTCCTCGCTGAAACCCGGGTACGCGATCCAGAGCAGCGAGCTGACCCTGTTCCGGGACACCACCCTGGCCAACTACCGCTACGTGTTGACCGAGACGAACTTTCCCCGGTGGTTCCTCAACTCGGTGATCGTCGCGGCGTTCACCATGGCGATCGGCATCTTCCTGTCGGCCACCACCGGCTACGCGGTGTCCCGGTTCAACTTCCCGGGCCGGCGACCGCTGATGATGGTCTTCCTGGTCACCCAGATGTTCCCGGTGGCCATCCTGATCGTGCCGATCTACACGATCCTGGCCCGACTCGGCCTGATCAACACCATGCCGGCGTTGATCGTCGCGTACCTGACCATCGCGGTGCCGTTCTGCGCCTGGATGTTGAAGGGCTACTTCGACTCCATCCCGACCTCGCTGGACGAGGCGGCGGCGTTGGACGGCTGCGGCCCGTTCGCCACCTTCTGGAAGGTGGTGCTGCCGCTGGCCCGACCGGCGGTGGCGGTCACCGCCTTCTACACCTTCCTCACCGCCTGGGGTGAGGTGGCGTACGCGTCGGCGTTCATCCAGACCGACAACAGGTTCACCCTGGCGTACGGGCTCCAGCAGTTCGTGCCGCAGTTCAACCCGCAGTGGGAGTACCTGACCGCCGCCGCGGTCCTGGTCACCATCCCGGCCGGGCTGGTCTTCTTCTTCGCCCAGAAGCACCTGGTTTCCGGCCTGACCGCAGGTGGCACGAAGGGCTGACGGGGCGGCCTCTACTACAAACTGTCGTTGATGAGGCAGGATGGGTCGGGTGGAAGCACTTCGACTCATCCTCCTCTACGCCCACCTGATCGGGTTCGCGCTGCTGCTCGGTGGCGCGATCGCCCAATACCTGACCGGCAAGATCCGGATCAACCCCGCCATGCTCTGGGGCGCGGTGATCCAACTACTCACCGGCATCGGGCTGTCCGCGCCGCTGCGCGACGGCGACGAGCCGGCACCGGCGAAACTTGTTACCAAGCTGGTGTTGGCCCTGCTGATCTTCGTAATGGTCTTCTTCTCCCGGAAGCGGGCCGAGGTCAACCGGGGGCACTTCCTCGCCATCGTGGGATTGACCCTGCTCAACGCCGCCGTGGCGGTCTTCTGGCGCTGACCGTCAGAGCCGTTTGCCCGCCGGGGAAACGGACTTTCCGGACGCTCGCGTACCCGCCTGCCGGCACTGTGAGTGATCTGCCCCACCCGAGCATTACGTAGGGGTAACAGGCCTCCAACAGTCCTGCACGATTGTCGTTCGGCAGGTGGGCGCGGGCGTACGCTCTGCGTCCGTAACGTGGGACGCCGGCGGCACAGCGCAGGCCGGTTCAAGGGCTGCCACCGCAACCACGCGGTGTGCAATGGGAAGGGAGACGTCTTGCGCTCGGTGCGTGGGATGCGGATTGCCTCGATCATCGCGGCGGGTGGGCTCGTGCTGAGCGCCGCCGCCTGTGGCGAGGCACCGGATGAGGACAACAACGCCGGCTCCGGCGGCGAGAAGTTCACCGCTTGTATGGTCACCGACGTCGGCGGCATCGACGACAAGTCGTTCAACGCCTCGGCCTGGAAGGGCCTGGAGGCCGCCAAGGCCGAGAACAGCAACATCGACATCAAGTACGTGGCGTCCAAGGCCGAGGCGGACTACGAGCCGAACCTCACCCAGTACGTCAACCAGGACTGCAACTTCGTCCTGGCCGTCGGCGGCCTGATGGGCGACGCCACCAAGAAGATCGCCGAGGCGAACCCGAACCAGCAGTTCGGCATCGTCGACGCCAACCCGGGCGTGGCCAACGTCTTCCCGATGGAGTTCGACACCGCGCAGGCCGGTTTCCTCGCCGGCTACGTGGCGGCCGGGATGAGCGAGAGCGGCAAGGTGGGCACCTACGGCGGCATGAAGATCCCGCCGGTGACCATCTTCATGGACGGCTTCGTCGACGGCGTGGCGCACTACAACCAGGCCAAGAGCGCGAACGTCCAGGCCCTCGGCTGGAACAAGGCGACCCAGAACGGCTCCTTCACCAACGACTTCGTCAAGCAGGACGAGGGCAAGAAGGTCAGCGACGCGCTGGTCGCCCAGGGCGCGGACATCATCATGCCGGTCGCCGGCGGCGCCGGCCTCGGCACCACCAGCGCGGCCAAGGCCTCCGGTGGCAAGTACAACACCATCTGGGTGGACGTCGACGGCTGCGAGAGCACGCCGGACTGCTCGGCGATCATCACCACCGTGGTCAAGAACATCTCGGGCGCCGTCAAGGAGGCCGTGCTCAAGGCCGCCGGTGGCGAGAAGCTCAACGCCGAGGAGGGCTTCGTCGGCGTCCTGGCCAACGACGGCGTCTCGATCGCCCCGTACCACGAGTTCGACAGCAAGGTCCCGGCCGAGCTCAAGGCCGAGGTCGACAAGCTGAAGGCGGACATCTCCGCCGGCACCGTCAAGGTCACCTCGGCCGCCCAGCCGAAGTGACCCGTCGCCGGTCGCCCGCGGTGAGACGATCACCGCAGGCGGCCGGCGAGCCATGCCACATCACGATCCGGCCGTTCCGGCGCGGGGGAGACCCGCCGCGCCGGAGCGGCCGATCCGCGCCACCGGTCGGGCAGAAGCCGGACCCCGCCCGCCAGCAGCTACGCTGCACCATCGCTTCGCACTCCAGGAGGTTGCGCTGAGACTCGAACTGCGCGGCATCACCAAGCGGTTCGGTGATCTGGTCGCCAACGACCACATCGACCTGACGGTGGAGCCTGGAGAGATCCACGCCCTGCTCGGCGAGAACGGCGCCGGCAAGTCGACCCTGATGAACGTGCTGTACGGGCTCTACCAGCCCGACGAGGGCGAGATCCTGGTCGACGGCAAGCCGCTGAAGCTGCGCGGGCCCTCCGACGCGATCGCGGCCGGCATCGGCATGGTGCACCAGCACTTCATGCTCGTACCGGTCTTCACGGTCACCGAGAACATCATGCTCGGCGCGGAGCAGGTGCGCGGCGGCATCGCCGGATTCCTGGACCGGCGCCGGGCCCGGCGCGAGGTCGCCGAGGTTTCGCAGCGGTACAACCTGCGGGTCGATCCGGACGCGGTGATCGAGGACCTGCCGGTCGGCATCCAGCAGCGGGTGGAGATCGTCAAGGCGCTCACCCGCGACGTGGACCTGCTGATCCTGGACGAGCCGACGGCGGTGCTCACCCCGCAGGAGACCGAGGAACTGCTCACCGTGATGCGGTCGCTCAAGGCCGCCGGCAAGTCGATCGTCTTCATCACCCACAAGCTCGGCGAGGTCAAGGCGATCGCCGACCGGATCACCGTGATCCGGCGTGGCAAGACCGTGGGTACCGCCTCGCCCGAGGCCAGCCGCGACGAGCTGGCCGCGCTGATGGTCGGCCGGACCGTCCGGCTCACCGTGGACAAGGCCCCGGCCACCCCGGGTGAGCCGGTGCTGGACGTCGCCGGCCTGGTCGTCGACGACGACCGGCAGGTCCGCGCGGTGGACGGCGTCGACCTGACCGTACGCGCGGGTGAGGTGCTCGGCATCGCGGGCGTGCAGGGCAACGGTCAGACCGAACTGATCGAGGCGATCATGGGGCTGCGCCCGGTGCTCGCCGGCACGGTCACCCTCGACGGCCAGCGGGTCGATGGCTGGTCCACCAAGAAGGTGCTCCGCGCGGGCGTCGGCTACGTACCGGAGGACCGCAGCGTCGACGGGCTGGTCAAGGAGTTCTCCGTCGCGGAGAACCTGGTGCTGGACATCTACGACCGGCCGCCGTTCGGCCGAGGTCTGTCGATCAAACCGGACGCCATCGCCAAGTCGGCGCAGGAGCGGATCGAGCAGTTCGACGTACGCACCTCCTCCGCGCAGGCGCCGGTCGGCACCCTCTCCGGCGGCAACCAGCAGAAGGTGATCGTGGCCCGGGAACTGTCCCGGCCACTGAAGCTCTTCATCGCCGCCCAGCCCACCCGGGGTGTCGACGTCGGTTCGATCGAGTTCATCCACAGCCGGGTCATCCGCGAGCGGGACATCGGCACCGCCGTACTCGTGGTCTCCAGCGAACTCGACGAGGTGATCGGGTTGGCCGACCGGATCGCGGTGATGTACCGGGGTCGGATCATCGGCATCGTCGGCCCGGACACCCCGCGTGAGGAGATCGGCCTGCTGATGGCGGGGATCACCCCCGACGCGACGGACGGCTCCCCGGCCGCCGAGGGCGGCGCGGACGGCGAGACGGCCACCACCGACCACGCCGATGCGGCGACCACGGACGCCGACGCGGTGTCCGGCAGCGGCACGGCCGCGACCACCGACCGCGACGTCACGGCGACCACCGACGGCGTGGCTCCGGGCCCCGTTGGGCCAGGCAACGAGGACGAGAAGGCATGACCGACAACCCCCAGCCGGGCTCCCCCGACAAGGAGCCGGCCAGCGAGGAGCAGGCCGCCCAGACCACGCTCGGCAACACCGAGCGGGCCGAGGCCGCCACCACGCCCACCGCATCCGAGCAGCGCCCCACCCTGGGGCGGCTGTTCCTGGAGAACCTGTGGGCCGCCAACACCTTCACGGTGACCCTGCTGTCGCTGGTCCTCGCCATGATCGTCGGCGCTGTCCTGATGATCATCTCTGATCCGGACGTGCTCGCCACCTACGCCTACTTCACCGCCCGCCCGGCGGACGCGATCAACGCCAGCTGGACGCTGGTCAGCGAGGCGTACGCGAACCTGTTCAAGGGCTCGGTCTTCGACCCGGGGGCGACCACCCTCAACGCCGCGCTGAGCCCGATCTCCGAGACGCTCACCTACACCGCGCCGCTGGTCTTCACCGGCCTGTCGGTGGCGCTGGCCTTCCGGGGCGGTCTGTTCAACATCGGCGCCCAGGGGCAGGCCATCATGGGCGTCGTCCTGGCCGCCCTGGCCGGTTTCCTGCTGCCGCTGCCGCCCGGACTGCACCTGCTGGTCGCGGTGCTGGCCGGCGCGCTCGGCGGGGCCATCTGGGGTTTCATCCCGGGCATCCTCAAGGCGCGCACCGGCGCCCACGAGGTGATCAACACGATCATGCTCAACTACGTCGCGGTCTACTTCCTGACCTGGCTGATCGTGCAGAACGGGGTGCAGGACCCGAACCGGACCGACGCGATCAGCCGGCCGGTGGACGCCTCCGCCCAGCTACCCCGCCTGTTCGGTGACGGGCTGCGGGCACACGCCGGCATCCTGCTGGCCGTGCTGGCCACCTGGGCGGTCGCCTGGCTGCTCAACCGCTCCACCCTCGGCTTCGAGCTGCGGGCCGTGGGGGCCAACCCGGACGCGGCACGCACCGCGGGCATCAGCGTCACCCGCACGTACGTCCTGATCATGGTGTTCGCCGGGACCCTGGCCGGGCTCGGCGGCTCGCAGATGGTGCTCGGCACCACCGCCGCCGCACTGACCCCGCTGGTGGTCGCCCAGATCGGCTTCGACGGCATCCTGGTCGCCCTGTTGGGACGGGTGAAACCGTGGGGTGTGGCAATGGCCGCCCTGCTCTTCGGGGCCCTGCAGGCCGGCGGCAACCGGATGCAGTCGTACGCCGGGATCTCGTTGGAGCTGGTCACCGTGCTCCAGGCGCTGATCGTCATCTTCATCGCCGCGCCGGCCCTGGTGAAGGCGATCTTCCAGCTCCGGGCCGCGCGGGCCGCCCGGTTGCAGACGAGCCTCGCGAAGGGCTGGTGAGGCATGTCCACCATGGCTGTTCCCGACGTCGCGGTCGCGCCGGTCGACGAGGGCTTCTGGACCCGTACCCGCAAGGTCGGTCTGGTGCTGCTGGCACTCGGCCTGCTGGCCACGGTGCTCTTCGGGGCGCTCGCCACCGGCGAGCAGGCCCGCTTCACGCTCAGCGAGGACGCCGCCGGGGCCGCGCTGGAGGTCAACGGTACGGTCGGGGCGATCATCTTCGGCCTGATCACCCTGGCCGCAGGCGCGGCCATGCTCGCCGGCCTGCCGAAGCGCTGGTTCATCCCGGCGCTCGCCGTGGGCCTGGTCGCGTTCGTGCTCTCCTTCCTGTGCTGGCAGATCTCCGCCGCGCCGGCCGGGCAGAACTTCATGCCGCTGGTCAACATCGTGCGGGGCACCTTCCTGCTCGCCCTGCCGCTGATCTTCGGGTCGCTGGCCGGCGTGCTCTGCGAGCGGTCCGGCGTGGTCAACGTGGCCATCGAGGGACAACTGCTGATGGGCGCGTTCAGCGGCGCGCTGTTCGGCAGCATCTCCGGCAGTGTCTGGGTGGGCCTGTTCGCCGCCGCGATCGGTGGTTCCTTCATCTCGCTGCTGCTGGCCGTCTTCTCCATCCGCTACCTGGTCGACCAGGTGGTCATGGGCATCGTGCTGAACCTGCTGGCGCTCGGCATCACCGGCTTCCTCTACGAGCGGCTGATGCAGACCGACGCGGCCCGCTACAACAGCGCGCCCCGGTTCAGCAACTGGGAGATCCCGCTGCTGTCGGACATCCCGGTGCTGGGACCGGCGCTGTTCCGGGGCAACATCTTCCTCTACCTCGCGCTGGTGCTGGTGCTGGTGATCCACATCGCGCTGTTCCGTACCCGGTGGGGGCTGCGGACCCGCTCGGTGGGTGAGCACCCGACGGCAGCGGACACCCTCGGCGTGAAGGTCCTCGGCCTGCGCTACCGCAACGTGATCCTGGCCGGCGCGGTCGCCGGCATCGGCGGTGCGTCGTACACGCTGGCCCTCTTCTCGTTCACCAAGAACATGATCGGCGGTAAGGGCTTCATCGCCCTGGCCGCGCTGATCTTCGGCCGGTGGAGCCCGACTGGGGCGCTGCTCGCCGCGCTCTTCTTCGGCTTCGCCGACCAGTTGGCCACCTACCTGGGCGCGATCAACAGCATCATCCCCGGCCAGTTCCTGGCCATGCTGCCGTACCTGGCGACGATCCTGGCCGTGGCCGGGCTGGTCGGCCGGGTCCGGGCGCCGGCCGCCGACGGTAAGCCGTACATCAAGGGCTGAGCCAGGGGGAACACACCATGGAGATCGACTGGGAGCGGCTGCGGGCCGCCGCCACCGAAGTGATGCGGCACGCGTACGTGCCGTACTCGAAGTTCCCGGTGGGCGCGGCGGCCCTGGTCGACGACGGCCGGGTGGTCGTCGGCTGCAACGTCGAGAACGCCGCGTACGGCGTGGTGCTCTGCGCCGAGTGCGGAGTGGTCTCCTCGCTGCACGCCACCGGTGGTGGCCGGATCGTCGCGCTGTCCTGTGTCGACGCCACCGGTGAGCCGCTGATGCCGTGCGGGCGCTGCCGGCAACTGCTCTGGGAGCAGGGCGGGCCGGAGTGCCTGATCGAGGGCAAGGCGGGCCCACTGCGAATGGCCGAACTGCTGCCACACGCCTTCGACGTGGCCGACATCGAGGCGGTGACCGGCGAACAGCCGGTCCCGGTGGTGCCCGACCGGCTGGCCGCCTGGCGTGGGCGGGGCACCGTCTTCGTGCACCCCGACCTGTCCGCCGGAAAGCAGGTCTGGACGGCCTACTGGGAACGTTCGTCCGGCGACGACGCGGGTGCCGAGACCGGGGTGCTGGAGGAGGGGCCGAGCTGGGACGACTCCGCTGCGGCGATCAGCTGGGGGTTGGCGCGGACGCCTCGGGTGGTGGTGGTGGACGCGTCCGGCACGATCTTCTGGGCTGGCGAGGGCGAGCCGCCGCTGGAGATTCCGGTGCGCTGGGCTGGTTGAGTTTGCCGGGTTCGCGGTGGTTGCGGTTGGGGTCTGGGCCCGCCCCGTACCCGGCTCCGGGCGGTCAGGCTTGATCCCTCCGCCGGGCACGGCAGGCCCCGGCCCGCGCCGGTGCGGTCCGTGGGCTCGTCGCGCAGGTGGGTTGCCCGCGGGGCCGTTGCGGCGGGGCGCGGGTCGGGTTCCGGCGGGGAGGCTGGCTCTCGGGTTGGTGCTGATGGGCTGACGATCGGTGGGGTGCGGGCCGGGTGGGCTGTTTCGGACGACTAGGAAGATTGTTCTGATGAGTGGGTTTGCGGCGGTTGATGTTATTCGGGTCAAGCGGGATGGGGGGGTGCTGTCGGACGCGCAGATCGACTGGGTGGTGGATGCGTACACCCGGGGGGTGGTGGCCGACGAGCAGATGTCCGCGCTGGCCATGGCGATCCTGTTGAACGGGATGACCGGGCCGGAGATCGCCCGCTGGACGGCCGCGATGATCGCCAGTGGCGAGCGGCTGGACCTGTCGTCCGTGGCCCGGCCGACGGTGGACAAGCACTCGACCGGTGGGGTCGGCGACAAGATCACCCTGCCGCTGACGCCGCTGGTGGCCGCGTGCGGTGCGGCGGTGCCGCAGCTGTCCGGGCGCGGGCTGGGGCACACCGGCGGCACGCTGGACAAGCTGGAGTCGATTCCCGGTTGGCGGGCGGCGCTGAGCAACCAGGAGTTCATCGCGCAGCTGCGCGACATCGGGGCGGTGATCTGCGCCGCCGGGTCGGGGCTGGCCCCGGCCGACCGCAAGCTGTACGCGCTGCGTGACGTCACCGGCACCGTCGAGGCGATCCCGTTGATCGCCAGTTCGATCATGAGCAAGAAGATCGCCGAGGGCACCGGCGCGCTGGTGCTCGACGTCAAGGTCGGCTCCGGTGCGTTCATGAAGTCCATCGACGATGCCCGTGAGCTGGCCCGGACCATGGTGGAGCTGGGCGGCGCCCACGGGGTGAAGACGGTCGCGCTGCTCACCGACATGTCGACTCCGCTCGGCCGGACCATCGGCAACGGGATCGAGGTGACCGAGTCCGTCGAGGTGCTCGCCGGCGGCGGACCCGCCGACGTCGTGGAGCTGACCCTGGCACTGGCCCGGGAGATGCTGGACGCCGCCGGGCTGACCGACGCCGATCCGGCCGCCGCGCTGCGCGACGGGCGGGCGATGGACGTGTGGCGCTCGATGATCCGGGCGCAGGGCGGTGACCCGGACGCGCCGATGCCGACGGCGGCCGAGGTCGAGGTGGTCCGCGCGGACTCGGACGGCTACGTGGCGGCGGTCGACGCGTACGCCATGGGGGTGGCGGCCTGGCGTCTCGGCGCGGGTCGGGCCCGCAAGGAGGACCCGGTGAGTGTGCCGGCCGGTGTGGTGCTGCACAAACGTCCCGGTGACCCGGTGCGGGCCGGGGAGCCGCTCTACGAACTGCGGGCCGAGCGGGCCGAGCTGATCCCGGCGGCGCTGGCGGAGTCTGCGCTGGCGGTGACCATCGAGCAGCGGCCACCGACACCGACGTCGTTGGTGATCGAACGAGTCGAGTGAACCAACGGTTCGTCCGTCCCATGGTGCCGCGTCAATCGGGCCGCTATTCTCGCAGGCCAGGGGGGACCGTCGGCGCCGAGACGTCGTGAGCAGACAGGGATGTTGCCGTGATCGTTCCTGCCCCGGACCCCCGGGAAGTGCGCGAGGCGAGCCTGGAAGAGCTGTCCCGGTTGCGGCTTCCGCTGCCGCCCCCGCAGTTTCCGCTGGTCTGGGAACCGGGCGACGAGATCGAGCTGCGACCCACCGGGGAGATCGAGGCGCGGATCGCGGTGCTGCACCTGATCCTGGCCCGCTGCTTCGGCATGCCGCCCCAGGCCGCGATGAGCTGGCTGCTCGCCTCGCACCTGGTGGAGATGGTCACCCCGCCGGAATTCCAGTTCGTCACCGGGGCCAAGGGTGACCATCGTTCCTTCGTCCTGCACCACGACGCGCTGTTCTCGCTGGCCTGGGTACTCGGCCTGACAAAGCAGCTCGACCCCACCATGCCGGCGGACGACCGGCTGGTGGAGCGGCTGCCGAACATCGCCGAGGGGGAGACCTTCCGGCAGTGGCGGTCCAGGATCCTGGCAGCGCCGCAGCACCCGGCGGACGCGGCGGCCCTGCTCGACCTGCACTACTGCCTGGACTGGGCGTACCTGGAGGTGGGCCGCGCCGGCCGGGCGATGCCCGGTCTGGTGGACGCCAACGCGATCGGCCAGCGACGCTGGGCGCTGGAGTGGGCGGTGATCCTGCGCGGGCCCTACCACGACGAGCCGCCCGGTTGGGAAGAGGTCGACCTCTCCACCTAGGACGGTCGGTAGACGCCGAGCCGGACCGCCACGGTCACCCGGACCGGCTCGCCGAGGGCGGAGATCCGGGCGGCCAGCGCCACCGGGTCGGTGTGCCAGGCGCTCGGGCCCATGCCGACCAGGGTGGCCACCTCCGGGCCGGAGAGCGTCAGCTCCTGCCGGTGCACGGTGGCCGACTCCTCGGTGAAGTGCCCGCCCAGGCTGGCCGCCACCCGATCCGCCTTGGCCGGGTCGACCCGGAGCAGACCGAGCGCGGCGACCAGTTCGGTGAGATGGTCGGTGGCCGGGGTCACCACCAGCAGCCGTCCGGTCGGGGCGAGGATCCGGTGGAACTCGGCGCCGTTGCGGGGCGCGAAGACGTTCAGCAGCAGCGCCGCCGAGGCGTCCGCCAGCGGCAGTCGCTGCCAGGTGTCGGCCAGCGCCGCGGTGACGCGCGGGTGGGTCCGGGCGGCCCGCCGTAGCGCGGGCTTGGCGATGTCCAGGGCGAGACCGACCGCCGTCGGCACCGCCGCCAGCACCGCCGCGAGGTGCCGGCCGGTGCCCGCGCCGGCATCCACCACCAGCGGGTACGGCTCGACGGCACCGGCCGCCTGGGCGCCAGGCACCGCCAGCTGTGCCGCCTTTGCTCTGCTTACCTCCACGCGCCACTCTCGCCCGGTTTCCGTTGCGTCCGTTGAAGCAGAGCAAAGGGAGTGCGGGGCAGTTAGGTGAGCGGCGGCGGCGTCGGCGAGGGCGGCGGAGATGACGTCGTAGTGGCCGGCAGCCAGGAAGTCCGCTCGGGCGGCGACCATCTCCGCGGTGTCGCCGGTGTGCGGGGCGCGACCGGCGAGCAGGTTGACGTAGCCCTGCCGGGCGACGTCGAAACTGTGCCGGCGCGGACAGCGCAGGGTGTGGACGACGGTGGTCAGTCCTTCGCCGCAGACCGGGCAGCGCAGGCGGTCGACGACCCGAGGGTCCGGTCCAGGTGCGTTCACCAGGCCATTGTCCCTGGTGGTCGGGTGGGGCCGGTCAGCGGCGGGGACTAGGGTCAGACCATGGTCACGACTCTGCGGTACGAGGACATCGTCAAGGCACCGAAGGCGCTGCTGCACGACCATCTGGACGGCGGCCTGCGACCTGCGACGATCATCGACCTGGCCGCCGAGGTCGGTCACGAGTTGCCCAGCACCGACCCCGATGAGCTGGGTCGTTGGTTCGTGGCGGCGGCCCACTCCGGATCGCTGGAGCGTTACCTGGAGACCTTCGCGCACACCGTCGCCGTGATGCAGACCCCCTCGGCGCTACGCCGGGTCGCCCGCGAGTGTGCGCTGGACCTGGCCGCCGACGGGGTGGTCTACGCCGAGGTGCGGTTCGCCCCGGAGCAGCACCTGGAACGGGATCTGAGCCTGGACGAGGTGGTCGAGGCGGTGTTGGCCGGTTTCGTCGAGGGCAGCGCCCTCGCCGCCGAGTTGGGTACGCCGATCCGGGTCGGCACGTTGCTCACCGCGATGCGGCACGCGGCCCGGTCGCAGGAGATCGCCGAGTTGGCGGTACGGCACCGCGACCACGGTGTGGTGGGTTTCGACATCGCCGGCGCGGAGGCGGGCTTCCCGCCCACCCGGCATCTGGACGCCTTCGAATACCTCCAGCGGGAGAACTTCCACTTCACCATCCACGCCGGTGAGGCGTTCGGGCTGCCGTCGATCTGGCAGGCCATCCAGTGGTGCGGCGCGGATCGGCTCGGGCACGGCGTACGCATCGTCGACGACATCACGCCGGGTGCCGAGCCGACGCTCGGCCGGCTGGCCGCGTACGTGCGGGACAAGCGCATTCCGCTGGAGCTCTGCCCGTCGTCCAACGTGCAGACCGGCGCCGCCGCCTCGATCGCCGAGCACCCCATCGGTCTGCTGCGTGACCTGCGGTTCCGGGTCACCGTCAACACCGACAACCGGCTGATGAGCGGCACCTCGGTCTCCCGCGAGATGGCTCTGCTCTCCGAGGCGTTCGGCTACGGCTGGCGCGAGGTGCAGTGGTTCACCATCAACGCGATGAAGAGTGCCTTCATCCCGTTCGACGAGCGGCTCCAGATCATCGACGAGGTGATCAAGCCGGCGTACGCGAAGCTCCTGGGGTGACTCACCGGGCGGGTGGGTGACCGGCGGCGAGCAGTCGGGCCACCCGCCGCAGGACTTCCCGGCCACGGGCCGCCTCCGCGCCGAGGCCGGTCTGCCGCCGCAGCACCGCCGGTTCGGCCCGCAGCAGCGCGACGCCGCGACTCAGCAGCACCCGGGGGCCCTTGCGCTGCTCGGCGAGATCCCGGCTCAGGCGGCGGAGGAAGGTCGCGCCACGCGGCCGGCGCAGGGCGTACGCCCCGGCGAGCAGGCCGCGTCGTCGGCATTCCTCGACGATCTCGGCAGCGAAAATCCCTTCGGCGACGAAAAGTGGCGCATCGGCCAGGTCGAAGCGTCGGCTGGCTACCCGGCGATCCTCATTTATGGCATAGACCGGCACGTCTGCTTGGCCGTGGCGGATCAGTTGGGCAATGATCTCGATCGCGCTCTCGGCGTCCCAGGAATCGGGCGACTCCCAGTCGATCTGCCCGTTCCGTCTAGGTAACGTAGGGTCATCGCCGTCTTTGTAAAAGTCGTCCAAGCAGAGGACCGGTAGACCGGTTCGTTGGGCTATGTACGACTTTCCGGAGCCGGAAGGGCCGGCAAGTAGGACGACTCGGCGCGGGGATACCATTACTTTTAGTGACTCCGGACAGACGGACCGCGATCAAATTGCATCAACATCTCATCACACCGCCAGCTAGGGCCAACCTGGGCTTTCTCTTTGCCGGGCGGCGTGATGGAATCTCGGATGGTCCGACCCGCCGGGTCGGCCGCTGGGCGTTGCCCGGGGGCAACGCGGACGCTGCAATCACGAGGGCGGTGACGTGAGCAAACGGCCGAAGACGGCAGGCTCCTTCCTGTCGCGTCTGCGCCGGCCGGCTGGTCGGCTCCGCGACATGCCGATCTGGTCAAAGCTCGGTCTCATCATGATCGTGCCGACCATCGCCACGGTCGTCGTGGGCACCAGCGGCCTGGTCGACCACCTGGAATCGCTGAGCGACGCGAACCGGGCCGGTGACCTTGCCGAGCTCATCGGCTATTCCGGCGAACTGGTGGACGGCCTGCAGGACGAGCGGACCGCGGCGGTGCTGCTGCTGGGTGTGCCGCCGCAGCAGGCGGGGCAGCCCGAGTCGGAGGCGAAGAAGAAGTACTCCGCCCTCTACAACCAGGTTTCCGCGCGGGTCGACGAGGTCAAGGACCCCTACTCGCAGCAGCGGGCCGAACTCACCGATCTGCCCTCCAGCCTCGGTGGTCTGCTCAACCAGATCGACGGGCGGCTGACCGACCTGCCGGGCACGCGTAGTCAGGTGTTCAACGGCAAGTTCAAGATCACCGATGCGCTCCAGTCCTACGACGAGCTGATCAACCAGCTGCTCACCGTTCGGGACTCGGCCAGCCAGCTCGCCGGTGACAACGAGCTGAGCGACCGGATGCGCGCCTCCGCCGCCGTGGCCCGGGAGAAGGAGTGGCTCTCCGTGCGCCGGGTGGTGGTGCACCGGGCGCTCCAGCGGGGCATGAGTTCCGCCCTGCGGACCGACTACATCTCCAGCGAGACCGGTCAGCAGCAGGCGCAGCAGAGCTTCAACTCGGTCGCCACCGACGAAGAGGCGGAGTTCCACGCCCAGACCATCGGCGGCGGTGACCGCCGGCAGGCGACCATCTACATCAGCCAGGTCAACGCCGACACCTCCCCGGACCTCTCCGGCATCTCCTTCACCGCCGACCAGTGGGACGCGGCGCTGGTCGCCAACGGGAAGCTGATCCGTGCGGTCGAGTCGAAGTTCGACACCGACGTGCAGACGCAGGCTGCCGAACTCCGCTCCGACGTGCAGCGCCAGGTGTTCCTGGAGACCGGCCTGCTGCTGACCATGCTGCTGCTCGCCGTCATCCTGGCGTACCTGGTGGCCCGCTCGATGGCCCGCTCCCTGCGGGAACTGCGCCAGGGTGCGCTCTCCATCGCCCAGTACGGGCTGCCCCAGGCGGTGGCCCGGCTGCGTGACCCGCAGGTCACCGGGCAGCTCTCCCCGGTGCAACTGGCCAACCAGATCGCCGAGCCGCTGCCGGTGCGCAGCCGCGACGAGTTCGGTCAGGTGACCGAGGCCTTCAACGCGGTCCACCTGGAGGCGGTCCGCACCGCCGCCGAGCAGGCCGCACTGCGGGCGTCCGTCGCCACCATGTTCGTCAACCTGGCCCGCCGGTCCCAGATCCTGGTCGACCGGCTGATCGGGCACCTCGACCGGCTGGAACGCGGCGAGGAGGACCCGGACCGGCTGGCCGAGCTGTTCCAGCTCGACCACCTCGCCACCCGGATGCGCCGCAACGACGAGAACCTGCTGGTCCTCGCCGGTGCCGACTCGACCCGCGTGCAGCGGGAGCCGGCCGCGCTGATCGACGTGCTGCGCGCCGCGCAGTCCGAGGTCGAGCACTACACGCGCATCGAGTTCGGGGTGATCGACCGCGACATCGAGGTCGCCGCGCACGCGGTGAACGACCTCGTCCACCTCGTCGCGGAGCTGTTCGACAACGCCACCGCGTTCTCGCCGCCGGATTCGCAGGTGCTGGTCGAGGCCCGTCGGGTCGGCGACCGCGCCTCGCTGTACGTGGAGGACCGGGGCATCGGGATCAGCCCCGAGCAACTGGCCGACCTGAACGAGCGGCTTGCCACGCCGCCGCAGGTGGACGTGGCCGTATCCCGGATGATGGGTCTGGTCGTGGTCGCCCGGCTGGCGTCCCGGCACGTGGTCAAGGTCGAGTTGCGTCCCGGCAACGACCGGGGCACGGTCGCCGACGTCACGCTGCCCCCCACCGTGCTGGTGCCCCGGGCACTGTCCGGTCGGGGAATGCAGCCCGCCGCGTTGCCCGCCCCGGCCGCTGCGCCGCCCGGCCCGAACCTGGCCTTCGGGGCGCTGCCCGCGCTCGGCAACGGTCCGGCCGCACCTGCGGCGCCCACGCAGCGCCCCGGCGGCTCCGGCAACCAGGTGACCCTGGGCGGGCGGCCCTTCGACCCGGCCAGCCGCAACGGGGCGGGAACCCCGGCCACCGCGGCGGGTGCGGCCAACCTGCCCGCCTGGTCGGACCTGACCGGCGCCAGCGGCGTCACCGGTGGCGGCGGTGGCGCCGGCGCGAGCAACTTCGCCCCCCGCTCCTCCAACGGCCAGCCGATCGATCCGCTGCCGCAGCGTCGGGCCGCCGACGAGCACCCCGGCGCCGGTTCGCAGCCGAACATTCCGCGCCAGCTGCCGAGCAGCCCGGAGGCCATGCCGTACGCGCCGCCCGCGGTGTCGGCCCCGCCGATCCCGCCGATCTCGTCGCCCCCGATCTCGGGTACGCCGTACTCCGCCCCGCCGGTCTCGGCCGCTCCGGCGTCCGGACAGCCGTACTCCGCCGCCCCGATCTCGACGCCGCCGGGCAGCCAACTGCCGCAGCGTCCGGTGTCGGCGGGACCGACCAGTCCGGCACCCTCGGCGCCGCCCGCCTGGCCCCCGGTCGCCGGGGAACCGGCGGCCCCGGCCGTGCCGGAGCGACTGGCCGCGGCGCTGGACATGACCACCGAGCTGCCTCGGGTGCCACGTCCGGCGGCGCAGTCCGCCCGGCCGACCACTCCGACGCCGCAGGCGCAGAACCGGCAGCGGTACGCGGATGAGACGATGGAGCTGCCCATCTTCCGGGAGCTGGAGTCGGCGTGGTTCCGCACCCGCCGTCCGGGCCCGGAGGAGTCGGCAGGTGCCCGCCAGCCGGCGGCGAACGGTGCACCGACCCAACAGTTCTCCGCGGTCGACACCGCTGGTCGGTCCGCTCCGCAGACCGCACCCGGGACGACAGGTAACGCACCGATGGCAGAGACTCCGACGGCCGGCGGCGGGCTGGGCGGGAACGGCGCCGGGACGAACGGCGGGCCCCGTCCGGGTGCCGCCGAGAGCCGGCCCGCATACCGTCCTGCGCCGCAGGAGAGTGTGTGGCAGACTGCGGCCGACGACGGCTGGCGGGCCGCCTCCGCCGCCAGTCAGGTGTCGACCGGCGGCACCACCCAGACCGGGCTGCCGAAGCGCACGCCGATGGCGCAGCTCGTACCGGGAGCGGTGGAGAAGCCGAGCACCTCGGTGCAGCGACGCAACCCCGAGTCGGTGCGCGGACTGCTCTCCGCTTACCACCGTGGTGTCCAGCGGGGGCGTAACCACCCGTCGGACAGCAACCCGACCGGCCCGGAGGGAACTTCGGGCGGGCAGCAATCCTCGCAGTCTGGCTCAGGCCCGGTGGCCGGGAGCGGGCAGAAGGAGCAAGAAGGATGACTAGTACGCAGGATCTCGGCTGGCTGCTGGCCAACTTCGCCGATCGGGTACCGGGTGTCGCGCACGCGGTCGCCGTCTCCGCGGACGGCCTGCTCCTGGCGTCGTCACGAGACCTCCCGCGGGACCGGGCGGATCAGCTGGCGGCGATCGCCTCCGGCCTGGTCAGCCTGACCCAGGGGGCGGCCCGCTGCTTCGAGGGAGGCGCCGTGCTGCAGACCGTGGTCGAGATGGACAATGGCTTCCTGTTCCTGATGTCGATCTCCGACGGCTCGTCGTTCGCGGTGCTCGCCGCGCGCAGCTCCGACGTGGGGCAGGTCGGTTACGAAATGGCCCTGCTCGTCGACCGGGTGGGCGACGCCCTGACCCCGGCGCCGCGTACGGCTGTCGGGATGATGGGCTGATCGTCGCGCCGGCCGGGTGGCGGGCGAGGCGAGACACTACATACGACGGGTAGCACCGGGTCATCCGGTGCCGGGTACGAAGGAGGTGAGCGGCGACATGACTGATCGTGACGAGCCGACCGGCGCATTGGTCCGTCCATACGCCGTAACCCGTGGTCGTACCCGTCCCCGCCTCGACATCGCCCTGGAGGCGCTGGTCGAGACGACGGTGCGCGGTCGGGCCGCTGCCACCGGCAACAACGGTGGGCAAGGCCGTGAACACCAGTACATCGCCGCGCTGTGCGACGGACGCGTGCAGTCACTCGCCGAGATCGCGGCGCGAATGCAGCTTCCGCTCGGCGTGGCCCGGGTGCTCATCGCCGACATGGCGACGGACGGCCTGGTCGCGGTCCACGAGCCGACCATCCTGGACGACTCGGACGACGCGGTGGGCACTGAATTGCTGGAGAGGGTGCTGAGTGGACTTCGCAGGCTCTGACATGTCGCACCGCCCGCCGACCCCGAGCGGGCGCGTGACCTCGGCGAAGATCGTTATCGCCGGTGGATTCGGCGTCGGCAAGACGACGCTGGTCGGCTCGGTCTCGGAGATCACGCCGCTGACGACCGAGGCGATCATGACCTCCGCCGGGGTTGGCGTCGACGACACCCGGCAGGTGCCGGGTAAGACGACCACGGTGGCCATGGACTTCGGCCGTATCTCGATCGATCGCGACCTGATCCTGTACCTGTTCGGTACGCCGGGTCAGACCCGCTTCTGGTTCATGTGGGACGAACTGGTGCGCGGCGCGATCGGCGCGGTCGTGTTGGTGGACACCCGCCGGCTGGCCGACTGCTTCGCGGCGATCGACTTCTTCGAGCACCGGCGGCTGCCGTACCTGGTGGCCATCAACTGCTTCGACGGCATGCAGTACCACGACCCGCAGGACGTCCGGGAGGCGCTCGCCATCTCCTCCCACGTCCCGGTGGTGGCCTGCGACGCCCGGAACCGGGAGTCGACGAAGCACGTGCTGATCTCGCTGGTCGAGTACGTGCTCACCATGCGTCGCTCGCGGGCCGTCGCCCCGGCCTGAGTATCACGTCGCAGCGCCCGGTGTCGGCTCCGCCGTCACCGGGCGCTGGTTGCTGTGCGGATAACGGCGCCGCCACCTCGGTCGCGGTGGATCCGGAGTTGGCGCCGTCGATCCGGTGGCCCGCGCTGCTGCCCGTACGCCGGTACCGCGCCGAGACGCGGCTGCCCAGGGCTGGGCCCCGAGCGGGCGCCAGGGGCCGATCAGCCGCAGGCGCCCGGGGCCGATCAGCTGTGCCGGTTCCAGGCGCCGCCGTCCACCCGGTACACCCCGAGGGAGTGCCGCTCCATCCCGCTGTGCCGGATGGGCGTGAACGAGTACAGCCCCGACATCCCGTCGGTGACCTGGTTCTGTAGGTAGGCCCGCAGCCGGCCACGGTCCACACTGTCGGCCAGCCGGGCCGCCGTGGTGATGAGCAGCAGGGCGTCCGAGGCGTACGGGGCGAAGCCGTTGTAGGCGCCGTGCCGGTGGATGTACTGCGAGACGAGATCCCGGTACGCGCGACCGGCGGCGCTGCCGTTGGCCATGGTGGAGCCGCCCAACGAGGTCGGGTGCACGGCGTACGCGCCTTCCACGGCGAGCGCGTTGCGGCCCTCCAGGGTCTCCTCGGCGACCGCCCCGGCGTCGAACAACAGCGTGCCGTCGAATCCGGCCTCGCGGAGCGCCCGTGCGGCGGCACCGGAGGTCGGGGCGGTACCCCAGACGACCACGCCGTCGGTTCGGGCCGCTACGGCCTGCTCAGCGGCGCGGGTGACGCCATCGGCGGCCCGGGGGAGCCGTACCGTGCGGACGATCTCCGCGTCGGCGGCGCGTACGGCGTTGCTCATCGCCCGTACGCCGGAGTCGCCGTGCAGCCCACCCTCGGCCAGCAGCACGATCCGGCGTACCCGCTGGCTGTCGAGCAGTTGGGTCAGCCGCCGGGCGACGTCCCCGGCGTCCGGGGTGACCTTGTAGATGAACGCCCGCTGGGCCAGCGGGACGGTGATCGCGTCACCGAACGCCAGCGACACGAACGGCAGCCGGAGCTGCTGCGCCGCCCCGATGATCGACATCGAGGTCTCCGCCAGGGCGCCCCCGATCAGGGCGTGCACGTCGTCGCGCTCGCCCAGCTCGGTGGCCTGCTGGGCGGCGAGCCGGGGGTCGCTGCGGTTGTCCAGTACCTCCAGCCGGACGGTCCGGCGCAGGTTGCCGACGGCCACACCCTTGACGTTGGCGGCCTCCGCGCTGATCGCCAGGGCCCGCTCCTGGGCCACGCCCAGGGCCGCGCCCGGCCCGCTCAGCTCCAGCGTCACGCCGATGACCAGTTCGTGTCCGGGGGTGGGCCGGACGACAGCCTGCTCGCGGTCACCTTCGCGCCCGCAGGCGCTGAGCAGCAGGGTGCCCGCCGCCGCAGCCAGGACGCCCCGTCGGGTGAGCACGCAGGGGCCGGTTGCCGGTGTTGCCATGTGTCGCCTTCCCGCCCGGCGACCTGCCGCCGGCTGTTCCGCGGGTATGCTTCCGGCCCCGCCGACCCGGCGTCAAATTATCCGGGTGTGGGCAGAAACACGCAGGTGAGCGGGGGTGCCGGCGTCAGGAGCGGTAGCCGGCGGAGCGGTACTCGTACTCCCGATCGTCGTCGCGGTCGCCGGTGTCCCGGGTGAAGTCCCAGCCGCCGGCCGACTCCCGACCCGGGCGGCCACCGACCGCGAACCCGCCGATCTCCTGTCCCCGGCGCCAGCCGCGGAAGTAGCCGGTGGTGTTCTCGGCCAGGCTCGCCGCGTCCCGCACGATCCGCAGTGGACGCTCCTCGCGCAGCGGTGAGCCGGGCACCAGGTTGGCCTGCGGTACGCGCTTGGGCAGCCCGGCGTTCGTCTCGGCACCGACTGCCGGACGGGCGGCCTGCTCGGCGGCCTGCCATCCGCTGTCGGCCAGACTCGACCAGTCCAGGTCGGCATCCTCGCCGTGCCCGACGAACCAGGCCGACTTGGCCTGGGCGAAGATCAGCAGATCGCCGTCACCCTCGTCGGAGATCGGCGACGGCCGGTGTTCGACCGGCGGGACCGGGCGGCGCGGCGGCGTGAGATCCAGCTGCTCCGCCGGGCGCCCACCGTGCTCCTCGGCCCGAGCCCGGTCCACCAGACGCAGCGGCGGGTTCTCCAGATGCGACTCCGCCCCGCCCCGCAGAGCCCGGTCGGCCAGCGGGGGCGGCTCGACGAGCCGCAGCACCGGAGGCTCCGGCGGCAGGTCGTCGGCGAGCCACGGCGGGGTCACCCGACGCTCGGTGTTCAGGTCGGCGGGCACCTCGGCCTGGGTGTCGGCGGCGGCCCCCCGGTGCCGGTCGTCGTACGAGCCGACGGCGGGGTTGCGGGCCGAGCTGTCGACGGGGTTCTCGGGGTTGTTGACCAGCGGCCAGTTGGCGCGCGAGCCGGGCGCGGCCGGCTCCTGCCCGGGGCGGGGCGTCGGCACCGGCACGCTGAGGTCGGTGGCGCTGAAACCGCCCGTCGGTGCCGGCGGCTCACCGTTGGTCTTGGGCCGGGGCGGGATGATGGTGCGCTGGCGCTCGGCGCGGGCACTGTTGATCGCCGCCGTGGTCAGCGTCGGGCGGAACGGCTCGCCGGCCTCGGCGGGTGGGATCGAGCCGCGTGGTGCCGGCGCGATCGGGGTGATCCCGGGCGGTGGCGGTGGCGTGGAGATCGGCCGGTTCGTCGGCCCGTCGATCCGCGACCCGGTGGACTCGGGCCGCGACGGCGGCGCCGAGACGGGCGGGCCGGCGACGGCGGCCGGCGCGACCGGGGCCGGTGCGACCGGCGGCGGGGTGACCGGGGCTGGCGCCATCGGCGGCGGACCCATCGGCCGGGGCGTCGCCGGTGCGGCGTTGCCCGGTACGGGCTCGGGGCGGGCCCGGCGCCCGCCGGCCGGCTCGGGACCGGTGGGACGTACCGCGCGCAGGGCGGCTGCGCTGTTGGCGACCGGCAGCTCGCCGACCGGCTCGCCGCGCCGGGCGGCGGCCCGGCGGCCGGTTGCCTGGGCCGGGCCGGCGGTCCGGGCGTGCAGCGCGCCGACCAGTGCCTCGCAGCCGGCGTCGCAGGCCCGCACGGAGGCGACCGCCTGCCGGATGGTCTCGGCGGCGGCTGCGGTGAGCGCCCGGTTGACGGTGGACCGACGCGGCGTCTCGGAGATGGCCACCCGCAGCGCGGTGACCGCCTCGTCGATCGCGTCGGGGTCGCCCATGCCATCGGTCGCGAGTTGCGCGGCGACGGCGTCGGCGGTGACTGCGGCGTCCCGGCCCCGGCCGGCGTCGGTGAGCATGCTCGGCTCGGGCAGTGCCTCCAGCACCGCCAGCGGGATCGACTCCGCGGGGTCGGGGAAGGCCCGCAGGGCGGCCGGGTACAGCTCGCGCAGCACCTCGCGGAGTGCGACCGCGGCGGAGTGCCGGCCGCTGGTCAGTGCCGCGTGCGCGGCGAGCACCTGCTTGTAACCGGCCAGCTCCCGGGGAGCCGGCAGGGTCACGGCCGACAGGGCGCCGGCCTGTAGGGCGCGGGCCAGGCCGACGGCCCGCCGCACCGCCGGAGGGGACTGCATCTCCTCGATCGAATCGTCGTCGGCGAACCGCTCGGCGAAGTCGTCGACCGAGTCGTCATCGGCGAGCGCCAATGGGCGACCGGCGGCGCTGAGCAGTGAGGTGACGGTGTGGTCGTCGCTGTCGGCGGCGATCGCCGCGCCACTCGGCCCGCCTGAGCGGTCCACGAGGAGCGTGACCAGCCGGGCGTAGCCCGCCGGGTCGTCGCCGACCTCGGAGACATGCAGCAGACGGCCTGCGTCGTCGACCACAGCGGACGTCAGCGTCGATCCGGCCGAGGCCGGTCGGTCGGCCGGATCCGCCGAGGCCAGACCGCAGTACACGCGCACGAGCGCCACGGCGTCGTCCTCCTCCCGGGACACAGGTTTCTCTGCCAGAGACTGATGCTCCCTGGTGCGGGTCAGTCGCGCCAGTCCACGACCGCAGAGATCTTTCCGACAATCGTCCGCCAACCGAGACTTGCGGTTTGTGCCCCGATTTTCTTCAGCCGGCGACGACCCAGAAAACCGCCGATGCCGCCGTTGGCCGAGGCCCGCAGCGCCTCGTCCAGGTCGTCGAGACTGGAGCCGGCGGAGAGCATGTCGAGTACGGCGGGCAGGCGCAGCGCGTACGCCACGTCCCGGGCGACCTCGCCGGCCTCGATGAGCAGCGTCGGGTCCCAGGTGTCGTGCCCGCCGCGCAGGTTCTCCACCACGAGGTCGAGTTCGTAGATGTCCTCGTCGAGTGGCGCGATGTCGGCCGGCTCCACCCGTTCGGACAATTCATTCCAACTGTCCAGCTGAGACAGATCGTTCGGTGCGCCGGACCGGACGAAGCTCACCAGCGACTCGGGGGTCTTGAACAGCAGCAGCCGTCCCCGGTGGCTCAGGAAGACCGGCACCTCCTCGTCGCCGGCCTCGTCGGCCGCCTTCGCGTCGGTGTCCTCCTTGGCGTCGGTGTCCGCGGCGCCGTCCTTGGCCCGCTTCTCCTCGTCGTCGCTCTCGGCGAACTCCCGGGCGACCTCCTCGTCGAGGATGACGACCTCGTCGCTCTCGTCGTCCTCGGCCTCGACGACCTGACGGCGGGCCAGGAACGGATCGTCGGCGTCGCGCTCGGCCACGTCGGTCGGGGTCAGCTCGCTGGCCGGCCGGTACGCCCGCAGCGTGTATCCGGTGCCGGCCGGCAGGGCGATCTCCACCGGGTCGATCCGCAGCTCGTCCCAGAGCGCGCGGGCGGCGCCGGTGTCCGCCTCGGTGGCGGCCTCCGGTTCGGCGGTGGCGTCCGGCTCGGCGGCGCCGGTCGTGTCATCGAGCTCGGGCTCGTCGGCGTCCGGCCGTTGAGGCGACTGGCGGGCCACGGTGACCTCCGGGTGCGTCGGGCTGCCCACTCGCCGGCGCGGATGCCGGCAAGTGACTCTGGGCACATACCCTAGTTGGCTGCGCTGGGTGACCGGTGCCCGCCCCGGTGGCGGTGTCGTGGTCCGACAAGTAGCGTTCCTACCTATGAACGCCCAGGCGCTGCACGGCCACCTCGACGCCCTCCTGCTCGCCGTGCTGGAGCGGGGTGCCCTGCACGGCTACGCCATCATCGAGGCGCTGCGGGCCCGCAGCGACGGCCTGCTCGACCTGCCCACCGGCACCGTCTACCCGGCGCTGCGACGGCTGGAGCGGGCCGGGCACGTGGTCAGCGCATGGAGCACGGTCAACGGGCGGGAGCGGCGGACGTACGAGCTGACCGACGCCGGCCGACGCGCCCTGGCCGACCAGCGGACGGGGTGGCGCGAGTTCAGTGCGACGGTCGGCCGTTTCCTCGACAGCGGCCACCCCTCGACGGCATCGAGCTGATCACGGCGCCTAGCCGCCGATCTTGGTACGAGACGGCCTCCATGAGGGCTGTCTCGTACCAAGATCCGTGAGACAGAACCTAGCCGGCGGCGAGCCGGCGGGTGGCGAGCAGCCAGGTGCGTGCGATCCGGCCCAGCCAGAGGTATGCCGCACCCACGACGAGCATGCCGACGATCATCGGCGGCCAACTGAGGGCCGCGTCCCACAGCACGATCGACCAGCCGAACAGCGCCGCCCCGGCCAGCGCGCCCAGCACGACGGTGGCGGTCAGCAGGATGCCCATCGCGTGGGCTGCGGTGGCGAGCCTGGGCCCGGACGACCGCGCGGTCGCCACCGCCAGCACCAGCCCCGCCGCACCGACCAGGAACGCCACCGCCCAGAACACGTCCACCGACCGGGACAACAGCAGGTAGCCGGCGGGCGGAGGTGGTCCCGCGCTCCAGCTCGACCCGCGCCAGGTCAGGTCCCCGGCGAGCGCGGCGACCCCGGCGAAGGCCACGATCCACAGCGCCAGCCGGCGCAGCGCGGCCATCGCCAGCTCGGCCTGGTACGCCGGGGCGAGCTGCTCCGGCGTACCGAAGTCGGCCACCGCCCGCCGGGACGCCTCGCCGGCCGGTAGACCGCTGTCCCGGTACGCCTCGACGGCGTCCAGCAGCCCGTGCCGCGCCTCGGTCAACAGGTCGGCGCGCAGCCGGCGTGGCCCGTGCAGTCGGCCGGCCAGCTGCCGCAGGTGCTCCTCGACCATGACGTCATCACCCACCGGCATGGCCCTCATGCTGCCATCCGAGCGGCCCTCCCGCCGTCGGGGACATCCCTGAGGGGGTCAGCCGGACAGCGCCAGATAACCGTGCTCGGCGGCCTGTTGCAGGGTCCACTGCTCCCGGTACCAGCCGGGGGCCTCGACCAGCTCCGCGTGCCGGCCACGCTGGACGATCCGCCCCGCGTCGAGCACCACGATCTCGTCCAGCCCGGCCAGACCGCTGAGCCGGTGGGAGATCAGCAGTACCGAGCGCCCGGCGGGGACGCTGGCGAGGGTGGCGGCGAGTACCTGGTCGGCGGCGACCGGGTCGAGCCCTTCGGTCGGCTCGTCGAGCACCAGCACGGCGGGCGCGGCGAGCAGCGCCCGGGCCAGCGCGAGACGCTGCCGCTGACCGCCGGAGAGCTGCCCGCCCTCCTCACCGACGACGGTGTCCCAACCGTCCGGCTGCGCCCGTACCCAGCCCGCCAACCCGGCCGCCTCGGTCGCGGCGGTCAGCGCCTGCTCGTCGGCGGCGGGACGGCCGAGCAGCAGGTTCTCCCGAACCGTGGCGTGGAAGACGTACGCCTCGGCGAGCAGTCCGCCGACCACCGCCGGCAACTCCTCGGGCGGGTAATCGGCCAGCTCGCGCCCGGCCAGGGTGACCCGACCGGAATCCGGGCGTACCGCACCGGTCAGCACCGCCGCGAGGGTGCTCTTGCCGGCGCCGCTCGGGCCGACCACCGCCACCCGGCGACCCGCCGGCAGGTCGAGGTCGAACCCGTTCAGCGCCGCCGGGGCGCCGCTGCGGTACCGCACCGTCACCCCGTCGAACCGCACCTCAGGAGCCCTGCCCCGGCCGTCAGCGCCGACCCCGCGCGCCACCGGGCCGGCTTCGGTGGCGGTGTCGTCGGCGACGGTCGGGCCGACTGCCGTCGGGGTGTTCGAGCCCGGCGAGACGGTGGGCGGCGGCTGGCCGGTGGCGGCGGACGGTTCGATGGCCGGGGTCTCGGCCACGAGTCGGGCGACCCGGGTCAGGCCGGCGCGGAGCGCGGTCCACTGCCGGGCGGCGCCGACCAGCGCCAGGGCGATCTCCACCGCGGCCAGCGTGCCGACCGCCAGGACACCGACGAGCACCCCGCCCACTCCGGCGCGGAGCGCCACCAGCACCACGGCGGCGGCGGTCAGCCCGGCCACCAGTACCCCGGCGGCGTCGACGGCGAAGCCGCGTAGGGCGAGCCGGCGTTCCAGCCGGGCCAGCCGCCGGGCGCGGCGTCGGGCCGCGTCGAGGGCGTCCCCGGTCGCGCCGAAGGCGGCCAGGTCGGCCGCACCGTGGGTCAGGTCGACCGCGTCGGCGGCGAGCGCACCGCGCAGCGGCGCCACCTCGTCGGCGGCCCGTCGGGTCAGCGCGGTGGCCAGTGCCGGCAGGGCCACCCCGGCCACCAGCAGACCGACGGCGAGCACGAGCGCGGCCGGCGGCGAGACGAGCGCGGTCAGCCCGACCGCCAGGACGCTCACCAAGCCGGCCGCCGCGCCGGGCACCACGACCCGCAACAGCAGGTCCTGGACCGCCTCCACGTCGGAGACCAGCCGGCTCAGCGCGTCGCCGGTGCGTGGCGGGGCGCCGCGCCGGGCGGCCAGGGTGGCGAAGACCCGGGTCCGGACGTCGGTGACGAGGCGGAGCACCGCGTCGTGGCCGGCGAGCCGTTCGGTGTAGCGCAACACGCCCCGGCTGACGGCGAGTGCCCGCACCGCGACGATCGCCACGGTGAGCCGGTCCAGCGGAGGTTGACCGGCAGCCGCCATCAGCAGCCAGGTCGCCGTGGCCATCAGGGCCAGCCCGGCGAACTCGGTCGCCGCAGCGAGCAGCCCGGCACCGATCAGCCGCTTCAGATAGGGCCGGGCCAGACGCAGCACGGTCCGTTCCGGCGCCTCGTCGGGCGGCCGGGAGCCGGTCAGCTCGGGCCGCTCGTCGCTCATCGGCCCTCCCCGGTTGGTTGTGGTGTCAGCTCGGTCACCCGGCCGTCGTCCACCCGCAGGATGCGGTCGGCGTCGGCGAGCAGCGCCGGCCGGTGCGCGACCAGCAGCGCGGTGCGACCGGCCACCAGGCGGTGGGTGGCCGACAGCACCACCGCCTCGGCGGCGGTGTCGAGGCGGGCGGTGGGCTCGTCGAGCAGGACCACGGGGGCGTCCCGCAGGAACGCCCGGGCCAGCGCGACCCGCTGCCGTTGCCCGCTGGACAGGCCATGGCCGCGCTCACCGAGCAGGGTGTCCAGGCCGTCGGGGAGGGCGGCGATCACGTCGTCCAGGGCGGCGTCCCGTACCGCTGTGGCGACCGCGGTCGAGGACGCCTCGGGGGTGCCGAGCCGGATGTTGTCGGCCAGTGAGGCGGCGAACAGGTGGGCGCGCTGTGGCACCCAGGCCAGCTGCCGGCGCCAGCCGTCGAGGTCGGCCCCGGCGAGGTCGACCCCAGCCACGGTGACCCGGCCGGCGGTCGGGGTGACGAAGCCGAGCAGCAGGCCGAGCAGGGTGCTCTTGCCGGCGCCGCTGGGGCCGATGATCGCGATCCGTTCACCGGGCCGGATGGTCAGCGAGACGTCCCGCAGCGCGACGGTGCGGTCGTAGGCGACGGTGACCGCCTCGAACCGGATCTCGCCGCGCCCGTCCGGTAGCGCCCCGGTACGGGCTGTCGGGGCCGGCGCGGAGCCGGTGAGCGTGAACGCCTCGTCCAGCGCGGTGAGCCCCTCCATGCTGGCGTGGAACCTGCTGCCGGCCGCCCGCAACGGCAGGTACGCCTCCGGGGTGAGCAGCAGCACCAGCAGCGCGATCTGGAGCGTCAGCCCGCCGCCGAGCAGCCGGATGCCCACCGGCACCGCGACCAGCGCCACCGACAGGGTGGCGACGAGTTCCAGCACCAGGGCGGAGAGGAAGGCGATCCGCAGCGTCTTCATGGTGGCCACCCGGTGGCCGTCGGCCATCCGGCGTACCGCCTCGGTCTGCGCGCGGGCCCGGCCGAACGCGCGCAGCGTCGGCAGCCCGGCCACCATGTCCAGGAAGTGCCCGCCGAGCCGGGACAGCCGGCGCCACTGGCGTTCGGTGGCGGCCTGGGCCTGCCAGCCGAGCAGCGCCCCGAAGATCGGGATGAGCGGCAGGGTCAACGCGATGATCAACGCCGAACTCCAGTCGGCGAAGAGGATCCGGCCGAGCACCGCGACCGGCACGGTGACGCTGAGTATCAACTGCGGCAGGTAGCCGGTGAAGTAGGCGTCCAGGGCGTCCAGCCCGCGACCAGCGAGGGTGGCCAACTGCCCGGCCCGCTGCCCGGCGACCCAGCCGGGCCCGTGCCGGCCGACCGCGCCGAGCAGGTCGGCCCGCAGCTCCGCCTTGACCGTGGCGGCCAGCCGCGCCGACACCGTGCCCTGCGCCCAGACCAGCACCGAGCGGGCCGCGACGGCGGCGACGAAGCCGGCCAGAGCGGCCCGGTCCAGTCGCCCGCCGAACGCCGTGGCCAGCAGGGTGGCCAGGGCCGTGGCCTGCGCCACGATCAACCCGGCGGCGAGCACACCGAGCAGCGCGAGCAGGGCGAGGTCACCCCGCGCCGCGGGAACCCGGCGCAGTAGGCGCGGGTCGAAGGGGCGGCGATTCACCAGTACACCAGCGCCCTGCCGTCAGTCCGTCCCCGGAAAATCCACCAGCACATCGCCTGGAAGCCTAGTAGGGCCGGCAGCAGCGGCACCGCCAGCCAGCCCAGCAGGCGCAGCGTCGGGGCGCTGGCCGCCGCGTCGGTCACGGTCAGTGACGCGGCGGGGTCGACCGTCGAGACCAACACGTACGGCCAGAGGGTCGCCCCGACCAGCACGACCGGCAGGGCGAGCGCGGTGGCGGTGGCGACGAAGGCCATGCCGGCCCGCCGTCGGTGCAGCGCCGCCCATGCCACCAGCAGCGCCGCGACCAGCACCACGGCCAGCAGTACGCCGACCGCCGGTCGCTGCGCGGCGGCGCGTACCCGGTCGGAGAGCAGGCCCACGACGGCGGCGGTGCCGACCGCACCGACTGCGGCGAGGAGCAGTCGGCGGGCCAGCGGCCGGAGTTGGTCGGCTTCGGCGTCCGGCAGCCGCAGCGTGAGGAAGGTCGCGCCGTGCGCCGCGACCAGCGCGACCAGTGCCAGCGCCGTGGCGGCGGCGAACGGGCTGAACAGGTGCGTCACCCCGACGACGTGGCCGTCCGGGTGCAGCGGTACGCCCTGCAACAGCCCGGCCAGCACGACACCCCAGCCGAGCGCGGCGAGCAGGCTGCCGACCACGATCACCCGGTCCCAGCCGGCCCGCGCCCATCCGCTGGCCGGCCGGCTGCGCAACTGCACCCCGGCAGTGACCAGGATCACTCCGGCCAGTGCGCCGAGTACCGCCGGATAGCTGCCGGCGAGCAGTTCCCCCTCCAGGACGGGAAAGGCGCCGAACAGGATGCCGACGGCGGCCACCAGCCACACCTCGTTGCCGAGGAAGAACGGGCCGACGGCGTTCAGGGCCGCCCGTCGCCGGGCCGGGTCGGCGCCCCGGGCGAGCAGCAGCCCGACACCGTAGTCGTAGCCACCGAGCACCAGGTAGCCGGCGAAGAAGAGGCCGAGCAGGGCGTACCAGGCGAGTTCCATGAGGGTCTCCCTCTACACGAAGGCGGGCTCGGAGCGGCTGTCGTCGGCCGGTGGCTGGGTCGGCGGGCGACCGAGAGCGGGATCGGCCGCGCCTCGGGCGGCGTGCCGGGCCAGCAGCACCCAGTTGCTGACGGCGAGGGCGCCGAGCAGCAGGGTGAAGCCGGTCAGCGAGATGGCCATCAGCCACGGGCTGATCGGGGAGACCGCCTGCTCCACCGGCAGCAGGCCGTACGCCACCCAGGGTTGGCGGCCCACCTCGCGGGCGATCCAGCCGAGGATCAGGGCCACGAACGGCAGCGGCAGGGCGAGCATGAGCAGCCAGAGCGGGAACCGGAGCCGGATGATCCAGTCCCGCCAGAGCAGCGGGAGCAGGAGCCAGAGCAGTCCGAGGCCGAAACCAATGAGGATCATGAAGCCGAGCCCGACGTTGGCCAGTGTGGGCGGTAGGTAGTCACCCGGGCCGAACTGCTCGGTCCAGCCGGCGATCATCGCGTCGGCCTCCGGACCGCTGCCGAACTTGGTCGGCTGGATCGCACCCACCGACCCGAACTGGGCGAAGCCGAAGCCCTGGACGAAGGTGATCGCCAGGGCGGCGGTGACCACGCCGATCCGCAGCGAGGTGCGGAACAGGGCGAAGTCGGGGGTGCGCCGGCTCAGGTGCCAGGCGCTGACGGCGGCCATCAACAGCCCACCGGTGAGCAGCGCCGCCGACACCACGTGCCCGAGCGCCATCCACAGCGCCGGGTTGGTCAGCAGCGCGGAGAAGTCGGTCAGGTGGGCGATGCCGTCGCGTACCTCGTAGCCGACCGGGTTCTGCAACCAGGAGTTCGCCACCATGATCCAGAACGCCGAGGCGTACGCGGTGAGTGCGACCCCGTACAGCAGCGCGAGGTGTACGCCCCGCCGCAGCCGGTGCCAGCCGAAGATCCACATGCCGAGGAAGGTCGATTCCAGGAAGAAGGCGACCAGCGTCTCGATGGCCAGCGGGGCGCCGAAGACGTTGCCGACGTAGCGCGACAGCCCGCTCCAGTTCAGCCCGAACTGGAACTCCATCACGATGCCGGTGGCGATGCCGAGCACGTAGTTGATCACGTAGAGCTGGCCCCAGAACCGGGTGAGCCGCTCGAAGCGTGGGTTGCCGGTGAGCACCCAGGCGGTCTGCAACCCGACCAGCAGGGTGACCAGGCCGAGCGTGACCGCCACGAAGAGGAAGTGGACCGAGGCGGTCGCGGCGAACTGCAACCGGGCGAGGAGCAGGGTGTCCATGAGGCGGCTCCTGGGACGGGATCAATGCCTCAGGGAGCCTACAGGTAGCGAACCTACATATCAGGCCGTGCGGGGACGCAGCGGCCAGGATCAGGGTTAGATCAGGGTGCTCAGGTCGTCGGCTCGGTGGCCGGGTGGCTAGCTCAGGAACAGCGAGATGGGCAGGGCGGCGGCGGTGGTGGTCACCGCCAGTGCGACCGCGCCGAGCAGTCGCGGCGGGCGCTCGGCGACCAGCAGCCGCTGCACCCGTACGTCCAGATCCCGGTCTCCGAGGCCGAGCGTGCCGGCCGGGGTGATCCGGTGACCGGCGGCGGCGAACCGGCGCAGCGCACCGGCCAGCGGCACCTCCGCGTGCAGTTCCCGGGCCTTGTCGTCGGCGCGCATCTCGACCAGCAGGCCGACCCGTTCGTGCGCCTCCCGCACCCAGCGCAGCCAGGGCAACGCCCGGCACAACGCGGTGAACGGCAGCAGCACCAGGTCGTGCCGCTCCTGTGCGTGTGCCCGCTCGTGGGCGAGCACCGCCTCCAGTTCGGCCCGGTCGAGCAGGTCGAGCGTGCCGGCGCTGACCACCACCCGGGGCTTGACCCCGGGCAGGCAGTACGCCGCCGCACTCGGATGATCGAGCACCAGCGCGCCGGGCACCGCCGGATCGCGCCGGGCCACCAGGGTCAGCAGCTCCCGGTGCCGGCGCTGGGCGCGTACCGTCCCGTGGATGCTGCGTACCGTCGTGGTGAGCAGCACCGCGCCGATGCCGAAACCGACGCCGACCAGCCCCAGGTGCACCGCGCCCAGACCGGCCGGCAGGGTGCCGTGCCACAGGTCGTTCGTCAGCGCCAGCAGGGCGCTGCCGGTGCCGAGTCGGTACGGCGCCAGTCCGAGCGCGATCGGCAGGCCCATCGCGGACAGGCCGACCCCCAGGCCGATCGCCTGCCAACAGAGGATCGCCACCCGAGGGCTGCGCCATGTCCAGGTGGAGCCGGCCAGGATCTGCGCGATCAGCCAACAGGCCAGCATCGCGCCGGCGAAGTGCAGGGTGTGGGCCACGGCGTCGCCCCTACCGCTCCGCCGCCTCGCCAGCCCGGTCCGGGCGGGACGCCCGGTCGGCCGGCGGCGCAACCCGGTCGGTGAGTGCACCAGACCCGGCCGGATCGGACCGGCGATGATCACCATGCTGGCGGTGGCGCTGCTCGCCGTCGTCCCCGACACCGGGGCCGTCCGCACCCGGCGTCATCGCGGCCTCCGCCGCCAGCGCGGCGCGCAGCACGTCCGCCTCGGTGCCGGTGACCGACCGGGCGAACCGGACCAGCGCCGCGTCCCGGCTGCCGCCGAGGTCGAGCGCGTCGAGCATCAGCTGGGCGATGTGCGCCTCCCGGCTGGCCGCCGCCCGGTAGCGCCAGGCCCGGCCCGCCCGCTCGCGCTGCACCATGCCCTTGCCGGCGAGCCGGTCGAGCACCGTCATCACGGTCGTGTACGCCAGCTCGCGCCCGGCCAGGGCGTCGGCCACCTCGCGCACCGTGACACCGTCCGACGTGGCGGGCACCGTGTCCCACAACACGTCCATCACCGCACGCTCAAGATCCCCCAGCCGAGTCACCCCTGAATCCTACCCCCCGTAGTAGACCCACCCCACCCCCACCGCACCCACCAACCCACCCTCCGCCAGCCCCACACCCACCCCCTCACCAACGCCCGCCCCCGCCAGCCACCCAACACCTTCACGGATGTCCCGGCGTCACGCCCGCCCCACCCAGCACCTTCACGGATGTCCCGGCGTCACGCCCGCCCCCACCCAGCACCTTCACGGATGTTGCGGCGTCACGCCCGCCCCCACCCAGCAAGTTCAGGGATGTTGCGGCGTCACGCCCGCCCCCACCCAGCAACTTCACGGATGTTGCGGCGTCACGCCCGCCCCCACCCAGCAAGTTCAGGGATGTTGCGGTGTCACGCCCGCGCGAGGCAGCAAGTTCGGGGATGTTGCGTTGTCACCCTCGCGCCGCGCAGCAAGTTCAGGGATGTTGCGGTGTCGCGCCCGCGCGAGGCAGCAACTTCGGGGATGTTGCGGTGTCACGACCCGCGTCACCCCGTCGAGCGAGGAGCCGACGCTGGGCAGTACCCCGTGAGCCGTAACTCACGGGCGGGGCACGCGCGGGTCAGGGGTTCCGGGGGAGCCCACTCGCGCAGGGATCAAGCCTGACCGCCCGGAGCGAGTGGGCTCCCCCGGAACCCCCCAAGAGCGCCCCAAAAAACCAAGAAACCGAACTCAGATCCCCTTCGGATGCCACACGGTCTTCGTCTCCAGGAGGGCAGTCATCCGCCCCACCCCGGGATCCGAGGACCAGTCGTGATCATCCGGCACCGGCCGGAGCACCCGCTTGAGGTTCTCCGCCGCCCTGACCTCCAGGTCGGCCGCCAGCTCCGGGTCGGCGACCCCGGTCAGGTCGATCGCGTTGACGTCCATGTGCGCGGCCAGCGTCGGCACGGTCTCGGGTAGCCGGCCGGTGAGGATGTTGACCACCCCACCCGGCAGGTCGGAGGTGGCCAGCACCTCGGCCAGGGTCACCGCGGCCAGCGGCGCGGCCGGGGAGGCGGCCACCACCACCGTGTTGCCGGTGACGATCGCCGGGGCGATCACGCTGACCAGGCCGAGCAGCGCCGGTGCCTCGGGGGCCACCACCGCCACCACGCCGGTCGGTTCCGGCGCGGACAGGTTGAAGTACGGCCCGGCGACCGGGTTGGCGCCGCCGTACACCTGCGGCAGTTTGTCCGACCAGCCGGCGTACCAGACCCAGCGGTCGGTGGCGGCGTCGACCTCGTCGCCGGGTACGCCCAGGGCGACGAACTGCTCGCGCCGGCCCTCCAGCATCTCGGCGACCCGGTAGAGGATCTGACCCCGGTTGTACGCGGTCGCCCCGGCCCAGCCCTTCACGGCGGCGCGGGCGGCGACGACCGCGTCCCGCGCGTCCTTCCGGGAGGCGAGAGACACGTTCGCGGATTGCACGAGATACGACCGTCCCGACTCGCTACGCGGGAACTTCCCGCCGATGAAGAGCTTGTACGTCTTGCGTACCGCGACCCGCTCAGACATTGAGGTACGCCTCCAGCCCGTGCCGGCCGCCCTCGCGGCCGTAGCCCGACTCCTTGTAGCCGCCGAACGGCGAGGTCGGGTCGAACTTGTTGAACGTGTTGGCCCAGACGACTCCGGCGCGCAGCCGGTCGGCCATCCACAGGATCCGGGAACCCTTCTCGGTCCAGATCCCGGCCGACAGCCCGTACGGCGTGTTGTTTGCCTTCTCCACCGCCTCGGCCGGAGTGCGGAAGGTGAGCACGGAGAGCACCGGGCCGAAGATCTCCTCGCGGGCGATCCGGTGCGCCTGGGTGACGCCGGTGAAGATGGTCGGCGCGAACCAGAAGCCGCGGTCGGGCAGCTCGCACGGCGGCGACCAGCGTTCCGCGCCCTCGGCGGCGCCGGCCTCGGTCAGCTCCCGGATCCGGGCGAGCTGGGCGGCGGAGTTGATGGCACCGATGTCGGTGTTCTTGTCCAGCGGGTCGCCGACCCGGAGCTGGGCCATCCGGCGCTTGAGCGAGTCGAGCACCTGCTCGGCGACGGACTCCTGGACCAGCAGTCGGGAACCGGCGCAGCAGACGTGCCCCTGGTTGAAGAAGATGCCGTTGACGATGCCCTCGACGGCCTGGTCGACCGGGGCGTCGTCGAAGACGATGTTGGCGGCCTTGCCGCCGAGTTCCAGGGTGAGCTTCTTGCGGCTGCCGGCGACGGCGCGGGCGATGGCCCGGCCCACGTCGGTGGAGCCGGTGAAGGCGACCTTGTCCACGCCGTCGTGTTCGACCAGCGCCCGGCCGGTCTCACCGGCACCGGTGACGATGTTGACCACGCCGGCCGGCAGTTCGGCCTGCTGGCAGATCTCGGCGAAGAGCAGCGCGGTCAGCGGGGTGGTCTCGGCGGGCTTCAGCACCACCGTGTTGCCGGCGGCGAGCGCCGGGGCGATCTTCCAGGCCAGCATCAGCAGCGGGAAGTTCCACGGGATGACCTGCGCGGCCACTCCGAGCGGCTGCGGGTTCGCGCCGAAGCCAGCGTGCGGCAGCTTGTCGGCCCAGCCGGCGTAGTAGAAGAAGTGCGCGGCGACCAGCGGCAGGTCGACGTCGCGCGACTCCTTGATCGGCTTGCCGTTGTCCAGCGACTCCAGCACGGCCAGCTCGCGGGAGCGCTCCTGGATGATCCGGGCGATCCGGTACAGGTACTTGGCCCGGTCCCGGCCCGGCATCGGACCCCAGACCTTGTCGTACGCCTTCCGCGCGGCGCGGACCGCGCGGTCGACGTCCTGCGCGCCGCCCTCGGCGATCTCGGCGAGGACCTCCTCGGAGGACGGGTTGATCGACTTGAAGCTGCCGCCGTCGGCCGGGTCGACGAAGGTGCCGTCGATGAACAGGCCGTAGGACGGTTTGATGTCCACCACCGAGCGCGACTCGGGGGCGGGGGCGTATTCGAACATCGCGGTCAGTCCAGGGTGAAGTAGTCGGGGCCGGCGTAGACGCCGGTCGTCAGCTTGGTGCGCTGCATCAGCAGGTCGTTGAGGAGGCTGGAGGCGCCGAAGCGGAACCAGTCCGGGTCCAGCCAGTCCGGCCCGACGGTCTCGTTGACCATGACCAGGTACTTGATGGCGTCCTTGGTGGTCTTGATGCCGCCGGCCGGTTTCACGCCGACCTGCCGCCCGGTGGCGGCCCGGAAGTCGCGGACCGCCTCCAGCATCACCAGGGTCACCGGCAGGGTGGCGGCGACCGGGACCTTGCCGGTGGAGGTCTTGATGAAGTCGCCGCCGGCCAGCATCGCCAGCCAGGAGGCGCGGCGCACGTTGTCGTACGTGGCCAGCTCGCCGGTTTCCAGGATCACCTTGAGGTGGGCGTCCCCGCAGGCTTGCTTGGTCGCCACGATCTCGTCGTAGACCTCGGCGTAGCGGCCGGCCAGGAACGCGCCCCGGTTGATCACCATGTCGATCTCGTCGGCGCCGGCCTCGACGGCCGCGCGGGTGTCCGCGAGCTTGATCTCCAGCGGCGCCTGACCCGACGGGAACGAGGTCGCCACGCTGGCCAGGTGGACCTTGCTGCCGCGCAGCACCTCGGCCACGTACGGGACCATCGCGGGGTAGACGCAGACCGCGCCGACGTGCGGGCAGGACGGGTCGGCCGGGTCGGGGCGCAGCGCCTTGGCGGCGAGGGCCCGTACCTTGCCGGGGGTGTCCGCGCCTTCCAGCGTGGTGAGGTCGACCATTCGGATCGCGAGGTCGATCGCCTGTGCCTTGGCGGTGGTCTTGATGGATCGGGTGCCGAGTTGGGCTGCCCGCTGCTCCGCGCCGACCTGGTCCACGCCCGGTAGGCCGTGCAGGAAGGTCCGCAGAGCGGTCTCGGATCGTCCCAGCTCGGAGAGGTCCGACCGGGCCGACGTCGCTGTCGCCGTCATGCCCCGAAGTCTACGCAGACGAACGGCGAGTGATCTTGAGCACGGTGCCGGGTCGGAGCGCTCACGGGTGAGCGACGTCGCTGGTCCGGGCCGTGGTCCGCGCGCCGACACTCGGGCGGGGTAGGTTGACCGATCGTGGACGTACTCGTCATTGACCACCCGCTCGCCCAGTCCCGGCTGACCGCCATGCGGGACGAACGGACCGACTCCGCCTCGTTCCGGGCGGCACTGCACGAACTCACCACCATGCTGGTGTACGAGGCCGCGCGCTCCTTCCCGATCGAGACGTACCCGGTGCAGACCCCGGTGACCGCCACCGAGGGCACCCGGCTGGCCAACCCGCCGCTGCTGGTGCCGGTGCTGCGGGCGGGCCTCGGCATGGCGGACGCCGCGCTGGGGCTGCTGCCGGAGTCGTCCATGGGCTTCGTCGGGCTGGCCCGCGACGAGGAGACGTTCGAGCCGCGCGCCTACATGGAGTCGCTGCCCCGGGATCTGAGCGGTCTGCCGGTGCTGGTCCTCGACCCGATGCTGGCCACCGGCGGTTCGCTGGAACACTGCTGCCGGCTGCTCGCCGAGCGCGGCTGCACCGACATCACCGTGCTCTGCGTCCTCGCCGCCCCGGCGGGCATCGAGCGGCTGGAGCGTTCCGGCCTGCCGTTGCGCCTGGTCACCGCCGCCATCGACCAGGAACTCAACGACAGCAAGTTCATCGTGCCGGGGCTCGGTGACGCCGGTGACCGGCAGTTCGGCGGGATGCCCCGGTTCTGAGCCGCGATGCCGGTCCCAGGTCCGGGGCGCGCGTTTGTGCTGCGGGTGGTGGCGTCGAGCCACTAGCGTCTCGGGCCATGACTGGTGTTCCGCTCGCCGAGGAGCTGCTCCTGCTCGCGTACGACGACGAGACCGGCAAGGCGACGATGCCGCGGATCAGCCTCGACCTGGGGATGGCTGCGGCGGTGCTGATCGAGCTGGCCCTGGCCGGGCGGCTCGCGTACGCCGACGGGGCGTTGACGGTGGTCGACCCGACGCCGACCGGCGAGCCGGTCACCGACGACGTGCTCGCCCGGATCGCCGCCGACACCCCGCACAGCCCTTCGTCCTGGGTGCAGCGGCTGCGGCACGGCCTGCGCGACAAGATCCTCGGCGACCTGTGCGAGCACGGTGTCGTCCGCGACGTCGACGAGACGGAACTGGGCTTCATCCACGTGCACCGCTATCCGGTGGTGGACCGGTCGGTGGAGGCGGACACCCGGCAACGGCTCGCCGCCGCGCTGACCGGGACGGCCCCCGACGAGCGGACGGCGGCGCTGGCGACCCTGGTCGCCGTACTCCGGATGGAGTCCGCCCTCGGTGTCACCGGGGAGGCCGCCGAGCAGGCCCGCCGCCGGCTGGAGGAGATCGCCACCGGCGCCGGCTTCTCCGGTGAGGTCAGTCTGGACGACTCGGTGGTGCGTCCCTCGGTCGGCCTGGTGGTGGCCGCCCTGGGCCGGGCCGTCCAGGCCGCCCTCGGTCCTCGCCGCTGACCCGCCCACGTTCCGCTACGGCGTGCCCCGGCCCGGCGGCGCGGGGTGTGCGGACGTCAGTGGGGGAGTCGGTCGGTGCGGACGGCGGTGACGAAGGCGGACCAGGCGGCGGGGGTGACGGTCAGGGCCGGGCCGCGCTGGTCCTTGCTGTCGCGGACGCCGACGATGCCGGGCAGGTTGTCGGCGACCTCGACGCATTCGCCGCCGTTGGTGCCGCTGCGGGTGCTGGTGCGCCATCGGGCGCCGGTCAGGTCACTCATAGCACTCTCCCAGGATGGCGTCGATCAGCTCCATCGATTGTCCCTCCCCGAGCGCGGCGGACTCCAGCCCCTTCCACACCCGCTCGTAGGCGGCGATCTCGGCCGGCTGGTCGAGGTAGAGCGCGCCGGTGAGCCCTTCGACGTAGACGGTCGGTGGCTCGGACGGACCGCCGAGCGGTGACTCCGGAAAGTCGAGCAGGACGAAGGTGCCCGCCTCGGCGGCCAGCGGTGGCCCGGCGGCCAGCGGCAGGACCCGGATGTTGATGTTGTGTCGCTGGCCGACGGCGAGCAGGTGCCGGAGTTGACCGGCCATCACCGGGCGGCCGGGCACCGGGCGGCGCAGTACGGCCTCGCTGAGCATCACGGTCAGCTCCGGCGCGGGTGGGAGTCGCCGGACCAGCAACCCTTGCCGCTGGATCCGGAAATTCACCACCTTCTTCCGTTCCTCCTCGCTCAACTCCGGCCGGTTGTGCAGGAACAGCGCGGTGGCGTATTCGGGGGTTTGTAGAATCCCCGGCACCAGTTCGGCGTTGTAGTACCGCACGCTGTTGGCCACGTTTTCCAGCCCGACGTAAAGTGAGAACCAGGCCGGAATGGAACGGCCGTAGGCGTGCCACCAGCCCTCGGCCCTGCCGACCTCGGCCAGCCCGAGCAGCACGCTGGCCTGGTCGGGGGTGGCTCGATACAGCTCGCAGAGGACCCGTACGTCCGGGCCCCGCGCCGGCGTCAGGCCCCGTTCGATCCGCCAGACCTTCTGCCGGGAGCAGTCCAGCTGCTCGGCCGCCGCCTCGATGCTGACCTGCGCGTCCACCCGAAGTTGGGTGAGCAGCCTGCCGAGTTGCCGTCGCGGCACCGTCGAGCCGTTCGTTGCATGCACCGTGCAACACCCCTCTGTTCCAAAATGCAACCACTGGGCATCGGAGAGGAAACATCTCCCGGCATTTCCCGCTCGAAAGCGGGAAATGCCGTTGGTTGATGAGGTGATGCTATTTCCCGGCGCGCGGGGTGAGCAACCGTGAGCTGTTAATAGGGGGCCCTTCCTATACCGCAGGCGTTAATAAGGTGCCCTTCCTTACACGCCCAGGGCGTGCGCTGTCTCGGTGCGGAGCGCTGCTACGGCGAGCGCCGCGCGGGAGCGCGCCGCCGCGACGTCGCCGTCCGCGACCGGCTCCACCACTTCGAGGTACGCCTTGAGTTTCGGCTCGGTGCCGGAGGGGCGGATCACCACCCGGGCGGTGTCGGTGCGCAGGATCACCACGTCCGCCTCGGGGAGCAGGTCCTGTGCCTCGGTGACCGGCTGGCCGAGCAGGCTGGTCGGGGTGGCGGCGCGGATCCGGGCCATCGCGTCGGCGATCAGCCGCAGGTCGTCCACGCGCACCGAGAGCTGGTCGGTGTGGTGCACGCCGAACTCGGCGGCCAACTCGTCCAGCCGGTCGGTGAGGGTGCGGCCCTGTGCCTTGAGGCCGGCGGCCAGCTCCGCGATGGTCAGCGCGGCGGTGATGCCGTCCTTGTCGCGGACGTGTTCGGGGGCGACGCAGTAGCCGAGCGCCTCCTCGTAGCCGAAGACCAGCGGCTCGGCTCCGCCACCGGCCCGTACGATCCACTTGAACCCGGTCAGCGTCTCGTCGTACGGCAGGCCCCGGGCGGCGCACATCGCCCGCAGCAGCGACGACGACACGATGGTGGTGGCGTACAGGCCGGTCACCCCGCGTCGCATCAGGTGGTCGGCGAGGAGCGCACCCACCTCGTCGCCCCGCAGCATCCGCCAGCCGGGCCGTTCCGCCGCCGGGTCGCTGCCCGCCTCCGCTGGGCCGGCAACCCGCTCCCGGACCGCGACGGCGCAGCGGTCGGCGTCGGGGTCGTTGGCGATGGCCAGGTCGGCGCCGGTCGATTCGGCGAGCGCGACCAACCGGTCCACCGCGCCCGGCTCCTCCGGGTTGGGAAAGCTGACGGTGGGGAAGTCCGGGTCCGGTTCGGCCTGGTCGGGCACCACGCCGGGCACCGGGAAACCGGCGGCGGCGAAGGCCGCGGTGAGCACGGCCGCACCGACACCGTGCAGCGGGGTGTACGCCACGTTAAGCTCGCGCGGACCACCCACCGGCAGCACCTCGACCGCGCGGGCCACGTAGCCGGCGACCAGGTCGTCGCCGAGCAGCTGACCGGCCGGGCCGAGCGGCACCTTGGCGAGCGGCCCGACGGCCCGGATGGCGGCCTCGATGCCGGCGTCGGCCGGCGGCACGATCTGCGCCCCGGCGCCCAGCGCGCCACCCAGCTCGGTGCCGAGGTAGACCTTGTAGCCGTTGTCCTGCGGCGGGTTGTGGCTCGCCGTCACCATCACCCCGGCGACCGCGCCGAGTTGCCGCACCGCGTAGGCGAGCACCGGGGTGGGCAGCGGGCGGGGGAGCAGCAGGGCGAGGCGTCCCGCCCCGGTGGCCACCTGGGCGGTCCGCTCGGCGAACTGGCGGGAGCCGCGCCGGGCGTCGTACCCGATCACCAGCGGGCCGGTGCCGCCCTGGGCCGCGAGCCAGGCGACCAGCCCGGCGGCGGCCTGGGTGACCACCGCGAGGTTCATGCCGTTCGGACCGGCCCGCAGCGGGCCGCGCAGCCCGGCGGTGCCGAAGGTCAGCGGCCCGGCGAACCGGTCGGCCAGCTCCGGTGCGCTGGCCGGAAGCTGGTCGAGCACCGCCCGCAGTTCCGCCCGGTCGGCCGGGTCGGGGTCGTCGGCGAGCCAGCGCTCGGCCCGCTCGCGGATGGTGTCAAGGTCAGTGGTGTCCGCCGCCATTGGCTCTTGATAGCACGGCGACGGATCACCATGGGCGGGTGGCCTGCCTCAGCCGGCGTTGGTGAGCTGGAACGACTTGACCATTTCGTCGTAGATCGGCTTGCTCTCCGCGAACCGCGAGTCGTTCGAGGTGAGGTAGAACGAGTACATCCGTCCGTCGTGGGCCACCCCGTGCCAGACCCCGTGCCGCATCTTGTCGCCCTCGCCGCAGGTGTACTCGAACTCGGCCGACGCCTTGCCGGCCAGCTCCTTCTGCTCCATGGAGATCTGGGTGTACGGCTTGGCGCAGGAGTTCGACCTGGTCTTCAGCCCGTTCTCGGCGACCACTGCCCAGCGGGCAGACTCGCCGCGCCACGGCTCGTTGAGGATTCGTACCCGCCGGCCGCTGTCCTCCGGGTCGGTGTAGTCGACGTAGACGGCACCGTTGGGCGCGTTCTTCTTCCAGCCCTTGGGCACCATCAGCTGCACCCCGCGTCCCGAGTGCTCCTGCATCTCGATGCCGGGGCCTGCGTCGGCCGAGGTGGACGGGTCGGCGACCGGGGTGGTCTGTGGCTGGTCGTCGCCGCCGCCGGTCAGCACGACGATGCCGATCAGCAGGAGTACGACAAGGCCGCCGGCTGCGGCGAGCTGCATCTTGCGCGGCCAGCCCTTGACGGTGTCGACCAGCCGGGTGCCGGTTGCCTTCGCCTTGTCCAGCGGGCTGCCGCCGGTGGGCGTCGGTCGGGCGCCGTACGGCTGGCTGGGCGCCGCCGGCCACTGACCGCCGTAGTCACCGCCGATGCGCTGGGTGGCCTCCGGCTGCCCGGTGCCGTAGCTGAACGCCGCCGCCCCGACGCGTTGCGTCGCGTCCGCCCCACCGATGCGCTGGGTGGCCTCCGGCCCGCCGATGCGTTGGGTGGCGTCCGCGCCACTGATCCGTTGGGTGGCGTCCGCGCCGCCGATGCGGCGGGTGGCGTCGGCGCCGCCGATGCGCTGGGTGGCGTCGGCGCCGCCGATGCGTTGGGTGGCGTCGGCGTCGCCGATGCGTTGGGTGGCGTCGGCGCCGCCGTAGGTGCGGCCCACCGGCGGCGGGGACAGCGCACCGCTGTGCGCCGGCCGGGCCAGGGCGTCCGCGCTGGTGTCCTCCATCGCGGCGGCACTGGCCGGGGCGGCCTGACCGGGGCGCTCACCCCGACGCAGGGCGGCCAGCCGGTCGGTCAGCGACTCGCCGGGGCCGAGCATCGCCCGGCCGCCGATCTGGCCGGACGGCTTGGACTTGGCCGGCGTGGGCGGTGCGGTGATCGGCGCGGGCTGCGGCATCTGCATCACCGAGTACGGGTCGGTCATCGAGTTGACCGCGGCGGCGTTGCTGCTCAGTGGGCCGGCGAGCAGTTCGCGCAGCATGGCGCGGGCGGTGTGCACGTCGAGCCGGCGGGCCGGATCCTTCTCCAGCAGGCCCATCAGCACCCGGGTCAGCGCGCCGCTGCGCTGCGGCGGGGCCGGTGGGTCCTCGACCACCGCGTGCATGGTCTCGATCGGGTCACCCCGGTCGAAGGGCGGTCGCCCCTCCACCGCCGTGTAGAGCGTCACGCCGAGCGAGAACAGATCGCTGGGCGGGCCGAACTCCTGCCCCATGGCCCGCTCGGGCGAGATGAAGTGCGGTGAGCCGAGCACCATGCCCGGCGTGGTGAGCTGCACGTCGGTGGGCATCCGGGCCACCCCGAAGTCGGTCAGCACGCAGCGGCCGTCGGAGCAGATCAGCACGTTGGCCGGCTTGACGTCGCGGTGCAGCACACCGATCGCGTGGGCCACCTCCAGCGCGCCGAGCAGCGCGATGCCGATCTTGGCGACCACCCGCTGGGCGATCGGCCCGTCCTCGATCACCATGTCCGCGAGGCTGCGCGCGTCGAGCAGCTCCATCACGATCCACGGCCGGCCCGCCTCGGTGACCACGTCGTACACCTGGACCACCGCCGGGTGGGCGATGGCGGCGGCGGCGCGGGCCTCGCGCAGGGTGCGTTCGTACATCGCGTCGCGGTCGCTCGGGGCCAGCCCCGGCGGGAGGATGACCTCCTTGACCGCCACGTCGCGGCGCAGCAGCGTGTCTGTGGCTCGCCAGACCGTGCCCATGCCACCGTTGCCCACTGTCGAGCGCAACGAGTAGCGGTCACCGATGACGGTGCCGGGTGTCGCGCGTCCGTTGGTGGGAGTGCTGACTGGTCCGCCGCTCCACGTCGGGATCTGAGTCACAGAAAAGCCACCGGGGAAGTCGAGGGGGCTGGGACACAACCTCCCTATCTTGCTGGTTCAGACGCCCGATGCGAAAGCCGGCGCGACGGACGTTTACCGTACCGAACGGTACGTGTGCGGCCCCTCACCTCTCGTTGCCGCGCTGTCGACGGGGTGTGCGCCATCCCTCACCCCGCCGCCGGCCTGCGCGTCCTACCATCCGGTGATGAGTGAACGGCGGTTAAGCGAGTCCGGTTTTCCGATCAAGGACGTCTACACGGCGGACGACCTCCCCGGTGATCTGGATTCTCGACTGGGCGCGCCGGGCGAGTTCCCGTACACCCGTGGGGTCTACCCGACGATGTACACCTCCCGCCCGTGGACGATGCGCCAGTACGCCGGCTTCGGCACCGCCACCGAGTCCAACGCGCGTTACCACCAGTTGTTGCGGGCCGGCACGATGGGGCTGTCGGTCGCCTTCGACCTGCCCACCCAGATGGGCTACGACTCCGACGACCCGATCGCCTCCGGCGAGGTCGGCAAGGTCGGGGTCGCCATCGACTCCATCGAGGACATGCGGCTGCTCTTCGACGGCATCCCGCTGGACAAGGTCTCCACCTCGATGACGATCAACGCGCCGGGCTCGGTGCTGCTGCTGCTCTACCAGCTCGTCGCCGAGGAGAACGGGGTGCCGGGCGCGGCGCTCAACGGCACCATCCAGAACGACATCCTCAAGGAGTACATCGCCCGGGGGACGTACATCTTCCCGCCCAAGCCCTCGCTGCGGCTGGTCGCCGACACGTTCGGCTACTGCCGGGCCGAGGTGCCGAAGTGGAACACCATCTCCATCTCGGGCTACCACATGGCCGAGGCCGGTGCCTCGCCCGTGCAGGAGATCGCCTTCACGCTGGCCAACGGCGTCGAGTACGTGCGCGCCGCGATCGCCGCCGGGCTGGCCGTGGACGACTTCGCGCCCCGGCTGTCGTTCTTCTTCGTCGCCCGGACCACCCTGCTGGAGGAGGTGGCCAAGTTCCGGGCGGCCCGACGGATCTGGGCCCGGCTGATGCGCGACGAGTTCGGGGCGCGCAACCCCAAGTCGATGATGCTGCGGTTCCACACCCAGACGGCGGGCGTGCAGCTGACCGCCCAGCAGCCCGAGGTGAACCTCGTTCGGGTGGCGGTGCAGGGGCTCGGCGCGGTGCTCGGCGGCACCCAGTCGCTGCACACCAACAGCTTCGACGAGGCGATCGCGCTGCCCACCGAGAAGGCGGCCCGGCTGGCGCTGCGTACCCAGCAGGTGCTGGCGTACGAGACGGACCTCACCGGCACCGTCGACCCGTTCGCCGGCTCGTACGTGGTGGAGGCGATGACCGCCGAGATCGAGGCGGCGGCGGACGCGCTGATGGCCCGGGTCTTCGAGCACGGGTCGGCGGTGGACGCCATCGAGGCGGGCTTCCAGAAGCGCGAGATTGAGCAGTCGGCGTACCGGATCGCACAGGAGATCGACTCGGCTGAGCGGGTGGTGGTCGGGCTCAACCGGTTCGCCATCGACGCCGAGGAGCCGTACGAGCCGCTGCGGGTCGACCCGGCGATCGAGGCGGCGCAGGCCGAGCGGCTGGCCAAGCTGCGGGCCGAGCGCGACGGCGGCGCCGTGCAGCAGGCCCTGGCCGAGCTGCGGGCGGCGGCCACCGGCACCGGCAACGTGCTCTACCCGATGAAGGCGGCGCTGCGCGAGCGGGCCACCGTCGGCGAGGTGTGCGGGGCACTGCGCGAGGTCTGGGGGCTCTACCGGCCGACCGACCGGTTCTGACCGTCGTACCGCGCCCGTCGGCGGGCCGGCACATCCTCACCCGAGTCGGCTGACGCGCGCCGCCCGTCGCGCTGCGTGTCGGTGCGCCCGTCCGCGGGTATACCGCTCTGCGCGGTCTGCGGGCGCGATCTGGAACGCACACGGTGTCCGGTCGCGGGGTGGCCACCCGTGTGAACGTCCACGGTGCGCCCGTCGCCGGGTGTGGTCGGGTAATTGTCGTACGGTCAGTTGATCGAGCGACTAATGCGACAATTCGGAAACGGCGACGATGGTTCGCCGGACGATTTCCGGATCGTAGGCCCGATTACGCGTTGTAGGAGGTGAGGGGTGGATGACGGCGTTCAATGGCGATCTACCTGCTGTCTCGCTCCGCTACGGGCGCTCTCATCAGGGCAAATGTGACGCTGTGCGGTCTGACCATCACCGGAACGAGGTTGCGCAGAGTTACTATCGGCGGTCTACGCTGTCTGCTGTCCCCGATGATCCATCCATTTCTAGTGATCGAGAATTCGACGTGACGACTGCGTTGACGATGCCCACCGCCGAGCAGCTGGTGCCGTCCTGGCCCGAAGCGCCGCCGGCCGGCGGCCAACCCCTGCCCTCCGAGCTGGACCACCTGCTCGCCCTGCGGGTGCCGGGCCTGATCGCCACCCGCCGTCACATTCACTCGCACCCCGAACTGTCCGGCGAGGAGTTCGAGACCGCCGCGCTGATCGCCCGGGAACTCTCCCTGGCCGGGCTCAACCCGCGCATGTTGCCCAAGGGCAACGGGGTCATCTGCGACATCGACGGCCGCCCGAGCGGCCCGGTGATCGCGCTGCGCGCCGACATCGACGCGCTGCCGCTGACCGACGTCAAGGACGTGCCGTACCGCTCCACGGTGGACGGCGTCTGCCACGCCTGCGGTCACGACGTGCACACCACCGTCATGCTCGGCGTCGGCATGCTGCTCGCCCAGCTCGCCGACCTGGGTGAGCTGCCGGGCCGGGTCCGGTTGATCTTCCAGCCCGCCGAGGAGATCCTGCCCTGCGGCTCGCTGGAGGTGATCGAGGCCGGCGGTCTCGACGACGTGGTGCAGATCTTCGCGCTGCACTGCGACCCGAGCCTGCCGGTGGGGCGGGTCGGCCTGCGGGTCGGGCCGATCACCGCCGCCGCCGACAACGTCACCGTGCGGCTCACCGGGCCCGGTGGCCACACCGCCCGCCCGCACCTGACCGTCGACCTGGTCGACGCCCTCGGCCGGCTCATCACCGAGGTCCCCGCCCTGGTCAGCCGCCGGGTGCCGGCGAACAGCGGCTTGCTGCTGGTCTTCGGCCACGCCTCCGCCGGCACCCAGTACAACGTCATCCCCTCCGAGGCGTCCGCCTCCGGCACCCTGCGGGTGATGGACCGCGACGCCTGGGAGACCGCCCCGAAGATCGTTTCTCAGGTGGTCCGGGACGTCATCGCCCCGACCGGAGCCACGGTCAACGTCGAGTACCTGCGCGGCCGCCCGCCGGTCAGCAACGACGCCCAGGCCATCAGCGTGCTGACCGCGGCGACCATCGCCGCGCTCGGCCCGGAGGGTGTCGCGGAGACCCCGCAGAGCATGGGCGGCGAGGACTTCTCCTGGTACCTGGAGTACGTCCCCGGGGCGCTGGCCCGGCTCGGGGTCGGCCGTGCCGGGCCGAACGTGGACCTGCACCGGGCGTCGTTCGACGTGGACGAGCGGGCCATCCCGGCCGGCATCCGACTCATGGTGCAGACCGCGCTTCAGGCACTGGCGGCGCAGCGCTGACCGCGCCCGGCGCCGCCGCCAACCCGGGCGGTGGCGCAGCGCCCAGCGCCGGCTCCGTGGACCGGTTCCGGCGCCGCCGGTGCCACCACCAGAACAACCCCAGCGGTACGCCGAACACCAGCACCCACGGCAGGATCGCGCCGAGCACGGTGAACAGGACGGTCATCGAGGCCAGGAAGACCTTCCAGCCGCCGCTGAGCCCGACCAGGAAGCCGAGCTGACCCTCCTCCTGGGCGGTGCTCGCGTCCGGGCCGATCAGGGTGACGGTGATCGTGGACAGGGCGGTCAGGTCGGCCAGCCGCCGCTTCTTCGCCTCCAGCGAGGCGAGGTCGGCCTCCCGGCGCGCCAGTTCGTTCTCCAGGGTGATCAGATCGCCGATCGAGCTGGCCTGGGCGAGCAGTCGCCGGGCACTGTCCACCCGGGCCCGTTGGCTGGTGATCCGCGCGTCCAGGTCGATGGTCTCCTCGGTGACGTCCTGGGTGTCGATCTGCCGACGCTGCTGGCTGCCCAGCCGGGCGAGTTCCTCCACCACCGGGTAGAACCGGTCGGCCGGCACCCGTAGCTGCAATTCCGCGACCGCGTCGGCAGCGGCGCTACGGCGCTGGTCACCGCCGACGAAACCGCCGGCTCGGGTCGCGGCGGCGACGGCGTCCCGGGCCGCGGCCTCCACATCGTCCACCTTGACCTCAAGCGAGCCGGTGTAGACGATCGCCCGCTGGTCGACCCGGGTGTCCGTCGCCGTACCCGCGCCGCCCTGCGCCGGCTCACCGGCGGCATCGTTCTCGGCGAGGGCGGGCCCGGGGGCGCCACCCGCCTCGGAGGTGGCCGCCTGGTCGCTTCCGCTGCCGCTGCCGCATCCCGCCAGCATCAGCAGCGCGAGCAGTGCGCCCGCCGCCGCCGTCCGCCGCCGGGTCCTTCGCTGTCCCATCCCCGTTCCCCTTTCCTCGCCCCGCAGCGGGGTGATAGCTCGGACGTCCCGCGTCACCCCACGGGTTCCGGCAGACTGCGCTCAGGACGTCACGATTCGATATGGGAGGCATCACGATGCGGCTCACCAAGTACGCCCACTCGTGTTTGCGGATCGAGCACGACGGGGCGGTGCTGGTCGTCGATCCGGGAATGTTCAGCGAACCGGCCGTGGCGCTGGACGGCGCCGACGCCGTGCTGATCACCCACGAGCACCCCGACCACGTCGACGTCGAGGCGGTCAACCGGCAGTTGGCGCGGCGTGCCTTCGTCATCCACGGCCCGGCTTCGCTGGCCGGCACGCTGGGCGACGCCGCCGAGGCGCTGCGCCCGGTCGACCCCGGCGAGTCGTTCACCGCCGCCGGGATGGCGGTCCGCGCCTACGGCGGCCGGCACGCCGTGATCCACCCCGACATCCCGGTGGTGGACAACCTCGGTTACCTGTTCAACGACGTCGTCTACCACCCGGGCGACGCGCTCCACGTGCCGCAGGACGTGCCGGTCGACACCCTCTTCGCGCCGATCCACGCGCCCTGGTCGAAGTTCTCCGAGGTGGTCGACTTCATCCGCGCGGTGGCCCCGCGTCGGGTCTTCGCGCTGCACGACGCCCTGCTCAACGCGAATGGCTACGCCGTGCTCGACCGGCAGTACACGGCGTTGTCGGGCAGCGAGTACCGACGGCTGGAGCCGGGCAGCCGGATCGACGGCTGAGCCGATGACCGAACCGGCGCCTGACCTCGTCGAGCAGCTCTACCGGACGCCGCCGGACCGGTTCGTCGCCGCCCGGGACGCCGCCGTGGCCGAGGCACGCCGTGCCGGCGACCCACGCCGGGCTCGGGAGATCGCCCGGTTGCGTCGGCCCACCGTCGCCGCCTGGCTGGTCAACCTGCTCGCGTGGGACCGGCCCGAACTGGTGGCCGACCTGGTGCAACTGGCCGACGCCCTGCGCGTCGCCCAGCGCGAGTTGCGCGGCCCGCGCCTGCGCGAGCTGTCCGCACAACGGCGGGCCGTGGTCGGGGCGCTCGTCGCCGAGGTACGCCGGCTGGCCGCCGGAGTCGAGGGGGCGCCGTCGGCCGGGAAGCTGCCGCTGGCCGAGGTCGAGGCGACCCTGAACGCCGCCCTGTCCGACGTGCGGGTCGCCGAGCAGGTACGCGCCGGACGGCTGCTGCGGTCCGCCCACTACGCCGGGTTCGGCGAGGTGCCCCGGCCGCAACTGCGCCTGGTGACCGGCGGAGAGGAACCACCGCCCGCCGTACCGACCCGGGAACAGCCGGGTCAGCGCGGCGCGCTGCGCGCCGAACAGGCCCAGCGAGCGGCCAGTGCCGAGCGGGAGCGCCGCCGCCGTGCCCTCGCCAAGGAGCTGACGCGGGCCCGTACCGACCAGGAACAGGCCGAGAACGAGCTGGCGGACGCGGCGGCGGCCGAACGGGACGGTGCCGCCGCGCTGGACGCGATCGAAACGGAGCTGGCCGAACTGGAGCGCCGACGGGCCGTCGCCGAGCAGGAACTCAGCCGGGCCCGGCTGGCCCGCCGGGCGGCGGAACGGGCCGCCGGCGCCGCCCGACGCCGCACCGGCGAGGTCGAAGCGGCGGTCGAAGCGTTGGACGCCGAGGAGGAGGATGCCGGCGCGGGCGGCGGCGGGGCAGACTGATCCTCCATGGACGGACCTTCGGTCGGATCCCGCACCGGCGGCCCCTCGGAGGGCCGGTGATGACTCCGGAACAGGTGGCCGCAGCCAGCAAGCCGGCGGTGCTGGTACTCGGTGAGGCGTACAACCGGTGCCCCACCACTCTGCGTCGGGCCCGGCTGCTCGGCATCTCGGGTTGGGCCTTCTACGTCACCGGGCGGGCCGGCGCCCTCGGCGACGTACGGGCCGAGACGGTGGCTGCCGCGCTCGGTTTCATCGCCCCCGACGCGGTGGCCGACGGCTGGGACGCCGCGGCACGCACCGTACGGCCGCTGGAGGTGGCCACCGCCAGCCTGGCCGAGTGCTGCCGCTGGGGCGACGACCAACTGGCCGAGCTGCCTCACCTCGATCGGCTCGTCGAGCTGGTGGAGCGGTCCGTCGCGGCGGCCGACGCCAGCGCGATGCCGTTGTTCGCGGCCTGGCGGGCCATGCCGTCGCTCGCCGCGACGCAGGGCGCTCGGCTGGCCGCCGGGCTGCGCCTGCTGCGGGAGCACTTCACCGGCGCGCACCTGGTGGCGGTACGCGCCAGCGGGATGACCCCGCTGGAGGCGGTGCTGGCCGGGCCGGAGGGGGAGAGCGGCGCACTCGCCTGCGGGTGGCCGCCGCCGTACCCGCCGATCGGTCCGCTGGTGCGGCGACGGCTCTGGGCCGAAGCGGTTACCAACCGCCTCGTGGCGCCCGCGTTCGCGGCGCTCGGCCCGGCCGGCGGTGCCGAACTGGTGGAGCTGCTCGCCGCGACCCGGGCCCGGATCGAGGGCTGACCGGGCGGATCGACCTGGATCGTGCCCGGTCGGGCGGCGGTGGGGTGGAAACCGGTCTGATCCGTGACGGATCACCCGGGTTCCGGGGTCGGCGCCCGGCGCGATGGGGCCCGGTAGCAGACTGAGGGGCGTGGGAGACGCGCTACGCCGACGCGGTGCCGGTAGGGCGGGACCGCAGTTCGATGACGTAGTCGTCCGGCGCGCCCGCCTTCTCGGCGGCGTTCGCGATCTCGGACACGTACCACGAGGTGGGCAGCCCGCCCTCGTAGCCGTCGAAGACGTAGACCCAGGCCGTCACGTCGCCGTCCAGCGTCGACACCCGGACGGTCAGCTTCCGGTACGTGCCGGAGGTGACGCCCTCGATCTCGTCGAGTTGGGCCGCGTCGTACGGGTGGATGTCGTAGAGCGCCACGAACACGCGGTCGCCGGGCGACTCGACGACCGTGCTGACCGCGCCCTCCCAGCCGATGACGTCCTCGCCGGCGAAGGTGAGCCGCCAGCCCTCCAGCCAGCCGATGCCCACCATCGGCGAATGCGGGCAGTAGGCGCGCATCCGAGCGGGGTCCAGGTTCGAGCCGTAGGCGGCGTAATGACGCACGGCGATGACGATAGCCCGGCCGACGCCCGGGGGAGAATACGACGGTGCGTGTCGGGCGTGCCGGGGAGAAGAAAGTCACTGTGAGCATGGACGAGGGGCGGTCGTGGTGAGCCGGATCGTGATCATCGGCGGAGGGCCGGCGGGCTACGAGGCGGCACTGGTGGCAGCCCAGCTGGACGCCGACGTCACCGTCGTGGAGGCCGAAGGTGCCGGCGGCGCCTGCGTACTGTCCGACTGCGTACCGTCGAAGACGTTCATCGCCAGCTCCGAGGTGGTGACCGGGTACCGCGACACCGAGGTCTTCGGGGTGCACTCCGATGGCCTGGAAGCGGTCACCGTCGACGCCCAGGCGGTCCACGAGCGGGTCAAGCGACTCGCCCTGGCACAGTCCGCCGACATCCACGCCAAGCTGGTCAAGGCCGGGGTCACCTTCGTCTCCGGGCGGGCCAGGCTGGGCGAGGACACGCTGGGTCACACGCACCGGGTGATCGTCACGCCGGACGGCGAGGAGGCCGCGTACGCCATCGGCGCGTCGACGGTGCTGGTCGCCACCGGTGCCACCCCCCGGCAGCTACCCACCGCCGTGCCCGACGGCGAGCGCATCCTGACCTGGCGGCAGGTGTACGACCTGCCCGAGCTGCCGGACCACCTGATCGTGGTCGGTTCCGGGGTGACCGGCGCCGAGTTCGCCAGCGCCTACCTGGCCATGGGGGTCGAGGTGACCCTGGTCTCCAGCCGCGACCGGGTGATGCCGCACGAGGACGCCGACGCGGCGCAGGCGATCGAGCGGGTGTTCCGGGCCCGGGGCATGAGCATCCTGAACAACTCCCGCGCCGAGGGCGTACGCCGCACCGACGACGGCGTCGAGGTCGAGCTATCCGACGGCCACAAGGTGTACGGCTCGCACGCGTTGATCGCGGTCGGCTCGATTCCCAACACCGCCGAGCTGGGGCTGGCCGAGTACGGCGTCGAACTGGCCCGGGGCGGCTACGTGACGGTGGACCGGGTGTCCCGTACCAACGTGCCCGGCATCTACGCGGCCGGCGACTGCACCGGCGTGCTGCCGCTGGCCAGCGTCGCCGCCATGCAGGGTCGGATCGCCATGTGGCACGCGCTCGGTGAGGCGGTCCGGCCGCTGCGGCTGCGTACCGTCGCGGCGAACGTCTTCACCGACCCGGAACTGGCCACCGTCGGCGTCTCGCAGGACGAGGTGGACGCGGGCAAGGTGCCGGCCCGGCAGGTGATGCTGCCGCTGGACGGCAACGCCCGGGCGAAGATGGACGAGGTGGCCGACGGTTTCGTCAAGCTGTTCTGCCGCCCGGCCAGCGGCCAGGTGATCGGCGGCGTGGTGGTCGCCCCGAAGGCCAGCGAGCTGATCCTCCCCATCACCATGGCGGTGGAGAACAACCTCACGGTCAACGAGTTGGCGCAGACCATCACCATCTATCCCAGTCTCTCCGGCTCGGTCACCGAAGCCGCCCGCCAACTCATGCTCCACGAACTGGAGTGACCACCCGCCGCCGCTCGTCGGCCACGGCCTGCTGGCGGTCGACCGGTGCCGCTTCGTGGTCGTCGCCGGGCCGGATGACGCCCGGCCCGGTCCAGCGGGCGCGGATGGGCAGGGCGGCGGCGATGACGGCGAGGAGGGCGACCTCGGTGAGGATGAGGGCGCGCTCGATCAGGCCGTAGAGGGCGCGGTCGCCGGGGTAGGCGGACCAGACCTGGGCGGCGGCCAGCAGCAGGCTGGCCACGGTGAGGATGCGCAGCCAGTGTCGGGCGCGGGCGCCGGTGGGTAGTCGGGCGGCGAGGAGCCAGCCGGCGATCGGCAGGGCCAGGAAGGCCACCACCGAGGCGTACCGGTGCACGTAGGCGGCGGTGCCCATGTCGGTGCCGGGTGGGTTGGTCGGCACCAGACCGGCCAGCAGCAGCCCGCCGGCCCACGCGGCGAGCAGCAGTTGGGCCGCGCCCAGCCGGCCGGCACCCGACCGGGCGTCGGGCACACCGAGACGGCGCAGGGCCGGTACGAGGAGAGCGGACGCCACGGCCAGCGTCAGCATCGCCAGGTGGATGACTCCGCCGGAGTCGGAGACGGCATAGTCGCTGACGGTGAGGCTTACCGGGTCCAGGTCCCGTACGCCGAGGTGGCCGATGACGGCGAGCAGCGCGGCGAGAGCGATTCCGCCGAGGGCCAGTGCACCGTTGTTCCGGATTCCAGGCATGTCTCAGCCTGTCGCCAGACACACCCCAGGCGGATCCGGGGCGAGCACCGAAATCGGACCCCGGGTCGACCCCGACCGGTTATCCGGCATTACCCCCGGGTGCCGGGTCGGCCGGCTGACTCGGCGGGCGGTTCGCCGACCGGTTGCCGGAGTGAGTAGTTCGCTGCCCTCTGTCACTTCCCGTGGCGGACCGGACGGATACGTACCGACCCCGGACGATGTGTCCGGGGTCACCGAGGGCGGTCCGGTGCCGTCGTGACCAGCGGCATCCGTCGTCTGGCGACCGGGTGAACGGATTCGACCGGCGAATATCGAAGTCGATTACTGTGTGCTGGCGGTCGCCGGAATGTCTCTCGGCGGCGTACCGTTGTCGGCGCGCGGCCCGACAGCGCGTCAGGTCCCCCGTTCCTGACGTCCGGGCCGCCGCCGGGCCGCTGACAGGTCCCGTGTCAGCGGCCCGGCCACCAGAATCGGGCCTCACGCGGGCACGGCCACCTGGTCGTCGCCGCTGACCGCCTGCTGGAACTGCGACTGGTAGAGCCGGTGGTAGGCACCGCCCGCCGCGAGTAGTCCGGCGTGCGTGCCCTGCTCGACGATGCGGCCGTTCTCCATCATCAGGATCAGGTCGGCGTCGCGGATGGTGGAGAGCCGGTGCGCGATGACGAAGCTGGTCCGCTCCGACCGCAGAGCCGCCATCGCCCGCTGGAGCAGCACCTCCGTACGGGTGTCCACCGAACTGGTCGCCTCGTCGAGGATCAGCAGCGAAGGCTCGGCGAGGAAGGCTCGCGCGATGGTGATGAGCTGCTTCTCGCCCGCGCTGACGTTGCTGCCCTCCTCGTCGATCACCGTGTCGTAGCCGTCGGGCAGGCTGCGGACGAACCGGTCCACGAAGGTGGCCTGGGCGGCGGCGAGGATCTCCTCCTCGGTCGCGTCCGGCCGCCCGTAGGCGATGTTGTCCCGAATGGTGCCGCCGAACAGCCAGGTGTCCTGAAGGACCATGCCGATGCGGCCCCGCAGGTCGTCGCGGCGCAGGGTGGTGATGTCCACCCCGTCGAGCGTGATCCGACCGGCGTCCAGCTCGTAGAACCGCATGATCAGGTTGACCAGGGTGGTCTTGCCGGCACCGGTCGGCCCGACGATGGCCACGGTGTGCCCCGGCTCGGCGACCAGGGAGAGGTCGGAGATCAGCGGCTTGTCCGGGGCGTACCGGAACGAGACGTGCTCGAACTCGACCCGGCCGTGCGGGTCGGTCACCCGGGCCGGCGTCGCCGGATCCGATTCCTGCTCCTCGGCGTCGAGCACCGCGAAGACCCGCTCGGCCGAGGCCACCCCGGACTGGAGCAGGTTGGCCATCGAGGCGACCTGGGTGAGCGGCTGGGTGAACTGGCGGGAGTACTGGATGAACGCCTGCACGTCGCCGAGGCTCATCGAACCGGAGGCCACCCGCAGCCCGCCGACCACCGCGATCGCCACGTAGCTGAGGTTTCCGATGAAGAACATCGCCGGCATGATGATTCCGGAGATGAACTGCGCACCGAAGCTGGCCTGGAACAACTCCTCGTTCTTGGCGCGGAAGGCGGCCTCCACCTCCCGCTGCCGACCGAAGACCTTCACCAACTCGTGGCCGGTGAACGCCTCCTCGATCTGACCGTTCAGCTCGCCCGTGTGGGTCCACTGCGCGATGAACCTGCGCTGCGACCGCTTGGCGATCTGCCCGGTCACCAGCACCGACAGCGGCACCGCGACCAGCGCCACCAGGGCCAGCAGCGGGGAGATCCAGAACATCATGCCGAGTACGCCGACCACGGTGAGCAGCGAGGTCAGCAGTTGACTCAACGTCTGTTGGAGGCTCTGCGAGATGTTGTCGATGTCGTTGGTGACCCGGCTGAGCAGCTCACCGCGCGGCTGCCGGTCGAAGTACGGCAACGGCAGCCGGTTGAGCTTCTCCTCGACCTCGGCGCGCAGGTGGAACACGGTCCGCTGGACCACCCCGTTGAGCAGCCAGCCCTGCCACCACATCAGCACGCTGGCGGCCAGGTAGAGCAGCAACGCCAGCAGCAGCACCCGGCCCAGCGCGGTGAAGTCGATGCCCATGCCGGGCACCACGTCCATCCGGGCGAGCATGTCGGCGAAGTTCTCGTTGCCGGCCGCCCGGGCCGCCGCCACCGCCTGCTCGGCGCTGGTGCCCGCCGGAAGCTGCTGGCCGATCACCCCGCTGAAGATCAGGTCGGTGGCGTGCCCGAGCACCTTCGGCCCGATCACACTCAACCCGACGCTGACCACCGCCAGCGTGATGACCGCGGCCAGGTGCAGGCGGTGCGGACGCAGCCGGCCCAGCAGGCGACGGGCGCTCGGACCGAAGTTCATCGAGCGTTCCGCGGGCATGCCCGCACTCATCCAGGGCGGGCCGCCGCGCTGGCCGCCGGGAGGCAGCCGCTTCGGCGTACGCCCACCGGCGGCCGGCTGCTGCGCGGGGATGGCAGCGGCGGGCTGACGCTCGGCCCCCCGTTGAGCTGAGGTATCACTCATGCCGGCACCTCCGTCGTGCGTTGGGACGCCACGATCTCGGCGTACGTCGGGCAGGTCGTCAACAGGTCGTCGTGGCGGCCCATCCCGACCACCCGTCCGTCCTCCAGCACGATGATCTGATCGGCGTCGATGATCGTGGAGACGCGCTGCGCGACGATCACCACTGCCGCGTCGGCGGTCACCGCCCGCAGGGCCGCCCGCAGCCGCGCGTCGGTGCCGAGGTCGAGCGCGGAGAACGAGTCGTCGAAGAGGTAGATCTCCGGCTGGCGGACCAGCGCACGGGCGATTGCCAGCCGCTGCCGCTGCCCGCCGGAGACGTTCGTGCCGCCCTGCGTGATCGGCGCGTCCAGCCCTTCGGGCACGGCCTCGACGAAGTCCCGGGCCTGGGCGATCTCCAGCGCCGTCCAGAGTTCCTGGTCGGTGGCGTCCGGGTTGCCGTAGCGCAGGTTGCTCGCCACCGTGCCGGTGAACAGGTACGGCTTCTGCGGCACCAGCCCGATCCGGCGCCACAGTTGCTCCGGCGCCAACTGCCGGACGTCGACCCCGTCGACCAGCACGGCACCGGCGGTCACGTCGACCAGCCGGGGGATCAGCGAGAGCAGGGTGGTCTTGCCGGCACCAGTGCTGCCGATGATCGCCGTGGTGGTGCCCGGCGTCACCCGGAACGAGATGTCCCGCAGCACCGGCTCGGCGGCGCCCGGGTACTGGAAGCGCACGTCGCGCACTTCCAACTCGGCGCGGGTGGTCACCTCGACGACCGGATCCGGGGCGGGGACCACCGAGGAATCGGTGTCCAGCACCTCCCCGATCCGCTCGGCGCAGACCGCCGCGCGCGGCACCATCATCAGCATGAAGGTGGCCATCATGACGGCCATCAGGATCTGCATCAGGTATTGCAGGAAAGCCGTCAGCGCGCCGACCTGGATCGCCTCGTCGGCGACCCGCTGGGCACCGAACCAGAGCACCGCCACGCTGGAGACGTTGAGCACCAGCATCACCACGGGGAAGATCAACGCCATCAGCCGGCCGGTGCGCAGGGCGGTCGCGGTCAGGTCGGCGTTGGCGGTGCCGAAGCGTGCTGTCTCGTACGGCTCCCGAACGAACGCCCGGACCACCCGGATGCCGGTGATCTGCTCCCGCAGCACCCGGTTGACCGTGTCGATCCGGGTCTGCATGAGCCGGAAGCCCGGCACCATCCGCCGGATGATCAGGCCCAGCGCGATCGCCAGCACCGGTACGCAGACCAGCATCAGCCAGGAGAGCCCGACGTCCTCGCGCAGCGCCATCACCACGCCGCCGACGCTCATGATCGGGGCGGCGACCAGCATGGTGCAGCTCATCAGGACGAGCATCTGCACCTGCTGCACGTCGTTGGTGTTGCGGGTGATCAGCGACGGGGCGCCGAAGCGGGCGACCTCCCGGGCGGAGAAGCTGTTGACGTGCCCGAACAACTCGGCCCGCAGGTCCCGGCCGAAGCCCATGGCGATGCGGGCGCCCAGGTAGACCGCCGCGATCGAGCAGACGATCTGCACCACGCTGACCGCGAGCATCCACCCACCGGTACGCACGATGTAGTCGGTGTCGCCCCGGGCCACCCCGAGGTCGATGATGTCGGCGTTGAGGCTCGGCAGGTAGAGCGAGGCCATCGTGCCGACGAACTGGAGCAGCACCACCGCGCTCAGGGGCCGCTGGTACGGGCGCAGGTTTTCCCGCAGTAACCGGATCAGCATGTCGGTCCTCCCGTGGTGGCCCCGGGTCCCTCGTCGTTGCCGATCACTTCGAGTAGGAACTGCCGGATCACGGCGGCCTTCGCCGGATCGGCGTCGACCGAGGTGAGTGGGCGCCGGGCCCGGATCATGGCGGTGAGGGCCGCCACCCGGTCCCGGCCGGCCGGGGTCAGGGTGAGTTTGACGCTGCGCCGGTCGCTGCCGTCGCGGCGCCGTTCCACCAGGCCGTCGCGTTCCAGCGTGTCGACGATGCCGGTGAGGGTGGCGGGGCGGACGAAGCACAGCTCGGCCACCGCCCGGTGCGGCAGCTCACCGTGCTCGGCCAGGGCCATCAGGGCGACCATCCCGGCCTGGGTGAGGTTGTGCTCGTCGGCGAGGTAGCGGTTCCAGCGCTGGCCGGTGAGGTGCCCGGCGACCACCAGCAGCCGGCCGAGCGGCACGTCCCCGAGTTGGAACAGTCTCATGGGCAAGACATTAGCGCCCTGATAGTCAGGGCCCAAACTATTTTTGCCCCGGCTTCACCAGCTGGTCGGCAGCGGCATCCCCTCGGTGTAACCGGCGGTGCTCTGCACCCCGACCAGCGCCCGCTCGTGGAACTCGGGCAGCGTACGGGCACCGGCATAGGTGAACGCGCTGCGTACCCCGGAGATGATCTCGTCGATCAGATCCTCCACCCCCGGGCGGGCCGGATCCAGGTACATCCGGGCCGACGAGATGCCCTCCTCGAAGATCGCCTTCCGGGCCCGGTCGTACGGGCTGTCCTCCCCGGTACGCGCGCTCACCGCCCGCGCCGAGGCCATCCCGAAGCTCTCCTTGTACCGCCGGCCGTCCTCGTCGGTGTACAGGTCACCGGGCGACTCGTAGGTGCCGGCGAACCAGGAACCGATCATGACGTTCGACGCCCCGGCGGCCAGCGCCAGCGCCACGTCCCGGGGATGCCGCACCCCGCCGTCGGCCCAGACGTGCCGGCCCAGCGCGCGTGCGGCGCTCGCGCAGTCGAGCACCGCCGAGAACTGCGGCCGACCCACCCCGGTCATCATCCGGGTGGTACACATCGCACCCGGTCCGACGCCGACCTTGACGATGTCCGCACCCGCCTCGACCAGATCGCGTACGCCGTCGGCGGTGACCACGTTGCCGGCCGCCACCGGCACGGCCGGATCGAGCCGCCGCACGGTCCGCAGCGCCGAGATCATCCGTTCCTGGTGGCCGTGCGCGGTGTCCACCACCAGGGTGTCCACCCCGGCGGCCAGCAGCGCCGCCGCCTTGCCCGCCACATCACCGTTGATCCCCACCGCCGCCGCGATCCGCAGCCGGTCCTGGTCGTCCACCGCCGGCTTGTACAGCGTCGCCCGCAGCGCGCCCTGCCGGGTCAGCACCCCGACCAGTCGCCCCTCGCCGTCGACCACCGGGGCCAACCGCCGCCGCCCGGCGGAGAGCCGGTCGAAGCCGGTACGCGGGTCCGCGCCCGCCGGCACGGTGTGCAGCTCGGTCGACATCACGTGTTGCAGTTGGGCGAAACGGTCCACGCCGACGGTGTCCGCCTCGGTCACCACCCCCATCGGCCGGCCCGCCTCGTCGACCACGATCACCGCTGCGTACGCCCGCTTCGGCAACAGGTGGATCGCGTCGCCGACGGTGTCCGTCGGGCCGAGCGCGATCGCCGTCTCGTGCACCAGGTGCCGCTGCTTGACCCAGCCGACGACCTCGGCCACCACGTCGATCGGGATGTCCTGCGGGATCACCACGATGCCGCCCCGACGGGCCACCGTCTCGGCCATCCGTCGGCCGGCGACCGCCGTCATGTTGGCCACGACCAGGGGGATCGTGGTGCCCGTACCGTCTCCGGTGGCCAGGTCGACATCGAGCCGCGACCCCACCTCCGAGCGGGCCGGGGCCATGAAGACATCGTTGTAGGTCAGGTCGTACGCCGGGGTCACACCGTTGAGGAACCGCACCCGGCCATCATTCCTGCCGGTGGCCCGTCGCGCCGCCGGTGGTAAGCGAAAACACCCGCTCAGCCCAGCACCAGCGCCGCCGCCACCACGACCATCACCACCGCGATCAGGCCGTCGAGGACCTGCCAGACGCGGGTACGCGCGAGCAGCGGGGCGAGCCGGTAGGCGCCGGCGCCGAGCGCGGTGAACCAGCACACGCTGGCCAGCGCGGCGCCGACGCCGAACCACCAGCGGTGCTGGTGCTGCTGGGCGATGCCACCGAGCAGCAGCACGGTGTCCAGGTACACGTGCGGGTTGAGGTAGGTGAAGGCCAGGCAGGCCGCCAGCGTCGCGCCGAGCCGGGCCGGTGGCCGCTGCGCGGGGGTGAGGGCGCCGGGGCGTAGCGCGCGGCGGGCGGCGAGGACCGCGTACCCGAGCAGGAAGGCCGCGCCGCCCCAGCGGATCGCGGTGAGCAGATCGGGTCGGGCGGCCACCACCGACCCGACCCCGGCGATCCCGACGCCGATCAGCAGGGCGTCCGACAACGCGCAGGTCAGCACCACCGGCACCAGGTGTTCGCGGCGTAGGCCCTGGCGGAGCACGAAGGCGTTCTGCGCGCCGATGGCGACGATCAGGGCGATGGACAACGAGAAGCCAGCAACGGCCGAGGTGAGCACGGGGTCGACGGTAGGAGGGCGCCGATGACCAGTCCAGCTAAAGATTCTTCAGGAGGCTAAGCTCAGCTTCATGGACGGCCTGGACTCCACCCAGCTCCGTACCCTCGCGGCGGTGGTCAGCGAGGGCAGCTTCGAGGCGGCGGCCCGCCTGCTGCACGTCACCCCGTCGGCGGTCAGCCAACGGATCAAAGCCCTGGAGGAGACCGTCGGGCAGGTGCTCGTACGCCGCCAGCGGCCCTGCGACGCCACCGAGGCCGGCCGGCCGCTGCTCCGCCTCGCCGGTCAACTCTCGCTGCTCGAACGCGAGGCGCTGGCCGACGCGCGCGGCCCACTCGGCGGCGACCCCGGCCGTACCCGGGTCGCCGTCGTGGTCAACGCCGACTCGCTCGCCACCTGGTTCCCGGCGGCCCTGGCCCGGCTGCCCGAGCAGCCGGAACTCTCCTTCGACATCCGCCAGGACGACCAGGACCACACCGCCGAGCTGCTGCGCGACGGCGTGGTGACGGCCGCGGTGACCGCGCAACGCGAGGCGGTGCAGGGCTGTCGGGTGCGGCGGCTCGGCGCGATGCGATACCGCGCCCTGGCCGCGCCGCCGATGGTCGACCGGTGGTTCGCCGACGGCCTGACCCCGGAGGCGGCCGCTGCCGCGCCGGTGATGGTCTTCGACCGCAAGGACCAGATCCAACACCGCTTCCTGCGTACGCTCACCGGACGCACCCTCGACCCGCCCGTGCACTACGTACCGTCGGTGCCGGCGTTCAACGAGTCGATCCGGCTCGGCCTCGGCTGGGGACTGGTGGCCGAGCAGATCGCCGACGCCGACCTGGCCGCCGGTCGCTGCGTGGACATCGCCCCCGGCCGGGTGCTGGACGTCCCGCTCTACTGGCAGCACTGGCGGCTCGACTCCCAGGTGCTGACCGCCCTCACCGCCGCCGTCAGCGCCGTCGCCACCGAGTCACTCCGCTGAGACCGGCCGTGCGGTCGACGCCAGCCGCGCACCGCCGCCCGCTGCGCGGTTAGGAAGGGGCCCTTTTAGAGCGACCGGCAATAGGCCGACACGTCCTGATAGCCAGCCCGCCACCCTGGGCGGGGAAGATCTTGGTACGAATCTGCCCCTTGAGGGGCGCACTCGTGCCAAGATCTCGGATGCCTTGGCGGGGCAGCGAGCCTGCCAGATGGTTGCCTGGGGTCAGTGACGGGCCCCTGGGCATGTGCCGCGTCCGCTTCCGGCCGCTCGACCTCCCGCTGCGTCACCACCACCAATTGCCGGCCGCTCTTAATACACCAGGCGTTAATAAGGTGCCCTTCCTTGCACCTCAGGCGATGGTGCAGATCGCGGCACCGGCGGTGATCACCGCGCCCACCTCGGCGGACAGGCCGCTGATCGTGCCCGCCTTGTGGGCGTGCAGCGGCTGCTCCATCTTCATCGCCTCCAGCACCACCACCAGGTCACCCTCGGCGACGGTGTCCCCGTCGGCGACCGCGATCTTGACGATGGTGCCCTGCATCGGCGAGGTGAGCGCGTCACCGCCGGCCGCCGTGCCGACCGTGGCGCCACCACCGCGACGGGCGGGCTTGCGGGCGGCCGGTGCCGCGCCGGCCGAAGCGGCGCCGAGACCGGCGGGCAGGCTCACCTCCAGCCGCTTGCCACCCACCTCGACCACGACCGTCTCGCGCTCGGCCGGCCCGGCGGTGGCGTCGGCGGCGCCGGTGAACGGCGGCACGGTGTTGTCGAACTCGGTCTCGATCCAGCGGGTGTGCACGGCGAACGGCTCGGCGGTGAAGGCCGGGTCGCGGACCACCAGGCGGTGGAACGGCAGCGCGGTGGCCATCCCCTCGACCACCATCTCGGCGAGCGCCCGGCGGGCCCGTTCCAGTGCCTCGGTACGGGTCTCCCCGGTGACGATGAGCTTGGCCAGCAGCGAGTCGAAGTTCCCGCCGATCACGTCACCGGCCGAGATGCCGGTGTCCACCCGTACGCCGGGGCCGGTGGGCAGCCGCAGCGCGGTGACCGTGCCGGGGGCGGGCAGGAAGTTGCGACCCGGGTCCTCGCCGTTGATCCGGAACTCGATGGAGTGCCCGCGCGGCGTCGGGTCCTCGGTGAGCCGCAGCTTCTCGCCGTCGGCGATGCGGAACTGCTCGCGTACCAGGTCGATGCCGGCGGTCTCCTCGGTGACCGGGTGTTCCACCTGGAGGCGGGTGTTGACCTCCAGGAAGGAGATGGTGCCGTCGTTGCCGACCAGGTATTCGACCGTGCCCGCGCCGTGGTAACCGGCCTCCCGGCAGATCGCCTTGGCGCTGTCGTGGATCTGGGCCCGCTGCTCGGCGGTGAGGAACGGTGCCGGCGCCTCCTCGACCAGCTTCTGGTGCCGGCGCTGCAACGAGCAGTCCCGGGTGCCGACCACGATCACGTTGCCGTGCTGGTCGGCCAGGACCTGCGCCTCGACGTGGCGGGGCCGGTCGAGGTACCGCTCGACGAAGCACTCGCCCCGACCGAACGCGGCGACCGCCTCCCGGGTGGCCGACTCGAACAGCTGCGGGATCTCCTCCATGGTCCGGGCCACCTTCAGGCCGCGCCCGCCACCACCGAAGGCGGCCTTGATCGCCACCGGCAGGCCGTGGTCGACGGCGAAGGCCATCACCTCGTCCGGGCCGCCGACCGGGTCCGCCGTGCCGGGCACCAGGGGAGCGCCGGCCCGCTGGGCGATATGCCGGGCGGTGACCTTGTCACCGAGGTCGCGGATCGCCTGCGGGGTGGGACCGATCCAGGTCAGCCCGGCGTCGATGACCGCCTGGGCGAAGTCGGCGTTCTCGGCGAGGAAGCCGTAGCCGGGGTGCACCGCGTCGGCGCCGGAGCGGGCCGCCACGTCGATCAGCTTGTCGATGCGCAGATAAGTATCCGCAGCGGTGTCGCCGCCCAGCGCGTACGCTTCGTCGGCGAGCGTGGCGTGCAGGGCATCCCGGTCGGAGTCCGCGTACACCGCGACACTGCCCAGGCCAGCGTCCTGGCAGGCGCGGATCACCCGGACGGCGATCTCGCCCCGGTTGGCGATGAGTACCTTGCGCACCTTGGTGGCTCCTCCCGGAGGTTACTGAACGGGAGTTTATCGGCCACCAGGGAAACCCTAACGATCGCTCAGTGTGGGATGCCGCACTGGCGGTCTCGCTTCGGTCGGCGTGGTGTCGTACCGATGTGATCGGGTGCCGGTGACGATGATGGCCGACAGCGGCCACGAGCGGGGAGAAATGATGATCGAGACCAGAGGGCTGCGCAAGTCGTTCCGCAGCCGGGCCGGTCGGGAGACGAAGACCGTCGACGCGGTGCGCGGCGTCGACCTGGATGTGGCGGCGGGTGAGATTTTCGGGTTCCTCGGCCCGAACGGCGCCGGCAAGACCACCACCCTGCGGATGCTGGCGACGTTGATCGAGCCGGACGGCGGCCAGGCCACCATCGCCGGTGCCGACCTGCTCAAGGACCCGGGCGAGGTCCGCCGCCGGATTGGCTACGTCGCCCAGGGCGGCAGCACCTGGGACGAGTCCACCGCCCGGGAGGAACTGGTGCTCCAGGCCCGGCTGTACGGCATCAGCAAGGTGGAGGCCCAACGCCGGGCGGTACGCGCGCTGGAGGCGTTCCAGCTCACCGAGTTCGCCGACCGCAAGTGCAAGACGTACTCCGGCGGCCAGCGCCGCCGGGTGGAGATCGCGCTCGGCATCATCCACGAGCCGAAGATCGTCTTCCTGGACGAGCCGACCACCGGCCTCGACCCGCAGAGCCGGGCGCACATGTGGGACGAGATCCGGCGGCTGCGTACCGAGGGGATGACCGTCTTCATCACCACCCACTACCTCGACGAGGCCGACGCGCTCTGCGACCGCATCGCGATCATGGATCACGGCGAGGTGGTCGCCGAGGGTACGCCCGCCGACCTCAAGCGCGAGATCTCCGGCGACGTGGTGCAGGTCGGCCTCGACCTGGTCGCCACCGGTGAGGCGGAGAAGCTGCTCGCCGCCGAGGAATACATCAGCCGGCTGGAACGGCTGGACGAAGGTGGCCTGCGGCTCTTCGTGGACGAGGGCGCCACCGCCATTCCGCGCATCCTGCGCCGCGTCGACGGCGCCGGGCTCGACCTCAAGTCGATCGAGTTGCACCGCCCCAGCCTCGACGACGTCTTCCTCACCAAGACCGGCCGCTCGCTGCGCGAGTCCTGATCCGACCAGGAGATTTGATGAAACTCGCCCGCGACACGTGGCTGATCTTCCAGCGCCAGCTGCACCTGCTGCTGCGCAACCCGGTGTGGGTGTTCGTCGGCGTCTTCCAGCCGGTGATGTACCTGTTGCTGTTCGCCCCACTGCTCAAGCCGGCACTGAACGCGCCCACCCAGGCCGAGGCGTACAAGATCTTCGTACCCGGTCTGCTGGTGCTGCTGGCCATCTTCGGCGGCCTGTTCCAAGGCTTCGGCCTGATCGCCGAGCTACGGGCCGGCGTGATCGAGCGGTCCCGGGTCACCCCGGTCAGCCGCCTCGCTCTGCTGCTCGGTCGCTCGCTGCGCGACGTGGTGTCGCTGCTGGTCCAGGCCGTCATCATCACCCTGCTGGCGCTGCTGTTCGACCTGCGCGTGTTCATCGGCGACCTGCTGCTGGCGTACCTCCTGCTCGCCCTGATCGCGCTGATGACCTCGGCGGTCTCCTACGGCGTCGCGCTCAAGGTGAAGAGCGAGGACGCGCTGGCGCCGCTGATGAACACGGTGGCCCAGCCGGTGCTGCTGCTCTCCGGCATCCTGCTGCCGCTGGCCTTCGCGCCCGGCTGGTTGCAGGGCATCGCCAAGTGGAACCCGTTCTCCTGGGCGGTCGACGGCACCCGGGCGCTGTTCTCCGGCGACATCAGCAACGACCGGGTCTGGCAGGGGCTGACCATCATCACGGTGCTCGCCGCCGCCGGTGTCTTCTGGGCTGCCCGCCAGTTCGCCCGCAGCGTCCGATGAAAGGAAGGGCACCTTATTAACGCCTCCGGTAGAGCAGGGGCCCCTTCTTAACATCCGAAGGTGCAGGTGAGGGAGAGTTCGCTCTCACCGTGGGCCGGGCCACGCCACCCCGCTTGTAGCGTCAGGCGCATGCCCCGCCTCGTCCACGACCGGATCACCTGGTTGGCGTACGCCCAACTCGGCCTCTGGGGCTTCTTCCTCTACGGCTTCGGCCCGGTGGTGCCGCTGCTGCGCGACGAGCAGGGCACCACGGCCGCCGTCGCCGGCCTGCACAGCACCGCCCTCGCGGCCGGCGCCCTGGCCGGCGGCGCGCTGTTCGCCCCGGTCGCCCGCCAGCTTGGCCGAAGGCCGACGATCTGGCTGGGGCTGGCCGGCGTCGCCGCCGGGGTGACCGGGCTGGCGCTGCTGCGCCCGTTACCCGCCACACTCACCGTCGTCATGGTGATCGCCACCGCCGGGACGCTTGTGGTCAGCGGAGTGAACGTGGTGCTCACCACCCGGCACGGGCGGGCCGCTCCAGCGGCGTTGGCCGAGGCCAACGCCGCCTGCGCCGGCATGGGCATCCTTGCCCCGCTGGTGATCGGGTTGAGCGTGAACGCCGGCTGGGGGTGGCGGCCGGGTATGGCCGTCGTGGTCGCCCTGATCGCGCTCGTCGCCGTCGCAACCCTGACCCCGGGCGTACGCCGACCGCGCGCCACCGCCACCCCAGCACCCCGTACGCGGGTGACGGTTGCCCGGGGCGCGCGTCGGCTGCCGAAGGCGTACTGGATCGCCTGGGTGCTGATGGGCGTCACCGGCTCCATCGAGGTGTGCCTGTCCCTGTGGACCGCCGACGTGCTGCGCTCGCACGCCGGGATGGCCCCCGGGGCCGCTTCGGCGGCGGTCGCCGCGATCGTCTGCGGCATGTTCGTCGGCCGGCTCTTCGGCGGTCGGGTGGCCCTCCGCCTCCGCCCGGTACCGCTCCTGCTCGCCGCGCTGGGGGTGTCGCTGGCCGGGTTCACCGTGTTCTGGGTGGCCTCGGCGGGCTGGTTGGCGATCGTCGGCCTGGTGGTGTTGGGTCTCGGCAACGCGTTGCACTATCCGCTGGCCATCTCGCTCGCCCTCGCCGTGGCCGGTGACGCCACGGATCAGGCGGCGGGCTGGTCGGCGTACTCGATGGGGGTGGGTTTCGGGATCGCGCCGGTCGCGCTCGGCTGGGTGGCCGACGGCGTCGGAGCCCACCTGGCCTTCCTGCTGTTGCCCGGCTTCATCGCGGTGGCCGCGCTGCTCGCGGTACGACTCGGCCGCGCCCTGCCGGCCCCGGCCCCCGCCGAACAGCCGACCCCCACCCCCGTCTGACCCGCCGCGCGTCCGACGGCGGGCACCTGGTTCCGCGGACCGCCTGGCGGCTTGGTCAGTGCACCCGGGCGAGAGTCAGACCGTCCGCGATCGGCAGCATCACCGCATCCACCCGCACGTCGGCCAGGACGTCGTCGTTGAACGCGGCGATGGCCCGATCGTCGGCGCTCTGCGGTGCGATCACCCGGCCGTGCCGCAGCACGTTGTCGACGGCGATCACCCCGCCCGGCCGCATCCGGGGCACCAACTCGGCCCAGTACACCGGGTAGCCGGTCTTGTCGGCGTCGATGAACGCGAAGTCCAGGTACCGCTCGTTCGGCAACTCCCGCAGCCGGTCACCGGCCGGGCCGATCCGCAGATCGATCCGGTCGGCCACACCGGCGCGAGCCCAGTACCGGCGCGCCACGCTCGTGTACTCCTCCGAAATGTCGAAGCAGGTCAACCGCCCGCCGTCGACCAGCCCTCGGGCGACCGCCAGCGCCGAGAGCCCGGTGAACGTGCCCACCTCCACCGCGTGCCGGGCACCGAGCAGCCGGGTCAGAAAGGTCAGGAAGGCGGCCTGCTCGGGTGCGACCTGCATCGCCGCATGTTCCGGCAGCAGGGCCAGCGTCTCCTCGGCCAGGTCGCGGACCACCTCGTCGGGAGGGGCGCCGTGCGCGACCAGATAGCCGTGCAGTTCGTCGGTCAGCGGGATCGATTTGAGCGTCATGTCCGGACGTTAACCGAGTGGCTCGACCGACTGGTTACCGGGCGCGACCTTCGTCCACAGATCGGTGATCCGCAGGTCCAGTTCGGCGAGCAGCCGCCGCAGCAGTGGTAGGGACAGTCCGACCACCGTGCCCGGGTCGCCCTCGATCCGCTCCACGAACGGCCCGCCCAGACCGTCGATGGTGAAAGCGCCGGCTACGGCGAGCGGCTCACCGGTCTCGACGTACGTGGCGATCTCGTGGTCGCTGATGTCGGCGAAATGCACCACCGTGGAGGCCACCGCCTCCGCGCGGCGCCCGGCCGTGATGTCGACCAGACAGTGCCCGCTGTGCAGCACCCCGCTGCGCCCACGCATCTCCTTCCACCGCCGAGTCGCCTCGGCCGCGTCCGCCGGCTTCCCGAGGATCTGCCCGTCGAAGGCGAGCACCGAGTCGCAGCCCAGCACGAGCGTGCGCTGGTCATCGGTCGGCCGCAACCGGGTCAGCACCGCCTGCGCTTTCATCCTGGCCAACTCCAGGCAGAGGTCCTCGGCCCGCTCGGTCACCACCAGCGACTCGTCGACCCCGCTGACCAGCACGTCCGGCTCGATGCCGGCGGCCCGTAGCGACTTACGGCGGGCAGGGCTCGCTGAGGCAAGCACCAGACGAAGCGGCATGAGTTCAGGCACCCCGCCGACGTTACCGGTTGCCGTGACCGGCAACGCGCCACGCCACCCGCCATCCCGCGCCGACGACCAGCCGGACATCTCCTCGATCACCTTCGTCAGCGACTGATCCGAGGCGGTGGATCATCGGACCGCCGTCGGCGACGAGCGAACACAACCCAGGCACCGCCCGCCGCCACCAACACCCCCAGCGTGACCAGCCCACGCACCGTCGCTGCCCGCTCGCCATCGGCCCGAGGCCGCTCGGCCGCCGCCGTGGTCGGGCCAGCCCCGCCCGGCGCGCTCGCCGACGCCGACCCAAACCCCCTTGGCGGTACGTCTGCCGTCAGCGCCGCCACCAGATCGATCACCCCATAGCCGTACTGGTCATCACGCCCAGGCGGCCCCTTGTCGATCGCAGTAGCCGTCAACCGATGCGCCACCTCATCCGCCGGCAGATACGGATACTTGGCCCGCACCAACGCCGCCGCCCCCGCCACAATCGCCGTAGCACCAGACGTGCCAGTACCGACCCGGTATCTCCCCCCGATGCTCGTGCTGTAAATCTCCACAGCCGGTGCCACGACGTCGATTTCCGCACCGCTAACCGAGATTTTGGCCGGCCTTCCCTGATGATCGATCCCGCCGACGGCAACTACATTCGGATATGCCGCAGGAAAACCCACCTGCCTATCGTCTGGCTGATTTCCAGCTGCGGCTACGAGAACAATGTCTGCTTGAGCTGCTTCTTGAATTGCCTGCTGCATTCCAACATCGGGAGCGCCGGTGGACGAAATGCTTATTACTCGTGCTCCGTTTCGGGTGGCGTATTTAATGGCCTCCCTAAGTCCATCTGCGGTTCCCTGTGGGCCATCTCGCTTGAATCGAACAGGCAGAACGTTTGCTTGTGGTGCAATTCCCAGTGCTCCATGCCTTAGTGATTGTCCGTGAGCGGCGATTATGCCAGCCATGCCGGTTCCGTGCCCATCCCGATCTTGTCGGCCATCCCCGCGCCCCTCGTCGGTCAGGTCTGTACCGGAGAGTAGGTTTTCTTGAAGATCGGGATGTGGGTAAACGCCGGTATCCAATACTGCGACGGTGATGCCAGAGCCGGTGCTGATCTTGTGGGCGTCCTCGATCTTGAGATATCTCAGGTGCCACTGCTCACTGCGGACGTTTTGCGGGTCTACCGTCGGTGGCTGCGCCGCCGCTTCGGCATTTAGAGGGGGTGTCGGTAGAAGTGTAAGAAGGGGTGTGGTTAGCAGGGCAAAGCGGGCGACCAGCCTACTTGTCTTCACCGGTCGATGCCGATTGCCGGGCCTGGGTCTATAGGCCCTCCATCGTCGGGTGGCCGGACTACTGGGCTGACACCTTTATCTGTCTCCCAGGGGTGGTCCGGATCCCATCGACGTGGCTTCTCGGGATCGTCTTTGTGTTGGTCCGTTCGACTGACGGTGCTGCCTTTTGAGGCAGGAATGGATGTGCCCGAATTCGACGGACTGAAAATGGGTGGAGGCATCATGTGGGAGCCGCTGATTCCTCGGCCGATTCCTGGCCGAGAGCCAGCCGCGCCTTTTGGGGTGGTTCCTGCTCCGCCTCCTCCGATTATTCCGCCGATTGGGTTTATTCGCCGGGGCTCGCCGCCACTCGCCGCCGCTCGGCTAGGAGCGGAGGCTGGGACTCCTCCGATCAGTCCCCCGTGTTGCATCGGACGTGGCGTCGTGTTCGGACTGACGCCGTTTGAGCGACCAATCTGCCCGGATGGCGTCTGCCCTGGTCCTAAAATTGGAGGCTGTACTCCTAAAGGCGATGACTGTGCTGTTGGGCCAGGGCTGGAGGGTAGTTTTTGTCTATCTGCTGCTGCGGGCGGGTTAGCCGGAAGTAGCGCCGGCTGTGTCCTGCCGAGCACTGGGCCGACCCTGGGTTGGTCTGTTTGGAAAACTGGCCGGGTTGGCAATGACGGCGATCTAGCTGGTGTCGTGCCGGCCGATGAAGTTAGCGGCATAGGCACGATGGGAGGGATGATCGGCGCGGCATTTCCGCCGGAGGCGTGTCCCTCAGGTGAGGGCTGGTCCCTAGCAGATTGAATGCGAGTCGGTGGAGGGGGTTGGCGGAGCATTGTTTGGGCTTGTTGGAGTTCGCTGCTGAGGCCGTACATGATGCCGCGTGCCTGGATGTTGAGGCGTTCGAGGTCGGCGTCGGTGACCGGCGGTTGGCTGGTGCGGCTGCCGGCGGCGGCTTTGGGGTCGGCTGCCGTTTGGTCCCAGGCGCGCTTCTGCTGGAGTTTGCCCGCGTACTCCTCGTAGATTTTCTTGAGTTCGGCGCGGGTGCTGGTGATGGCCTGGGTGGCGGCCGACAGCGCGGTCTGGTTGGCGGCGGCGGCGTCGTGCGTACGCTGCACCTGCTTGATCAGGTCGTCCAGTTCGGTGACGTACGCGCGGGCGGCGGCGTTGGTTTCCGGTGGCCAGGCGCGGGCCAGGCCGTCGCGGTACGCCCTGAGTCGGGTGAGGTGCTGACCTGCCAGGTCGCAGACCTTGCGCCAGCCGGCGACGTGTCGCCAGTGCTGTTCGGTGTGGTGGTCCTGCACGCACGCCCACATGTCGGCGACGTTCATCAGGTACCAGTCGGTGAGGCCCCCGCTGCGGCCGACGCCCACGTCTCTCATGGCAGCACCACCGGTCCGGCCTGGTCGGGGCCGGTGGGGTCGGCGAGCGACGGTGACGGCATGGGCGGGACGGGCGTCGTGCCGGGCCGGCCGAGGGCGTGCTGGATGTCGGCGACTCGGGCGGCGGAGAACGCGTCGACGTCGCCGTAACGCACCGCGACCTGGTGGGCGGCTTCCGCCAGGTGGCCGGTGCTGTGGCCGAGGCCCCAGACGGCGTTCGCCGTGGCCTGCTGGGTTTCCCAGTGGGCGCGCATGAACTGCACCAGCTCGATGAACGCGTCGGCCGGGTTGGACACCTGGGTCAGCATGTCGCTGGCGATGTACCGCAGATGAGGCGTGTAGTTGCTCTCCACCTCGGCGCGCAGCCGGTCGGCGAACTCTCGCATCTGTCGGATGTCCGCCTCGACGCTCCGGCTTCCGCCCAACCAGGACGCTGGTCGGTCCTCCTCAGGGATCATCGGCCCCTCCCAACCGTCACGGCCCGGTTCCCCAGAGTGAGGTTAGTGGGTGTACGCCGCCCCCGGCAGCCCCGTACCCGGCTCGTCGCGTCCGGGTCGGAGACGGAGGGTCAGCGCGGTAGACCGGCGGCCCGCCAGGCGCCGGGACCGGGCCTGTGCTGGGCGTTGTTCGGCCGGCCGCTGCGGGCCCAGGCCGACGTCGGCGCGGGGGCGGGTCCGGCGGCGGGACGGGGGCGGGCGACGATCGCGCCTACCAGCGCGGCCAGTTCCTCGGCGGTCGGTACGCCGCGCACGATCCGCAACAGCGGCTCTTCCCCAGACATGCTCCTCAGCGTACGCGTCGTGAGCTTGACCTTAGTCGCACAGTGGCGTGCCGGCGGTGTGGCTGTCGGCGCTGCCGGGTACCGTCTCAGCGATGTCAGACGCTGCCCCCTCCCAACTTGTCGCCGACCGGTACCGGCTCATCTCGCCGCTCGGTCAGGGTGGCATGGGTCGGGTATGGAAGGCGCGTGACGAGGTGCTGCACCGCGACGTCGCGATCAAGGAACTCGTACCGCCGCCGGGTCTGACCAACGACGAGCGCCGCGAGATGCGGGAACGCTCGCTGCGCGAGGCGCGGGCCATCGCCCGGCTCAACAACATCAACGTGGTACGCATCTTCGACGTGCTCCGCACCGACGGCGACCCGTGGATCGTGATGGAGTACGTGGCGTCGCGCTCGTTGCAGGACACCATCGCCGAGGACGGCCCGGTGTCGGCGGCGCAAGCAGTGCAGATCGGGTTGGGCGTGCTGAACGCCCTGAACGCGGCGCACAAGGCCGGCATCATGCACCGCGACGTCAAGCCCGGCAACGTGTTGCTGGGCAATGACGGCCGGGTGGTGTTGACCGACTTCGGCCTGGCCACGATTCCCGGCGACCCGAACGTGACCCGCACCGGCATGGTGCTCGGCTCACCGGCGTACATCGCGCCGGAGCGGGCCCGCGACGGCACCGCCGGGCCAGAGGCCGACCTGTGGTCGTTGGGCGCCACGCTCTACGCCGCCGTGGAGGGCAAGTCGCCGTACGCGCGCCCGTCGGCGATCAGCACGCTGGCCGCCCTCGCCACCGAACCGGTGCCGCCGGCCCGCAACGCCGGGCCGCTCAAGCAGGTACTCGCCGGGCTGCTGCGGAAGAATCCCGAGGAGCGGATCACCGCCGAGTCGGCCGAGAAGATGCTGCGTCGCGCCAGCGGCCGGCGGGCGCGGGGCATCTCGTTGCTCGACGGCGTACGCCGGCCGGGGCCGAACGGGCCGCGTGAGCCGCGTCCGCCGCTGGTGCCCGCGCCCCGCCCGTCCGGTGAGCGGCCGACCCCGCCGGTCACGCCGCCCGCGCCCCGTACGCCTCCGGCTGTCGGCCCCCTGGCGGCGGGCGCTGCCGTCGGGGCGACCAGCGGTGCCGACCGGAACCCGTCGACGGGAACGCCACCGGCGTCGGACGCCGCTGCGACGGCGAAGGTCGCCACGGGTCCGGACGCCGACCCGACGACGAAGGTGGACACCGGTTCCAGTGCGGATCCGGGGAGGACGGCCTCGGGTACCGGCTCGGACGCGGCGCCGACCGCGAAGGTGGACGCTACCGGCCCGGATTCGGGGTCTTCGGCGACGTCGAGCACAGGTTCGGACGCGGCGCCGACCGCGAAGGTCGACGCCGCTGGTACGGCCTCGGCAGCCGAGGCGGGCGCGACCGCCCCGGGGGCCGGAGTGGCGGGCACGCCCGCCGGTGCGGCCCCGGCGGCGGCAGCCGAGGACGGTACGGCGGACGGGCAAGTCGTCACGGACAGCACGCCGGCCGTGTCGGACGGGGCTGACCCGAACGAGCGGGCCACCACGCCGGGCGAGGGTGCCGGGCACGGCGAGCAGACCGGTGCGGCGACTGCTGCGGCAGGTGGGTCGGCGGGTGCTGCGGACGTGACGGCCCCGTTCGGCGGGCCGACGTCCGACGCGACGGCCAAGGTGGGCCAGTCCATGCCGAGCGGGTCGACCCGCTTCGATCCGCCGACATCGGCGAAGGACGCCACGCGGGTCGCGCCCCAGCCGACCTCGCTGATGCCGTCGGCGCTGGTGAGCCCGGCACCTGCCCGGGGGGCCGTCTTCACCTCGGGTTTCCTGCGCTCGGAACGCAACCGGCGCGGTCTGCTCGTCGGCGCCCTCGTCGCGGTGCTGCTGCTCGGCCTGGTGCTGGCGGTGCCACTCCTTACCGCCGACGACGGGGACGACGGCGGTAAGCCGCAGGATACGGCCGGCAGTTCCGACGCCTCGCCACCGGCGACGGGTGACCCGACCACGTCGCCCAGTGCGACCCCGCCCAGCCCTTCCGTTTCTCCCAGTCCGTCCGTCTCGCCGTCGGCCTCGGCCAGCCCGTCCGCGTCGGCCGGTGGCCTGCCCGCCGGCTGGACGCTGCGGAACGATCCGGTCGGTTTCAAGGTGGCGGTGCCGGACGGCTGGCGGCGCAGTGCCAGCGGCACGTCGGTCACCTATCGGGAGCCGAACGGGGTACGCGAACTGCTCATCGACCGGACCGACACGCCGAAGCGGGATGCCGCCGCCGAGTGGCGGAGGATCGAGTCCGGCCGGAAGAACGTCGTGCGGAACTACGAGTACATCGACATCTGGTCGTTCGACTGCAAGTGGCGGACCTGCGCTGACTGGGACTGGCGGGAGACCCGGGACAACACGCGGATCCGGACCCGGAACCGAGCCTTCGTGACTGCCAGCAACCGTGGATTCGCTCTTCGGTGGGAGGTGGCGGACCGGGAGTGGGAAGCCAATCTCGACAACTTCGAGATGATCTTCCGGGAGTTCGTGCCGGACCGTCAGGACTGATCCAGGCATGGCCACCCGCCGTTCGGGGTAACTGATCTCGAACGACGAAGGGAGGCCCGAGATGGGTTACCGACGAAGGGATGCCCGGCCCCGACTGGCACTGTGGACCCTCGTGGTGCTCGGCAACGTCGTACTGCTGCTCGCCGCCTTCGGAGTCGCGGTGCTGGCCACTCTGCTCAGTGTCGTGGTGCTCGCCGGGGCCGCGTACGCGGGCTGGAACCTGACCCGCCGGGGGAGCGTCACCCGCCGGGGTGGCATGGGTGTGCCGGTCGCGTTGACCGCCCGACGCCGCGCCTGATCGCCGCGTTTGCGGTGGTCGGCCGCGCGGGCCGCGGGGCCTGGGTGCGGGTCAGGTCGCATGTTCGGTGACGGCACGGGCGGCGGGCCGGCGTCCGGCAGGAACGGGGACGTGGGCCCGCCGTCGTGGCGTACGTCAGGTGTTGTTGGCCAGGGCGATCAGCCGGCTGCGGTCGCCGTTCCAGTAGTTGCGGTCCACGGCGCCGCTGATGCCGGAGACGCTGCCGGAGTCGGTGTACTGCCAGAAGCTCCAGAACGGTGCGCCGGCCGGCAGGGCGCCCACGGTGGACGACCAGCGGGCGATCCAGAGCGGGTGGTTGTTCCACGGACCGCTCCAACTGCCGGTGCACTGGTTCCAGAAGCTGGTGGTGGTGTAGATGACCGCGTAGCGGCCGGTGCGTGAGCGGTAGGTGTTGAGGAAGTCCTGCACCCAGTTACGCATCGCGGTGGTGCTCAGGCCGTAGCAGTAGCCGCCGCTGTACGGGTTCGCCTCCAGGTCCAGCGCGGCGGGCAGGGTGCGGCTGTCGGCCGACCAGGCGCCGCCGTTGGATGCCAGGTAGTTGGCCTGGACCGCGCCGGAGGAGATGTTGGGCCGGGCGAAGTGGTACGCGCCCCGGATCACCCCGGCGTTGTACGCGTTGACGTAGTTGGTGTTGAAGTTCGGGTCCTTGTAACTCGTACCCTCGGTGGCCTTGATGAAGGCGAACTCGATGCCGGCGTTGCGGACGCTGGTCCAGTTGATGCTGCCCTGGTAGCGCGAGACGTCGATGCCGGCCACGGTGGCCGCTGCGGCGGGGGTCGCGGTGGCGACGAGCCCGGCGGCGGTCGCGAGCACGGTGAGCGCGGCGGCGGTCAGCCGGCGCAGCGGTGATCTGGTCCGACCCATGGCGTCCTCCTGAGACGACAGTCGATTGACAGTCATCTTTGAAGGTGGTCGCCCGTCAGGGCAATAGGGGTTAAGGAAACTTTCAGGGTACGGGTTGGCCCGGAAGTGACACCGCAACGCGGGCGGTAGGCTCCCGCCCCATGGTGTCGATCGAGGGCATGACGGAGTTCTGGGACCGCCTGTTCGGCGCGCAGCCCGACCCGCCTCCACTGCTGGTGCTGCTCACCGGCCTGGTCGCGCTGTTGGTGGTCGTCACCCGACTGCCGTGGCGGATCGCCCGCAACGCGATCACCATCGCCCACGAGGGCGGTCACGCCCTGGCCGCGTTGCTCACCGGGCGCAAACTACGCGGCATCCGATTGCACTCGGACACCTCGGGGCTGACGCTCTCCGCCGGCCGCCCCACCGGCCCGGGCATGGTGCTCACCCTGCTCGCCGGCTACCTCGCGCCGCCCCTGGTGGGGCTGGGCGGGGCGTGGCTGCTGGCCGGCAACCGGATCACGCTGCTGCTCTGGGTCGCGGTGATCCTGCTGCTGGGCATGCTGGTCATGATCCGCAATCTGTTCGGGGTGCTGTCGTTGCTGGTCACCGGCGGGGTGGTGCTCGCCGTCTCGTGGTACGCCAGCCCGCAGGTGCAGGCCGCCTTCGCCTGGACCAGCGTGTGGTTCCTGCTGCTCGGCGGCGTACGACCGGTGATCGAGTTGCAGCGACTGCGTACCCAACGTGGGATGCCGGCCTCCGACGCCGACCAGTTGGCCGGCATCACCGGGCTACCGGCGTTCTTCTGGGTCGTCCTGTTCGGCCTGGCCAACCTTGCTGTGCTGGTCGTCGGCGGCCTGATGCTGGCCGGTCCGCTGCTTTCGGAGGCCGGCATCACCTGGTGACCCGACGGGTTGGCGCGCTGCGGCAACCGCGTACACCCCCTGGTGCGTGTCCTCTACGACCCGCAGGGAGGTAGCAGGTGCCGGACGTCGACGGGTTCGACGAGTTCTACCGGGGGAGCCGACAACGGCTGCTCGGCTTCGTCTACGTGCTGACCGGTGACCTCGCCGAAGCCCAGGACGCCGTCCAGGAGGCGTACATCCGGGCGTGGCAGCGTTGGTCCACCGTGGCCGGCTACGACGACCCCGAGGCGTGGATACGGGTGGTGGCCAGCCGGCTCGCGGTGAGTCGCTGGCGCAGCCTGCGTAGCCGGACTCGGGCGTACCTGCGGCACGGCGCCGTGGAGAGCGTCCCCGCCCCGGGTACGGATACCGTCGAGGTGGTCGCCGCCCTGCGCCGGCTGCCCGAGGAACAGCGGGTCGCGATCGCGCTGTACTACCTGGTCGGGCTGCCCGTCGCCGAGGTGGCGCGGCAGACCGCGGCCCCGGTCGGCACCGTCAAGGCCCGTCTTTCCCGGGGGCGCACCGCGCTCGCCGGGCTGCTCGCCGTCTCTGATCTCGAGGAGGCACCCGATGCGTGACGAGTTGGCGTTCGTCGAGCGGCTGCGCAACGACCTGCGGGACGTCCGGTGGCCGGAACCTGCGGTGCTGCGTGCGCGGGCCCGCCGTCGGCGCCGCCGGGCGGTGCTGGGCGCGGCGACCGCGGTGCTGGTCCTGGCCGGTGTGCCCACGATCGTGGGGATGCGTCTCGTGGCGCCGCCGGTCTTCGCGCCGCAGCCGTCACCGTCGGCGTACGCCGAGATTCCACACGAGGCGCTGGTGCAACCGGAGGACCTGACGGCGAAGACCGACCCGCCGCTCGGCCAAGCGGGCCTCGGTGAACCGGTGCAGGTCGACTTCCTGGTGCAGGTCTGCCTTGAGGAGCTGGGCCGGACGGCGAGCTGGGACACGTCGCGGTACTCACGTTCGCAGACCCTGCTGCGAGCGAACGAGGACGGCAGCCCTCGGCTCGCCGAACTCGCCTTCAACCAGGATGTCTACCGAATCGCACCGGAGCGAGTCGCGGACTTCTTCGTGCGGCTCGACGCGCTGCTCGCACCCTGCGCGAACTGGCGATCGACGGGTGAGGTCCCGTGGGGGGATCGGCTGGTGCGGGCCGAGGCGGACCACCGGTGGGAGGTCGTCGACCGCGACTTCGCCGGTGACGAGGCGAGGCTGATCCGGCACAACGTCACGGTGACCCGCGATCTGGACACCGGTCGGAGCCGGGAAGCGGCACCCCCCGAGACGACTGCGGTGCTTCGGGTCGGCGACCTGGTCACGGTGCTGACGCTCGGCGCCGATGGCACCGAGTCGGAGTTGCGCCAGGTCGCCACCGTCGCGGCCGGCCGACTCTGCGTGGCCGCCAACCCGCCCTGTTGACGCCGGCTGCGTGCGGCGCTGGCTACGCGGCGCTGGCTACGCGGCGCTGGACGCGCGGCGTTAGCTGCGCGGCGTTAGCTGCGCGGCGCTGGCGGCGCGGCGTTGAGCGGCGTTGGCTGCGCGGCGTTGGGCGGCGTTGGCTGCGCGGCGTTGGGCGGCGTTAATAGGGGGCCCTTCCTATGCATCAGGCGTTAATAAGGTGCCCTTCCTTGCACCTAGAGCGGGATGTTCCCGTGCTTCTTCGGCGGCAGGGTCTCCCGCTTGGTGCGCAGCACCCGGAGGGCACGGACGATCTGCGTACGGGTCTCGTGCGGCGCGATCACCGCGTCGACGTACCCGCGTTCGGCGGCGACGTACGGGTTGGCCAGGGTGTCCTCGTACTCGGCGATCTTCTCGGCGCGGACCGCCGCGGGGTCCTCGGCGCCGGCCAGCTCCTGCCGGTAGAGGATGTTCACCGCACCCTGCGCACCCATCACCGCGATCTGTGCGGTCGGCCAGGCGAAGTTGAGATCCGCCCCGAGGTGCTTGGAGCCCATCACGTCGTACGCCCCGCCGTACGCCTTGCGGGTGATCACGGTGACCTTCGGCACGGTGGCCTCGGCGTACGCGTAGATCAGCTTGGCGCCCCGACGGATGATGCCGTCCCACTCCTGACCGGTGCCGGGCAGGAACCCGGGCACGTCCACGAAGGTCAGCACGGGGATGTTGAACGCGTCGCAGGTACGCACGAACCGGGCCGCCTTCTCGCTGGCCGCGATGTCCAGCGTGCCGGCGAAGTGCATCGGCTGGTTGGCCACCACGCCGACCGGCCGGCCCTCGACCCGGCCGAAGCCGACCACCATGTTCTGCGCGTAGAGCGGCTGGACCTCCAGGAACTCCCCGTCGTCCAGCACGTGCTCGAGCACCCGGTGGATGTCGTACGGCTGGTTGGCCGAGTCCGGGATCAGCGTGTCCAGCTCGCGGTCGGCGTCGGTGACGGCCAGCTCCGCTGGGGCGTCGAAGACCGGTGGCTCGTCCAGGTTGTTGGACGGCAGGTGGGACAGCAGCGCCTTGACGTAGTCGACCGCGTCCTCCTCGTCGGCGGCGAGGTAGTGCGCGTTGCCGCTGCGGGTGTTGTGGGTGCGGGCGCCGCCCAGTTCCTCCATGCCCACGTCCTCCCCGGTGACCGTCTTGATCACGTCGGGGCCGGTGATGAACATGTGCGACGTCTGGTCGACCATCACGGTGAAGTCGGTGACGGCGGGGGAGTAGACCGCGCCACCCGCGCACGGACCCATGATGAGCGAGATCTGCGGGATGACGCCGCTGGCCCGGACGTTGCGGAAGAAGATCTCGCCGTACAGCCCGAGCGAGGCCACACCCTCCTGGATGCGGGCGCCACCGGAGTCGTTGATGCCGATGACCGGGCAGCCGATCTTCATGGCCAGGTCCATCACCTTGACGATCTTCTCGCCGAAGACCTCACCGAGGGAGCCGCCGAAGACCGTGAAGTCCTGGGCGAAGACGCAGACCTGCCGGCCGTCGATGGTGCCGTAACCGGTGATCACACCGTCGCCGTACGGGCGGGTGCGGTCCAGGCCGAAGTTGCTGGACCGGTGCCGGGCGAACTCGTCCAGTTCGACGAAGGAGCCCTCGTCGAGCAGTAGGTCGATCCGCTCGCGGGCGGTCTTCTTGCCCCTGGCGTGCTGCTTCTCCACGGCTCGGGCCGACCCGGCGTGCACCGCCTCGTCCACCCGGCGGGCCAGGTCCGCCAGCTTGCCCGCGGTGCTGTGCAGGTTGCTCCCGGTCTCGGTAGTCACCCACGGAATATAACGATGGTTCAGGTCGGTGGCCGCTGTGCGGTACGCCTCACTGTGGCGAACCGTAGGCTGACGGGATGCCGGGTTCGCCGTACACCGATCTGGACCGCCCGCCGCTGTCGGCGGCGCGGCTACGCCGGGCGCTGGTCGCGCCGTACGGTCCGTGGGCGCGTCTGGAGTTGCGCGCCGAGACCGGCTCGACCAACGCCGACGTCGCCGAGGCGGCCCGCGACGGTGAGCCGGAGGGGCTGGTCGTGGTGGCCGAGCGGCAGACCGCCGGCCGGGGGCGGCGCGGCCGGGTCTGGCAGTCGCCGCCGCGTGCCGGCATCGCGACCAGCGTGCTGCTGCGGCCCGGGGACGCGGCGCCGGAACGCGGCTGGCCGGCCGCACCACCGGCAGGGTACGGCTGGCTGCCGCTGCTGGCCGGTGTGGCGCTGGTGGAGGCGGTGACCCTGCTGGCCGAGTTGGACGCCAGCCTGAAATGGCCGAACGACCTGCTGGTCGACGGCGCCAAGTGCGCCGGCATCCTCGCCGAGACGGTGCCCGGCCCGGCCCTCGGTGACCCGCCGGCCGTGGTCCTCGGCATCGGGCTGAACGTCACGCTGCGCGCCGACGAGCTGCCGGAGAATCCGACCGGCCTGCCGGCCACCTCGCTGCAACTGGCCGGCGCGGCAGCCACCGACCGGGATCCCCTGCTGCGTGCCCTGCTCCGCTCGCTCGCCGACTGGTACGCCCGCTGGCGGGCCGCTGGCGGCGACGCGAGCGCCAGCGGCCTGCGCGACGCGTACCTGAAGGTGTGCGGCACCGTAGGCCGCGAGGTCCGTGCCCTGCTCCCCGACGGCACCGCCCTGACCGGCACCGCCACCACCGTCGACCCCGACGGCCACCTACTCCTCACCACCCCCACGAACCCCACCCCCCACCACATCCCCGCCGCCGACCTCCTCCACCTCCGCTAACCCCCCACCCCCACCCCTCCCTCCCTCCCTCCCTCCCCACCCCCGGCGCGTCGATCTTGCAGTTACGGTCGGGGCGAATGGGTGCATAACGGGCGCATCGGCGACCGGAAGTGCAAGATCGGCGGAGGTGTCGGGCAGGGGGTGACCGCGTGGTGGATGTGGTGGGGTGGCGGTGGGGAGTTACGGTCTGCGCGTCCGTTCTGCGAGGAGGTTTCCGTGGCGTTCCCCGAAGACGTGCTCACCGAGGACGAGCACGTCGTGCTGCATCTGCATCCGCACTGGAAGGCCCTGATCCGGCCGCTGGCGGTGCTGGTGCTCGCCATCGCCGCGGTGGCGGCCGGTGTCGTGTTCCTGCCCTCCGGCGGGGGCGGCTCCATCACCCTTGCCGTGATCGGCGGACTGGCGGTGCTGGGCGTACTGGTCCTGGGGCTGTGGCCGTACGTCGTCTGGCGCACCACGCACTATCTGTTCACCAACGAGCGGGTGGTGCTCCAGCACGGGGTGTTCTCCCGGGAGCGGCGGGACATCCCGCTCAGCCGGGTCAACGACCACTCGATGAACCAGCAGTTCGTCGGGCGTCTGCTGGGCTACGGCACGCTCACCATCGAGTCGGCCGGCGAGCGGGGCCAGTCCGTGCTGCCCGACGTGCCGAAGGTCGACCGGGTCCAGACCAAGCTCTACGAGTTGGTCGAGGCGTTCCACGACAAGCACTCGTTGGGTGACGGCGAGCTGCGCGAGATCCTCGCCGAACGCGACAACAAGTCCGGGCTCTGACCAGCGGCATCGGTTGCACCACAAACGCCCGCCAGCCGCAGCTGGCGGGCGTTTCGGCGGTCCAGGCTCAGCGGCGCCGGAAGCGGCGGGGCGCCGGGGCGGGCTGAAGTTCGGCCGCCAGCTCGGCCTCCAGTTCCTTGTCCAGGGCTGCGGTGAGTTCGGCCTCGCTGCTCAGCGCGGCAGCGCGGGGCTGGAGTGGTCGGGGCATGAGGTCCGGCGGCCGGGTGGCCGGTGGTTCCTCTTCCTCCAGCTCGGTGATGGATTCGGCGAGTTCGGCCACCGGATCCATCTCGGCCATCGTGTCCCACTCGTCGCGGGGCAGGCCCTGCCAGGTTTTCGCCGACTCGGCCGGCGCGGCGGGCTGGAAGACGAAGGTGCGGTACGACCAGAAGCGGAACAGGGTCGCCAGCACCACGCCGCCGGTCTTGGCTATGTTCAGCGCCAACAGGCCGGTCACGCCCAGCCCGTACTTCGCGGCGGCGAGTACGCCGAGTTCGATCAGCAGGCCAACCCCGTTGAAAAAGAAGAACAGGGCATATTCCCGCCGCATGGCAGATTTCGGGCGATCCCGGTACGTCCAGTGCCGATTCATCAGATAGGACGTGATCGTCGCCACGATGGTGGCGATGACGGTCGCCTTCAGTTGGCCGTCGACAAAAACGGTGAGTGCGAGGGCATTGAACACCGCGTAATTGATGACGGTGTTCACGCCGCCGACCAGGCCGAATTTGAGCGCCTCATGGATGAACTTCTGCCAGCGCTCAGGCAGCAGACGGACAAGAGGCATGGGCAACACCTTAGGGCAGTGGGCTCGGGCCGGCAGGCTCCGGCCGGACGGGTGGGCGGCAGGTCACGCCCCGCGGTCCCGGTTCACATCCGCAGCGACTGGGGTTCCCGCATCCACGAAGACGAACCGTCGGTACGACCAGAATCGGAACAGCGTCCCGAGCCCGGTGCCCACGACGAAGCTGGCGATGTTGTCGGCCAGCCGGGTCTGGAAGACCTCCGGCCAGATGCTGCCCAGCCCGTAGCGGCTGATGGCCAGGCAGGCCACCGCGATGCCCAGGCCCACCGCGTTGAAGAAGAAGAACAGGGCGTACTCGCGGGCCGGATTGGTGCGCTTGCGGTGTCGCCACGTCCAGAACCGGTTGCCCAGGAAGGCGAAGGTCGCCGCGATCACCGTGGCGATGATCTTCGCGGTGAGCTGCTCCACCCCGCCCGGACCGATCAGGTAGTTGAACAGGGCGAAGTCGACGAGGAAGGCGACCCCACCGACGGTCGCGAACTTGCTCAACTCCCGCAGCAGGTGACCGAAGCGGTCGAGCAGGGAGTGGACCAGACCCGATCGGGTCTGCGGGGAGCCTGGCTCCCCGGTCATCGTGGCGGCCACCGTGCGAGCGTACCGGTTGGCGGCCCCCCGAACGGGGAGCAACGGCATCCGGGGTCCACCGGCGCGGCGGTGCGGACGGGCACGAACAGAGCGTAACCGGATCTGTTCAATCCGGAGTTGTTTTCCGCTACCGCTCATCCGGTGGAAAAGCGGCGCCGCCGGGTGGGGTGACCGGAGGTCCGCCGCAGGATTTGCGTGAAACTGCGCGCGAAAGCGGGTAAAGGTCCGTGAAGCCGCAGCGTGCCCGTACCTTGTGCAGTTCTTCACAACCAGTCCCACTGACTGGCGAGGTCCATCGGTTTACGCTGAGCCCAATCCCAGGTTTCCACGAAGGCGACGCATCGCGGCGCCAAGACTCGTGCACTCCATAGACCGGTCAGCGTCGACCACAAGGAGATGTGTCATGGTTGCTCCGGCCACCGTTCGGGGTATCGATCAGGCCCCGACGTCCCACCCCAAACTGCTCGCCTGGGTTCGTGAGGTCGCTGAACTGACCACCCCTGACCAGGTGGTCTGGGTGGACGGGTCCGATCAGGAATGGCGTCGCCTCACCGACGAACTGGTCGAGGCCGGCACCCTCGTCCGGCTCAACCCCGAGAAGAAGCCCAACTCGTTCTACGCGCGAACGGACCCCACGGACGTCGCCCGGGTCGAGGAACGCACGTTCATCTGCTCGGTGGACGAAGCGGACGCCGGTCCCACCAACAACTGGATGGCGCCGGCCGAGATGAAGCGGACGATGACGGAGCTGTACCGCGGCTCGATGCGCGGTCGGACGATGTACGTCATCCCGTTCGTGATGGGCCCCGTCGAGGCCGAGAAGCCCATGTTCGGTGTGGAGATCACCGACAGCCCGTACGTGGTCGCCTCCATGCGGATCATGACCCGGATGGGTGCCAAGATCCTGGAGGCGATGGGCGACGACGCGGAGTTCGTGCACGCCCTGCACTCGATCGGTGCCCCGCTCGCCCCCGGCCAGCAGGACGTGTCCTGGCCGTGCAACGAGACCAAGTACATCTCGCACTTCCCGGAGACCCGCGAGATCTGGTCGTACGGCTCCGGTTACGGCGGTAACTCGCTGCTCGGCAAGAAGTGCTACTCGCTGCGGATCGCCAGTGTGATGGGGCGCGACGAGGGCTGGCTCGCCGAGCACATGCTGATCCTCAAGATCACCTCGCCGGAGGGCAAGGTCTACCACATCGCGGGCGCCTTCCCGTCGGCCTGCGGCAAGACCAACCTGGCCATGCTGGAGCCGACCATCCCGGGCTGGAAGGTCGAGACGATCGGCGACGACATCGCCTGGATGCGGTTCGGCCCGGACGGCCGGCTGTACGCGGTCAACCCGGAGTACGGCCTCTTCGGCGTGGCACCGGGCACCGACTGGAAGACCAACGCCAACGCGATGCGGACGCTGGAGCGGGGCAACTCCGTCTTCACCAACGTCGCCCTCACCGACGACGGCGACGTCTGGTGGGAGGGGCTGGGCGAGCCGCCGGCGCACCTGATCGATTGGAAGGGCAACGACTGGACGCCGGGGAGCGAGAACCTCTCCTCGCACGCGAACAGCCGGTTCTGCACCCCGATCACCCAGTGCCCGATCCTCGCCGAGGACTACTTCGACCCCAACGGGGTGCCGATCGACGCGATCCTCTTCGGTGGCCGGCGCCGGGACACCGTACCGCTGGTGACCGAGGCCCGGGACTGGGTGCACGGCGTCTACCTGGGTGCCACCCTCTCCTCGGAGACCACCGCCGCGGCCTCCGGCGCGGTCGGCGTGGTCCGCCGCGACCCGATGGCGATGCTGCCGTTCATCGGTTACCACGGCGGCGACTACTTCCGGCACTGGATCGAGATGGGCAAGGGCGCCGACGGCGACGAGTCGAAGCTGCCCAAGGTCTACTACGTCAACTGGTTCCGCAAGGACCCGGAGGGCAGCTTCCTCTGGCCCGGCTTCGGCGAGAACTCCCGCGTGCTGAAGTGGATCATCGAGCGGATCGAGGGCCGCGCGGAGGCCGTGGAGACGCCGATCGGCATGGTTCCCACGCTCGACTCGCTGGACGTCGACGGCCTGGACATGACCCAGGAGGATGTCCGGATCGCGCTCAAGGTGGACCCGAACGAGTGGCGCGACGAACTGCCGCTGGTCACCGAGTGGTTCGAGAAGTTCGGCGACAAGCTGCCCGGTGTGCTGTGGGCCGAGCTGGACGCCCTGCGGGCCCGGCTCGACGCGGAGCAGCCGCAGCGGGGGGTGTGATCGACGCCGGATCCGGGCATCATCGGATCCCATGAGGACGGCCGCCGAGACCGAGGTCCGGCGGCCGTCCGCCGTCCGGGCGCTGACCGTGCTGCTCGCCGTGACCGCCGCGGCCACCGTCGTGGTCGAGGTGCTCAACTGGTGGTACGCCCCGGAGCAGGGCTTCGGGCTCGCGGTACGCACCGGCTGGGCGATGCTGCGTTCGTTCGGCTTCCTGCTGCTGATCGGCCACGTACGCCGAGGACGTACGGTGGCCCGCCCGCTCGGCCTGATCCTCGCCGTCACCACGGTCTTCGCGGTCGGTCGGCTGATCGTGCCCCGGCAGGGCGTGCCCCCACTACCCGGCCTGCTCGGCTTCGCCCTGCTCACCGCGCTCTGCACCACGGTGGTGTGGCTGCTGTACCGGTCCCCGCCCATCGCCGAGCATCTGGTGCGGCACCGGCCCCGGCTGGTCATCGACCGGTCCGGCATCTCCTGGCGGGAGACACCACCGCGTCGACCCGAGGCGAGCGCCTGGCTGCTGACCAGCCGGGTCGCCGCGTTCACCTACAGCCCGCTGATGCTGGTGCCGGCCCTGGTCGCCGCCGCGGCGATCCTCGACGGCCGGGCGTTCGCCCTGCCCGCGGTGCTGTTCTGGCTGCTGGCGGGCATCGCCACCAGCTACCTGGTGCTGTTCTGCACCGCGTTCCTGATGCGCGGCAAACGCTGGGCGAGCACCCTCCTCGTGGTGATCACCGCCGCCGTACTCGCCGTGGACCTCCCGCTGTGCTGGTGGCTGCTCGGCGTCGACGGCCTGATCCGTGACGGCGCCCCCCTGGTCGCCGCGGCGGGCCTCGCCCTCTACGGCGTACGCCGCGCCGCCCGCGCCACCGCCTCTGCCTGAGGCCGCCCCCGGTCTCCGCCTGAGCCCAGCCCGCCGCCCGAGCCCGCCCCGCCACCCACCGGCGGCCGTGGTCGCATGGCGCCCGGCCGGCGACCGAGTCCTCCGCGCCGCCTTTGCTCTGCTCCAACCCACGCAACGGAGAGTGGCCGAGTTCATTGCGTGGGTTGAAGCAGAGCAAAGCGCCTGGACAGGGGAGGGTGGAGGGCCGGGAGGGCCCCGGGCGGTGGGTCGAGGCGCGTTGCCCGGTCGGCCGGTCGGTGCCGCCCCGTCGCTGGTCCGCGAGCCTGTCACACGGTCGGTTTGATCGGCCTCGGCCGCTCGGTGCGGTATCGGCCACCGGCCCGCTCGATCGCGCGAGGGCTCGCTACTCTGCAAGTGATGACTCTGCGGAAACTTCTCTACTCCGTGTACGAGCGGCGGCTGACGGCCAAGCTCGCGGGCCGGCCGGTGCCCCGTCACGTGGGCGTGATGTGTGACGGTAACCGCAGATGGGCCCGGGACATGGGCTTCGTCGACCCGAACGACGGGCACCGCAAGGGCGCCGAGCGGATCAAGGAGCTGCTCCGCTGGTGCGACGCCGCCGGCGTGGGGCACGTCACGCTCTGGCTGCTCTCCACCGACAACCTCTCCCGGCCGGCGGCGGAGCTGGATCCGCTGCTTCAGATCATCGAGGATCTGACCACCGAACTGGCCGAGCAGGGCAACCCGTGGCGGCTGCGGATGGTGGGCGCCCTCGACGTACTGCCGGCGCAGCACGCGGCGGCGCTCAAGGCCGCCGAGGAACGGACCCGGGAGCGCAGCGGCGGCGCCCAGGTCAACATCGCGGTCGGGTACGGCGGCCGGCGGGAGATCGCCGACGCGGTGCGCTCACTGCTGCTGGAGCACGCGGCGAACGGCGGCACGCTGGAGGAGTTGGCCGGCTCGCTCGACGTCGACGACATCTCGGAACACCTCTACACCCGCGGCCTGCCCGACCCGGATCTGATCATCCGGACCAGCGGAGAGCAACGGATGTCCGGCTTCATGCTCTGGCAGTCGGCGCACTCGGAGTTCTACTTCTGTGAACTCAACTGGCCGGATTTCCGCCGCGTCGACTTCCTCCGCGCACTGCGCTCGTACGCCACTCGCCAGCGCCGTTTCGGCGTCTGACCCGGCCGGCTGAGCCGGCCGGCTGGCCCTGTCTCGGGTGCCGGCCGACCGGTCCCGGTGTCAGGTCAGGTGGTGGGTGGCCTCGGTGAGGAAATCGCCCAGGGCGGCCGGGGAGTCGATGGTGAGGTCGGCGGCCTCGGCGACCTCGGCGCCGGTCTCCGGGTTGGCGACGGCGACGCAGACCCCCACAAATTCCGGATCCGCAGCCGTACGCGCCCGCAGTGCGGCGAACGCCTTGATGTCGGAGACGTCGTCGCCGAAGTACCAGGCGCCACCGGCCTCCTGCACCAGCTCGCCGATGACCATGCCCTTGTCCCGGTCGACCGGCGGCTTGACCTCCAGCACCATCCGCCCGACCTGCACCCGCAGGCCGAGGCGCTCGGCCTGGGCGCGACCCCACGTCTCGACCGTGTCGGCGAGTTGCGGGGCGGTCCGCCAGTGCAGGGCCACCGAGAGTCGCTTGTACTCGACGAGGGCCTGCGGCGGCAGTTCGGCCCGAGCCAGGTCGGCGAGTTCGGCCATGGTGGGCACCCACGGCAGGGCGGCCGGCTCGGTGACCGTCTCGCCGCCGGAGTGGCTGTGCTCCAACCCGTAGAGCCCGTAGAGGTCGACGCCGCTCAGCCCGCCGAAGTGCTCCCGCAGGAACTCCACCGGCCGGGCGGAGACGATCGCGATTCGCCGGACCACCGGGGCGAGCGCCTCGATCGCGGCCAGCACCTTCGGCGCGGGCTGTACCTTCGTCGGATCGTCGGCGACCGGCGCGAGTGTGCCGTCGAAGTCGAAGAAGAGTATGGTCTCGGCCGCCCGGTCGGCGGTGGTCCGCCAGGCCTGGTCGGCGTCGGTCGGGATCTTCGGCTGCTGGTTGCCCAGATTCAACGGCGGCACGCGCGACAGCGTACCCCGGCTTTCGGCGATCAATCCTGGCCGGAATCGGCTCGGTTGGCCCTTGTGATCAGCGTTCGGCGGCTCCACGTCCTCGGCGTCCGAACGGCACCACGGCCGCCTCCTGGCCGTGGCTGAGCAGGTAGCCCTCCACGAAACCGCTGTTCCGGTCGCCGGTGTGCGCCTCGATCTCCCGAAGCCGCTCCACCAGGAACTCGGTGAGCGCGGTGAGCCGGTCGTTGAGCCGCTCGTGCAGCTCGGCGACCACGGCCAGGACGATCGCGGTGCCCGCGGCGGCGAGCGCGAAAAGGTTGACGAGCAGGGGAAGCTGCCCGCCGTTGAGGGCCAGGGTCACGGCGTTACCGGTCACGCAGAGCGTCACCGAGATTGTCGCGACCACGACTGCCGACCATTTCAGGGTCATGAAAGACCCTCCTTCTGTCCCGCAGGGCTGGGTTCGGCCTTGTCCCGTCCCCCCGCCGACGACGAGCCCAAGCAGTACAAACACGGACGCTAGCGCGCCCGTTCCCGCCCCGTAGCGAAACGAATGAGGCTGACCTGGTGTTCTTTCGCCATCTGAGGAACTAGCTGGCCGCTTCTCCTCGTTTTCGGACACCGGCCGGCAGTGTCGGCCGGTATGCGAGATAACGGATGGTTTCTCGGATGTGGAACTTCTCCGCGTCCGAGACGTCGGGGTCGACCAGCCGACGCAGCAGCGCCTCGACGTCAGGGTCCATCGGTGGGGGCGTCGGGGCGGTCCGGCGGGAGGCGGCCCGGTCCCAGCCCAGGGCCGTGAAGGCCACCGCCGGGTCGAGGCCGAGTCCTTCGCAGAACGCCACCACCCGCTCGGCCTCCGGGTCGCTGGCCCAGTCGCCGCGTACCCAGCGGTTGATCGTCTGCCGCGAGACGCCGGTACGCCGGGAGACCTCGGTGCCGCTCCATGCCCGGGTGGCCCGCGCCTCGTCGAGGGCCCGTCGGACGAAGGTGGCGAAGGCGATCTTCCGTGCATTGGCGGTCTCGGTCACCTCGTGACCGTACGACCGTTGAGCTTGGGTGGGGGTGCTCGGCACGCGTCTGTCACGCTTACGTGACGCCGATTCTGACTGGCTGGTCAGGGGTCCAGCGCTGTTCCTGAGGGGTGTCACCTGGGCAGGATAGATGTACGTAGGTGCGGAGGCAAACAAACGAAAAGCTGATACTGTCACGCCCATGGGACAACCTACGGTGTGTCACGTGCTTGAGACGATCAGTGCTCACCTGCGTTACGCGCCCGGTGTGGGGGAGGCGCGGTGACCGAACTCGCAACCCGTGCCCAGGCCTTCGGCCTGATCGCGGAGGGCGTCGCCGCCGGGCTCAGCGCGCCATGGCGCCTCTACCTCGCCCGGGGCTGCCGCTACCTGTCGCTGAGTGTCGGCGACCGGGCCGAGTGGAACGCCTGGCGGACCCACCTCGGCTGCCCGGAACTCAGCGTCCGGGTCTACGACGCCGGCGGAGAGATCCGCCGGTCATCGGTGGCCGAAGTGGTCCTGGACGGCTGCCGGATCAGCGTCGAACTGGTGGAGGAGATCGGCACCGACGACCTCGACCGGCTGCTGGTGCCCGACCCCACCACGGTCGAGCCGGAGGAGCGATGAGCGGCGCGCGAGGGATCGGAGCCGCCGGATGAGTCCGTTCCTCGCCATCTTCCTCGTCCTCGTGCTCGCCGCGACGAGCTATGCCGCCGGGCGCCTGCACGGGCAGCTCAGCTACCGGATCGGTTACCGCTTCGGCTACCGGCAGGGCTACTTCGATGGCGACCGGGGGGCATGGAACCGGCGGCGCCGCGACGCCCAGGCCGCGATCGCCAGCGCGCTCGCGGTCACCGGGCCCGCCAACGCCCGGGTGCCCGCCGCGGTGGCCCGCCCGGGCACCACGTACACCGGATCCTCGTTCGCGACGCCGGCCGCCTCGGTCACCGGGCGGCACCCGACCGGCACTCTCGTACGACGAACCGGCTGATACCGGTCGACGGGCCTGCCGGCCCGTCCACGAACGCGGCGTATCGCTTGATCGGGCGTGCGCCGCCGGGGTCACGTCAGACCGGTGACGGTGGTCCCACCGGCCGGGGTGCGCGCAGGGGGCATGCATCCCGGCCGGTTCGCCCCGTCGGCGCGGCGCCCGGCGTCGGTACTGCTCGGCGGGGTCGTCACCGGCTATCGGGCGTTAACGAACGACTACTAGCCGGGACGGGTGCGGGGAGCTAGCGTCTAGGCATGGCGCGGGATTGTCCCGAGCCAGCCGGTAGCCCGGCCTGCGACCTCGCGCATGGGGCCCGCATCCGACCCCGTGTCCGCCGGGCACCCGGAGGAGGCGGACCGCGGGTGGCCGGGTGCCCATCCGCCGGAGCAGGCCTGTGACGACTCGCCGTACGACCGCCGGTGCCGACCAGGGCCCGGCCGCGACTGCCACGACCCGCCGCACCGCCCGGAGCCGCCGTACCGCGGCCACCGGGTCGGCCGACACCAGGGAGCCTCGACCAGCGGGGCAATCCTTCGTTCTGGACACCTCCGTCCTGCTCAGCGATCCGGCGGCGTTCCACCGCTTCGCCGAGCACGAGGTGGTCCTGCCCCTGGTGGTGATCTCCGAGTTGGAGGGCAAGCGACATCATCCCGAGCTGGGCTGGTTCGCCCGGCAATCGCTACGCATGTTGGACGAGCTGCGCGTGCGTCACGGGCGGCTGGATGAGCCGGTGCCAGCCAACGACGCCGGTGGCACGCTGCGGGTGGAGCTCAACCACACCGACGACGGCGTGCTGCCGCCGGGTTTCCGCAACGAGTCCAACGACGCCCGGATTCTCTCCGTCGCGCTGAACCTCGCCGCCGAGGGGCGGGAGGTGACGCTGGTCAGCAAGGACATGCCGCTGCGGGTCAAGGCCGCCTCGGTCGGGTTGCGGGCCGACGAGTACCGGCACGGTCAGGCGAGCGACCCGACCTGGACCGGGATGGCCGAGCTGGAACTGAGCGAGGAGGACATCGGCCGGCTCTACGGCGGGGAGACCATCGACGTGGACGCGGCGGCCGGTCTGCCCTGTCACACCGGTCTGGTGTTGCACTCCGCCCGGGGCTCGGCCCTCGGCCGGGTACTGCCCGACAAGACCGTCCGGTTGGTGCGCGGCGACCGGGAGGCGTTCGGCGTGCACGGCCGTTCCGCCGAGCAGCGGGTCGCGCTCGATCTGCTGCTCGACGAGTCGATCGGCATCGTCTCGCTGGGTGGCCGGGCCGGCACCGGCAAGTCGGCCCTCGCGCTCTGCGCCGGCTTGGAGGCGGTGATGGAGCGCCGCCGGCACAAGAAGGTGATCGTCTTCCGCCCGCTGTACGCCGTCGGCGGCCAGGAACTCGGCTATCTGCCGGGCTCGGAGTCGGAGAAGATGTCGCCCTGGGCTCAGGCGGTCTTCGACACGCTCGGCGCCGTGGTGCACGAGAACGTGCTGGAGGAGGTCACCTCGCGGGGTCTGCTGGAGGTGCTGCCGTTGACCCACATCCGGGGGCGCAGTCTGCACGACGCCTTCGTCATCGTCGACGAGGCGCAGTCACTCGAACGCGGGGTCCTGCTGACGGTGCTCTCCCGGATCGGTCAGGGTTCCCGGGTGGTGTTGACTCACGACGTCGCCCAGCGGGACAACCTCCGGGTCGGCCGGCACGACGGAGTGACCGCTGTGATCGAGGCGCTCAAGGGTCATCAGCTCTTCGCGCACGTCACGCTCAGCCGTTCGGAGCGTTCTCCGATCGCCGCAATGGTGACCGATCTACTGGAGGACATCCCGCAGTGATGGCCGATTAGGGGGAGTTTTAGCGGCTTTTTCGGGTGACCCACGTCACAATTGGGTCGCGCGGTTTCCCATCAGCCTCACTGTGCGCGATGGTGTCCCACGGGCGCCCACGCACCAGACGCATCGTTGGTGGTCATTCGCCACTCCTTCGCGGAGGGCGGACGACTCGCCGGGATGCGACCCGGTGTGTCTACGGTGACCGGCCAGCCGGTCGCGGGCGCTCGCGGTGTGCTTCGGCCCAGCGCGGCTGCGGTCACACCGTGTCCCTGACCCCGACGAAGGGATCACTTCGTGAGTCGGCTGTGGAGCCGGTTCGCCGCCCGTGGCGTTGCTGTCGTGCTGCTCTCCGGGGGCGTTGCCGGCGGCTTCTACCTGAGCGAAGAGCGCCAGACTTCGCGCCCGGACCCGGGCGCACAGGTGGCCGGCAGTGTTACCCAGATCGATGTCGACTATCGGCAGGAGCAGCAGGTCTCCCGCCAGGTGCGGGCCGTCCGCGAGCAGGCCGCCGAGGCCAAGAAACGGGCCCGCGCCGCCGCCGAGAAGGCCCGCAAGGCCGAGGAGGCAGCGCGTCGAAAGGCCGCCGAGGAGAAGGCGGCCAAGGAAGCGGCAGCCCGGGCCCTGAAGCCGTACGACGGGCCGATTCCGGAATCCTGCGAGGAGTACAGCGGCAACCGGAAGACCGGCTGCGCGTTGATGATCGACGCCGGCTTCGGCATCGACCAGTTCCCCTGCCTGGACAAGCTCTGGAACAAGGAGAGCGGCTGGAACCCTCGGGCCCACAACAACTCCTCCGGTGCCCACGGCATCCCGCAGGCCCGGCCGGGCAACAAGATGGCCACGGTCGGCTCGGACCGGGAAACCAACCCCGTGACGCAGATCAAGTGGGGGCTCGGCTACATCAAGGGCCGGTACGGCACGCCGTGCAAGGCGTGGACGCACTCGCAGAACACCGGCTGGTACTGACCTGACCGCGACGGTGGCGGAGACCGGACGAGCCGCGTCCCCGCCGCCGTCGCCGTCGGCACCCGACCGGCCTCGGACGGGCGGTGCCGGGTGGCGAAAAGTGGCGGCTGTCGGCGTTTGCTGATAGCTGTTGACGGGTGACCCTGCACCCCGTCAATGGCGATCCGCACCGGTTCGGCACCGAGGCCTTCTACGCGTCCATCGGCCGAGCCTTCGTCGCCATGTGCGCCGTGGTGCCGGTGCTGTTCCTGATCGAGGGCCTCGACCAGTGGCTCGGTGCCGGCTTCGACGCCGCCGCCGGCATCATCCCGCAGCGCATCGAAGGGCTGGACGGGGTCTTCTTCTCGCCCTTCCTGCACCACGGCTTCGATCACCTTTACAGCAACAGCATCCCGCTGATCCTCCTCGGCACCTTCGTGCTGGCCGCCGGCGCCCGCCGGTTCCTCTGGTCCACCCTGGTGATCGTCCTGGTCAGCGGCCTCGGTGTCTGGTTCACCGGTTCACCCAACACGATCGTCGTCGGGGCGAGCGGGGTCATCTTCGGCTACCTCGGCATCCTGCTGACCCGGGGCATCTTCGAGCGCAGCTGGTGGAACTTCGCCGTCTTCCTGCTGGTCGGCCTCCTCTACGGCGGCCAACTGGTCGGCGTCCTGCCGACCGACGAGCGGATCTCCTGGCAGGGGCACCTGTTCGGGCTGCTGGGCGGCATCGTGGCGGCGATCATCTTCCGCCGTCGGCGGCCCGAACTCGACGGGCCGTACAGCTCCGAGTCGCCGATGACCATGCCCTGATCCGCCGCCCCGCCGCTTGCGGCGAGACGGCGTACGAGGGTCCGCGCGTCGGGCCTTACGCCTGCTCGGCCAGCGGCCGGCCGTCGAAATCGACCGCCGAGTAGAGCGCCAGCTTCTCCAACCGGTGGTACGAGTCGATCACCCGGATCGTGCCGCTCTTGGAACGCATGACGATCGACTGGGTGTACGCCCCACCGGCCCGGTACCGCACGCCACGCAGCAGGTCACCGGAGGTGACGCCGGTGGCCACGAAGAAGCAGTTGTCGCCGGTGACGAGATCGTCGGTGGTGAGCACCCGCTCCAGGTCGTGCCCGGCGGCCAGCGCCTTCTCCCGCTCGGCGTCGTCCCGGGGCCAGAGCTTGGCCTGCATCATCCCGCCCATGCACTTCAGGGCGCAGGCTGCGGTGATCCCCTCCGGGGTGCCGCCGATACCCATCAGCACGTCGACGTCCGACTCGCCGCGGGCGGCGGCGATGGCACCGGCGATGTCGCCGTCGGAGATGAAGCGGATACCGGCACCGGCACGGCGGATCTGATCGACCAACTCGTCATGGCGGGAGCGGTCGAGGATGCAGACCGTCACCTCGGACACGCTGGAGCCCTTGACCTTGGCGATCCGGCGCAGGTTCTCGACGACCCCGGCGTTGATGTCGACAACGTCCGCGTACGCCGGGCCGACGGCGAGCTTCTCCATGTAGAAGACGGCACTCGGGTCGAACATGGCGCCCCGCTCGGCGACCGCCAGCACCGCCAGCGCGTTCGGCATCCCCTTGCTCATCAGCGTGGTGCCGTCGATCGGGTCGACGGCGACGTCCACCTCCGGACCGCTGCCGTCGCCGACCTCTTCCCCGTTGAAGAGCATCGGCGCGTTGTCCTTCTCGCCCTCGCCGATCACCACGACACCGCGCATCGGGATCGAGTTGATCAGTTTGCGCATCGCGTCGACGGCGGCACCGTCGCCGCCCTCCTTGTCGCCCCGACCGACCCACCGGCCGGCAGCCATCGCTGCCGCCTCGGTGACCCGGACGAGATCGAGGGCGAGGTTGCGGTCGAGATTCTGTGGGGTACGCGTGCTGGTGGTCGTCATTGAACGGCTCCTCCTCGCGGCGGTGCGGGGTTGACCGGGCCGGCAGTGATCAGCTGCGGGCTTTGTTCCTGATCCTCACACGATGGCGGACGCGAGGCCGGGGCGGGGCGGTGATGGGCCGGATACCGCCGGTCGGGCGGCTGCGAGAATGGCCGGGTGGAACCCGCACAGCCTGCCGACCGTGAACCCGCAGCCCAGCCATCGGGCGGTGACCAGCCCACCGCCGAACGGCCGAGCGACCCGGGCGTACCCCAGCAGCTGACCGAGCCGACGGAGGCCGCCAGCGAGCCGGCGGCGCCCGCCTCCACCCGGTCGCCTCGGGACATGGTGATCTCGATGCTGGTACTGCTCATCCCGATCGCCCTGCTGTTCGCCTTCTACCGTGGGTTTCTCGGCGGCGACCAGCCGATTGCCGTCGATCCGGCGCCCACCTTCGAACAGGCCCGAGCGGCCGGGGTGTTCCCGGTGAGCGAACCGGCCGGCCTGGGCGACGGCTGGCGTTCCGTACGGGCCTCCTACCGCACGGCCGACGGCGGCGCCACGTTGCGCGTGGGATATGTCACTCCCGAGGGGCGTGGCCTCCAGTTGGTGCAGAGCAACGTGCCGCCGGAGCAGCTGCTGCCCGTCGAACTCACCGACGAGGGACGGCCGCAGGGCCAGGCCGACCTTGGCAGCGGGACCTGGCAGCGGTACACCGCGCGGGGTAACGAGCAGGCGCTGGTGTTGCTTGAGCCGGACCGTACCGTGATCGTGGTCGGCGATGCCCGGGACAACGAACTGCGGGAGATGGCGAGCGCCGTCGACTGACAAACGCTCCCCGAAACGTCGGCCCGATCCGTTACGCTCCCCGCGTTCGTTCCTCGGACGGCGTGACCGTCCGGATCTCCCCAGTTTGAGAAGAGACTTTCTGTGAACATTCGACGCTGGAGCGTGAGCGTCATCGCCGCCACGTTGCTCGTTCCTGGCGTGGCCGCCTGCAACTCCGGCACCACCGACTCGCCCGGCGCGTCGGGCTCGTCCGCTGCCGGCATCCCGACCGACCCGAAGCAGGCGCTGGTCGCCTCCACCAAGGGCCTGGCCGACGGCAACTACGCCTTCACCATCACCTCCGAGGCGATCAACGGCAGCGGCAGCGTCCACAAGCCGAGCAACAGCGCTCAGATGAGCATGAAGGTGGGCGACGAGACGTTCACCATGGAGTTCGAGCTGATCCAGATCGACGCCGACACCTGGGTGAAGATGGACCTGGGCGAGCTGCTCGCCGGGCTCCCGGGCATGGCGGAGATGAAGGACAAGTACCAGCACATCGACGCCGCCAAGGCGGGCGACGCCAGGAACCTCGACATGCTCAAGAAGGGCAGCGACCCGGCCGACGCCGCCGCGATGTTCCAGGGCCTGGCCGACGTGCAGGAGACCGCACCGGGCACCTACAGCGGCAAGGTCGACATCACTGCGGCGAAGGACTCGGTCGCCGCCGACGAGGACGTGGTCAAGGCGCTGGGCGAGCAGGCCAAGGAGATTCCGTTCACCGCGAAGGTGGACGCCGAGGGCCGGCTGACCGAGCTGGTCATCTCCATCCCCGCCGCGGGCGAGGCCAAGGCGCAGGACATCAAGATCGGGTACGCCGACTACGGCGCCGCCACCGCCGCCCAGAAGCCGCCGGCGGACAAGGTCGTCGAGGCCAGCGAGCAGACGTACGAGATGTTCAAGTAGGCCGATCGGTGGTGATCCGAAGCGGGGGGCGGACCGGTCCGCCCCCCGCTTCGCGTGTTCGGGTCCGGGACGGCGGTGCCGGAGCGGGCGCCCGGTCAGGTGATTGCCCGACCGGCTGGCAGGGAACAGAGAGGACAGCCTTCCGGCGCGCGAGGTGCGTCGGGCGACCCTGCTGGGAGACACCGATGACCGTTCGACGATTGAGCGCCGGCCTGATGGCCGCCGCACTGCTCACGCCCGGACTCGCCGCCTGCGCCCCCACCGGCGACGGCACTACCGGGCCCACCGCCACGCCGTCCGCCACCGCCACGCCGACCGGGGCAGCCGGCGACGCCGACGCCAAGCAGGCCTTACTGGACTCGACGCGGGAGATCAGCAACGGCAACTTCCGGTTCCGCATGTCCGGCGCCGGATCGACCGCCGAGGGGCAGGTCCACCAGCCGAGCCAGAGCGCCCAGATGCAGGTGAGCATCGGCGAGCCGACCGACGATCTCGCGATGACGCTCGACCTCATCCACGCCACCCCGGACAGCTGGGTCAAGCTGGACCTCAAGGGTGCGGCGGCGTCCAGCGTCCCCGGGCGGGACCGACTCAACCTCGGCAAGTACCAGCACCTCGACCAGACCCGGATCCAGGGCAACCGTAACCTCGGCTTCGACTTCGAAAAGGTCGACCCGGCCGGCAGCGCGGTCCTCACCCAAGCCATCACCGAGGTACGCCGCACCGGCGACGGGGCGTACGCCGGCACCATCGACCTGTCGAAGGCCGCCGAGGCCGGCTCGCTCGACCAGGGCATGATCACCGCACTCGGCGCGCAGGCGAACTCCGTGCCGTTCACCGCCACCACCGACGCGCAGGGCCGACTCACCGAGATGGTCCTCCAGATCCCGGGCACGAGCGAGGCGGCTAACCAGGAGATCCGGGTGACGTACAGCGACTACGGCAACGCGACCGCCGCCCAGAAGCCCCCGGCCGACCAGGTCGTCGAGGCGCCGCCGGAGCTGTACAACCTGTTCGACTGAGCCACGCGGAACGCGCGGCGGCTGGTCGGCCGGGTGCCCGGAGTCTCGACCACGCCGCGCTGTCCGCCGCACCGACCACCACCCATGGTGGGTCGAGCCCCCCGCGCAGGTCGACGTCGAGGGTGAGGTGCCTGGTGAGGCGGAACTGATCGAGGTCGCGGCGGCCTGGCCAGGCGGGACTGATCGAGGTCGCGGCGGCCCGGTGAGGCGGGACTGATCGAGGTCGCGGCGGCCTGGTCAGGCGGGTGCGGCGGAGCGCGCGACGTCGGTTGGGTGTCGCGGGCGCGGTGGGGGCGGAGGCTCTCTCCGCGCCCGCTCAGCTTGCGGGGTCCTGCCGGCTGGCGTCGATGCGGGCGCGGGCCCCGTCGAGCCAACGTTGGCAGATCACCGCGAGCGCCTCGCCCCGTTCCCAGAGCGCCAGGGATTCCTCCAGCGACGTCCCGCCGGCCTCCAGCCGTTCCACCACCGACGCGAGTTCGGCGCGGGCCTGTTCGTAGCTGAGCCGCTCGTCGGGCCCGCTCGTCTGCTCGTCAGTCATCGCACCCATCTCAGCACAACCACCCGACACCTTCCGCGACCGCATCGGCAGTCGATCCTAGCCGCGGATCTTGGTACGAGACGGCCTCCATGCGGGTCGTTTCGTACCAAGATCCGCTAGACAGAAGCGGAGCGGGTCAGGTGTTTACGGTGGCGGAGAGTTCGCCGTCGGCGAGGCGTACGCGCAGGGGGTCGCCGGGGCCGACCTGGTCGGCGGCTCGGACGACGTGGCCGTCGGCGCGCTGCACGATGGCGTACCCACGATCGAGGGTGGCGGCGGGGGAGAGCGCACGTAGCCGGGCCAAGGTGTGCCGCAGGTCGTCGTCGGCGGCGGCCAGCCGATGAGTCAGACAGCGGTCGGCGCGCTGGCGCAGGGCGGCCAGATCGGCGGCCCGCTGTTCGACCATCACCTGTGGACGGGCCAGCACCGGCCGCGAGCGCAGCGCGTCGATGCGGTGGGTCTCCCGGTCGACGAGATTGTGCACCGCCCGGTGCAGCCGGTGGCGGGCCTGGTTGATCAGGCGTACCTCCTCGGCCAGGTCGGGCACCACCCGCTTGGCGGCATCGGTGGGCGTCGAGGCGCGTACGTCGGCCACGTAGTCGACCAGCGGCGCGTCCGTCTCGTGCCCGATCGCACTGACCACGGGCGTACGGCAGGCGAAAACCGCCCGGCACAGCGCCTCGTCGGAGAAGGGCAGGAGATCCTCGATGCTGCCGCCACCGCGAGTCAGGATGATCACGTCGATGCTCGGGTCGCTGTCCAACGCCTTCAGCGCGTCGATGATCTGCGGGACGGCGCTGGGCCCCTGGACGGCGACGTTCACCGTCCGGAACGCCACGGCCGGCCAGCGGCGACGGGCGTTGGTGAGGACGTCCCGCTCGGCGGCGCTGGCCCGGCCGGTGATCAGCCCGATGCGCTGCGGCAGGAACGGGGGCCGGCGCTTACGGGCCCGGTCGAACAGCCCTTCGGCGGCGAGCAGCTTCTTGAGCTTCTCCAGCCGGGCCAGCAGCTCGCCCAGCCCGACCTGACGGATCTCGTCGGCGCGCAGGCTGAGCGTGCCCCGGGCGGCGTAGAACTCCGGCTTGGCGTGCACCACGATCCGGGCGCCCTCGCGCAGTTCGGGGGCGCCGGAGTCGAGCACGTCGCGGTTGGTGGTGACGGTGAGACTCAACTCGGCCGACGGGTCACGCAGGGTCAGGAAGACGGTGCTGGCACCGGGTCGGCGACTGATCTGCGCCACCTGCCCGTCGACCCACACCCAGCCCAACCGGGCGACCCAGGCGCCGATCTTCTGGCTGACCACCCGTACCGGCCAGGGCTCGTCGGAGCTGCTCGCCGCCCCCGCGCCTGGTGCCGCCCCGCCCGCACTCACCCGCCCACCCTAAACCCCGCCACCGACCACGACTCCGCGCACCGAAGCGTCGGCCGCCCGTTCCGCCCCTGCCCGACCCACCGAATCCGGCCGTGGACCATGAAGTTTGGTGGCGTTTCTGATCTCCGGGGCCTGCGTTCGGCAGGGTCGGCCGGGAGGCGCAGGCGGCGAACCCGCGTACGATGAACGGGTGACTGAGGCTGAGACGACTTCCCGGACCGGCAAGCGCGTCCTCCTGGCCAAGCCCCGCGGTTACTGCGCGGGCGTCGACCGGGCGGTGCAGACCGTCGAGGAGGCGCTCAAGCTCTACGGCGCCCCGATCTACGTACGCAAGCAGATCGTGCACAACAAGCACGTGGTGCGCACGCTGGAGGCCCAGGGGGCGATCTTCGTGGAGGAGAACGAGGAGGTGCCCGAGGGCGCCACCGTGATCTTCTCCGCCCACGGTGTGGCGCCCGAGGTCTACGAGCAGGCGAAGGAGCGGTCGCTGAAGGCGATCGACGCGACCTGCCCGCTGGTGACGAAGGTGCACCAGGAGGCGAAGCGGTTCGCCGCCGAGGACTACGACATCCTGCTCATCGGTCACGAGGGCCACGAGGAGGTCATCGGCACCGCCGGCGAGGCCCCGGAGCACATCCAACTGGTGGACGGTCCGGAGGATGCCGACCGGATCACCGTGCGCGACCCGAACAAGGTCGTCTGGCTGTCGCAGACCACGCTGTCGGTGGACGAGACGATGGAGACGGTGGCCCGGCTCAAGAAGCGGCTGCCGATGCTCAAGTCGCCGCCCAGCGACGACATCTGCTACGCGACGAGCAACCGCCAACACGTGGTCAAGGAGATCGCGGCCGAGTGTGACGTGGTGATCGTGGTCGGCTCGCGGAACTCGTCGAACTCCGTACGCCTGGTCGAGGTGGCCCTCGACGCTGGCGCACGCGCCGGGCACCTGGTCGACTTCGCCCACGAGATCGACGACGCCTGGCTGGTCGGCGCGGAGACGGTGGGTCTGACCTCGGGAGCGAGTGTTCCGGACGAGTTGGTCCAGGAGGTGCTGACCCATCTCGCCGAGCGCGGCTACGCCGACGTCGAGGAGGTGGTGACCGCCAACGAGCGACTCACCTTCTCGCTGCCCCAGGAACTCAAGCGTGACATGAAGGCCGCCGCAGCCGCCCGTGATTGACCGGCCAAGGGCAGTGCACAGGGGAGTCCGCCGCCGGCGCTTCAGGCTGATCGGCGTGGCGCCGGAGGCAGTGCACGGGGGCGGTCCGCCGCCGGTGCTCCAGGCTGATCGGCGTGGCGCTCGGCGGATGGAACGGTCGACCCGCCGCCTGCGTCAGAATTGGGTATGAGGACCATTCGGATCGCCGCCGCCGCGCTGATCGTCTGTACGGCGCTCGTCGCCTGTGCCGGTCAGGACGCGGGGGACGGCCCTGCCGCCCCGACGGGAGCGCCATCCGTGACCGAGCTGCCGACCCCCGATCCGACCGGCCCCGTCCCCTCGCCGTCCGACGCGGTGGACCCGACCGCGCCGCTCAGCCCGCCCGGTAAGCGTCCGGGTGGTGCGCCGAGGCCGACCGCGACCAGCGAGATGACCCTCACCGGCCGGATCGAGGCCGGTGTCGAGCCCGGCTGTCTGCTGCTCAACGGCTATCTGCTGCTCGGCGGTCCCGACGACGTGCTGACCGCGGGCGCCACCGTGACGGTGACCGGAAGGCCCGCACCCGGCATGCTCACCACCTGCCAGCAGGGCACCCCCTTCCAAGTGGCATCCGCCCACCGCGGCTGATCCGACCGACGCGAGATCTTGGTACGAAAGCGCCCCCGGAAGGGCCGCTCCGTTCCAAGATCTCGTGCGCGGTAGCGGGTGGGGGGAGAGAGACGGACGGGAGCCCGTCTCCGGAGATCCGGAGACGGGCTCCCTGCGTGGTGCGGTGGTGGGGTCAGCTCACCGCGCCGATGGTGACAGCGCCGCGGCCGACGACCGCGCCTTCGCTGGTCACCACGGCCAGCTCACCGGAGAGCGTCCGGCCTGCGGGCGGGGCGGACTGGGCGGTCACCGTACCCGAGAGGGCGCCGGTGGCGCCGTGGGCCAGGGTGGTGCTGCTGCTCGACGCCGCGAGGGTGCCGAGCGCCGGGGAGGAGTACGAGTCCCGGTAGTCGTACGCGGTGCTACCGCCCGCGCCGTCCACCGAGTACGCGTCCACCACGACCGTGTAGGTGCCGGCCGGCGGGTTGTTGATGGTGACGAACTCCTCCGAGTCGCCGTCGGCGTTGTACGCCACCAGGGCGCCGCCCCGGTAGACGAACAGGTCGAGGTCGGCGCTGGCGTTGGAGACGTTGCCGATGCGGGCGGTGAAGCTGGTGGCGCCCGCCGGCACAACGACGGTGAACTCCTGCTGGGCCAGCTCGACGATGGTCGGCCGCTCGACGTGCACGCTGGAGAGCGCGCCGCCCTGGCCGGTCACCGTGACCGGACCGAAGGTGTTCTTCAGCGACCAGGTCACCGGGGTCGGGGTGCCGGGGGTGACCGACGGCAGCTCGACCACGGCCGGCTCGACCGCGACACCCTGCACCCGCGCCTGGATCTGGTACGGGTTGTTCAGCGACGGCGAGGTACGCCGCGACTCCACCTCGATCTCCCAGACACCCGGGAGCGGGTTGGCGTAGTCACGCTCGAATGCGTTGCAGACGACCGTGCTGACGTGGTTGGTGAAGCAGGCCAGGCTGGAGGTGCTCTCCACCGGAACGCCGTACGGGTTGATCGCGATGAACCGGGTCTGCGACGCGGTGGCGATGCCGGAGAGGTTCACCTGCAACGCACCGGCGCCCGGCGGCACCGTCACGAAGTACGACGTGGTGTTGTTGCGGTCCACCTCGCCCTGCGCCGAGTAGGCGAAGTTGGGCTTCACGACGTCGTTCGAGACCACCACCACGGCGGCGAACTCGAAGTCGATCGTGTTGGTGGCCGGGTCGTCGACGGTGACGATGGTGCTGTGCGCACCGGCGGTCTTCGGCTTGGCGGTGACCGTGATGGTGACGGTCTGGTTCAGCGGCAGGGTGACGTTCTTCGGCGCCGAGAAGGTGCCGTTGTTACCGCGCAGGCCGACGTTGTGCTTGATGTTGCCGGCCGGGCCGCTGGTCCGGGTCAGCTTCACCTGGTAGGACTTCGACTGGTTGGCCTTGTGGCCACCGTTGGCGGCGTCGCACCGGTTGTAGACGCCGGTGCCCTGGTTCGGGGTGGCCAGCTGGTTGGACAGCGGCGTGCAGACCGGGGCGTCGGCGGTGTACGAGCGGGTCTGGACGCCCTTGCGGAGCAGCTTCCAGGCACCCGGCACGTCGAACATGCCGTAGCCCTGCGCGTACGTCGCGGTGTCGGCGATCGGCTTGGCCGAGGTGTAGATCGCCCGGCGCAGCGCCTCCGGCGTGATACCCAGGTGGTTCGCCTTGGCGGCCGAGAGCAGCAGCGCGGCGGCACCGGCGGCCTGCGGGGAGGCCATCGACGTACCGTTGAACATGCCGTAGCCCGGCGGCAGCGCGTAGCCGGCCTCGGCGACCGGGCTGCCGGCCTGCCAGACCGGGGTGGTGGAGATGGCCGAACCCGGCGCGGCGATGTTCGGCTTGGCGCCACCGTCCTCACGCGGGCCGCGCGAGGAGAAGTTGAACAGGGCGTTCTTCTTCTTGACCACCGAGCCGTAGTTGGCCAGCCAGGTGTCCTTGCTGATGCTCGCGGCAACGCTGACCACGTTGCTCGACGCCGACGGGTCGCCGATGGTGTTCAGACCCGGGCCGGAGTTGCCGGCCGAGATGAACATCTGCACCCCGTACGTGGTGATCAGGTTGTTGTAGAGGGTGGCGCGGGCGTTGTTGCCGTCGTTGAGCGCCGGCAGGCCGCCGATCGACATGTTGATGACGTCGACCCCACGGTTGATCACCAGGTCGGCCATGCCGGTGGTGAGCGCGGCGTACGTGCAGCCGCCGCCCCAGGAGCAGGCACGGGAGGAAACGATCTTGGCGCCGGGGGCGGCACCGTTGAACGCGCTGTTGCCCAGCATGCTGTTGGCGGCGGTGATGCCGGCGACGTGCGTGCCGTGCGCGCTCTCGATGATGCCGATGTTGACGTAGTCGACCAGGCCCGGCCCGCCGACCGGCGTGGTGTCGACGTTCTTGCGGTACTCGACCACGAACGACATCCGCTCCGTGATCGGAGTCGCCGGGTTGTCGGTGCCGAAGTAGCCGACGTCGAACTTCTCCTTGTACGGCCGCATCACGGCCTCGTCGGTGAAGTCGCCGTCCTGGTCGGTGTCGACCCAGACGTTGTTGGTCGCCGGGTCGAAGAGGATGCCCCACTGGTCGGTCCGGTCGCCGTCGCGGTTGACGTCACCGGCCGGCTCGCTGTTGTTCGTGACCGACTCGCTGAACAGGTTGAACCGGTAGGTGCCGGCCGGCGCGGTCCAGGTGCGTCCCGCGACGGTGAACGACGGGCCGGTCACCTGGGTGATCATCGGGCGCCAGGTGGCGTCCTCGAACGGGTCCGTGGCGGTGACCCAGTCGACGATCTTCCGCTCGCCGGTGGTGGTCGTCTGGAGCGCCGGGTGCTCCAGGTCCACACCGGAGTCCATGATGCCGATGGTGACGCCCCGGCCGTCCCACTTCTTGTTGTCCTTGACGAACTTGACCGCACCGGTCTCGCCCGTCGGCATGTAGGGGTTGTCGGCGGCGGTCTTGGCGCCCGGGCCGCTCAGCGTGCTGCCCTGCTTCTCGCCCTTCTTGCCGCCCTGGACGACCTCCGGCTTCGGGTCAGGAAGCTGGATCTTCTCGTCTAGGTCGACGGCGGCGACGCCGGGCAGGGTGGCGGCCGTGACGGCCTTGCCGGTCGGCACCTTCGCCAGCACGAAACCGATCGTGTCGTAGCGCTCGGTGACCGCGGCGCCCAGGTCCTTGAGGTCCTCGGCGACGTCCTTCGCCTTGCCCTTCTCGGTGGCGACGATCATCGTGACGGTGGGGGCCTTCTTCGCCTCCGCCTCGGCGAGCAGCTTGGCGTCGTGTTCGCCCAGCGCCTCAGCGGGGGTGACCTGCGCCGGGTCGGATCCGGCAGGAGCGGCGCTCGCGGTGGCGGTACCGCCCACCACGGTCACGGCGCTGGCCGCCATGACCGAGGCGAAGAGCGCAGCGGAGGTACGCCGGCTCAGGTTTCGGGGTTTACTCACGTTCTCTTTCCTCCAGAGAACTCAGGCGCCCTCAGATGCAGGGCACGCGTGAGCGAAATCCTTCGTGGTGCCGCCCATCGATGTCACTACCGACGGGTACGTTGTGACCATCTCGTGATACGCGAGACGCGCAATGTCACATCGAAGGTGGTAAAGACCCGATTAGGTGGACCGACTTCGACTGTCCGAACTGGACTCATCGACCAGCAGCTCAGGTGCCTGGGGCTGGCGGGGAGCCAACTCGACCTGCCCCGGCGTGGTCAGCTCCTGATCGGACACTCCCAGCTCGGCCAGCTTGCGCGCACTGACCAGCACCCGCGCCTCCAGCGACCCCACCGCCCGGTTGTACGCGGTCACCGCGCCACCGAGCGAGGCGCCGAGCTTGCCGACATGATCGCCGAGCGTGGAAAGGCGACCGTACAGTTCCCGGGCCAGGGAATGCACCGCGAGCGCGTTGCGGGCCAACTGTTCCTGCCGCCAGGACCAGGCCACCGTACGCAGCATTGCGACCAGGGTCGCCGGGGTGGCCAGCACGACGTTGCGCGCGAATGCGTGTTCCAGAAGTGTCGGATCGCGTTGCAGCGCCACGTCGAGGAACGGATCGGCCGGCACGAACAGCACCACGAACTCCGGGGTCTGCTCGAACGCCGCCCAGTACGACTTGGCCGCCAGCGCGTCGACGTGGGCCCGCAGGTGTCGGGCGTGCGCGTCGAGGTGGGTGTCGCGGCCCCGCTCGTCCCGCGCCTCCATCGCGGTCAGGTACGCGTCGAACGGCGCCTTCGCGTCCACCACCACGGTCCGGCCGCCGTGCAGGCGGACCACCAGGTCCGGGCGTACCGTCTGCTGGTCGGTGGCGGCGGTGACCTGCTCGGAGAAGTCGCAGTGCTCCAGCATGCCGGCGGCCTCGACGATCCGGCGCAGCTGGTGCTCGCCCCACCGGCCGCGTACCTGCGGCGCCCGCAACGCAGCGACCAGCTGTTTCGTCTCGGTACGCAGTTCGCCGGAGACGCTGCTCATGGCCCGGACCTGCTCCCGAAGCTCGGCGTACGCGTCGACCCGGTCACGCTCCAGTTCGGTCACCCGCTGCTCGTAGCGGCGCAGCGTGTCGTGCAGCGGCGCCACCGCCCGGGCGACCGCCTCCTGCGACTGGGCCGTCGCCTCGTAGCTCAACGCCCGCATCGACTGCTCCAGCCGCCCTTCGCCCTCCCGGGTGGCGCGCAGGGTGGCGTCCAGCCGGGCGATCTCGGCCGCCGCGCGGGCCCGGCCGGCGTACCAACCCACCGCGCCACCGGCGCCGAGGCAAACGACGACAACCGCCAAGGTCGTGAACTCCACGGCACGAGCTTGCCAAACAACGGCGACCCACGCCCGCGACAGATGGTCCGGGCGTGGCCCCGGCTGCTCCGGCGCGCCTGGGCAGCTGGGTCCGTGGCGTCGGGTGGGTACGTTTGGAGTCGTGGAACTTCTGCTGTGCGTACTCGTGATGGCCGTGCTCGTCGTCGGCCTGGTCTGGTGGCAGCGGCAACGGGCGGCGCGTGAGCTCGCCGACGTGCAGGCCGACGCGCGACGGTGGTACGAGCGCCTCGGCGGCCAGGTGATGCACCTGAGCGGCGACGACCCGGCGGTACGCCAGGCGTTGGCCGATGCCGCCGAGCGCTACCACGCCGCCGGCTCACAGTTGGAGCAGGCGCGGACCGTCACGCAGTTCCGGCTGGCCCGGGAGACCGCGGTGGAGGGCCTCACCTACATCCGGGCGGCCCGGTTGGCGCTCGGCATCGACCCGGGGCCGGACCTCCCGCCGCTGGCCGCCGCCAGCGGTGCCGGCCAGTTGACCGTGCCCCGTCAGGTCGACGTGCAGGGCCAGACGTTCCGGGCCGGACCGCAGCCGGGCCGGGACACCCCGTACTACTACCCGGGCGGGCGGATACAGGGCCGGCCGGTGCCGGCGGGCTGGTACTCCACCCCGTGGTGGAAGACGGCGCTGGGCGCCGGCGCCGGTGTGATCGGCGGCATGCTGATCGCCGACGCCCTCTTCTCGCCCTCGTTCGGCGACCCCGGCTACGACGCCGAGGCCGCCGGCCTGGGTGACCTGGGCGACACCGGCGCCGACTTCGCCGGAGACGACTTCGGTGGTGGCGGTGACTTCGGTGGTGGCGACTTCGGGGGCGGTGACTTCGGCGGAGGCGGCGACTTCTGACGCCACCGCCCACTCGTCCATCCGGCGGCGTTGATAAGGGGCCCTTCCTCTACCCGAGGCGTTAACAGGGTGCCCTTCCTTACCTTTCAGCCGGTGTTGCGCATGCCGGCGGCGATGCCGTTGACGGTGGTGAGCAGGGCGCGTTCCAGCGCCGTGCCGTCGCTGGGGGCCCGTCGGCCGCCCGGTGCGGTGACCACCGCCCGGCCGGCCGCACCCGAGTCGCGGTACTGCCGCAGCAGCGCCACCTGGAGGTGGTGCAGCGGCTCCAGGTAGGTGTCGCGGACCGCGAGGGTGCGTTGCAGCACCGGCGAGTTCTCCAGCAGGTCCGGTGAGTCGGTGACGGCCAGCACCTCGCGCCGGGTCAGCTCGTACTCCTGCTCGATCTTGTCGAAGATCGGGTGCAGCTGCTTCGGGACCAGGGTTTCCACGTACCGGCGGGCGATGCCGAGGTCGGTCTTGGTCAGCATCATCTCCACGTTCGACAGGAACGTGCGGAAGAAGTGCCAGTTGCGGTGCATCTCGGCCAGCACGTCGGCCAGCCCGGCCTCCCGGGCGGCGGCCAGGCCGGCGCCGACGCCGAACCAGCCGGGCACGATCTGCCGGGTCTGCGTCCAGCCGAAGACCCACGGAATGGCCCGCAGTCCGGACAGGCCGGCGCCGGTGTTCGGCCGCTTCGCCGGCCGAGAGCCGATGTTCAACGCGCCGAGCAGTTCGGTCGGCGTGGACGCCCAGAAGTACGCCGGCAGATCCGGATCCTCCACCAGCGACCGGTACGACCGGTAGGCCGACTCGGACACCACGTCCATCGTCGCGTCCCAGCGTTCCAGCATCTCGGCGGGCTGCCGGGGTGCGGTGTGCAGCAGCGTGGCCTGGAGCGCGGCGGCCACCGTCAGCTCCAGGTTCTCCCGGGCCAGCGCCGGCAGGGTGTACTTGTCGGAGATCACCTCACCCTGCTCGGTCACCTTGATGGCGCCGTCCAGGGTGCCGTACGGCTGGGCCAGGATCGCGTCGTGCGTGGGTCCGCCGCCGCGCCCCACCGTCCCGCCTCGACCATGGAACAGCCGCAGGTGGACGCCGTGCCGGGCGGCCACGTCCCGCAGTGCCCGCTGGGCCCGATGGATGGACCACTGGCTGGTGGTGATGCCGGCCTCCTTGTTGGAGTCGGAGTAGCCGAGCATCACCTCCTGCACGTCACCCCGGGCCGCGACCAGCGCACGGTACGCGGGCAACGACAGCAACTCGTCGAGCAGTTCACCACCGGCGTTCAACTCGGCCGGGGTCTCCAGCAGCGGCACGATGCCGATGCGTGCCCGCCCGCTGTGCACGTCGACCAGGCCGGCCTCGCGGGCCAGCACCACCGCGGCGAGCACGTCGTCCACCCCGAGGGTCATCGAGATGATGTACGACTCGATCACCTCGCTGCCGAACCGGTCCTGCGCCTCGCGGATGGTGCTGAACACGTCGAACGTCTTGCGGGCCGACTCGGACAGCGGAGTGTCCGCAGCCGACAGCGGTCGGCGGCCGGTCAGCTCGTCGGCGAGCAGCTTGGTGCGCTCCAGCCGGGTCAGCGACGGGTAGTCGGAGACCTCACCGACCGCCGCGTACAACTGGGTGAGCACCTCGTGGTGCTTCTCGGCGTGCTCGCGGACGTCCATCGTCGCCAGGTGCAGGCCGAACGCGGAGACGGTACGGATGGTCGAGGCGAGTCGCCCGACGGCGGTGAGCTGCCCGGAGTTACGGGCCAGCGAGGCGCGCAGCAGTTCCAGGTCGGCGATCAGCTCGGCCGAGCCCCGGTAGTCCCGCCCCGGCACGTGCGCGGTGCCCTGGCGCAGCCGGGCGCGGGTGTTGGCCAACTTGGCGCGTACGCAGCGGGCCTTCAGCCGGTACGGCTCCTCGGCGTTGACCCGGCGGAACCGGGGCGCCACCTCGGGCAGCGCGTCCAGGTCGGCGGCGAGGCTGGCGGAGAGGTCCAGCGACACCCCGCGCAGCCGGCGGGACACCGACACCTCGTTGATCAGCTCTTCCATCGCCGCCTCGGTGGCGGTCAGCCCGTGCTCGTGCTGGATGGCCAGCACCTCGCGGGTCACCGTCGGGGTGACGAACGGGTTGCCGTCCCGGTCGCCGCCGATCCAGGTGCCGAAGGTCAGCGGCCGAGCCGTCGGGGAGGTCTCCACGCCGAGGGTGCGCAGCGTCTCGGCGAGGTCGTCGAGCACCTGCGGAGCCGCCTCGGCGTACAGGTCACGCAGGTAGTAGATGGCGTTGCGGGCCTCGTCGGTCGGGTCCGGCCGGTCCAGCCGCAGCTCGTCGGTCTGCCACATCAGGTCGAGCAGCTCGGCCAACCGCCGGTTCGCCGGGCCTTCGTCGCTGGCGCCGTAGAGGATCGCGTTGGTCGTCTCGGCGTCCAGCTCGTCGGCGATGGCGCGCAGCTTGGACAGGATCGACCGGCGGGCGGCCTCGGTCGGGTGGGCGGTGAAGACCGGGCGGATCGCCAACCGGCGGGCCACCGCCGCGATCTCCTCCGCCGGCACTCCCCGCTCGGAGATCATCTTGGCCGCCTGGTCCAGCCAGCCACCGTTTATCGCGCGGCGGCGTCGCAGATCACGGGCCCGGTGCACCTGCTCGGTGATGTTGGCCAGGTGGAAGTAGGTGGAGAAGGCGCGGGCCAGCTTGGTGCCCGTGGTCACGTCGAGCCCACCGAGGCGGCGGGCAGCGGCGGGGGCGTCGGTACGGACCTGGGCGCGGATCTCCTCGACGAGGTCGAGCAGGGGCCGGCCCTCCTGGCGGGCGAGGGTCTGCCCGAGCAGGGTGCCCAGCCGGCGGATGTCGGCGCGCAGGGCGGCGTCGGGGCCGTCGTGATCGTGCTGGTCGGTCACCATGCGCTCCTCACGTTAGTACGAAGGACAGCGCTGTCCGACTCCCCCGATCGTATCCGCGCACGACCGGTTGAAAGGAGGGGCCCCTTGTTATCGCCTTTTGTATAGGAGGGGCCCCTTCCTAACATCGTGCCTGTCGAGGACCGGACATCAGTGCTGGTCGGGGCTGCGGTGGCGGCCAGGGGAGCCGACGACGTGCCGGCCCCGGACCAGGGTTGCGGTGATCAATCCCACGATTCCGGCGGCCACCCAGATCACCAGCCCCGTCAACGGCCAACGGATCGCCCGCCCGTCGAAGTAGACAGCCGACTTGACCAGATCGGTGGCCAGCCCCGGTACGTTCCAGCGGTGCATCCCGCGCAGCGCCGAGGGCAGGAACTCTGGCGCGTAGACGCCTCCGGAGCCCGGGTTGCCGAGCACCACCAGCAGCAGGATCACCAGCCCGGTGCCGAACAGGCCGAGCCAGCCCTGCACCGCCGCGGCCACCATGGTGGCGGCGAACGCGGCCAGCGCGCCCACCCCGGCGATCGCCAGGACGTGGTCGTGCCACACCCCCAGCACCGGTCCGACCAGCACCGCGCCCGCGATCCCGAGCAGCACGGCGTGCACGGCCAGCGCGGCGATCCGCAGCCCGGCGCCGCGCAGCCCGGCAGGCGCGGTGCCCAGCGAGATACCGAGCACGGTCGAGGCCAGGTACCCGCCGAGGACGAAGCCGATGGCCAGGTAGAACGGCGCCAGTCCACGCGGATCTTCGGGTGAGACCGGCACCTGGTCGGTCACCTGGATCCGTACCCCGGCCTGCTGGCCGGCGGTGGTGATCACCCGCTGCACCACGTCGGTGGCGGCGGGTGCGGAGGCACTGGCGAGGGTGAGCGCCAGGGCGCCATCGCCGGCGGTGGCGAGCGTCGCGTAGACGTCGCGGCCGTTCAGCGCCGCCTCGGCGGCGGCCGGATCGGCGTACGAGATCGCCTTGATGGTGTCGGTGTGCTGCCGGACGGCGGCGAGCAGCGTCTGCGCGGCCTGGTCGCCACGGACCACGCCGACCGGGATGTCCCGGGGATTGGGCGCGTGCAGCGCGCCCACGTACGCGGCGATGAAGGCCGACGCCAGGATCAGCGTCCCGACCAGCAGCGCCGCGGTACGCGGCAGCCATTCGCGTACCGGACTGTCCTCTGCCACGCCGTCAGACTAGGGGCGTTTGTGGCCGTTTCGTGGTGGTTCTGCCCGAGGAAGTGCCGGGGTCGGGTGCGCGGGGGTGGGGGTTGGGGGGCGCCAGGAGCCGGGCGGGCGGGGAGGGCGGGGCTGGGAGCAGATGGGGAGGGCGGGTGAGGCTGGGCACGGGAACGGCCGTGGACGGCGGTGGATAGTCGGGCCGGAGAGATAGTGTCGACCCATAGCACCCCCCGTCCGGACGGACGCGGGGTGATCGTCGTGTCCTCGCCTCGGAAGTGATCATGACTGCGCTCACCGGACTGTTCGCCGCCGCTCTGGCTGACCCGGGTCTGGCCCGGGTCCGTGACCTGGCGCGCTCGGGCGCGGCCCAGGTCGACGGCCTGGACCTGACCGCGCCGCCGGCACTGCGTCCGTTCGCGGTCGCCGCTGTCGCAGCCGATCCCACGCCGGGCGGGGATGCCGCGTCCCCGGGCGCCGGCACGTCGGGCGGGGGAGCGGGGCGGCTGGTGCTGGCGGTGACCGCCACCAGCCGGGAGGCCGAGGATCTGGTCGCCGCGTTGGGCAGCCTGCTGCCGGCCGAGCAGGTGGCGATCTTCCCGAGCTGGGAGACGCTGCCGCACGAGCGGCTCTCGCCGCGCTCCGACACGGTCGGCCGTCGGCTGGCCGTGCTGCGCCGGCTCGCGCACCCGGACTCGGCCGACGCGCACGGGCGTACCGGGCCGCTGCGGGTGGTCGTGGCGCCGGTCCGTTCGATGCTGCAACCACAGCTCAAGGGGCTCGGCGACCTGGAACCGGTGCGCCTTGCCGCCGGGCAGGAAGCGGACCTGGAACAGGTGGCACGCCGGCTGACCGACATGGCGTACGCGCGGGTGGACCTGGTCACCAAGCGGGGCGAGTTCGCCGTACGCGGCGGCATCCTGGACATCTTCCCGCCCACCGACGAGCACCCCTCCCGGGTCGAGTTCTGGGGCGACGAGGTGGAGGAGATCCGCACGTTCGCCGTCGCCGACCAGCGCACCATCGAGCAGGTCGCCCAACTCTGGGCGCCGCCCTGCCGGGAACTGCTGCTCACCCCGGCGGTACGGGAACGGGCCGCCGCGCTGGCCGAGCAGCATCCGGAACTGGCCGAGATCCTCGACAAGCTGGCCGGCGGCGTACCGGTGGAGGGGATGGAGTCGCTGGCCCCGGCGCTGATCGGCGGTGAGGCGATGGAGTTGCTGCTGGACTGCATGCCGGCCGGCACCCACGTACTGCTCTGCGACCCGGAGCGGATCCGCACCCGGGCGCACGACCTGGTGCGTACCTCGGAGGAGTTCCTGGCCGCCAGCTGGGCCGCAGCCGCCGTCGGTGGCCAGGCCCCGATCGACCTCGGCGCCGCCGCCTTCCGGACCCTGGCCGACGTACGCGCGACCGCCGCGAACCTGCGCCAGCCCTGGTGGACGCTGTCCCCGTTCGGGCTGGTCGACGCCGGCACCGCGACTGCCCGGCAGCCCTGGGAGGACGAGCCGGCGGCGGTCGACGTCACCCCGGACGACGCGATCGCGGTGTCCCTGACCGCGCAGCCCGCACCGCTCTACCACGGCGAGACCGCCCGGGTGGTGGACGACCTGAAGCGCTGGGCGGGCGAGGGCTGGTCCATCGCGCTGGTCTTCGAGGGGCACGGCCCCGCCCAGCGGGCGGTGGAGGTGCTCCGCGACGGCGGCCTCGGTGCCCGGCTGACCGAGCAGGTGCCGGCCGCGCCCGCCCCGGGCGAGCTGCTGGTCACCTGCGGCAGCCTGACCGGTGGCTTCGTCGACGAGGCGGCCCGGTTCGTGCTGCTCACCGGCAACGACGTCACCGGTGGACGGGGCAGCTCGACCCGGGACATGCGCAAGATGCCGAGCCGGCGGCGCAACACCATCGATCCGCTGGAGCTGCGGGCCGGCGACCACGTGGTGCACGAGCAGCACGGCATCGGCCGGTACGTCGAGCTGGTGCAGCGTACGGTCAACGGCGCTTCGCGCGAATACCTGGTCATCGAGTACGCCGCGAGCAAGCGCGGCCAGCCCGGCGACCGGCTTTTCGTCCCCACCGACCAGCTCGACCAGCTCAGCCGCTACGTCGGCGGTGAGCAGCCGACCCTGCACAAGATGGGCGGCTCGGACTGGCAGAAGTCCAAGGCGCGGGCCCGCAAGGCGGTCAAGGAGATCGCCGCCCAGCTGATCCAGCTCTACGCCGCCCGTAAGGCGTCCAAGGGGCACAACTTCGGGCCGGACACCCCGTGGCAGCGGGAGTTGGAGGACGCCTTCCCCTGGCAGGAGACGCCCGACCAGCTCGCCGCCATCGAAGAGGTCAAGCGGGACATGGAGCAGAGCGTCCCGATGGACCGGCTGATCTGCGGCGACGTCGGCTACGGCAAGACCGAGATCGCGGTACGCGCGGCGTTCAAGGCGGTGCAGGACGGCAAGCAGGTGGCGGTGCTGGTGCCCACCACCCTGCTGGTGCAGCAGCACTACAACACCTTCGCCGAGCGGATGAGCCAGTTCCCGATCACGATCCGGCAGCTCTCCCGGTTCCAGACGCCGAAAGAGGCCGAGCAGACCCTGGAGATGGTGGCGAACGGCACCGCCGACATCGTCATCGGCACCCACCGGCTGCTGGCGGCGGCCACCCGGTTCAAGTCGCTCGGGCTGGTCATCGTGGACGAGGAGCAGCGCTTCGGCGTCGAGCACAAGGAACACCTCAAGTCGATGCGGGCCGCGGTCGACGTGCTGAGCATGTCGGCGACCCCGATCCCGAGGACCCTGGAGATGGCGATCACCGGCATCCGGGAGATGTCCACCATCGCCACCCCGCCCGAGGAACGGCACCCGGTGCTCACCGCCGTCGGGGCGCAGGACGACCGGCAGGTGGCCGCCGCGATCCACCGTGAGTTGCTCCGCGACGGCCAGGTCTTCTACCTGCACAACCGGGTCGAGTCGATCGATCGGGCGGCCCGGAAGCTGCGCGAGCTGGTGCCCGAGGCCCGGGTCGCGGTGGCGCATGGCCAGATGGGTGAGGACGCCCTGGAGAAGGTCATGGTCGGCTTCTGGGAGAAGGAGTTCGACGTCCTGGTCTGCACCACGATCGTCGAGTCCGGCATCGACATCCCGAACGCCAACACGCTGATCGTGGAGCGGGCCGACCTGCTCGGCCTGGCCCAGCTGCACCAGATCCGGGGCCGGGTGGGTCGGGGCCGGGAGCGGGCGTACGCGTACTTCCTCTATCCGTCGGACAAGCCGCTCACCGAGCACGCCCACGAGCGGCTGGCCACCATCGCCCAGCACACCGAGCTCGGCGCCGGCATGTACGTGGCCATGAAGGACCTGGAGATCCGGGGCGCCGGCAACCTGCTCGGCGGCGAGCAGTCCGGGCACATCGAAGGCGTCGGGTTCGACCTCTACGTCCGGATGGTCGGCGAGGCGGTGTCGGCGTTCAAGGGCGAGCGTCCCGAGGAGGAGACCGACGTCAAGATCGACCTCCCGGTGGACGCGCACCTGCCGCACGACTATGTCGGCGTGGAACGGCTGCGCCTGGAGATGTACCGCAAACTGGCCGAGGCGCGCGACGAGGAGCGGCTGCGTGAGGTGGCCGCCGAGATGACCGACCGCTACGGCGAGCCGCCCGCCCCGGTGCAGAACCTGATCGCGGTGGCGAAGTTCCGCCTGCTGGCCCGCCGCTACGGCCTGACCGACGTCAGCGTGCAGGGCAAGCACCTGCGCTTCAGCCCGCTGCCGCTGCCGGACTCGAAGCAGCTGCGGCTCAAGCGCTACCACCCCGACTCCGTCTACAAGACCGCCCTCGACCAGGTCAGCGTCCCCCGCCCGACCACCCGCCGGATCGGCGGTGAGCCCCTGCGCGACCAGGCCCTCCTGGACTGGTGCGCCCAACTCCTCGCCGACGTCCTAGGCGCCCCCACAGCCCCCCAACCGTCTCCCGCCCCCTAGTTCTGTCTCGCGGATCTTGGTACGAAATGGCCCTCATGGAGGCCGTCTCGTACCAAGATCCGCGGCTGGGATCGGCGGAGAGCCAAGCGGAGCCCGGTGTGGTCGGTGCCCGGCGGGCTCGGCTGGGCTCCGGCGGAACCCTCCCACGCAGGGCAGGCAGGGGCATGAGAGAGTGACGGGCATGCGTGCTCGCCGTCTTGTCGCCGTCGCCAGCGTGGCGGTCGGTCTCGTCGCCCTCTCCGGTTGTCGTTCCGAGCCCGGTGTCGCCGCCTATGTCGGTGACCACCGGATCACCGAGGACGCCGTCACCGAGGTCATCGACGATGCGCGGGCGAAGAACCCGGCACCGACCGAGGCGGACGAGATGCTGCCGGGGCAGGCACCACGGCTACCCGGGCGCAGCGACGTGGTGAGCGTCTTGGTGCTCGGCGAGGTGTGCGAACGAGTGTCCGCCGCCGAGGGCTACCGGGCCCAGCGCGAGGTCGATCCCGCGCAGATCGCCCAGGGTGCCGGTCTGAACCCGGAGACCGAGTACGTGCGCCGCACCGCCGAGCTGTACGGCTGCCTGTCCGGCATTCCGATCGGCGAGCCGGTCGCTCCGACCGAGCAGGAGTTGGCCGAGCTGGTCGACGCCGGCAAGCGGGCCGGCGCGGTGCCGGCCGAGGTGAGCGTCGAGCAGGCCGCCGCCCAGCTCGACGGCGAGCAGTTGCGCTACGCCCTGGCGAACCGTAACTCGCTGGCGGAGGCGGTCGAGGCGTACGACGTGACGGTCAATCCCCGCTACCGGCCGCTGGTGTTCCCGGTGCTGAGCTTCTCCGGTCAGACCCCGATCGTCGCGGTGGGCGTGCCGCTCGGTGAGCCGGCCTCCGGGGCGGTCACCGACGTCTCCACCCCGAAGCCGGTGCCGACCGCGGCCGGCCCGACCGACGGCTGAGCATGCCGCGGATCGTCCTGCTGGTGACCTCGCCCCGGTTGCCGGCCGGTCTGCTGACGGCGGCCGCCTGGGACGTCGTACGCACCGCTGTGGTGTTTGCCGGCGCGGAGAGTGAGCTGGCCACGGCCATCCGCTCGGCGGGTGGGCAGGTGCGGGTGCCGGACGGCCCGGCGGTGCCGGCGTTGCTGGCCGCGGCGGCGACCCACGACACCGTGGTCTGGCTGGCCGGCCCGGCCGGCGACGAGGCGCTGGCCCGGGAGCTGGGTCTGCGGCTGGCCCGGGAGCCAGGGCTGGCCGAACTGGAGTTGATGTACGGCTCGTGGGATCCGCCGGGCGCCCGACTGCTCGACGCGGTGGCGGTGCTGGACCGGCTGCTCTCGCCCGGCGGTGACCCGTGGAAGCGGGCGCAGACCCACCAGAGCCTGGCCGGGTTCCTGCTTGAGGAGTGCTACGAGGCGTACGACGCGATCGTTGCCTCGGACACCGACGCGCTGCGCGAGGAACTGGGTGACGTGCTGCTCCAGGTGGTGCTGCACGCCCGGTTGGCCGAGGAACTGCCCGAGGGCGAGCGGTGGAACGTCGACGACGTGGCCGGTGGGCTGGTCGACAAGATGATCCGGCGCAATCCGCACGTCTTCGCCGGTGCCGAGGCGGGCAGCCTGGAGGAGATCACCGCGAACTGGGAGCGGATCAAGCAGGCCGAGAAGTCCCGCACGTCGGTGCTCGACGGCGTCGCGCTCAGCCAACCCGCGCTGGCCCTGGCCACGACGATCCTCGATCGCGCCGCCCGCGCTGGTCGTACCCTCCCGCTCCCTCCCCCCGAGACCCAGCCGACCCCCGAGTCCACTCTGGGCGCCACCCTCCTGGCCGCCGTGGCCCAGGCCCGCCAAGCCGGCCTGGATCCCGAATCCGCCCTCCGCCACACCACCCTCACCTACGCCCAAACCCTCCCCCCGACCACCTCCCCCACCCCACCCCCCACCGACCCGAGTTGATCAAGAGGTTTGCGTCTGGTTTCGGGCCGCCCGAGACGCAAACCTCTTGATCAACCGGACGGGAGCGGGGGTGGGGGTGGGGTGGGTAGGGTGGGGTGGGTGGAGCGGTTTGGGGTGGTGGCGGAGCGGATCGTCGAGGCGCTGCTGGTCAGTCGGCCTGGGGTGGCCAGTGCGGTGGGGGACCACCGGTACGACGATCGGCTGCCGGATCTCTCCGACGATGCCGTGGCCGCGGACCGGGCGATGTTGGTCGACGCGGCGAGTGTGCTGTGTGAGATCGACCCGGATTCCCTGGACGTCGAGGAGCGGGTGGATCATGCACTGCTCGCCACGCTGGTCGACCGGCAACTGTTCGAGCTGACCGAGATCCGCGAACGCGAGTGGAACCCGCTCGTGCACAATCCGGGGCCGCTGCTGCACGGGCTTCTCGCCCGGCCGTACGCCCCAGCGGAGCAGCGGCTGACCGCGCTGGCCGGCCGGCTCGCCGCCGTACCGGACGCGTTGGCCACCGCGCGTGCGACGTTGCGGGAGCTGCCCCGCATCCACGCCGAGACGGCGGTGGGGCAGTTCACCGGCACCGCGGCGTTGATCCGCGACGAGGTGCCGGCGCTGCTCGCCCAGGCACCCGCGCTGCTCGGCGCGGTGGAACCGGCCGCCACCGGGGCGATCGCCGCGCTGGAGGAGTTCGTCGCCTGGCTGCGCGTCGGTCTGGCCGCCGACCCCGGGCCCGGCCGCGATCCGCGACTCGGCCGGCGCAGGTGGGAGGCGCGGCTGTGGTACGCCCTCGACACCGAACTGGGCGCGGCCGAGATCCAACGTCGGGCCTGGGCCAACCTGGACCGGGTCAGCCAGGAACTGCGCGCCGCAGCCGTCGAGCTGGTCGGGGGTCCGGCCGACGACGAGACGGTACGCCGAGCCCTGGACCTGCTCGCCGCCGAGCACCCGGACGACCACACCATCGTGGACCTGGCCTCGATCACCATGGACGAGGCGAGCGACTTCGTCCGCGCCCACGACCTGGTCACGGTGCCCGACGACCCGTGCGTGATCCAGGTGATGCCGGAGTTCGCCCGGGGCGTGGCGGTGGCCTACTGCGACGCGCCCGGTGCGCTGGAAACGGCTGACCTGCCGACGTTCTACTGCATCGCGCCCACCCCGGCGGACTGGCCGGCCAGTCGAACGATCTCGTTCTATCGCGAATACAACGATCACATGATCCGGAACCTGACCGTGCACGAGGCGATGCCGGGGCATTTCCTCCAGCTCGCCCACGCCCGCCGGCACGTCGGCTCCACCCGGGTCCGGGCCCTGACCCGCTCCGGCCCGTTCCTGGAGGGCTGGGCGGTCTACGCCGAACAGCTGATGGCCGAGCACGGCTTCGGCGGCCTGCCGGTGCGGTTGCAGCAACTGAAGATGCAGCTGCGGATGACCCTCAACGCGCTGCTCGACCAGCTGGTGCACGCCGAGGAACTGCCCGAGACCGAGGCGATGGCGCTGCTGACCGGGCGCGGCTTCCAGGAGGAGGGCGAGGCGGCGGGCAAGTGGCGCCGGGCCCTGCTCACCTCCACCCAGCTGTCGACCTACTTCGTCGGATACAGCGAGGTGGCGGAGATCGCCGCCGCCCGCCCGGCCGAGGTGTCGCTACGCGACTGGCACGACGAGATGCTGGCCCACAACTGTCCGCCGCCGCGCCACCTGCGCACCCTGCTGGGGGTGTGAGACTCAGGAGTCGGGACGTCGGTCCACGATGCCGGCACCCGGCGGCAGCTCGAAGGCGGCACCGTCGACCTGCTCCTGGTAGCGGCTCAGCGCCAGCTCCACCGGTTCGCCGTCGATCCGGCCGGTGAAGCTGCCCAGCGCGCCCTCCCCGGTCACGCAGGCGGAGAAGTGTTCGCCGTCCTGCCGTACGTCGACGCAGGTGGCCAGGAGGCCGGCGACCGTGGTGTCGCTCTGGGTGATGACTGCTCCCGGGTCCAGGGCGGCGGTGGTCAACAGTCCCATCACCATCGGTGGGGTCACCTGACCCTCCCGTTCGGCGGCGGCGAAGACGACCACCGAGGGCTTGCTGTTGGCGGCCGGCGGCGCGTCCAGGGTGCACGTCGTGCGTTCGCCTTCGGCGTCGCAGTGGGTGGTCGCCTCGGCCGTGACGGTCAACTTCCCGCCGGGCCACTGGTACGCGGACCGGGCCGGGTCCTGGGCCTGGACGATCAGGGCGGTCCGCCCGCCACCGAGCTGATACTCCGCCGAGTAGGTCAGCCCCAGCGCCCGATCCATCCGGGCGGCCAGGTCGTTGACGATGTCGGCCCGTCCCATCGCCCGCCCGGCGTCGTCCAGGGCCTGACAGCCAGTGACGGTGAGCAACGCGATGGCCGACGCGGCGATCGTACGAAGGGTGGTCGAGGCGGCGGGCATGGCGCCCAGCCTGATCGATCAGGTCCCACTCGCGCAAACTCGTTGCCGGTTGACGCACGAGAATCCGGGAATGTCCGACCCGTCCCTACCCGAATCGGGGGTCGCAGGGCCGCCCGGTCGCGGTGCGGGCCGGCGGGGACCGATACGCTGCGTTCAACACTTGCCTCAGCCGCACCGTCGCGGCCGATACCGGACGAGACCACACAACGAGGAGCGACTCAGTGGCAACCATCGAGGTAATCGAGGCTCGGGAGATCCTGGACTCGCGGGGCAACCCGACCGTCGAGGTCGAGGTCGGGCTCGACGACGGCACGATCTCCCGCGCGGCGGTGCCCTCCGGCGCCTCGACCGGCGCCTTCGAGGCGATCGAGCTGCGCGACGGTGACAAGGGCCGCTACCTGGGCAAGGGAGTGGAGAAGGCGGTCGCCAACATCGAGGACCGGATCGTCGACCAGCTGATCGGCTACGAGGCCAGCGAGCAGCGGGTCATCGACCAGAAGATGCTGGACATCGACGGCACCGACAACAAGGCCGAGCTGGGCGCCAACGCCATCCTCGGGGTGTCGTTGGCGGTGGCCAAGGCCGCGGCCGGCAGCGCCGAGCTGAGCCTCTTCCGCTACCTGGGCGGGCCGAACGCGCACCTGCTGCCGGTGCCGATGATGAACATTCTCAACGGTGGGGCGCACGCCGACAGCAACGTCGACATCCAGGAGTTCATGATCGCGCCGATCGGCGCGCCCAGCTTCCGCGAGGCGCTGCGCTCCGGTGCCGAGGTCTACCACGCACTGAAGTCGGTGCTGAAGAAGAAGGACCTGTCGACCGGGCTCGGCGACGAGGGCGGCTTCGCGCCGAACCTGCCCACCAACGCCGCCGCGCTGGACCTGATCGCCGAGGCGGTGGAGAAGGCCGGCTACACCCTCGGCACCGACATCGTCTTCGCCCTGGACGTGGCCGCCACCGAGTTCTTCGCCAACGGCAGCTACACCTTCGAGGGGGTCGCCAAGACCGCCGAGGAGATGAGCGAGTACTACACCAAGCTCGCCGACGCGTACCCGATCGTGTCGATCGAGGACCCGCTGGCCGAGGACGACTGGACGGGCTGGCAGACGCTGACCGCCGCGATCGGTGACCGGGTTCAGATCGTCGGCGACGACCTGTTCGTCACCAACCCGCAGCGCATCGCCCGGGGCATCGCCGAGAAGGCCGCCAACGCGGTGCTGGTGAAGGTCAACCAGATCGGTTCGCTGACCGAGACGCTGGACGCCGTCGACCTGGCCCACCGGGCCGGCTTCAAGTGCATGATGAGCCACCGCTCCGGGGAAACTGAGGACACCACCATCGCCGACCTCGCGGTGGCCACCGGCTGCGGCCAGATCAAGACCGGTGCCCCGGCCCGCTCGGACCGGGTGGCCAAGTACAACCAGTTGCTGCGCATCGAGGAGGAACTGGCCGACGCGGCGCGGTACGCCGGCGCGGGCGCCTTCCCGCGTTACCGTTCCGCCTGATCCATGCGAGACCTCGGGGGAGGGGTGTGATGCAGCAGCGCCGCACGCCAGGTGGTCAGCGTCCGGTCCGCCGGCCGGGTCGCACCGGCCGGCCCGGCACCGGCCGCGGCACGGTGCGCGACAGCGGGGTCCGCGCGGAGTCGCGTACCGCCGCCGGTCGCGCACCGTCGACGGCTCGCGGTGCCGAGGGCGTACGCTCCGCCAAGCGCCCTGCCGCCAGGCGGGCGGCGGCTGGCGGGGTGACCCGGCTGGCCGCCCCCCGACCCCGAGGTCTCACCGGACGCGCCACCGTGCTCATCGCGGTGCTGATCGCGCTGGCGCTCGCCTACACCTACCCGGTCCGGGTCTACCTGGACCAGCAGGCCGACATCGAACGGATGGAGGCCGCGCAGGCGGCCCAGCGGGAGCTGATCGCGGAACTGGCCGAGCAGGCGGCGAAGTGGGACGACGAGGCGTACATCAAGACCAAGGCCCGGGAGCGGTTCTTCATGCACCGGCCCGGCGAGAAAATGGTGATCCTGCTTGAGGATCCGGCCGGCGCCGCCCGGGACGCCGGTGCCGGGGGCGACCCGAGCCCTCCGGCCCCGCCGGACGCCTGGTACGACACCCTCTGGTCGAGCGTGCGGGCCGCCGACGCCGCGCAACCCACCGGGCAGACCGACTCGCAGCTCGACGAGTGAGCACCGAACGAAAGAATGGCACCGTGACTGTCGTACCACCGCAGGAGCCGGCGGCTGCCTCCGTACCCCCGCCGAAGCGTGAGCCGGCCACCGAGGCCGACCTGGCCGCCGTGGCCGCGCAGCTCGGACGCCCGCCGCGCGGCACCCGGGCGGTGGCCCACCGCTGCCCGTGTGGCCTGCCCGACGTGGTGGAGACGACCCCCCGGCTGGCCGACGGCACCCCGTTCCCGACGTTGTACTACCTGACCTGCCCTCGGGCGACGGCGGCGTGCAGCCGGCTGGAGTCGGCCGGGTTGATGCGCGAGATGGCGGACCGGCTGGCCACCGACCCGGAGCTGGCGGCCCGCTACCGCGCCGCGCACGAGGACTACCTGACCCGCCGGGACGCGATCGCCGAGGTCCCCGAGATCGCGGGTGTGTCGGCCGGCGGCATGCCCGGCCGGGTCAAGTGCCTGCACGTGCACCTCGGCCACGCGCTCGGTGCCGGGCCCAGGGTCAACCCGTTCGGGGACGAGACCCTGGAACTGGTCGAGCCCTGGTGGGCGGCGGGTCGCTGCGTGGACGTGCCGGAGGCCGAGTGACCACCGAGGCAACCCCGGCCGTGGTGACCTCCGACGACATCGTGATCCGGCGGGCCCGCACCGCCGACGTGCGCGCCATCCGGCGACTGGTGGACACCTACACCGACGACCGTCGACTGCTCAGCAAGGCCACCGTCACCCTCTACGAGGACGTGCAGGAGTTCCGGGTGGCCAGCCGGGTCACCGACGGCGCGGTGGTGGGCTGCGGCGCGCTGCACGTGATGTGGGAGGACCTGGCCGAGATCCGCACCGTGGCCGTGGATCCGAGCTGCCGGGGGCGGCGGATCGGGCACCGGATCGTCGCCGAGCTGATCGAGGCGGCCCGGGAACTGGGCGTGGCCCGGATCTTCGTACTGACCTTCGAGACCAGCTTCTTCGGCTCGTTCGGCTTCACCGAAATCGACGGGGCGCCGGTGCCACACCCGGTCTACGAACAACTGCTGCGCTCCTACGACGAGGGTGTTGCCGAGTTCCTCGACCTGGAACGGGTCAAGCCGAACACCCTGGGCAACACCCGGATGCTGCTGCGCCTCTGACTCCGCCTAGCGGGATGCCCGCGCCCCGGCCCACGCCCGCGTCCACGCCTGCGCCCACGCCCGCCGGGTGGCCGGGTGAGGGTCACCGCTTCGGGCCCTGTCGAGCTGAGCCGTTTGCGCTCTCGCGGTCGCTCAGGAGACGGCCACCGTACGCGGACGGAGTCGCCGGGTGTGCGCCGCCGACCGAGGGCCGGCCGCCGGGCCGACCAGACCGGGTGATCCGTTGATGCAGTCAGCTCGACAGGACCCCAGGACCCCAGGACCCCAGGACCCCAGGACCCCAGGGCCAAGGGCCAAGGGCCAAGGGCGGGAGGCCAGGGGCGAGCGGCGAGGGCGAGGGCGAGGGGCCGAGAGGGTTGGTGGGGTTGGGTCGTTTCCGCAGCGGGCCAACACGCGTCGAAGCCCTCGGCTGGGCGAGGGCTTCGGGGGCGGGAGGTTAGGCGGTCGGGCCGATCTCCTTTGTCAGCCCGACGAAGCTCGCCCAGGAGGTCGGGGTGAAGGCCAGCGTGCCGCCGTTCCGGTCCTTTGTGTCGCGGACGAGGACGACGCCGGTCAGATTGTCCGCTACCTCCACGCACGAGCCGCCGTTGGTCCCGGAGTAGGTCGACTTGCGCCACCTGGCCGCTGTCATGTCCATGTCTGCGCCGCTTCCTTGATCAGTTCGAGGGACTGTCTGCGGGGGAGCGCCTCACCACGGACCGCCTCCCAGGTCCGTTGCAGGGTGGCCAGATCTTCGGTGTGGTTCACGATCTGCGCCCGGACCTGGTGGTCGAGGTGCGCCACCACTGAGCCGTCGCTCAGCGTGGCCAGGATGAAGCCTCCCTGCAACCCAGGGTAGATCCCGGTCTCCGCCGGCACCACGAGGATTTGGACATGAGGCAGCTCGGAGATCTTGACCAGTTGTTCGAGCTGCTCCCGCATGGTGTCGGGGCGGCCGATGATGCCGCGCCGGAGCACCATCGCGTCGAGCGCCGCCACCACCGGCACCGGCACGTCCCGGGTGAGGATCGACTGCCGGTCCAGCCGGGACGCGACCCGTTGGTCGATCTGGTCGGGTAGAAGCAGGCCGTTGTCCATCATGCCGCGGGCGTATGCCTCGGTCTGGAAGATGCCCGGCACGAAGGCCGGCTCGTACCAGCGCAGTAGGGCTGCCTCCCGTTCCAGCTCAATCCATTCCCGCAGCCATGACGGTGTCTGCTCCAGCTTCGACAACTCGCGGAGCATTCGGCCGAACCGGCCTTCCGCCGCATCCGGGTCGAAGGCAGGGTCGTGCGCGCGATCGACGGCGAGCATGTAGTCCTTCGTGGGTGGTCGGCCACCGGTCTCGACCGAGCTGACGTGTGAGCCGGAATAGCCGATGACCCGTCCGAAATCGTCCTGGCTCATCCGGAGGTGGGCCCGGAGCAGGCGCAGTTCCTCGCGTACGTAGTCGATCGCGTTGCCCATCAATTCCTCACCTCTGCCCAATTCCGCCAGACGGCCCTTCAAGCCGGCCCTACAACCGCCGCGACCTGCGCAGATGACGCGAGCACCTATCGACGCCCGTGCGGTCCTATGCAGACTTTGGCACAACGGATCCGCTCCTATCCAGGAAGGGACGGGGCGGGTTTCGTGTCGGGGCCGCCCCTGGACTTCCCCCGTTACCGGGGCGGCCCCTCCCGATCCCCCGTGCGATGGAGGTCGATGTGCGTACCCGTCCGTTTCTCTGCCCTACGGTGGTCCTCACCGTCCTGCCGCGCCGCCGACGTGGCACTCACCTGCCCGAGTGGCTGCGCGAGCCCACCCAGCCGTTGCCGTTGCAGCGCCCCGGCCGGCCCGGCTGGCTGACCCCGGGCCAGCAGTGGCGGGCGAACGGTGGACACCGATGATCACTACTCGGCTCGCGCAGCCAGGTCGGGGCCCGCACCCCGAGCATCCGCATGCCATCGGGTCGAACGTCCCGCACACTCCGCTACGACCGATGTGGTGCTGTCGGGCCGACGGGCAACCATGGCCCTGCGCCCAGGCGCGACTCCTGCTCTGGGGCGAGTTCGACCGGAACCCCGCCGGCCTGACGATCTACCTTGCCGGGCTGATGTACGAGGCCATGCGCGACCTCTACCACCTGAACCCACACGACGGTCCCGAGCCGGGGGCGCTGTTCGACCGATTCGTCGGCTGGGCGAGGAACGGTCGGCGGGCCGGTGATTCGGCTGGTCGCGAAGGGGGTGGAGCGGCAGGTGAGACGTGATCGGCGAGTGGGCGGTCGGGGCACGGTGGCGCTGTAGGGTGACTGTCGTGACGACGCGCGTGGCTGCCATCGACTGCGGCACCAATTCGATCCGCCTGCTGGTCGCTGACCTGCCCGACCCGGCGGCCGGGCCGGCCGAGCCCCTGGTCGACCTGCGGCGGCGGATGGAGATCGTCCGGCTGGGGCAGGGAGTGGACGCTACCGGCCGGCTGGCTCCGGAGGCGATCGAACGGACCCGGATCGCGCTGGCCGACTACGCCGACGATATCGGCAAGCTCGGTGCCGAGCGGGTCCGGATGTGCGCCACCTCGGCCACTCGGGATGCCGAGAACGCGGCCGACTTCCGGGCCATGGTGGAACAGACCCTGGGCGTACCGCCGGAGGTGGTCAGCGGCGACGAGGAGGCCCGGCTCTCGTTCACCGGTGCGGTGCGTGGGCTGCCCGCCGACGCGCGGTCGCCGTACCTGGTGGTGGACATCGGTGGCGGTTCGACGGAGTTCGTCGTCGGCAGCCGTGACGCGGGCGTACAGGCGGCGATCTCGATGGACATCGGCTGCGTCCGGATGACCGAGCGGCACCTGCACGGCGATCCGCCCGGCCTGGACGAGATCGCCGCCGCGCAGGCGGACATCGCGGCGGCGGTCGACCGGGCGCTGACCGTCGTGCCGGGCCGCGAGGCCGCCACCCTGGTCGGGCTCGCCGGTTCGGTCACCACCGTCGTCGCCATCGCGCAAGGGCTCACCGAGTACGACCCGACCCGCATCCACCACGCCCGGGTGTCGTACGACCGGGTGGCGGAGGTGACCGCGCAACTGTTGGCGATGACCCGGGAGCAGCGGCTGGCGATTCCGGTGATGCACCCGGGTCGGGCCGACGTGATCGGCGCCGGTGCGCTGGTGCTTCGCGTGATCATGGAACGCGCCGGGATGGATGCGGTGGTCGCGTCGGAGCACGACATCCTCGACGGCATCGCCTGGAGTCTCGCCCGTTGACCGGCCGCTGGCCGCTGACCGGGCCGGATGCGAACGGGAGGTGAATGCCACTGTTCCGGCATCTTCCGGCGGAGGTCACCGCGTGGCAGGCTACGCGCACGTGGGACCACTGGGCGACCAGCCAACGATGACTGACCGCTAGGAGGACGGGCCGATGGGCGAGATGGTGACCTACCGTGGCGATGGCGGTACAGGTGAGGGCTACCTCGCGATACCCGCCACCGGCACGGCCAGCCCTGCGGTAATCGTCATTCAGGACTGGTGGGGGCTGGTGCCGCACATCCGGTCGGTGGTGGACCGGTTCGCCGAGGCCGGCTTCGTCGCGCTCGCCCCGGACTTCCGTCACGGTGAACCGGCCGGCAAGCCGAGCGAGCCCCGGCAGATGCTGAACGGGCCGCAGATGGACGAGGCGGCGCGGGAGATCGCGGTGGCCGCCGACTACCTGGCCGGCCGGACCGAGGTCACCGGCAAGATCGGCTGTGCCGGCTTCTGCGCCGGGGCCAGCCTGGCGCTGTGGGCCGCGAGCTTCTCCGAGCGGATCGTCGCCACCGCCGCGTTCTACCCCCGCCTGCCGTGGGAGGGCATGCGTTCGGAGTGGACGGACTACGCCGGCAAGGACGCGCTCGTGCACTGCTCCGAGGCGGACGGCACCTCGGCCGACCCGGGCGTGCAGACCGTACGCCGGGCCATCGAGAACGCCGGCGGCACCTGCCACCTGCACGACTACCCGGGCACCGCGCACGCCTTCTTCAACGAGGACCGGCCGGAGAAGTTCGACCAGCGTGCGGCGACCAGTGCCTGGGCCCGCAGCCTCGAACTGTTCCGGGCGAAGCTTGGCTGAGCCGCGTACGCCCGCCGATGTGGTCGCCCGCGCCGCGCGGGCGACCGACCTGGCTGACCTCGACGCGGCTGTCACCGATTGTTACGCCTGCCCCCGGTTGGTCCAGTGGCGGGAGGAGGTGGCGCGCACGAAGCGGGCCGCCTTCCGCGACCAGGTGTACTGGGGGCGGCCGGTGCCCGGCTTCGGTGACCCCACGGCCCGGATCGCGATCCTCGGTCTGGCCCCGGCGGCGCACGGTGGCAACCGCACCGGGCGCATCTTCACCGGTGACCGTTCCGGCGACGTGCTGTTCGCCGCGTTGCACCGCGCCGGCCTGGCCAACCAACCGACCAGCGTGGCCGCCGACGACGGGCTGACCCTGCGGCAGACACGGATCTTCGCCGCCGTGCGCTGTGCGCCGCCGGACAACAAGCCCACCCCCGTCGAGCGGGACACCTGTGCACCGTGGCTGCATCGGGAGGTAGCCCTGGTCCGCCCGACGTTGCGGGTGGTGGTTGCGTTGGGTGCCTTCGCCTGGGCCGCGTGGTGGCCGGTGTTGCGGGACGTCTACGGTGTCGCCGCGCCCAGCCCGCGACCGTCGTTCGGCCATGGGGCACACTGGTCCGGCACGGCCGTTCCGGAATTGCTCGGTTGCTACCACGTCAGCCAGCAGAACACCTTCACCGGGCGGCTCACACCAGAGATGCTGGACGATGTGTTCGCCCGGGCGAAGCGGTTGGCCGGGGTGGACTGAGGCTGCGGGGCGGTGGCGATGACGGACGGGACGGTCACTTGCCCGCCGTACGCCCCGGTGGCCCGGAGGTAGGCCGGATGGACCTCGTGCGCAGGTGGTGGCCGGTCACGGTGGTGGCCGCGTTGCTTGCCGCCGTCGCCCTGGCCGCCTCGCACTCCTCGATCGGCGCGAGTCGGATCCCGCCCGCCGTGCAGGACGCGCCGTTCGTGCTGGAATACCCGACCGACGAGGCACGGCCCTCGATTCCCGCCGAGCCGCGCGAAGCCGCCGAGCAGACCCGTACCGAGATCCCTTCCTGGCTCGGCACGGTGGCGCTGGTGTTGCTCGGGGCGGCGCTGCTCGCGGCCATCGGCTATCTGGCCTGGTCGGTGGCGCGGGGAGTGGCGCGGCGGGTCACCCGCCGGTTGCCGGCCCGCCCGGCTCGACGCAGCGCCGAAGGCACCGCGCGGGAGGTCGTCGCCGCCGTCGATGCCGGTCTGGTCGATCTGGACGACCGGGCCACCGATCCGCGTACCGCCGTGATCGCCTGCTGGGTACGCCTCGAAGAGGCCGCCGCCGCCGCAGGAGTACCCCGGCTGACCGGCGACACCCCGACCGACCTGGTCACCCGGCTGCTGCGCGGCGACCCGTCCGCCGGCGTACCGGCCATCGTCAGCGCCGACGTGCTGGCCGAGTTCGCGCACGTGTACCGGGAGGCCCGCTACGCCACCCGGCCGGTCGACGAACGCACCCGCGACCAGGCCCGCGCCGCGCTGCGCCGGTTGCGCGGCGAACTCACCGCCACGGTGGAGCAGGTGACGGCGTGAGCAGGACCAGCATCGACGACCTGCTCACCTTCGAGGAGGAGCGGCCGGTCCAGCCGGAGCAGCGTCGTGGTGGCCGGCTGCGGTCGCTGGTCGCTCTCATCGGTGTCGCCGCCGCCGCGACCGTGGTACTCGTCGCCGGGCTGCGCGCGGTCGGCCTGCGGGTGTCCCTACTGGTGCTGGTGGCCGCGGTGGTCACGCTGCTGCTGGTACGTCGCATCGTGGCCCTGCTCGCCCCGCCGCCGACATCCACGCAGTCGTCCACCTCGCGTCCGCGCGGCGAGGAGGACGGCATGTACAACTGGGACGCCCGGGACGCGCTCCGTACCGCCATCAACGGCTGGGAACTGCCGCTGGAATGGTCGAAGACCCGGTCCGAACGCTTCACCGGGGTGATCCTGCCTCGGCTCGCGGAGTTGGCCGACGAGCGGTTACGCCTCAAGCACGGGGTGACCCGCGAGTCGGATCCGGCCCGGGCCCGCGCCCTGCTGGGCGACCGTCTGTGGCTGTTTCTGGAGACCCCGCCTCGCCGCACCCCCTCGCCGCGCGACCTCGCGGCGATCGTCGCCGAACTGGAGAAGATCTGATGAACGACGCCGTCCGGACCATGCCTCCCACCGAGGTCGGTAACCTCGCCCGGGCGGTACTGGACGCGGTGGGCCAGGTCGTGGTCGGCAAGCGGGATGCCCTGGAACTGGTGCTCGCCGGCATCCTCGCCGGTGGTCACGTGCTGCTGGAGGATCTGCCCGGCCTGGGTAAGACGCTCACCGCCCGGTCCTTCGCGCAGGCGCTCGGGTTGGACTTCCGTCGCCTCCAGTTCACCCCCGATCTGCTGCCCGCCGATGTCACCGGCTCCTTCCTCTACGACCAGCGCAGCGGCGACTTCACCTTCCGGGCCGGGCCGGTCTTCACGAACCTGCTGCTCGCCGACGAGATCAACCGGACCCCGCCGAAGACGCAGTCGGCCCTGCTGGAGGCGATGCAGGAGAAGCAGGTCTCGGTGGAGGGGGTGACCTACCGGCTGGACGAGCCGTTCCACGTGCTGGCCACCGCCAACCCCATCGAGTACGAGGGCACCTATCCGCTGCCGGAGGCGCAGCTGGACCGGTTCCTGCTGCGGGTGTCGTTCGGCTACCCGGAGCAGGAGGAAGAGTGGGAGGTGCTGCGCCGCCGGATGGCCCGCCGCCGCGAGGAGGCCGACATCAAACCGGTGGTCGACGCGGCGACGCTGCGGGCCATGCAGGCGGCGCTGGAGGACGTGGTGGTCGAGGACTCGGTCGGTCGCTACATCGTGGCGCTCACCGCGGCCACCCGGGAACACCCCTCGGTGCTGGTCGGTGCCTCGCCGCGTGGCTCGCTGGCGTTGCTGCTGCTGGCCCGGGTGCGGGCCGTGCTCTCCGGACGGGACTATGTGGTGCCGGAGGACGTCAAGGACGTGGCGGCACCAGCGCTGGCGCACCGGATCACGCTGCGGCCGGAGATGTGGCTGCGTCGCGTCGATCCGTCCTTCGTGGTCGGTGAGGTCCTCGACCAGACCCCGGCGCCGGCCAGCGGTGCGTTGCCCAGCTACGCCGCCGGGCGGCAGGGGCACTGACCCGACGTGAGTCTTCCGGACCGACCGGCACCGGCCAACTGGGCGCCCACCTGGGCACTCGGGCGAGCGGTGCTGCTCACCGGCCTGCTGCTGGTGGCGGCGGTGCTACTCGGCCGGGTGGACCTGGTCGTGCTGGCCGCCCCGTTCGCGCTCGGCACCGCGTACGCGTTGCGCCGCCGGCCCACCGAACTGCCTCAGGTGTGGGTGACCGCCGACGAGGGACACCTGGTGGAGGGGGGCGAGCTGACCGGGCGGGTCAGCGTCGGCAACCCGGGCGCGGTGCCGTACGACGTGGCGGTGGTCCGTACCCGGGTCTCGCCCTGGCTGCGGGTCGAACGGGCCAGTCTCGCCGGTGGAGCCGTCGCCGGCCGCAGCGGTGGTCGACGGTCGGTCGTCGACCGACCGTTCGTCACCTCGGTGACCCCGGACACCGCAGTCGACCTTGAGCTGACCGGCGCCGCGCTGCGCTGGGGGCGGCACCAGCTCGGCCCGGCCGGCGCGCGGGTCGCCGCCGCGCAGGGCCTGCTGGTCTCCCGCGCGGTGATCGCCGAGCCGGTCGTCAACCGGGTGTACCCGAAGACCGAGCCGTTCGAGGCGGTCAACGCGATGCCCCGGGCGGCCGGGCTGGTCGGCGCGCACCACTCGCGGCGGGCCGGTGAAGGCGGCGAGTTGGCCGGCGTACGGGTCTTCGCCCCCGGCGACCGGCTGCGCCGGATCGACTGGCGGGTGTCGCTACGCGCCCGGCAACTGCACGTGGCGGCCACCCTCTCCGATCGGGACGCCGAGGTGGTCGTCCTGCTCGACGTGCTCGCCGAGGCGGGTCGTTCCGGTGGCATCACCGGCACGGCGTCGGTGCTGGACACCACCGTCCGGGCCGCCGCCGCCATCGCCGAGCACTACCTGCACCGGGGCGACCGGGTGGCGCTTCTTGAGTACGGTCCGAGTGCCCGGCGGTTGCGCCCGGCCACCGGCCGGCGGCAGTACCTGACCGTCCTGGAGTGGCTGTTGGACGTGAAGGCCCAGTTCTCCCCGCACGAACCCTACGACCAGGTGTTCGGCCCGCAACTGCTCTCCGCCGACGCGCTGGTGGTGGTGCTCACGCCGCTGCTGGAGGAACGGTCGGCACAGATGTTGGCCCGGTTGGCCCGTTCGGGACGGTTCGTGGTCGCCGTGGACACCCTGCCGGCCGACCTGTCGCCGCCGAAGGATCGGGGCTGGGCCGAGGTGGCGTACCGGCTGTGGCGGCTGGATCGGGACACGATGATCGCCCAGTTGCGTGAGCACGGCGTGCCGGTCGTGCCGTGGGCCGGCGCCGGCAGCCTCGACCAGGTGCTGCGCGACGTGGCCCGGCTGGCAACCGCCCCAAGGGTCGGTGGCCGGTGAGCGCGAGGAACGCAGCGCAGCGGAGTCCCGCAGTCGCGAGCGAAGGACTGGCCCGGTGAGCGCGAGGAACGCAGCGCAGCGGAGTCCCGCAGTCGCGAGCGAAGGATCGGCCCAGTGATCGAGTCGCTCACCGGCCGGGTTCGGGCGCTGCGGACGGCGACTGGCCGGATCACGTTGGCCCCGGTGCTGGTCCGGTTGGGGATTTTCCTCAGCTCGCTGGCGGGGCTGCTGCTGGCGTACCCGGCCGAGGTCGTCGCGGGGCAGGCGCTGCCCGCCCTGCTGGGGGTGGCGGCGTTGCCGGCGCTGGCGCCGCGCCGGTTCTGGCCGACCTTCGCCGCGCTGGTCACCATCGGCGGCTGGCTGCTGGCCACCGACGGGTACGGCCGGCCCATCGCGCTGTGGCGGCTGATGGCCGTGGCGGTGCTGCTCTATCTCACGCACACGCTCTGCGCGCTGGTCGCGGTGCTGCCGTACGACGCGGTGGTGGATCCGGATCTCATCGTGCGTTGGCTCACGCGTACCGGCGCAGTGTTGCTCGCCACGTCGGTGCTCGGGGTGCTGCTGTTGGAACTGAGCCGGATTCGCGGTGGCGCAGCGGGCTGGCAGTCCGCCACGATCGCCGGTCTGCTGGTCGCGCTCGCGGTGACAGCGTTGCTGGCCTGGCTGCTGAGACGCCGGTGACAGCAGGGCCGGAAGGGGTCGGTCGCGGCGGCGTTACCGGCGCGTTGGAAGTGTTCCGAGTGGGCTGGGTTGCTCAGGTCACAGGGAGGTTGTGCTCGGTCACAGAAGGGGGCCGCGAGCGGGATTAGTGCCGCCGGTGGGGGAAAGATGGTAGGCGTGAATCCGAAGCGGATCCTTGTGGTGGGCGCCGGGCACGTTGGTCTCTACGCGGCGCTGCGCCTGTCGAAGAAGCTCAGCTCCCGTGAGGCTGAGGTGATCGTCGTCGACCCCCAGCCGCACATGACGTACCAGCCGTTCCTGCCGGAAGCATCGGCGGGAAACATCTCCCCGCGGCACTCCGTGGTGCCGCTGCGTCGCGAGTTGCGCCGGTGCACGGTGGTGGCCGGCGCGGTGACCCGAATCGAGCACGACCGCAAGACCGCCACCGTCCAGCCGATCGTCGGCCCGCCCCGGGAGATCACGTACGACCATGTCGTGGTCGCCCCCGGCTCGGTCTCCCGGACCCTGCCGATTCCCGGCCTGCACGAGCACGGGATCGGGTTCAAGACCATCGGTGAGGCCATCTACCTGCGCAACCACGTGCTGGAGCAGTTGGATGTGGCCGCTGCCACCACCGACCCAGAGGTGCGCCGCCGGGCCCTGACCTTCGTCTTCGTCGGTGGTGGCTACGCCGGCATCGAGGCGTTGGCCGAGATGGAGGACATGGCCCGGGACGCCCTGCGGTACTACCCCGAGCTGAAGACGTCGGACATGCGGTGGGTGCTGGTGGAGGCCACCCAACGGGTGCTGCCCGAGGTCGATCGGGACATGGGCGCCTACACGGTGCAGCAGTTGCTGAAGCGGGACATGGACATCCGGCTCGACACCCGCCTGGAGTCCTGTGTCGACGGGGTGGTCAAGCTCTCCGACGGGGACAGCTTCAGCTCCGACACCATCGTCTGGACCGCCGGGGTGAAGCCCTCGCCGATGCTGGACGCGACCGACTTCCCGCGCGATGACCGGCGCCGGGTCACCTGCCTGCCGACGCTTCAGGTGGTCGACGGGGACCGGGTGGTCGAGGGGGCGTGGAGTGCCGGCGACTGTGCGGCCGTACCGGACCTGACCAAGCCGCCGGGCAACTACTGCTCGCCGAGCGCGCAGCACGCCGTACGCCAGGCGCAGCGGCTGGCGGACAACATCGTCGCCGTGGTTCGAGGTCGGCAGCCGGTGGACTACAAGCACAAGCACGCGGGCAGTGTGGCGAGCCTGGGCCTGCACAAGGGGGTGGCGCAGGTCTACGGCATCAAGATGACCGGCTGGCCCGCCTGGTTCATGCACCGTACGTACCACATGAGCCGGATTCCCTCGTTCAACCGCAAGATCCGGGTGGTGGTCGACTGGACGCTGGCGTTCGTCCTCAAGCGCGAGGTGGTCGCCCTCGGCCAGCTACACGACCCCCGCGAGGAGTTCGCCGAAGCCTCCCGTAAGTAAGGAAGGGCACCTTCTTAACGTCTCCGGTAGAGAAGGGGTCCCCTTTTAACACCTGTATCCGCCCCCGGCTGGTCGCTGGCCGGGGGCGGATGCACGACCTGCCGTACGGGGTCTGGCGCGGGGGTGCTCGTCGCACGGGACGCCGTACCGGCCGGGAAACCGCTACCGTGGCACTGCACCGCGCGTGCCGGCGCGTCGGGGTCACCCGCCCGGGTGGTGGAACGGCAGACACGGCCGCCTTAAAAGCGGCTGCCGCAAGGCGTGCGGGTTCGACCCCCGCCCCGGGCACTCTCAGCGTTCCCTCAGCTTTCCGACGTCCAACGGGCTGTTCCGGCCGTTTACTCTTATAGCGCGCGTTGACGTGCCACGACCCCCTTAGGGAGGCCAGACAGTGAAGACTTCGAACCCGGTACTCGCTCGGCTCGGCCAGGCGGCCGAGCGGGAGCGGGCCGCCGGGTACGCCCCGACCGGGCCGTACGGACAGCCCGGCTACCCCCAGCAGTACCCGCCGCAGGTCGGCTACCCCGGCGCGCCGGGCTACCCCTCCGCGCCGCCGGCGGTCACCCCCATGTCGATCGACGACGTGGTGGTCAAGACGGTGACGCTCCTGGCCATCGTCGGCGTTTCCGCCGCAGCGGCCTGGATGTTGGTGCCCGACGCGCTGCTCGGCGTTGCCTGGATCGGCGCGGCCGTCGTCGGTCTGGTGCTCGGTCTGATCATCTCGTTCTCCCGGATGGCGAACCCGGCGCTGGTCGTCGCGTACGCCCTCGTCGAGGGCGTCCTCGTCGGCGCGGTCAGCAAGTTCTTCGAGGCGCGCTACCCGGGCATCGTCATCCAGGCGGTCGTCGCCACCTTCGGCGTCTTCTTCGTGATGACCATGCTCTACAAGGCGCGGGTCATCCGGGCCACGCCGAAGTTCACCAAGGGTCTGATCGCGGTGATGGCGGGCCTGTTCGCCGTCATGATGATCAACTTCGTGTTGGCGTTGTTCGGCGTGAACACCGGCCTGCGTGACGGTGGCCCGTGGGCCATCGGCTTCAGCCTGATCTGCATCGTGGTCGCCTCGCTGAGCTTCGTACTCAGCTTCAAGGAGGTCGAGGACGGCGTCCGGATGGGGCTGCCGCAGCGGTACTCCTGGGTCGCCGCGTTCGGCATCCTGGTCAGCCTGATCTGGCTCTACATCGAGATCCTTCGACTGCTGAGCTACTTCCAGGGCGACGACTGACCGCGCCGCCCAGCGACCGACCGGCGCCCGCTCCCCACTGGGGACGGGCGCCGTCGTCATTTCCACCCGGACCTGTGCTCGGCGGCACGGCGCGCGGGGCGGGTGGCGGGATGGATAGGGTTCGGATGTGCAGGACGTGGATCTGGGTCGCGGCGTGGAACTGATGGTGCGGCAGGTCGGACACTGGCAGCAGCCACGGTGGTCCGCCGTTGCGGCCGGCGGCAACGTGGCCCGAGGCGATCTGGTGCACCGGCTGGTGCAGGAGATCGCCAACCTGACCGCCGACGCGGAAGGCCAGCCCCGGCGAGACGTGCCTCGACTCGACAACGACCTGGCCCTGCCCGACCAGCTGCGGGTCGTCGCGGCGGATCTGCTCGCCGCCGGACCGCCTGCGGAGGTCCTGGCCCGAGCCGCCGCCCAGGTCGCGGCGACCCGGGCGGCGCTGTAGGACGACCCTGGGCCGGAACGTCAGCTGAGGCGTTCCAGAACCATCGCCATGCCCTGGCCACCGCCGACACACATGGTTTCCAGGCCGATGGTCTTGTCGTGCCACTGCAGGGCGTTGAGCAGCGTGCCGGTGATCCGGGCACCGGTCATCCCGAACGGGTGGCCGACGGCGATCGCACCGCCCATCACGTTCAGCTTCTCCTCGGGGATGCCGAGCTGACGGTACGACGGGATCACCTGGGCGGCGAACGCCTCGTTGATCTCGACGAGATCGACATCGGCGATGGTCATGCCGGCCCGATCGAGTGCCTGCCGGCTCGCCTCGACGGGACCGAGCCCCATGATCTCCGGTGACAGCGCGGTGACGCCGGTGGAGACGATCCGGGCCAGCGGGGTGATCCCCAACTCCTGCGCCCGCTGGGCGCTCATCACGACCACCGCGGCGGCCCCGTCGTTGAGCGGGCAGCAGTTGCCGGCGGTGATCCGACCGTCGGGCCGGAAGACCGGCTGCAACGTGGAGACCGCCGCCAGGTTCACCCCCGGGCGTGGACCGTCGTCGGTGTTGACCACCGTGCCGTCCGGGGTGGTGACGGGAGTGATCTCGCGGGCCCAGAACCCGTCCGCGATAGCCTTCTCGGCCAGGTTCTGGCTGCGTACGCCGAACGCGTCCATCTCCGCGCGGGACACGTCGTACACCTGGGCCAGGTTTTCCGCAGTTTGCCCCATGGCGAGGTAGACGTCGGGGAGTGCGCCCTCGTCGCGTGGGTCGGTCCAGACCGGGGCGCCGGCCTCGGCGCGGGCCACGGACCGCTGCTGCGCCTCGGCGAAGCGTGGGTTCTCCCAGCGCCCCAGCAGGGCCTGTGCCTCGGCCGGCAGACCGTCCGAGCTGCCCCGGGCGTACCGGGAGACGGCCTCGACCCCGGCGGAGACGAAGACGTCGCCCTCGCCGGCCCGGATCGCGTGCATCGCCATCCGGGTGGTCTGCAACGACGAGGCGCAGTAGCGGGTGAGCGTCGCGCCGGGCAGCCGGTCGAGGCCCATCAGGATGGCGACCACCCGGGCCATGTTGAAGCCCTGCTCGCCGCCGGGCAGGCCGCACCCCAGATAGAGGTCGTCGATCTCCTGCCGGTCGAGCTGCGGGACCTTGTCCAGGGCTGCCTGCACGATGGTGGCGGCGAGGTCGTCCGGGCGTAGGTCACGGAGGGAGCCCTTGTGGGCCCGACCGATGGGCGAGCGGGCGGTGGCGACGATCACGGCATCGCGGGGCGACTCAATCGGCATGCCCCAACGTTAACCCGTCAGTAACTTACGGCGGAAGCTGCCGCCACGGACGGCGGGCCGGCGTACGGTCAGGGGTCAGTGGCGGGGTGTGACCGCCGCGGCGGCGGCCACCGCCGGCAGCAGCGCGTGTGCCCAGACCCGGTAGCCGTCGGCGGAGGGGTGGTAGCCGTCGTGGCAGAACGTGCCGGCGTCGGCGCGGAAGACCGGACCGGTCTCGGTGGCCAGGTCGACCACCGTCCCCCCGGCGTCGAGGACCGCCTTTGTCTGGGCCCGGCCGACCCGGCGGCCGACCCAGCCGACGACCTGACGTAGCGGCGGGGCGATGGCCCGTACCGCGCCGAGGTCCGGGCAGGTGCCGACGACGACCTCGACCCCGGCCTGGCGTAGCCGGTGCACGGCCGCGCCGAGGTAGGCGGCGGCATCGGCCGGACGGCGCAGGCTGGTGGCGTCGTTCGCCCCGATCAGGACGACCGCCACGTCTGGCTGTTCGCCCAGCAAAGCCCGAGCCACCTGGGTCGCCAGGTCGGTGGAGCGCGAACCGGAGACACCGACGCTGGACAGGCGTACCCGTCGCCCGGTCGGCCCTTCCGCGAGAAGCTCGGCCAGCTGCCCGCCGATGGTGTCGCCGAGGCGATCGACACCGACCCCGAGAGCGGACGAGTCACCGAGCAGCACCAGACGCAGCGGCGGGGCATCGGCGCGGCCCACCGTCGCGCGCAACGCCAGGCCCAACTCGGGCTGGGCGTAGCGGCGGCTGCGGGCCAGCACGGCCTGTCCGGCGAGTACGGCCGCCCCACCGAGCGTGCCGGCGACCAGCGAGGCAGCCGCGGTACGGGCCAGCCAGCCGGCCACCCGGACTCCGGACGACCTGGTGTTCATCTCGTTGCCCCGGTGGGCGGGCCCGCGTTGTGCGGGGGCCTGATCCGCTCGGTCATTTGAGTTCCTCCACTGCGGGTGAGTCGACGCCGGCCGGCTGTGACACCGCACCGACACCGAACAGCCCTCGGCGACGCAGCTGCGCCCAGCGACCGCCCGGACCGCTCTCGCTGCCACGGACCTGCGTGCCGCTGACCTCCGTGCCCGGACGTCGAGCCGCTTCGTGAGCGGCCTTCGGCAACGACCGTACGCCTTCGACGCGCGTTGGCGAAGGCCTGCGTTCCGCTCCGTAACCGAGCGCGGCGAGCACCGTGGGCAGGATGGCGGCGGCAGCCATCGCGTACCCCTCGGCGGAGGGGTGGAACCGGTCCCAGGCGAACATCCGTCCCGGTTCGGCGGTGAAGCGTGGACCCAGCAGATCGCCGAGGGAGACCGTCCAGCCGCCCGCCGAGACCACGGCGATGGTCTGCGCGGCGGCGAGCTGGCGGCTCCACCGGCGGGCCAGCCACCGCAGCGGCGGCTGGATGGGACGGATCGCCCCCAGATCGGGGCAGGTGCCGACGACCACCTCGGCCCCGGCCGCGCGGAGGGCCCGGACCCCCTCGACGAGGTGCCGTACGGCCAGGCTGGGCGGCGTACGGTTGGTCACGTCGTTGCCGCCGATCAGGATCACCGCGACGTCGGGATCGCACTCCAGGGCCGCCTCGACCTGGAACCTCAGGCCGGCCGAGATGGCACCCACCACGGCGAAGCGATGCAGGCGTACGGGACGCTGGAGCCGCCGGGACAGCCCGGTGGCCAGCAGCGCGCCGGGTGTCTCCCGCCGACGGTGCACCCCGTATCCGGCGGCGGAGGAGTCGCCGAGCACGACCATGGTCAGGGCCGGGCCGGGAAACTTCGCACCGTAGACCCCGTCACAGCGCGGTGGGGGTGCCTCCGCCATCGGGATGGTGCGGCGGGCCTGGCGGGCCTGACCGAACAGTACGCCGGTGGCGGCTGCGGCCGTCACCGTGGCGGCACCGGTGCCGATCGCCGCCAGCCGGGCCACCCGCCACGCGCGCTGCCAGCGCGGGCGGTCAGGTACGACAGAACCAACGGCCCCCATACCGCGACATTAGCGCGCCGGTCCGACGTGTCGCTGTGCGCGTACGGCGCCCCGGTGCCTGGAATCCGACCGCTCTGGGTATTTGATTGAGGGTGTTGCGTCGGTTCGTCACGCTGCACGTGGAGAGGAGCACGACGATGGCTAGGACGTTGAAGCGGGGTGCCGCCTTCGTGGCCCTGGGCCGGGCCCTGACCTCCGGTGCTCGGGGCGGCCCATCGCTCGGCGCGCGGATCGGCGCGTTGCCCAGGATGATCGCCGCCACCGCCCGAGGACGGTACGACGGCGGGCTGCGGCTGGCCATGATGACGGCGGCGACGGCGTACATCGTCTCCCCGATCGACGCGGTCCCGGAGATGTTCCTGACCGTGTTCGGGCTGATCGACGACGCGGTGATGGTCACCTGGCTGGCCGGGGCCGTGCTCGCCGAGACCGAACGCTTCCTGGAGTGGGAGGCACGTCGCAGCTCTGTGGTCCCCGGGCACGTGGTGCCCTGACCCGACGTACCCTGGGCGCGGGAATCTCACGGAGTCACCCGCCCCGGCCTGCGGCGCCGGCGCCGGAGGAGAAGGGCACAACGAGGTGCAGTACTACGACAACGTCGTCGAGATGATCGGCAACACCCCGCTGGTACGGCTGCGCAACGTCGCCGAGGGCATCCAGGCGACCGTGCTGGCGAAGGTGGAGTACCTCAACCCCGGTGGGTCGGTGAAGGACCGGATCGCGCTGCGGATGGTGGAGGACGCCGAGGCGGCCGGGATTCTCCGGCCCGGTGGCACCATCGTCGAGCCGACCAGCGGCAACACCGGCGTCGGGCTGGCCCTGGTGGCCCAGCTCAAGGGCTACAAGTGCGTCTTCGTCTGCCCCGACAAGGTCAGCCAGGACAAGCAGGACGTGCTGCGGGCGTACGGCGCCGAGGTGGTGGTCTGCCCGACCGCCGTTGCGCCGGAGGACCCCCGCTCCTACTACAACGTCTCCGACCGGCTGGCCCGGGAGATCCCCGGCGCCTGGAAGCCCAACCAGTACGCCAACCCGGCGAACCCGCGTTCGCACTACGAGACCACCGGCCCGGAGCTGTGGAAGCAGACCGAGGGGCGGATCACGCACTTCATCGCGGGGGTGGGGACCGGCGGCACCATCTCCGGCATCGGGCGGTACCTGAAGGAGGCGTCCGGCGGCACGGTCAAGGTCATCGGGGCGGACCCGGAGGGTTCGGTCTACTCCGGCGGCACCGGCCGGCCGTACCTGGTGGAGGGGGTCGGCGAGGACTTCTGGCCGGAGACGTACGACCGTGGCGTGGCCGACGAGATCATCGAGGTCTCGGACAAGCAGTCCTTCGAGATGACCCGGCGGCTGGCCCGCGAGGAAGGGCTGCTGGTCGGCGGCTCCTGCGGAATGGCGGCGGTGGCCGCGCTCCAGGTGGCCCGCTCCGCCGGCCCGGACGACGTGATCGTGGTGCTGCTGCCGGACGGTGGCCGGGGTTACCTCTCCAAGATCTTCAACGACGGCTGGATGGCCCGCTACGGCTTCCTCGACAACTCCGGCTCCGAGCCGACCGTGGCCGAGGCGCTGGCCAGCAAGCCGGGCGGCCTGCCCGAGCTGGTGCACGTACACCCGACGGAGACGGTCCGCGACGCGGTCGACTACATGCGGGAGTACGGCGTCTCGCAGCTGCCGGTGCTCAAGGCCGAGCCGCCGGTGGTCACCGGCGAGGTGGCCGGCTCGATCGCCGAGCGGGATCTGCTCGACGCGCTCTTCACCGGCCAGGCGCAGCTGCACGACACGATCGAGCGGCACATGGCGGCGCCGCTGCCGATGGTCGGTGGCGGCCAGCCGGTCAGCGAGGCGGTGAACCTGCTGGAGAAGTCCGACGCCGCGTTGGTGCTGATCGACGGCAAGCCCAAGGGCGTACTCACCCGCCAGGACCTGCTCGCCCACCTCGGCGCCCGCTGATCCCGACCGAGCCGCGAGGCCCTCTTCCCGATGCGGGAAGGGGGCCTCGGTGCACAGCGGGCACACAACCTTTGCAAAGCCGGCGCCGATCCTCCGTCCCTACCGTCGCGGTCAGCGACCACGACAGGAGGCGACGATGGGGTACGACGACCATGAGGGGCAGCGGGTCAGCCGGCGGCGGCTGATCGCCGGGATCGGTTCGGTCGGGCTGGCCGGTCTGCTGGCCGCCTGCACACGCGGCGGCACGGTGACCACGTCGACGGGGGAGACGATCGCCCCGCAGGCGACCACCACCAGCGACCTGACCTCGTTGTTCGACGGGGCGAACACCTGCACCCTGGCGGCGAGTACCACCCAGGGCCCGTACTACTTCGACGCCGACAAGATCCGCAGCGACATCCGGGAGGACCGCGAGGGCGTACGGCTGCGGTTGGCGATCAGGCTGCAGGACAGCGAGCAGTGCGCGCCGTTGTCGAACGCGGTGGTGGAGATCTGGCACTGCGACGCGGCCGGGCTCTACTCCGGCGCCGAGGCACAGTCGTCCGGCGCCAACGGCGCCTCCGGCGGCGGCATGCCCCCCGGCGGCGGCACCCCGCCGAGTGGGGCACCCGCGGGCGGTCCCGGCAGCGGCGGTCCGGCCGGCGGCGGTCCGGGCGGGGCGCCCGGCGCCACCCCGGCTGACGGTGCCTCCGGCGGCGGCGACATGGCCGACCTGACCCCGACCGACGATCAGCGCTACCTGCGGGGGGCCCAGGTGACCAACGCCGACGGCATCGTCGAGTTCACCACCATCTGGCCCGGCTGGTACCGGGGTCGCACCGTGCACATCCACGCGATGGTGCACGTCGACAATGCCCGGGTGCTGACCACCCAGGTGATGTTCGACGAGGCGCTGAACGCGAAGGTCTACGCGAACCAGCCGTACGCGGCGCACACCGGTCGGGACACCTTGAACGACAACGACTCCATCTACGCCGACAGCATGCTGTTGACGGTGCGCGAGGAGGGCGACGGCTACCTCGGCGTGATCAACTTCGGAGTCGACGCCGACCAGGACGGGACCTGAGACGCCCCCGACAGCCACGCCCCCGGCAGCGCCGAGCACCGCCCACCCGTCCTGGCCATGTGAATGTCCAGACCCCTCCCGCCGGGCAGCGACACCCTCCAGTACGCCCTTTGCTCTGCTTCAACCGACGCCACGATTGTCGCGGGAAAACTGTGCGCGGATTGAAGCAGAGCAAAGGAGGCGCAAGGGAGGTGGCGGGTGGCGAGCAAGGGGGTGAGCAGGGCGGGAGCGGCGAGTGGGCGGGAACGGGGAGTGGGTCAGAGTGGGCGGGTGTAGCGCAGCTGTGGGGTGTGCACGTTGCCGATTCGCTCGTCGCGCTGCGCCCCGGTCGACCGCCAGCCGCCGCGTTCGTAGAAGCGGCGGGCGTGGGCGTTGTCGCGTAGCACCCAGAGCACCGCGTGCTGCCAGCCTCGCTGCCGCATCGCAGCCAACGCGTCGAGCATCAGCTCCCGGCCGACGCCCCGGCCGCGTTCGGCCGGGTCGAGGTGGATGGCGTTGAGGAGGCCGGTCCCCGGGTCGCCCTCGTCGTCCGGGCCGAGGTAGCTGAAGCCGGCCAGCGTGCCGTCCCGCTCGGCCACCGTCATCCGGTGGTCGGTCTGCTCGTAGGCCCACCGGATCGACCAGTACTCGCCCATCGCCTCGGGCGTCGGGTCGGCCAGCGCCTCGGGCGGCAGGAACGACGAGTACGCGGCGACCCGCGAACGCTGGTGCAGCCGGCCCACCGCCAGCAGATCGTCAATGGTCGCGGCACGCAGCGTGACAGTCACCCGGCCGAGGGTACCCGCCGGGGCGGGACCTGCACGGTGGTCAAATCTTCGGCGATCACCAGGTCGCCGTCGAAGTGGGCGCGGGCCTCGTCGGCGAAGCGGCGCGGGCCGGCGTACCGCTGGGAGAAGTGGGTGAGCACGAGCCGGCGTACCCCCGACTCGGCCGCCACCCGGGCGGCCTGGGCGGCGGTGAGGTGACCGACCTCGGCGGCGAGGGCGGCCTCCGACTCCAGGAAGGTGGCCTCGATCACCAGCAGGTCGGCGTGCTCGGCCAGCGCGTACACCCCGTCGCAGAGGCCGGTGTCCATCACGAAGGCGAACCGCTGCCCGGGCCGGGGCACGCTCACCTCGTCGCGGGTGACGCGCCGCCCGTCGAGGTCGAGGTGGCCGACGCGCTGCAACTCGCCGACGGCCGGCCCGTCGATGCCGTACGCGGCCAGCCGCTGCGGCAACATCCGGTAGCTGTCCGGTTCCACCAGCCGATAGCCGTACGTGTCGATCGGGTGCCGCAGCCGGCGGGCCTCCAGCGTGCCGCAGCGCAGCGGGATGCGCTGCCCGTCCGCCTCGATCGGCGTCACGGCAAGCTCGGCGGTCTCGTAAAAGGAGCTGGCGTGGCGCAGTCGGGCGAAGTACTCGGCACCCTCGGCCGGGAAGTGCACCGCCACCGGGCGCGACACCCGGTCCAGGGAGAGCCGCTGGATGGTGCCGGGCAGGCCGAGGCAGTGGTCGCCGTGGAAGTGGGTGACACAGATCCGGGTCAGGTCGGTGGCGGTGACCGTGGTGTGCAGCAGTTGTCGCTGGCTACCCTCGCCCGGATCGAAGAGGATCACCTCGTCGTCCCAGCGCAGCACGTACCCGTTGTGGTTGCGTGCCCGGGTCGGGGCCTGACTGGCCGTACCGAGCACCACCAGCTCGCGCATGGACACGTCGACCTTCCGCGCCGGCCCGGTCGACCCGGGCATGAAGCGACCCCCGGGGCTTCCGCGCGGACGCGGGCCGACTGGACTGGGTCGGCACCCCGGGGGTCGGGTGGCTTGTCGTGGATTCGCCGCACCGCTGCCACACGGTCTCGACGACGTCTTACTGCCCGCCTGGGAACAGACGGTCACTGTCGAGGACAGCGGCTAGCGGACAGCCACCTCACGAGTCCGATTGCTATACAAGTCTGGACCACCTCCCTTCCCGTGTACCGCCACGCTATCCATCACCGGGGCCAGCGGCAACGGATTTCGATCACATCTGTACCGGCCCCGGCAGCCCGGCGGCCATGCGGGGGTCGGCGTCGCCTGGCGGGCGGCTGGCACGATCGCCGTCATGGCGGCTGGCGGCGGTTGGGGTGCGGCGGCCGTCGTGGCGCTGGTCGGCGCGACCGGCCTGGCGAACCTGACCCAGCAGATCCTCGGCCCACCGGCCGGCCAACCTGATGCTGACGAGGTGGGCCGACCGGCCGAGCGGGGCGACGGTTAGGTGACGGGGGCGATGCCGATCGGGCCCTCGCGGGGGCCCTCCTCGTTGGCGGGCTGCACCGCCAGGGACGGGAAGTCCGCCAGTTCGCCCTCCGGCTCGGCGTCCCACTCCGGGAACACCAGGTCGCTCTGGAGGTAGAGACAGAGCAGTTGGGTCAGTTGGCGCAGCCCTTCCAGGTGGGTGCGTTCATGGCCGTGGGTGGCGTCCACGCCGAAGCCGAGCAGGGCCACCCGGGCGTGCGCCCCGGCCTCCACCGCCGCCGCCACGTCCGAGCGGTAGTAGTCGAAGACGTCGCGGACCAGGTCCACGTCGTGTTCGCGGGCGATGGCGGCCAGGTTGCGGGTGAGGTGGTAGTCGAAGGGGCCGACGCCGTCGCCCATGGCCAGGGTGGCGGCGTCCTCCCTGGACTGCTGGCCGGGGGCGACCACTGCGGCGTCCACCGAGACGATCTCGGCGACGTCCGGGTCGAGGCCGTGCGAGGCGCCGTGGCCGATCTCCTCGGTCACGGTGATCAGCAGGTGCGCGGTGACCGCCGGCTTCACTCCGGCGTCGACCATCGCCTTGATCGCGGTGAGCACCGCGGCGACCCCGGCCTTGTCGTCCAGGTGGCGGGACTTGACGTACCCGCTGGGCGTGACCGTGGGGTTGGGCAGGAACGCCACGAAGTCGCCCGCGTCGATGCCGAGCGCCCGCAGGCCGTCGATGTCCTCCACCGGCTCGTCGACGCGTACCTCGACCTGCTCCCAGCCGATGCCCTGCTCGTCGACCGCGTCGTTGTAGCGGTGGCCGCTGGCCTTCAGCGGCAGTACCTGGCCGGTGATCACCCGCTCCAGGTCGTCGGTGAAGATCCGTACGTGTGCCCCCTCGGCGAACCGGGCGCTGTGCGTGCCGATCGGCTTCAACTCCAGCCGGCCGTTCGCCTTGAGCTGCTTGACCATCCCGCCGATGGTGTCGGTGTGCACCACGATCGCGCGGTCCGCCCCGTGCTCGCGGGGGCCGGGCAGGCAGGCGCTGAGCGCACCCCGGCGGGTCAGTGTCGACGGGATGCCGAGCGCCGACAGGCGCTCACCGACGTACTGCTGCACGTGGTCGGTACGCCCGGACGGGCTGGGAATGTCCAGCAGCTCGACCAGCACCTGGCGGAGATACTCCAGGTCGATCGGCAGCGGAATGGTCTTGCGTACGGTCATGCCCCCGATGGTGCCGCACCCGCCGGGGTCCACAGCCGTTGCGGTGCCCGCGTCCCGGGGAAAAGGAGATCCACGAAGCGTTCGGCGGTCGGCTGCGGCTCGTGGTTGGCCAGCCCGGGCCGCTCGTTGGCCTCGATGAAGACGTGCTCGGGTTGGTCCGGGGCCGGTACCAGCAGGTCGAGGCCGGTGACCGGGATGTCCAGCGCCCGGCTGGCGGCCACGCACGCCTCGGCGATCATCGGGTGCAGCTCGCCGGTGACGTCGTGGATGGTGCCCCCGGTGTGCAGGTTCGCGGTCCGCCGTACGGCCAGCACCTGCCCCTCGGGCAGTACGTCGGGCAGCTCGTACCCGGCCTCGGCGATCACGTCACGGGTCATGTCGTCCAGCGGGATACGGGACTCGCCACCGGTGGCGGCGGCCCGGCGGCGGCTCTGCCGCTCGATCAGCTCGGCGATGTCGTGCACCCCGTCGCCGGTGATCGAGGCGGGACGGCGGACCGCGGCGGCGACCACCTCGTGGTCGATCACGATCACCCGCAGGTCCTCACCGGTGCACAGCTCCTCCAGCAGCACGTCCGGGCAGTACCGGGCGGCCAACTCGACCGCGGCGGCCAGCGCCTCGGGAGTGCGTACGCCCACCGTGATGCCGTTGCCCTGCTCGCCCCGGGCCGGCTTGACCACCAGTTGGCCCACCTCGGCCAGGAACTCGGCGTCGGCGTCGGCACCGGTGGCGGTGCGCCCGCGCGGCACCGACAGCCCGGCCTCGGCCAGGATCCGGCGGGTGACCCGCTTGTCGTCGCAGCGGCTCATCGCCACCGCCGAGGTCAGCTCGGACAGCGACTCCCGGGTGAGGATCGTCCGGCCACCACTGGTCAGCCGCAGCTCACCCCACTCCGGGTCGGTCACCTCCACCCGGATGCCCCGGCGCATGGCCTCGTCGGCGACGATCTTCGCGTACGGGTTGAGCCGGTCGTACCCGGTCGGCATGGCGGGCAGGAACAGCCGCTCGTTGATCGGGTTCTTGCGCTTCACGCAGAGCGTCGCGGTGCGGTAGAAGCCGAGCCGCTCGTACAGCCGGATCGCGCCGACGTTCTCGGCGAGCACGGAGAGGTCGACGTACGCCCGGCCCCGGGCGACCAGCCGGGCGGCCAGCTCGGTGATCAGCGCCTGGCCGGTGCCCGGCGGTGCCAGGTTGAAGTCGACGGTCAGGCACCAGAGGCTGGCCCCCCGCTCCGGGTCGTCGAAGACCGCCACGTGGTCGATGCCGGTGATGGTGCCGACGATCTCACCGGTGGTCGCCTCCGCCACCAGGTGCAGGAAGCGGTCGGTGGTGGCGTTGTCCACCAGCACCTCGACCGGCGCGGTGACCATGCCGTTGGCCGCGTAGATCCGGTTGACCGCGTCCGCGTCGGCGGCGTCGCGCAGCCGGCGGATGCGTACCCCGGGCAGCTCGCCACGGCCGGCGGTGGCGGCCGGGGTGTCGGCGCTGCCGGCCTCCTCGGCGGTCCCGTTGGCGTTGCGCGGGCCGGGCCGGGTGCCGCCGAGCGGCAGCCGGAAGGTCAGCGACGGGTCGATGAACAACTCGTCGGGCAACCGGGAGACCAGCACATGCGGGTCGCGCAGGTAGATGCAGATGTCCCGGGCGCCGGCCGCCTCGGAGCGCAGCACGTCGGCGACGGCGGCCTGGTCGGTGAAGGTCTGGCCGAAGACCAGCCGACCCCAACCACAGTCGAGGATGACGCCCGCACTGCCCGGGCGTTCGTCGTCGTCGGCCGCGTCGGTGCCGCCCGCAGCGATCGGATCACCGCCCGGCCCGACCCGTTCGTACCGCCGTCCCGCGCCCCGGCCACGGTCGGTCCGGGCTATCCCCGTTGCCAGGGTGTCGGTCACGGTCAGTCGATTCCGTGGCTCTGGAGCCACATTTCCAGGAGTCCGAGTTGCCACAGCTTGTTTCCGTTCAACGGGGTCAGTTCGGCGTTGGGCGCGTCGAGCAGGGCGTTGACGTAGTCGGGGCGGAACAGGTCGCGCCGGCGGGCCTCGGGCGCGTGCAGCGCGTCGCGTACCCGGTCGAGGAGCTTGCCCTCCAGGTGGGTGAGGCCCGGCACCGGGAAGTAGCCCTTCGGCCGGTCGATGACCTCGTGCGGCAGTACCCGGCGGCCGATCTCCTTGAGCACGCCCTTGCCGCCCTGGGCGAGCTTCAGCTCCGGCGGGCAGGCGGCGGCCAGTTCCACGAACTCGTGATCCAGGAAGGGCACCCGGGCTTCCAGCCCGTGCGCCATCGTCATGTTGTCGACCCGCTTGACCGGGTCGTCGGTGAGCATGATCTGCGTGTCGATGCGCAGGCCGGCGTCGATGGCGGTCTGCGCGCCGGGCTGCGCCAGGTGCGCGGCGACGAACTCCCGCGCCGGGTCCCCGTCGGCGAGCCAGTCGGGGTTGAGCACCTGGGCCAGGCCGGCCGCGTCGCGGTCGAAGAAGGCCCGGGCGTACGTGTCGAGGGCCTGCTCGCGGTCGACCCGGTGCAGCGGCGGATACCAGTGGTAGCCGCCGAGGATCTCGTCGGCGCCCTGGCCGGACTGCACCACCTTGACGTGCCGGGACACCTCCTGGCTGAGCAGGTAGAACGCCACGCAGTCGTGGCTGACCATGGGCTCGCTCATGGCCGCGACGGCGGCTTCCAGCGGCGGGACCAGGTCCTGCGCGGCGACCCGGATCTGGTGATGGTCGGTGTCGAAGGTCTTGGCGACCACGTCGGAGTAGCGGAACTCGTCGCCCTCCCGGCCGCCGACCGCGTCGAAGCCGATCGAGAAGGTGGACAGCCCGCGCTGCCCCTCGCCGGCCAGCAGGGCGACCACCAGGCTGGAGTCCAGGCCGCCGGAGAGCAGTACGCCGACCGGCACGTCGGCGACCATCCGCCGGCGTACTGCGGTGGTCAGCGATTCGAGCAGGGCGTCCTGCCAGTCCTTCTCCGACCAGTCGGTGTGCTCGACCTGGCGGAGGAACGACGGGTTCCAGTAGACCCGCTGGTGACTGCGGCCGTCGGGTTCGTAGACCCGGACGGTGGCCGGCGGCAGCTTGCTGACGCCGCGCAGGATGGTGCGCGGCGGCGGCACGATGCTGTGGAAGCTGAGGTAGTGCGCCAGGGCGACCGGGTCGATGGTGGTGTCCACGTCGCCGGCGGCCAGCAGGGCGGGCAGCGTGCTGGCGAAGCGCACCACGCCGGGCGACTCGGCGAGGTAGAGCGGTTTGATGCCGAGCCGGTCGCGGGCCAGCACCAGGCGACCGGTGTCCCGCTCGTTGATCGCCACGGCGAACATCCCGATCAGGTGGTCGACGAAGTCGATCCCCCACTCGGCGTACGCCTTGACGACCACCTCGCTGTCCCCGGTGGAGAAGAACTGGTGGCCCTTGGCGGACAGTTCGGCGCGCAGCTCACGGTAGTTGTAGATGCAGCCGTTGAAGACGGCCGACAGCCCGGTGGCCGAATCGACGATGGGCTGGCCGCTGGCCGCCGACAGGTCGATGATTTTCAGCCGCCGGTGACCGAGCGCGACGGAGCCGTTGGACCACACTCCGCTGCCGTCGGGCCCACGGTCGCACATCGTGGCGGCCATCCGTTCCACCGCGACGACATCGGCGCGCGTCGCGTCCCGTCGGAATTCCCCAGCCAGTCCGCACATGCCAGACCATGCTGCCAGAGGATGTTGCGATTCGCCTGTTGAGCCAATGACGTTCGTGTAACAGCGTTGCTAGAATCCGCGCCCCACGCGATCAAGCCCCGTACTCGGTCTTCGCGGCCGGGGGAATTTTGCGCCCTGATCAGCGCCGCTGCCCCAATCGTCGGACCAGTCGCGCTGTGACGAATGCCGCAATTCCGGTTGCGCCTGGAGAATCGACCGCAGCATCGAAGGATGGGAATGCACCCCGGCGTCGTGGCGGCATCCGCCGAACGGTCGACATTCCATAGTGGATATCGGGATGCATCGAGATCTTGACGCCCGTACGGTCTGATCATCACGGTTAGCGAACGGGGGAGATCAGTGTGTAGTCATACCGGTGTGCCCGGATCACCCGCACGCCTGCTACCCAAGGCAGGGCCGGGCTTGCGACGGACGATCTCCGTCGGCTTGTCCGTGGTGTTGGCCGCCACCATGGCGGACTGGGCGATCGCCCAGCCGGCGCAGGCCGCACCCGCACCAGAGTCGGCCCCGCCAGCCGCGCCGACGGCCGGACAGCCGTTGGAGCGACCCGACGAGGCCGCCGCGATCCACACCGCGCGACTTACCGGACAGAAGGTACGCGTCGGCGGGCTCACGACAGAGACGTCCGAGTTCTGGGCACTGCCCGACGGGCGGATCGAAGCCGAGGTCCACCTGGGGCCGGTCCGCATCCGCGACGACTCCGGCGCCTGGCAGGCGGTCGACTTCAACCTGACCCGGGAGCCGGACGGGTCGGTCCGGGCCAAGGTCCACCCGAGCGGGCTCCGGCTCTCCGGTGCGGCCGGGCCGGGCGAACACGACCTGGTGACCGTCGGCCGGGGCGGCGACCAACTGTCGCTGGGCTGGTCCGGTGCCCTGCCGGCACCCGAGGTCGACGGCACCCGGGCCACCTACCCCGAGGTGCGTCCCGGGGTGGACCTGGTGGTCGAGTCGACCCGGACCGGGTTCGAGCAGTACCTCGTGGTGAAGAACCGGGCAGCCGTCGCGCAGGTCCGCACCGTCTCGTTGCCGCTGCGCGGCAAGGGACTCAGGGCGGTCGCCGACGACCAGGGTGGCTTCGAGATCCGCGACGGCTCCGGCGAAACCGTCGGGGTGTCACCGGAGCCGCTGATGTGGGACGCGCGCGTCGATCCGCGCTCCGGCGAGCGGCTGCGCCAGACCCGGGTCGGCAAGAGGGTCGGTGTCGCCAAGGCCGGCCGCCTGGCGGTGACCCTGACCCCCGACGAGACGTGGTTGACGGACAGGGCGACCACCTTCCCGGTGACCATCGACCCAGCGGTGACGCTGAAGCCGAACTACGACGCGTTCGTCCAGATCGGCTACACCAGCGACCAGTCCGCCGCCACCGAGCTCAAGCTCGGCACCTACGACGGCGGTACGACGAAGGCCCGCTCCTTCCTCAGCTTCCACAACATGGAGTGGTTGCAGGGCAAGCAGGTCCAGGCGGCGACGCTGTACCTGTGGAACCACCACTCCTGGTCGTGCACGGCGCGGCAGTGGGAGACCTGGCAGACCAACTACGTCACCACCTCCGCGCGCTGGACGAACCAGCCGACCTGGATCAAGCGGCTGGGCTACACCACCGCGACCAAGGGCTACAACTCCTCGTGTGCCGCCGGTCGGGTCAACGCCTCGGTCACCACCGCCTTCGCCGACCTGGCCAACGGTGTGACCTGCTGTAGCACCGTCAACATCGGACTGCGGGCCGCCTCCGAGACCGACAACCTGGGGTGGAAGAGGTTCCACTCGATGGAGGGCGCCAACGACCCGTACGTGACGCTGACCTACCAGACGCTGCCCACGGTGACGGCGCGGGCGACCGTGCCCTCGCTGCCCTGCGCGACCGGCACGAGCACCCCGTACGTCAACACCCGGACCCCGCAGTTGCGGGCGCAGGTCACCGACGCCGAGGGTTCGCAGGTGCGGGCCGAGTTCGAGTGGCTGACCGGAGGTGGCACCCGGATCGGGGGCACCACCGTCGGACCCGGTGCGTCGGGTTCCTGGCTGGCGACCACGGTGCCGGCCGGCGCCTTCGCCGAGGGCAGTACCTACTCCTGGCGGGCGCGGGGCAACGACGGCAGCGGGAACGGTCCGTGGACGGGCTACTGCGCGATGATCATCGACACGGTCGCGCCATCGGCGATGCCGACGGTCTCCTCGACCGGGTACCCGGCGGGACAGTGGGCCGGCGCGGTCGGCACCGCCGGCAGCTTCACCTTCGGTGCGGCCGGCGTCTCCGACGTGGCCGCCTACGAGTACGGGCTCAACGTCAACCCGCCGAACCAGACGGTCAACGCGGCCAGCGTGGGTGGCAACGCCACCGTCTCGATCACGCCCACCACCGACGGGCCGCAGGCGCTGTACGTGCGCTCCCGGGACCGGGCCGGCAACCAGTCCGCGATCCGGACGTACGCGTTCAACGTCGGGTCGGGTGCGGTGACCTCGCCCAAGGAGGGCGACATCACGGCGGCGAAGGTGGCGCTCACCGGGATCGGCCAGGCGGCGGCCACGGGGGTGACCTACCAGTGGCGGCGCGGTGACGCCGACGCCTGGGTGACCGTCCCGGCCGGCCACGTCACGGTCGCGGCCGGCGGTGGCGCGGTCAGTTGGCCGCTGCCGAGCACCGGCGGCGGCAACTTCGCCAAACTGAACTGGGACGTCGAGGCCACCCTCGCCGCGGTCGACGCGGAGTCGATTCCCCGCAACGGGCCGTTGCAGGTACGCGGCACGTTCGTCGGCGGCACCGGCGGCACGTCCAGCCCGGTGAAGATCACCTTTGACCGGGACCAGGCGTCGGCGGCATCGCAGGAGATCGGCCCCGGCTCCGTCAACCTGATCACCGGCAACTACAGCCTGTCGGACACCGACGTCTCGGTGGACTCCTACGGCACCGACCTGACGGTGACCCGGTCGTACAACTCCCGCCGGGCGGCCGAGGCGGACACGGCGAACATGTTCGGACCCGGCTGGGTCTCCGGCGTGACGGTCGAGGAGGCGGACGCGCCGTACACGTCGCTCACCGTCTACGGGTCGCTGGTGCAGGTGGGGCTGCCGGACGGCGACACCATCGGGTTCACCAGGCGCACCGCCAGCGCGTTCGACCCCGAGGTCGGAATGGAGTTCCTGCGGCTCTCCTACGCCAGCGGCAGCGACTCGTACGCCCTGATCGACGAGGACGGCAACAACGTCAGTTTCACCCGGGTCGCCGGCACGGCGGCGGGCAAGTACTTCCCGACCTCGGTGCTGGTGCCCGGCAGCAACCAGACCACCACGCTGGGCTGGGAGAAGGCCACCGTCGCCGGTAAGGAGGTGGTCCGGCCGGTCCGGATGCTGGCGCCGGTGGCCGACGGGGTCAACTGCGCCACGCTGACCCGGGGCTGCCGGGCGTTGACCTTCACCTACGCGACCACCACCACGGCGACCGGCACCGGCGAAACGGGCTGGGGTGACTACACCGGCCGGGTCAAGGAGATAGCGTTCACCGCCTGGGACCCGGACCTGGCCACCCCGGCCATGCGTACGGTGCCGATGGCCCGGTACGCGTACGACAACGCGGGCCGGCTGCGCGGAGTGTGGGATCCACGGCTGGACTGGAACGACGGCGGCACCACCCGGCAGTTGCGGGAGACCTACGACTACACCGCCGACGGCATCCTCAGCAGCATGAAGCCGGTGGCCGAGGAGCCCTGGCAGCTCAGTTACACCACCATCCCCGGCGACCCGGGTGCCGGCCGGCTGCACAAGGTGACCCGCTCGGCGCTGGCCGCCGGGACGGCGACCCAGACCGTCGTCTACAAGGTGCCGCTCACCGGCGCCGGTGCGCCGTACGACCTGTCGCCCGCGCAGACCAGCCGGTGGGCGCAGCCGGAGGCACCCACCGACGCGACGGCGGTGTTCCCGGCCAACCAGGTGCCGACCGGCAATCCGGCCACCGGCACCCTGCCGTCGTCGTACGAGCGGGCCACCGTCACCTACCTGGACGCCAACGCCCGCGAGGTGAACACCGCCACGCCGGGCGGGCACCTCAACGCCACCTGGTACGACCAGTGGGGCAACACCGTGCGGACCCTCACCGCCGGCAACCGGGCCCGCGCGTTGAACGCCAGTACGACCGACGACGCGGCGGCGGAGAGCATGCTCGCCCGCAACCGCTCCACCCTCAACACCTACTCCGCCGACGGGCAGCGGCTCACCAGCACGATGGAGCCGGAGCACGACGTCATGCTGCCCACGGGCGTGGTCGTGCGGGGGCGTAAGCACACCATGAACAGCTACGACCAGGGGGCGCCGACCACGGGTGGGCCGTACCACCTGATCACGAAGGAGGATGTGGGCGTCCGCACCCGGGACGCGAACGGAGTGGACGTCGACACCGACATCCGGACCACCACCACCGCGTACGACTGGGGCCTACGGCAGCCGACGGTGGTGACCGTGGACCCGGGTGGGCTGGCGCAGGCCACCCGTACGGCGTACGACCCGATCACCGGCCTGGTCACGTCGAGCACCTCGCCGGCCGGCGGCACCAGCACCACCACGCCGGCCACCCGGCGGACGGTCTACTACCGGGCCACCGCCGGCTCCGGTCACGCCGAGTGTGACCTGCGGCCGGAATGGGCGAACCTGCCCTGCCGGGTGCAACCGGGCGGGCAGGCTGCCTCCGGGCCGGAACTGCCGGCCCTGGTGACCACCTACGACATGTACCAGCAGACCCGGGTGGTGACCGAGAAGACCAGCACGGCGACCCTGCGGACCACCACCACGACGTACGACGCCGCCGGACGGACCTACGAGACCAGCGTGGCCGTCGCGGCCGGGCTCGGCACGGCGGTCCCGATCACCCGCAACGTCCACGATCAGGCCACCGGCCGGCTGAGCCGGGTCCAGTCCGTCGTCGGTGGACTGGCGACCGCGCAGGTCGTCACCGTCCACGACAGCCTCGGCCGGCAGATCTCCTACACCGATGCCGACGGGGTCACCTCCACCACCACGTACGACCTGCTCGGCCGGGTGGCGACCAGCAACGACGGCAAGGCCACCCGGACGCACACCTACGACGGCGGTAGCGAGCGGCGCGGCCTGGTCACCTCCATCACCGATTCGCAGGCCGGCACCTTCACCGGCAGCTACGACGTAGACGGCAACGTGGTCACGGAGACCTGGGCCAACGGGGTGCAGGTGACCAACGAGACCGACGAGACCGGCACCCAGGTCGGCCTGACCTACGTCAAGCCGGGCTGTGCCGCCGACGACTGCACCCTCTACACCGAGAGCGTCATCGAGTCGGTGCACGGCCAGTGGCGGGAACGCGCGTCGACGCTGTCCGAGCAGAGCTACAGCTACGACCAGGCGGGCCGGCTCACCTCGGTCCGGGACACCGTCGGCGGCCAGTGCACCACCCGGTCGTACGGGTTCAGCACGTCGGCCAACCGCACCTCGGTCACCGAGTACGGTCCGGGTGCCGACGGCACCTGCCAGAGCACGACGTCGGCGTGGTCGAGGAGTTGGACGTACGACACCGCCGACCGGGTGAACACCGCCGGCTACGGCTACGACGCCCTCGGTCGTACCACCACGGTGCCGGCGGTCGACAGCGCGACCTCGGCCGGCGGAAACGTGACGATCGCGTACCACTCGACCAACCTGGTCGACAGCATCACCCAGGATGGCCGAACCACCGACTACGCCCTCGACGTGACCGGTGAGCGGATTCGGTCGTGGACCGACAACAGCAGCGGCGAGGTGGTGCAGTCGGTGCACCACTATGATGGCGACGATGACCGCCCGTCCTGGACACAGGAGACGGACGAACGGTTCACCCGACCGGTCGCCGGCATCTCCGGTGTGGCCGGCACGTTCGACAGCGAGAGCGGGCAGGTCGACTGGCAGCTCGCCAACCTGCACGGTGACCTGGTCGCGGCGATCGAGGGTGACGACGAGGGTCTCTCCCGCACCAGCGAGGCCACCGAGTACGGCACCCCGCGTAACGCCGCGGACGCCGGCAACCAGCGGTACGGCTGGCTCGGTGCCAAACAACGGGCGGCCGACACCCCGTCCGGCATGGTGCTCATGGGGGTACGCCTCTACAACACCGTCACCGGTCGTTTCCTCCAGGTCGACCCCGTACCCGGTGGAAGCTGCAACCCCTACGACTACACCTGTGCCGACCCGATCAACCAGGAAGATCTCGATGGCAAGGCCGTCCCGATCATCGCTGGCCTGGTGCTCCTCGGGCGGGCCGTGTGGACCGCGTGCCGGGTGTCGAAGGGGTGGTGCGCGCGTGCCGGAAAGTATGTCGCCAAGCAGGCCTGGCGTGGCGCGAAGGCCGGTTGGCGGGCCGCCAAGTCCCGTTGGCCCTCGGTCAAGGCATGGGGCAAGCGGAGCTGGGACTACTCGGCCAAGTGGGCGGGCCGTGGTGGCGCCGCCGGCGCTGTCGCGGGCTACGGAAGCTGTGTCTACCGCACCCGGAAGTGGGGCAGATGTGTTGACCAGGCGTCGAGCTGGGGTGGCTACGGTACGGCGTACGGCGCCGGGTTCGGCGTGGCCCGTGGGGCGTACAAGGCCGGCCGTAGGTTGTGGCAGCGCTGGCGGCGCTGAGTGATCAGGCGGGAACTGCCGCGCCAGCCCCGGTTTCGTCACCGGGGCTGGCGCGGCGCGCTGTCCGTGGGTGCCGGTCTGCTGCTGCTGATCGTGGTGCTGATCGTCAGTAGTCGCTGGGGGAGTGCGGACTGGCCGGACGCGGCTGGTCGCGCTGTCCAGTCGCCGTACGCGTGGCTGGCCGTGCTGGCGTACCTGGTCCGCTATCTGGTGGGTCCGGAGCGGCCGAGGTCGTCCGGGACGTGGCGCAACGGGTTGACCGTCGGCTACTGGGTGCTGCTCGCGCTGGTGGTCTTCACCGCGGTCTTCGCCGGGAGCATCTTCCCGGACCGCTGGTACGGCGATGCCGTCAAGGCGCTGTTGGCCGTCCTGGGTGCCACGTTCGTGGCCGACTCGGCGCACCGACTCCTGGCCCCATCATCCGACTCGGGGCCGGCCGTTTCCCACGACCGACCCCGATGACCGCTGCTGCTGGTCAGCCGGCGGTGCGCGCCACGCCGACCGGGCAGCTCAACCCGTTCGGGCCGTGGTTGCAGTAGCCGTTCGGGTTCTTCGTCGGTGCCAGGTACTGCTGGTGATAGTCCTCGGCGAAGTAGTAGTCGCCGAGCCGGCCGATCTCCGTGGTGATCTCGCCCTTACCGGCGCGGGCCACGATCGGCGCGAACGCGTCGCGGGACGCCTCGGCCGTCGCGAGCTGCTCGTCGGTGGTGGCGTAGATGGTCGACCGGTACTGGGTGCCCACGTCGTTGCCCTGGCGCATGCCCTGGGTCGGGTCGTGGTTCTCCCAGAAGACCTTCAGCAGGTCCTCGTAGCTGATCGTCGAGGGGTCGTAGACCACCTGGACCGCCTCGGTGTGTCCGGTCATCCCGGAACAGACCTCCTCGTAGGTCGGATTCTGGGTGTAACCACCCGCGTAACCGACCGAGGTGGTGAATACGCCCGGGAGGGTCCAGAACAGCCGCTCGGCCCCCCAGAAACACCCCATACCGAAGACCGCGACCTGTGAACCCTCGGGGAACGGGCCCTTCAGCGGGGTGCCGAGCACCTCGTGCCGGTCGGCAACCGGCATCGCGATCGGACGACCGGGCAGCGCCTGGTCGGGAGAGATCATCTCGGCCTTCATGCGGCGGAGGAACACGATGGGACTCCTTTCGTACCCTTCCCCGCGAACAACACCGGCGGACCCCACTTCCTTACCCGCCCCGTCGCCGGTCAGGCCCGATCCTGCCGCCAACGCGTCCGCGCGTACTCGTCGACCCAGCTCCGACTGCTCCGCCACGCGCCATCGTCACCCTTGACCGCCCGCAGCCGTCCACGGCTCGCGGCGACGCGCAGGGCTGCCTCCGAGAGGTCTTCGCTCGCGAGGGCCGGTAGGGGGACGAGGTGCGCCGCGTCGGCGACGGCCGGTATCACGAAGCGGTGGATGTTCGCCGTGACGCTACGGGCGATCAACTCCGAGGTCAGGTCGGCGTGGAGAGGGCGGTGCGGATCCGGTCGGCGTAGGAGGCGGCTTCGGCGTCGTCGGCGTAGCGGGTACGTGGCCAGAAGAAGCCGCGCAGGCCGTCGCCCTTGGTCCGGGGCACCACGTGGGTGTGCAGGTGCGGCACGGACTGGGACACCTTGTTGTTCATCGCCACGAAGGTGCCGCCCGCCTCCAACCCGGCCTCGACCGCGATGGCGAGCCGGCGGACCAGCCCGAAGTAACCGGCCAGCGACTCCGGCGGCAGGTCGGCCAGGGTGACCAGGTGGGTGCGGGGCACCACCAGCAGGTGCCCCTTGAACACCGGCCGGGTGTCCAGGAACGCCACTCCGTCCGGCTCGTCGACCACCCGGAACGCCGGCACTTCACCGGCCACGATCCCGCAGAACACACACCCCGCCACGCGCCCAGGTTAGGCGCTGCGGGCCGGCACGGACCGGACCCGGGCAGCACTGGTTTGCGGAGGCCGTCGGGGATGACGTCCGGTTCCCCCGCTCGGCCGGGTTCCAGAGCCTGGGACGGACTGGAGGACTAACGTCTGCGTAATGAACCACGGCTTCGACACACTCGCCATTCACGCCGGTCAGGACCCGGAGGCCCGCACCGGCGCGGTGATCCCACCGATTTACCAGACCAGCACGTACGCCCAGGATGCGGTCGGCGCGCCCCGGCTGGGTTACGAGTACAGCCGCTCCGGCAACCCGACCCGGGACGCGCTCCAGGAGTGCCTGGCCGCGCTGGAGGGTGGGCCGGTCGGCCTGGCCTTCGCCAGCGGCCTGGCCGCCGAGGACACCCTGCTGCGTACCGCCTGCGCTCCGGGTGACCACGTGGTCATCCCCGACGACGCGTACGGCGGCACCTATCGGCTCTTCGCGAAGGTGGCGCAGCGGTGGGGGCTGGCGTACACCCCGGCGAAGGTCTCCGACCCGGACGCCGTGCGGGCCGCGATCCGGCCGGGCACCACCAAGATCGTTTGGGTGGAGACGCCGACCAACCCGCTGCTCGGCATCGCCGACATCGCCACCCTCGCCGCCGTGGCGCACGACGCCGGAGCGCTGCTGGTGGTCGACAACACCTTCGCCTCGCCGTACCTCCAGCAGCCGATCGCGCTCGGCGCGGACGTGGTGGTGCACTCCACCACCAAGTACGTCGGCGGGCACTCCGACGTGGTCGGTGGGGCGCTGGTCGCCGCCGACGCCGGGCTCGGCGAGGAACTGCGCTACCACCAGAACGCGATGGGCGCGGTGAACGGACCGTTCGACGCCTGGCTCACCCTGCGCGGGATCAAGACCCTCGGCGTACGGATGGACCGGCACTGCGACAACGCCGAGCGGATCGCCGCGTACCTGGACGGGCACGCCAAGGTCGGCCAGGTGCTCTACCCGGGTCTGCCCACGCACCCTGGTCACGAGGTGGCGGCCAAGCAGATGCGCCGGTTCGGCGGGATGATCTCGTTCCGGGCCGCCGGTGGCGAGGAGCACGCCGTCGAGATCTGCAACCGGGCCAAGCTTTTCGTACTCGCCGAGTCGCTCGGCGGGGTGGAATCCCTGATCGAGCACCCGGGCCGGATGACACACGCGAGCGCTGCCGGCTCGCCGCTTGAAGTTCCCGGCGATCTCGTGAGACTGTCTGTCGGCATCGAGACGGTCGAAGACCTGCTCGCCGATCTGGAGCAGGCGTTGGGCTGACCGCTGGCTGGGGAGGGTGGCCGTGCAGGACATCATGCCGACCTGGGTGGGGGCGACCGCCAAACAGATCGCCCGGGGCGTACGCCGGGGAGATGTCTCCGCCACCCAGGTGCTGGCCGACCATCTCGACCACATCGCCAAGGCCGACGCCGACCTCGCCGCGTTCCGTACGGTGCGTGGCGGGGAGGCGGTCACCGAGGCGGAGAAGGTCGACGAGCAGGAGGATCTGGCCAACCTGCCGCTGGCCGGGGTTCCGGTGGCGGTGAAGGAGAACACTCCGGTGGCCGGCATGCCCACCTGGAACGGCTCCGCCGCAGTGCGTACCACCGTGGCCGAGGCCGACCACGAGGTGGTCCGCAGGTTGCGCGGCGCCGGCGCGGTGATCCTCGGGGTGACCCGAATGCCCGAGCTGGGCCTCTGGGCGGCGACCGACGACGCCACCGCGGTCACCCGCAACCCGTGGGACCTGGACCGGACCCCGGGCGGCTCGTCCGGTGGCGCGGCGGCGGCCGTGGCGGCCGGGCTGGTGCCGATCGCACACGGCAACGACGGCCTGGGGTCGATCCGCATCCCGGCGGCGTGCTGCGGTCTGGTCGGCCTCAAGCCGGGCCGGGGCGTGGTGCCCTGCCAGCTCGGTGCCGAGGACTGGTTCGGGCTGGCCGAGCACGGCATGCTCAGCACCACCGTCGCCGACGCGGCGGTGGGCTTCCAGGTGCTCGCCGGCCGCGCCCAGGAGAAGCTGGTCCCGCCGCAGCGCCTGCGGGTCGGCGTGTCGCTGCGCTCGCCGGTGCGTGGCGTCTCACCCGACGCGCCGAACCGGGACGCCGTCACCGCCGCCGGTCGGCTGCTCGCCATGGCCGGGCACGACACCGTGCCCGCCGACCCGGTCTACCCCACGGCCCTCGGGTTGCAGGGCATCGCCACCTGGTTCGCCGCCGCCGCGGCCGACGTCCGGGCCGCCGGGGTCGACCGCCGCAGCCTGCAACGCCGCAGCCGGCGGCACGTCGCGTTCGGCGAGTGGGCGTGGCGACGCGGGTACGTCCGGGAGGCCGACCGGCTGGCCTGGCGCGAACGCTCCATCGGGTTCTTCACCGACCACTCGGTGGACCTGCTGCTCACCCCCGCACTGGCCGCCGCGCCGCCGCCGGCCACCAACTGGTCGGCCCGGTCCTGGCAGACCAACATGCTGGCCAACATCCGGTACGCCCCGTACGCCGCACCCTGGAACATCGCCGGACTGCCGGCCCTGGTGGTGCCGGTGGGTCGCCGCCCGGACGGGTTGCCGCTGGCCGTGCAACTGGTCGGCCCGCCCGGCTCGGAACTGCTGCTGCTCGGCGTCGCCGGACAGTTCGAGATGGAGGCCCCGTGGCCTCGGCACGCACCCGGCTACCCCCGGGTCGGAACGGGGTCGCCGGCCAGCGCCTGATCATCTACGCTCCCGGTGCCGATCACCTGGAGAGATTCGATGATGCGCTGCCAGACCTGCCACGCCGACGTGGACGCCCGCATGCCGGAGTGCGAGACCTGTTTCACCCCGGTCGGCTCGCCCGCGCTGCGGCCCGACGTCCAGGTGCGCGCGGTGTGGGGGGTCGGACGTGCCGCCTCGGTCGCCGTCGCCGCGACGGTGCTGTTCCTGCTGTTGACCGTGGCGGTGCAGCCGGTCAACGCGCTGCTCGCCGAACGGGCCGTGGACTCCGTCGACGGCGAGGCGTTCCTGCTCACCGCGGGCCTGCTGGAGTTGGGGGCGGCGCTGCTCTACCAGGTGGCGATCCTGGCCGCCGTCGTACTCGTCATCATCTGGACCTGGCGGGCGCGCAAGAACCTGGACGCCTTCCCGGGCGCCGGCCCGACCCTCTCGGCCAAGTGGGCGATCGCCGGATGGCTGGTGCCGTTCGTCAACCTCGTGCTGCCGCACCGGGTGATGGCCAACGTCGCCCGGGACAGCCTCTGGCGGTTCGGCACCCCCTGGCTGGTGCACCTCTGGTGGGGCACCTGGCTGGCGTTCCTGCTCACCGATCGGATCGCCACCCGGTCCGCCGTCGCCGAGTACGACTCGCTGCCGTACCCGCAGACCTCGGCCGACTTCCAGGCGTACGCCGACCACTACTCCTCCAGCACGGTGGCCTATCTGCTCCCCGCGCTGGTCTGCCTGGTCGCCGGGGTGTCGCTGATCGTGCTGATCCACCGGGTCTCGGTGGCGCAGACCGCCCGGATCGGGCGCGGTGGGGCCGCCGGACCGATCCTGCCCGGCATGACCCTGACCGGCGCCGCCGGTCCGGCCGGGCCCGCCGCCGCGATGCTGGCGAGCCCGGGACCGGCCGGGGGCGGGCACCCGGCGCCGGGTGTGCCCGTCGCCGCCCCGCCGGTTGTTCCGGCGCCACCCGCCGCACCGATCCAGGCGCCGCCGGCTGCCGGCGGGCCGGGTGGCACGATCGGGGCATGACGGAACTTGTCAGCCTGGACGACGTGCGAGCAGCGCGGGAACTCATCGCCGGCGTCACCCGCACCACCCCACTGGAGCCCTGCCGTCCGCTGAGCGCCGCGCTCGGCGGGCCGGCCTGGCTCAAGTGCGAGAACATGCAGCGGGCGGGGTCGTACAAGGTGCGGGGCGCGTACGTGCGGATCTCGCGGCTGTCCGCGCCGGAACGGGCCCGAGGGGTGGTCGCGGCCAGCGCCGGCAACCACGCCCAGGGGGTGGCGTTGGCCGCCGGGCTGGTCGGCACCCAGGCCACCGTGTTCATGCCGGTGAACGCGCCGCTACCGAAGGTCGCGGCCACCAAGGGGTACGGCGCACAGGTCGAGCTGGTGGGCGCCACGGTCGACGAGTCCCTCGTCGCGGCGCAGACGTACGCCGAACGGACCGGTGCGGTCCTGATCCATCCGTTCGACCACCCGGACGTGATCGCCGGGCAGGGCACGGTGGCGTTGGAGATCCTGGAGCAGTGCCCCGAGGTGAAGACGATCGTCACCGGGGTCGGCGGCGGTGGACTGATCTCCGGGGTGGCGGTGGCGGCCAAGGCACTGCGCCCGGACGTGCGGGTGATCGGAGTGCAGGCGGCCGGTGCGGCTGCCTTCCCGCCGTCGCTGGTGGCCGGTGAGCCGGTACGCCTGCCCGCCTTCGCCACCATCGCCGACGGCATCGCGGTGGGCCGACCCGGCGAGATCACCTTCGCCCATGTCCGCAAGCTGGTGGACGAGGTCGTCACGGTGACCGAGGAGGACATCTCGCGGGCGCTGCTGATGCTTTTGGAGCGCGGCAAGCAGGTGGTGGAGCCGGCCGGCGCCGCGGGGGTGGCCGCTCTGCTGGCCGGTGCCGTCGAGGTGCAGGCCCCGGTGGTGGCCGTGCTCTCCGGCGGCAACATCGATCCGCTGCTGATGCTGCGGGTCATCGAACACGGCCTGGCGGCGGCCGGCCGTTACCTGCGGATCACCGTGCGCTGCTCGGACCGGCCGGGGCAACTCGCCTCGCTGCTCAGTCAGATCGCCGAGCATCGGGCCAACGTGGTCGACGTGGTGCACCAGCGGGCCAACCCGCATCTGCGGCTCGGGGAGGTCGAGGTGGCGTTGTCGGTGGAAACCCGGGGCGTCGAGCACTCCGACACGTTGATCAGTGCCTTGCGGGCCAGCGGTTATCAGGTGACCATCGCGCCAGAGGCGTGACACCGTTGCGGTGCCACGCCTCTGCGCGGGTGCCGGCGGTCGCGAACGCCGGGACGACTCAGCCGGAGAACGGCTCGAAACTGACCACGGTCACCTTGATGTCAGCGCCGCTGGGCGCGGTGTAGGTGCAGGTCTGTCCGGCCTTGCCGCCCAGGATCGCCCGGCCGAGCGCCGACTCCGGGCTGTAGACGGTGAGGTCGGTGGTCGAGGCGATCTCGCGCGAGCCGAGCAGGAATGTCTCTGTGTCGTCGGCATCGTCGTCGAAGTAGATCGTCACGACCATCCCGGGCGCCACGGCGTCGGCGGTCGGCGCCTCGCCGACCTGGGCCGTGCGGAGCAGCTCCTTGAGGTAGAGGATGCGCCCCTCGGCCTTGCCCTGCTCCTCACGGGCGGCGTGGTAGCCGCCGTTCTCGCGCAGGTCGCCTTCCTCGCGCCGGGCGTTGATCTCGGCGGCGATGATCGGCCGGTTGGCGATCAACTCGTCGAGCTCGGCCTTCAGGCGGTCGTACGCGTCCTGGGACAGCCAGGTGGCGGGCGCCTCGTTGCCATTGGACACAGGCGGTCCTCCTCGGTTCTGCGTGCTGGCTGACAGGTGAACCTTTAAGTTACCAGTGCCGTACGACAAGGAGTGTCGGCGATCACGTCGCGTACCTTGGTGGACCCGGTGGGTCCGACGGCCTCAGCCGGGCGGTCGGCAGCGGATGACTTCACCGATGAAGGGACGCCCGCTGGTGGCCAGCCGGTGCCGGACGGTGACCTGCCGTTGCCCCTCGACCGCGGTCACCGACACCTCCTCGCGGGCCACCTCGGCACCGGCGACATCGCGGGCGCGCAGCAGGCACACCGCCGATCCGCCGTCCGGCAGGTTCACCCGGAAGTCGATCATCACCTGGTGGTCCGTGATGTCGGTGTAGGTGATCACCTGCACGTCGTACGCGGGGTCTCCGTACTGCTGGTAGAGCCGGACGGAGATCGCGGTGAGCGCGGCCGCCACGACGATCACCAGGAGCCCGGTCAACAGCGGCCGGCGGCGGCCCGGCTCACGGCGTCGGCCGTACCGGCCGGGCGGGAACACCGGCGCGCCCGGTGGAATTGTGGCGTGCGTCTCGGTCACCGGCGGGTATCTCCTGGCGTTGTTGTCGGCGGCATCGGCAAGAATGGCGGAGGCCCGTCCTTTCCTGCCCGACTCGGTTCGAGAGCTGCTCGGCGTCGATGCTGCCCAGCAGCGCTGCCTGGCAGCAGAGCTGCTCGGCATCAGCGGTGCCTGGCATCGAGGATGCCGGCATCAAGGATGCCTGGTGTCGAAAATGCCTGGCGCCGAGGATGGCTGGTGTCAAATATGACAGGCCGACGCGGGCCGGTACCGCGACGGGGAGGAATCCGGCAGGCCAACGGTCGACCCGGCGTGGGTCGGCCAGTGGGCAGAGACGAGGAGCGCCGACGTTGGCAGAGCAACTTCGACTCATGGCCGTCCACGCACATCCCGACGACGAATCGAGCAAGGGCGCCGCGACCACGGCGAAGTACGTCGCCGAGGGTGTGGACGTGCTGGTCGTGACGTGTACCGGTGGCGAGCGTGGCAGCGTGCTCAACCCCAAGCTCGACCGGCCGGAGGTGTGGGCGAACATCGCCGAGATCCGCCGGGCCGAGATGGACGCGGCACGGGCCATCCTCGGCGTGGAGCAGGCGTGGCTGGGCTTCGTCGACTCCGGCCTGCCCGAGGGTGATCCGCTGCCCCCGCTGCCCGAGGGCTGCTTCGCCCTCCAGGACGTCGCGGTGGCCGCCGGCCCGCTGGTGCGCCTGATGCGCGAGTTCCGGCCGCACGTGGTCACCACGTACGACGAGGAGGGGGGCTACCCGCACCCCGACCACATCATGTGCCACAAGGTCAGCGTGGCGGCCTTCGAGGCCGCCGGCGACGCGGAGCGCTACCCCGAGCTGGGCGAGCCGTGGCAGCCACTGAAGCTCTACTACGACATCGGGTTCTCCAAGGGCAAGATCCTGGCGCTGCACGAGGCCATCCTGGCCACCGGGGCCGAGTCCCCGTACGCGGAGTGGCTGACCCGCTGGGACGACCGCCCCGACAAGGGTCCCCGGATCACCACCCGGGTGGAGTGCGCCGAGTACTTCACGGTCCGGGACGACGCGCTACGCGCCCACGCCACCCAGGTCGACCCGGACGGCTTCTGGTTCCAGGTGCCGATGGATCTGCAACAGCGGGCCTGGCCGACGGAGGACTTCGAACTGGTCCGGTCGTTGGTCGACAGTCCGCTGCCCGAGTCCGACCTGTTCGCCGGCGTACGGGCGACGAGCCATGCCCGCTGAGCCGGCGGCCGGCTACCCTGGTCGGACATCGCACTCCGGAGGAACCCCATGCTGACCGCTGCCCAGGTGCTCGCCCAGAACAACTTCGGGGACACGCGGACGGGCGGTCTGGCCGGCCCGATGGGCCTGTTCCTCATCCTGGTCCTGGGCACCGCGACCGTGCTGTTGATCCGCAACATGAACGCCCGGCTGCGCCGACTGCCCGACCGGTTTCCCGCCCAGGAGTCCGAGGCCGGGCGGGACGAGATGGCCCGGGCGGTCAGTGATCCGACAGATGAGACCGTCACGGCGGATTCATCCACGGACGCTGCCAACCGGCACCAGCAGCGCCGGGACACCTGACCGGGGCATGATTCACGCCGAACCGGATGGTCGCCCCCTGTTGCGACCACCGGGATTGGCTTAGCCTTCGCCCGGGGGGACCAGAAGTCCCCAAGCTGTGTGCGGGAGGGGGCGCCGATGACCATGGCAGTCGTTCGTGCCCCTCACGCGTCCTGCTGCCGGCTGGCAGGAGGAGGTCGGTGACCTCCGGCCGGGCCGGTCATTCGATCGATCGGCCCGCAGGCCGTCGGACGCCACTCGGGGTGCACCTGCTCACCGCCGCCGTGCTGGGCACCGCTCTGGTCGCCGCCGTCGTCGGGCTGGGCCTGCCGGTGCGGCTGCCGGTCGACGACCCGCTCGGCGGGCCGGCCCGGTTCGGCATCGCGGTGGCCGCGTTCGCCCTGTCGCAGCTGGCCCGGTTGCGGTTCCGGGCCGCCGCCGGCATGGTCAGCGTCACCTGGGCCGAGGCGGCCCTGGTCGTCTGCCTCCACCTGGTACCGCCCGGTTGGCTACCGGCCGCAGCCCTGCTCGGCGTCGCACTGGCCTGGACCGTGATGTCCGTCGTCGACGAGGGCCGGACGACGTCGGAGATCGCCCGCATCGCGGGGGTGCAGACCGCAGCCGTGGCGCTGGCGGTGGCCGTCACCACCGCGCTCGGCCAGCCGCTGCTGGCCACCCCGACGCCGTCGCTCGTGCTCGCGGTCACCGCCGGGGCAGCCGCCTATCTGCTGGCCAGCGTGGCGCTGGGTGGGGTCATGCTGGCGCTGCGCCACGGCATGCCGATCGGTCGCCCGCTGCTCGCCGCGCTGCGCGGCAAGCTGCTGATGTTCGTCGGCAACCTGGTGGTCGGCGTACTCGTCGTGGTGCTCATCGAGATCGACCTCCGGTGGCTGTTGCTGCTGCCGGTGCTGCTCTGGCTGCTCCAGCAGACCTACCGACAGCGGCTGCGCGACGATCGCGAACGGCGGACCTGGCGGTCGTTCGCCGAGGCCACCGCCGCGTTCAACCAGCTCGACGAGCGCGGGGTGGCGATGGCCGGCGTCACCGGCGCCCTGGCGGTGTTCGAGGCGGAAATCGTCGACGTGGAGGTGGCCCGGGCCGACGGGCGGTGGCGGCGTTACCGGGGCGACCCCGGCGGGCAGGTGATCGACCGGGAGATACCGCCACCCGGAGACGACGCGCCGGACCAGGACGAGCTGGTCCGCGACCTGTCGGTGGGCGACGCGCGGGTGGGACGGCTGCGGGTGCGCCTACCCCGTACGGCCCCGCCCACCGGCCGGGAACTGGACGCGCTCGCCGCCTATGCCGACGCCCTGGCCGCCGCGCTGCACGACGCGGCGACGCACCGGGAACTGCGACTGGTCACCGCCCGCTCGTCGTACGAGGCGGTGCACGACCCGTTGACCGGTCTGGTCAACCGGTCCGCCCTGCTCAGCCAGGGTGACCAGGCGCTGCGGCAGCTTGCCCACGACCATCCCGTCGCCCTGCTGCTGCTGGATGTCGACCAGTTCAAAGAGGTCAACGACACGCTCGGGCACGCCGCTGGCGACCAGTTGTTGCGGCTGACCGCCAACCGGCTCGGCACGCTGACCCGCTCCGGTGACCTGCTGGCCCGGCTCGGCGGTGACGAGTTCGCGCTGATGATGACGTCGGTTCCGGTGCGGGGGGACCACACCGCCCCGATGGCGTACGCGCTACGTCAGGCGCGGGAGATCGCCGAGCGGCTGGCGGCACCGGCCGAGGTGGCCGGGGTGCGGATGTCCGTCGAGGTCTCCGTCGGAGTGGTGGTGGCCCCGGCCGGCACCGCCGACCTGACCGAGCTGCTGCGCCGGGCCGACATCGCGATGTACCAGGCCAAGTCGGGCGGCGGCAGTGTGGCCACGTACGACAGCACGCGGGATGCGGCCAGCACGGACCAGTTGGCCCTGCTCGCCGAGTTGCGCGAGGCGTTGCAGACCGACGATCAACTGGTCCTGGTGTTGCAGCCCGCCGTGGACCTGACCACCGGAGCACCGACCGGGGTGGAGGCGTTGATCCGGTGGCGGCATCCGCGCCGGGGACTGCTCGGGCCCGCCGACTTCATCCGGCCGGTGGAGAACAGCGACCAACTCGGCAGCTTCACCCGGTATGTGCTGGACAAGGCGCTGACGGTCGCCGCCGGTTGGGCCCGGGAAGGGCTGGACATCCCCATCTCGGTCAACCTCTCCGCGCGCAGCCTCCTGGACCACCGGTTGCCCACCGAGATCGGTGAGGCGTTGCGCCGGCATCAGGTGCCGGCCGACCGGCTGGTCCTGGAGATCACCGAGACGGTGGTGATGAGCGAACTGGAAGTCATCGACCAGGTGCTCAGCACGCTGCGGTCGATGGGCGTGCAACTGGCGGTCGACGACTTCGGCACCGGCTTCTCCTCGCTCAGTTTCCTCGCCCGGGTCGCGGTCGACGAGCTGAAGGTCGACCGTTCCTTCGTGTTGCGGATGGCGGATTCGCCGGAGGCGGCGGCGATCGTGCGGACCACCGTGGGGCTGGCCCACGAGCTGGGCCTGCGGGTGGTGGCCGAAGGGGTGGAGACCGCCGCCCAACGCTCGGCCCTGGCCGAGCTGGGCTGCACCGCCGCCCAGGGCTACCACTTCTTCAAGCCGATGCCCGCCGACAAGATCGGCGCCGTGCTCAACTCCCTGACCCGCCAGGCCCCCACCAACGTCCTCCCGCTCCGCGCCGACGGCGCATCCTGACCTGCCCCTTCTCCACCGCGTTGATCAAGAGCTTTTGGTCTCGGAGAGCGCTCCAGCAGACGCAAACTTCTTGATCAACGCGATAAGGGGTGGGGTGGGGTGTGGGGGGTTGGGGGGTGGGTGGGTGGTTATGGTCGACGGGTGAACCGACTCGCGGACGCCACCAGCCCTTATCTGTTGCAGCATGCGGACAATCCGGTGGACTGGTGGCCGTGGTGCGACGAGGCGTTCGCCGAGGCGAAACGGCGCGACGTGCCGGTGTTGATCTCGGTTGGGTATTCGAGTTGTCATTGGTGTCACGTGATGGCGCACGAGTCGTTCGAGGACGAGGCCGTCGGCAAGCTGTTGAACGAGGGCTTCGTCTCGATCAAGGTGGACCGTGAGGAGCGGCCCGACGTCGACGCCGTCTACATGACCGCCACCCAGGCGATGACCGGCCAGGGTGGCTGGCCGATGACGGTCTTCGCGACCCCCGACGGCACCCCGTTCTTCTGTGGGACGTACTTCCCCCGGCCGAACTTCGTCCGGCTGCTCCAGTCGGTCAGCACCGCCTGGCAGGAGCAGCGCGACGCCGTACTGCGTCAGGGCGCCGCGGTGGTCGAGGCGATCGGCGGCGCCCAGGCCGTCGGCGGCCCCACCGCCCCGCTCACCGCCGACCTGCTCGACGCTGCGGCCGCCCAACTGGCCAGCGAGTACGACGAGACGAACGGCGGCTTCGGCGGCGCACCGAAGTTCCCGCCGCACCTGAACCTGCTCTTCCTGCTGCGTCACCACCAGCGCACCGGCTCGGCGCGGAGCCTGGAGATCGTCCGGCACACCAGCGAGGCGATGGCCCGGGGCGGTCTCCACGACCAACTCGCCGGTGGCTTCGCCCGCTACTCCGTGGACGCGCACTGGACCGTGCCGCACTTCGAGAAGATGCTCTACGACAACGCCCTGCTGCTGCGGGTCTACACCCAGCTGTGGCGGCTCACCGGCGACGCGCTGGCGCTGCGGGTGGCCCGGGACATCGCCCGGTTCCTCGCCGACGAACTGCACCGGCCCGGGCAGGGCTTCGCCTCCGCGCTGGACGCCGACACCGAGGGCGTCGAGGGGCTCACCTACGTCTGGACCCCGGCTGAGCTGGTCGAGGTGCTGGGCGAGGAGGACGGCCGGTGGGCCGCCGACCTGTTCGACGTCACCGAGGCCGGCACCTTCGAGAAGGGCAGCAGCGTGCTGCGGCTGGCCCGGGACGTCGACGACGCCGACGCGGAGGTTCGTGGCCGCTGGCGGGACGTGGTGGGTCGACTGCTCGCCGCCCGCGACACCCGTCCCCAGCCGGCCCGCGACGACAAGGTGGTGGCCGCGTGGAACGGCCTGGCCGTCACCGCGCTCGCCGAGTTCGTCCGGCTGTTCGAGACCGCCGGTCGGGTCGGCAGCGAGGGGGAGGCGAACCTGCTGGAGGGGGTCGTCATCGTCGCCGACGGCGCGCTGCGGGACACCGCCGAGTACCTGGCCCGGGTGCACGTGGTCGACGGCCGGCTGCGCCGCGCCTCCCGCGACGGCCGGGTCGGCGAGCCAGCCGGGGTATTGGAGGACTACGGCTGCGTGGCCGAGGCGTTCTGCGCCATGCACCAGCTCACCGGCGAGGGGCGCTGGCTGGAACTGGCCGGGCAGCTGCTCGACACCGCGCTGGCGCACTTCGCGGCGCCGGGCGGGGCGTTCTACGACACGGCCGACGATGCGGAGCAACTGGTGACCCGGCCGGCCGACCCGACCGACAACGCCACCCCCTCGGGACGGTCCGCGATCGCCGCGGCGCTGGTGGCGTACTCGGCGTTGACCGGGGAGAACCGCTACCGGGAGGTCGCCGAGGCGGCCCTGTCCACCGTCGCGCCGATCGTCGGGCGGCACGCGAGGTTCACCGGGTACGCGGCGACGGTGGGCGAGGCGCTGCTCTCCGGGCCGTACGAGATCGCCGTGGCCACCCCCGATCCGGCCAACGATCCGCTGGTCGCGGCGGCGTACCGGCACGCTCCGCCCGGTGCGGTGATCGTGGCCGGTCACCCGGACCAGCCGGGAGTGCCGTTGCTGGCCGGTCGACCGCTGCTCGACGGCGGGCCCGCCGCGTACGTCTGCCGGGGCTTCGTCTGCCAGCGGCCGGTGAGCACCGTCGAGGACCTGGTGGCGCAGCTGGGCTGAGCCGGATCCGCCGGAGGCTGGCCGGGCTGCCCCCGATAGGCTGGCGGCGCTATGGATTCCCGTACCGGTCTGCCGGTTGTCGGCATGGTGGGCGGTGGCCAACTGGCCCGGATGACCCACCAGGCCGCGATCTCCCTCGGCCAGTCACTGCGCGTGCTCGCCCTCACGCCGGACGACGGCGCGGCCCTGGTCGCCGCCGACGTCCAGTACGGCGACCACACCGACCTGGCCGCGCTGCGTACCTTCGCCAAGGGCTGTGACGTGGTCACCTTCGACCACGAGCACGTCCCGACCGAGCACATCCGCGCGCTCGCCGCCGAGGGGGTGAAGCTGTTCCCACCGGCGGACGCCCTGGTGCACGCGCAGGACAAGCGGGTGATGCGGGAGCGGCTCGACGGCCTGGCGGCACCGAACCCGGCCTGGCGGCCCGTCGAGTCGCCGACCGACCTGGTGGCCTTCGGCGACGAGGTGGGCTGGCCGGTGATGGTCAAGGCGGCGCGCGGCGGCTACGACGGGCGCGGCGTCTGGCCGGTCACCGATGCCGCGCACGCCACCGAGCTGGCGGAGACGCTGCTCACCGGTGGCACGAAGCTGATCGTCGAGGAGCGGGTGCCGCTGCGCCGTGAACTGGCCGTGCAGGTGGCCCGCTCCCCGTTCGGGCAGGTCGCCGTCTACCCGGTGGTGGAGACGGTGCAGCGTGACGGGATCTGTGTCGAGGTGCTGGCGCCCGCACCCGGCCTGCCGGAGGAACTGGCGGTGGCCGCCCAGCAACTCGCCATCGACCTGGCCACCGCGCTCGGCGTGGTAGGGCTGCTGGCGGTGGAGCTGTTCGAGGTGGCCGACGACTCGGCGCCCGGCGGCAGCCGGCTCCTGGTCAACGAACTGGCGATGCGGCCGCACAACTCCGGGCACTGGACCATCGAAGGCGCCCGCACCTCGCAGTTCGAGCAGCACCTGCGGGCGGTGCTGGACTACCCGATGGGCGACACCTCGCTGGCCGCGCCGGTGGTCGTGATGGCGAACGTGCTCGGCGGTGCGCCGGGCGGCATGCCGATCGACGAACGGCTGCACCACCTCTTCGCCGCTGTGCCGTCCGCCCGGGTGCACCTGTACGGCAAGCAGGTCCGCCCCGGCCGCAAGATCGGGCACGTCACGGTGCTCGGCGACGACCTGGACGAGGTACGCTCCCGCGCCGCGCGGGCGATGCGTTGGCTACGCGACGGTACGGAGGGAACAGCGTGAGCACCGTCGGTGTGATCATGGGCAGCGACTCGGACTGGCCGACCATGAAGGCCGCCGCCGAGGTGCTCGACGAGTTCGAGGTGTCGTACGAGGTCGAGGTCGTCTCCGCCCACCGCACCCCGGTCAAGATGATCGACTACGGCCGGGCCGCCGCCGGACGGGGCCTCAAGGTGATCATCGCCGGCGCGGGTGGTGCCGCCGCCCTGCCCGGCATGGTCGCCTCGGTCACCCCGCTGCCGGTGATCGGCGTACCGGTGCCGCTGAAGCACCTCGACGGCATGGATTCGCTGCTCTCCATCGTGCAGATGCCGGCCGGCGTACCGGTGGCCACGGTCTCCATCGGCAACGCGCGCAACGCCGGGCTGCTCGCCGTCCGCATCCTGGGCACGGCCGTTCCTGGGCTGGCCGAGCGGATGTCGGCTTACCAGGCCGATCTGGAGCAGTTGGTTGCCGAGAAGGATGCCGCGCTGCGGGCTTCGTTGTCCTAGCGGGTTGGGGCTGAGCGGCTGGCGGCGGTGGTTGCGGTTGAGGGCTGTCTGGCTGGGTGGCGACGGTGGTTGCGGTTGAGGGCTGGGGGGCGACCGTGCCCGGCTCCGGGCGGTCAGGCTTGATCCCTGCGCCGGGCACGGTCGCCCCCCAGCCCCGTCGTGTGGGGGCGTCGGGTGTCGGCTCGGCGTTTGTTCACGTCGCGTCCTCAGCCGTGGGGGTGATGCGGCTGTGGGGCTGGTGGGCTGGTGGGTGGGTGGGGCTGTCGCCGGGTTCTTTGATTTTGTGGGTGGGATTGGTGGGTGGGGCTTGACCTTGACACGGTGAGAAGGGGTTCGCTGTGCTCGGGGGTGATGGTGGTGGACATGCCGGGACAGAGGCCGGATGTGGGTCGGGTGCACGCGGGGCTGGCGGCCGGTGATTCGTCGGTGCGGCTGCGGGTGGCGCTGGCGGTCGGTACGACTCCGGACCCGCGGTTCGTCGACGCGCTCATCGAACGATGCGCGGTCGAGCCGGAGTTCCAGGTGCGCGAGATGCTCACCTGGGCGATCACCCGTCACCCGGCGTCGGTGACGGTCCCCGGGCTGATCGAGGCGCTGTCCTCGGAGCGTACGCAGGCCCGGAGCCAGGCGTTGCACACGCTGTCCAAGATCGGGGACCGGCGGGCGTGGCCCGCGATCACCAGGGCGCTGCTCACCGACGCCGACGACGAGGTGGCGCGGAGCGCCTGGCGGGCTGCCGTCGTACTCGTGCCCGAAGACGCGCGACCCGAGTTGGCCGGCGTGCTGGCGACCCAGCTCGGGCGGGGCGACCGTGCGACGCAGTTGAGCCTGAGCCGGGCGCTGATCGCCCTCGGTGAGGTGAGCAGGCCGCCCCTGGACGCCGCGACGACGGCTCTCGACCCGCGCGTACGCCAACACGCGATCGCCACGCAACGGCTGTGGCGTGACCCGGACGCCGAATTCGAGTTCGCGATCGAGGAGGCGAAGCGCGTCGTGGCCCTCGGCCCGACCCGTCAGGAGGGGTGACCAGCAGTGTTGATCGGTGAGGTGGCCCGGCGGTCCGGGGTCAGTGCCCGGATGCTCCGGCACTACGACTCGCTCGGCCTGCTGCGGCCGACGGACCGTACCGGGGCCGGCTACCGGGAGTACTCCGGCGAGGACATCCGGCGGATCTTCCATATCGAGAGCCTGCGGTCCCTGGGGCTCTCGCTGCGGGAGGTCGGGCGGGCTCTCGACGACCCCGGTTTCGCACCCGCCGCGCTCGTCGACGACCTCATCCGGCAGACGCGGCAACGCATCGCGGCGGAGACGGACCTGCTCACCCGACTGCGTCGCATCGGTGCCGCCGAACCCGCCGACTGGGCGGACGTGCTCCAGATCGTGGCGCTGCTTCAGGCGCTCGGCTCGGAGAACGCTGGCAAGCGCCAGCGCGCGGCCCTGTCCTCAGGACGAGAGGCACCGCTGCCGGTGGAGGCACTGGTCGAGGCAGCGCTCAACGAATCGGACCCGAACGTCGCCGGAGCCCTTCGCTGGGCGTTGGCCCAGTCGGGCGACGCCGGACTGGCGCTGCTGGCGGAGGGCCTCGACGCACCCGAGGTCGAGGTGCGCAAACGTGCCGTCGAGTCCATCGCCGAGATCCCCGGTGGTGGCGCGACGGCCCTGTTGCGGAACGCCCTCGTGAACACCGACATCGTGGTCCGTCGGTATGCGGCGCTGGCGCTCGGGGCGCGTGGCGTGGCCGAGGCGGCTCCGACGCTCATCGACATGGTCGTCGCGGAGGCGAACGACGTCGACGCAGCCGATGCGTTGGCCGCGTTGGCGGGCGATCCCGCGTCGGCGGATCACATCGCCGCCGGGCTCGTCGACCGCCTCGACCACACCGGTGAACCGTCCGCCCGGCGACGGCTGACCGAGGCGCTCGCGGACATCCCCGGGACCAGGGCGTCCCGTGCCCTCGCCGCGCTGGCACAGGACGCCGACCCGGTCGTCGCGCACACCGCGAGGTACATCCTCGACGTACGCACCGCACGGTGACGCCGGCCGGTGGTCACCGGGGCGCGACGCGGTCCGGACCGGTCACCGCATACCGCGCAGAGCGGTCTGGAGGCGTTCCTGGGCGCGGCGCCGACGTTCGTTGCTGGCGCCGAGGACCAGCAGCAGGAAGCCGACCGGGATCAACGCCAGCCACGGACCGAGGCTGAACAGGGCGTGCACCGCCGCGATGGCGGTCACCACCGCGCCGACGATCACCGGGGCCTGCTGCTGGCTCATCGACCCGAACACCAGGACGGCGACCGCGCCGAGCAGCAGCAGCACCTGACGTAGGGTGCTCGAATCCGTGGCCAGCACGATCGCCAACGTCGGTACGAAGGCGGCCACCAGCGCCGGCCCGTACGCCACCCAACTGCTCAGGTCCGGGCGCTGCCGCAACTCCAGGACGCCGACCAGCAACGCCAGCGCGGCGAACGGCAGCGTGTACGCCTCGGGCAACGCCACGTCGGTGACCCACATCAGGATCCACCAGGCGGTGATCTCACAGATCACCACCGCCCAGAACAGGATCCGCCGCTCCATCGGCCGACGCCCCGGCCGCACTGCCGCGATGCCGAGCACCGCACCCCAGGCGGCCAACAGTGCGGCGATGTGCCGGGGCGAGTCGTAGGCCAGGGCCAGCGCGATCAGTGCGGCGGCGTGGCCGCTCCATTCCACCGTCGCGGCCTCACGTTGCGCCTCGGGGCGGCGCAGCCGGGGCAGCCTGGCGGCGAACACCTGCAACGCGGCGCCGACCGCCAGCACCCCGAAGGCGGACCACACTGCCGCGAGCCCGGCAACCAGGCCGGCGGTGAGCACGAACAGTTGCGCCATCAGCGAGGCGAACAGCCAGCCGAGGATGCGTGCCCGCGAGGTGGTGCCGAACAGCGCGGCGAGCACGCCGACCCCGACCGCGCCGCCGAGGCTGAGCAGGGTCAGGTCCCGAGCGGCCAGGCTGCCGGCCAGGCCCGCTCCGCCGGCCGCCAGGCCGATCATGAAGACCAGCACCCGGGCCAGCCGCAACGACCGGGCCCGCTCCTCGATGGACGGCGGTGGCGTCAGCGCCAGCCCCAGCATCGAGATGGTGAACACCACAAGCGCCGAGCGGGTGCTCGTCGGCCAGCCGCTGCCCAGCGCGATCGGGGCGATCAACAGGGTCACCGCGGCACCGGGCAGCACCACCGGCACCGCCCGGGAACGGCGGCCCGCACTGAATCCGGTGGCCGCCAGTGCCGCCGTCACGGTGAGCAGCAGCGCGGTCAGCACGTGCGTCGGGTTGACCGCCGCGGGCGGCGGATCGAGCAGCTCCGGCGGCGGCCCCTGCCAGACCCCGCCGAGCGTACGAATCGGGTCGACCAGGGCGGCCAGCAGCGCCGGAGCGATGGAGACCAGCGCCAGGACGGTCGGCAGGGCGGCAGCGGCCAGCGCCCCCGCAGCCGGACTCACCCGCCATCGACGCCGCGCACCGTCGTCGGGCAGCCGCCGTAACGCCCCGTCCAGCAGCACCGACCAGCGGCCGACCGGCTGGGTGGGGTCAGCCGGCGGCTCGGTGGCCCCCCGCACCAGTTCGGCGAGCACCCCGAGCAGGGCCGCCGCGGCGGCGTAGACACCGACCGGCAGATGCAGGGGTACGGCGGCCAGCGCGGTCACCACCGCACCGCCGACCACCCCGGCGCTCGCCCAGGGCAGGTACTGCGGAACCTGCCGGCGAACTCCGGCGATCATGGCCAGGCCGAGGCTCGTGGCGGCCAGGCCGGCGGTGAGGATCGCCTGGGGAGCGTGGCCGAACTCGGCGGCCAGCGCGGCGGTGGTGCCGGGCAGCGCCAGCACCGCCGCGCCCACGGCCGCACCGCCGATCTGCGCCAGGTGCGGCGGCATGCCCTCGGTCTGGATGTCCTCCACCAGCGAGCCGGCGATGGACCGGGCCAGCGCCGCCACCACCGTGCCGATCAACACGATGCTGCCCAGCGCCAGTGCGGTCGTCCACGGGCGGACCAGGCCGGCGCCGGCCGCGTGCAGGGCGACCACCCCGGCGACCGTGATCCTGGACAGCGCGGCCCGGGGGTCGACGGAGGCGGCGGCGGCCATGCCGAAGATGGCGGCGACCATGCCGCCGATCAGGACCGGCGACCACCACGACAGGCCGAACGCGGCCGGCGCACCGATGGTGGCCAGGACCACCGCCGCGCCGGACACGTCGTAGCGCCAGGGCGGCGGCAGCAGGATGGCGGCGGCGAGCGCGAGCAGGACCAGCGCGATCGGGCCCTGCCAGGTGGTGCCGCCGGTCGGCGCGGCCGGCCAACCGCTGAGGTCACCGTTCCAGAACGGGCCGGGGGTCGCCAGGACGCCCACGCCGCCGCGCAGCGCCATCCAGCCGGCCAGCAGACCGATCAGTACGCCACCGACGGCGAGCCCGAGCACCGGCCCGCGTCGCCACTGCTCGGGCATCGCCCGTGCGGCGACGGCGACCACCAGCAGCAGCGCGGCGGCGACGGCGAGTTGTCCACCGGGGGCGAGCACGGTGCCGATCCGCAGCAGGGTCGCGACGAGGGCCGCGGTCACCGCCGCGGCGGCCAGGTCGGAGCCGTCCATCGCCAGGTCGGAGCGGCGTCCGGCGTCGATCGACGGGGCCAGGAAGAGGAGTACGGCGGAGACCAGCAGCAGCGCGCCGACCCAGGCGTCGGCCACGGTGGCGCCCGGCGCGCCGAATCCCGCGGCGGCCACCACCAACGCGCCGAGGCCGGTGCCCACCGACAACGGCACCGGGATGTGCCGTTGGGACACCTGGACGACCGCGGCGTAGCCGAGCGTGACGCAGACGGCGAGGAAACTGGCCGCCAGTACCGGCACGGTCGCCTCGCGCAGGCTCGCCGGAGTCAGCGCCGGCTCGCCGGGCAGCATGGCGGCGACGAACGCGGCCACCGCTCCGGGCAGGGCGAATGCCGCACCACCGGCTGCCCAGGCCGAGACGTCGTCGGCGGCAGCCGGGGCGAGCCTGATCCGGGGGGCGGCGGCGATCAGCACGCCGGCCAGGACGAGGGTGAGGAGCACAGCGGCGGTCAACGCGGGCCGGGCCAACGCCGCACCGGCGCCGACCAGACCGACGCTGGCGGCGGCCACCGCGTGCGCGAGTGCGGCCCGGGTGGTACGGGCGGACAACCCGATCGCCCCGATCCCGATCGCGGTCAGCACCATCGGCCACGGCGCCATCGCCCAGGTCAACCCGAACGAGGCCGGTACGGCAAGGGCGGTCAGTGCGGCGCCGGTCACCGCGAACTCGCGGCGGATCTCCGAGGGTAGGGCCAGCACCGCCGCCACGGTCAGCAGGAAGGCGCTGGCGGCGAGCTGCCAGGCGGCCGGTCCGACGGCGGCGGCCAACTCGGCCGGATAGCGGTCGAGGTCCGCCGCCCAGGCCGGCAGCGCGGCCTGGACGGGGGCGATCCCGGCGCGTAGGGCGCTGCCGGCGACCACCACCCCGCTGACCGTGAGCGCCACCGCGGAGGCCAGCTGCGGCCCACGGCGTGCGGACTCCGGTACCGCGCGCACCGCCAGGCCGGTGACCGCGATGACGGCCGCGATCAGCAGCAGCGACCGGCCGGGCAGCGCCACCGAGGCGATCCGGCCGAGGGCGCCGATGACGGCGAGGGTGAGCACACCGGCACCGATGTCCGGTAGCGGCGGGCGGCGCAGCAGCAGGGTGCCGGCCAGACAGACGGCGGCGGCGAGCAGCAGCACCAGACCGACACCGATGGCACCGGGCACCGTGTCGGTACGCAGCAGGGCGGTCACCGCGTACCCGAGGGCGACCACGACGGCGACGCCGTGCAGCGACCAGGTCAGCTCCCGGAGCCCCGGCACCGGCCGGACGGGCGGGCTGGCCGGCGTGCCGGCGGTGGGGTCGAGCAGCTCACCGGCCTCCTCCGGCGCACCCTCGGGTCGCCCCTCGGCCTGTCGTTGGCGGGGGGTGCCCGGCCGACCGGGTGCGGTGCTTGTCGACCCGTCGACGGGGGCCCGCTCCACGGTGACCGGTGAGCGGGCCAGCCAGAGGTCGAGCACCGCCACCACGGTCAGCACCAGGGCCCAGCCGGCGGGGCCGCTGATCCGGTCGTACGCCAACAGTGGCACCACCGGCTGGGCGGCCAGCACGGTGGCGAAGCGGGGGGCACGTAGGCGGGTGAATCCGGCGTACCCGACGGAGACGGCAGCGGTGACCGCGAAGATCACCCCGGCGAAGACCGCGCCGGAGGCGGGGCCGTTGCCGATCCGGTCCACCGACCACAGCGCGTACCCGGCGAGTGGCACCAGCAGCAGCCCCACCGCGGCGATGGTCTCGGCGGTGGAGGTCAGCCCGCGCCTGGTCAGCACGGGCGGGGCGAGCAGCATGAGTACGGTGGCGAGCAGCAGGATGCCGAGGCGGGCCAGCGCGTCCATCGAACTGGTCGCGACCACGGCGAAGACCACCGCGGCCACACCGAGCAGCAGCGCGCCGAGGCCGAGGGGGATGTTCTGCACCTCCCGCGAGGACGCCTCGGGCGGGTGCTCGGGATCGTCGGCGTCCAGCCAGACCGGCCGGGCCGGTGGTGGGTCCTCGGCACCGCCGGTGGGGCTCTGCCGGGGCACCCGTGGTGGTGGCGGTGGAGCGCTGTCGGCGGGCGTGCTCCGTACCGGTGGGGCGGTGCCGTTGCCCGGCGATTGGTGCGGCGGTCGACGGCGCAACACCCGACGGGGCCGGGCGGTCTGCTTGCTCCGCCCCTCACCGGCGTTACCGGCGTGCGCGAGGGTGTCCCGCTGGAAGATCGCGGCCTGCATCTTGGAGGCGAGCTGCCGTTGTTCGCTGGCGATGGCGGCCTCGCGGGCCTTCATCTCCGCGATGGACCGCTCGATCTCCGCCAGGTGCTCGGCCCACTGTGGCTGGTGTGCACCGCAGCGCGGACAGCGGACCGCCGGCTTGATCTCCCGGCCGCACGAGGAGCACTGAAAGGTAGCCACGACACCCCTCCACCCGCACTGTGGATTCCCACTGTCGCAGCATGCACAATGCCGCCCCGGAATTCGACAGTTGTCGGCGGGTCACCCCTCAACCCGCGTAGCCCGACCCCGACGCGCAGGCCCCGACCACGGACGGCAACACCCGCCCCCACCGACCGACGCCAGCAGACACCTCCAGACCCTGATCTCGCCCGCCGACGGCGCCCACGCAGGTCAGGTTTTCCGGGGGAGCCCACCCGCGCAGGGATCAAGCCTGACCGCCCGGAGCGGGTGGGCTCCCCCCGGAAAACCGACGCGAGCCCGCCCACCGAAACCGCACCGCAAGAAACCCCGAAAGATCAGGGCCGACCCAACCCCCGGTACTCCCAACCCGCCTGCGTCCACAGTGCCGAGTCGAGGCAGTTGCGGGCGTCGACCACGCGGCGTCCGGCGACCAGTTCACCGAGGACGGTCGGGTCGGCGTTGCGGAAGTCGGCCCACTCGGTGAGGACGCAGACCAGGTCGGCGCCGGCCACCGCCTCGGCCATGCCCGACTCGTAGGTCAGCTCCGGTACGGCCCGGCGGGCGTTGTCGATGCCCTGCGGGTCGTAGACGTGTACGTCGGCGCCGGCCTTGTGCAGCAGCGCGGCGACGGCGAGCGCGGGCGCGTCGCGTACGTCGTCGGTGTTGGGTTTGAAGGTCGCGCCGAGCACGGCGATCCGGGTGCCGGACAGGTCGGGGCCGGCGGGGCCGGCACGGCGGCCGAGCAGTTCGGCGGCGAGGTGGAGCACGCGGGTACGGCGGCGCAGGTTGATCAGGTCGACCTCGTGCAGGAAGCGCAGTGCCTCACCGGCGCCGAGTTCCTGGGCGCGGGCCTGGAACGCGCGGATGTCCTTGGGCAGGCAGGCGCCGCCGAAGCCGAGCCCGGCCTGGAGGAACCGGTTGCCGATGCGCGGGTCGTAGCCGATGGCCCGGGCCAGTTGGGTGACGTCGCCGCCAGCCACCTCGCAGACCTCGGCCATCGCGTTGATGAAGGAGATCTTGGTAGCCAGGAAGGCGTTCGCGGCGACCTTGACCAGCTCGGCGGTGGCGAAGTCGGTGACCACCAGGGGCACCTCGCGGTCCTCGGTGGCGGCCAGGTCGAACACGCCCTTGTGCGCCGCGTACAGCATGCCGTTGGCCCACTCGCTCTTGACGCCGACCACGATCCGGTTCGGTCGCAGCACGTCGTCGACGGCGAAGCCCTCCTGGAGGAACTCGGGGCTCCAGGCCACCTCGACGTCGAGGTCGGTGGGGGAGTGCTTGCCGACCAACTGCTCCACCCACTCGGCGGTGCCGACCGGGACGGTGGACTTGCCGACGATCAACGCCTTGCGGGTCAGGTGCTGGGCCAGGCTGGTCACCGACGCCTCGACGTACGACAGGTCGGCGCCCATCCCGTCGGCGCGCTGCGGGGTGCCGACGCAGATGAAGTGCACGTCACCGAAGTCGGCGGTCTCGGCGATGTCGGTGCTGAACCGCAGCCGGCCGGCGGCGAGGTTGCGCCGCAGCAGCTCGTCCAGGCCGGGCTCGTGGATCGGCACCTCGCCGGCGTTCAGCTTGGCGATCTTGTCCGGGTCGACGTCGTACCCGAGCACTTCGTAGCCGAGCTCGGCGTAGCAGATGGCGTAGGTCGCGCCGAGGTAGCCGGTGCCCAGGAAGGTCACCCGAGGGCGGGAGGCACCCGAGGGGGGTGTCACCGCGGCGATGACGGGCATCGGCTGGGAGTTCGGGTACGGGATGGTCACGCCTGTCTCTCCGCTCGCACTGGCGGCGCAATCGCGTCGCGTTCCGCTGCGGCGCCTGGCCGGCACCGGAGGGGTTGGTTCCGTGGTTCTGTCTTCCATCATCGCCGAGCGGCGTCCTGCTCCGTGATGGCCGATCCTACGCGCCGGTAACAACGCCTGAACTGTGGTCGCTATCCTTCAGTCTGCGCGGTGGGCGTCCAGGTGACGCTACAGACTGCGCATGATAGCCGTGAAGGGGAGGGGCCGGCATGGCCGCAGAGCAGTCATTCGACGCGTATCGGTTGCCCGAGGAGCACGAGGCGATCCGGGAGGCGGTCCGGGAGGTCTGCGCGGCGAAGGTCGCGCCGCTCGCCGCCGAGGCGGACGAGACCGGTGAGTTCCCCAAGGCGTCGTACGACGCGCTGCGTGCCGCTGACTTCCACGCGCCGCACGTCCCGGTCGAGTACGGCGGCGCCGGGGCGGACGCGCTGGCCACCGCGATCGTGATCGAGGAGGTGGCCCGGGCCTGCGCCTCGTCCTCGCTCATCCCGGCGGTGAACAAGCTGGGCACCATGCCGCTGCTGCTGGCGGGTGCGGAAGAGTTGAAGCGCCGCTACCTGACCCCGGTCGCGGCCGGCGAGGCGATGTTCTCGTACTGCCTGTCCGAACCGGAGGCCGGCAGCGACGCGGCGTCGATGACCACCCGGGCCGTACGTGACGGTGACCACTGGGTGCTCAACGGCGTGAAGCGGTGGATCACCAACGCCGGTGTCTCCGAGTACTACACCGTCTTCGCGGTCACCGACCCCGGCGCCCGCTCCCGGGGCATCTCCGCCTTCGTGGTCGAGAAGTCCGACCCGGGGGTCAGCTTCGGCGCCCCGGAGAAGAAGCTCGGCATCAAGGGCTCCCCGACCCGCGAGGTCTACCTGGACAACGTGCGGATCCCGGCGGACCGGATGATCGGCGCCGAGGGCACCGGCTTCGCCACCGCGATGAAGACCCTGGACCACACCCGGGTCACCATCGCCGCGCAGGCCGTCGGCATCGCCCAGGGCGCGCTCGACTACGCCAAGGGGTACGTCACCGAACGCAAGCAGTTCGGCAAGGCGATCGCCGAGTTCCAGGGCGTGCAGTTCATGCTCGCCGACATGGGCATGAAGCTGGAGGCCGCCCGGCAGCTCACCTACGCCGCCGCCGGCAAGTCGGAGCGCGGTGACGCCGACCTGACCTACTTCGGTGCGGCGGCGAAGTGCTTCGCCTCGGACGCCGCCATGGAGATCACCACCGACGCGGTGCAACTGCTCGGCGGCTACGGCTACACCCGGGACTACCCGGTGGAGCGGATGATGCGGGACGCCAAGATCACCCAGATCTACGAGGGCACCAACCAGGTGCAGCGCATCGTGATGGCCCGCCAGCTGCTCAAGGGCTGACCGTTGCCGCCCGCCCGGCGGCGTCACCACCGGGCGGGTCGGCGTCGGATCAGTTGATGGCGTCGTCGCGCCGGGGCAGGTTGCCCGGTGGCGCCGACCAGGGCGACGCGCCACCGGTACGCCGTGGCAGCGGCTCGGTCGGCGTCGGGTCCGGGTAGCCCAGGCTGAGCGGGGAGGTGTCCCGCTCCGCCGCCGGGGACTGCGGCCAGTCGGTCAGGGTCTGCTCGGTGGCCGGGGCGTCCACCGACGCCGGCGTCGGTTCGGTGACCGGCTGCGGCCAGCGTCGCCAGCGTTGCCCGCTGAACGTCGCCATCAGCAGCAGCAGGCCGATCAGGAACAGGGTGCCGTTCTCCACCGGCAGCCGCAGCGGCAGCGGGTCGCCGAGGAACTCCCAGTCCGCCGGGATGCGGTCGCGCACCTGGAACGGCGCGACGAACAACCCGATGTACGGGATGACCAGCAGCACCCCGGCCACCAGCGGGCCGAGCGGTGAGACGCGCAGCGTGCCGAGCAGGCCCAGCACGATGCCGCCAACAGCGAGGTAGACGGCCGGTTCGATGAGGTTGGCGGTGTTCGATGTGCCGATCTCCACCCACCGGTTCACGGTGCCGGCCGATCCATCCTGCCCGAGGGTGACCAGCGCCCAGGTGACCGGCGCCACCACCAGCCCGGCGAGGAAGCTCCACAGATGTCGCATCCGCGCACCGTACCGTTTCCGACATGACCGAGCACCCCTGCGCCGCACCGTCGGGCAAGCCGCCGTCGTACTCACGGGTAACGCTGAGCCGGATCATGACCGCCGTCGACGTCAACCTCTACGGCACGGTGCACGGCGGGGTGCTGATGAAGTTCATCGACGACGTCGCCGGGGCGGCGGCGGCCCGGCACAGCGGCGGTACGGCGGTCACCGCGGCGATCGACGAGATCGTCTTCTCCGAGGCGGTCCGGGTGGGTGACCTGGTCCACGCGTACGCCCAGGTGAACTGGACCGGGCAGACCTCGATGGAGGTCGGCGTACGGGTGATGGCCGAGCGCTGGGACTCGGCCGAGGAGGCGCCGGTACGGGTGGCCACGGCGTACCTCGTCTTCGTCGGCGTCGAGGTCGGCGGTGCGCCCCGGGCGGTGCGGCCGGTGCTGCCGGAGACGCCCGAGGACGAACAGCGCTGGCGGGAGGCGGAGATCCGGCGGGCCCACCGGCTGGCCCGCCGCCGCGCCATCCAGGCCCACCGCGCGGGCTGAGTCACACACTTCGCTGAATCGGATAACCCATCCGCTTGTGTTATCGTCAGGCCAAGCGGATGGGTTATCCGTATTTCTCGAAGGAGGTGGCAGCCATGCGAAGGACAGCTGTGGTCACGGCCGCGACGGGCGGCATCGGCCTGGAGACGGCCCTCGGGCTGGCGTCCGCCGGGTTCGCGGTCACCGTCGTGGGACGCAACGCGGACCGGGGCGCCGCCGCCGTCGCACGGATCAACGCGACGACGCCGCAGCACCCGGCGCGGTTCCTGCGGGCCGACCTCGCCTCGCTCGACGCGGTCCGGGCCCTCGCCGGCCAGCTCGCTGCCGATCACCGTGCCTCCGGCGAACCGCTGAGCGTGCTGGTCAACAACGTCGGCGCCATGTTCGCCGACCGACGTGACCTGGACGGCGTCGAGGCGTCGCTCGTCGTCAACCACCTGTCGCCGTACCTGCTCACCGAACTGCTGCTGCCGACACTGAAAGCGAGCGCGCCGAGCCGGATCGTCAACGTGACCTCGGCGGCGGTCGGGGTCGCCAAGCGGACGTTCGACGCCGTCGAGCCGCCCGGTGGTTACTACGGCTTCCACTGGTACGGCCGGGCCAAGCTGGCCAACCTCGCGTACACCCTCGACTTGGCCGCCCGCCTGGACGGCACCGGCGTCTCGGTCTTCGCCGCCGACCCGGGTGGCGCGGCGACCGACATGACCAACGGCACCATGGCCGACTCGAAGATCGTCTCGCCCGGCCTGCGGCTGCTGTGGCCCCTGGTGCGCCGCAAGTTCGCACAGTCGACCGCCGGCCGGCCCTCGGTGGCGGCCCGATCCTCGATCGTCGCCGCCACCGACGACGCGCTGGCCCGCCGTACCGGGATCGTGTTCGACAGTCGGGCCCGGCCGAAGGCGCCGCTGCGCGCGGCGGTCGACCCGCGCATCGCCGAAGCCGTGCGCCGGCTCAGCGAACGCCACGCACCACTCACGGTCGGCTAGGTTCTGTCTCCGCGGCTGGGGCGGCCGGCGGTGCCCGACAGTTATCCGGATCGGAAATCCGGTTAGGCTGTGCCCATGGCGACCACGACGCTACGTAAGGACGCGGCCCGCAACTGGGACCGGATCGTCGCCGTGGCCCGCGGCATGGTCGACGAGGGCACACCCCTGCAACTCAACGACGTCGCCCGCCGCGCCGGACTCGGTGTCGGCACCGTCTACCGGCACTTTCCCACCGTCGAGGCGCTGCTGGAGACCGTCGCCACCCCCTGCCTGGAGGCGCTGGCCGCCCACGGCGAGGCGGCCCTGAGCTGTGCCGACCCCGGACGCGGGCTGGAGGAGTTCCTGGCCCGTACGGTGGAAGCCCAGGTCGGCGACGCATCCCTGGCCATGGTCGTCGCCGCGCCGGGCGAGGCGCTGGCCCGTACCACGGAACTCAAACGGTCGATCTGGTCGATCGGCACCGCACTGCTCGACCGGGCCGCTGCGGCCGGAGCGATTCGCCCCGACCTCACCGCCGCCGACCTGGTTCCGATCATGTGCGGCATCGCCTACGCGGCGCAGCTGCACGGCGAGACCCCGCAGGACCGGATCACCAGCGCCCGGCGCTACCTGACCACGTTCCTTGAGGGCTTCCGCGCCCACCCACCGAAGCGCTCCTGAGTAGTCCGCCGCCCACCCGGCTCCACCCCGGCCCGTCCGCGCATTTCATGTGGGCCGGGCACATGCGTCGGGCCGGGCTGGCTGCGGAGAATGGCGCTTCGAGGTAGGGCAAGATGGCGCCACGGCCCACCGCACAGCGCCGTGCCGGGCCGGGGGAGGAGTGACCAGTGACTGACGTGCTGTGGACGCCACCGGCGGACGTGCTCGAACGCTCGCGGATCGGGGCGTACCTGCGCTGGCTGGCCGAGCACCGCGGGCTGGAGTTCGCCGACTACGACGCGCTGTGGCAGTGGTCGGTCACCGACCTGGACGCCTTCTGGCGCTCGATCTGGGATCACTTCGAGGTGGTCGCGCACACCCCGCCGACCGCCACCCTGTCCAGCCGCCACATGCCGGGTGCCCGGTGGTTCCCCGGCGCCACCCTCAACTATGCCGAGAACGTGCTGCGAATGCCCGGCCGGGCCGACGACGACCCGGTGGTGCTCGCGTACGGTCAGACCCGCGCCCCGGTCACCCTGACCGCCGCCGAGCTGCGGGAACAGGTCCGCCGGGTGGCCGCCGGCCTGCGCCGGCTCGGCGTCACCACCGGCGACCGGGTGGCCGCGTACGCGCCGAACATCGCCGAGACGTACGTGCTGCTGCTGGCCACCGCCAGCCTCGGTGCGATCTTCTCCTCGTGTGCGCCGGAATTCGGCACCCGCAGCGTCACCGACCGGTGGCAGCAGATCGAGCCGAAGGTGCTGGTCGCGGTGGACGGCTACCGCTACGGCGACAAGCCGGTGGACCGCTCGGCGGAGGTGGCCGCGATCCGGGCGGCGCTGCCGTCCCTCCGGCACACCGTCAGCATCTCCTACCTCGACCCGACGGCGGCACCGCCCGACGGCGCCCTGTCCTGGGCCGAGCTGGCGGCGGCGACCGACGAGCCGCTGACCTTCACGCCGGTGCCCTTCGACCAGCCGCTCTACGTGCTCTACTCCTCCGGCACCACCGGCCTGCCCAAGCCGATCGTGCACGGCCACGGCGGCATCCTGCTCGAACACCTGAAGATGCTCGCCCTGCACCACGACCTGGGACCGGCCGACCGGTTCTTCTGGTTCACCACCACCGGCTGGATGATGTGGAACTTCCTGGTCTCCGGTCCGGCGGTGGGCGCGGCGATCGTGCTGTTCGACGGCAACCCCGGCCATCCCGACCTGGGCGCGCTGTGGCGGCTGGCCGAGGAGAGCGGCACCACCTACTTCGGTACCTCCGCGCCGTTCCTGCTGGCCTGCCGCAAGGCCGACCTGGTACCCCGCGAGGTCGCCGACCTGTCCGCGCTGCGCGGGGTCGGCTCCACCGGTGCGCCGCTGCCCGCCGAGGGCTTCACCTGGGTGTACGACACGGTCGGTCGTGACCTGCAACTCCAGTCGCTGTCCGGCGGCACCGACGTGTGCACCGGCTTCGTCGGCGGGGTGCCGCTGCTGCCGGTACACGCCGGGGAGATCACCTGCCGGGCACTCGGCGCCAAGGTGGAGGCCCGCTCCGCCGACGGCACCCCGGTCATCGGCGAACTCGGCGAGCTGGTGATCAGCGAACCGATGCCGAGCATGCCGGTGGGCTTCTGGAACGACCCGGACGGGGTCCGCTACCGGGAGGCGTACTTCGACGTGTATCCGGGCGTGTGGCGGCACGGCGACTGGATCACCATCAACTCGCGCGGCGGCTGTGTGATCACCGGCCGCTCCGACGCCACCCTGAACCGGGGCGGCGTACGGCTGGGCACCGCCGAGTTCTACTCGGTGGTGGAAGGGCTGGACGAGGTCGTCGACTCGGTGGTGGTGCACCTGGAGGACGACGAGGGCGGCGCCGGAGAACTGCTGCTGTTCGTGGTGCTCGCCGACGGCCTGACCCTCGACGACGAGCTGCGCAAGAAGATCTGCCGCGAGCTACGTACCGCCCTGTCGCCCCGGCACGTGCCCGACGAGATCCACCAGGTCCGCGCCGTCCCCCGCACCCTGTCCGCCAAGAAGCTGGAAGTCCCGGTCAAGAAGATCCTCACCGGCACCCCCATCGACCAGGCCGCCGCCAAGGGCGCCCTGGCCAACCCCGACTCCCTGACCGCCTTCGCCACCCTCGCCCACCACCGCACCCCCTAGGTTCTTGTCTCGCGGATCTTGTTGGCGGGGGACGGCAGGTAGGCCGATCGAAGTTCGACGAGTCGAGCAAGGCGTGGAAGCGGGTACCGAGCCTGTCGCACCTGGCCGCCTGGTCGCGCCGTGCCTGCCCCGTTGAGGCCGCGTCCGACCTGGCTGCGTTGCCCGTCCACGGCACGCTCCCACCACGCTGCTCGGCCGCCCCTCCCCTAGCCGCAGATCTTGGTACGGAACGGCCCCCATGCGGCCCGTTCCGCACCAAGATCCGCGAGACCGCCCCTAACCCCCGCGATCTTGCACTTTTGGTCGCGGCAAAAGGGATCTACTGCCCATGTCGGCGACCAGAAGTGCAAGATCGCGGAGAAGTGGGGAGGGGGGAGGGGAGGGAGGGGGGAGGGGGTTAGGGGGTTAGGGGAGGGAGTGGGTTGTTTGTTCGGTGGATTGGCGGGTGGGGAGGTGGGTGGGGTCGGGGTGGGCGCAGAGGACGAGGGTGGCGTTGGCGGTGAGCGGGGCGAGTAGCCAGTCGAGTGGGTCCGGGTGGCGGTCGACGTTCACCAGGAGACGGTCGCCGGAGGTGATGCCGAGTTCCGCCGCACGAGCGCTCGCCTGGTCGCTCAGCGTGGCGTGCGCCGGACCACCCGGTGGGTACGCCCCGAAGTGGTCGCCCTGCACCCGCACCTCGGTCACGTAGTCGGCGAAGCCGGCCGGCACCTCCCGCAGCGGCAGCGCGAACGGGTGCAGCGCCAGGGCGTACCGGTCGCCGGCCGTCCAGGCGTCCGCCTCGGCGGCCCGGTCTACGGCGGCGAAGAGCACGTCCACGTCACCCGGCTTCTCGGCCACGGTCAGGCCGGCCGACCAGCAGCCCAGCAACACGGCGGCGGTCTGCCAGTGCGGCGGGAGCAGCACCGCGGCGGTGTCGCCGGGCCCCAGGGCCAATTCGTCGGTGAGCAGGTTGGCCGTCTTGGTCACCCAGTTCGCCAGCGTCGCGCCGGAGAGTTCGGTGCGCTCACCGGTGGCGTCGTCGTACCAGGTCAGCAGCGGTCGATTCGGGTTGGTCGCGATCGCGTCGGCGAACACCCGGGCAATGTTGTCGGCCATCGACGCGAACGATACGCGGCTGGCGACCGTACTCGATGACAGCGACAAGTCGGCGTACCGTCGGGTCGCAGTCAGCGTCCGTACCCGGCTCCGGCGTAGGCTTGCCCGGAGTGTTGTTCCCCACAGTCCCGCCATCGCAAGGAGTCGCCCCGTGACCGCCGGCCGCCCGCCCCGCGTGCTCATCGACGCCACGAGTGTCCCCGCCGACCGTGGTGGCGTCGGTAGATACGTCGACGGCCTGCTCGGCGCCCTCGGTGACGTGTGCGGGTCGGCGGTGGATCTGGTCGTCGTCAGCCTCCGCACCGACCTTGAGCGCTATCGCCGGAAGCTGCCCGGCGCCGAGATCATCCCCGCGCCCGCCGCCGTCGCGCACCGACCCGCCCGACTCGCCTGGGAGCAGACCGGCCTGCCGCTGCTGGCCCAGCAGGTCGGCGCGGAGGTGCTGCACTCGCCCTTCTACACCTGCCCGTTGCGGGCCGGTTGTCCGGTCACCGTCACCGTGCACGACGCGACCTTCTTCACCGAGCCGGAGCACTACGACAAGTCCCGCCGCACGTTCTTCCGGAGTGCGATCAAGACCTCGCTGCGCCGCGCCGACCGGGTGATCGTGCCCAGCAAGGCCACCCGGGACGAGTTGATCCGGCTGCTGGACGCCGACCCGACCCGGATCGACGTCGCCTATCACGGCGTCGACCACGCCGCCTTCCACGCCCCCGGCGACGAGGAGAAGGCCCGGGTACGCGCCCGGCTCGGCCTCGGCGGCAGCAGCTACGTCGCGTTCCTCGGGGCCAAGGAGCCGCGCAAGAACGTACCGAACCTGATTCGCGGCTGGGCCCGGGCGGTGGCCGACCGGCAGGACCCGCCGGCCCTGGTCGTCGCCGGTGGTCAGGGGCACGACGACGACATCGACCGCGCGGTGGCCGAGGTGCCGTCGCACCTGCGGCTGCTGCGCCCCGGCTACCTGCGCTATGCCGATCTGCCCGGATTCCTCGGTGGTGCCCTGGTCGCCGCCTACCCGTCGTACGGGGAGGGGTTCGGCCTGCCGATCCTGGAGGCGATGGCGTGCGCCGCACCGGTGCTCACCACGCCCCGACTGTCGCTGCCCGAGGTGGGTGGCGACGCGGTGGCGTACACCAGCGAGGACCCGGACCAGATCGCCATCGACCTGGCGGCGCTGCTCGACGACGAGCCGCGCCGGCTGTCGTTGGCCAAGGCCGGCTTCGACCGGGCGAAGGAGTTCACCTGGGAGTCGAGCGCCGAGGTGCACATCGCCGCCTGGTCCCGGGCCCGGGCCTGAGGTCGGCAACCGGGCGCCCGCACCGGGCGGTTCGGGCATGATGTCCTGGTGATCTATGTCGTCATTCCGGCGGGTGGCAGCGGCACAAGGTTGTGGCCGCTGTCCCGGGCCGGCCATCCCAAGTTTCTCCACCCGTTCACCGGCACGTCCGCCTCGCTGCTCCAGGCGACGGTGCAGCGGTCGGGGCCGTTGACCGCCCCGGAACGCATCATGGTGGTCACGGGCGCCGCGCACGCCGCCGCCGTGGCCCGCCAGCTGACCGTTCTGCCGGAGGAGAACATCCTGGTCGAGCCCTCCCCACGGGACTCCTGCGCGGCCATCGCGCTGGCCGCGGCAGTGATCGCGATACGCGACCCGGACGCGGTGATGGGCTCGTTCGCCGCCGACCATCTGATCGGTGAGCCACAGCGGTGGGTGGACACGGTGCGGGAGGCGATCCGGGGCGCCGAGCAGGGACTGCTGATGACCGTCGGGATCACGCCGACCCGGCCGGAGACCGGTTACGGATACCTCCAGACCGGCGACCCGGTCGGTGACGGCCCGATGCGACCGGTCATCGAGTTCAAGGAGAAGCCGAACGCCGAGGTGGCCGAGGCGTACGTCCGCTCCGGCCGGTACCTGTGGAATGCCGGCATGTTCGTCTGGCGGGTGTCGGCGTTCCTCGCCGAACTGGCCCGCCAGCAGCCTGCCCTGCACACCGGGGTGACCGCCATCGCCGCGGCCTGGGGCAGCGACGAGCAGGACGACGTGCTGGGTGCCGTCTGGCCGACGTTGCCAAAGATCTCGGTCGACTACGCGGTGATGGAGGGCGCGGCCAGCGCCGGCCGGGTGGCGACCGTGCCGGGCGACTTCCGTTGGAACGACGTGGGGGATTTCCACACCCTCGGCGAGGTGTTGCCGGCGGACGCCGACGGCAACGTGGTGCTGGGCATGGACGACAAGGCCGAGGTGCTGCTGCGTGACAGCAGCGGCATGGTGGTGGTGCCGCAGTCCGGCCGGCTGGTGGCCAGCGTCGGGGTACGCGACCTCATCGTGGTCGACACCGCCGACGCGTTGCTGGTCTGCCCGCGCGACCGGGCCCAGGACGTCAAGGCGATCGTGGACGAACTCAAGGAGCGGGGCGAGGACAGGCTCGTCTGAACGCGGCCCGGCCCGGCTCGACCAGCCGGGCCGTCCCGCCGGCCAGCGGACGCGGCAGCTCGTCCGGCGGGAACCAGCCGAGCGCCTCGGACTCCGCGCTGACCTGCGCCACCGCCGCTGGCGGGGCGAACACGGCGAAGCGTACGTCGTGGTGCAGTGACCCGCCCTGGCAGTTGACCGGGTGCACGTCCACGTCGATCGGCACCGGGTCCATCCACAGGCCGGTGATGCCGGACTCCTCGGTGGCCTCGCGCAACGCGGCGCCGGCCAGCGTCCGGTCGCCCGGCTCGCAGTGGCCGCCGAGCTGCACCCACGTGTGCATCTTGCCGTGCAGGCAGAGCAGCACCTGGGAGCCGGTCGCGTCGAACACCAGCGCGCTGGCGGTGACGTGACCGGGCCGATGCTCGCGGCTCATCGCCACCGGCCCGGCGGCCAGCAGGTCGAGGGTGCGCGCCTGAGCCGTGGCGGCGTCCGGGCAGGTCGGCTCCCAGCCGGTGAGCACCGCCAGGGTGTCGGCGTACAACGCCGTCCAGCTGTCGTCGTGGGGGAGCGGGGGTTCCTGTACTGCCGGAGGCGTCGACACTCTGCCCCCTCCTTTCAGGTCGGCGAACGGGCGGCACCCCTGCGGAATCTATCCGCCGCAGACCCTCGTGTGGTGCCGCCCGCTCGACCGTCCCCCGACCTCGGGGCGTCCGTACGGCACGCCCGAGGTGTGTCGCCCCCGCGCGACCCGGGAAGCATGGCGTACCGGACGGTAGGGCGTCGAGGTCTTTTAGCCCAGGCTTAATCGGCCGGGCCCGAGGCGATCCAGGTAGAGTGCGGAAGGTCGCCGGGCGCCCCTCAGCCGGGCGACAGGGAGTCGTTCCATGCTGAAGATCCATTTCTCCGGCGAGGACATCCTCCGGACCCGGGTGGCTCCGGCGGCGGATCCGGTCTGGGAAGTGGTGCTGAGTCTGCACCTGCTGCCCGAGCGCAGCCGGGATCCGCTGCTGTCCGGCTGGCGCCGCGAGGTCATGCGTGACCTGCGCCGGCCGGAGGACGCCGACGGCCTGCGACTGCTGCTGGCACTGAACCCGCCACGCGGCTACTTTCCGGACTTCCTCACCCCGTACGAGAGTGTCGACGGGTTCGAGGCGGGGATGGAGGCGGTCCGGCGTACCCCGGTGCCACTGCTGCACCGCGACCTCACGCTGCTGGCCAACGCCCGAAGCCTGCCCGCCGACGCCAGCGCCCTGGCCCGGGGTGAGCCGGATGCCCTGGAACACCTGACCGCAGCCATGGGCCGCTACCGCGAGCTGGCGCTCCGGCCGTACTGGCCCCGGGTCCAGGCGGCGGTGGAGGCGGACCGGGCCCGGCGGGCGCGGGCCGTGCTCGACGGTGGTGTCGAGGGGTTGCTGACCAGTCTGCGGCCGGGGGTGCGCTGGAACTCGGGCACCCTGGAGATCCCCGGCTATCCGAGCAGCCGCGAGCTGCACCTACAGGGCCGCGGCCTGCTGCTGGTGCCGTCGTTCTTCTGCGCGGACACGCCGGTCGCGTTGCTCGACCCGACGCTGCCGCCGGTGCTGGTCTATCCGGTGGACCGGCTCGGTGGCCTGGCGCCGGAGGAGGCGAAGAAGTCCGAGGCGGCGCTGGCCGCGTTGCTCGGCCGGACCCGCGCGGCGGTGCTCGCCGCCAGCGACGACGGTTGCAGCACCGGTGAACTGGCCCGTCGACTGCACATCTCGCCGGCCGCGGCCAGTCAGCACGCCACCGTGCTGCGCAATGCCGGCCTGCTGGTCAGCCACCGGGATCGCAACACGGTCCTGCACACCCTCACCCCACTCGGGCGCGCCGTCCTCAACACCTGACCCACCCACCGACGATCTCCAAGGGGCGTCACCCCGTGGGCGACCCGCTCAGAGGGCGAGGGTGGCGGCGGCGGTGGTGTGGGCGGGTGGCGGCAGGAGTTGGGAGGGGACGCCCTGTGCCGCGAGGGCGGTACGGAGGCGCTGCACGTCGGCGCCGAAGCGGACCAACTGGACGGGGCCGACCGGGGTGGGTGGGGAGCAGAGCACCAGCGCGGTGGCCTCGGCCGGCCAGCCGGCCACGACGGCGACCAGGCCGGTGCGTACGTCCTCGTCGGTCACCTGGGTGAAGACCGTGCCCGGCGCGACCACGCCGGCGACCGTGGCGATCGCCCGGTCGACCGCCGCCGGATCGGGTGGTGTGCCGCCCGGACGGTCGGCAAGGGTGGCGGCGGCGGCCAACCCGGCGGCCTTCGCCTCTGCGGTGCCGAGGGAGAACAGATCCATCGAGGAGTCCCGAACCAGGACGCCCGCACCCTCGCCGTCGCCGGGCAGCGGCGCGGTCAGGTAGCCACGGATCACCGCCACCGGCATCTGGTCACACTTGCCCTTGATCAGCTCGCCCGCCGCGGCCAACTCGTCGGCCACCGCCATCTGGGTCAGCACGAGTTCGTTGCCGTACGGGTCGACCTCGCCCCGATGATCGCGGATGGCGTCCATCCCGGCCACGCCGAGGGCCACGTCGGTCAGCCCGTTGCGCCACGGCCGGCCCATGGTGTCGCTGACGACGACGGCCACGTCCACGCCGTACCGGTCACGCAGGCCGGCGCGCAGCGCCCGAGCCGAGGCGTCCGGATCCTCGGGCAGCAACACCAGTCGGGTCTTGTCGACGTTGGAGGCGTCGATGCCGGCCGAGGCCATCACGAAGCCGTGCCGGGTCTGCACGATCCGGGTGGCGCCCCGGGTGGCCACCACCCGGACGGTCTCGGCGGCCAGGATCTCGTCCCGGGCGGCCTGCCGATCCGGGCCGTCGGCCGGGACGTCCACCAACCGCCCCTCCGCCTTGGACACGATCTTGCTCGTCACCACGAGCACGTCGCCGTCGCGTAGCCAGGGCGCCGCCGTCGCGATCAACGCGGCCAGGTCGTCCCCCTCGGCCACATGGCCGATCCCGGGTACCGGCAGGATCTCCAGTCTGGCGCCGGGCACCGGCAGGGTCTCCAGTCTCATGCCATCTCCACCGCGGCGCGGACCATCGCCGTCGTCGCCGCCTCGTCGGTCATCCGCAGCGGCGCCGCACGGACGCTCACCTGCGGCACCTCCGTCTGTGCATCCTCCTCGGCCACCAGCCAGCCGTCGAGCAGACCACCGGCCGACCGGCCGCCGTACAACCGGCCCACGCCGGCCGCGCTGCACTCGACGCCGATCACCTCCAGGCACCGGTCCGCCATGCCCCGTACCGGCGCGCCCCCGATGATCGGCGACACACCCACCACCGGTGCCGGTCCGCTCGCCACCGCCTCCCGCAGGCCCGGCACGGCCAGGATCGGCGTGATGCTGACCACCGGGTTGCTCGGCGCGACGAGCACGACGTCCGCCTCGGTGATCGCCTCGGTCACCCCGGGTGCCGGCTTGGCCGAGTCGGCCCCGACGAAGACGAACCGGTGCGTCGGCACCTGGGCCCGATGCCGCACCCACCACTCCTGAAAGTGGATCGCCCGCTGCCCACCGTCGTCCGCGCTGAGGATTGCGTGGGTCTCCAGCCGGTCGTTGGTCGCCGGCAGCAGGCGTACGCCGGGCTGCCAGCGGGTCGCCAACGCCTCGGTCACCTGGTGCAGGGGATAGCCGGCGTCCAACATGGTGGTGCGGACCAGGTGGGTGGCGAGATCCTTGTCGCCCAACCCGAACCAGCTCGGCTCGGCACCGTACGCGGCCAACTCGTCCTTGACCGTCCAGCTCTCCCCGACCCGGCCCCAGCCCCGCTCCGGGTCGGCGCCCCCGCCCAGGGTGTACATGACACTGTCCAGGTCCGGGCAGACTCGGAGGCCGTGCAGGCGCAGGTCGTCGCCGACGTTGACCACCGCGGTCACCTCGGCGCCCACCTGCCGGGCGTAGGCCCGCACGCCGAGCAGGAAGCGGGCACCGCCGATCCCCCCGGTCAGAACCACGATGCGCATCCGACCATCCTCGCCTACGTGACGTCTGCGGCGGCGAGTCGCCCCGGGAGACTAGGCTCACGTCGGCATCTGTCCGCTTTCGCCCCCAGGGAGAGTTCGTGACCAGCCCCGCCGAGCCCCCGCCCAACGCCCCGACCCCGGCCAGTCAGGTGACCCGGCCGTTGCGGGAACTCGCCGCCATCGTGCTCCTGGGCGCGAACGCCCTCTTCCTCTTCGTCGGCCTGATCCGGCTGCTGACCCCGCAGGGTGCCTACAGCACGGTGACCGGCCGGGCGGGCAGCGCCTTCTTCGCCTTCATCGGGCTGGAGGCGGTCGTGCTGCCACTGTTGGCCGTGCTGCTGGCCACCCACGTCGCCCCGGTCGTGGCGAGGGGCAAGATGATCACGCAGGTGGCGCTCGGAGAGTACGCGGTGAGCGCCGTGCTCGGCGGGCTGACCCTGCTGGTCTGGATGGTCGGTCGGCTGGCCGAGGCGCAGCTCTTCGACGCCCTCACCGGCATGCTCACCCGGGCCGCCTGGGTGGCACTGTTCGGGCTCGCCGGATATGTGGTCTGGAGTGTCTGGCAGCGGCTGTACCACGTCCCGAGGCCCAAGCCGGAGCCCGGTCTGTACGGCACCCCGCAGCCAGGCTGGCCGGGCAACCCGAGCCAGCCGGGGCACGGCGGGTCCGGCCAGCCCGGGTACCCGAGCCAGCCGGGTCACGGTGGGTCCGGCCAGCCGGGGTACCCGAGCCAGCCCGCGTATCCGGGCCAGCCCGGGCACGGTGGGTCCGGGCAGCCCGGACAGCCGGGTGGCGGGTGGCCGACCGACGGGTGGTCGGCTGCGGACCAGCCGGGTGCTCCGGGCGCCGGCCCGGCGACCGGCTCGCCCGCCGGTTGGCCGGTGGCCGGGCAACCGCCGTCGAGCCCGGAATCGTCCGCTTCACCACACACCTGGCCGCCGCACGGTCAGCCGGCCGTGCCCCCGCAGTCGGCGCCGCCGTTCGGGCAGCCGGCGTCGGTCGACCCGACCCAGGCGATTCCGCGCCAGAGCGCTGACCCGACCCAGGCCCCGCCCGGGCCGGACGGTGACGACGACCGTACCCAGCGCATCGAGCCGGGCGGGCAGCCGACCTGACCTGCCCGACGCACCGGTGTGGTTGCCCACGCCAGCGCAATGGGCCGGGCGGCAGCGAATAGGCTGAGTGGATGGTTGACCGGAGCGAGTCCGCGTCGGGTGAGGCAAGCGTTCGGCGGGCGTTGCGCCGGGCCGCCGCCGGGCGGGCGCTCGACGTCGAGGAGGCGTCGGCGCTGCTGACCGCGCGCGGCGGGGCGCTGGAGGAACTGCTCGACACCGCCGGGGCGATCCGCGACGCCGGCCTGCGTGACGCCGGCCGTCCGGGCGTGGTGACGTACTCCAAGAAGGTCTTCATCCCGCTGACCCGGCTGTGTCGGGACCGCTGCCACTACTGCACCTTCGCCACCGTGCCGCACCGGTTGCCGGCGGCCTTCCTGGACCGCGACGAGGTGTTGGAGATCGCCCGGGCCGGGGCCGCGCAGGGCTGCAAGGAGGCGCTGTTCACGCTCGGCGACCGGCCGGAGGAACGCTGGCCGGCGGCTCGGCAGTGGCTGGACGAGCGGGGCTACGAGTCGACCCTGGACTACCTGCGCGCCTGCGCGGTGGCGGTGCTGGAGGAAACCGGCCTGCTGCCGCACCTGAACCCGGGGGTGCTCTCCTGGTCGGAACTGCACCGGCTCAAGCCGGTGGCGCCCAGCATGGGAATGATGCTGGAGACCACCGCGACCCGGCTGTGGTCCGAGCCGGGCGGCCCGCACTACGGCTCGCCGGACAAGGAACCGGCGGTGCGGTTGCGGGTGCTCGACGACGCCGGACGGGTCGGCGTCCCGTTCACCACCGGCATCCTGATCGGCATCGGTGAGACCCACGCCGAGCGGGTGGAGGCGATCTTCGCGATCCGCCGGGCGCACCGGGAGTACGGCCACCTCCAGGAGGTGATCGTGCAGAACTTCCGCGCCAAGCCGGACACCGCCATGCGTGCGATGCCCGACGCGGAACTGCACGACCTCGCCGCCACCGTGGCGGTGGCCCGGGTGCTGCTCGGGCCGAAGGCGCGCATCCAGGCCCCACCCAACCTGATCGCCGGCGAGTACGACCTGCTGCTGCGCGCCGGCATCGACGACTGGGGCGGGGTCTCCCCGGTGACCCCGGATCACGTGAACCCGGAACGCCCCTGGCCACAGCTCGACGAGTTGGCGGCGCGTACCGCCGGAGCCGGGTTCACCCTGCGGGAGCGGCTGACCGTCTACCCGGAGTACGTGCGGGCCGGCGAGCCGTGGCTGGATCCGCGCCTGCTGCCCCACGTCGGCGCGCTGGCCGATCCGGCGACCGGGCTGGCCGTGGAGTCGGCCCGGCCGGTGGGTCGGCCGTGGCAGGAGCCCGACGAGTCGTACGGCGGGCGTACCGACCTGCACGTCACCATCGACAGCACGGGACGCACCGACGATCGGCGGGGCGACTTCGACCACGTCTACGGCGACTGGTCGGAGGTGGCGGCCAAGGCCGCCGTACCGCCGGCTCGGGCGGGTCGCGGCGACGGCCCGGCGGCGGATGCGGGGCAGCCGGCCGGTCGGTCCGCCGACGCGGGCGACGCCGACCTCCGCGCCGGGCTGCGGTTGGCCGGGCGCGATCCGGCGGCGCTGCTCGAACCCCGGCACGCCGACGCCGCGCTGGCGCTGTTCGCCGCCGACGGCCCGGCCCTCGACGAACTCTGCCGGATCGCCGACGACCTGCGCCGCGACGCCGTGGGTGACGACGTCACCTACGTCGTCAACCGGAACATCAACTTCAGCAACGTCTGCTACGTGGGCTGCCGGTTCTGCGCCTTCGCCCAGCGGGAGCGCGACGCCGACGCGTACCGGCTCTCGGTGGAGCAGGTCGCCGACCGGGCGCAGGAGGCGTGGGACGCCGGCGCCAGCGAGGTCTGTATCCAGGGCGGCATCGACCCCAAGATGCCGGTGACCGGCTACGCCGACCTGGTCCGGGCGATCAAGGCACGGGTGCCGCAGCTGCACGTGCACGCCTTCTCGCCGATGGAGATCGCCACCGCCGCCGCGAAGGCCGGCGTGTCGGTACGGGAGTGGCTGAGCGCGCTGCGCGACGCGGGGCTGGACACCATCCCGGGCACCGCGGCGGAGATCCTCGACGACGAGGTGCGCTGGGTGCTGACCAAGGGCAAACTGCCGGCCGCCGCCTGGGTCGAGGTGGTCAGCACCGCCCACGAGCTGGGCATCCGGTCCAGCTCCACGATGATGTACGGCCACGTGGATCATCCGGGGCAGTGGCTGGCGCACTTCCGGGTGCTGGCCGGAGTGCAGGACCGTACCGGTGGGTTCACCGAGTTCGTGGCACTGCCCTTCGTGCACACCAACGCGCCGATCTACCTCGCCGGCATCGCCCGGCCGGGGCCGACCTGGCGGGAGAACCGGGCGGTGCACGCGATGGCCCGGGTGTTGTTGCACGGCCGGATCAGCAGCATCCAGTGCTCCTGGGTGAAGCTCGGCGACGCGGGCAGCGCGGAGTTGCTGCGCAGCGGCTGCAACGACCTGGGCGGCACGTTGATGGAGGAGACCATCTCGCGGATGGCCGGCTCTGGCAACGGGTCGGCGCGTACCGAGGAGCAACTGCGGGCGATCGCGGCGGCGGCGGGACGACCGGCGCGTAGGCGAACGACTTCGTACGGTCACGTCGACGCTTAGCGTCGAACCTTCGCCCGTCGCCGGCCGTACCTGTCGATGCCGGCGGCGGTAGCGGCGAGGACCGCCGCCGGCACCCCTGCGGGGGCCGGTGGGAACGCTTCCGACCCCCGTCCGCCATCGCGGGCGCGTGCGCGCCGCCGCTGGAAAGGTTGCCCATGAGAACTCAGACGCGCAGGCGGGGCTGGCCGAAGCTGACCCGCCGTCAGACGCTGACGGCTGCGGCCAGTGCCACCCTCGGCGCCGCCACTCTCGCGGTGACGGGCCTGTCGGTTGCCGGTGAACGTGGCAATGGTGCGGCGGCCGGCGCCGACGAGACGATCGTCGTGCACCTGCGCGACGCCCGCTCCGGGACGATGGACGTCTTCGTCGGCGAGTCCCGGATCGAGGTGCAGGACCGCGGTCTGGCCGATCGGCTGCGCAAGGCCGCCCGACGCTGAACCCGGTGACCGTCCGACCCGGCGCGCGAGCCGATCCGCCGCACGCCACCTGGCGCCCCGGACTCCACCCACGGCGCTGAACCTTTCTCGTCGCCTCCGCCGCAAGCGGGTGGTGGCGGCGTCCCACCGGCCCGGCGCGGGCTCTCGGCGCCCGGTCGGCATTCCCATTCGCTTCTTCGCCCCGTGAGGTGGGTTCGTCATGTCTTCACACCGTGAGGCACCGGAGATCGCCAAGGATCCGGTCGCCGACTCATCCGATCTGTACGCGTTCGTCACTCCGGACCGTCCGGACACGGTGACGCTGATCGCCAACTACGTACCGCTGCAACTGCCCTCCGGTGGCCCGAACTTCTTCGAGTTCGGCGACGACGTGCGGTACGAGATCCACATTGACAACAACGGCGACGGCAAGCCGGACATCACCTACCGGTTCGAGTTCACCACCGAGATCACGAACCCGAACAGCTTCCTCTACAACACCGGCCCGATCGAGTCGCTGGACAGCAAGAACTGGAACCGGCGGCAGTTCTACCAGGTGACCCGCATCGCCGACGGCAAGCAGCAGCGGCTGGGTCGCAAGCTGCCCTGCCCGCCGAGCAACGTCGGTCCGCTGTCCATCCCCAAGTACGGCGAGCTGGTACGGCAGGCCACCTTCTCGCTGTCCACTGGGGAGAAGGTGTTCGCCGGGCAGCGCGCGGACGGCTTCTACGTCGACCTGGGCGCGATCTTCGACCTCGGCACGCTGCGCCCGTTCCAGCAGTTGCACGTGGCCGGAAAGAAGATCTTCAGGGCGGCTGGCGAGCCGGTCAACGCGCTCGACCGGATGAACGTGCACAGCATCGCGATCCAGGTGCCCGTCGACAAGCTGCGCCGACGCGCCAGCCGGTACCACTGGCAGGAGCCGGCGTCGGTGATCGGGGTGTGGACGTCGGCCTCCCGACGTCAGGTGAAGGTGCTCGGCGACAAGGTCGCGGCCGACACCAACGCCGGTCCGTTCACGCAGGTGTCCAGACTGGGCAACCCGTTGTTCAACGAGGTCATCGTGCCGATGGCGCAGAAGGACCTGTGGAACACGCTGCCGCCGTCGGAGGACAAGCGGTTCGCCCAGTTCGTCGAGCAGCCGGAACTGGCCGCCCTGCTGCCGGTGCTCTACCCGGGCGTCTTCCCCAACCTGGAGAAGCTGAACAAGTCGAAGAAGGCCCGGGCGGACCTGGTGGCCATCCTGCTCACCGGCATTCCGGAAGGGCTGATCAACGGCTTCACCAACGCCACCGGTAACACCCAGGCCGACATGCTGCGGCTGAACACGGCGATCCCGCCGGCCCGGCGTCCGAACCGGCTGGGCGTGCTCGGCGGTGACCTGGCGGGCTACCCCAACGGCCGGCGGGTCACCGACGACGTGGTGACCATCGCGCTGCGCGCCGTGGCCGGGCTGACCGTGCCGCTGGTGGACCGGAACTTCACCCCGGACGACGCGGCCGCCGCGGTGACGCCGGGACTGACCGAGGCCGACGTGACCGCGCCGTTCCTGCGGAACTTCCCATTCCTCGGTACGCCGTACGACGGGTTCAACAACCCGCCGGTGCGGGCCTGAGCCCGGGGGCCTGGCATGACCGAGCACGCGCACACGCACGCACACGCGTACGGGCCGACGGGTAGCGGGGCCGTCCTGCTCAACCTGGGCGGCGAGACCGGCGCCCTGATCATTTACACCGGGCGGCAGTTGCTCGGTCGGGAGATCGAGATCAGCCTGGTCGGGCGGGATGGCGACCCGCGTACCCACTCCGCCGTCCGGGAGCGTCAGGTTCGGGACGGTACGTTCCACAGTGCGGTGTATCCCGATCTTCAGTCCGGGGTGTATACCGTCTGGTGGGACGAGGAGGCGCCGGCTGGCACGGTCACCGTGACCGGTGGCGTGGTCGCCGAATTCACCTGGCCCACCAGTGCTTCTCCGCCTGCTGGCTGATTCTGTTCGACCTGCTGACGACCGCGTCGCGTCCACAATGTGGGCGAGGCGCGGTCGTCGCACTTTCGGCCGACGGGCAGGGCTGGCGAAGTCGGGTTAACCTTGCCATTCAAGATCAACGGATCTTGCCGGGTGGTCTTCCGGGGCGCTCGCGCGGGTTCCGACGGGACCTGCCGTGGGAGGGGCGCCACGGGAGAAAACTCGGGCAACTCGCCGGGAGGGGCGTTACTCGGCCGGGGTCTGAATCGATAGGGCAGGGCGAGACCGGGTGGTCCGGACGGCCGTCCGGGTTGCGTGTCGGGAGGGCGACTCCATTATCAAGTTTGGCTTGACGGCGCACGCATTACACGCGTGTAATTTGAATGGGGTTGTTCTCGCGGAACGCAACAAAACGGGGCCGGATGGACAAACACGCCTTTCGCGTGGGGGGTTGCAGCGGCGATGACGCCGGTGCGCGACAAGGAGGCAACTGATGGACGGCCAGCTCGAGGCGGCCGACCTGCTCGGAAACGCGCCGGAGTGGCAGGAGCGGGCGTTGTGCTCGCAGACCGACCCGGAGGCGTTCTTTCCCGAGAAGGGCGGCTCGACCCGCGAGGCGAAGCGGATCTGCTCGCGGTGTGAGGTCAAGACGGAATGCCTCGAATACGCTCTCGGCCACGACGAGCGGTTCGGGATCTGGGGCGGACTCTCCGAGCGGGAGCGTCGCAAGCTCAAGCGGCGCGTCGCCTGATCCGTCGTCGGGTGGGGGCGGTTGGGGGCCGCCCCGCCCTGGACATCGGCGCTGTCGCGGTGGGGGCCGCGACCGTCGGTGGGTCGGCGGGCCGACGTCGGCCCGCCGGGCGGCGCGAGCCGGCGGGGCTCAGGCCAGCTCGTCCGGGTCGACACCGAGCAGGTTCGCCACCTGTTCGATGATCACGTCGTGGACCAGGTCGGCCAGATCCTCCCGGTCCATCGCCCGGAACTCCAGCGGGCGCCGGTACAACACGATCCGGGGCGGCATCTCCTGACGACCGGGCCGGCCCGGCAGCAGCCGGGCCAGCGGGACCTCACCATCCTCCAGCACGTCGGAGTCGTAGACGTTCAGGTCGGGTGGGACGTCCTCGACGGCGAACTCCACGCCGGCCAGCTCCTTGGCGAACCGGCGTTCCAGCGCCTCGACGGTGTCCAACACCAGGTCGTCGAAGATTTCCGCCTTGGTCCGGGCCAGCGGCACGGTGGCCGGCACCAGCCGCCCGCGCAGGCCGCGACCGTGCCGGTCGCGGTGGGCGCGCCGGCTCGCGCCGGGGCGGCGGTTCTCCGGGCTCGTCATGAGCCAAAGGGTAGCCCCCGACCCGGGCGGGCCACAGTTGCGCCGGTACCGTGGCGCGCCGGGCCGGCGCGTACGAAATGTGATCACGAAGACGGGCGTGTCGTAACGCGAAGCGGTGCGCCGGAGCCGGTAATGGAGATACCCTGCGCCCGTGAGGTCACCACGGCGCTGCTCCCGTAACGGCTGCCCCCGGCAAGCGGTCGCCACGCTGACCTATGTCTACAACGAGTCAACAGCCGTGGTCGGTCCGTTGGCCGCGTTCGCCGAGCCGCACACGTACGACCTCTGCGAGCCGCATGCCCGCAGCCTCACCGCTCCCCGGGGCTGGGAGGTGGTCCGGCACGAGGGTGAGTTCGAACCCCCGCCGCCCACCACCGACGACCTGGTGGCCCTCGCCGAGGCGGTACGCGAGGCCGCCCGTCCCGCCCCCCGCCCCCCGCAGGACGACCAGACCCAGCCCACCACGCCCCCCACCTCCCGCCGCGGCCACCTCCGGGTGATTCCCCCCAGCTACTGACCGCCCACCCGGGCGGGGTTCAGTGGCCCAGGAGGCGGGAGAAGGCGGAGGCCCGGCGGGACGAACGGCCGGTGCGGGCCTCGGCCTCGTCGGCGGAGAACATGACCCGCAGGCCGGCGTTGACGGCGAGCCACCGCAGCGGCTCCGGCTCCCAGCGCGGGGAGCGGTGGTTGACCCAGGGCAGGGCCGTCAGCTCGGTCCGCTCGCCACGGATCAGGTCGGCCAGCGTACGCCCGGCCAGGTTGCTGGTGCCGACGCCGTCCCCGACATACCCGCCGGCCCAGGCGAACCCGTCGGCCGGCTGGTAGCCGACCGAGGCGGCCCAGTCCCGGGCCACCCCCAGCGGCCCGCCCCAGGTGTGTGACACCGGCACGTCCGCGCCCAGCACCGGAAAGAGTTCGGTGAGGGTACGGCGTAGCGCCGCGAAGACCCGAGGCTCCCGGTCGTACGCCGCCCGGACACGCGAGCCGAAGTGGTACGGCGCCCCCCGCCCGCCGAAGGCGAACCGGCCGTCGACGGTGCGTTGGCCGTAGATGATGACGTGCCGATGGTCCGAGAACGTCTCCCGCTCGGCCAGGCCGATCCGCTCCCAGATGGCCGGCGGCAGCGGCTCGGTGGCGAGCATCAGCGAGTAGACCGGCGCGATGGCCCGCCGCTGCCCGGGCAGCCCGGGCGTGTAACCCTCGGTCGCCCGTACCACCACCGGCGCGCGTACCGTCCCGTTCGGGGTCACCGCCGCACCCCGACGGATCTCCGTGACGGGGCTCTGTTCGTGGATGGTCACCCCCCGTCGCTCGACCGCCTGCGCCAGACCGCGCACCAGCCGGGCCGGGTGCACGGCCGCGCAGTGCGGGGTGTACGTGCCACCCCGTACCCCGGCGGCGGCGCACCGGGCAACGGCCTCGTCGGGACCGAGCAGGGTGAGGTCCTCGGCGCCGAACCCGAACTCCCGCGCCTCCGCGACGGTCGCGCGGGCCCGGTCGAGCTGCGGCCCGCTGCGGGCGAGCACCACCGTGCCCCCGTACGACCAGTGGCAGTCGATGCCCTCGGCCGCTACCACCCGACCGACCTCGCGGACCGTGTCGTGCATGGCGTGTTGCATGGCGATCGCGGCGTCCCGGCCGTGCCGGCGGGCCAGCCCGGTCAGCGAGGTGGGCAGCAGCGCCGAGCACCAGCCGCCGTTGCGCCCGGACGCACCGAAGCCGGCCACCTGCCGCTCCAGGACCACGATGCGCAACGTCGGGTCGGCCCCCGCCAGGTAGTACGCCGTCCAGAGCCCGGTGTAGCCGGCGCCGACGATCACCACGTCGGCGTCCGTGTCAGCACCCAGCGCCGGACGCGGAGCCAGCGGCTCGTCGACGGTGGAGAGCCAGTACGACAGATCCGGGTAGTGCACGGTGACTCCTGACGGTGCCGGCCGGGCCGCGTGGGTCGGCCGGCGGTGGCGCTGGTATGCCGGCCGGCTGACCACGATGGACGCTGGCGCCGGGGTGACTCGGGCTAGAGCCGGGACCACGCCTCGGTGAGGACGGTACGCAGGATCTGCTCGATCTCGTCGAACTGCTGCTGCCCGGCGATCAGCGGCGGGGCGAGCTGCACCACGGGGTCGCCCCGGTCGTCGGCCCGGCAGTAGAGCCCGGCGGAGAACAACGCGCTGGAGAGGAAGCCGCGCAGCAGTCGCTCGGACTCGGCCTCGTCGAAGGTCTCCCGAGTGTTCTTGTCCTTGACCAGTTCGATGCCGTAGAAGTAGCCGTCGCCCCGGACGTCACCGACGATCGGCAGGTCGTTCAGCTTCTCCAGGGTGGCGCGGAACGCCGCCTCGTTGGCGCGTACGTGCCCGACCAGGTCCTCGCGGGCGAAGACCTCCAGGTTGGCCAGCGCGACCGCGCAGGAGACCGGGTGGCCGCCGAAGGTCACCCCGTGGGCGAACATGCCGGTCTCGGTGAGGAACGGCTCCATCAGCCGGTCGCTGGCGATCATCGCGCCGAGCGGCGCGTAACCCGAGGTGATGCCCTTGGCGGTGGTGATGATGTCGGGCTGGTAGCCGTAGCGGGTCGCCCCGAAGTACTCGCCGAGCCGCCCCCACGAGCAGATCACCTCGTCGCTGACCAGCAGCACGTCGTACGCGTCGCAGATCTCGCGGACCCGCTCGAAGTACCCGGGCGGCGGCGGGAAGCAGCCGCCGGAGTTCTGCACCGGCTCCAGGAAGACCGCCGCGACGGTGTCCGGCCCCTCCCGCTCGATGGCCCGCCCGATCTCCTCGGCGGCCCACCGGCCGAACGCCACCGGGTCGTCGCCGTGCTCCGGCGCCCGGTAGAAGTTGGTGTTCGGCACCTTGATGCCGCCGGGAACCAGCGGCTCGAAATCGGTCTTGATGCCGGGCAGGCCGGTGATCGACAGGGCCCCCATCGAGGTGCCGTGGTAGGCGATGAACCGGCTGACCACCTTGTGCTTGGTCGGCTTGCCGACCCGCTTGAAGTACGCCCGGGCCAGCTTCCAGGCCGCCTCGACCGCCTCGGAACCGCCGGTGGTGAAGAAGACCCGGTTCAGGTCGCCCGGGGTGAGCGTCGAGATCCGCTCGGCCAGCTCCACGGCGGTCGGGTGCGCGTACGACCAGAGCGGGAAGTAGGCCAGCTCGCCGGCCTGCTTGGCGGCGGCCTCGGCCAACTCGGTGCGGCCGTGGCCGGCGTTGACGACGAAGAGCCCGGCGAGCCCGTCCAGGTAGCGGCGGCCCTGCGCGTCCCAGACGTACGCGCCCTCGCCGCGCACGATGGTCGGTACCTCGCCGGCGGAGTAGCTCGCCATCCGGGTGAAGTGCATCCAGAGGTGGTCGGTGGCGTTGGCCATGTCAGCCCCATCGGGTCTCGGGCCGGTCAGGGGTCACCGGCCGCTCTGCCCACGGTTATCCCACAGCCTGATGCCGCAAAGCAAGTGCAATCGGTTGGCAGCTCGCCCTGATGCAACGGATTCAGCGAACTGCCCTGGATTACGCAACGGAATCCGCATACCTCCCACCCGCTCTGGCCGACCTCGCCCAGCGGGGCCGCTGAGGCTGGCGATGGCGGACAAGGGTGAAACCGCTGAGTCGTTGGCCGGGAAGGTCGGCGTCGACCCGAAGACGGCGGGTCGGTGGCTTGCGAGCGGTCGGGTTCCGCATCCGCGTACCCGGATCGCGGTTGCCATGGCTCTTGGGCGGCAGGTCAAGGAACTCTGGCCGGAGCCGTTTCGTCGTCGGGACCTGCCGTGGTTTCGGGAGTGGGCGGAACTGGAGCAGAAGGCCAGCTCGCTCCGGTCGTACGAGCCGCTGTTGGTGCCGGGACTGCTCCAGACCGAGGCGTACGCCCGGGCGGTGCTGGCCACGGGCGGCCTGGTGCCGCCAGCGGAGGTGGAGGAGGTCGTCGCGGCGCGGCTGGCGCGGCAGCGGGTGTTGCAGCGCGAGAGCCCGCTGCAACTGGTGGCGGTGATCGACGAGGTGGTGCTGCGTCGGCGGGTGGGCGGTGACCGGACAGTGATGGCCGGGCAGCTCGCCCACCTGGCCGACCTGGGCGAGCGGGAAAACGTGCAGGTCCGGGTGATTCCGGCGGAGAACCCATGGCACACCGGCCTGGCCGGGCCGTTCGTGCTGGCCCGCACGCCGGACGGTGGCGAGGCGGCCTACCTGGACAACCAGCTGCGCGGTCAGGTGGTGACCGAGCGTGCCGACCTTGCTAGCCTGGGCGCGAGATGGGAGAGCGTCACCGGTGAGGCGCTGCCCCGTCGCCGGTCCATCGAGCTGATCAGGGAAGTGGCGACGACATGGACATGACCGGCGCCCATTGGCGCACCGCCACCCGCAGCAGCAACAACGGCGGCAACTGCATCGAGGTGGCGGACAACCTGCCCGGCCGGGTCCTGGTCCGGGACAGCAAGGACCGCGCCGCCGGCATCCTGGCCTTCACCCCTGACGCCTGGCGCGCCTTCGTCGCCGTCACCCCGCGCCGCGGTCCATCGAGCTGATCAGGGACGTGGCGACGACATGGACATGACCGGCGCCCGTTGGCGCACCGCCACCCGCAGCAGCAACAACGGCGGCGACTGCGTCGAGGTGGCCGACAACCTGCCCGGCCGGGTCCTGGTCCGGGACAGTAAGGACCGTGCCGCCGGCATCCTGGCCTTCACCCCCGACGCCTGGCGCGCCTTCGTCGCCGCCACCCCGCGCCCACCCGCCCTCTGACCGACCGAGGCGGTCCCGGCGACCGGGGTGGGCCGGGTGATCGGCTCCGTTCCGCCGGAATGGCGGGGTCTGTGCCCCGCTGATGCCACCGTTCCGGCGGAACGGAGTCGATCAAGCAGGGCCGGGTCAAGCAGGGCCGGGTCAAGCGGGGCCGGGTCAAGCGGGGCCGGGCGCGGGCGGGGTGGGTGGGGTGGGTCAGGCGGTGCCCCAGGTGTAGGTCTGCTTGCGGAGTTTGAGGTAGACGAACGCCTCGGTGGAGACCACGCCGGAGACGGCGCGCAGGCGTTGCAGGATCTCCAGCAGGTGCTCGTCGTTGCGGCAGACCACCTCGGCCAGCAGGTCGAACGAGCCGGCGGTGATCACGACGTAGTCGACCTCCTCCAACTCGGCGATCCGGTCCGCCACTCTCTCCAGGTCCCCGTCGGTACGCAGACCGATCATGGCCTGTCGGGGGAAGCCGAGTTGGAGCGGATCGGTGACCGCGACGATCTGCATCACCCCGGCGTCGAGTAGGCGCTGCACCCGTTGGCGTACCGCCGCTTCGGAGAGGCCCACCGCCTTGCCGATGGTGGCGTACGGCCGGCGCCCGTCCTCCTGGAGTTGCTCGATGATCTGCTTGGCCACATCGTCGAGCAGGACGTGGCTCGCGCCCTCGCGCACGCTGACCCGGCGTCCGCCATTGCCGTTGTCATGCTGCCGGTTCGTCATCGACCGCTCCCCATGTCCGTCACCGGGCTGAGCCTAATGCCATCGGGCAGTCTGGCGTAATTCGTCGTCCGAGGCTATTGCAGCAACGGAATCCCTTGTGAGAGAGGTCTCCTCATGTCAGGATCAGTCGTCCATCGCCATTGACCCTCCCGCCGGCGCGCCCACCCCCCGTCCCGCCGCCGACGATGACCCATAGGAGTCGTCACATGCGTAGTCCCTCCCGGCCCCTCACCCGGCGTGGTCTGCTCACTGGCACCCTCGGCTCGGCTGCGCTGCTCGCCGCAGGTGGCACCCTCGCCGGCTGCGGCACGCCGGGTGCCCAGCAGACCGAGGCTGGCTGCGGCAGCGAGGACCTTTCCGGTACGGAGAAGAAACTGGCCTTCTCCAACTGGCCGCAGTACATGGACGTCGACGAGGACAACAATTCCAAGCGTCCCTCGCTCGACGGGTTCATCAGCAAGTCCGGCATCCAGGTGACCTACACCGAGGATGTCAACGACAACAACGAATTCTTCGGCAAGGTGCAGAACCAGCTCGCGGCCTGTCAGGCCACCGGGCGGGACGTCATGGTGCTCACCGACTGGATGGCCGCCCGGATGATCCGGTTGGGCTGGATCCAGAAGCTCGACAAGTCGAAGCTGCCCAACGTCGAGGCGAACCTGCTGCCGTCGCTGCGCAACCGCCCCTTCGACGTGGACAACCACCTCGCCGTGCCGTGGCAGTCCGGCCTGGCCGGACTGGCGTACAACGGCCGGGTCACCGGGGAGATCCGTACGGTCGACGAGCTGCTCACCCGCCCGGACCTCAAGGGCAAGGTGACCGCCCTGACCGAGATGCGCGACACCATGGGCCTGCTGTTGATGTCCAACGGCCACAACCCGTCCGACTTCACCAGCAACCAGTTCGACGACGCGCTCAACAAGCTCAAGAAGGCCGTCGCCTCCGGGCAGATCCGCCGGTTCACCGGCAACGACTACGCGCCCGACCTGGCCAAGGGAGACATCGCGGCGTGCGTCGGCTGGTCCGGTGACATCATCCAGCTCGGCTTCGACGACGAGCGGATCAAGTTCGTGGTGCCGGAGTCCGGGGTGATGCTCTGGTCGGACAACATGCTCGTACCGAACAAGGCGACCCACAAGGCCAACGCCGAAGAGCTGATCAACTACTACTACGAGCCGGCGGTCGCCGCCCAACTCGCCGCCTACGTCAACTACATCTGCCCGGTCCAGGGCGCGCAGGCGGAGATGGAGAAGATCGACCCGGAGCTGGCCGAGAACCCGCTGATCTTCCCCGACGAGGCCATTCTCTCCAAGGCCCGGGTCTTCATGGCGCTGGACGAGAAGCAGGAGCGCGAGTACGAGACCAAGTTCCAGCAGGTTATCGGAGCGTGACGATGGCGCAGGAGACACCGGCCGGCGACCTGCGCCTGGCCAACCTCACCAAGACGTTCGGCGCGTTCACCGCAGTCGACGACCTCAGCCTGACCATCGGCCAGGGTACGTTCTTCGCCCTGCTCGGTGCCTCCGGCTGCGGCAAGACGACCACGCTGCGGATGATCGCCGGGCTGGAGGAGCCGACCAGCGGGCAGGTGCTGCTCGGTGACCGGGACATCGCCCGGCTGCGCCCGTACAAGCGGCCGGTCAACACGGTGTTCCAGAGCTACGCGCTCTTTCCGCACCTGGACATCTTCGAGAACGTGGCCTTCGGGCTGCGTCGGCGCGGCATCCGGTCGGTGGACCAGCAGGTCCGGCAGATGCTGTCGCTGGTCCAACTCGACGGGTACGAGCGGCGTCGCCCCACCCAGCTCTCCGGTGGCCAGCAGCAGCGGGTCGCGTTGGCCCGCGCGTTGATCAACCACCCGCAGGTGCTGCTGCTGGACGAGCCGCTGGGCGCGCTGGACCTCAAGCTGCGTCGCCAGATGCAGATCGAACTCAAGCGGATCCAGACCGAGGTCGGCATCACCTTCGTGCACGTCACCCACGACCAGGAGGAGGCCATGACGATGGCCGACACGGTCGCGGTGATGAACGCGGGGCGGATCGAGCAACTCGGTGCACCGGCCGACATCTACGAGTTCCCGGCCACCGCGTTCGTGGCCAACTTCCTCGGCCAGTCCAACCTGATCGCCGGTGACGTCTTCGGCAGCAACGGCAGCGACACCATGGTCACCGCGCACGGCGCGCGGTTCTCGGTGCCGTCGGCCCGGGCCCGTACCGACCGGGGCCCGGTCTACCTCGGCATCCGTCCGGAGAAGCTGCAGCTGGCCGGTGCCGCCGTGCAGGTACCCGCCGGCAGCCAGCATCTCGACGGGACCATCACCGACGCCTCGTACGTCGGGGTGAGCACCCAGTATCTGCTGCGTACCGGTTGGGGCACCGAGCTGAGCATCTTCGTCGCCAACAGTGGGGCGCAGCAGCGCTTCGCCGTCGGCGAACGGGCCGTGGCGTACTGGGATCCCCGGCACGCCTTCCTGCTCAGCCGCCGCGCCGACGAGAACGACCGCACCACCCCGGTACTGGACGAGCCGGTGGGTGCGTCCTCGTGAGCGAGCGGAGCGAGCGAACCATCCGGCACAGCGGTGCGGCGCCCCGCGTCGCTGCCGAGCGAAGCGAGGCGGCGGCGTGAGCGCCTTCGCTCACGTACCCACCGGTTCCGGGCAGTCGGCGTCGCCGCCGCCGGCTGCCCGCCCGGGGCGGTACCGGTTCCTGCCGTACCTGCTGTTGCTGCCCGGCGCGGCCTGGCTGTTCCTCTTCTTCGCGGTGCCGCTGTTGCAGCTCGCCGCCGCCAGCCTCTACGACCCGGAGGGCTCGCTCTCCACCGGGTACACGCTGACCTGGGCGTTCGGCAACTACCCGGCGGCGTTGCAGCAGTACTGGCCACAGTTCAGCCGGTCGTTCCTGTACGCCGGCATCGCGCTGGTGCTGGCGCTGCTGATGGGCTACCCGCTGGCGTACGCGATCGCGCAGAAGGCCGGCCGGTGGAAGAACCTGCTGCTGGTCTGCGTGGTGGCGCCGATGTTCACCAGCTTCCTGGTGCGTACGTTGGCCTGGAAGACCATCCTGTCGGACAACGGCTGGCTGGTCGGGCTGCTGCGCGACGTGCACCTGCTCGGCCCGGACGGGCGGCTGCTGGCCACCCCGGTCGCGGTGGTGCTCGGCCTGACGTACAACTTCCTGCCGTTCCTGGTGCTGCCGCTGTACGCGAGCCTGGAGCGGCTCGACTACCGACTGCTGGAAGCCTCCAGCGACCTGTACGCCAGTCCGCTCAAGACGTTCCGTCGGGTCACCCTGCCGCTGTCGATGCCCGGGCTGATCGCCGGCACCCTGCTGTTCTTCATCCCGGCGACCGGCGACTACATCAACGCCGAACTGCTCGGCACCCCGAACCAGTACATGATCGGCAACGTCATCGACTCGGCCTTCCTGGTCCGCCTGGACTACCCGCAGGGCGCGGCGCTGTCGTTCCTGCTGATGTCGGCGATCCTCGCGGTGGTCTTCGTCTACCTGCGCCGGGCCGGCACGGAGGAAGTCCTGTGAGCGCGAGGAGTGCAGCGCAGCGGAGCCCCGCAGTCGCGAACGAAGGGTGGGCACTGTGAGCGCGAGGAGTGCAGCGCAGCGGAGCCCCGCAGTCGCGAACGAAGGGTGGGCACTGTGAGGATTTCCCGGTGGTTCGCCCAGCACTGGGTGATGGGGGTCGCGCTGCTGGTGCTCGGCTACCTGTTCCTGCCGATCGCCGTGGTCGCCGCGCTGTCGTTCAACCGTCCGTCGAGCCGGCTGTCGTACGACTTCAACGAGTTCACCCTCGACAACTGGCGTAACCCGTGCGCCACCTCCGAGATGTGCGATGCCGTGCTGCGTAGCGTGCAGATCGGTTTCCTCGCCACGGTGGCCGCCACCCTGCTCGGCACCCTGATGGCGTTCGCCCTGGTCCGGCACCGGTTCCGGGGCCGTTCCGGGCTCAACGTGCTGATCTTCCTGCCGATGGCCACGCCGGAACTGGTGATGGGTACGTCGTTGCTGGCGCTCTTCGTCTCCGGTGGGGTGCCGCTGGGCTTCTGGACCATCGTCATCGCGCACATCATGTTCTGCGTGTCGTTCGTGGTGGTGACGGTCAAGGCGCGGCTGGCCGGGATGGACCGGCGGCTGGAGGAGGCCGCAATGGACCTCTACGCCAGCGAGTGGCAGACGTTCCGCCGGATCACCCTGCCGTTGGTGCTCCCCGGCATCGTGGCCGCCGCGCTGCTGGCCTTCTCGCTCAGCTTCGACGACTTCATCATCACGAACTTCAACTCCGGCACCACCGTCACGTTCCCGATGTACGTCTGGGGCGCCGCCCAGCGGGGCATCCCGCCACAGGTGAACGTCATCGGTACGGCCATGTTCGGGATCGCGCTGCTGCTGGTGCTGGCCAGTACGTTGCGGGGCCGGCGGGCACGCCGGGCGGCGGTGCCGGTGACCGCTCCGAAACAGAGGGCGGCCAGCCGGTCATGAACCTGCCGCACCCCGGCCGGGCGCTCGCCGACGCGGTACGCGCACCGTACTGGCTGGACCGGCCGGAACGGCCCGACCCGCTGCCGCCGCTGGTCGGCCCGACCGCCGCCGACCTGTTGGTGGTCGGCGGCGGGTACGGCGGGTTGTGGGCCGCCCTGCTGGCCAAGCGGGCCGACCCGGGGCGGGACGTGCTGCTGCTGGAGGCGGGCAGCTGCGGCTGGGCGGCCTCCGGACGTAACGGGGGGTTCTGCGCCGCCTCGCTCACCCACGGGTTGGCCAACGGGGTGCACCGCTTCCCCGACGAGATCGACGAGTTGGAGCGGCTCGGCCGGGAGAACCTGGACGCCATCGCGGCGACCGTGGCCGAGTACGGCATCGACTGCGACTTCGAGCGCACCGGCGAGCTGGCCGTGGCGGTCGAGCCGTACCAGCTGGAAGGGCTGGCCGAGGACGTCGCGCTGGCCCGCCGGTACGGCCACGACGTCAGCCTGCTCGACGCCGACGAGGTACGCGCCGAGGTGGACTCGCCGACGTACCTCGGTGGGCTGTGGGACCGCGACCGGGTGGCGATGCTCGATCCGGCGCGGCTGGCCTGGGGGCTGCGCCGGGCCTGTCTCGACCTCGGGGTACGGATCCACGAGCACACCCGGGTCACCGGACTGCGTCGGGCCGGCGCCGCGCTGCACGCCGAGACCACCGGCGCCGACGGCATCCCGGGGGTGGTGCGCGCCGACCGGGTGGTGATGGCCACCAACGCGTTTCCGCCGCTGCTGCGCCGGCTGCGGGCCCGGGTCGTGCCGGTGTACGACTACGCGCTGATGACCGAACCGCTGACGCCCGCCCAGCGGGACGCCATCGGCTGGCGCAACCGGCAGGGGCTGGCGGACACCGGCAACCAGTTCCACTACTACCGGATCACCGGCGACGGCCGGATCCTGTTCGGTGGCTACGACGCGGTCTACCACTACGGCAACCGGATGGCACCCGCACTGGAACAGCGGGAGGCGACCTTCACCGCCCTGGCCGCGCACTTCTTCACCACCTTCCCGCAACTGGCCGAGGTGCGGTTCAGCCACCGCTGGGGTGGAGTGATCGACACCTGCACCCGGTTCTGCGCCTTCTTCGGCACCGCGTACGACGGGCGGCTGGCGTACGCGGCCGGCTACACCGGGTTGGGCGTGGGCGCCACCCGGTTCGGCGCCCGGGTGCTACTCGACCTGGTCGCCGGAGCGGACACCCCGCTGACCCGGCTCGCCCTGGTGCGCGACAAGCCGCTGCCGTTCCCGCCCGAACCGGCCCGCGCGGTCGGCATCGGGCTCACCCGCTGGTCCCTGGCCCGCGCCGACGCGCGACAGGGGCGGCGCAATCTCTGGCTCCGTACACTCGATCGGTTTGGTTTGGGGTTCGATTCCTGATGCGTATCCTGCTGGTCGGCGCCGGTGGCGTCGGCGCCGCTGTCGTCGCCATCGCGGCCCGGCGCACATTCTTCGAGACGATGGTGGTCGCCGACTACGACCCGGGCCGCGCGGCGCGGGCCATCGCCGGTCAGGACGACCGTTTCGTCGCCGTCCAACTCGACGCCAGTTCGGCCGAGGCGGTGGCGGCGGCCTGCCACGAGCATCGGATCACCCACGTGCTCAACGCGGTCGACCCACGGTTCGTCATGCCGCTCTTCGACGGGGCGTACGCGGCCGGCGCCGACTACCTGGACATGGCGATGTCGCTGTCGAAGCCGCACCCGGCCCGGCCCTACCAGGAGACCGGCGTGAAGCTCGGCGACGAGCAGTTCGCGGTGGCCGACCGGTGGGCCGATGCGGGACGCCTCGCACTGTGCGGCATCGGCGTCGAACCGGGCCTGTCGGACGTCTTCGCCCGGTACGCCGCCGACGAGCTGTTCGGCGAGATCGACGAGATCGGGGTACGCGACGGCGCGAACCTGACCGTGGACGGCTACGACTTCGCGCCGTCGTTCTCGATCTGGACCACCATCGAGGAGTGCCTGAACCCGCCGGTGATCTGGGAGGACGGGCGGGGCTGGTTCACCACCGAGCCGTTCAGTGAGCCGGAGGTGTTCCACTTCCCCGAGGGGATCGGGCCGGTCGAGTGCGTCAACGTGGAGCACGAGGAGGTGCTGCTGATCCCGCGCTGGGTGCCGGCGAAGCGGGTCACCTTCAAGTACGGCCTCGGCGACGAGTTCATCGAGGTGCTCAAGACGCTGCACAAGCTCGGCCTGGACTCGACGTCGCCGGTCTCGGTGAAGGGCGTCGAGGTGTCGCCGCGTGACGTGGTGGCCGCCTGCCTGCCCGATCCGGCCACCCTCGGCGACCGGATGCGCGGCAAGACCTGCGCCGGCACCTGGGTACGGGGGACCGGCGTCGACGGCCAGCCCCGGGAGGTCTACCTCTACCACGTGGTCGACAACGAGTGGTCGATGCGCGAGTACGGCCACCAGGCGGTGGTGTGGCAGACCGCGGTCAACCCGGTCGTCGCGTTGGAACTGCTGGCGGGTGGCGGATGGTCGGGCGTCGGAGTGCTCGGCCCGGAGGCGCTGCCGCCGAAGCCCTTCCTCGACCTGCTGACCGCCTACGGTTCGCCCTGGGGCATGGAGGAACGATGACCCGGTGCGGCCCGATGTACGGCCCGGACGTCACGTTCCTCGGCGTACCGCCGTGCACCCTGGAGGAGCCGGTGACGTACGCCGACGCCGACGTGGTCGTCATCGGCGCACCCTTCGACGGCGGCACCTCGCACCGTCCCGGCACCCGGTTCGGCCCGTCGGCCATCCGCCAGGCCTGCTACCTGCCGCACGACGGCTCCCGCCCGTCGCTCGCGCTGCGCGTCGACGCGCTCAAGGACCTGCGGGTGTACGACGCCGGTGACGTGGAGATGTTCTCCGGCGACATCGAGCGCTCGCTGGCCGCCCTGGAAACCGCCGTGTACGCGGTGGCCTCGGCCGGCGCGATTCCGGTGATCCTCGGCGGCGACCACTCCATCGCCCTGCCCGACGCCACCGGCGTGGCCCGCCACCACGGGCTCGGCCGGGTGTCGTTGGTGCACTTCGACGCGCATGCCGACACCGGGGACGTCGAGTTCGGTTCCCTGCACGGGCACGGCCAGCCAATGCGGCGGCTCATCGAATCCGGCGCGGTACGCGGTGACCGTTTCCTCCAGATCGGACTGCGCGGTTACTGGCCGGGACCCTCGACGCTGGCCTGGATGGCCGAGCAGCGGATGCGCTCGTACGAGATGACCGAGATCGTGTCTCGTGGCCTGGACGACTGCCTCACCGAGGCGTTCGGCATTGCCACCGACGAGTGCGAGGGCGTCTTCCTCTCCGTCGACGTGGACGTGGTGGACCCCGGCATGGCGCCCGGCACCGGCACCCCCGAGCCGGGCGGCTTCACCTCCCGCCAGTTGCTCGACGCGGTCCGCCGGGTCTGCTACGAACTCCCGGTCGTCGGCGTCGACGTGGTCGAGGTCGCCCCGCCGTACGACCACGCCGACATCACCGCCTACCTCGGCAACCGGGTGGTCCTCGAAGCCCTCTCCGCCATCGCCCGCCGTCGCCACGACGCCGCCGGCCGCCCACCCTGGACCCCCACCCAACCCCTCCTCGACTCCCGCTAACCCCGCCCCCCTCGCGCCCCCGCGCCCCCCCGCCCCCGCCCCCGCCCCCGCCCCCCTCCGCGATCTTGCACTTTTGGTCGGTGTAATTCGGGATGAATTACTCGAACGGCCGACCAGAAGTGCAAGATCGCGGGTGGTTGGGGGGTGGCGTAGCACGGGTGCGGGGGTGGGTGGGGGTTTTCCACAGGGGGGTTGGTTGTCCACAGGGGAGGGCGTTGGGGTGGGGCGGGCGGTGGGAGGTGGGGGAGGGTGCTCGGGTGAGCGCTCAACTGTGGCGGGTGCAGACCCTGGTGCGGACGCTGAGCGCCCGGCGGCTTCGCACCCGGCTGGGTCGGGAGGAGTTGCGCCGGGTGCGTCGGGGTGTCTATGCGGACCAGCCGCCCGACGACGAGGACGAACTGCGGGCCCTGCTGTTGTGTCTGCCGGCGGGCGCCATGTTCGCCCGGCAGACGGCGGCCCGACGGTACGGCTTCGGCGTGCTGCGCGACGACCTCGTGCACGTCCAGGTGCCCAATACTGTGCCGAAACCCCGGCTGCCCGGCCTGGTGGTGCACCATTCCGTGCTGCCGGTGCAGCCCGTACTCGTCCAAGGGCTGCCGTGCGTGCCGGCGGCGCGCTGCGCCGTCGACCTGGCGCGTACGGTGCGGCGCCTCGACGCGCTTCCCGTCCTGGACGCCGCCCTCAGATCCGCCGCGGTGACTCCCGACGACCTGCTGGCTGAGGTGTGCGTCCATCGCGCGCTACGCGGCGTGCGGCAGGCGCGGGAGCTGGTGCCGCTGGCGGACGGCCGGGCCGAATGCCGCCAGGAGAGCCAACTGCGGTTGGTGCTGCTGGACGGGCGGCTGCCGCCACCCGAGCCGCAACTATGGGTTCCGGACACCGCCGGACTACCGCGCTTCCGCGTCGACCTGGGCTACCGGGAACGCCGGGTCGGCATCGAGTACGACGGCATTTCCCACCTCGATCGCGAAGCGTTCCGGTACGACCGGGAGCGCATCAACTGGCTCGACGCGCAGGGCTGGCGGATGCGCTACTTCACCGACCGTGACCTCTACCGGCGCCCCGCCCACGTAGTCGCCACCGTCCAAGCCGCCCTCTCCTAGCTCCTGTCTCGCGCGGATCTTGGTACGTAACGGCCCCCATGGAGCCCCCATGGAGGCCGTCCCGTACCAAGATCCGCGGCGAGGAGAAGGCGGCCGACCAGCGTGGTTGGCCTGCGCCGCAGACGAGCAACGCAGCCTGGCCCCCGATCTCCTCGTCGATCTTGCACTTACGGTCGGGGCAAAAGGGTTATCAAGCGCATATCGGCGACCGAAAGTGCAAGATCGGCGGGCGGGGAGGGTGGGCGGGGAGGGTGGGGCGGGGTGGGGTGGGGAGGGGTGAGTGATGTGGATCACTTGTTGGTGGGGTGGGTGGGGGTGGTTTGGGGGGTGGGAGGGGGTGGGGGTGCAGGTGGGGGGACTTGTGTCTGTTTGTTGGTAGGTAGTGGCGTGGAGGATTGGTCGGCGGGCGCTTACAGAATCCTTAACTCGGGCCTGAGAGCGTATGCCGGACGGTGACTGACCACGGGGGGCGGAACGTGCGAGTGCTGGTGGCGGACGACGAGCGATTGCTGGCGGATACGGTCGCCGAAGGGCTGCGCCGTTTCTCTATGGCGGTCGACGTCTGCTACGACGGTGGCGGCGCGCTGGAGCGGATCGGGGTCAACCGGTACGACGTCGCCGTGCTGGACCGGGACATGCCGGGGCACACCGGCGACGAGGTGTGTCGCTGCCTGGCCGACTCCGGCTCGGGCACCCGGGTGCTGCTGCTCACCGCCGCCGCCGGCATTCGGGACCGGGTGGAGGGTCTCGGCCTCGGCGCGGACGACTACCTGACCAAGCCGTTCGCCTTCGCGGAACTGGTCGCGCGGGTGCAGGCCCTCGGGCGACGCTCGGCTCCGGCGTTGCCCCCGGTGCTGGCGCAGCACGGCGTGACGTTGGACGTGGCCCGGCACCGGGTCACCCGGGACGGCAGGCCGGTCAACCTGAGCCCGAAGGAGTTCGCCGTGCTGCACGTGCTGATGCGCGCCGACGGGCGGGTGGTCAGCGCGGAGGAACTGCTGGAACAGGCGTGGGACGAGTTCGCCGACCCGTTCACCAACGCGGTACGGGTCACCGTGATGACGCTGCGCAAGAAGCTCGGCGAGCCGCAGGTCATCCACACCGTGCCCAGGGCCGGTTACCGGATCGGCGGCCCGGCATGACACCACGCCGGCGGATCGTGCTGGTCGGCGCGCTCGCCCTCCTCGTCGGCTTCACCATGCCGACGCTGACGAAGTGGGCGCTGGGCACCCTGTGGTACCAGGGTCGGGGGTTCTGTGACGTGGGACTGCCCGGGGCCAGCCGGGTGTGCGGCGCGGCATACACGCTGGCCGAACCGCTCTACCGGCTGACCGGCCTCGCCGTACTCCTGGTCGCGCTGGTCGGGGTGTGGGCCGCCGCCGTGTGGTGTCTGCGGCCGGTGCGTGATCTTGCCGGGCCGATCTCGTACGTCGGGCCGCAGAATCTCGGCCACCGGGTCCGGCCACGCGGCAACGACGAACTGGCCCGGCTGGCCCGGTCGATCGACGAGATGATGGAACGCATCGCCGCCGGCTACGAGGGCCAGCGCAGGTTCGCCGCGAACGCCTCGCACGAACTGCGTACGCCGTTGGCGGTGCAGCGGACGTTGATCGAGGTCGGCATGGCTCGGGCGCTCAGCGCGGAGCAGCTTGAGTTGCTGACCGGTCAACTGCTGGAGACCAACGAGCGCAACGAGCGGCTGATCGAAGGGCTGCTCGCGCTCAGCGAGAGTGACCAGGGGCTGCGGTCGCGGCTACCGCAGCGCCTGGACGAGATCGTCGGCATGGTGCTCGCCTCGTACCAGGAACGGGCCGAAGCGGCCGGGGTGAGCGTCGAGAGCCACCTCGAACCTCGGATGGTCATGGGCGAGCGGGTGCTGCTGGAGCGGCTGGTGAGCAACCTGGTGGAGAACGCGATCAAGTACAACCGGCCGGGCGGGACGCTGACCGTCACGGTCGGCCGGGACCCGGCACTGGTCGTGGTCAACACCGGCCAGGTGGTGCCGGCCGAGGCGGTGGCCGGACTCTTCGAGCCGTTCCGTCGCCTCGCCCGGGACCGTACGAACCACAGCGGCGGCGCGGGCCTGGGACTGGCCATCGCCCGCTCGATCACCCAGGCGCACGACGGCCTGATCGCCGCCCGCCCCGCCGAGCACGGCGGGCTGCGGGTGGACGTCCAGCTACCCGAGCGCCCCTGACCGGGCGCGCCCCGGCTGCACGACATCTCACCCGACCCGACCGCACAGTGCGGCAACTCGGCCCTCGGCGTGCCCGGAACGGGCCCTGCCCGGCGGAGAGAGGAGCAACCCGTGACCACCCGTGAGCAACCGGCACCCTCCACCGACCTCGGCCCGGCCCCGACCGAGCCGAGGCGTGGCCGGCAGCCGGCCGGTGGGCGGCTGGTCTGGGCGGACGTGGCCAAGGGCGGCTGCATCCTCCTGGTCCTGCTCTGGCACGTGATCATGAAGGACTACCTTCAGATCGACTGGCGGCTCTCGGTGCCGGTTCCGGGCGCCTGGGGCACCCTCGGCGAGCTGCTGCTGCCGATGCGGATGCCGTTGTTCTTCACCATCTCCGGAATGTTCGCCGCCGCCGCTGTGCACCGGCCGTGGCGGGCGGTCGGACGTTCCAGGATCGCCCAGTTCCTCTACCTGTACGCCCTCTGGCTGCTGATCCACACCGCCGCGCTGGCCCTCGCCCCGGACTTTCCCACCGACCGGGCGACCAGCCTCGGACAACTGCTGGCCCAGCTCACCATCACCCCGTCGAACCTCTGGTACCTGTACGCGCTGGCGCTCTACTTCGTACTGGCCAAGGCGTTGCGCCGAGTCCACCCGGCGGTGCTGCTCGGCGCGGCGGGCACGCTCGCCGCCATCGCGGCGACCGGGCTGCTCGACACCCCCGGCAACCGGGGCGGCCTCTACCAGAATTTGGTGTTCTTCCTGGCCGGTCTGCACCTGCGGCCGTACCTGCTCCGCTGGGCGGAGGCGGTGACCGGCCGGCGGCTGCTGCTCGCGGCGGTGGCGTACGGCGTGGCGTCGGCGGCCATGCTCGCCACCGGCGCCGGCCGGTGGCCCGGCGTGGCGGTCCTGGTGTCCGCCGTCGCGGTGCTGTTCGGCATCGCCGGGGCGGTACGGCTGGCCAGCTGGCGGATCGTCGCCGAACCGCTGGCGGCGCTCGGCCGCCGGACACTGCCGATCTACGTGATCCACATGCCGGTGCTCGCCCTGCTGCACCTGCTGATCGCCGATCTGGTCGCCGGCCTGGACGACCCTGCCCGGCTGGCCCTGGCCTTCGGCTTCCCGTTCTCGCTCACCGTCGTCGTGCTGGCGCTCAGCCTGGCCCTGCACCGGGTCCTGCTCGCGCTCCGCGCGTCGTGGTTGTTCGACCTGCCCAGCCGGCGTTCCGCCGCCTGAGACCACAAGGAGACGACATGTCCAGCTCAGCTTCCCCGGAGGTCGACCCAGCCCGGGTCGACGTGGCGGAGGCCGCCCGCTGGCTCGACGGCCGGGTGCTGCGTACCCCAGTGCTGCGGTCCCCGGCCATCGACCGGCTGGCCGGCGTCCGGGTGTTGTTGAAGGCGGAGAACCTGCAACGCGGCGGCTCGTACAAGATGCGGGGTGGCCTGTTCGCGGTCGGCCGGCTCGCGGCCGCCGGTCACGCCGGGGTGATCGCGCAGAGCACCGGCAACCACGCGGTCGCCGTGGCGTTGGCGGCCCGGCGGCACGGGCTGGCCGCGACCGTGGTGCTGCCGGTCGACGCGCCCGCCACCAAGGTCGAGCGGGCCCGGACGGCGGGCGCGCGGGTGGTGTTCGCCGGCACCGGCGTGGCGGATCGCGTGGCCGTGGCCCGGCGGATCAGCGACGAGACCGGTTACCCGATCGTCGACGCGTACGACCATCCGGACGTGGTCGCCGGGCAGGGCACCGCCAGCCTCGAACTGATCGAGGAGGCCGAGCGGGCGGGCACCCCGCTGGACGCGCTGGTGCTGCCGGTCGGTGGGGGCGGCGGCGTGGCCGGTGCGTGCCTGGCCGTGGCCGGCCGGCCGATCGAGGTGTACGGCGTGGAACCGGAGGGCTGCGACTCGCTGGCCCGCAGCCTGGCCGCCGGCCACCCCACCCCGGTCAGCCCGGCCGCGACGATCGCCGACGGCCTGCGCCCGTCCTGCGTGGGTGAGTTGCCGTTCGCCATCGTGCGGAACCGCCTGCGCGGGGTGGTCCGGGTGGACGACGAGTCGATCGCCGAGGCGTTCCGGCTGCTCCTGCTGGAGCTGAAGGTGTTGGCGGAGCCGTCCGGTGCGGCCGGTCTGGCCGGCGCACTGCGCCTGACCGGCAACGCTGCCGCCCTGGAACTCAACGGCAACGCCGCCGCTCTGGAACTCAACGGCAACGCCGCCGTGGAATTTCCCGGCAATGCCGCGAACCGGCGGGGCACTGCCGCCGTGGAACTCAACGGCAATGCGGCAGTGCCGCCGGGCGGTGCTGCGGGGGACGCCGAGAGCGAGGCGGCGGAAGCCGGCGACGGTGCTCGGCGGCGGTACACGGTCGGCGTGGTGCTGACCGGCGGAAACGTGGAAGCGGACCTGGTCGCCCGGCTGGCGGCCCCGCATCGGATCAAAGAAGGGGCGGCAGCATGAGCGAGCATCAGGGAGTGGATCACCGTGCCGGTGAGCCGGAGAAGGTCGCCACAGCGGGACGGGACGGCGACCGGCGGCCGAGGGTGATCGGGGTGCTGTTCGGCGGGCCGTCGGCGGAGCACGAGGTCTCGTGCGCCTCGGCGCTCGGGGTGGCCCGGGCGCTGGTTGGCGGGGGCTACCGCGTCGTGGCGCTGGGTATCACCCGCGACGGTGGACTGCGACTGGTGCCGGAGTCGACGCTGGCCAGTCATCTCGACGGCACGGGGGCGGAGCGGGCCATCGACGACCGGTTGACCGTGACCGGCGCGGCCGTGGAGTTGCGGGCCGGCAAGCCGCGCGGCACCGCGCTGGTCACCGCGGCGGACTCGCCCGAGGTGGTGCACGCCGAACTGGACGTGGTCTTCCCGGTGCTGCACGGCCCGTACGGCGAGGACGGCGTGGTGCAGGGCCTGCTCGAATCGTTGGGTGTGCCGTACGCGGGCTGCGGGATTCTCGCCTCCGCCGTCGGGATGGACAAGGTGGCGATGAAGCGGGCGCTGCGGGCCGAGGAGGTGCCGATCACCCCGCACGTCTGGTTCGACGAGCAGACCTACCGCGCCACCGAGGACGTGGAGAAGTTGGTGGTGGGGCTGCGCCGGCCGCTGTTCGTCAAGCCGGCCCGGATGGGCTCGTCGATCGGCATTTCCCGGGTGGGCGAGGGCGACGACTTGGCGGCGGCGGTCGAGGAGGCGCTCCGGCACGACAACCTCATCGTGGTGGAGCAGGGCGTCACCGGCCGGGAACTGGAGTGTGGGGTGCTCGGCGGGGCCCGTCCGGAGGCGTCGGCGGTGGGTGAGGTACGGGTCACCGGGGGCTGGTTCGACTACCAGCAGAAGTACTTCGGCGACTCCGACCCGATGGTGGTGCCCGCCGTACTGCCCGCCGAGGTGGCCGAGCGGATCCGGGACCTGTCGGTACGCGCGTTCACCGCGATCGGCGGCTGGGGGCTGGCCCGGGTCGACTTCCTCTACGACGAGAGCGCCGGCGAGCTGTACGTCAACGAGCTGAACACCATGCCCGGCTTCACCGCGCATTCGATGTACCCGAAGGCATGGGCGGCGGCCGGTGTCGGTTACCGCGAGATCGTCGACCGGCTGGTCGCCCTGGCCGTCGAGCGGCACGCGAGCCGCCCCGTGGGCGAGGAGAAACCGGCGTGATCCTGCTCTGCGATCCACGGGTGGCGGCGGTACCCGGCGAGGACGACGGTGAGCCGCTGGTCGACCTGCGCGACGTACCCGAACTCCGGCTCGACGGCCGGGCGGCCGATCCCGCCGGGGCGTACGCCCGGCTGCGTCAGGGGGTGGTGGAGCGGTTGCTGGCCGCGCAGAGTGCCCTGCCCGACGGCCTGCGTCTGCTGGTCATCGAGGGGTACCGGCCCTACGCGGCGCAGCTGGACATCTTCACCGGATACCGGGACGAGTTGCGCCGCAACCACCCGGACTGGTCGGCGGAGCGGGTGTACGAGGAGACCACCAAGTTCGTCTCGCCGGTGGAGGTGGCGCCGCACAGCACCGGCGGGGCGGTGGACCTGACCCTCTGCACCGCCGACGGGGCCGAGCTGGACATGGGCACCGCCGTGGACGCCACCCCCGAGGCCAGCGCGAACGCCTGCTTCACGGCCGCGTCGTCGATCAGCGCGCAGGCTCGCCGGCACCGCCAGATCATGGGCAGCGCGCTGGCCGGGGCGGGTCTGGTCAACTACCCCACCGAGTGGTGGCACTGGTCCTACGGCGACCGCTACTGGGCGCTGCTGACCGGCGCACCGCACACCCGCTACGGCCCGCTCTGAGCGGTCCGCCCCCGCCGCCGGAAGGTTCATTCGAAACTTTGTTTTCGATGCATGTCACTGAGCTGAACTGGACAGCGCTCCCACTCCGTACCCGCACCCGAACGCAGGCACCGAGGACGGGAGGCAACAGGTGAAGGTACAGCGGAAGCACATGCTGGCGGCGGGGGTGGCGGTGGTCGCGGCGGCGGCCATGGCGGTGAGCACCGGGCTCGGGTTCGCCGACAGCGCACCGACCGCGCAGAGCGTCTGCGCTGGCTCGATCACCTTCTCGGCTGAGGGAGGTGCGCCGGCCGCCACCAGCAACCAGTTCCCGGTCGGGACAACGCTGCGGGTGACCAACCTGGACAACGACAAGTCGGCCGAGGTGACCGTGGTCGGGCCGTCGGGCAGTTGCGTCCTGCTCAACGCCGCCGCGATGGACCTGGTCCGCGAGCCGGGCAAGAACGTGATCCGGCGCAACGTGGTCGAACGGTTGGGCGGGGCGCAGCCCGGCGCCGGGCAGCCGACCCAGGCCGGCGATCGGCCCGGCTCGGCCTCACCGCCCGCCGCCCGCCCGGTCACCGGGTCGGCCTGCCAGGGCGCGATCACCTTCTTCGAGGAGGCCGCCGGTCCGGCCGCCACCAGCGACCGCTTCCCGGTGGGTACCCGGCTGCGGGTGACCAACCTGGACAACGACCGGACGACCACGGTGACGGTGACCGGCCCGTCGGGCAGCTGCGTGCTGCTCAACTCCGCCGCCATGGAACAGATCAGGGAGCCGGGCAAGAACCTGGTGCGCAACAACACCGTCGAGGTGCTGCGCTGAATATGGGCCGGGTGGTTGCCGCGCGGTGCGGACGCGGCAACCACCCGGCCGGCTCGGTCAGCCGAAAGCGGCGTCCAGGATGTCCATCCCACGGGCCAGTTCGTCGTCGGAAATGACCAGCGGAGGCAGGAAACGCAGCACGTTGCCGTACGTGCCGCAGGTGAGGGTGAGCAGGCCGGCGGCGTGGCAGGCCGCCGAGATCGCCGCCGTGGCGGCCGGGTCGGGGGTGAGCGTGCCCGGCTGCACGATCTCCACCGCGAGCATGGCGCCGCGACCGCGTACCTCGGCGACGCGCGGATCCCGCTCGGCGATGGCCCGTAGCCGGGCCCCCAGCGCCGCCTCGATCCGCCGGGCCGCGCCGGCCAGGTCCAGCTCGTGCAGGGTCTCGATGGCGGCCAGCGCGGCGGCGCAGGCCAGCGGGTTGCCGCCGTACGTGCCGCCGAGGCCACCGACGTGCACCGCGTCCATCAGCTCCGCCCGGCCGGTCACCGCAGCCAACGGCAGCCCACCGGCGATGCCCTTGGCCAGGGTGATCAGATCCGGTTCGACGCCCTCGTGCTGACAGGCGAACCAGTCACCGGTACGGCAGAAACCCGTCTGGATCTCGTCGGCGATGAAGACCACCCCGGCCGCCGTCGCCCACTCACGCAACGCCGGCAGGAACCCCGGCGACGGTACGACGAAGCCACCCTCGCCCTGGATCGGTTCGATCAGCAGCGCGGCCACGTTCTCCGCACCGACCTGCTTCTCGACCAGCTCGATGGCCCGGGCTGCCGCGGTGGCGCCGGCCAGGCCACCGTCGCGCAGCGGGTACGACATCGGCACCCGGTAGATCTCGCCGGCGAACGGACCGAACCGGTGCTTGTACGGCATGTTCTTCGCCGTCAACGCCATGGTCAGGTTGGTCCGGCCGTGGTACGCGTGGTCGAAGACCACCACCGCCGGCCGTCCGGTGGCGTGCCGGGCGATCTTCACCGCGTTCTCCACCGCCTCGGCGCCGGAGTTGAACAGCGCCGAGCGCTTCTCGAAGCTGCCCGGGGTCAGCGCGTTGAGCTGCTCACAGACCGCCACGTACGACTCGTACGGCGCGACCATGAAGCAGGTGTGGGTGAAGCGTTCGACCTGCGCGCGTACCGCCTCGACCACCTTCGGGGCGGAGTTGCCCACGTTGGTGACCGCGATGCCGGCGGCGAAGTCGATCCACTCGCGGCCCTCGACGTCGGTGATGGTGCCGCCCGACGCGCTGGCCACGTACGCCGGGATGACGCTGCCGACGCCCCGGGCGACGGCCGCGCCCCGCCGCTTGTGCAGTTCCCCGGATGAGGTCATGAGGGCTGAGCCTCCTTTCGTTCGCGCCTGCGGGGCTCGCAAACCCGGCTCACTCCTCGCGCTCACAGGTTCAGCCCTCGATGTTGTGCATGACGTGCTTGATCCGGGTGTAGTCCTCCAGGCTGTAGACGGAGAGGTCCTTGCCGTGCCCGGAGTGCTTGAACCCGCCGTGCGGCATCTCGGAGATGAACGGGATGTGGGTGTTCACCCAGACGCAGCCGAAGTCGAGCCGCCGGGTCATCCGCATGGCCCGACCGTGGTCGCGCGTCCAGACCGAGGCGGAGAGGCCGTAGTCGACGCCGTTGGCCCAGCGCACCGCCTCGTCCTCGTCGGAGAACCGCTGCACGGTGATGACCGGCCCGAACACCTCGTCCTGGATGATCTCGTCGTCCTGCCGGAGACCGGAGACGACGGTGGGGGCGTAGAAGTAGCCGCGCTCGCCCACCTGCGCGCCGCCGGTCTCCAGCGACGCGTGGTCCGGCAGCCGGTCGACGAAGCCGCGTACCCGGGCGAGCTGGTTGGCGTTGTTCAACGGGCCGTAGAGCACGTCCTCGTCGTCCGGCGCACCGGTCCGGGTGTTGCGGGCCTGCTCGGTGAGGGCGGCGACGAAGTCGGCGTGCACGCCGGGGGCGGTGAGCACCCGGGTGGCCGCCGTGCAGTCCTGACCGGCGTTGAAGTAACCACCGACCGCGATGGCCTCGGCCGCCGCCGCGATGTCCGCGTCGTCGAAGATCACCACCGGGGCCTTGCCGCCCAGCTCCAGGTGGGTGCGCTTGAGGTCGGGCGCGGCAGCAGCGGCGACCTCCATGCCGGCCCGGGTCGAGCCGGTGATCGACACCAGCTGCGGGGTGGGGTGCGCGACGAGCGCCCGGCCGGTGTCCCGGTCGCCGCAGACCACGTTGAACACACCCGGCGGCAGGTACTCGGCGGCGATCTCGGCCAGCAGCAGCGTCGACACCGGCGTGGTGTCCGACGGCTTGAGCACCACCGTGTTCCCGGCCGCGAGGGCGGGCGCGATCTTCCAGACCGCCATCATCAGCGGGTAGTTCCACGGGGTGACCTGGGCGCAGACGCCGATCGGCTCGCGTCGCACGTACGAGGTGTGCCCGGCCATGTACTCGCCGGCCGAACGGCCCTCCAACAGCCGGGCGGCACCAGCGAAGAAGCGGAACTCGTCCACCGCGGGTGGCAGTTCCTCGTCGGCGGTGAGCTGCCGGGGCTTGCCGGTGTTGCGTACCTCGGCGTCGACCAGGTCGGCAGCCCGGGCCTCGACCGCGTCGGCGAGCTTGAGCAGCGCCTTCTGCCGTTCGGCCGGAGTGCTGTCCCGCCAGCTCTCGAAGGCGGTGGCGGCGGCCCGCATCGCCGCGTCCACGTCGGCGGCGCCGGAGACCGGGGCCTGGGCGAAGACCTCACCGGTACAGGGGTCGATCAGGTCGGCGTAGCCACCGTCGACCGGCTCGACGTACTCGCCGTTGACGAAGTTACGCAGCTTCTGCTGGTCACTCATGACTGGATCACTCCGAGGGGTCCGGGGGTCGCGCTGCGGCGGTTATCGCAATCTTCGTGCCATCTTCGCTACTGAATTCGCGGCAGACAAGGGTCAAGGCGACTGTTTCCGTCGACCTATCCGTGGTTTAGGCTGCCGAGCGTGGAGCTCACACCGTTCTTCGTCGCCGGTCGTCCCACCCACGGTGCCGACGAGGTGACCGTGCACCACCCGTACGACGGCCGCCCGGTCGGGCGTACCACCCTCGCCACCGCCGAGCAGGTCGAAGCGGCCGTGGCGGCGGCGGCCGAGGCGGCCGCGAGCGCCGCCGGCCTGCCCGCGCACGCCCGCGCGTCGGCGCTGGACCACGTGTCGCGCCGGCTCGCCGAGCGGACCGAGGAGATCGCCGCCCTGATCACCGCCGAGAACGGCAAACCGGTCAAGTGGGCCCGAGCCGAGGTGGGGCGGGCGGTGTCCACCTTCCGGTGGGCGGCCGAGGAGGCCCGGCGCGACTCCGGCGAACTGCAACGGCTCGACACCGACCCGGCCGCGACCGGCCGCATCGCGCTGATCCGGCGGGTGCCCAAGGGGCCGGTGCTGGGCATCACCCCGTTCAACTTCCCGCTCAACCTGGTGGCCCACAAGGTCGCCCCGGCACTCGCGGTGGGCGCGCCGATCGTGCTGAAGCCGGCACCGGCCACCCCGTTGTCGGCGCTGCTGCTCGGCGAGATCCTGGCCGAGACCGAACTGCCCGCCGGGATGTTCTCGGTGCTGCCGCTGCCCAACGAACGCGCCGCCGAACTGGTCGCCGACCCGCGCCTGCCGGTGGTCTCGTTCACCGGCTCCGGGCCGGTCGGCGCGGCCATCCGCCGGGCGGCGCCGGAAAAGCACGTGACGCTGGAACTGGGCGGCAACGCGGCGGCACTGATCTGCGCCGACTGGTCCGACGACGAGGACCTGACCTTCGCCGCGCACCGGATCGCCACCTTCTCCAACTACCAGGCCGGTCAGTCCTGCATCGCGGTACAGCGGGTCTACGTGCACGAGTGGCTCTACGACGGATTCGTCCCCCGGCTGGTCGCGGCCGTGCGGGAATTGCGTACCGGCGACCCGACCGACCCGCTGACCGACGTCGGCCCGCTGGTCTCCACCGACGCCGCGCGCCGGGTCGAGGCGTGGGTGGACGAGGCCGTGGCGGCCGGCGCCACCATCGAGACCGGCGGCCGGCGGGACGGTGCCAACTACCCGCCCACCATCCTCAGTGGAGTGCCGAAGGACGCCAAGGTGTGCGCCGAGGAGGTGTTCGGCCCGGTGCTCGTCGTGGACCGGGTCGAGAACGACGCCGCCGGCTTCGCCGCCGTCAACGATTCGGCGTACGGCCTCCAGGCCGGGGTCTTCACCCACCGCCTCGACGTCGCCTTCGCGGCGGCACGCACCCTGGAGGTCGGCGGCGTGATCGTCGGTGACGTGCCGTCGTACCGCGCCGACCAGATGCCGTACGGCGGGGTCAAGGGCAGCGGCGTGGGCCGGGAGGGCCTGCGCAGCGCCATGGACGACTACACCGACCCCCGGGTAACCGTCCTTACCGGCATCCAGCTGTAAGGAAGGGCACCTTATTAACGCCTGCGGTAGAGGAAGGGCCCCTTATTAACACCGGAGGGCGGTTCACCAACTGCCGTCGTCGCGTACCCGGGCCGGGGCACGGCCGAGCAGCAGGGTGACCAGGGCCTCGTCGATGTCCGCGCCGAGGAACCACTCGCCCGCCTGATCCAGCGCGAAGATCCGGCCGTGCTCGTCCACGGCGATGATGCTGTGCTGGTTCTCCGTACCGATCGGGAACAATCGCGCCCCGATCACCGCCGCGAAGTCAGCGAGCGTATCGGCGGTGTGCGCGACCTGTCGAGGCCGAATGTCGAAACGGGATATCCAAACCTGCGCTCCCGGCCCGAGTCGAGCCCCTACCAGGCTCGGGAACGCGGTCAGGGTCCGCAGGGCGGCCGGGGGGACCGCGTGCTCATGAACTCTGCCACGTACCGCTCTGATATCTCGGATGGCTGACATCGCCACCACCTCGTCGCCGAAGTGTGGGCGCCAACCGGCGGCGACGAGCGCGTTCACCACGTCGGGCGGAAAGCGTCCCGGCTCAGGGTCGGCTGCGGGTTCGGGATACCACGGTGCCGTCCAGCCTCGGTCGGACCAGGGCAGGACGTTGAAGTGGACGAGGAAGTTGATGCAGGAATCGCAGGGACGTTCGATGCGTCCGCCCGCAGGGTCGCCGGCCTCCCGGACGAGGTAGCAGTCGAATCGGGTCCCGCTGAGTAGAGCTGCCGCATCGCCAGCGTCCATCGGGGCGATGCCTTCGGCGGCGCGGCGGTGGTCGTACTCGTGCAGGACGTCCGAAACGACGACGAGTTCGGCGTGCCGGTCGCCACCGCGAACCAGGTGCCCGTCGGGCAGTTCGTCAAGGTACGCGCGGACCAGCGGATGGTGGTCGAGTTCCACATCCCCCTTGGCGCCGTGCGCCGTGAAGATCCGCCCCTCGACGGTCAGGTGCGCCGCCATCGTCGGGGTGGGCAGTCGGCGGATCTCGCGCAGCAGTTGGCTGGCCGGGTCGACGGTGCGGGGGACCGGTGGCCCGGTGGGGCGACTGCGACGGAAGAGTTGCTCGACCACCTCGGGTGGAACTCGCGGCCAGGTGGTCACCTCACCGGTCGCCTTGTCGACCACAGTGGTCGGTAGGTCGCCCGGCAGCGGTCGGACCTGTGCGGACGTGGTGGAGGTGATGACAAACCCGAGGTCGAACTCCGTGACCACGGGCCGGCACTCGTGACCCAGACGCTGTGAGTCGCGGCGGGCCCACACCGCCGCGATCTGCTCGGCCTGCTCGCGGTCAATCACACCGCGAACCTACCGGACAACGGGAATCCGTGGCAGCCGGTATGGTTCGGCTTACCTACGGTGACGAGAGGGATGGCGTTGACCGACAGCGTGAATCGTGATGCCAATCGCGCCCTCCGGGCCCGTTTCGACGAGGTGTACGGGCAGTACCAGCAGCTACGGTCCGGTTTGGACGAACTTCAGGCCCGGCTCGCCGAGCTGCGGGTGACGGAGCGCTCCGCCGACGGCCAGGTCACCGCGACCGTCGACGCCCGGGGCGAGCTGATCTCCGTCGAGTTGGATTCCTCGATCTACCGGGACCGTGATCCGAGGGCGCTGAGCGGAAAGATCACTGCCACGGTGCGGCGGGCCGCGACCGGCGCGACGGCCGCGACCCAGGAACTCGTGAGCGCCTACCTGCCGGCCGGGCCCCGGGCGGCCGATTTTCTGCGTACCGGCGACTTTGGCGCACTGCTCGGCCGGGCCGACACCTTGTTGCGACGGAGCGAGTGATGGCGGAGCAACTCTGGCTCGACCCGACGCGGGCCCGGCGTGCCGGGGCGGACCTGACCCGCGTCGGCGAGGCGGTCACGGGACGGCGCGACCAGGCCGGCGCCGCGATTGCGGCGGCCAGCGCCCGGCGGCCGTGGGGGCGCGACGACATCGGCGAAGCGTTCGAGCGGCAGTACCGCGGCTACGAGGAACTGGTGCTGCGGGTCTGGGCAGGTGTCGGCGGGCGGCTGGCCGAGCTGGGCTCCGACGTCGTCCGCTCGGTCGAGGCCAACCAGCGGACGGACGCGGCCAGCGCTGCCCGGTTCGACCGGGTGTCGGACCCGCGCCCCCGGCGCTGAATCCGAACCCGGAGATCCTCGATGACGGTGCTGCCGAGCCCGATCCCGCACCCGCTGGACTACTCGCCCTGGGACCTGCCCGGCTGGGTCTACGAGGCTCTCGACTGGGTGGTCGGCATGGAGTGGCCGGAGGGCGACGAACGCGCCGTCTGGGATCTGGCCGACCAGTGGTACGCCGCAGCCGGATCGCTTGCCGGCCCGCAGGCGGACGCCGGTACCGCCGCGACCGAGGTGCATCAGGCGTACGGCGTGATCGGTGCGGTGGCGACCGCGTTCGACTCGGCATGGCGGCGCGTCGCGGACGGTGCGGAAGCACCCCTGCCGGTGCTGCTCACGGTCAGTCATGACCTGGGCCGGGTGGTGGAGGAGTGCGGGTGCGACATCGAGGCGGCCAAGCTCGAAGTCTGGATCGAGCTGGGCATCCTGGTGATCGAGTTGCTGGCACTGGCGGTGGCGGCGGCACTCACCGCCGGAGCTGCCTCGCCGGCCGCCGCCGGATTGATCGCCGCGACCCGGTTCCTCGTCCAGCAGATCTTCCGCCGCCTACTGGCCCAACTGGGCCGCAAGTCCCTCAAGCAGGGCCTCAAGGAGGTCGGCGAACGGGCGGCGAAGCAGGTGTCCGCCAGCGGCGCGCGTGGCCTGGCCCGGCACTCCGCCCGCGAAGGGCTGGCCGAGGCGGCCCAGGAGGCCGGAGTCAACCTGGCCACCCAGGCGTACCAGCACAGCACCGGCCGGCGGCACGAGTTGGACGTCACCGACCTGGGGACCAACGCGATCGGCGGCCTGGCCGGCGGTGCGGTGGCACCATTGGCCGGTCTCGGCCGGCACGCCACCGGTCAGGGCGCGCGGATGGCCGAACACCTGGGTCGGGAGATGGCCGGCGAGGTGATCGCCGACCAGGCGGCGCGCCTCGCCACCGGGCAGGGACTGACGTCGCTGGAGGATGCCGCACGGGCAGCCGCTTCGGGCGCCCGTGGCTCGGCCACCAGCCAGGTCGATCACGCGTTGCAGGCCCGGCTTGACGGCCAGCTGGCCGCCCTGTCCGGGCCGACTCTTCCACCACCGGTCATGCCCGAGCCGGGCATCCCGCCGCCGCCCGGGCCGGTCGACCCGGCGCTACCGCTCGGCAGCGGCGCATCGAGGTATCAAGGGCCGGTCGTGGACCCGGTGCACGATGTGGTGGCCCAACGGACCCCGATCGAACCCTTCGTCGCCGGCCCGCTGAACTCGACCTCGCTGGCTGCCGGGCCTGCCCTGCCACCGGCGACAGCTGACGGCGGCACGGACCTCGTCCACTCTGTCGAGCCGCTTAAGGACGCCGGGCCGCCGAAACTCGTCGGCTCCGATTTCGATGGAACGCCGCACCGCCCGACAGAATCGAGTCAGCCGCTGGACCCGGTCCAGCCGAGCCGTGACTTCCCGGCCGGCGACGAGCCCAGCGCGCTTGCTGGCGCAGGCCCGTCCCCAACGGTCGGGATGATCGAGATGTCAGGGCCGGCGCTGTCCACAGTCGCGTCGGCGTCGGTCACGCCAGGCGTTGCCACCGGCCCGGAATTGACGACGGCGGGTGGGGTGGGTAGCGGCCCGGCCCTCTCGACCGGTCCGGCCCATGCGTCGAGCTCAGTGGCGACGGCAGGCATCGGCGGATCATCGACTGTGGCGGGTTCGGCAGCAGTGGGCCCGGTGATGGAACCGGCTCCGGGCGCGCCGACGGCAGCAAGGTCGACGGAGGTCGGCCCGGCCGTCGGAACACCGCCTCGGCCTGAGTCATTGCCCGCGCCGCCACGATCCGTGCTGATCGGCGCACTCGCTCCGAACGGCCAGAAGGCGCGTATCTCGGAGCCTGCCATCCAGCCAACCGCGCCGCCAACGCCTGCTGATCGCGGCAGGGGTAGCTCAGCCGCCGATGACGATGCCCTCGAACGGCGCCGCTACCAGGGCTACTACGAGTCGCAGCGGGCATGGTTCGAGGCAGCTCGCCGGTCGCGTGAGACTTCTCGACTGAGGATCCAGGCGGAGGAGCACTACCAGCGCGCCAGCGACTTCGCAGCATATGCGCGCCATCTCCACCAGGCTGGTCACCGCGGAACGTCGGCGGACTGGCAATGGGCCGCTGATGTGGAGACCCGGGCGTACGGGGAGTGTCTGGATCTGGCCGAGGCGGTGGCGTCCGGTGCGGTCGTACCCGACGTGGTGGCCGTCGACCGGCCGGAGGACTTCCACCGGATCAACGACGACGTCGGTGAGCTCGCTCGTGGGGGGATCGGCACCGGCGACCGCTCCGCCCTGACCGGCGACGACGACCCGCCGCCGGTCGACCGGTCCCGCCGGTACGGCCAGCCCGGCGGGCTCCGCCCGCCGCTCGCCCTGCACCAGCTGGACGTGGAGCGGCAGATGCCCCGGGACCAAACCGGCCGGGTGGTGCGTACCGCTGATCCTCGGGTCGGTGACTGGTTCGGGCTGATGAACGACGGCGGGCCGCGCGCGGATCCGACCCGGGGCATCAACTGCCTGGACTGCACCCTGTCGCTCTTCGACACCTGGGTGCACGGTCGTCCCCGGGTCGCGGCGCCGCGCACCTTCGACGCGTACGAGTCCGGCGAGGTCACCCGGCCGCTCAACGGCGAGCAGGACGGCACCGGGCGGGTGGAGGACGTCACCGGGGGTCGCTTCCAGCGGCTCTGCGACGGCAGTGCGAGCACACCTGCCGGACTGAAACAGGCGCTGGACACCGGCTACCGCAATCTGCACGACCAACTCCTGCTGGGTGGCCACGGCAGTTTCGCCTTCATCGTCAACCATCTGGAGCAGGGCGGCTCGCACATCTGGGTGGCGTTGAACCAGAACGGCACGGTGCTCTACGTCGATCCGCAGGTCGGGTTGGTCAGCGACCAGCCGCTCTACCGGCACCACGGGGCCGCGTACCCGTTCAATGCCCTCGACGCGGATGTGCTGGTGCTGGACGGCGGCGCCCGGCCGATGCCGCTGACCGGGTTGCGCCGGGGCCTGTACAGCCAGCGACCCGAGCTGCCGGGCTATCCGTCCGTCGAGGAACATCAGGGGTACGGCGAGCCGTACCTCAACCGCGTGCACCTGCTCGGCGGCCCGGGCACGTCCCCCGCCGGTTCCGGTCCGTCCGGGTCGATCGGCCGCGACGGTGAGTGATAGCCGGCGGACCACCGGGTGCCGGCGGTGTTGGGGAGCGCTGCCAGGGTGGCGCGGCGCACATCCGGGACGCTCGATGACGACCCGAGGGTGGGCTCCGGTAGTAGCCTGACCGGCGATTCCCCGCCCGGGGGAGGAACGGTGGGGTGATCATGTCGGTACGTCGCCGCGCGACGCGGCTTGCGACGGTCTGCGTGTTCCTGGGCGGCCTGGTGTTGGTCGGTGCTGCGCCGGCGCATGCCGACGAGGACCGGGTGCGGGTGCGGTCGGCGGGCAGCTTCACCGCGGGCCGCTCGGCCGAGGGCGTCCGGCTGGAGGTGCGCAAACGTACCGAGGGCTGTGTGCGGGTGCGGGGTGCGCTGGGGCTGAGCCTGCCGGGGGTCCGACCCGAGCAGGTCGCGGTCCAGGCGGAGGTGGGCGGCCAGTGGGTTTCCGTACCGGTCTCCGGCGGCGACGGGCTGGTGACCACCGCGCCGGTGGCCCCGGAAAAGGACGAGCTCTGCAAGGGCAAGGGCGCGACCATCCGCTACCGGGTGGCGTTCGGTGCCGACGCGCCCGGCGGGCGACTGTTCGTGACGGGCGAGGCGGTCACGGCGCGGGGGGCCCTGCTGGGTCGGGCCGTGGCGGAGTCCCGGGTGGCCGGCGGCCGGGTGGCCCCGTCGCCGTCGCCGTCCCGGTCGCCGTCACCCAGCCCGACACCGGACGAGGAGAGCGCGCCGTCGCCGTCCGTGGTGGCCACGCCGACGGTGGCGCTGGCCGCGGACACTCCGGCCGTGCAGACCCAGTCGGCCGACCAGTCCAGCGGCGGGTCGCCGGTGATGTACTTCGGCGTCGCCATGGTCGCCGCCGGGGCCCTGCTGATCGGGCTGCTGGTGCACCGCTCGCGGAAGGACCGGCGGCGGCGTCGCGAGCAGGCCGAGGTCCCGTTGCCGGGTAACCCGGGGGGCACCACGTACCGCTCCAGCCGGGCTCCGGGCGTCGCACCGACGCCGGCCGGTCCGGGCACCGTGCCGCCGGCAGTACCCGGTCAGGTGTACGGATCGGGCCGGCCGGGCACCCCCCGGGTCTACGGGGGTACGCCCGCTCCCCGGCCCTCCGGCGGCCTGTACGGCGCGCGTCCGGCCGGTGCCAGCGACCAGACCCGGGCGATGCCGTCCGAGGCTCCCGATGGGTCTGCCGTGGTCCCGCCGACCTCTGCCCCGCCCGCCCAGCCCGGCCCGGGGGTGGTGCCGCAGCGCCAGGACCCGTCCGCGTCCGCCGGCGAGGGTGCCGACCCGGGGTACGGACGCGGGCTCCCCGGCTGAGCCGGGGTGGAGCCCGTCCCTCCGATACGCTCAGGTTCGTTGACGGCCTGCAGTCGAGGAGTGGAACCGGTGTCTGATCTGTCCCAGATCGTCAAGGCGTACGACGTCCGCGGGACGGTGCCGCAGCAGTGGGACGAAACTGTTGCCGGAGCCCTGGGCTCAGCCTTCGCCCAGATGCTCGACGCCACCGGTGAGGTGGGCAAGGCCGTCCTGATCGGGCACGACATGCGGGCCTCCGGCCCGGGGCTGGCCGCCGCCTTCGCCGCCGGGGTGCGCGCCGAGGGGCGGCCGGTGATCGAGATCGGGCTCGCCTCGACCGACATGATCTACTACGCCTCCGGTTCGCTCGGTCTGCCGGGGGCGATGTTCACCGCCAGTCACAACCCGGCGCAGTACAACGGCATCAAGATGTGCCACGCGGGCGCCCGCCCGGTCGGACAGGACAGCGGGCTGGCCGAGGTCCGTGAGCGGGCGCAGGCCCTGCTCGACAAGGGCGAGCCGGCCGGCGAGCCGACCGCACCGGTGCACCGGCGGGACCTGCTGGCCGACTACGCGGCGCACCTGCGCACGCTGGTGGACCTGTCCGACATCCGGCCGCTGACGGTGGTGGTGGACGCCGGCAACGGCATGGCCGGGCACACGGTGCCCAGCGTGCTCGGCGACGCCGCGTTGACGGCCCTGCCGCTGCGGATCGTGCCGTTGTACTTCGAGTTGGACGGTACGTTCCCCAACCACGAGGCCAACCCGCTGGACCCGGCAAACCTGGTCGACCTGCAACGCGCGGTGGTGGCGCACGGCGCGGACATCGGCCTGGCGTTCGACGGCGACGCCGATCGCTGCTTCGTGATCGACGAGCGTGGTGAGCCGGTGTCGCCGTCGGCGATCACCGCGCTGGTCGCGGCCCGGGAGTTGGCCAAGCACCCCGGATCGACGGTCATCCACAACCTGATCACCTCCAGGGCGGTGCCGGAGATCATCCGCGAGCACGGTGGTGAGCCGCTGGTGGCCCGGGTCGGGCACTCGTTCATCAAGGCGGAGATGGCGCGTACCAACGCGGTCTTCGGTGGCGAGCACTCCGCCCACTACTACTTCCGGGACTTCTGGTTCGCGGACACCGGCATGTTGGCGGCGATGCACACGCTGGCCGCGCTCGGCGAGCAGTCGCTGCCGCTGTCCGCGCTGGCCGCCGAGTACGAGCGGTACGTCGCCTCTGGTGAGATCAACTCCACCGTGGCGGATCAGGCGGCCAAGGTAGCCGAGGTGCGGGCCGCCTACCCGGATGCCGAGGCCGACGAGATGGACGGTCTCACCCTGCGCTTCCCGGACGGGGCGTGGTTCAACCTGCGTGCCTCGAACACCGAGCCGTTGCTGCGGCTCAATGTCGAGGCGCCCACTGCGCAGCGAATGACCTCGCTGCGCGACGACGTGCTCGACCGGGTGCGCCGATAAGATCGCACGCGCCGTTCGGTGTCGCCGATCGGTGAAGCCGCATACGTGGAAGGAGCCGCGACGTGGCCCTCGACCCGCAGTTGCTGGAAATCCTCGCCTGCCCGGACACCCACCATGCCCCGCTGGATTACGACGCGCAGGCGCAGACGCTGACCTGCACCGAGTGCGGCCGGATCTTCGAGGTCCGCGACGACGTACCGGTGCTGCTGCTGGACGAGGCGCGCGGCCCCGCGGAGCGGTCGTGATCGACGGAACGGCCGGAGTCAGCGGCCACCGTCACGCCGACGAGCAGTTGCTCGACGACCCGCAGGCGCTGGCCGAGCGGGACCCGGGCGGCATGCTGCGGCACACCGCCTCGGCGGGCGCACAGGTCCGCGAGTCCGCCGCGCTGGCCGCCGAGGCGAACCTCGCCGTACTCGCCGACGACGGGCGGCCCCGGGCGGTCGTCATCGCCGGCATCGGCACCGCCGGACGTACCGGTGACGTGCTGGCCACCGTCGCCGGGCCGCGTTGCCCGGTGCCGGTCATCGCGCACCGCAGCGCGGGGGTGCCGGGCTGGGTCGGCGCGGCCGACGTGGTCATCGCGGTCAGCGCCTCCGGCCGCAGCCCGGAGGCGCTCGGCGCGGCCGAGGCCGCCCACCGGCGGGGTGCCCGCCTGGTGGCCGTGGGCCCGGCCGATTCGCAGTTGCAGTCGGTGGCCGAACGGGCTCGCGCCCCGTTCATCCCGGTGCCCCGCCGGGCGCCGGCCCGGGCCAGCCTCTGGGGGCTGACCGTGCCGGTTCTGCTCGCCGCCCGGGCGCTCGGCCTGGTGAAGGTCAACGAGGCGGACCTCGCCGAGACGGCGGCCCGGCTGGACGCCGACGCGGACCGCTGCCGTCCCACCGCGGAGTCCTTCGTCAATCCGGCGAAATCCCTGGCGCTCGGTCTGGCCGGCTCCATTCCGATCGTGTGGGGTTCGTCGCCGCTGGCCTCGGTCGCGGCTCGCCGCTTCGGTGACACCCTGTCGGCCAATGCCCGGTACCCGGTGGTCACCGGGGCGCTCGGCGAGGCGGGCCGGGGGCGGGTCGGTCTGCTCGACGGTGTCTTCGGCGGCCTCGCTGAGGGGGAGCGGGACATCTTCGCCGATCCGGAGGAGTCGGGGGACGACGGCACCCGGTTGCGGCTGGTGCTGCTGCGTGACGGTGGCCTGAACGCCGAGGACGACGCCGACGAGCCCCTCGCGGTCGAGGAACGACGCGCCGACGCGGTGCAGACCCTCGCCGAGCGGCGGGGCGTACGGTGCGACGTGGTGACCGCCGAGGGTGGTTCGGCGTTGGAGCGGCTGGCCTCCCTGGTGGCGGTGCCGGACTTCGCGTCGATCTACCTGGCGTTGGCGCACGGACTGGATCCGATGGCCGTGCCGGCGATCACGGAGATGAAGGAGTTGGCCAACCAGTGACCGGCGGAGCGGCGGCGTGAGCGCCGAGGGCGGTACCCGGGCGATCGTCGCCGCGTTGCTGGCCAACCTCGGCATCGCGGTGACGAAGTTCGTGGCGTACCTGCTGACGATGTCGTCGTCGATGCTGGCCGAGTCGATCCACTCGGTCGCCGACTCGGGTAACCAGGCGCTGCTGCTGCTCGGTGGTCGGCGGGCGCGGCGGGCGGCCACCCCGCAGCACCCCTTCGGCTACGGCCGGGAGCGCTACGTCTACGCGTTCATCGTCGCGATCGTGCTGTTCAGCCTGGGTGGGCTGTTCGCGCTCTACGAGGCGTGGCACAAGTGGTCCGACCCGCACGGGATCACCAGTTGGCAGTGGGTGCCGGTGACCGTGCTGCTGGTGGCGGTGGTGCTGGAGTCGTTCTCCTTCCGTACCGCGATCAAGGAGTCCAACCTGGTCCGGGGCCGCGAGTCCTGGACCAGGTTCATCCGCCGGTCCAAGGCGCCGGAACTGCCCGTGGTGCTGCTGGAGGACTTCGGCGCCCTGGTCGGTCTGCTCTTCGCGTTGTTCGGCGTGGGGCTGACGCTGATCACCGGCGACGGCCGGTGGGACGCGGCGGGCACCGCGATGATCGGTCTGCTGCTGGTCACGATCGCGATCGTGCTCGCCGTGGAGACCAAGAGTCTGCTGCTCGGGGAGGGCGCCGAGCCGGCGGAGATCGCGGCCATCGAGCGGGCCGTCGCCGCCGGGCCGGAGGTCGAGCGGATCATCCACATGAAGACGCTCTACCTCGGCCCGGAGGAGCTGATGGTGGCCGCGAAGATCGCGGTGTCCCGGTGCGAGACGGCCGAGGAACTGGCGCGCGGCATCGACGCGGTGGAGGCACGGATCCGTGCCGCGCTGCCGGTCGCCCGGGTGATCTATCTCGAACCCGACATCTACCATGCTGAGGCCGGGCCGGTGGAGGCGTCCGGTCGATCGGGGAGCTGACCGGTGGAACTGCTGTACGGACCGATCAAGGACTACGCGTGGGGGTCCCGCTCGGCCATCGCCGAGTTGCAGGGCCGCCCGGTGCCGAGCGATGGGCCGGAGGCTGAGCTGTGGTTGGGGGCGCATCCGGGCGCGCCGGCCATCGTCGAACGGGACGGTGACCGGGTCGCCCTGACCGATGTGCTCGCCGCCGACCCCGGCGACTGGCTCGGTCAGCGGGTGGTCGACCGATTCGGGGCGCGGCTGCCGTTCCTGCTCAAGGTGCTGGCTGCGGCGGCCCCGCTGAGCCTGCAGGCCCATCCGGACGCGGAGCAGGCCCGGGCGGGTTTCGCCACCGACGGTGCCCGCAGCGATGGACACCGCAACTACGTCGACCCGTTCCACAAGCCGGAGCTGCTGGTGGCGCTCGGGCCGATGGAGGCGCTGTGCGGGTTCCGCGATCCGGCAGTCTCGGCCGAGGTGTTGGCCGGGCTCGGCGTACCGGAGTTGCGGCCGGTGCTCGACGCGCTCGCCGCCGGTCCGACCGGGCTGGCCGAGGCGGTACGCCTGCTGCTGGTCTGGCCGGCGGCGGAGCGCGCCGGGCTGGTGGCGGCGGTGCGGGCGGCGGCGGTGGCCGGGCCGGACGCGGAGTTGGTCGCGCTGCTGGCGCAGGCGTATCCGGCCGATCCGGGGGTGGTGGTGGCGTTGCTGCTCAACCGGGTACGGCTGGCTGCCGGCGAGGCCATCTGGATGCCGGCCGGGAATCTGCACGCCTACCTGCGGGGCACCGGTGTGGAGGTGATGGCGGCCAGTGACAACGTGTTGCGGGGCGGATTGACGCAGAAGCACGTGGACGTGGCCGAACTGCTCCGGGTGCTCCGTTTCGAGGTGCTCGACCAGCCGGTGGTGTCGCCCCGGGCGGTCGCGGACGGGGTGGTGACCTGGCCGGTCCCGGTGCCGGATTTCGCGTTGCACCGGGTGACGGTGGACGGGGCGCGGCCCGAGGTGACCCTGGCGGTGCCGGGGCCGTGGGTGGTGTTGTGCACGTCCGGGCGGGTCGACGTCGCCGACCTCGTGACGCCGGTGACGCTCGGGCCCGGCCAGGCGGCGGTCGGGGCGGCCGCCGGGAAGTCACTCACGGTCAGCGGCCTGGGTGAGGTGTACGTCGCCTCGCCGGGACTGCTCTGACTCGCTCGCCGTACTGCGCTGACTCGCACGACGGGCCTGTCCGCCGACTGGCAAGTCCGACTTTTCCGGAATAGCTTGACTCGACCTCTGCTCAGTGTGACTCTATGAGTGCGCAGCGTTATCGCGACGAAGGTCCGAGAACGCGCGGGGGAACCAAACCGGGGGGATGCGCGGGGCGGACGGTAATGGGTGGCAACACCTGTGACCGGCCGCCCCGTGCGCTGTCCGCAACCACTCCAACCGTGATCGGGCGGCGCGCGTAAGGTGGGAGGTTGCGCAGCACCATCGTCCGACAGGAGCATTCATGACCAGCACCCTCCCGGCGTCCGCCAGCGGCACGTCGTCCGAGGCCCGGCCGCGCACCCTCGCCGAAGGCGACTACAGGGTGGCGGATCTGTCGCTCGCCGAGTTCGGGCGCAAGGAGATCCGCCTCGCGGAGCACGAAATGCCCGGCCTGATGGCGATCCGCCGCGAGTTCGCCGACGCGCAGCCCCTCGCGGGCGCGCGGATCACCGGTTCGCTGCACATGACGATCCAGACCGCTGTCCTGATCGAGACCCTGGTCGCGCTCGGCGCGCAGGTCCGCTGGGCATCGTGCAACATCTTCTCCACCCAGGACCACGCCGCCGCCGCGATCGTCGTCGGCCCCGAGGGCACCGTGGACGCCCCGTCCGGTGTGCCGGTGTACGCGTGGAAGGGCGAGACGCTCGAAGAGTACTGGTGGTGCACCGAGCAGGTGCTCGACTGGCCCGACGGGCAGGGCCCGAACATGATCCTCGACGACGGTGGCGATGCCACCCTGCTCGTCCACAAGGGCGCCGAGTTCGAGAAGGCCGGCGCGGTGCCGCCGGTGGAGTCCGCCGACTCCGAGGAGTACGCGGTCATCCTCGGCCTGCTGCACCGCACGCTGGCCGAGGACGGTCAGCGGTGGACCCGGATCGCCGCCAGCATCAAGGGCGTCACCGAGGAGACCACCACCGGCGTGCACCGGCTCTACGAGATGCACCGCGCCGGCACCCTGCTCTTCCCGGCGATCAACGTCAACGACTCGGTGACCAAGAGCAAGTTCGACAACAAGTACGGCTGCCGGCACTCGCTGATCGACGGCATCAACCGCGCCACCGACGTGCTGATCGGCGGCAAGATGGCGGTCGTGCTCGGCTACGGCGATGTGGGCAAGGGCTGCGCCGAGTCGCTGCGCGGCCAGGGCGCCCGGGTCGTGGTGACCGAGGTCGACCCGATCTGCGCGCTCCAGGCGGCGATGGACGGCTACCAGGTCGCCACGCTGGACGACGTGGTCGAGATCGCGGACATCTTCATCACCGCCACCGGCTGCTTCGACGTCATCACCAACGAGCACATGGCCCGGATGAAGCACCAGGCGATCGTCGGCAACATCGGCCACTTCGACAACGAGATCGACATGGCCGGCCTGGCCAAGCGCTCGGACGTCACCCGGGAGAACATCAAGCCGCAGGTCGACCTCTGGAAGTTCGACGACGGCCACGCGATCATCGTGCTCTCCGAGGGCCGGCTGCTGAACCTGGGCAACGCCACCGGGCACCCGAGCTTCGTGATGTCGAACTCGTTCGCCAACCAGACGATCGCCCAGATCGAGCTCTTCACCAAGACCGACGAGTACCCGATCGGCGTGTACGTGCTGCCGAAGCACCTGGACGAGAAGGTCGCCCGGCTGCACCTGGCCGCGCTCGGCGCCAAGCTCTCCACGCTGAGTGCGGAGCAGGCCGCCTACCTCGGCGTCGCCGTCGAGGGCCCGTTCAAGCCGGACCACTACCGCTACTGACCGACCGGCGAACCGGGCCGGCCCTGCGAGGGTCGGCCCGGTTCGGCTTTTTCGCCCAGGCCAGCGGTGCGTCCCGCCGGGCGTCGTCGCGGGGCGGCCCGCAGGTCAGTGCGGGCGATCACGGCGGCGGGTGGGGCGGACCCAGGTCCAGACGCACCAGACCAACCAGCCCACCGACACCAGCGCCGCCAGGGTACGCAGCCGCAGCGCGCTGAGCAGCAGCACCACCGCGAGTACCGCCAGCCACGGCCCGAAACCTCTCACCACTGCCTCCCCGGTGTCCGTTCGACGCCGGCAGGTGGCGTCGCGTGCGTGTCAGTCTGCGCCGGCTCCGCCGGCCGTACCCGGGCGGCCGGCACCGGCGGCCGTACGCCGGTCAACTCGCCCGGCCCGGGCGGCGGTGGCGCGGCCGGGGCTGGCCCGACGGTCACCGGTTCGGCCGGCCGTTCGGCCGTGGCCGGGCCGAGTTGCGGCCACAGCGCCGTAGCCAGCCCGCGTTCACCGGCGAGCCGCTGACGGGCCCGTCGGTGCCGCTCGCCGAGGACGGCGGCCAGGTAGGCCGCCTCCGACAGCCCGGGTGGTGGGGCTGGGGTGATCGCCGCGCCGACCTCCCGCCACAGCCGCCGGGCCAGGTCGCTGCGTGCCGGCTCGGCGAACCGGTGGTACCGGGTCAGGTACTGCCGGGTGGCCAGCGCCAGGCCCGGCTCCAACCGGCTCAGATCCAGCGTGTACGCCCAGCCACTCAGCGCCGGTGCCGGGGCCGGCACCGGGCGCCACCTCGTCGCGGTGCGGGTATGGACGACCAGCGTGCCCGCCACCAGGTCACCGAGCCGGCGACCCCGGGCGTCGGTCAACATCACGGTGGTGCCGGCCACCCAGGACAACAGCGGCAGCACCAGGCCCGGCCACTCTACGGCGACCCCGACCAGCGCCCGGGTCAGCGACTGACGCAGACCGACCGGGGCCCCGTCGAGGCTCACCACCCGCAACCCGACCGCCGCCTTCCCCGGCGTGCGCCCCTGGTTGAACCGTTCGCCGCACACGGGGTAGCCGACCAGCAGCAGGACGACCCCGAGGGTGAGCAACGCCCGCTCCGTCGCCGCGTCGATGACGCCGTACGGCAGGCTGGCCAGGGTCAGCCCGACGCTCAGCGCGAGCAGCAGGCCGAGCACCAGCTGAATCAGTACGTCGACCAGCAACGCGAGCACCCGGGAGCCGAGCCGGGCGACCCGTACGTCCAACTCCACGGCCTCACCGCTGACCAGACCGGCGTCGCCCCAGGCCGGGGCGGTCCACCGTGCTGCTGTGCTCACCCGGACAGTGAACACTATGATCGCGCGGACGGGGGTGGCTGGCGGTGGATCTCGACGCGTACGTCGCGGAGTACGGCGGGGAGTGGCGGCGGCTGAGTCAGCTCTGCGACCGGCGACACCTCGACGCCGCCGAGGTCGACGAGCTGGTCGCGCTCTACCAACGGGCCACCACCCACCTGTCGGTGCTGCGCAGCCGCTCACCCGATCCGGCGCTGCTGGGCGAACTCTCCCAGGTGGTGCTCCGGGCCCGGGCCCGGCTCACCAGCCGACCACGGCCGTCGTGGGCGACGGTGCGCACGTTTCTGCTGGTCGGCTTCCCCGGGGCGGTCTGGCGGGCGGCGCCGTGGTGGTGCGCGGTGGCGAGCGCCTTCACCCTGCTCACCTTCACGCTGATGGGGTTCGTCGCGGACAACCCGGAGACCGCTGCGGCCTTCATCGGCGACGAGGAGGCCGCGCATCTCGTCGAGTCCGGATTCGCCGGTTACTACACGGAGTTCTCCGCGCCGACGTTCGCCTTCCACCTCTGGACACACAACGCCTGGCTGGCGGCCAAGTGCCTGGCGGCGGGGGTGCTCATCGTCCCGGTCGGCTACCTGCTCTGGCAGAACGTGGTGAACATCGGAGTGGTCGGCGGGGTGATGGTCTCCTACGGCCGCGCGGACGTCTTCTTCGGCCTGATCACCCCGCACGGGTTGCTTGAGTTGACCGGGGTGTTCGTGGCCGCCGGAGTGGGGCTGCGGATCGGCTGGGCGTGGATCGCGCCGCCGGAGCAGCTGACCCGAGGACAGGCGGTGGCCCGGGCGGGACGCGACGGCATCCTGGTCGCCCTCGGCCTGGTCGCGATCTTCGCGGTCGCGGCGCTGATCGAGGCGTTCGTCACGCCCGCGCCCCTGCCGGCGGCGGTGCGCATCGCCGTCGGCGCCACCGCGTGGCTGGCCTTCCTGGCCTACGTCGTGCTGTGGGGCTCCCGGGCCAGGGTCACCGCCGCCGACCAGTGACTCGCCGCCAGCGCGTCGGGAGCCGTTGGCACCTCGATCTCGGGCGGCCTGGGTCAGAGCCGGCCGGTGGCCTTGAGGTGGAGGTAGGCATCGGCCAGGGCGGGAGCCAGTCGGGGCGCGGGAACGTCGACGACGGCCACGCCGTGGCGGGCCAGGATCGCCGCCAGGCGGTCACGTTCGGCCAACGTACGCCAGGCAGCGGCGGCGCCGTAGGCGTCTCCCGGGTGGCGGGGCGGCGCGCTGGTGAGCGCGGCCAGCACCGGATCCTGGGACGTCGCCACCAGCACCCGGTGCCGGGCGGTGAGCCGGGGCAGCACGGGCAGCAGTCCCGCGCCGAGCGCACCGGGTTCCAGCGCGGTGAGCAACACCACCAGGCTGCGCGGGCGGTGGCGGCGCAGCAACTCGCCCGCGATCAGGTGGAAGTCGGTCTCCACCAGCGCGGGTTGCAGCGGGGCGAGGGCAAAGGCCAGCCGTGGCCACTGGGCCGGGCGTTCGGCCCCGATGACCGACGCACGCGGCGCGGCATCGGCGGCGAGTACGTCCACCCGGTCACCGGCCCGCGCCGCCAGGGCGGTGAGCAGCAGCGCCGCGTCGATCGAGGTGTCCAGGCGCGGCTCGTCACCGAGTCGTACGGCCGACGTACGTCCGGTGTCCAGCACGCAGACCAGCCGCCGGTCCCGTTCCGGTCGCCAGGTGCGCACCAGCACCTCGGCCCGGCGGGCGCTGGCCCGCCAGTCGATGGAACGCACGTCGTCACCGGGCACGTAGTCGTGCAGGGTGTCGAACTCGGTGCCCGCGCCGCGCCCCTGGCCGACCTGCGTTCCGTCGAGCACCCGCAGCCTCGACAGCTTCTCCGGCAGGTGCCGACGCGAGTCGAAGCGGGGCAGTACGCGCAGCGTCCACGGCGGGGTGGGCGGCTGGCCGGTGCGCTGCCGGAACGCCAGCCCGAGCGGCCCGAGTGAGCGGACCGTCAGCGCCACCGCCGGCCGGTCGCCCCGGCGGGTCGGGGTGAGCCGGCTGGGCAGGGCCACGCTGTCACCGGGGGCCACCTGCACGACGCGGCCGGGTGGCACGTCCGGTCGGGCCCCGGCCGACGGCACCCACGCGTCGCGGAGTTGGGCGCGCAGCGTACGGCCGGCGGCGTTGTGCAGGTGCAGCGTGACCGTGGCGGTCTCGCCGAGCCGCACGGACCGTTCGCCGTCGCGTTCGACGGTGAGTGCCCGCAGTGGTGCGGCCAACCCGAAATCCAGGGCACACAGCAGCAGGACCGCGCCGGTCATCACCGCCACCGCGACGAACGGTGCGGGCCAGGCGGGCAGGGTCAGCGCACCGGCCGCGAGCAGCGCCGCCGCCCGCCAGGTCATCGTGGTGCCGGCACGGTGGCCAACACCGTGTCCAGTACGGCGTCCACCCCGACGCCCTCCAGTTCGGCCTCCGGGCGCAACCGCAGCCGGTGCCGCAGGGTGGGCCGCGCCATCGCCTTCACGTCGTCGGGCACCACGTGATCGCGCCCGGCCAGCCAGGCCCACGCCTTGGCGGTGCCGAGCAGCGCCGTCGCTCCGCGTGGCGAGGCACCGAGTTCGAGCGCGGGCGTGGCGCGGGTGGCCCGGCACAGGTCGACGACGTAGCCGAACAGCGGCTCGGCGACGTGGACCCGACCGACCGCCGCGCGGGCCACGGCGAGGTCGGCCGCACCGGCCACCGGGCGTACCCCGGCGGCGGTCAGGTCCCGGGGATCGAAGCCGGCGTGGTGGGCGCGGAGGACACCCAACTCCTCCTCACGGGCGGGTAACGGCACGGTGAGCTTGAGCAGGAACCGGTCCAGCTGGGCCTCGGGCAGCGGGTAGGTGCCCTCGTACTCCACCGGGTTCTGGGTGGCGGCGACGATGAACGGGTCGGGCAGCGGATGCTGCTCGCCCTCGATGGTGACCTGTCGTTCCTCCATCACCTCCAGCAGGGCGGACTGGGTCTTCGGCGGGGTCCGGTTGATCTCGTCGGCGAGCAGCAGGTTGGTGAAGACCGGTCCCTGTCGGAAGGTGAAGGCCGCGGTACGCGAGTCGAAGATCATCGAACCGGTGACGTCGCCCGGCATCAGGTCGGGCGTGAACTGCACCCGCCGGGTCGTCAGGTCGAGCGCCGCGCCGACGGTGCGCACCAGGAGGGTCTTGGCCACCCCGGGTACGCCCTCCAGCAGCACGTGACCGCGGCAGAGCAAGGCGATGATCAGCCCGGTGACCACCCCGTCCTGCCCGACGACCGCCTTGGCCACCTCGGCGCGCAACCGGTGCAGCGCGGCCCGGCTGGGGTCGGTGGCCAGCGGGTCGGTGATCGTGGCGGGTCGGGTCACCGGGTGTCTCCTTCGGTTCGGGGCAGCGGCGGCCGGGTGCCGGACGGGTGCGGGTCGCGCGCCGCACGGTCCAGGTCACTGGCCAGTTCCAGCAGTTCGTGGTCGGTGCCGGGGGCATCGCCGGCGAGCAACTCGCGAACCGTGTCCGGGTGTTCGCCGGTGTCGGCGGCCACGACGGCGGCGACGTCGGCGGATGGGGCGTCGGCCGGCAGGTGCAGTCGGTTTCCCAGCCGGGCCTTCGCGGCGGCCCGGAGCACCTCGGCGGTGCTCCGGTGTGCCTTGGCCTGTTGGTAGAGCCGGGCGCGGCCGAGCACCGTCTCCGCGGCCGAAACGGTCACCGGCAGCGGTTCCGGGGTGGGCGGACCGAAACGCCGGGCCCGTGCCGCGGCGATCAGCAGCGCCGCCAGGGCGAGCTGCGCCAGCAGCGCCCAGAACCAGGGCGGAAAGGCCGACCAGAGCGGGTTGGCGTGTTGCTCCCGGCCCGGTCCGCCGGAGCCGGACGCGTTGCCGTCCGGCTGGTCGTGGGGGGTCGGGGCGGCGCCGTCGCCGGTGCCGAGGTCGTCCTGGTCGTCACCGGGTTCGCCATAGGTGTCGTCGTCCGGCTCGGGCGGCGGCGGGGCGGGGACGGCGCTGGGCGTGGGCGGTGCCGGTGCCGGCCCGTCGAGGTCGAGCCAGAGCACCCGTCCGGTGGTGGCGAGCAGACCGGTGGCGAAGCGTTGGTTGTCCCACTCGCCGATCCGGCCGTTGCGGAACGGGTCGCTGGCGCCCACCACGACGCTTTCGGTCGGGCCGGGCACCCGGGCCAGCCCGGCGGAGTAGCAGAGGTCCGCAGAGCCGGGTGTGCCGGTGGGGGCGTACCGCTGCCGGGTGACGGCGGCTGTCGCGCCGGTGACCTCGGTCAGCGCGCAGGGGCCGGTGCGGTGCGGGTCGACGGCCTGGGCCGCCCACCGCCGGCCCGCCGGGCGCAGCGGTATTCCGGCGGCAGCCAGCACCCGCCGGGGCGGATCGACCAGCACCAGCCGGGTGTGACCGGGCAGCAGGCCCAGGTAGTCGACGGTCTGCGGGTGCAGCAACTCCGGCGCCGGGACGAACAGGGTGGCCGGGCCGGACCGGGTGGCCCGCAGCGCCGCAAGGGTGTCGGTCTCCCGTCGTACCTCGACGCCCCGCCCGGCCAGGCTCGCGGCCAGCCGACGGCCGCCGTCGTCGCCGGTCGCCAGCGGGGACAGGAAGCCGGCATCGGTCTGGTCCGGCTGGTCGATCGTGCGGGTCACCAGCGTGGTGACGATCATCAGGGCGCTCACCAGCACCGGAATCATGATCCGGTGGCGGCGCCGCTGCCGTACGCCCGATCCGCTCACCGCGCCAGCTCCCCAGCCCCGTCCGGTGCGCCGCGGCCGTCCGGGGTGGTCTCGGGTAGCTCGGTGAGCAGGCGTCGCAGCCCGACGGCGTGCTCGCGCATCCGGTGGTCGTGGTCGGCTGTGGCGGGCCGCTGGGCGTACCACACCTGCGCGAAGATGGTCGCGGCGCCGGTGAGGGGTGGTCCGGCCGGTGGGCGACTGGCGGTGGCCGCCGTGACGATCTCGGTGACCGTCATGCCGGGCCGGACCCGCACCACGTCGCGGTCGGCCAGGTCGCGGACCATGCCGCGCAGCCGCTCCCGGACCGCCTCGTCGTAGCGCCCCTCGGCGGCCAACCGGTCGGCCAGCGCGGCGCTCGGTGCGGGCGATTCGGTCGGTTGCGGGGGCGGGGCGCCGGACGGGTCGGCGGTGCCGGCGGTGGCCGGGCGGGGCGACCGGGCGGGGCGTCGGCGCCGCCGAGGCCGGGGTATCCGGCGGGGCACCCAGGCGGGATAGGTGTACCAGGCGGCGGCGACCAGTGCCGTGAACAGCACCAGCAGCAGCGCGACCAGGGGGAGCGGGAGATGGTCGCCGAGCGCGGCGGTGGCCTCGGTCCACCATCGACTGAAGCTCATCCACGCACCGCCAACAGGGCGGCCTGCGGTGCGCCGACGGGCGCCCGGGAGAGGTGGATGTCCAGCCCTTCGGTGCGGATCCGGGTCTCCAGGTGCAGCACCGCATCCAGGCAGGCCAGGGCCGCGTAGGCGACCGTGTTCACGGCCGCCCACATCAGCATCGCGATCGGGACGGCCCAGCCGGCCGCGATCAGGTCCAGCGCGGACAGCCCGGTGAGCAGACCCCAGGCGAGGCCGACCCGGAGAATCCACCAGACGAGGTAGCCGAGCAGCCGCAGGGCGGCGGCGCGACCGTCGACGCGTAGCGCGAGGGTGACGGAGCGAGTAAGCGCACGCAGTGGCGGGAGCCGGTCCAGTGCCAGTGCCGGGGCGACCGCGCCGAGCAGCGCGAAGCCGACGAACCAGGCCGGGCCGAGCAGCGAGGCGAGGACCACGGTGGCGCCGACGACCGGGCAGAGCAGCAGGGTGGCGCCCCAGCGGGCACCGCCGGGGCGGAGCAGGTCCCGGGTGGCGATCCGGCGACCGACCAGGGCGCTGCCGGCCGCGCGGGCGGCCGGGTTGCCGAGCAACATGATGATCATTGCCTCGCTCGCCGCGCCGATGGCGAGCAGGAGCAGGAAGGGCGCGAGGCCGTTCAGCGAGGGGGCCCACCACAGTGGCGGATTGGCGCCGACGGCGGTCCGCAGGGGCAGCAGGAGGACCTGTTCGACGACGGCGAGCGCGCCGGCCAGGGGGAGCAGTGCCCCCGCGTGCTCCCGCAGCAACAGCACGGCGGAGTCGAGCAGTTCACCGACGGTGAGCGGCCGGCCGGGGAGTACGGCGGTCGGGCCTGCGTGGGGCACGCGCACTCCTGTCGAAGGCGAGGGCGGTGGCGCGCGGCGGCGCGGCCAGGGATCATGTTGACACGCGCGGGTGGCACAGGTGCAGTCCCGGCCGGCGGGGCGGCTCGTGTGAGCGTGTACCTGCTGGTGTTGGGCACGGCGCGGGTCCCGGCAGTAGCGTGCCGGGGAGGCGCCCGAACCCCCTGAACTGAACGGGATGGAAACATTAACCCCATGAGAGCCCGGGTACTGGTGGTCGACGACGACCCTGCGCTCGCCGAGATGCTCGGCATCGTCCTGCGCAGCGAGGGTTTCATGCCCTCCTTCGTGGCGGACGGAGAACGGGCATTGGCCGCGTTCCGCGACAATCGACCCGATATCGTCCTGCTCGACCTCATGCTGCCCGGAATGAGCGGCATCGACGTGGCGCGGGCGATTCGGGCTGAATCGGGCGTACCGATAGTGATGCTGACCGCCAAGAGCGACACCGTCGACGTGGTACTCGGCCTGGAGTCCGGGGCCGACGACTACGTGGTGAAGCCGTTCAAGCCCAAGGAACTGGTGGCCCGCATGCGGGCCCGGTTGCGGCGGGGCGAGGACGCGGCGCCGGAACTGCTCACCATCGGTCCGCCGGGCAACCAGATCGCCATCGACGTGCCGGCGCACACCGTCAGCCGCAACGGCGAGGAGGTGAAGCTGACCCCGTTGGAGTTCGACCTGCTGGTGGCGCTGGCCCGTAAGCCGCGCCAGGTCTTCACCCGGGAGGTCCTGCTGGAACAGGTCTGGGGCTACCGGCACGCGGCCGACACCCGTCTGGTCAACGTGCACGTGCAGCGACTCCGGGCCAAGATCGAGCCGGATCCGGAGCGGCCGGAAATCATCCTGACCGTGCGGGGCGTGGGCTACAAGGCGGGTACCGGATAGCCTGGTCACACTGTGACCACCTCCCCGATCCCCGATCTTGACGCGACGTCCCGCCGGCCCGGCGTCGGGCGGGAGTTGTGGCGCCGGCTCAGCGGTCGCCTCGCCCGGCTGCTCGCCGGACTGCACCAGACCTGGCGCCGCTCGCTCCAGGTGCGGGTGGTCACCATCACGCTGGTGGTGTCCAGCCTGCTGGTGGGTGGGTTCGCGTTCCTGATCGCCGACAAGATCACCAGCATCCTGCTGGACAACGCCAAGACCGACGTACGGTCGCGGCTGACCAGCGGCGCGGATTACGCGGCCAAGCAGTTCAGCCTCTACAGCCAGCCGCAGGAGGCCCAGCTCCAGGAGACCATCGACGGCACGGTCAACTACCTGGCCGGCGGCGACCCGCAGCAGACCAGCGGAGTGGTGGTGGCGCTGACCGCGGACGGTGCCGGCGGGATGATCCTGCCGCGTAGTTCGCCGGCGGTCGATTTCCGGCCGTTGCTCAGCCCTGACCTGCGGGCGGCGGTGGCCGGCGGCAACGTGGCCAACCAGATCCAGACCGGCCGGCTCACCGGCGACCGGGCCACGAAGTACCTGGTCTACGGGTCGCCGGTGCCGACCCGTTTCGGTCAGGTGGAGCTCTACTACTTCGTGCCGCTGACCTTGCAGGACACGACGGCCAGCCAGGCGCGAGCCACGGTGGTGGCCACCGGAGTGGCCCTGGTGCTGCTGCTCGGCCTGCTCGCGGCGCTGGTGACCCGGCTGGTGGTGACGCCGGTACGGGTGGCGGCGCGCACCGCCCAGCGGCTCTCCGCCGGCCTGCTCGACCAGCGGATGGCGGTCAACGGCGAGGACGACCTGGCCCTGCTCGCCGCCTCCTTCAACCAGATGGCCACCAACCTGCAACGGCAGATCCTGCGCCTGGAGGAGATGTCCCGGCTACAGCGCCGATTCACCTCGGACGTCTCGCACGAATTGCGCACCCCGCTGACCACGGTACGGATGGCGGCCGATCTGATCTTTGCCGAGCGCGACGGCTTCGAGCCGGCGGTGGCGCGCAGCGCCGAGCTGTTGCAGGCCGAGCTGGACCGGTTCGAGGAACTGCTGACCGACCTGCTGGAGATCAGCCGGTTCGACGCGGGTTTCGCGGTCCTCGACGCCGAGCCGACCGACGTGGTGCCGGTGGTGCACCGGGTGGTGGACCGGCTCTCCGGGCTGGCCGAGCGGGTCGGCGTGGAGATCGAGCTGGACGTGCCGACCGCTCCGGTGATCGCCGAGATCGACCCGCGCCGGGTCGAGCGGGTGCTGCGCAACCTGGTCGGCAACGCCGTGGAGCACGGCGAGGGGCGGCCGGTGCGGATCACCCTGGGCATCGATGACACCGCCGTCGCGGTGACCGTGCGCGATCACGGGGTGGGACTCAAGCCCGGCGAGGAAAAGTTGGTCTTCAACCGGTTCTGGCGGGCCGATCCGTCCCGGGCCCGGCAGACCGGTGGCACCGGGCTGGGACTGTCGATCAGCCTGGAGGACGCGCGGCTGCACGGCGGCTGGCTGGAGGCGTGGGGGGCACCCGGGCAGGGCGCCCAGTTCCGGCTCACCCTGCCGGCGCGGGCCGGCGATCGCCTGATCACCTCGCCGCTGCGGCTGGTGCCGGCCGACGCCACCCTGCCGTTCGGCGCGACGTCCACCGATGGTCTGCTGGCCATCGGTCCCGCCTCGGACGGGGTGCTCGTGGTCGGGCCGGCGGCGCCGGCCCCCGAACAGCGCGCGGAGGTGGCGTCGTGAAGCGGCGACTGCTCAGCGGCGTGCTCGGCGCGGTGCTGGTGATGGTCGGGCCGGCGGGCTGCGGCATCCCCGAGCGCTCGGCGGTGCAGACCGACCACCGGGGGCCGGCGGCCGAGACCAGCTGGTCGCTGGGGCGGGGCAGCGAACCACCGAACAGGGAGGCCAGCGGAAGCGACGCCGAGGCCTTCGTGCGTAACTTCCTGGCCGCCGCGGCGGGCGAACCGGATCGGGCGTACGAGCGGGTCAAGCAGTTCATCGCGGTGCCGGAACGCAGCGGCCTGCAGGTGAAGCAGGGCAGCGAGGTGGCGCTGTCGGTGGTCCGGCTCACCGACGACCCGGTGATCGAGCAGGACGTCGACAGCATGAAGGTCACCATCGCCGTGCAGCAGGTCGGCCTGTTGCGGACCAACGGCATGCTGGTGCCCCCCCTGGCCACCGAGACGACGTACGAGTTCCGCCTGGTCAACGCCGGTCCGGCAGGCCAGGACGACGCCAGCTTCTACGTCAGCAGCCCACCGAACGTGCTGCTGCTCAGCGACGAGGCGCTGCGCCTGTACTACCAGGCGGAGTCCATCTACTTCTGGAACTCCGAACGCACCCGCCTGGTGTCCGACCTGCGCTATCTCTCCTCGGCGGTGCCCGCCGAGCGTCGGGTGAGCGAGGTGGTCCGATGGCTGACCGCCGGCCCCTCGGACTGGTTGCGGGTCGGCGTCTCCGGCCTGCCCGACCGCACCGAGATGATCAACAATGCCACCGGCTCGGACGGCCGGTGGGAGGTCAACCTCGACATGCCGGGCGCCGATGACGTCCGGCTGGAGCAGTTCGCCACCCAACTGGCCTGGTCTCTGCTGGAACTGGACGGCATCCTGGAGATCAAGATCCTCAACCAGTCCCGCAAGTTGGTCGACCTCGGTGAGCAGCGGACGGCGAACCAGCTGTACCGGCTCGACGACAACGCCCGGCGATTCTGCGTCTACGAGGGCGCGATCCACGCACTCGCCGTGGCCAACGAGTCGATCGGGCGGGTTCCCGTGGCGCCCGCCGCGAACCACGACGTGGTCTCCGCAGGGCTGCGCCGCGCTGGCGACGACGTGCTGGCCGCCCTGGTGGTGGCCGGGGCGGACGGCCGGCAACGGCTGAACGTCGGCCGGGGCAGGGACGTGGTGGAGAGCTTCACGGCGGGGCCGTTGCACACCGCGATCGGCCGGCCGGTCTGGCTGCGCACCGGCGACCAGCCGGCCGGCCTGGTGGTCGCCGACGGCGAGCTGTACCGCTTCGACGGTCGGGCGGCGATGTACCCGGTACAACTCGGCCTGCCCGGGCGGGTCGACGCGGTGGCGGCCGCCCTGGACGGGCACCGGATCGCCCTGATCGTCGGCGGCGCGCTGCACGTCGCCGCGATCAGCTGGGAGGGCGGCGTACCCACCATCGGTCCCACCCGGCGGCTGGCCACCTCGCTGACCCGGCTGACGGTGGTCGACTGGTGGGCGGAGAGTCGCCTGTTGGTGGCCGGCGCGGCCGGTCGGCCGGCGATCTACGACGTCAGCATCGACGGCGCGCTGGAGACCCGGCTGCGGGACGACGCTGGCGCCGAGGTCACCCACCTGGCGGCCTACCCCGCCGCCCCGACCTCGCCGCTCGCCGGCACGTTCATGTACGAGGCCAACGGGGTGATCTACCGCAACAACCCGTTCGAGCGGATCGTGCGGGAACAGGTCCAGGACGTCGCCGCACCGCCTGCCGGCGTCCGTCCGGGCAACCCCACCGCACCCATCTTCCTGTACTGAGTCGCCAGTGCTGCGCGGGCTGTGGACGGATCTGACCGACCTGGTGCTGCCCACGGAGTGCGCCGGCTGCCGACAGCGCCGGTCCGGGCTACGGCACGGGGTGTGCCCGGACTGTGTGACCGCGCTGCGGGCGCTGCGCCCGGGGATGGTCCGACCGGTACCCGCCCCGGCGGGACTGCCACCGTGTCACGCGTTGGGCAGATACGGCGGACCACTGCGGGAAGCCCTGCTCGCGTACAAGGAGCATGGCCGGCACAGTCTGGCCCGACCTCTCGGTGCGCTGCTCGCCGAGGTGGTGGCGACGGCCGTCGGCCCGGCCCGGCCGCTGGTGCTGGTGCCGGTGCCGGACACCCCGGCGGCGGCGCGGGCCCGCTACGGCGACCACCTCGGTCGGCTGACCCGGCACTGTGCCCGCCGGCTCGGCGCGGCCGGCTGGCAGGTGCGGATCGCCCGGCCGGTACGCGCGACGCCACGACCGGACTCGGTCACGCTGGACAGCGCCGGACGGGCGGCGACGGCGATGGCCGCCTTCCGGGTGCGGCCGGAAGCCGGACCGGCGCCACGCGGCGCGACGGTGGTGTTGTTGGACGACATCATCACCACCGGGTCGACCCTCGCCGCGATCAGCCGACTGCTGAGCGTACGAGGACTGTCGCCGTCGGTGGCGGCGGTGCTGGCGGCCACCGAGAAAAGGCACCAGCCGTGACCGATTGTGTTTCCATTTCACCCCTTCGTGTGTGAGCTGTGGAAATTCCTGGGCGTTGTCGACGACTGGGGGTGACGGCCGGGCAAACAAGAGTTAGCGTTTGCCTGTCGGGGGTAGGAAGGCCATCCCACCCACTCCCGGCGGTGAGAGGAGGCGTAGCCGTATTGACCGGTCGACGCCGAGCGGGACCCTTCCCCGGACGCGCGACCGGAGTTCTCGGAGCAACGACCGTCCGAACAAGGGAGGTCACGTGGACATCGTGGTCAAGGGCCGTAACGTCGAAGTGCCGGACCATTACCGGGTGCACGTAGCAGAAAAACTCGCAAAGATCGAACGCTACGACCACAAGCTAATCCGTGCCGAGGTGGAACTCTTCCACGAGCGCAATCCGCGCCAGGCCGACCATTGCCAGCGGGTGGAGATCACCTGCTTCTCGCGCGGCCCGGTGATCCGGGCCGAAGCCTGCACCAGCGACTTCTACAGTGCACTGGACGCCGCGATCGCCAAGCTCGACGCCCGACTACGGCGCGCCGCCGATCGCCGCCGCGTGCACCGGGGCCGGCACGCGCCACTGTCGGTCGCCGCCGCCACCGCCGGCCTGCCCGTCACCGACCTGCCCACCTCCGCGCTGGCCGCGCCGGGTGGCACCGCGACCGCCGTCGCCGAGCGGGCCGAGGACGACGAGTACGACGACCAGCCGTGGCACCTCGCCCGGGAGAAGGTGCACCCGGCCGAGCCGATGACCATCGACGACGCGCTGTTCCAGATGGAACTCGTCGGCCACGACTTCTACCTGTTCCAGGACAAGGAGTCCGGGCGCCCGAGCGTGGTCTACCGGCGACACGCGTACGACTACGGCATCATCTCGCTCGACATCTGACCGGCAGCGGCGCGGGCGGGGACGGCAGCCGTCCCCGCCCGCGCCGTACCGTCGCCGGTCAGCCCAGCAGGTCGCCGGGGAGCAGCCCGAACACCGTCGAGTCGGCCCGGCTGCCGTCCGCGCCGGGCAACCGGGCGCGCAACAGTCCCTCGTAGCGGAAGCCGGCCCGTTCCAGCACCCGCCGGGAGGCCAGGTTCTCCGGCAGGGTGCCGGCCCACAGCCGAGCCAGGCCGACGTGTTCGAAGCCCCACCGGGCGAGCAGTCGTACCGTGCGGGTGGCGTAGCCGCGTCCACGCCAGGCCGGGAACAGGCTGTAGCCGAGCATCGCCTGACCGGCGGCGGGCTGGTCGTAGAGCAGCATGCAACTGCCGGCCACCGCCCCCGACGTGGCGTCGAGGATGGTCATCGCCGCGACCCTGCCGCCCAGCCACTGACTCGCCGCCCCCTGGCCGCGCCGGTCGATCTCCTCGCGGGTGGGTGCGCCGGGTGGCACCCGGGTGGCCATCACGTCCGGGCTGGTGTGCAGGCGGTACATCTCGTCGCTGTCCTCGGGCACGAGCCGCCGCAGCACGACCATGCCGTCGGTGAGCCGCCCGCCGGGCAGGTCGGGCAGCGGTCGGGGGTACGGCCCGGGCGGATCGTCGGCCAGGCGGACCCACACCGTGAGGTCGCGCCGGCCACCACCGCGCGCCGCGCCGGCGCCTCGGCGTACCCCCTCGGGCCGGAAACCGGCGGCCAGCGCGACCCGTTGGCTGGCCGCGTTCTCCACCGCGGTGAGCAGTTCCAGCCGTTCGGTGCCGCTGGTGAAGGCGTACGCGGCCAACGCCCGGGTCGCCGCGGTGGCCACCCCGCGTCCCCGCGCGTCCGGCAACACCCAGTAGCCGATCTCTGCCTGGCGCCGCTGCGGCACCGGATGGCTCAGCCCGACCGTGCCGAGCAGCCGATCGGTGGCCGGATCGGCGACGGCGTACGCGGCCCCGCCAGCGGTGAAGGCCGCTGGTGCGCCCTCGGTGACCCACCGCCGGGCGTCCGCCTCGGTGTACGGGTCGGGCAGGCCGTCGAGGAACCGCTGGGTGAGCGGGTCGGCGCAGCCGGCGACGATGTCGGCCACGTCGTCCAGGCGGAACGGCCGCAGGCGTACGCCCTGGGTTTCGATGGTCTCGGGCGTCATGCCGTCACCTGGCCCGGCCCGCGATCGGTCCCTGCGGTGCCGCTGGTCTGCTGGTCGCCGGCCAGGTCCTCGGCGAGTAGCGCGCCGATCCAGGCGTCGACCCGGGCACCCCGATGGTTGAGGGCAGCCCGGGCGGTGCCCTCCATGGTGAAGCCGGCCTTCTCGGCGACCCGGCGCGAGGCGACGTTGCCGACGTTGGCCCGCCACTCGATCCGGGCCAGCCGGAGAACGGCGAAGCCCCAGGTGGTCAGGGCCGCCAGCGCCGCCGGCTGGTAGCCCCGGCCGCGCGCGGATGGCGCGGTCATGAAGCCGACGTCGGCCAGCAGCGGGTCGGCGGGTGACAGCCGCAGGTCGATCGAGCCGGCATAGCGGTCCTGGTCGTCGGCGATCACGTAGCACGCGGCGATGCCGCCGGCCCACCAGTCCCGGCAGGAGGTCAGGTAGGACTCGGCCGCCGACCGGTCGTACGCCTCCGGCACGGTGGTCCAGCGCAGCGTGTCCGGATCCTGGCAGGTGACCACCAACTCGTCGAGGTCGCGTTCCGCCAACGGGCGCAGGCGCAACTCGTACCCTCCGGTGGTGGCCAACAGGGTCGGCTGCGGCCGGCCGAAGACGGCGGCCCGGTGCGCCTCCAGAGTGCCCGGTCCGGCCGGGCCGAGGGCGCCGGGTGCCGGCACGTCACCGGGCCGCAGCGAGCCGAACCACTCGTAGCTGCCGGATCGCGGGTCGGCGCGGCGCAGCCGGCCCTCGATCCGGAAGCCGGCCCGGAGGGCGACCAGGCGGGAGGCGTGGTTGCCCGTCGTCGCCACCCAGAGCAGCCGGCGCAGCTTCAGTTCGTCGAAGGCCCAGCGGGCGAGGGCCCGGACCGCGCGAACCGCCACCCCCTGCCCGCGGGCCCACGGCGCGGTCCAGTAGCCGATCTCGCTGAGCTCACGGGTGCGGTCGATCGTGTGCAGGTCACAGCCGCCGAGTAGTTGGCCGGTGCTGGCGTCGCAGACCGCGAAGGACGCTGCGGTGCCCTCTTCCCACTGTTGCGTCCGCTTGGCGACGAATGTCCGTGCGTGTTCCGGCAGGTACGGACGCGGGATGCTGGTCGAGCGCTGGATGTCCGGGTCCTGGAAGGCACGGTGCAGGTCGTCGGCATCCTCGGCGCGCCACGGCCGGAGCACCAGGCCGGCCTCGATGATCTCCACGGGCTCCATCCGACCCATCGTGCCGGATCGTTCGCCCACGGCGTAACAGGAAAACCGGCGCGCGACCCGGCCTGTCGTGCGTTATGTCGGTTTCGGCATGGCCGACCGCCGCCACCAGTGACCATTGGCCCGATGAAACGCCTACGATGGTTCGAGACTGTCTAGGGGAGCGTTGATCCGTGTCGATTCTGGAAAAGGTCCTTCGCGCGGGCGAGGGGCGCATGGTGCGCCGGCTCAAGGCGATTGCCGCCGCCGTCAACTCGATCGAGGACGACTACGTCAACCTCACCGACGACGAGCTGAGTGGCATGACCGAGCAGTTCAGGGAACGGCTCGCCGAAGGCGAGACCCTGGACGACCTGTTGCCCGAGGCGTTCGCGGTCTGCCGGGAGGCAGCGGCGCGGGTGCTCGGCCAGCGGCCGTACGACGTGCAGGTGATGGGTGGCGCGGCGCTGCACTTCGGCAACATCGCCGAGATGAAGACCGGTGAGGGCAAGACCCTGACCTCGGTCATGCCGGTCTACCTCAACGCGCTGTCCGGCAAGGGCGTGCACGTGGTCACCGTCAACGACTACCTGGCGCAGCGGGACGCCGCCTGGATGGGCCGGGTGCACCAGTTCCTCGGGCTGACCGTCGGCGTGGTGCTGCCCAACCGGCCCGCCGCCGAGCACCGCGCGGCGTACGAGTGCGACATCACCTACGGCACGAACAACGAGTTCGGCTTCGACTACCTGCGCGACAACATGGCCTGGTCGAAGGACGAGCTGGTCCAGCGCGGCCACAACTTCGCCGTGGTCGACGAGGTCGACTCCATCCTGATCGACGAGGCCCGGACCCCGCTGATCATCTCCGGCCCGGCCGAGCACTCCGCCCGCTGGTACGGCGAGTTCGCCGCCGTGGTGGCCCGGTTGCAGCTCGGTAAGGACGGCGAGGGCGACTACGAGGTCGACTACTCCAAGCGCACCATCGCGGTCACCGAACGCGGCGTGGCCAAGGTCGAGGACCGGCTCGGCATCGACAACCTCTACGAGTCGGTGAACACCCCGCTGGTCGGCTACCTGAACAACGCCATCAAGGCCAAGGAGCTCTACAAGCGCGACAAGGACTACATCGTCAGCGACGGCGAGGTCCTCATCGTCGACGAGTTCACCGGCCGCATCCTGCACGGCCGTCGCTACAACGAGGGCATGCACCAGGCGATCGAGGCCAAGGAGGGGGTGGAGATCAAGCAGGAGAACCAGACCCTGGCCACCATCACCCTCCAGAACTACTTCCGCCTCTACGACAAGCTCTCCGGCATGACCGGTACCGCCCAGACCGAGGCGGGCGAGTTCAACAAGGTCTACAAGGTCGGCGTGGTGACCATCCCGACCCACCGGCCGATGGTCCGGCAGGACCGCGCCGACGTCATCTACAAGACCGAGAAGGCCAAGTTCAACGCGGTCATCGAGGACATCGCCGAGCGGCACCAGGCCGGGCAGCCGGTGCTGGTCGGCACCGTCTCGGTGGAGAACTCCGAGATCCTGTCCCAGTTGCTGCGCCGCCGGGGCATCCCGCACTCGGTGCTGAACGCGAAGTTCCACGCCCGCGAGGCGGAGATCGTCGCGCAGGCCGGTCGCAAGGGCGCGGTCACGGTGGCCACCAACATGGCCGGTCGAGGCACCGACATCCTGCTCGGCGGCAACCCCGAGTTCCTCGCCGCGAGCGAGCTGCGCCAGCGCGGCCTCGACCCGGAGGAGAACGCCGAGGAGTACGACAAGGCGATGGAGGAGGTCCTGCCGAAGTGGAAGCAGGCCTGCGACGCCGAGGCCGATGAGGTGGGCGCCGCCGGCGGGCTCTACGTGCTGGGCACCGAGCGGCACGAGTCCCGGCGGATCGACAACCAGCTGCGCGGTCGGTCCGGCCGGCAGGGCGACCCGGGTGAGTCGCGCTTCTACCTGTCGTTGCAGGACGAGCTGATGAAGCGGTTCCGCTCCGGCGCGGTCGAGGCGGTCATGGAGCGCTTCAACATTCCGGAGGACGTGCCCATCGAGTCCAAGATGGTCACCCGCCAGATCAAGAGCGCCCAGGCCCAGATCGAGGGTCAGAACGCCGAGATTCGCAAGAACGTCCTCAAGTACGACGAGGTCATGAACAAGCAGCGCCAGGTGATCTACGCCGAGCGGCTGCGCGTACTGAACGGCGAGGACCTCTCCGAGCAGGTCCGCAACATGATCGACGACGTGATCGAGGCGTACGTTCGGGGGGCCACCTCCGAGGGCTACGCCGAGGACTGGGATCTTGAGCAGCTCTGGTCCAGCCTCAAGCAGCTCTACCCGGTGGGCATCACCATCGAGGAGATCGAGGAGGAGGCCGGCGGTGCCCGAGGCGCCATCGACGCGGACTTCCTGACCTCCCGACTGCGGGAGGACGCGCACGGCGCGTACGACCGGCGGGAGGAGCAACTCGGCGCCGAGGGCACCCGGCAGCTGGAGCGGATGGTGCTGCTCCAGGTCATCGACCGCAAGTGGCGCGAGCACCTCTACGAGATGGACTACCTCCAGGAGGGCATCACGCTGCGGGCGTACGCCCAGCGTGACCCGGTGGTGGAATACCAGCGCGAGGGCTTCGCCATGTTCACCACCATGATGGACGGCATCAAGGAGGAGACGGTCGGCTTCCTCTACAACCTTGAGGTGCAGGTCGACGAGCCTGAGGCCGAGGCCGAGGCCGAGGCCGAGGAAGTCCAACTGCTGGACAAGCCGGTGGAGATCCGGGCCAAGGGCCTGGGCCGCGCGCCGCAGCAGCAGGGGTTGCAGTACTCCGCGCCGACCATCGACGGCGAGGCCGGGGCCGGTGCGGTTGCCGTGCAGCGTGACGACCAGCGGGCGCCGGCGCTCGGCATCGGCGGTCCGGCGCCCGGCGCCCCGGCGGCACCCGGGCGGACCGCCCCAGCGGCGCCGCAGCGTCCGGCCGGCGGGGTGCGCGGTGCCGGGGTGGCGTCCAGCACGGCCCGCCAGTCGGCGAGCACCGGGCAGGCGGCGGCCAGCAACGGCCCCTCCCGCAACGCACCGTGCCCCTGCGGCTCCGGGCGTAAGTACAAGCGCTGCCACGGCGCCCCGGGTGGCAACGCCAGCTGATTGATCCTAGAGTCGCGGATCTTGGTGCGAGACGGCCTCCATGCGGGCCATTTCACACCAAGATCCGCGAGACAGTACCTGTTGTGGCGTGCCGCCGGCACGTCGTCAGAGCACGCGCAGGTCGGTGCAGAGCCAACTGCCGCGCCGGTGTTCCAGGCGTAACGCCATGGCCCAGCTGGCGTCGGCCGCTCCGGTGAGCACGGCGGCGGCCTCGATGGCGGCCGGGTTCAGCTCGCAGACGCGCAGCCGGCGCAGCCGCAGACCCGGGCGAGGGCTGCGGCGCCGCGTCGGCACGCCACGGGAGGCGGCGCGAGCCAGCTCGGGCAGCAGTTGTGCGGTGCGCGCCGGATCGAGTTGGCGGCGCAGCTGCACCGGCGGCCGGAAGCCGTTGAACACCTCGATGCAGTTGGCCACGAAACGGTGGGCCACCCGGGTCGCCGCCGGGGTGGCGGTGGCCAGGGCGCCCGGCGGTAGCTGCCGGGCCGGGGCGGGGCGTCCCGGGACTGGACGGGCGGCGACGCGCTGGACCGGTGGGCGGTCGGGTTCACGCCGTGCGGGCCACGGTGGGAGGGCGAAGAGGTCGAGGGCGAGTTGCCCCTCGCCGGGCCCGGGCCAGCCGCTGCCCTCGTCGACGAAGGGCGGGTCGTACGCCGGTGCCGGCCGCAGTCGCACGGGCGGGCGGCTCGGCCCAGGTCGTCGGGGATCCATCATCGCCTGCCCTCAACTTCTCGCACGGCCGATGTTCCTTACGTTTGCCTTCGTTTGCCTTCGATGAGCCCCATTCTCAGGCATGGCAGAGGTGTCGGTCAATGGCTGCGTGAGGTGATCCGGCTACTCGGGGTCGCGCTCGGCCAGCGGGTTGCCGCGTACCCACTCGGCGGTCTCCGCGTACTTCCGCTGGATGTACTCCTCCAGTCGGGCGCGCTCCACGCGCCACTGACCCCGGCCGCCGATCTTGATCGCGGGTAGCTCGCCACTGCGCACCATGTGGTAGACCTGCGAGTCCGACACGTTCAGCTCGGCGGCTACGTCGGACAGGAGCAGGAACCTCGGCTCCACCAGAACTCCCCGGGTTGGCGTCGTTTGCCTCAGTTTGCCATCGAGGGCTGACTTCTCGGCAGTCACTGAGCATGCCATGCGCGACGCCAGGTAGGACACACCGGCCGTGCCGAACTTCCGCCAAGGCGGGTGCGGGGTGTATGACGGTCAGGGCGTACGGCAGATCGTGCGTCCGCCGGCGGAAAACGCTGGCGAGCGAAGCAGAGCGGGGGAGACCAACGGTGACCGACGAGCTTGTCCGGGTGTACCTGCCGGCAACCGTGCCGATGCTGACCAGGCTGCCCGAACACGGACTCACCGCGACCCAGGCGCACGCCGTGACCCCGATGCTGCGCGAGTGGTACGCCGAGGGCGACGAGGAGGAGTTGGAGTACGTCGCCTTCACCCGCGCCGCCCAGGATGCGCTGCAACTGCTCCGGCACGACCCGGCGGCGCCGCGTCGGCGGGTGGTGGTCTCGGCCGACCTGCCCGCGTCAGCGCTCGACCGGGGCGCCGGTGAGCTGGGTTCCAGCGTGGTGGAGCTGCGGGCGGCGGTACCGGCCGGCGCCGTGGCGGCCCTGCACGTCGATGGCGCCGACGCGGTGCCGGATGTCGACGCCGCCGCGAAGGTGGTGGTGGAGGCGCTGGCCGGCGACCCCGACGCGCAGTTCACCGTCGATGGTGCCGAGGACCACGAGTTGGAGTGGTACGACCCCAGCGAGCTGGAAGTCCTGCTGCGCGACGCCGCCGGCCCGGGTGACCGGTAGCCCGCTCAGCGACCCGTCTTCGACCCGCCGTCGGCGCCGGTCGGCTCGGGCGCGCTGCCGTCCGGGGCGCCGGCCCCGGCGCCACCATCTCCGGCGGCGTCCTCCTCGGCGGCCGGGCTCAGCGTGCGCCCGAAGGTGATCATGGCGGTGAGCGCGCCCACGAACAGCACCCAGATGCCGTTGTCCACCCGGGAGGTGCCGAGCGAGGTCTGCGCCACCGCGTCCGCCTCGCTGAGGGCGGCGGCCAGGTCGATCAGGGAACGCCCGCCGACGCGGATGATCACCTCGGCGAGCAGGAGCAGCAGCCCGGGGCCGGCACCGGCGACCAGGTACGCCGGCCAGCGCAGGCCGCTGACGGTGGGGTCCTGGCGGGCGGCCCGCCGCCGTGCCCAGGTGAGATAGCCGAAGGCCAGGAAGCCGGCGATGAGACCGGCGAGCAACGATTCGGTACGCGACACCCAGCTGGCCGCGGTGACCAGCGACTGCTGGCTGTCGCCGGCGCCGAAGAGGTTGAACAGCGGATCCCGGGCGACACTGAACCCGACGACGAAGACCAGCGTGCCGAGCGCGGCGGAGGCGACGGCGCCGACGATTGCGCCGTTGCGGGCGCCGGCCAGCGCGCCGCCGATGACGGCCGCGGCGGCGGTGGTGCCGGCGATGGTGCGGGTGGTGGTGTTTCCGGCGTAGCTGAGGTCGATGGCGAGGGCGGCGGCGAGGCCGACCAGCAGGCCGGCACCGACCGCCACCGCGAAGCGCAGGGTGGCCCGGTCGCCCCGACGGGTGACCGGTTCGCCGGCCGCCAGCCCCACTGCGGCGCCGGCCACCAGGGCGGCCGAGATCACGCCCGGCAACGCGAAGGCGGACAGGCTGATCGCGGTGACCCCGGCGGTGGCCGAGCTGATCGCTTCCCGGGTGGACCAGAGCATCGCGGCCAGCCAGCCGGCCGCCAACAGCGCGAGCCCGATGGCGCCCGGCGCGCGTGGTGCCCGCCCGGCCGGTGCGGCGGATCCGTCGGCGACCTGGCCCGGGGCCGAGCCCGGTGCAGCGGCCACCGGGTCGGTGGTCGGCGGCCGGTCGGGCTGCGCGGCGGTCGGCCCGCCGGGCTGGTTGCTCATCGTCTCCCCTTTGCCACCGGACCCGACGACCTGGCCCGGGTACGTCACCGGCAATCCAGCGTACGCGCCCGGGTCGGGCATCGGTCCGAGCCCCGCGCGCCGCCGAGGCGACCTACTTTCCTTCGGTCTCTCAGGTTATCCGGGTACGAATCAGTGCCAGATCACCGCGATGACCTGTAGATCATTGGTCGCCCGCTGGCCGGGGTGCGATCGGTCGAAGCTGGGCGTGGAAAGATTGGGCCGAGGTCCCGCCACCCTGGGACCGGTTTCGCCATCGCCGTCGAGATCGCCAGGAGCCCTGATGGACGCCGTGTTCTCCGTACCCGAGCCGCGCAACGAGTCGGTGCGCACCTACGAGCCGGGCAGCACCGACACCGAACGGCTCCAACGGCGACTCGCCGAGCTGGCCGGCGAGCGGATCGACCTGCCGATGACCATCGCGGGCGAGCAGCGGATGGCCGGCGGCGAGTCGATCCGGGTGGTGCAACCGCACCGGCACGCGCACGTGCTCGGCGTCACCGGGCACGCCACCCACGACGACGCCCGGGCCGCCGTCAAGGCCGCCAAGGACGCCGCCCCCGGATGGCGGGCGCTGCCCTTCGAGGAGCGCGCGGCGATCTTCCTCCGCGCCGCCGAACTGCTCGCCGGCCCCTGGCGGGACACCCTCAACGCGGCCACCATGCTCGGCCAGTCGAAGACCGCCGTGCAGGCCGAGATCGACTCCGCCTGCGAGTTCATCGACTTCCTGCGGTTCAACGTGTACTTCGCCCGCAAGCTCCTCGCCGAGCAGCCGATGTCCTCGCCCGGGGTGTGGAACCGGTTCGACCACCGGCCGCTGGAGGGCTTCGTCTACGCGGTCACCCCGTTCAACTTCACCGCGATCGCCGGGAACCTGCCCTCGGCGCCGGCCCTGCTCGGCAACACGGTGGTCTGGAAGCCGGGCCCGACCCAGCAGTTCGCCGCACACTTCACCATGCGGCTGTTCGAGGCCGCCGGCCTGCCGCCCGGCGTGATCAACATGGTCACCGGCCGGGGCGAGGAGGTCTCCGACGTGGTGCTGGCCGACCCCGACCTGGCCGGCATCCACTTCACCGGCTCCACCAAGGTCTTCCAGCACCTGTGGCGCACCGTGGGGGAGAACATCGCCAGCTACCGGGGCTACCCCCGGCTGGTCGGCGAGACCGGCGGCAAGGACTTCGTGGTCGCGCACCCCAGCGCCGACGTCGACGCCCTGCACACCGCGCTGATCCGGGGCGCCTTCGAATACCAGGGCCAGAAGTGCTCGGCGGCCTCCCGGGCGTACGTCCCCCGGTCGATCTGGGAGGGTGGCCTGCGCGACCGGCTGGCCGCCACCGCGGACGGGCTGGCCTACGGCGACGTCACCGACTTCCGTAACTTCGGCGGCGCGGTGATCGACGACAAGGCGTTCGCCCGACACACCGCCGCGTTGGAGCTGATCTCCACCGACGAGAGCTGCCGGGTCATCGCCGGCGGCACCGCCGACGACTCGGTCGGCTGGTTCGTCCGCCCGACGATCTTCGAATGCGGCGACCCGGCGCACGAGACCTTCACCACCGAGTACTTCGGGCCGATCCTCGGCGTGCATGTCTTCGACGACGCCCGCTTCGACGACGTGGTCACCCAGGCCGAGTCGATCGCGCCGTACGCGCTGACCGGGTCGATCTTCGCCACCGACCGCCGGGTGGTCGACGCGGTGGCCGAGAAGATGCGGTACGCGGCCGGCAACTTCTACATCAACGACAAGCCGACCGGTGCGGTGGTCGGGCAGCAGCCCTTCGGCGGGGCCCGCGCCAGCGGCACCAACGACAAGGCCGGCTCCTGGCACAACCTGGTCCGCTGGATGTCCCCCCGGACGATCAAGGAAACCTTCGTCCCGCCCACCGACCACACCTACCCCCACATGGGCTGAGATGTAAGGAAGGGCCCCTTCTTAACGCCTGGTGTATAGGAAGGGGCCCCGCTTAACACCGCTGCTCGGGGATGGGCGCTACCCGGGTGAGTGGTGCCGTGGCGGACCGTCGCGCGCCGACAGTGCACATAGGAAACCCCATTGGGTGGCGAAACGGTGAAATCCTGGACGGCGGCCCGGCAAAGTGGCAGCGTGAAGGGCATGGCGGAATCCGGAGTCAACCCCACGGCGGCGGCCCTGCTCGGGCTGCTCCACGAGGGCCCCATGACAGGTGGCCAGTTGATGGCCGCCGCTGAGCGCCGACTGGCGCCGTACTGGTCGATGACCCGCAGTCAGGTCTACCGGGAGCTGCCGGTGTTGGCCGACAAGGGTCTCGTCCGGCTGGGTAAGCCCGGGCCGCGGATGAGTCAACCGTACGCGATCACGGCAGCCGGGAAACGAACATTCTCCCGTTGGCTGGCCGAGGATCCGGGGCGCGACACCATCCGCAACCCGATCGCCCTGCGGATCGCCTTCGGGCAACTGCACTCTGCGAACCAGCTGAAGAGCCTTCAGGCCGCGGCCAACGAATACCACACCGAGGCCCTGGCCCGGGTCCGCGAGCAGGTCAAGAACGCTCGCAAGGAAGGCGACGCGTACGACGCGAGCGCCCTGGAGTTCGCCGTGGCGTACCACAAGGCCGCGCTGTCCTGGCTGAAGAGCGCGCCGGTCAGCAGCTGATCGCCCCCGATTTGGCTCGGGACTGCGGGGCTCGCAAGCTCACTCCTCGCCCGAGCAGTGCTGATTTTGGCTCGGGACTGCGGGGCTCGCAAGCTCACTCCTCGCCCGAGCAGTGCTGATTTTGGCTCGGGACTGCGGGGCTCGCAAGCTCACTCCTCGCCCGAGCAGTGCTGATTTTGGCTCGGGACTGCGGGGCTCGCAAGCTCACTCCTCGCCCGAGCAGT